>JABABQ010000064.1 GCA_014238155.1 Rhizobiaceae bacterium
AGGCGCATTCGACTATCTCCGACTGCCAGAACGCCCCAAGCAGATATATCAAAGCACGGCGTCAGACGGTGGGCAATTGACAGGATTATACCGGTCGCAAACAGGCAAAAATTTTGTACAATAAATCGGTTTAAACGGGCTGAAACGGCCGTTTTCCTACAATGAAAACCCTTATGGAATAAGGCTTAGTCGAGAGTCTATCATTAAAAGACTCGATTGTCTTCCGCAATCCCATAACCATTTACAGTACCGCTGCTGGTCCGAAACTCTGCTTTGACCAGACCTGACATTCGCTGCACCGTACCTGAGTTGCAAAGTACCAAATCGCAGCTGCCAGCTGCTTCAGTAACACCTGGTTCCTAATTGTTCGTCCCAGGTTTCCTCCATCACGGAGGCGTTCAACTCGGACTCGGACGCCCAACCCCGAGCAGCAAGCTCTGGCTTATCGAATAGTTGATCCACATAACCGACGCAGAGATACGCGACGATAGCGACATGGCCGGGTAGCCCGAGAATTGTCCTCAGATCGGCGTCATTGAAGATGCTCACCCAGCCAACCCCCACGCCTTCTGCCCTTGCCGCGAGCCAGAGGTTCTGCACCGCGCAAACAGTCGAATACAAATCCATGTCCCGGTTGTGGGTGCGCCCTAGCACGACCTCTCCGCCGCGGGCGCGGTCGCAGGTAACGCAGATGTTTAGTGGTGCCTTTTCAATACCCTCAAGCTTAAGAGCAGAATAGGCTGACCGCTTTGCCTCAGGAAACATCGCCACGGCTTCGACGTTTGCTTTGCGAAAAGCGGCTTTCATTTTTGCTCGCTGCGCATTGTCGCGGATCAGGATGAAATTCCACGGTTTTGACAGCCCGACCGATGGTGCCGCATGTGCTGCCTTTAGTATGCGCCGCAGTGTATCCGGTTCAACGGGATCGGGGAGAAATTCGTTCCGCACGTCACGGCGATTTTCAATGACATCGTAGAGCGCTTGTTTTTCTATCTGAGAGAAGACTCGTGCTTTTCTCGGGGCGCAGATGGACGTATCAGGCACAATCTGCCTCCTTCGGTTCAAACAGCGCAGCTTCTCCGTCCATAAGAAGCATGCTGTGTCATCAGGCCGGTCTTCTGGCTTCGGATCGTTCGAGCAACGGCGCCTTCCCGGATCGCTCCAGTGGCTTATGCCTTCTCGTCCCCGTTACAGCGGTGGGCCCGCACCGGATATTCCCCGGTTTCCCGATTCTCCTCTCGCAAGAGGCACCTGACTGAGTATTTTTTGCAAATCTCAGCACTGAGCGCAAGCTGGTTTTATAAGTGGTGGCGGGAAAGTTGAAACCGAATGCAAATGAGACCAAACTCAAGATAATCGACATGAAGTCCGAGCAGGGAATAATTAAGCCGCAAAACCAACAAATACTGGATCTGCTGCCACGCCGGCTTAGTCCTGCTCCAGTTGGGGATTAGAGATATTGCCATCGCACATGGCCCGTATCTCAGCTTCGGTAAATGATTCAATTTCAATCGGCAGGTTGAATTGCCTGACCGTCAAATCGAAACGGATTCCGTGGGCAATGCAAGACGCACCGACTTTCTCACGGCAATACATGAACACCTTGGCGCGTTTCCCCGTCTGTTGAGCATAATAAAGTGCTTGGCCTATCGATTCCGCCCATTTGCCCGATCGATCTACCTCGATCGCGTGTTCGTCGCTCAAACAATCCGCACGGCCCCCAGAGGGCATTTCAACTTCCTGCAGCATTCCTTTACAGAGACAGGATTGGACCCCACGCTCTTTGATACCGGCCATTGATGGTGTGATCAGGGTAAGGTATATCAGGACGGGCCAGAGCTTGACACCTTGGCCAGCACGATACTGATTGAAATGCACTGTCGCTAACGAAGGAGCGTTTGTGGCTCAGAAGAATCATCAAGCATTGTCTCCATTTCACCCAAAATTTTGCGAATGTTTTCAAGGCGACCTAGAAGGTCGGGTTGGGGGATATACGCGCGTCTTGCTATTTCCGCTACGTCCGCTTCATTGCGGATTTCACCCATCTTATGGAGTAATTCAATCCTAGCTTCGTCATTCATTTTCGCCGACTCCTAAGACGAACTCAACCCACTCTGATTTACAGCTTAATGGCAGTGATAGGGTTGCGAGCCAGCGTGGCAGCACTGACCAGGAGGCGATGCTTTTCGGCACCCGCCGCTGTGCTCAATGAACGTTTGAGTGCTGGGGACGTGGAATCCAGCACTAGCTGTAGCAGCGGTGGAATATGAAGTGGAGAGTGCCAGTAGCAACGGCGCCAATAGTGATTGTTTGGAAATACTGTTTTTCATTTAGAGCTCCTCATTTGCGCCCATCCGCTCGAACCATCAAGCTGCTCGAGTTGTCCGCGTGCCTGGCCAGCTGATCGAATAGCCGAACTATCCGTCCTCCCCTTTGGGCAACGGGCGGGAGGATTCGAGCAAGATCAACTCGATCAACCGGCCAGAAACAGCGACGCCACGGGTGAGAGTGTGGCGACACCGCTAGCGCAGTTAAAATTTTTTTCACTTAACTAAACACGACAAATATATGCATTTTGGGGTTCCCTCGGTTCGACGGACACTTTCCGTTTTTTGAGGGCAGAGGTTTTTCATGCCGAGAACAAGGAACCCGCAACCTGCGGAATTCAGGGATCAGTTGGTCGCGTTGGCCCGATCGGGTCGCGGCGTCGAAAGTTTTGCACGTGAGTGTGCGCCCCATGCCTTTGCCCTTTATAGTTGGACCAAGCAAGTTGATATCGATGATGGAGATCGATGCTACGGTCGGAACAACTCACCGGCGATGACGCTTCAAAGTCAGGCGCATTCGACTATCTCCGACTGCCAGAACGCCCCAAGCAGATATATCAAAGCACGGCGTCAGACGGTGGGCAATTGACAGGATTATACCGGTCGCAAACAGGCAAAAATTTTGTACAATAAATCGGTTTA
>JABABQ010000066.1 GCA_014238155.1 Rhizobiaceae bacterium
CGGAGGCTTGGGGTCGGATGACGACACGTATCTCAACATCACGAATGGCGACACCTATTTGAAAGTCTCAGGCGTTTGGGTGGTTGATGGCTCAATTAAGGGAGTTCAAGGCGACACTGGCCCCCAAGGTGATGAAGGGGCTGATGGCCCCACAGGTGCTAATGGTTCGACTGGGCTACCGGGCAACTCTATCGAGTGGCTACCCGGTGGGTGGGTATTTGGTGGCATCTACTCCGCTACAAACCCAACCCACGCTCTTGAAAACAATGGCTCCTCCTACATCTGCATTCAGGACCATGCGGGTGCGGCTGGTATAACACAGCCGGGAGTAGGAGCATCGTCGGATCTTTATTGGGCACTTATGGCACAAGAGGGTGCGACGGGCCCGCAAGGCGAAGTTGGGCCGCAGGGGGCAACTGGTCTTACAGGTGCTGTTGGCCCCCCAGGCGCTGATGGTGCCGATGGTGATGGCACGGGTGACATGCTGAAGTCTGAAAACCTTAGTGGTCTGGCTGACTATGGCGCTGCACGTAAAGCCCTCTCCCTTGAACCAGCAACTGCCGACGAATGGCGCACCAGTGGAGCCTCCAAGGTTCTCACCACGAATGTCGTGTGGGATGCTGTCGCGGTTGAAGGTAATTTGATCAGCACCGGCTATATCCCGTGGGACATGTCGAAGGCCTTTGACTTCGAGATCGGCCTAACCAACAACCAGACGCTCACTTACCCGACGAACGTTACAGTCGGAAAGCGAGGACGCATCCGCGTGGTACAGGCTGTAGGTGGAAAAACGCTTTCATTCGCCTCCGGCTTTCAGTTTGCAAATGGTGACCCGCCTGTCCTGTCCACAGAAATTAATGCGGAGGACATCCTCTACTACGACGTCATCTCGCCGACCCGCATCTTAATCCTAAGTGTATTGGAGGTTTCATAATGGCCCTACGTTTCATCAGTGATAAAAAACTCTGGGATGCACGACAGCCTATCGACGGTGTTAAGCACCCTGCGAACATTGAGAAGCTCTGGTCAACGGAAGATCTTGAAGCGATAGGTTTAGAACTTGTTCCAACTCCCACTCCGGCCCCCCAACCAGAAACCTCAACGGACCCTGCTGATTACCCCCTCACACCCGTACAGTTCCGCGCCATGGTGGAACTGCTAGGTAAGGGTCCTGAGATAGAGGCAGCGATCTCAGGCATCGAAGACGCGGCGATCCGCGCTGTTGCGCGTGCCAAATATGAGTACAGCACGGAGTTCGAACGCTCCGACGATCTATTCGAACTCCTGGCCCCTCAGATTGGTATGACTGATGCAGACATTGACGCAGCTTGGATGACCGCGAAGGAGCTGAAGTAATGCTGCCGGGTATCATGCCGAACTTAGGGGCCGCTGGGGGTAGCACCGTTATCAAATATGTGGGGGGTGTTGTGTCCGGCTCGGCTGTAAACAATAACGCCACAGTTGCATTTCATCCAGACGCGGCTGCTGGCGATCTGGCGATTATCTGGGTCAACATAGATGATGCACGGTCTGGCAAACACGTTACCCCTCCTACCTATACAAGGGTCAATCCTACGCAGGGGACACATGGAAACATGTACGCCAAAGCTTTAAACAATGCTGACTTGATAACGCCCCCTTATATGTTTGCGTTGGCTAACGATGAGAATGCTTGGTGCACGATGGTATACACGGGTATCGACTTCTCTGGTCTCACAGCCAACGGTGTTGAAGAGGATCAAAACAACGAATTTTCCGGCATCACTAACCTGATTAATGCGGGGGTTGCATCTGCCCCTGTTATTTTGGTCCACGGTGGTGGTTGTAAAAACAACTATAGTAACTTTTCCCCTACGGGGAACTTTTCGGGCCAAGATGCAGATGAAGTGCTACAAGATGGTGGCAAGGGGCGCGGAGAAGCTAACGGGTTTCTAACGGCCTTGGCAGTTAACTCATCCCCTTTTGATGTTTGGACAAATTCGTGGACACCTGGTCACACCAACAACTCACAAGTGACCGGCTACCTGACTTTCTAGGGATGGATTATTGCACCACCTGGCCGGAAGGCGTTTGAGTTCATCGTTGCAAGGCTGACGGTGAGTGACATGTGGCCCTACTCAACATGGTGGATATCGTGAAAGCCAGAAATGAGGCCATGGGCGCCATGATGGCGGCGGGAACGCAGGTGCTGGGCTGGCTGGCTCTCGCCAAAGGGAAATCCAAGCGCCGGTAATCGCGCCGGTAACAAGTTCAAAAACACAGATTCAACAATGCTGGCCCGTTCCAAGCAACGCTGCCGGCTAACTTCAACAACACCATGATTGGAAATTCACGATGCAAGGAAACTTTGCGCGATCGATGCCGCATTTCTTGAAACATGAAGGCGGATATGTGGACAATCCAAAGGACCCCGGCGGCGCGACTAACAAGGGCGTGACGTTGGCGACGTTCCGCAAATACATCAAACCAGGTGGCAGCAAGGCGGATCTGCGAAAGATCACCATTGCGCAAGTTTCGATGGTTTATAAGCGGTTTTATTGGGACATGGTGTCGGCCGATTATCTGCCATCGGGCCTGGATTATTGCGTTTGTGACTTTGCCATCAACAGCGGTTGGAGCCGGGCGGCCAAATACCTGCAGGCCATTGTTGGCGTGGCGCAAGATGGCAGGATTGGTCCGGCGACGATCGCGGCCGTTGAAAAATTGGATCCATCCGAGCTGATCAACCGACTTTGTGATGATCGCCTGGCGTATATGAAACGCATTCGCCATCGCAAAACCAAACAGCTTTTATGGACAACATTCGGCAAAGGCTGGTCGCGCCGGGTAAGCGACGTTCGCAAGCTTTCGCGCTACATACTCAATGCTCGGCCGCCGATCGAAAAGCCGACCCCAAAGCCGGTGACAAGGCCAGTGCCACGGCCAGAACCAAAGCCCGTGACAAAACCCGTCGCGGCCGTGGAAGAAGAATTGCGCGGCAAGTCTGAAACAATCCGCCAGGCAGAAAAAATCAAGGATGAGGGCCTTACCGATAAGATCGTGGGCATCGGTGGCGCGTTGTCGCCAATAGTTGCTTTCTTCAGTGATTATGGGCCGTACATCATGGGGCTTGTGATTGTCCTGGGGGCTGGCTGGTTTGTTTGGCGACAGATCCGCAAGGATCGGGCCGCCGATGTCATTATTCAACGCCGCATCGATGATCATATGACCGGCAAGCACATAGGTCGGCCGGAAATTGCTGCAAGCTGGCCAGACGTAGGGCAGGGCGATGTTTAGCGGCGTAAAGGCGCTGTTTGGCGGCTTGTCGCTGTTGCACAAGCTGGCTGCCGTCGCGGCGATCGTGGCGGCGCTATGGGGCGCAGTCGAATTGTATGGATATTCGCAGCGCCAGCGCGGCGCAGCTGGTCTGCAAAACAAGATCGATCGCGCAAATCTGGACAATCTCAAAAAAACAATGAGGCAGAACGATGAGCTACGCAAAATGGATACTGATGATCTGGTTGATGAGCTTGTTGGCGGGGTGCAATAGCACCACCGGCGGCTCGCCTGGTTCCGGTTTCAAGCTGATGACGCCAAAGCGCGCGACGGCCATTTATATCGCCAAAAACGATCGAGTTTTTGCAGAAGAAGTGGCCAGCAATAACCGCACCTGCCGCCGATCGAAGGGGTGCCAGAAATGAGAACCTTGATCTGGTCGGGGATGCTGGCGGGCTTCTTGGGCCTGATGTTTGCGGCGATGGATCAAGCGCAGGGGGCGGTTCGGATATGCGGTGAGCGGGCTAAAATGGTTCAAATGCTGAAAACCAAATACAAGGAAGCGCCGCGGGCAATTGGGGTTTCGGCAACGGGTAAATCAACGCTTGAAATCTACACCAATAAAAAGGGCAGTTGGACGGCTTTGCAAACCAAAACAAGCGGCATGGCCTGCATCGTTGGTGCCGGTCATTCCTGGCAACTCCTGTCACCAATTCTCCCGAAGACATGAAAGACCCGCGATTATGATTTTTGGCCACGATTTCTCATTCTGGGTAGCAGTCTTTGGAGCTATTCTGGTAAAGTTGGTGACTTCGGAGTCCCATAGTATCCCGAAGGTGCTCGCGGCTGTTGTTACCGCGCTTTTTGCTGCTTGGGCATTCACGAATCCACTCTTAAATTATCTCCAATTGCCGGCTGAGGATTACAAAGTTCTTCTTGCTGCTCTGCTTGCCCTGACCGGTGAGGGGCTGGTCAGATCACTTATCTCCATCACATCGAGTCCTGACAAAATAATCGACCTTTGGAAGTCTCTCCGGGGGGGCAAATGACGGTCCGATTTCATGTTCACCCTGTCTTGTGGTTGCTGACGCTGGCTGTGGGTTGGTCATATATCACCAATCTCGAGGGTCGATGGTTTCCGGCCGCCAAACCGATGACGTTGCTCAATGCAGTGTCCACCAAGGCCAGTGACCCGGCAGAGTATTTAGAGGCCGGTTTCGAAGGCAGGGGGCCATACACAGCCTTTTGGATTGAAAGTGCCAGGTTGAGGCCAGGTTGCAGCTTTGTGGCCTTTGATTGGCATCTGGGGGAACGCGCCGGGCAGGACGTGCCCGTGGCGATCAGGCCAGGACCGGCAAAGGTGCGGGACAATGGAACGTTTACTGCCGGTCCATGGATAGCTCGGGTTGAGGTGGACGACTTTCGCCGCACATACGCAGACGTAATTCATCGCTGCAAGATATTCGGTATAACGTTGCCCTGGACGGTTCGCAGTCGGTTCTGGAACTAGACCTCAAGCGTCGAGCAGGCGAATAAAACAGCCTCCAGCTTACTTACAAGACCACATGCATGACTAGAAATTATCAAGATGGCCGGCAGCAATGGCCGGTCGATTTCAGAGTAAAGCATTGCCATCGATGCCGAGCGGACGTTGACCACACTGGCTGGCAAAAAATCGGCTGCGCAGCAACGAATTTCGCATGACCTTTGAAGGCACCGACCTGGTGCTGCTGTCGCGCTATGAGTTGCTGCCCGGCGGCGTCACGGCTCCTGTTCGATCACCTGCAGCAGGAAGATCTGGATCGGGTATAGCGGTGGCGAGGGGTCACCGGCGACTGGCTTAATATGAATATTGGAAACAAGGCACCAATAACCCCGAACCCGGCAATGTCAGTTCCCGCTTCCGCAACCCACGGCCTACCCGGGTCCAGGTCAATCGTGATCGGCCTTTGCGTCGGGAGTAGCGCCAAGCTCCGTCGTCTTATTCATCTTTGTTCTATTTGACGCGAAAATCTGGATGCACAGCAGAACCCAAAAGTTTGAAAAGCTCGGTTCTCCTGGCGTCGTCGGACTCTTTTCTCAACGCCATATCCCTATTAGTTTTTTCAAACACATAACTAATGCAATCGTACTCATCAGAGTACGGCGCTGGGACCTCTGCCACAAGTGTATTGAAGTCGCTGCTAGGTTTCATGGATTGAGACATTTCAGTATGTTCGCCGTCAGTTTTGTTGGAATTGAAAGACTTCCACCACGTAAGGCTCGGGCGGCCGGACAGGTGCATTGTCAATTGGTTAAAGCCTCCCGACAAACAAACAACACTAACGTCCACGATGTAAACCGGCGCGTATTCGTCGGATTGTTCTTCTTCAGTCATATTCATTCCTCCCTCAGGCTTGAAATTTCATCGTCCGACTTTGAAATGCTCATTGCTTGCACTCCTTTGCGCCCATCCGCTCAAACCATCCAGCAGCACGGGCTACGCGGGTACCTGGCCGGTTGATCGAATAGCGGCCCCATCCGCTTCCCCCGTTTTTGGGCTTTGAGGGAAAGCCGTAGAACAGGGCCGCGGCGCCAAGCTCGATCAACCGACCAAAGCCAGCAACGCCGCTGGAGTTTGCTAGCAACGTTGCTGGGTTCAGCAGTAACTTTTTTGCACTTAACTAAACACGACAAATTTATGCGTTTTGGGATTCCCTCGGTTTGACGGACACTTTAAAATCTGGTGAAGCGGCTGGATTAAATCTAAGCTGGCTTAACGCCCGCTGATCTCACGACGCGCCAGGTCGGCCAGAAAGGTCGAGCGGGTCAGGCCGCGATCCTTGGCGGTGCGATCGACGGCCGACAGCAGGATGGCATCCATGGTAATGTTGGCCTTGGTGACCCGGCCACTGCGCCGCACAAACGGCACCGCAATCAAAAACGCCCCCTCGGCCAGAAAGCCCGCTACCTCATGGTCGCGGCGAACCTGGCCATGCGTCCGGGCTTCGGGCAGGGCCTCATCTTCCAGGTGCAGAGCCAACGCCTCGCCGGCATTGACGTAAAGATCATCCAGCTCGTCGGCGGCGGAAAAACAACCCGGCACATCGGGAAACTGCACCCCGTACGCTAACTCCCCTTCCTGGTGAACAACCGCAATGTAAAAGCGCATAGCGACCTCCTAGAGCCAACCGGCTTGTTTGTAGATAGACCGAACCGTGCCGGTTTCTCCCCTTCCTATGCGTATAAATGTGCAATTTTTTGGGGGGGGGCGGCGTGTGGCGAAATTAGGTAGATCCTGCGTGTTTTTTAACCACCTTTTTTATCGCCATTACCATGGTCTCCTCGTCTATCGCTTCGTCTATTTTTGAGTCGTGCAGTTCGAGATTTTTTGCCATTTCGCGCAGCTCAAATATCTTTTTAACCACGGTCGGTGCGTAAATTGGTCCTTGCGTTGCGTGGTAACCAATGCTGGCGATCAACTGGTGGAATTCAAATTTGTCTGCGCCCCAGTCGGCGGGCGGAGTCAGCCAGAATGCAGTTGATTCTGACGCCGCCAATGTCCTTCCGCGGGGTGCGTCCCACTTTTCATCTGAAGCGCTGGTTTTCAATTGGTGCAGTTCTAAAGCTGATCTCAAGAAGTCGTTTTCATCAAATCGCAACAGAGGTGGTAGAAATTGTTCCATCAGTTCGTGATAGACTTTAATCCACTCAATTTTCTTTGAGGAGCCTTCTATGTATCCGTGAATGAGCTCGTTCGGGTTCTTCGGAACCAGAACATGCACCAGATTTTCTATCCATGAGGGTATAGTTTTCCAGTTGATATTCGAAAACTGAGTCAAAGGTTCTTTTCCATTGAGTTGTAGGAATTGGCGACCGCACCAAATTTCGTTAAATCCGCAGCTGACGATTGCTGCGCCCATCCGCTCAAACCACCTATCCGCTCGAGTTGTGCGCGTGCCTGGCCGGCTGATCGAATAGCCGAACTATCCGTCCTCCCCTTTGGTCAGCCTGGGGAGCGACGAGCGGAGAGGATTCGAGCAAGATCGACTCGATCAACCGGCCAGAAACAGCGACGTTACGGGTGAGAGTGTAGCGACACTGCCAGCGCAGTTAAAAACTTTTTTACTTAAGTGAACACGACATAATTATGAATAATAGAGCTTTTTAGTTTCTATTGCTGCGTTATAACCTTGTAACCACCGTAACATTCAGAACTTGAAGTTGAGATCCTGTGCCCCAAGAACAAGCAGTCCACTGTGTGAGAAATCAACACTTGCTTTGTCGTCGGTTTTTGAATCATCTTCACGTACTAGGAGCAATGCATGATCCACACACCTGAACGGCACACCAATGCGGGTGACCGCACGGTGAACCGAATCTTGTTGTCCACAAGCCGGAAATAGCTGTGGAGAACCACCTGTGGAAAAAGAAAACGTGGTCCACAATTAAGCAAACATAGCGTTACACACTGCCATTATGAGCGTTTCGTGGTCCACATTTTCGTTGAAAACATTGAGTTTTTTGGATTTTCTGGCTCCCCGGGCCGGATTCGAACCAGCGACCGATCGATTAACAGTCGATTGCTCTACCACTGAGCTACCGGGGAACTTATATCGCTAAGCGACAGTGCGCTTGCACCGGGGCTCTTTACAAAGGAAGACATCGGTTCGCAAGCACAATCGGATAGAATCGGACACTATTTTGCTTTCTCGCCTGCCAACACCTTCCACAAAGCTGGGGCGTACCTGTTTAGGTGTGGCGCTGGTTGTCGGAGGCATTCTCGGTTTTCTGCCTATATTGGGTTTCTGGATGATTCCCCTGGGATTGCTGATCCTGTCGCAGGATTTTGCTTCCGTTAGACGCTTTCGCAGACGCTGGACAGTGAAACTGTCACGCTGGTGGGAAAGTTTCAAAGCCTGGCGCCGCGAAAAGCGCAAAACCAAGTAGAAAAGTAAGGCTGCAATTTGTCGATTTGCAAAAGTCTGGTTCTATCTAGTCTGCAGCAGCGGCGACAGCTAATTGCGTAACTTTTTCCAGTTCCAGACAGAGTAATTCCAGAAAATCCACTGCAGTAGCGCCTTTTGGAGTTTCAATTGCCAGATGGAAAACCACCAAATCGGAATCGAGTTGAAAGTCGACTTGATTTATTAAAGTCGTGTTGCCTCCTTTAACGAAACTTTTCAGTGCATCCATCCAGACACGGTCGGGCGCGACGTCAAGTTGTAATGTTAACGGCAATTCGATGCCCGTATCGAGACCGCTTTTACTTCTTTCAAGGTATTCTCTGACCTCGCTGACAATATTGGGCTGGACGCAAATCTGCACCATTCGTCTAGTTCCTCATTATCTGTCATGGGTGTCGCGGCTCACCCAATTCGTTTGTGATATTTCGGTCGATTTACTCTGGGCGAAATACTGTCGAACACGTGTTGCGCGCCCAAAACGCCAAACGGTGCTGGATTTGACGGCAGCAATTGCAAGATTCTGATGAAGAGGTTGTGGCCGGGCTTGGTGATCTGGTGGATGCTGCTGTGACCAGACCGCAAAACCAGCGTATTTTGAGCTCGTATCCGGACTCACAGAACCACAGGCGGCTGATCTGAAGCCAACTGCCGGGTTGAAGTATCCAATTGATCGGTGGACTCGCATTGGGCCTCGCGTGTTCGGCCCAACCGGGTCAGTAAATTCCCAATATAGGCCCGGTGTCAACTGAACCGAAATGCGGCATGGAGGTTAAAACCTCTCGGGCGCCAAATCACCGCACCGGTACAAAGGATCAAAGCACTGAATTCCGTCCGGTTCTGGATGCGCGAAGGTTGTGGTTCAGAACAGAAGTTTGTGGGTTGACGGCAATCTGCCCCCAACCTATTGAAACACCGGTCCGGCAGCGGACGGAAGGCCTCGTGGCGGAGTGGTTACGCAGAGGACTGCAAATCCTTGCACCCCGGTTCGATTCCGGGCGAGGCCTCCAAGCTGTATTTCTACATTTGATTTCTTTTGTAATTTCCGGCGATCTGCCACACCGGATCTCCAGGTGTGGCAGATTTTTCATTCATAAGCCTGGTAACGGCGTTTTTAGATAGAATCGCTCGATCGGCTTTTCGGGTGTAAATCTTGCTGGTTTGAGCACCGGTCAAGCCTAATGCACCGTTCATTTCCTCATCGGTTGCGCCGGTTCCTGCCAATTCAGTTGAAACAAGCTTTCTCACGCTGTGCCCGGTAATAAAATTAACTCCAGCTTGCTTGAACCATCTGGACACCCTGTCGCTCATTGTCTTGGCGTTTCTGAAAGGCCTCTTCGCGCAGAGGTAACCAAACCCGCGGCATACATCGTGTTGATGAAACAAACGACGCCTGAAGGATCGGTCGGTCAATTGAAGTTGAACACCAATGACACCAAGCTCAAGCTGGTCGAGCTGAATGCAGAACAGCGGGCTGTCAAAATCCAAATCCAACAAATATTGGATCTGCCAGGGCAGCGGCTTACTGTGCCAGCCATCAACGGCCAGTAATTCCCCCAAAATACAAAAGTCGCTTTGATTATCTGAAAAAATCAATAACTCGGTCAAAGTGGAACCCAACATCGACAAACCAGACGAAGGCCACAATGAGCAGGCCGACGATTATGTAAATAAACGTGTGGTTTGGCTTGGGCATCGTTGAATTCTTACACATTTTGGAATTTAGGACAAATAAGGAGCGCCGGTACCGAGAAATATATTTGTCAGGGCCATTAGGTTCGAAGCCATTCTCACCTCCATTCTTGAGTCTTAATAGATTGCTACAAAATGCCGAATTGGCAATGTGCAGATTGGTGGGATATTTCCCATATCTCTTCCGCTTTTGGCCTCAAGTGCTCCACCAAAAAGGTGTGGCAGTTTTCAAAAATTGCCCTTGATTCTCAATGACGGGTGCTTTAGCCACACCTAATGTTAGCCACTTGATGTATTGGAAATTGCCTTTTCCGGGCGAGGCCTCCAAAAGCTGCTGGGTGGTTGCAAATGTCGTTTTCGGGAGTCCATATATAGTGATGATTGACTACGAAAAAGCCCGCCAAACCATGGTGAATTGCCAGGTGCGGCCAAACGACGTCACCAATCACAATGTGCTCCAGGCATTTCTTTCGGTTCCCCGCGAAGCCTTTGTCAGCGCTGCCCAAAAGCCGCTTGCTTATATTGATGAAGACCTGCCACTGACCTCTCATGGCGCATCGCGCTATCTGATGGAGGCCATGTCAATGTCAAAACTCATCCAGTTGGCAGAAGTTGGCGAAGACGACATCGTTCTCGATATCGGCTGCGCCAGCGGATATTCAACGGCAATTTTGAGCAAATTGTGCAGTTCGGTTGTCGCTGTTGAAAGCGACGAGGACCTGGCGGTTCAATCCACCCAGACTTTGATGGATCTTGGATGTGACAATGCCGTTGTCACCAATGGTCCGCTTGAAAAAGGCCTGGCAAGTGAAGGCCCCTATGATGTCATTTTTGTCGGCGGGGCTGTTGAAAACCTGCCGGATGAATTGATTGACCAGTTAAAAAATGGTGGCCGACTGGTTGTCGTGCAAGGTACAGGCAATGCAGGTGTGGCACGGATATATAGTCGGGATAATAATGTCATCGGTTCGCGGGACGCATTCAATTGTGCGGTAATGCCCTTGCCAGGGTTTGAAAAAGAGGTTTCGTTCGTATTCTGAACCAGGCCAGTTGGTTTCCCGGGAATAGGTGTCCCCAGAAGAATTGCAGAGGAGGTGCATCTTTACATTTCGCCGGATTGCACGGGACTGAAAATTGATTACAGTGACCCATTGCCTCGGCGCTTTATCGATGCGGAATGGCCCTACATTGTCGGGTCATGAGAGAGAGAAGTTTAGGATGCGTTGGTCTGTTCTATTGTTGGCAACATCAGCCTGTTTTGCTGCCACCCAGCAAGCTAATTCAGAATCGCTGCGAACGGCTTTGGCTGCAGCCTATAACCACAATCCCACACTCAATGCCCAACGTGCGGCGACCCGGGCGGTTGATGAAAAGATTGTTCAGGCCAAATCCGGTAACCGTCCGACAATAATGGGAGACGCCAATTGGGGATTTGCGCGTACGACGAGCAACCGTATGGGAAATTCTTCGACCAATCCCTATGGTTACGGCATTACAATCAGCCAAAACCTGTTTGATGGATTTCGTACCATCAACAACATCGCTTCTGCTGAAGCCAACATCAAGGCCAGCCGCGAGCAGTTGCGCCGGGTGGAACAACAGATTTTGCAATCTGCAGCTAGTGCCTATGTTGACGTGCTTGAGGCAGGAGAGATCGTTTCGATCCGTCGTCAGAATATCGGTTTTCTCCGCGAACAACTCAGATCGTCTCAAGCCGGACTGGATGTCGGCGAAGGGACACGGACTGATGTTGCGCAGAGCCAGGCCCGCCTGAGTACGGCACAAGCCACTCTCGCTGCTGCCCAGGCAACCCTGTCTTCGGCGCGGGCCACCTATAAGCAGATCATTGGCCGCACACCAAGCAGTTTGACCTGGCCAAATGGGCCCGGCCATCTCTATGCAAATGCTCTTCAAACAGCAATTGCGGTTGGTTTGAATGAACACCCGGCAATCCGCCTGACCCAACATGCGGTCGACGCTGCTGCATTCAGTGTCAAGTCGCTGGAAGGCGCTTACCTGCCGACACTTTCGCTGCGCGGCAATGCCAATCGCTCCTACAATTCCGGCAGTTCGGGCAATCGGAATTCTTCTGTTTCGGCCACTGTGAATTTATCTGTGCCGATCTATCAGGGCGGGGTAGCAAGCTCTCGGGTGCGCGAAGGACGAGAAACTCTGGCGCAGACCCGGATTCAGGTTGATGAAGCAAGAGATGAAGTCCGGGCTGCTGTGGTAACGGCATGGTCTTCGCTGCAAGCGGCAAATGCCAATGTTCGCGCTATTCAGGCGACCGTCAACGCCTCCAAACTGGCTTTGGACGGCGTCATTGAAGAGCGAAATGTCGGGCAGCGCACCCAGTTGGAAGTGCTGGATTCTCAAAGTAGAGTGCTGGATGCACAGGTGTCCTTGGTCGGTGCCCGCAAAAGGCGGGTGACCGCTGGCTATGCATTGGTATCGGCTATGGGACGTCTGAACAGCTCTCGTCTTGGTCTGGCTGTGCGTCATTACGATCCACAACACCATTTTGACGAGGTCAAAGACATGTGGATCGGACTGCGCACCCCATCAGGTCGTTGATTGACTGAAGAAATAGCGCCCGGTCAGGCTCTTTAATTTTTGAATTGAGTTATATTGTTCCCACGAATCAGTTGTGACGCTTCCATCCGCGTCCCGGATCAGGGGAAATCTCATGTCGAACCAGGATTCCAATTCCGCCAAGAAGATTGACCAATCTGAAGCGCCGGACATTGACGAGCCGTCGATGAATGAAATTCTAAGTTCCATCAAGAAAATTATCTCTGATGATGAGGCCGCAACGTCGTTGGAGGATCGTGAGCAATATTCCCATCCTATCGACCCATCCAACAGCAACCAGCTGGATGAAGCCTTCGAAGCTGATCTGGAGGCCGGGTTCGAAGCTGCGATTGAAAAAGAATTGCAAGACCTGACGACCGAAGCACCGGTCTCTCCCCCCGCTGAGCCCGGAAAAATCACCATCAATGCAAGTTCTCAACCGAACACAGTTCGACCTGCTGCCAAAGCGAAAACTCAAGCACAGGATCCAGTGATCGATAGTAGCGAAGCAAGTCCAATGGTGCGGTCTGATCAATCCGATGATCCGGTATCTCCAGACGAAGATACGATGACTGCGGTACCAAAAAAGCTTGAAGAACGTGTGCGACAAATACGCCGTGAAGTGTCAGAGGCGTCTGCAGGCCTTTCTTCCGATGCGCGGCTCGATAAATACCGCGTACGCGGAAAACTAAAGATGGAATCATTAGCAACGGCGGCCAGCGCGACGCCCGTGGCACCAGCGCCCAATACAGCAACAACACCACAAGCTCCAGCACAAGCCGTCGTTTCTCCTGCTGTTACTGCCGGACCCGTCCTGCCCACCTCTCATGCGATTGCACAACAAATGGCAAGCACGATGTTGGCGGAAAAGGAACACGAAATTCAAAAAATGCTCGCTAACATGATGCGTCCGACAATTCGCAAATGGTTGAGTGAGAACCTGCCTGGTATGGTCGAAAAGCTGGTTCGCGAAGAAATTGAACGCGTCGCGCGCGGAAAACAGGCCTCTTAGACCCAGTTAATTCGGATTTTATTGACTTGACGCCAGGCTTTGTCTTTAGACAGGTCAAGATTATTTGCGTGTGAGCGCTTTTCAATTCGAGTTAGACGATGTTGGACAAAAATTACGACGCTGCCAGCGTAGAACCCCGTATTGCCAAACGTTGGGACGAAGCCAACGCCTTTGCTGCCGGAGCTGGTGCAAAAGACGGCGCAGACCCCTACACAATTGTAATCCCACCGCCCAATGTAACCGGATCGCTGCATATGGGCCATGCGCTCAACAATACATTGCAGGACATCCTGATCCGATTCGAACGCATGCGCGGCAAAAACGTTTTGTGGCAGCCCGGCATGGACCATGCCGGCATTGCCACGCAAATGGTGGTTGAGCGCAAGCTCGCCGAAGAGCAGCAACCCGACCGGCATGCCATGGGTCGCGAAAAATTTATCGAGAAAGTCTGGGAGTGGAAAGCTGAGTCCGGCGGCACGATATTTAACCAGTTGAAGCGACTGGGCGCCTCCTGCGACTGGTCACGAGAACGCTTTACGATGGACGAGGGTCTGTCCGAAGCTGTGTTGGAAGTTTTTGTGCGACTCTACGAAGAAGGGCTGATCTACAAGGACAAACGTTTGGTTAACTGGGATCCGGTTTTCCAGACCGCCATATCCGACATTGAAGTCGAGCAGAAGGAAGTCGATGGCCACATGTGGTCATTTGCGTATCCGCTGGCTGATGGACCTGTAGATGGCGTTGAAGAAATCGTCATCTCGACCACACGCCCTGAAACGATGTTGGGGGATGGTGCTGTGGCAGTGCACCCCGATGACGAGCGATATAAAAACCTGATCGGCAAATTGGTCCGCCTGCCGATTGCCGAGCGTCTCATTCCAGTCATCGCCGACGAATATCCCGATCCGGAATTCGGCACCGGTGCGGTCAAGATTACCGGAGCTCATGATTTCAACGACTATGAGGTGGCACGGCGCAACGATATTCCGCTGATCCCGCTGATGGACGGGGAAGCCAAAATGATTGTGACGGCGGAGAATAATGTGCCTGAACATTACCGTGGTCTGGACCGCTATGATGCACGCAAGCTGGTCTTGAAAGAGATCGAGGAACTTGGCTTCCATCGCGGCGTTGAAGACAAGGTAATTGCCCAACCATTTGGTGACCGTTCCCACGTGGTCATCGAGCCAATGTTGACTGACCAATGGTATGTTGACGCCAAAACCATGGCAGAACCGGCAATTGCTTCAGTTCGGGAAGGGCGCACCGAATTCGTCCCCAAAATGTGGGAAAATACCTATTTCAACTGGATGGAAAACATCCAACCCTGGTGCATCTCACGGCAATTGTGGTGGGGGCACCGGATTCCGGCATGGTATGGACCAGATGGCAAGGTGTTTGTTGCCCGCACGGTCGAGGACGCCGAGGCAGAAGCCCGGGCCCATTATGGCGATGATGTTGATCTTACCCGGGACGATGACGTCCTGGATACATGGTTTTCTTCCGCCCTGTGGCCGTTTTCGACATTGGGCTGGCCGGAAAACACCGACGCGCTGAAAACCTATTTTCCGACAAATGTGCTGTCGACCGCGTTTGACATCATCTTCTTTTGGGTGGCGCGAATGATCATGATGTCGCTGCACTTCATGAAGGATGAGGAAGGTAACGGAATTGAACCGTTTCACACCGTCTACATGCACCCGCTGGTACGAGATAAGAATGGTGCCAAAATGTCCAAATCCAAGGGGAATGGCATTGACCCTCTGGACCTCATTGACGAATTCAGCGCTGATGCGTTGCGCTTCACACTGGCGATCATGGCAGTTCAGGGCAGAGACGTGAAACTGGACCCGGCCCGGGTTGCCGGATACCGCAATTTCGGCACCAAATTGTGGAACGCCACGCGGTTTGCCAAGATGAACAATGTTGCTCACGCCGACAATTTTGATCCGGCCAATGTGAAACTGCAATTGAACCGCTGGATTTTGACGGAGCTTTCTTCAACTGTTGCTGAAGTCACCGACAATATTGAAAAATACCGGTTCAACGATGCTTCGGGGGCAGCCTATCGCTTTGTCTGGAACACTTTCTGCGACTGGTATCTGGAACTCCTGAAGCCGATGTTTAATGGCGACAACACCGAGGCCAAGGTGGAAGCACAGGCCGTGGCGGCGTATGTTCTCGATCAGATTTATAAAATTCTGCATCCGTTCATGCCGTTCATGACCGAAGAATTGTGGGCCGAAACCAGCGCCAAACCGCGCGATACCCTGCTGACACATGCAGCCTGGCCGAAGCCTGGCTTAGCTGACGATGCCGCCGCTGCTGAAATTAACTGGCTGGTCGATCTGGTGACGGAAATCCGGTCGGTACGTTCTGAAATGAACATCCAGGACAATTTGAAAACGCCTTTGGTGGTTGTTGGAGCAAATGCAGAAACCGGCGAACGACTGGTCGTCCACGATGCGGCAATAAAACGGCTTGCCAGGACTGAAGATATTTCTCGTTCCCAATCGGCTCCTGAAGGGTCAGCTCAAATCGTCGTGGGTGAAGCTACAATATGCCTGGTATTGAAGGGTGTTGTTGACTTTGGAGATGAGGTTTCCCGTCTCGAAAAAGGTTTGGCGGGTCTCGACAAGGACATCAAGCAATTGTCTGGCAAGCTTGCCAATCAAAAATTTGTTGCCAATGCGCCTGAAGCAATAATAGCGGAAAACCGCGAGCGACTTGTCGATGCACAGGCCAGGCGTAAGAAAGTGGTTGAGGCGCTGGAGCGGGTGAAAAGTTACGAGTAAAGGCCCATTGTACTTTAATTGAGTGGCCCGTTTTACTGCATTGAACGGGATTGCTCAGTGGTTTCTCTGTAAGTCTTTATTGGTGGGCCGATATGCCTTTGAAAATGCGCGGATAAAACTGGCCTGTGATATTAATGGCACGGGCGCTCATTATTGATTTACGTAAACGTTATTGAAATTCCCCGTCCGCTAAGAATATGGCATAAATATGTAACTGAGTCTGTGCGGGACACGGTACAGAAGTTTTTTACGGAGGGGCACGTGAAGACCAACAAGAAATTAATACTGACATTAGCTGCTACAGCAATTTCAGCCACCGCTGCTCAGGCTGGCGGTTTTTCAACAGACGGTGTGAACCCAGGTGGTGCGCTGTTCAATGACAAGAGCCTGGTTATTCAGGGGGCTCTTGGATATGCCATGCCACAGCGCCGCTATACCGGAGCCATGGGTACCAATCAGACTGGTGCTGATCCGGGCGGCTCTACGTCATCTGATGCAACGCCGAACTATTTTCTGCTTTCAGGCGACTTGAAGGTTGGCATCAATGAAAATATCGACTGCGCCGTGCGCGGTCATCAGCCCTACTTTCTCGATAATGAAGTCAGTTCGGGTTTTGAGGGCGAATATGTTCAGTCCTCGTTTCAGATCGACTCGGTTGGTATCGACGGGACCTGTTCGTATAAATTTGATGTCGGCAAGGGTTATCGTATGCGTGTGATAGCTGGTGTTACGTCAACAGATTTTGAAGCCAGTCGCTCCAATCAGGCAAACCCGTTTTACTTGGCAGCGGTCAACGCAGTGATTCCTCAAGTGATGTTTCCTGGATCTTTTGCTGGCGACTATACCAATACTTATGCCTTTGAGGCCGACAGGGGATATGGATATCGCCTCGGTGCATCATTTGAAATTCCGCAATATGCGTTGCGCGCGCAGGTAATATACGATTCCGCTATCGATCTTGAATTGGAAGGCACGCAGCGCGTTTACAATGCAACAGAGGACCTGCTGAACACGCCGGCATATTTGGATTTGGAACTTCCCCAAAGCGTTTCGGCCCGCATTCAGTCAGGCATCAACGAAACCACCTTGCTTTATGGTGGGGTGCGTTGGATGGACTGGAGTGAAGTTCAAACTTTGAACATTCTTGTTCCAGTTAACCCATTTGGTGCACTGAACAAAGTGTTGTCCACTGGATATTCCGACGGCTGGACGGTTGAAGCCGGGGTTCAGAAAAAATTGACCGAAGACCTTTCGGGTTCATTTGGTGTCAAATGGGATAAGGGCATTGGCGGCGGATACACCGATACATGGTCTATGAATGGTGGTCTTGCCTACGATTTGGATGAAAACTGGCGTGTCAGTTTTGGCGGCTCAATTTCGCTGTTGACCAGCAGTACTGAAACATCCGGGGTGCCATATGAAGTTGGCGACAGCCCAGGTGGTGGCGGCAGTGGCTCGTTCTACCGGCAGGGTGATGACTGGGCCTATGCCATTGGCACCCGTATTCAGTATTCAATGAAATAACTGGTGTTGAAGATTTTCAAAAGGCGGTCCAGGTGACCGCCTTTTTTCATTTTGGGAGACCGGTAGCTTTAGCCTGCTGGTTTGGGAGGGGCGCAGTCTGTTTGATCCCGTGACTTTGCCACTGTGGATTATTGTCTTGCTGGTTTTGTTCGGGGCCTTTGGTTTGCTCGACAGAATAATTCGGCCGGGGGTGCGCTGGTTTTTTCGCCGAAAGGCAAATTCCGCCATTGAAGAACTCAACACCCGGCTGCATCTTCGCATCCAGCCCTTCAAAACTACCCGCAGGCAAACTCTGATTGACCAGCTGCTGCTCGATCCACATATTGTCAAAGCAGTGGAACAGCATGTTGGCGAGGCTGGCATTCCCCGCGATGTCGCCATGGCCAAGGCTGAACGCTATGCTCGTGAAATCGTTCCGGCATTTAATGCCTATGCCTACACGGGCATTGGGACGCGATTGTCGCGCTGGGTTTCGACATTTCTTTACAGGGTGCGTCTTGGGGACCGAGACGCCGAGGCGTTGTCGTCAATTGATCCTGAAGCCACTGTTGTTTTTGTGATGAATCACCGGTCCAACGTTGACTATCTGCTGGTTACCTATCTGGCATCTGCGTCGGCCACTTTGTCCTATGCGGTGGGGGAATGGGCGCGAATTTGGCTTTTGCAAAATCTGATCCGAGCGATGGGGGCATATTTTATCCGACGGGAATCCGGCAACATCCTGTATCGTCGCGTGTTGGCACGGTATGTGGCGATGGCCAGCCGTTCCGGCGTGACGCAAGCGATCTTTCCCGAAGGTGGGCTATCGCCTGACGGATTGTTGCGGGCGCCAAAATTTGGCCTGCTGAGCTACATGATCAGTGATTTTGATCCCGAAGAACACCGCGACGTCGTATTTGTGCCGGTCGGTGTGAATTATGACCGGGTGTTGGAGGACCGGGTATTGTTGAGTGCCGGGGACCAGAATATTGGCCAGCGAACCTTTCAATTTGGGTTTTTGGAAGTGTCGCGTTTTGTGCTGAAATTGATGCTGTTGTGGGTGCAAGGCCGATTTTATCGATATGGCTATGCCTGTGCTAGTTTCGGAAAGCCAGTTTCCCTGACAGACTGGAGCAAGCAGCACCGAATTGACTTTGCCGGGCAAAATGAAAAACGTCTCTTTGCCAATGTTGAAAAGTTTGGTTCTGATTTAATGGAAAGGGTCGGACAGGCCGTGCCTGTCTTGCCGGTTGCCTTGGTGGCAACTTTGTTTGAAGAGGCAGGAAGTTCCGGCCTCGGCATTCTTGAGCTTCGGTCCAAAGTCTATCATTTGTTGCAGGAGCTGGAACATGCGGGCGCTCATATTCATCTGCCGCGTTCAGACATGGACTACGCTGTCTCAACTGGATTGCGCATGCTGACCATGCGCCGCGTGGTGGAGGAAGATGCGGGGCATTACTCAATTGTGCCCGATCAAATCGACCTGATTGCCTATTACGCCAATTCGATTCGACATTTGCGGGATAATTGACAGTTTTCGCCCCTTTAACTCCGGCATTGGTTAACCTATTTTAGCTTCAACAGATTCGTCGGTGGTTTTGGAGCAAAGAAACTTGTGCTGAATTCGCCGATGTTAATCCTCTCTTAGTCTTCAACCTTTTTCCTGCATTAACAGCGAATCCCCCGAAGAAAGGCGTCCTATGAAGGATCCCATAAATACAGCCATGAATCTGGTTCCCATGGTTGTTGAACAGACCAATCGTGGTGAACGGTCTTATGATATTTTTTCGCGCCTTCTGAAAGAGCGCATTATCTTCATCACCGGTCCGGTGGAAGATTCCATGGCGGTGCTTGTCTGCGCCCAATTATTGTTTCTGGAGGCGGAAAATCCCAAAAAGGAAATTTCGCTTTATATCAACTCGCCGGGCGGCGTCGTGACCTCTGGCATGGCAATCTACGACACCATGCAATTCATCAAGCCCAATGTTGCCACTTTGTGCATGGGGCAGGCCGCCTCGATGGGTTCATTGTTGCTGGCCGCCGGCAGCAAGGACATGCGTTTTGCGCTGCCAAATTCACGCATCATGCTGCATCAGCCGTCGGGTGGGTTTCAGGGACAGGCATCAGACATTGAGCGGCACGCTGCTGACATCGTGAAACTGAAGAAGCGATTGAACGAAATCTATGTCCAACACACAGGAAAAGATTACGAGACCATAGAAAAGACACTTGATCGAGATCATTTTATGACAGCAGAAGAATCTGTTGAATTTGGCGTCGTGGACAAAGTGATTAGTTCACGCGCGGAAATCGAAGGAGATGATAGCGGTACCTAGGTAAATTCTCGTTCACTCAGGTGTTAAGCCTGCGTGTTAAGGGAATTTTGAATTGGTTGTTGCTACATTTATCATTCTGTGGCGAAAATGGTGCAACTATAACAGATTCACACGTGTATTCTGCGGGTCTGGCAAACGAGCGGCAAGCCGCTTGGTAGAAGGGAAGTTATGAGCAAAGTTTCAAACTCCGGTGGCGGTGGTGGCGGTGGCGATTCCAAGAATACGCTATACTGCTCATTTTGTGGCAAGAGCCAGCACGAAGTTCGCAAACTCATCGCAGGTCCAACTGTGTTCATTTGCGATGAATGCGTCGAACTCTGCATGGACATCATTCGTGAAGAAAATAAATCCAGTCTGGTCAAGTCGACAGATGGCACGCCAACTCCTCAGGAGATTTTGGATGTGCTTAACGATTATGTCATCGGTCAACCCCACGCCAAACGGGTTTTGGCGGTGGCGGTGCACAACCATTACAAGCGCCTGAATCACGCTACCGAAAACGATGATGTTGAACTGGCCAAGTCGAATATCATGCTGATTGGCCCGACCGGTTGCGGTAAAACGTTACTGGCACAAACATTAGCGCGTATTCTGGATGTCCCATTCACCATGGCCGACGCCACGACACTGACCGAAGCCGGTTATGTGGGTGAAGATGTAGAAAATATCATTTTGAAGCTGCTGCAATCTGCTGACTATAATGTTGAGCGAGCTCAGCGGGGCATCGTCTATATCGACGAAGTCGACAAGATTTCGCGCAAGTCTGACAATCCTTCGATTACCCGTGATGTATCGGGTGAGGGGGTGCAGCAGGCGCTTTTGAAGATTATGGAGGGAACGGTTGCTTCAGTTCCGCCTCAAGGTGGCCGTAAACATCCGCAGCAGGAGTTTCTGCAGGTAGATACAACCAACATCCTGTTCATTGCGGGAGGTGCGTTTGCCGGTCTGGACAAAATTATTTCTGACCGCGGCCGCAACACCGGCATTGGTTTCGGTGCCAGCGTAGAGAGCCCTGACGACCGCAAGACCGGTGAATTGTTCAAGGACCTTGAGCCCGAAGATCTGCTCAGATTTGGCCTGATTCCCGAATTCGTCGGTCGTATCCCGGTTCTGGCAACTCTTGAGGATCTGGATGAAGATGCCTTGGTGGAGATCTTATCGGAACCGAAAAACGCTCTGATTAAGCAATATCAACGTCTGTTTGAGATGGAAGAGACCAAATTGTCGTTCCAGGACGATGCGCTGCGGGCTATTGCCAAAAGAGCGATTCTCCGCAAAACCGGGGCACGTGGATTACGGTCGATTATCGAATCCATCTTGTTGGAAACCATGTTTGACCTGCCAGGTATGGACGGGGTCGAAGAAGTGGTGATTTCCGAGGAAGTCGTCAACGGCAACACTCAACCGCTTTATATCTATGCGGATAAGGGGCATGAGGAGAAGGCCGAAAGTGCCTGACCTTAACTGCCAAGCGAATAAAATAGGCCCGCGACGCAAGTTGCGGGCTTTTTTTATCAGATTCAGCAATATTATTGCCTTGAATTGCCATTAGCCCTTCCCACATTCAATCAGAACACGCTGTGCGACTGTTCCGCCTTTACCCTAATGACCAAAATTCGTTGATGTGGCGATGGTGGTGGTGTGCATGGCTTGAAATGGCGGCTATTCTAGCGTCAGAGATTCGTGATGCGCTCAATGCGGTCGTGAATAATGTAAGGAAATATCTATGTCAGACGACAGCAACGAAGATGCAGTCAAAAAAGAAATCGATTTTAACCCCGATGGTGGTCTGTTTCCAGTCCTGCCCTTGCGAGACATTGTGGTCTTTCCACACATGATCGTGCCGCTGTTTGTTGGGCGGGAGAAGTCGATAGCTGCGCTTGAAGATGTGATGCAGGATGACAAGCAGATTTTGCTGGTCACCCAGAAAAACGCTGGCGACGACGATCCTTCACCAGAGGCGATGTACGATATTGGTACTCTGGCGACCGTGTTGCAGTTGCTGAAACTGCCTGATGGCACCGTAAAAGTACTGGTTGAGGGCTATGAGCGCGCTTCTGTCACCCGCTTTACCGATAATGGCGAGTATCACGAAGCTTTTGCTGTTCCGGCGCCTGATGTTGATGAAGATGAAGTCCAGATCGAGGCATTGTCGCGCTCGGTGATTCCCGAGTTTGAGAACTATGTGAAACTCAACAAGAAGGTTTCACCGGAGGTTTTGACCGCAGTCACTCAGATTGAAGACTATGCCAAACTTGCCGACACGATTGCTTCGCATCTGTCGGTGAAAATTTCCGAAAAACAAGATATTTTGTCGCTTCTGTCGATCAGGGAACGCCTTGAAAAAGTGCTGGCCATGATGGAAGCTGAGATTTCGGTTCTTCAGGTGGAAAAACGCATTCGTGGCCGCGTCAAACGGCAGATGGAGAAAACCCAGCGCGAATATTATCTGAACGAGCAGATGAAGGCTATTCAAAAGGAACTCGGTGACGGCGAAGAAGGCCGCGACGAGATGGCCGAGCTTGAAGAAAAGATCAACAAAACCAAACTGTCAAAGGAAGCCAAGGAAAAAGCCGAAGCTGAATTCAAGAAGCTCAAGCAGATGAGCCCGATGAGCGCGGAAGCGACAGTCGTGCGCAATTATCTTGACTGGTTGCTGGGCATTCCGTGGGGCAAGAAATCGCGGGTTAAAACCGATCTTATTGCTGCTGAAGAGTTTCTGGATACCGATCACTACGGCCTTGAAAAGGTCAAGGAACGCATCATCGAGTTTTTGGCTGTGCAAAGCCGCTCCAATAAAATCAAAGGCCCCATTCTGTGTCTGGTTGGCCCTCCCGGGGTTGGTAAAACCTCGCTGGGTAAGTCAATTGCCGGCGCGACAGGGCGTGAATTTGTCCGTATGTCGCTGGGGGGCGTGCGTGACGAAGCTGAAATTCGTGGTCATCGCCGCACCTATATCGGGTCAATGCCCGGTAAGGTCATTCAGTCGATGAAAAAGGCCAAAAAATCGAACCCTCTGTTCTTGCTCGATGAGATCGACAAGATGGGACAGGATTTCCGTGGTGATCCTTCTTCGGCTCTCCTTGAAGTGTTGGACCCGGAGCAGAACAATGCATTTGGTGACCACTATCTTGAGGTCGATTACGATCTGTCCAACGTCATGTTCGTGACAACCGCCAATACGCTGAACATTCCCGGTCCGTTGATGGATCGAATGGAAATCATTCGCATCGCCGGTTACACGGAAGACGAAAAGATTGAAATCGCCCGCCGTCACTTGATCCCCAAAGCAATAAAAAATCATGCTTTGCAGGATAAGGAGCTGACGATCACTGCCGATGCCCTGCAAAACGTGATCCGTCTGTACACCCGCGAAGCAGGTGTGCGTAATTTGGAACGCGAACTGGCAACTCTGGCACGCAAGGCCGTAACAGAAATATTGAAATCCAAAGGCAAAACGAAAACCGTCAAAGTTTCCGGATCAAATCTCAACGATTATCTTGGTGTTCAGCGGTTCCGTTTTGGCCAGGTGGAACTGGAAGATCAGGTCGGCATTGTTACCGGTTTGGCATGGACCGAAGTTGGCGGCGAATTGTTGACCATCGAAGGTGTCATGATGCCTGGCAAGGGCAAGATGACCGTCACTGGCAATTTGCGAGATGTGATGAAAGAGTCGATTTCTGCGGCTGCTTCCTACGTACGCTCAAGGTCGATTGATTTCGGTATTAAACCACCGCTGTTTGAAAAGCGTGATATCCACGTCCATGTGCCCGAAGGAGCAACACCCAAAGACGGTCCTAGCGCCGGTACTGCGATGGCGACCGCGATTGTCTCGATGTTGACTGGAATTCCAGTACGCAAGGACATTGCGATGACCGGCGAAATCACGCTGCGCGGCAGGGTGCTGCCGATCGGCGGGTTGAAGGAAAAACTACTGGCTGCATTGCGCGGGGGCATCACCAAAGTGCTTATTCCCGAGGACAATGCCAAAGATCTGGCAGACATCCCCGAGAACGTGAAAAACGCTTTGGAAATCGTCCCTGTGGCGCATCTGGATGATGTCTTGCCCCATGCTCTGATTGCTATGCCAGAAGCGGTGGAATGGGACGAAGAGGAGGCCGAGGCCGCTGCTCTTGCTGCCAAAGCTGCCGATGATGAGGCAAGAATCGCCCACTAGATGTGAGTGATTAATTCGCCAATCAAACGCCCCAATGAAAATGAGAATCACCTGCAGGTCGGCAATGGTCTGCAGGTGATTTTGGTTTCCATCCGGCGATTCCTCCAATGACGGCGAGATTTCGCTCCAAAAACTTGAATATTATTGCAGGATTTTGTCTCAAAACCCTTATTTTCTGGGCTTTCGTATTGTTTCGGTCCGCTGAAAAGGCGAAACTACGGCAACCTTGGTGAGTCGTGCGTACGAGGGAGTTATTACAACAAGGATGTCTCCTATGAATAAACAAGAATTGATCTCGTCCATTGCCGGAAAGGCCGACCTTACCAAAGAACAAGCCGGTGCGGCTCTTGAGGGCTTTATTGACTCCGTTACCGACTCATTGAAACTAGGCGATGATGTCAGACTGCTCGGTTTCGGAAACTTTGTGGTTTCTCGTCGCGAAGCCAAAATGGGCCGTAATCCGCAGACCGGTGCACCTGTTGAAATCAAGGCTGCCAACGTGGCTCGTTTCAAGGTTGGTAAAGGCCTGAAAGACAAAATCAACTAATCATCGATTTTTCAGTCTAATTTTGGAAGCCTCGCCGATTAGGGCGGGGCTTTCATTTTTTCAATGGTTAGGAATCTGATGAGCCAGATCCACAGCAAGATCGAATTCATTCTCGAACTGGAAAAGCTTAAAGGCGTTTTGCGTAAAACCAGGCCGGTCGGTTTGGACCGTTATGAAAACAGTGCCGAACATTCCTGGCAAACAGCTCTGACCGCGATGATATTTCTTGAAGATGCCCCACCGGAAATGGATCAGCTGAAAGTGCTCAAAATGCTGTTGATTCACGATGTTGTTGAGATCGATGCAGGCGATGTATTTGTCTATGATACTGCTGGGCGCGCCGCGATTGCCCAACAGGAAGCGATTGCCGCTGAACGTATTTTTGGGTTGTTGCCACCGGCAATGGGCAGTGAATTGCTGCAACTTTGGCAGGAGTTTGAAGGGCGACAGACCGCAGAATCGAAATTTGCCAAAGCCGTCGACCGAATAAACCCTGTCCTGCAAAATCTGGCATCCAACGGTCAAAGCTGGGTTGAAAATGACATTGCCCGAATACGGGTTCTTGAAATGAACCGGGAAATCCAGGCCGCCAGCCCTGAATTGTGGTCGGTGTTGGAAAAACGTTTGCTGGAAGCGCCGTTCTTCACTCAATAAATACCAAGTCGGAAATCGGGCATTTTTTAAAAGAGTCCACCGCCAGTCAGGCGAGTGGTGGGCGATGACAGACTCGAACTGCCGACATCTTCGGTGTAAACGAAGCGCTCTACCAACTGAGCTAATCGCCCAACATTTCGCCTTTCGGCTATTGCCCACCTTTCTGCAAGAAAAGTGGCGCGAGTGACGAGACTCGAACTCGCGACCTCCGGCGTGACAGGCCGGCACTCTAACCAACTGAGCTACACCCGCGTGGGTCGAAGGATGGTTGGTCCCTCGGGTCGACAACGCAATACGTATACGACCGGATTAAGTCAAGCTGGATTCACCAGAAAATGCGCACAAAATGCGCCCAACATTTGGAGTGACAAAAAAGCGGCCGTCTTCATTCAAAAACGGCACTGGGCTGCCTTTGCAAACTTGCTTTGAACCGTCGCCTCGGCTATCGCTTCTTGTATCATTTCCAGGGAGCCTGAAATGCAAGAATTGTTGCTGTCCTATTTGCCCGTTTTGATTTTCATGGGTGTCGCGCTGATGATCGGTCTGGCCTTGTTGATTGCGCCCTTCATCATTGCCTATCGTGCGCCTAATGATGAGAAGCTTTCGGCTTATGAATGTGGCTTCAACGCGTTCGACGATGCGCGCATGAAATTCGATGTTCGGTTCTATCTCGTGGCCATCCTGTTTATCATTTTTGACCTCGAGGTCGCGTTCCTGTTTCCCTGGGCAGTCAGCTTTGGCGACCTGGGTTGGTTTGGCTTCTGGTCAATGATGATTTTTCTGGCTGTGCTGACGGTCGGCTTTACCTATGAATGGAAAAAAGGTGCATTGGAGTGGGATTGATCCCCTCTGATTGAATAAACTGCCTTCAACGGAAAAAATCGCCATGCAAGACGCATCATCCACTCTGATCGCACCCACACCGAAAGGTGTGCTGGACCCCAATACCGGCAAGCCGGTTGGTCAGGACAGCCCGTTTTTCGGGGAAATCAATGACGAGCTGGCTGATAAGGGCTTCATCGTTACTTCGACCGACGATCTGATTAACTGGGCCCGTACCGGCTCGCTGATGTGGATGACGTTTGGTCTTGCCTGCTGTGCTGTTGAAATGATGCAGCTTTCGATGCCTCGCTACGATGCCGAGCGTTTCGGCTTTGCCCCGCGTGCATCTCCGCGTCAGTCGGACGTGATGATCGTCGCTGGCACGCTGACCAACAAAATGGCGCCTGCATTGCGCAAGGTTTACGATCAGATGCCAGAACCTCGCTATGTGATTTCAATGGGCTCTTGTGCCAATGGTGGTGGCTATTATCATTATTCGTATTCTGTGGTGCGAGGCTGTGATCGTATCGTACCGGTCGATATTTATGTTCCCGGCTGTCCACCTACCGCTGAGGCATTATTGTACGGCGTGTTGATGTTGCAAAAGAAAATTCGCCGAACCGGCACGATTGAGCGCTAGGGGGCAGGCATGGACGTTTCTGATCTGATGGACCTCAAGGCCTATGTTGGTGAAAAGCTTGAGGGGAAAATTGACGACGCTGAGATTGCGTTTGAAGAATTGAACCTGACCACTTCCGCTGATCATATCGTTGCGGTGATGAAGTTCCTGCGTGACGATGTGCAGACCCAGTTTCACTCCTTTGTTGATATTTGCGGCGTTGACTATCCCGAGCGCGCTCAGCGCTTTGAAGTAGTCTATCATTTGCTGAGTCCTCGCCAGAACATGAGGGTGCGTGTGCGGGTGAAAACCGATGCCGACACTCCAGTCCCCAGCGTCGTTGAAATTTTTCCCGGCGCTGACTGGTTTGAACGCGAAGCCTATGATCTTTATGGAATTTTGTTTACCGGCCATCCGGACCTGAGGCGTTTGCTCACCGATTATGGTTTTGAAGGCCATCCGTTGCGCAAGGATTTTCCGTTGACCGGTTTCACCGAAGTTCGTTACGACGATGCGCAAAAACGGGTGGTTTATGAACCGGTTGAACTGCGACAGGAGTTCCGGAATTTTGACTTTCTCTCGCCGTGGGAAGGCACCGACTATGTGCTGCCGGGCGATGAAAAAGAGACGAAGGCGAACTGAACATGTCTGAAGTCGATATTCGCAATTTCAACATCAACTTTGGCCCTCAGCACCCCGCGGCCCATGGCGTGCTGCGGTTGGTGCTTGAACTCGATGGCGAAGTTGTCGAGCGGGTCGATCCGCATATCGGATTGCTGCATCGAGGCACTGAAAAGCTGATCGAACAGAAGACTTACTTGCAGGCAATGCCGTATTTTGACCGTCTCGATTATGTGGCGCCGATGAATCAGGAACATGCCTTTTGTCTGGCGATTGAAAAACTTCTGGACCTTGAGGTTCCAAGGCGGGGACAGTTGATCCGCGTTTTGTATTCTGAAATTGGTCGAATCCTTTCCCATCTTCTCAACATTACAACGCAGGCAATGGATGTCGGTGCGCTGACACCGCCGCTCTGGGGATTTGAAGAGCGCGAAAAGCTGATGGTGTTTTACGAGCGGGCCTCTGGTTCGCGCATGCACGCAGCATATTTCCGCCCCGGTGGTGTGCATCAGGACCTTCCCACAAAGTTGGTGGAAGACATTGGCACGTGGTGCGATGAATTTCCTGCGATGATTGATGATATTGATACCCTGTTGACTCAAAACAGGATTTTCAAGCAACGCAATGTCGATATCGGTGTTGTATCGCTTGAAGATGCCTGGGCATGGGGGTTTTCTGGTGTGATGGTGCGCGGTTCGGGAGCCGCATGGGATTTGCGCAAGTCGCAACCCTATGAATGCTATGAAGAACTCGAATTTGACATTCCTGTCGGCAAGAACTGCGACAATTATGATCGCTATCTGATTCGTATGCTGGAAATGCGTGAATCTACGAAGATCATGAAACAATGCGTTGACAAGTTGTTATCTGCGGAAGGCCAGGGTCCGGTTTCTGCGGTGGATGGTAAAGCGGTGCCACCAAAGCGTGGTGAGATGAAGCGTTCCATGGAAGCTTTGATCCACCACTTCAAACTGTATACCGAGGGCTTTAAGGTTCCTGCTGGTGAAGTCTATGCCGCTGTGGAAGCGCCGAAAGGCGAATTCGGTGTCTACCTGGTGTCCGATGGCAGCAACAAGCCGTACCGTTGTAAATTACGGGCTCCCGGTTTTGCCCATTTGCAGGCAATGGACTTCATGTGCCGCGGCCATATGCTGGCGGATGTCGGTGCTGTTTTGGGGTCGATGGATATCGTGTTCGGCGAAGTCGACCGTTAGAACCGTTGATCCTTAAAAGGCGGCAAGAGGGATCCATATTCAGCTTGCAAAAGCTTGTTTTATCTCAATTTCAAAGACGATTGGGGGCAGGGTGTGAGTTCTGCCTATTTGTTGACAAAAAAATGCCCACATTGAGCTATGACGGGCCTGCCTAGACTGGCAATTCCTTCAACGTGTGCTAAGAGAAACCTCGAAGCCTGTTTAACAAATCGGTCGCAATCTGCATGTCCGTACGTCGTCTCGCTGAAGAGTCAGTCCAGCCCGCCGCCTTTGCTTTCAACCGCAGCAATGCGGCCTGGGCAAAGCGCAAAATTAAAAACTACCCCAAAGGCCGTGAGGCTTCGGCGGTAATCCCCTTGCTGATGCGCGCGCAGGAGCAGGAAGGCTGGGTCAACAAAGCAGCCATTGAACTGATCGCGGACATGCTTGACATGCCGTTGATCCGGGTTCTGGAGGTGGCAACATTCTACACCCAGTTTCAACTGGCGCCCGTCGGTAAACGTGCTCACATTCAGGTTTGCGGAACCACGCCTTGCATGCTGCGCGGCGCTGATGACCTCATTAAGGTGTGCAAAAACAAGATTTCCGCCAATCCCTTTGACGTGACCGAAGACGGCAATCTGTCCTGGGAAGAAGTTGAGTGCCAGGGCGCATGTGTCAACGCGCCAATGGTGATGATATTCAAGGACAGCTACGAAGATCTGACCGCCGCGCAAATGGAACATATCATCGACAGCTTTGCTGCCGGCAAAGGCAGCCAGATCAAACCGGGCCCCCAGATTGACAGAATATTTTCTGCCCCCGAAGGCGGGTTGACCTCGCTGACAGTCAAGCCGGTCAAGACCAAAGCCCGCAAGGTTGCTGCCAAATCGACCTCCAAACAAGCCGCGAAAGCGCCAGCAAAACCTGCTGCCAAGATCGCCGGCAATATTGGCAATGCATCGGCAAAACCGGCCGCTAGGTCCAAGCCAGTCAAGCCAGTCAAGGCCGCAGACAACGCTGCAAACAAGGCTCCAAACAGGGGCAAGCCGGCCTCAATTCGCAAGCCGGCCAAGCCTGACAATTTGAAGTTGATATCTGGTGTTGGGCCGAAGCTTGAAGGTGTGCTCAACGGTTTGGGCATTTACAAATTTGAGCAGGTCGCCAAATGGAAAAAGGCCGAGCGGGAATGGGTAGATGGCTATTTGAATTTCAAAGGCCGCATCGATCGTGATGACTGGGTTAAACAAGCCAAAGCCTTGGCCAAGGGCGGTGTTGAAGAATATATCCGCGTCTTTGGCAAGAAGCCGCGTTGAGGTGACAGATGTTGCAAGATAAAGACCGGATTTTCACCAATATTTACGGCATTCACGACAAGTCGCTGAAGGGCGCAATGGCGCGCGGCCACTGGTCGGGCACTGCCGGGTTCATCAAGAACGGCCGAGACTGGGTCATAGATCAGACCAAAGCTTCCGGTCTTCGCGGTCGTGGTGGGGCAGGGTTCCCGACGGGTCTGAAATGGTCGTTCATGCCGAAACAGGACAGCGAACGTCCGCACTATCTGGTGATAAATGCTGATGAGTCGGAGCCTGGCACCTGTAAAGACCGCGACATCATGCGCCACGATCCGCATACACTGATCGAAGGCTGTTTGATTGCCGGTTTCGCCATGGGCGCACACGCCTGCTACATCTATGTACGCGGCGAATATATGCGTGAGCGTGAAGCGCTCGAAGCGGCAATCAATGAATGCTACGATGCCAAGCTGCTTGGTAAGAACAACAAGAATGGCTGGGATTACGATATCTATGTGCACCATGGTGCCGGAGCGTATATTTGCGGCGAAGAGACTGCGTTATTGGAATCACTGGAAGGCAAAAAGGGACAACCGCGCCTGAAGCCGCCATTTCCGGCCAATGTGGGTCTCTATGGCTGCCCAACGACGGTCAATAATGTCGAATCGGTTGCGGTGGTGCCGACAATCCTGCGTCGGGGTGCGGACTGGTTCGCGTCATTTGGTCGTGACAACAACCGAGGCACCAAACTGTTTTGCGTATCGGGTCATGTGAACCGGCCTTGCACGGTGGAAGAGGAAATGAGCATTCCGTTCCGTGAGTTGATTGATAAGCATTGCGGAGGTGTTCGCGGTGGAACGGATAATCTTCTGGCGGTCATTCCCGGCGGTTCTTCAGTGCGCATGGTGCCGGCGGACCAGATCATTGACTGTCCTATGGATTTTGATTCGCTCATGGCGCTTCAGTCAGGTTTGGGGACGGCGGCAGTGATCGTGATGGACAAGTCCACCGATATAATACGTGCGATCGCCCGATTGGCGGCTTTTTACAAACATGAATCCTGCGGCCAATGCACCCCGTGCCGGGAAGGTACTGGCTGGATGTGGCGCGTGATGGAGCGGATGGTCGAGGGCCGCGCGCAAAAGCGTGAAATCGATATGCTATTTGATGTGACGAAACAGATTGAGGGACACACGATTTGTGCTCTTGGAGATGCGGCTGCATGGCCAATTCAGGGGCTGATCAACCATTTCCGTCCGGAAATGGAAGCGCGGATCGACAGCTATACTTATCGTTCCGATAAGGATGGTGCTGTTCTTGAAGCAGCCGAGTAACAGGTTTGGCTGATGGTCCAAATTAAAGGAGTGAAATGATGGAAACTGTTGCACCTTATGGTTGGGGTATAATTGCTTTGTTGGTTTTTGTGATCGCTACCCTGTTTCAGTCGGCACTGGTTGGTGCCAAAAAGGCCGGTGCTTCAATCACCGCTGGCGCCACGCCAGATGTGGACTACAGCAGCGGCGTTTATCGTTTTAACCGGGCTCACCAAAATGCTGTCGAAAATGCAGCACTCATCGCCATCGCGTTGGCGGCATGTATTGCTGCAGGTGTATCTGCCTGGTGGGTCAACCTTTTGATGATTTTATTCTTCGTCTTCAGGGTTTTGCACACGGTATTCCTGGTGCAGGATATCGGGTCCGAAGTGCAAAGCCTGCGCACATTTGCATATGTCGGGGCCTGGGCGATGAACCTCATCCTGGCCATAATGGCCATAGTTGCATTTATGTAGGTGACAGATGCAACTCGCGGAACTCAACATATCAACATGGAAAATTGACCCCGAGTCGGATGCGGCTCGGGGCTTTACCGATTATGTTGCGCGGGTGAATGGAACGGCTGAGCGTTCGCCGGGGTTTGTCTGGCGGATGGTTGATGAACAACGGGATGAGCAGGGGCGCAATGCGGTTTGCAGTGGCCCCGCAACGCTGATGACACTATCGGTTTGGGAAACGCCCACCGATCTGGAGCGCTTTGTATGGAACACGGTGCATAAGAAGATTTATAACGGCAAGGATCAATGGTTTAGCGCAATGCAAAGCCATTCCTTCGTGATGTGGTGGATTGAAGATGGGCATGAACCAACTCTTCAAGAAGCCAAACAACGGCTTGATCATTTGGATGCAAATGGCAACAGCGACAAGGCTTTTGGCTGGTCGCATCTGCCACATGTAAAATTATGGCAAGAGCAGAAGTGCGGATAAGAATTTAGGGGGTGCCTGCGTTTCGCAGGTGCCGGTCAGGACAGGAAAGTTTGGCGATGGCCAAGATTATTGTAGACGGCAAAGAGGTTGAGGTCCCGGACCACTATACGCTGCTCCAGGCGGCAGAGGCTGCGGGTGCGGAAGTGCCGCGCTTTTGTTTTCACGAGCGTCTGTCGATTGCCGGTAACTGCCGTATGTGCCTGATTGAGGCCAAAGGCGGGCCACCAAAGCCGGTGGCGTCCTGCGCCATGGGTGTACGCGATATGCGTCCCGGCCCCAACGGTGAACCGCCTGAAATTTTTACCAACACACCGATGGTCAAGAAGGCCCGCGAAGGGGTGATGGAATTCCTGCTGATCAACCATCCTCTTGATTGCCCGATTTGCGATCAGGGTGGCGAGTGTGATTTGCAGGACCAGGCCGTGGCTTTTGGCATGGATGCGTCGCGCTATCAGGAAAACAAGCGCGCCGTTGAAGACAAATATATCGGGCCGCTGGTCAAAACCATCATGACCCGGTGTATTCATTGTACCCGCTGCGTGCGGTTCACCACAGAAGTGGCCGGTGTTTCCGAGCTTGGTCTGTTGGGCCGTGGTGAAGATGCTGAGATCACCACATATCTTGAAAAGGCCATGACGTCTGAGCTGCAGGGCAATGTTATTGATTTGTGTCCCGTTGGTGCGCTGACATCCAAACCTTATGCCTTTCAGGCCCGTCCATGGGAACTAACCAAGACTGAAACCATCGACGTGATGGATGCGGTTGGGTCGGCAATCCGGGTTGATACGCGTGGTTCCGAAGTAATGCGGATAATGCCGCGCATCAATGAGTCGGTCAACGAAGAGTGGATATCAGACAAGACCAGATTTATTTGGGACGGATTGAAGACACAGCGGTTGGATCGGCCCTATATCCGAAAGAACGGCAAATTGACCGCGGCGACCTGGGCAGAAGCGTTTGACGTGATTTCTACCAAGGTGCAGGCAACAACTGCCGAGAACGTCGGTGCGATTGCCGGTGATTTGTCCTCGGTTGAGGAGATTTTTGCGCTGCGCGAGCTGATGCGTTCTTTGGGTTCTCAAAACATGGACTGTCGGGAAGAGAATTCTGCGCTAGATCCGTCACTTGGAAGAAGTTCTTACACCTTTGCTTCAACTATCGACGGCATTGAGGACGCAGATGCGCTGATGCTGATTGGTACCAATCCGCGTAAGGAAGCGGCTGTGCTCAACAGCCGAATTCGCAAGCGCTGGCGCACCGGTGAATTGCAAGTTGCCGTTATCGGCGAACAGGCCGACCTGACCTACGATTACCACTATGTGGGCGCCGGCCCGGATTCACTGAAGCAGTTTGAGACCCATAAAAAGGCCAAGGCTAAACGCCCGATGATGATTATCGGAGCAGGTGCATTTGCCCGCAAGGACGGTGCGGCGATTATGAAATCTGCTGCCAAGGCGGCCGAAGCTCTTGGCGTGGTTCAGGACGACTGGAATGGCTTTAATGTATTGCACACGGCAGCTGGTCGTGTTGGCGGGCTGGATCTGGGTTTCGTTCCCGGAGAAGGTGGCAAAAATACCGGCGAAATGCTGCGGGAAAGCGAAGTCCTGTTCCTGCTCGGTGCTGATGAGTTGGACATGATGCAACGCCGCAGCGGATTTACCGTCTATATCGGCAGCCATGGCGATGTTGGTGCTCACCACGCAGACGTGATTTTACCGGGTGCGGCTTACACTGAAAAATCGGGCACCTGGGTCAATACTGAAGGCCGGGTTCAAATGGGCAACCGCGCCGGGTTTGCTCCCGGAGAAGCACGGGAAGACTGGGCAATTTTGCGGGCACTGTCTGAATCGCTTGGCCAAACCCTTGCCTTTGATTCATTGGCCCAATTGCGGGCGCAGCTTTATGAGGTCCACCCGCATTTTGCCGAACTGGATGAGATTGCTGCAAGCGATGACAATGGCACCGGCGTTGCTGGCCTGGTCAAACGCAAGGGCGGGGCCTTGCGCAAAGCTGCGCTGAAATCGACAGTGGAAGATTTTTATCTGACCAATCCAATTGCCCGATCATCGGCTGTGATGGCCGAATGCTCGACGCGAGCGATGGGCAAGTTTGTGGAGGCGGCTGAATAATGTTTGAATCCGAATTCTTCCTCACCTACGTCGCGCCACCGCTGTGGATGCTGGCACAAAGCGTACTGCTGCTGGTGCTGTTACTGGTCGGTGTTGCCTATATTCTATATGCGGACCGCAAGATTTTTGCGGCCGTACAAATGCGCCGTGGCCCTAATGTCGTTGGCCCGTGGGGGTTGTTGCAAAGCTTTGCTGATCTGCTGAAATTCGTCATAAAAGAACCGATTATTCCGTCTGGTGCCAATAAGGGCGTGTTTTTGATGGCTCCCCTGGTGGCCGGGGTTTTGGCCTTGTCTGCATGGGCGGTTGTGCCAATTGCTGACGGCTGGGCAGTGGCTGACCCAAATCTTGGACTATTGTTCGTTTTCGCAATCTCTTCGCTGGAAGTTTACGGCATTATCATGGGGGGGTGGGCTTCCAACTCGAAATATCCATTCCTGGCCGCGCTGCGGTCAGCCGCGCAAATGGTGTCTTATGAAGTCTCCATCGGATTTGTCATCATCACGGTTTTGCTGTGTGTGGGGTCGTTGAATCTGACTGATGTGGTGAATGCCCAAAGAGACGGTCTGGGGACAATGATGGGGGCGCCAAATTCATTGCTGGACTGGCACTGGCTGGCCCTGTTCCCGATGTTTATCGTGTTCTTTATCTCAGCAATTGCCGAAACCAACCGCCCGCCATTCGATCTTCCCGAAGCGGAATCCGAACTGGTGGCCGGTCACATGGTGGAATATTCATCCACCCCGTTCCTGTTGTTCTTCCTGGGTGAGTTCGTTGCCATCTGCCTGATGTGTGCGCTGACAACGTTGCTGTTCCTTGGTGGCTGGCTGCCACCTGTTGATGTAGCGCCGTTCAACTGGATCCATGGATCTGTTTGGTTTGTTCTGAAGGGTCTGTTCGTCTTCTTCTGCATGGCCATGGTTCGTTCGATCGTGCCGCGCTATCGCTACGACCAGTTGATGCGACTGGGTTGGAAAGTCTTCCTGCCCTTGTCGCTATTCATGGTGTTCTTAACTGCATTCGTGCTTCAACTGATGGGGTGGGCGTAAACATGTCTTTGATTGCTCAAGCCGGTAAATCTCTGTTCTTGCTGGAGTTTGTCAAAGCCTTTGGACTTGGCCTGCGTTATTTCTTCGCACCAAAGGCGACGATCAACTACCCCTTTGAAAAAGGTCATTCCTCGGCCCGGTTCCGGGGCGAACATGCTTTGCGGCGCTATCCCAATGGCGAAGAACGTTGCATCGCCTGTAAATTGTGTGAAGCGATCTGCCCGGCGCAGGCGATTACCATTGAAGCAGGCCCCCGCCGCAACGATGGCACACGCCGCACCGTGCGTTACGATATTGATATGGTGAAATGCATCTATTGCGGCTTTTGTCAGGAAGCCTGTCCGGTGGATGCTGTTGTTGAGGGACCGAATTTCGAGTTCGCTACCGAGACGCGTGAAGAATTGTATTACGACAAGGATAAACTGTTGGAAAACGGCGCTCGCTGGGAGCGCGAACTGGCGCGGAATATCGCAATCGACGCACCCTACAGATAAGGGCGTCGAATAAGCTTTGAATGTCCTCGCTACCCCATGGACGGGCGGCGGGGGAAGCGCTAAGAGGGCGCAGTATCGCGGGCGGAACCGGTATCGGGGTCGTCAGATGGGTTTGTCGCAAGGCAAGCAATAATAAGGGGAATTGGCGTTCAGCGCCGGCTCTCCAACAGATAGGGAAGAGCATAACGCCATGAGCGTCATTGCCCTGTTTTTTTATTTGTTCGCGACCGTTACGGTGGCGTCCGCATTCATGGTGATTGCTGCGCGCAATCCGGTTCATTCCGTGTTGTTTCTGATTTTGGCATTTTTCAATGCTTCGGGCCTGTTCATGCTGATGGGTGCGGAATTTCTGGCCCTCATCCTGATCGTCGTTTACGTCGGTGCGGTCGCCGTTTTGTTCCTGTTTGTGGTCATGATGCTGGATGTTGATTTTGCCGAGTTGCGCGAAGGCTTCCTGCAATATCTGCCAATTGGCGGCATTATTTCTGCAATTTTAGCGATTGAACTGATCCTGGTTCTCGGGTCTTATTCACTCGATGCAGAGACCGCGCGCGTTGCGGTTCAACCGATCCCGGACATGGCTGAAACGTCGAATATCAAGGCGTTGGGTGATCTTCTATATACAAGATATATTTTCTTCTTCCAGCTTGCGGGCATGGTGCTGTTGGTGGCGATGATTGGTGCGATTGTGCTGACATTGAGCCATCGCACCGATGTTAAACGCCAGGATATTGCAACCCAGGTTGCGCGTGATCCCGATGACGCGGTCACGCTTCGCGGCGTCAAATCTGGTGAGGGGATTTAGTCATGGAAATCGGACTCAGTCATTATCTCACCGTTGGCGCCATCCTGTTCACGTTGGGCGTTTTTGGTATTTTCATAAACCGCAAAAATGTCATCGTGATCCTGATGTCGGTTGAACTCATCCTGCTCGCCGTCAACATCAACTTCCTGGCTTTCAGTCAGGCAAATGGAGACTTGATGGGGCAAATTTTTGCGCTGTTTGTTCTCACCGTTGCAGCTGCTGAAGCGGCTATTGGACTTGCAATACTCGTTGTTTTCTTCCGCAATCGTGGCTCGATCGCGGTTGAAGATGTCAATGTGATGAAAGGGTAAGGCGCAACAGCGCGAATAGATATCATGCTTCATCTCATCGTCTTCCTTCCGCTTTTGGGCTTTTTGATAGCCGGACTTTTTGGCAAGCAAATTGGCGACAAGGCATCCGAGTATGTCACCTCCGGTTTTCTGGTAATCGCGGCGCTGCTCAGCTGGATCAATTTTTTTGGTTTCTGGCTCGGCGGGGCTGAGCCTTTCACCGTCCAGGTGTTCAACTGGATGACCATTGGCAATTTTGCCGTGGACTGGGCATTTCGCGTAGATACTCTGACTGCCGTCATGTTGATCGTGGTCAACACGGTCTCTTCGCTGGTGCACATATATTCCATTGGCTATATGAGCCATGACCCGCATCGGCCGCGGTTCTTCGCTTATCTGTCACTTTTCACTTTTGCCATGTTGATGCTGGTGACTTCTGACAACCTGATTCAGATGTTCTTCGGGTGGGAAGGCGTTGGATTGGCGTCGTATCTGTTGATCGGGTTTTGGTTTAAAAAACCATCCGCCAATGCCGCCGCAATCAAAGCCTTTGTCGTCAACCGGGTAGGAGATTTCGGTTTCGCGCTCGGAATATGCGGCGTATTCGTGATGTTTGACAGCGTCAATCTGGATGTAATTTTTGCAAATGCTGCTTCCTTTGCCGCCGACAGCAGCGAAGCGCAGTCTCGCATTGTGTTGACATTTCTCGGCTATGATCTGGCCCGCGACAGCGCTCTGACAATTATCTGTCTGCTGTTATTCATGGGTGCAATGGGCAAGTCAGCCCAATTTTTGCTGCACACTTGGCTGCCCGATGCGATGGAAGGTCCAACGCCAGTGTCGGCGCTGATCCACGCTGCTACAATGGTGACGGCTGGGGTCTTTCTTGTGGCTCGCATGTCACCGATATTTGAATTGTCCCAGACCGCCCTCACCGTTGTCACCTTGTTCGGCGCAACCACGGCTTTCTTTGCGGCAACCGTCGGTCTGGTGCAGAATGACATAAAGCGGGTGATTGCTTATTCGACCTGTTCTCAACTCGGTTACATGTTCGCTGCTTTGGGCGTTGGGGCCTATGGCGCAGGCATCTTCCATCTGTTTACCCATGCCTTCTTTAAGGCTTTGCTGTTCCTGGGAGCTGGCGCGGTTATCCATGCGGTTTCAAACGAACAGGATATGCGCAAGATGGGCGGTCTGCGCACCCATATCCCCCGCACTTACTGGATGATGATCATTGGAACTGTGGCGCTGACCGGTCTGGGCATTCCCGGAACAATTATTGGCACTGCGGGTTTCTTCTCAAAAGATGCAATCATTGAAAGCCTTTATGTTGGCCAGAACGCATTTGCGGGTTACGCCTTCTGGATGACGGTGATTGCGGCTCTGTTCACCAGCTTTTATTCCTGGCGCCTCATCTTCATGACATTCCACGGCAAGCCGCGTGCTTCTGCCGATGTCATGAGTCATGTGCATGAAAGCCCCAACGTCATGTTGGTGCCGCTTTACGTTCTTGCTGCTGGTGCGTTGCTGGCTGGAATAATCTTTTACACTCAATTCATTGGCTCGCACCACGAACCCGGCCACCTTGATCCGCACTACATCGACTTCTGGAGAAATGCGCTTTTCCTCGGGGCAGACAACAAGATTTTGGAAAACTTTCACCATGTGCCACTGCTGGTGAAATGGGCGCCGTTTATCATGATGGCGCTTGGCTTCGCCACCGCCTGGTGGTTCTACATCAAGTCACCCAGCATGCCGGTTGAACTGGCACGTCAGCATCCCGGACTGTACAAGTTTCTGCTGAACAAATGGTATTTCGACGAGATCTATGACTTCCTGTTCGTCCGGCCCGCCATGCGTATCGGCCATTTCCTGTGGAAGAAGGGCGATGGTCGAGTGATTGATGGACTGGGTCCCGACGGAATTTCGGCCAGGGTGCTGGATGTCACCCGTGGCGTGGTCAAGCTGCAATCCGGCTATCTCTATCATTATGCCTTTGCAATGCTGATCGGGGCCGCGCTGTTGATCACCTATATGTTGTTCCCGGGAGCTCGATAGTCGTGACCGATCTACCCATCCTGTCGATTGTAACGTTTCTGCCGCTGGTCGGTGCGCTGATTACCTTCCTTGTTTGGGAGGACAGCGAAGTCGCGCGGCGCAATGTGCGCTATGTCGCCCTGTTTACAACCATTGTGACGTTTCTGGTGTCGTTGAGCATCTGGTTCAATTTCGACAATTCGCGCTCGGATTTTCAATTGGTTGAAAAACTGGGATGGATTGAACAGGGCGGTATATCCTATCATCTGGGAGTGGACGGCATTTCGATGCTGTTCGTCATCCTGACCACCTTTTTGATGCCATTTTGCATATTGGCGAGCTGGGAAAGTGTCGAAAAGCGCATTCGCGAATATATGATCGCTTTCCTGATCCTGGAAACGTTGATGATCGGCGTATTCTGTTCGCTGGATATTGTTCTGTTCTATGTCTTCTTCGAAGCCGGTCTGATCCCGATGTTCCTGATCATTGGTGTGTGGGGCGGGGCTCGCCGGGTTTATGCGAGCTTTAAATTTTTCCTCTACACGCTGCTCGGTTCGGTGCTGATGCTGCTGGCTATCATGGCGATGTACTGGCAAGCGGGCACAACCGACATTCCTGCTTTGTTGGCCTATAATTTTCCCGCCAGCATGCAGACCTGGTTGTGGATTGCCTTTTTCGCATCATTTGCGGTGAAAATGCCGATGTGGCCGGTGCATACCTGGCTGCCAGACGCCCATGTTGAAGCGCCGACTGCCGGGTCGGTTATTCTGGCTGCGATCCTTTTGAAAATGGGCGGTTACGGCTTCCTGCGTTTCTCGTTGCCGATGTTTCCGTTGGCCAGTGCCGACATGCAGAATTTTGTTTTCGTCCTGTCGCTGATTGCCATCATTTACACGTCCCTGGTGGCGCTGATGCAGGAAGACATCAAAAAACTGATCGCCTATTCATCTGTTGCGCATATGGGCTATGTGACGATGGGAATATTCACCGCCAATGTCCACGGTATCCAGGGCGGTATCTTCCAGATGCTGGCGCATGGTCTGGTATCCGGCGCGCTCTTTCTCTGCGTTGGCGTTGTCTATGACCGCATGCATACGCGTGAAATTGCGGCCTATGGCGGATTGGTCAACAACATGCCGAAATACGCTGTGGCATTCCTGATCTTTACGATGGCTAATGTTGGCTTGCCGGGTACCGCTGGCTTTGTTGGCGAATTCCTGACCTTGCTGGGTGCATTCCAGGCCAATACCTGGGTCGCCTTCTTCGCGACGACAGGTGTAATCCTTTCAGCTGGCTATGCGCTGTGGCTGTATCGGCGGGTCGTCTTCGGTACGCTGGACAAGGAAGCTCTCAAATCGATGCTCGATCTGAGCGCGCGTGAAAAATGGATCCTTTATCCTTTGATCGTGCTGGTGATCTATTTCGGCGTGAATCCGGGACCTGTGTTCGATGTTACGCAGGCATCTGTAGACAATTTAATCAATAATTATCAGGCGGCCATTGACGGTGCCGTGCAAGCCGCTTCAGCGGCAAACAATTAGGGGCGGCGAAAAATGGAACTTGCCATGGATATCCCCAATCTGGCTCTGGCGACGCCAGAATTGCTGCTCGGTGTCGGCGCCATGGTTGTGTTGATGGTCGGTGTCTTTATCGGCGATAAATCGACACGCATTGTCACCGGCCTTTCCGTTGCATTGATCGTTCTTGCGGGCATCTGGCTGATCTGGTTCCCGGCTACGGGTGAAGCCTTTCACGGCGCATTCGTGATGGATCCATTTGCCCGGTTGATGAAAATTCTGGTGCTGATCGGTTCTGGTGTTGCGATTGCCATGTCGGTTGGATTCGCCCGTCTTGAGAATTTTGACCGATTTGAATATCCCATTCTGGTGGTATTGGCGACCCTTGGCATGCTGCTGATGGTATCGGCAAACGACTTGATTTCATTATATCTGGGTCTGGAATTGCAGGCATTGTCGCTTTACGTGGTTGCTGCGATCAATCGGGATTCTCTGCGTTCAACGGAAGCCGGATTGAAATATTTCGTGCTGGGAGCTTTGTCTTCTGGAATGCTGCTGTATGGAGCGTCGATGGTTTATGGCTTTACCGGCCATACCGGATTTGACGGAATTGCAGCAGCCATGGCTGGCGATCGTTCACTTGGTCTTGTCTTCGGCATTGTCTTTGTGCTGGCAGGTATCGCGTTCAAGATTTCGGCCGTGCCGTTCCATATGTGGACGCCTGATGTATATGAGGGTGCACCAACGCCGGTGACGGCCTTTTTTGCTGCAGCACCAAAGATAGCCGCCATGGCGATGTTGATACGGGTTGTTCAGGGAGCGTTTGAGCCGGCTTCTGCCGACTGGCGCCAAATCATCACCTTCCTGTCAATCGCCTCCATGGTGCTTGGCGCGTTTGCCGCTATCGGTCAAACCAATATCAAACGGCTGATGGCCTATTCATCCATCGGCCATATGGGTTTTGCGCTTGTGGGACTTGCTGCAGGCTCAGAAGAGGGTGTGTCCGGTGTTGTTCTTTACATGATCATTTACATGGCGATGACGCTTGGCACTTTTGCCTGCATTCTGGCGATGCGCCGAACCGATGGCATGGTCGAGAATATTTCCGACCTGGCTGGTTTGTCACGGACAAATCCTATGATGGCGCTGGTGCTGACGGCCTTCATGTTTTCGCTGGCTGGCATTCCACCATTGGCGGGTTTTTGGGCAAAATACTTTGTTTTCCTCGCAGCCATTCAGGCCGAACTGTATATTTTATCGGTGATTGGTGTGATCGCCAGTGTGGTCGGTGCGTTTTATTATCTGCGGATTGTCAAACTGATGTGGTTTGATGAGCCTGAACAGGGGTTTGTCGGAATGGCATCTGAGCTGAAAATAATACTCGCCGTTACCAGCGTATTCACTGTATTTTATGTTGTGATTGCTGGACCCATGTCGAGCATTGCGACGGCCGCCGCCCGCACTTTTTTTAGCTAACGCACGGTCAGGAATAAATGGGCTCTAATCCCAACCCATTGATTTCGTCGATTGAGGGGCTGCTGGGCTGGCGTCATTTGGCGCTGGCAGAAGTAGACTCAACAAATGGACAGGCGATGAAACTGGCCAGTTCGGGAGATCCCGGGCGGCTTTGGATCACCGCGGACAGTCAATCCGCCGGACGGGCTCGACGCGGCCGCTGGTGGGACTCCAAACCGGGCAATCTATACGCCTCTTTGTTGTTGATCGACCCGGCAAACGAAGATGAAATTGCAACTCTTCCTTTGGTCGTTTCACTAGCGCTTTATGAGGCGATAATTGCGGCAGTTCCCGAATTGGCGGAGCGGCTGAAAATCAAATGGCCCAACGACTTGTTGCTGGACAGAAAGAAACTATCGGGGATTCTGCTGGAAGCACAATTCGATGAATTCGGGCGTACGGCTTTGGTGATTGGATGTGGTGTCAATTGTCGTCATTTTCCAGACGACCCCATGTATCCTGCCACATCGCTTGCTGCAACGGGTTTTGATCTGACTCCGCAGGACTTGTTCCCGTATCTTGCAGTTTCCATGGCGCAACAGTTGAGAGTTTGGGCTCAAGGCAGGGGTTTTTCAATAATACGTCGCGACTGGCTGGATCGGTGTCAGGGGTTGGGACGAGACATCGTGGCACGATTTCCGGACCACGAACTTGCCGGAAAGTTCGTTGATCTTGACGTCGATGGAAGGCTTATGCTCTGCGACAAAATTGGGCAAATGCATAAAATTTCCGCCGCTGATATATTCTTTGGAAATTAGAGACAATGGGTGCATAAGGCAGCATGGCAAAGCAAAAACAAAAACAAGAACTGGTCTTTCTGCCGCTTGGCGGCGTCGGCGAGATCGGTATGAATTTCGCTCTGTATGGCTATGGACCAGCCCGTGATCGACGCTGGATCATTGTAGATGTGGGCGTGACTTTTCCCGGCGACGATCTGCCGGGTGCAGATCTCGTGCTGCCCGATATCAGCTACATTGTTGAAAGGGTAGATAAACTCGACGGCATTATTATCACACATGCCCATGAAGACCATTATGGCGCTCTGGTGGCGCTGTGGCCTAAACTGCGTGCTCCTGTTTATTGCACGGCTTTCACTGCAGGCATGCTGGAAGCCAAGATTCAGGGAGAACCGGGTGTTGAAAAAATACCTGTAACGATTTTTGAAGCCAACAAGCCCTTCAAGGTCGGCGCCTTTGAGATTGAAGGCGTGCACGTAACTCATTCAATTCCTGAACCGGTGTCTTTGATGATCCGTTCGCCCCTGGGAAATTGTATCCATACCGGCGACTGGAAGCTGGATCATGCACCGACCTTGGGTCAAAAGACCGATGAAGCGCATTTCCGTCATCTGGGCGATGAAGGGGTGCTGGCTCTGATATGCGACTCCACCAACGCCATGCGCGAGGGCGTCAGTCCCAGCGAAGAAGAGGTATCCGACAGTCTGGCCAATATTATCGAGGATGCACCGGGCCGGGTATTGGTCACGACATTCTCCTCCAATGTGGGCCGCATTCGCTCCATTGCGCTGGCTGCAGAAAAAGTCGGACGCCGGGTCATGGTTCTGGGACGTTCAATGCTGAGGGTCTGTGAAGTATCGCGGGAACTGGGATATCTGGACGGCATTGCTCCGTTTTTGTCTGAAGATGAATTCCAGAGCGTGCCGCGGCGTGAACTGGTTGTGATTTGCACCGGCTCTCAAGGTGAATCGCGCGCTGCATTGGGCAAGATGTCTCGTGATGATCATCGCAATGCCTCTCTGGCACCGGGCGACAAGGTGATATTCTCATCCCGCTCCATCCCGGGTAATGAGCGTGAGATCATCAATATCCAAAATTCTCTGGTGGACCTGGGTGTTGATGTTGTTGTGGATGGCGAAATGCTTGTCCACGTTTCCGGCCATCCGCGTCGAAATGAACTGAAGCAAATGTATGAGTGGACGCGGCCGACGATAGGCGTCCCGGTTCATGGGGAGGCGCAGCATTTATCTGCCCATGCTGGATTGATGGGGGAGTGTGGCATTGAAGACGTTGCGCCGATCCGCAATGGCGATATGTTGCGGCTGGCGCCTGGGGCTGCTGAAGTCATTGCTCAGGTCGATAGTGGTCGGGTGTATAAGGACGGCCGGGTGATCGGCACGGAGGATCAAACTGGCATAAAACGACGACGTATTCTTTCCTGGGTCGGTCATATCGTCATGTCGATGGTTATCGACAAGGACGGCGATTTGCTGGCTGATCCGGATATCGTCTGTGAGGGTCTGCCACGCATGGCAGATGAACACGATTCGTTCGAAGACGTGCTGTATGACGCCGCAGTTAGTGCATTTGAAAACATCCCCCCCAAGAAACGGCGCGATGTCGGTCGTATTGAACAGGCGGTGGAACGGGCCTTGCGCAGTGAAGCGCGGGAGTTATGGGGCAAAAAGCCAATTATCAATGTGTTCGTTCAAAAGGTTTGACCATGATTGGTCGACTCAACCACGTTGCGATTGCCGTGCCGGACCTGGCCGCAGCCACCGGGCTGTATCGTGACGCGCTGGGCGCTTCGGTATCCAAACCACAACCCTTGCCGGAACACGGCGTTACGGTGGTATTTGTCGAATTGCCGAATTCGAAGGTCGAACTTCTCGAGCCTCTGGGGGAAGGGTCTCCGATCGGCAAGTTTCTGGAATCCAGTCCGGCTGGTGGCATGCACCATATTTGCTACGAAGTTGAAGACATCCTGGCTGCCCGTGATCATCTGAAAGCCGAGGGCGCACGTGTGTTAGGCGATGGACAGCCAAAAATTGGGGCTCATGGAAAACCTGTTCTGTTTCTTCACCCCAAAGACTTTGTCGGCACGCTTGTCGAACTTGAGCAGGTCTGAACCATGGCGGTCGGCACAGGTATCGCAATCTATTTCATTATCTGGTGGATGGTGCTTTTTATCTCCCTGCCATTTCGAATGAAGCCGCAATTTGAAGTTGGCCCCGTGGTTGATGGCACCGAGGCGGCTGCACCCGCCAATCCGCAAATCCTAAAGCGCATGTTGTGGAACTCGCTGATCAGCGCCGTGATTTTCTTCGTCTATTGGTTTGTTGTTTATTATCTGGGATTTGGTGTTGATTCCATTCCACAGATCATTCCGATCAAAACCTACGATTTTTAGAGCCGATCTCCTGCTTGGAAATTTTTAACCGCTGTGTGGTGGACTGCCATCCAGAAGGAAAATTTCATGTTCGCATTTCACCTGTTGCTATCGCCTGCCGGCCAAATGAAGCGCCTCAACTATGTCTTGTTGAGTGGATTTATCGGCGCGATGAATTTTGGCTTGCTGGTATTGGTTGGTTTGCAAAGTGGCGCAGGAATTATCGAAATTATCGAAGGCGGTCCTTTGTTCTTGTTCCGCGCCGCGCCAATACCAGCAGCCATTTGTGCTTTGGGCATGTGGGTTCAGGTCTGTTTTGTGTTCAAACGAAGCCGTGACTTCAGCGGGTCCACCCTGACCGGTTGGCTCTTCGTCCTGTTGTGGGCGGCTCCCTATATTGCACCCCATTTGATAATTGGCACCAACGAAGTGTCAGTGACCGGGATGCTGAAATTTGCCAGCGCCATTCCAGCCGCAATTGTCGGTATGATCCTGTTCTTTGCCGATTCACGAGAGAACTCATCCGTCGAACTGGCTCATGTCCGCAGCGGCGACGGCGGCGACGGTGGTGATGGTGGTGACGGCGGCGATGAGTATGACGGTAAGGGCACCGGTGGCGAAGGACTTGGAATGCTCGATGAAGCAACAGATCTGGTTGCCAGAGCTGCCGCATTACGCGCTGTCGAAGCACCACCCGTTGCACCGTTTGTCCCACCTGTGGCGATCGAAGCAGAGGCTGCGAGGCCTAGGAATCAGGGATTTGGCAGACGCAAAACCATCGTAAACTCTGGCTCGCGATAGCTTGCGAAACTCCCCTGTCGAGGTCTAAACAAGGCCATGACTATTCTCGTATTTGATTCTGGAATTGGCGGCCTTTCGGTGCTGCGGGAAGCCCGCGTGCTGATGCCTGAACATCGGTTTGTCTATGTGGCCGATGATGCCTCGTTTCCGATTGGTGGATGGGAAGAGGGAGCCTTGGTCGACCGATTGATTTATGTCTTTCAGGATCTGGTGGACCGGCATAAGCCGTCAATGATCATCGTTGCCTGCAATACGGCTTCGACCATCATATTGCCGCATTTGCGCAAGTGTTTTGACTTTCCGATTGTTGGCACCGTGCCAGCCATCAAACCAGCCGCTGAACGGACGTCTTCCGGGCAGGTCTCGGTTCTTGCAACGCCGGGTACAGTGCAGCGCGATTATACCCGTTCTCTTGTGTCGGAATTTGCCCGTGACGTTAACGTGAAACTGGTGGGAGCAGAAAATCTCGCAGTTCTGGCCGAAGAATTCATGCTGACTGGCACTGTCGACGACGATGCTGTATCTGCCGAAATTGCCGACTGTTTCACCGACCGTCTGGGCGCCCGAACCGATGTTGTCGTTTTAGCGTGCACGCATTATCCATTTCTGGCAAATGTCTTTCGTCGTCTGGCCCCATGGCCGGTGGATTGGCTTAATCCAGCGGAAGCCATTGGACGTCATGCACAAAGCCTGTTGACGCATGGTGGGCCAATCGAAAACGTTCAGGATATTGCCGAATTTACCAAGGGTCGACCAAAGCCGGAGATGCTGCGCCTATTATCCGGATTTGGCCTTAAAGTCGTTTGACAGACCTGCCAACTTGCACTATCTGACACCTGCGTTTGCGGGAAACTGCTGGCGCGATCTACGTATCCCGTGGGCCTTGGTCGCAAAGCGTGCGCGCAAGGTTCTGTCATCCGGTTCAAAGTGCCGGAAGAGGAGGGTGCGTTTTCTCTTGTTTGCAGATGGTCTGTGAACATTTTTTATCTGAGGAAATGCTATGAGCAAGCGCCAATCATCGAAATATAAAATTGATCGCCGTATGGGCGAAAATATCTGGGGCCGTCCCAAGTCTCCAGTTAACCGTCGTGAATATGGTCCCGGCCAGCACGGACAGGGCCGTAAAGGCAAGTTGTCAGATTTCGGTATTCAGCTTCGTGCGAAGCAGAAACTGAAGGGCTACTACGGCAACATTTCGGAAAAACAATTCCGCAAAATCTACGACCAGGCTTCTGCCATGAAGGGTGACACTTCAGAAAACCTTATCGGTCTGCTGGAACGTCGTTTGGACGCCATCGTATACCGCGCCAAGTTCGTACCAACCGTGTTTGCAGCACGTCAGTTCATCAACCACGGCCATATCAAGGTCAACGGCGTTCGGGTCAACATTCCGTCTTACCGTTGCAAGCCTGGCGATGTGATTGAAATCCGCGAAAAGTCGAAGCAACTGGCAATCGTTCTTGAATCTGGTCAACTGGCGGAGCGCGATGTTCCTGAATACATTTCTGCAGATCACAACAAGATGACTGCAACATTCGTCACTGTGCCGACATTTGGCGATGTGCCTTATCCGGTGGTGATGGAACCAAACCTGACCGTCGAATTTTATTCACGCTAAGATCTATGGTTTACGAAATTCAAAAAGGCTGCTCGAATGGGCAGCCTTTTTTTGTGGAAGTCTGACATGTCACAATCAGCAGTGAAATTGGATGTCTCGGCGGATAATTGCCATCCAATGTTTCGCAATGCGCCGTCCGGTCTGGAGTTCAACAAACTGCGCAAAAGGCTGATCAGACACACGCGTGAGGCGTTGGAAACCTATTCTATGGTTGTGCCCAAACCTACTGGTTCACGACCAAAATGGTTGATTGGATTGTCAGGTGGCAAGGATAGCTACGGACTGATGGCGCTGCTGCTTGATCTGAAATGGCGTGGGCTGCTGGATGTTGATCTGCTGGCCTGCAACCTGGACCAGGGGCAACCAAATTTTCCAAAACACATCTTGCCGGACTGGTTGGAACTCAATGGCATTGAACACCGCATTGAATATCGCGATACCTATTCAATTGTGAAGGAAAAGGTGCCTGAAGGAGCGACCTATTGCGCGCTTTGTTCGCGACTGCGGCGTGGCAATCTTTACCGAATAGCTCGCGAAGAAGGCTGTGACGCTTTGGTTCTTGGGCACCACCGGGAAGACATTTTGGAAACCTTCTTCATGAACCTGTTTCACGGTGGAAAACTTGCGGCAATGCCGCCCAAGCTGCTCAATGATGAAAAAGACCTGCTGGTATTACGCCCGTTGTCATTTTGCGCCGAGGACGATCTGGCCAAATTCGCCGCAGCGATGAATTTTCCGATCATTCCTTGTGACCTGTGTGGCTCGCAGGATGGGCTGCAGCGCAATGTCATGAAAAACATGATTGCAGAGATCGAACAACGCATGCCGGGCCGTAAAGATACGATGATAAGGGCGTTGGGAAACGCCAATCCCAGTCATTTACTGGACACGGAACTGTTTGATTTTGGCGGATTGAATTAGGGGTCTGACGCCAAAGACTATCTATGCCAATGGTTTGCGAAAATAGATAACGCGTTCGGTTTCTTCAAAACCCCAATCTTCATGAGCCCGATGGGAGTTGAAATTCTGTTCCTCCGCATCGGAACATAGTTCATGAAATCCCTGTTCCTTCAATTCGCCGGTAACTTGCTTGATCAGGGCTCTTCCCACACCCTTGCGGCGATGGTTTGAACTGACCCAGATGCCTGATCTTCATCCAGAGCGATGTACCCACGACAATCTTCGTCTTCAAGCAGATCATCGATTTCCTTGTTTTGCGCGTCGATTGACAGATCGTCAAACAATTGCTGGCGCATCTCAGCCCATATCGACCTGTCAGCCAAGCCCATTTCCCTGACCCAAATCGACACCTCTTATTCCTCGCGCAACGGATCCGTCGCGCGCCAGACGAATTGCATAAATGGCATGATCTTGGCACCAAATTGTTCAATTTCATCAAGCAGTTGGGGCGTGTGAATGACTTTCTCATCCAGTTTTTGCTGAATAATGAAGCTCTTGTGTTTCAGCCAGAACAACACGTCCTGATCGTCTACGTCCTTAAATCCCAATGGAGTGCGTGTGACCATCTGGTCGTGACCAATGGGCAGGCCTGACCTTTCCAACTCTTTGGTGAGTTTGAGAAATGCACTCTTGCGCGCAACGATCTGCTCGCGCATCGCCTTCAACTTGGGGCCCGGTGGAAACCACAGGCCCGAGGCCAGAAAACAATTATCCGGTTCAAAATGCATATAAAGCCCGCCCGTGTCCTTCTTCGTGCCGGTTCTGGTGAGAACGCCGCTGACGCGGGTGTTGTAAGGGTGCTTTTCTTTTGAAAACCGGATGTCTCGATTAATTCGAAACAGGGATGTTTTACGCTCTCCACGCAGCGGGATGTTTTTTGCGGCCAGACGTTGATTGGCGCTTTGCAGCAAGGCAACGAAAGGCATAAACAATTCTGCATCGTAGATTTTGCGGTTTTCCTGAAACCATTCCCGGGATTGATGAAAGCCAAGGGCTTTGAGAAACGGCATCGCGTTGTCGCCAAAGCCTTCAAATGCAAGTTCACTCATCTATGGCTCCAATACAAAAAGGGCGCGTCTACTGACACGCCCTTAGAATAATCAGAATGATGGGTTTGGCAAAGCCGTTCAGGCGGTTGCCTTGCCAGCCATGACCACACCTTTTTCTTCCAATAATGTCTTCAGTTCACCGGACTGGAACATTTCGCGAGCAATGTCGCATCCGCCAACGAACTCGCCTTTGACATAAACCTGCGGAACCGTTGGCCAGTTTGTGAAATCTTTGACACCTTGGCGAAGGTCATCATCAGCCAATACATTGACGCCTTTCCACTCAACGCCGAGATAATCCATGATCTGGGCAACCTGTCCCGAAAAGCCGCACTGCGGAAATGCCGGTGTGCCCTTCATGAAAACAAGCACATCATTTGTCTTCACTTCGTTTTCGATAAATTCATTCATGCTCATTTTCGTTGCATCCTTGCTCAGGTCGGGTTCAAGGTCCGACGGGTTATCTGCTATTTAAGCTCCTTTGCCTCCAATATCCAGAGGCGACGGTCGTTACTTATTCGCGATCCGTAGAATTCGGGTTCTTTGCCTGATGTCCTGTCGGGCTGGTCTTGTTGCGTTTTTTCAAGATCGGAAAGCCCGGTGTCATTGGGGTTTCTCCCCGCATAACAACGTCATAGTCCTGCTCCGGTTTCCAATTGTACTTTTTTGGTGCTCGTTTGCGATCTATATTTCCTTTCACAATATAAGCCACCAGGCCCAGGAAAAAGATCAAAACCACAATAAGTAAAGAGTAGAACTGAGTATCCGACATTGATGAACGCTACTCAGGTGCGCTGGTTTGTAGCGCCAGAGCGTGAAGCACACCCCCCATTTTACCCTTCAAAGCGGCGTAAACGATCTGATGCTGTTGCACCCGCGATTTGCCGATGAATTCCGAAGAGACTACTTCAGCTGCATAATGGTCACCATCACCAGCCAGATCACGGATCGACACCCTGGCATCCGGAAGCGCCTCCTTGATCATCATTTCGATATCGCCTGCGTCCATTGGCATGTTGCTTACTCCGCTGCTTCGGCCAGTGCGGTTTCACCCATAAAATCGGGAAACCATGATTCGTGGGCCGTTTTCAAGTCTCCTACAGATATGTCTATCAGATCGTTGATTATCAAGCGCTCGTCTGTGACTTGGCCAATTTGCGCAAATGAAACTCCTGCACCTTCGCTGTTGGCAGCGAACATACCTGCCCATTCGCTGTTGATCGTCATAATGTAGCGCGCTTGATCTTCGCCGAACAAGGCTGAATGGGGATAGGTGATATCAATGTCGCATTTCATGCCAAGATCCGCGGCCATACACATTTCTGCCAAGGCAACGGCCAGGCCGCCATCGGAAACATCGTGGACAGCAGAAGCATAGTCTGAGCGGATGGCGGCGAGGACAAATTCACCACGGGCTTTTTCCATCAACAGATCGACCTGTGGGGCAGGGCCTGTTTCCTCACCCAGAATTTCACGCTGGTAGATGGACCGCGCGAGATGGGTGCCTTCTGTGCCGATAAGGAACACGGCATCACCAGCCTGCATTGAACCGACCCGGGCCATGCGTTCGTGTTCATCAATCAGTCCAACGCCACCGATTGTCGGTGTCGGCAGGATCGCCTGGCCATTGGTTTCGTTGTAAAGCGAGACATTACCCGAAACGATAGGCATCCCAAGCGCCTGACAGGCCTCTGCTATACCCCTGATCGAGGCAACAAGTTGTCCCATGATCTCGGGCTTTTCAGGATTGCCAAAGTTTAGATTGTCGGTGGCAGCTAACGGTTCTGCTCCGGTGGCGATCAGGTTGCGATAACATTCTGCTACCGCCTGTTTGCCTCCTTCAAACGGATCGGCCTCGACATATCGTGGCGTCACATCAGATGAGAAGGCCAGGGCTTTGCTTGGATGTCCGTCAACCCGAACCACCCCGGCATCGCCGCCGGGCAATTGCATGGAATTGCCTTGTATCAACGTGTCATATTGCTCCCAGACCCAGCGCCTTGAGCACAGGTCAGGAGATCCGATCAGTTTCAGCAATGCAGTGTTAAAATCGTGGGGCGGTGCAAACAGATGCGGCTCCTGTTGCGAATGGCTGCCTGGCTCAACCCATGGGCGATCATATTCAGGGGCTTCATCGCCCAATTGCTTGATCGGCAGGTTGGCAACTTCCTCACCTTGATGGTGAATCGAGAATCTTAGATCATCTGTGGTCAGGCCAACAATGGCAAAGTCCAAATCCCACTTGGTAAATATGGCCTTGGCCTCGTCTTCCATTTCAGGCCGCAAAACCATCAACATGCGCTCCTGACTCTCCGACAGCATCATCTCATAAGCTGTCATATTCTCTTCGCGTACCGGCACTTCGTCCAGATTCAGGCGAATGCCGAGGTCGCCCCTGGCACCCATTTCTACAGCCGAACAGGTCAGACCGGCAGCGCCCATGTCCTGAATGGCGATTACTGCGCCGCTGGCCATCAGCTCAAGGCAGGCCTCCAGCAGACATTTTTCGGTAAATGGATCCCCGACCTGGACAGTTGGCCGCTTCTCATCGATGGAATCGTCAAATTCGGCCGATGCCATTGTTGCGCCACCAACTCCGTCACGTCCGGTTTTGGCCCCAAGATAGACAACTGGCAGGCCAACTCCTTCAGCCTTTGAAATATAGATGGCATCTCGTTTGGCCAGACCGGCGGCAAATGCGTTGACCAGAATATTGCCATTGTAGCGTGAATGAAAATTGACCTCGCCACCGACGGTGGGAACACCGAATGAGTTTCCGTATCCTCCGATCCCCGACACCACACCAGCGACCAGATGACGGGTTTTGGCATGACCGGGATCACCAAAGCGCAGAGCGTTCATGGCAGCGATTGGCCGTGCACCCATGGTAAAAACGTCCCGCAAAATGCCGCCGACCCCGGTGGCGGCTCCCTGATAAGGTTCAATGAAAGACGGATGATTGTGACTTTCCATCTTGAACACCACGACATCGTCATCACCGATATCGACCACACCGGCATTTTCGCCCGGCCCATAAACCACGCGAGCGCCTTCTGTCGGTAATGTTTTCAGCCATTTTTTTGAAGACTTGTAAGAACAGTGCTCATTCCACATGGCCGACCAGATGCCGAGTTCAGTATATGTCGGCTCGCGCTCGGTGAGTTCGAGAATGCGGGAATATTCCTGTTCATTGATGCCATGGCTGACGATCAATTCAGAAGTGATAGGATGAGTGTTGGTGACGGTCATGGTCCAATTGGCCTGTTCAGCAAGAGCGGGAACCCTGCGCCCAGGCACGCAGCGATGCTTCTAGTCTGGGACCATCTGCGGTAGCAAGCAGAGGGCCGAATGTTGTGAAGGAGGTGCGCCCGTTGAGCCGTTCGGCCTGAGCCACAAGTTTTGGCAATCCGGCTGGATTGTTTCGTGGCACAATCAGAATTCGTGGCTTGCCGCTGTATGAATTCACCTCCGGCGCCATTGTATAGCCTTTCAGCGCGGGGTCCTTTTTGGCAAACCAGCAGCTCTGTACCTGTTTGGCGACGCCCACCATTGTGCTCTGCGGGCTGATATCCTGTTTGGTTTTGGTGGTTTGCGAACAGGCGCCGAGTGCGCTGAGTGCAGCAAGCGCGGTGAAGGCGGTGAGGGTGCGGAATGCGGTCACGAAGGATGGTGGCTTAGGGCGGGCGAACAGTGACATCAAGCTTGTTCTGTCTCCAACATATTCAGAGCGCCTTCAAACAGGCGTCGTCCGTCTTGCCCCCCGTGAGCGGGTTCGATCAGATTTTCGGGATGCGGCATCATGCCCAAAACGTTGCCATTGATGTTAAAAATACCAGCTATGTCATTGATCGAGCCGTTTGGATTTGTGCCTTCAGTATAGCGGAATGCCACCTGATTGTTGTCTTCAAGGGCTTTCAGCGTTTTCGGATCGGCAAAATAGTTCCCGTCATGATGGGCAACCGGGCAGCGAATTACCTCACTTTCACGGTATCCCGCCGTAAAGGCATTGCCAGCGTTGGCGACCAGCAATTTAACTTCCTTGCAAACAAAGGTCAGCCGCGCGTTGCGCATCAACGCGCCAGGCAACAGGCCAGCCTCAGTAAGAGTTTGAAAACCGTTGCAGACGCCAAGGATGCGAACACCTTTTGCGGCGGCCTGTGAAACAGCCTTCATCACCGGCGCACGCGCAGCGATGGCGCCGGAACGCAAATAATCGCCATGCGAGAAACCACCGGGAATGATGACAAGATCGCTTTCTGGTAGACTTGTGTCTGTGTGCCAGGCAAGGGTGGGGGACGCGCCGCTGACTTTGGTGATTGCGGCAATCATATCGCGATCCCGGTTTGAACCGGGGAATAGCACAATGGTGGTTCTCTGCATGGAGATCCGTATCAACTGATAAAGTGTGTTGGTGAATACCTACCAAATCAATTCAACGATAACCAGCAAAGCTGCTGTATTCAGCCTAAAAAACCGTGGATGTTGACCAAAGTCCTTATTGGTAAGGATCGTGGTGCGTGTTAGATGGCTCCGACCATTCAACCCTTTGCCGACGCAGTCTTCGGTGCATCTTGCGCCAAAGGCTCTTGGTTACCGCGATCACCAATTTGCCACCATTGCGGCGTTCGCTTTCGTGTAGAAAATCTCCCTGATTGCGAATTCGCATCTGATCGTCACGGAACGCCTGCTGGGCAGCAGTTGGTGCGCTGCCAATCTGAGCACCGGTCGAATAATTGCCGCCGAACGCCTGAGAGGTGCTGGCCAGCATCAATGCAGCGACCGTTAGGTTCAAGATTTTCTTTGACATAGGTCTGTTTCCCAATATCCACATGGTCAATCAAATTGACCCCTCAGCAGGATGACAGGAAATGGTGCCCAGACTCTTAGGCAATATGGTTAAAGACCTGGAAAATACAATTTGGACAAAGCGGTCGGTTCAGCGTGCTGCGTTCGGCCAAACAGGCTGATAAAAGATTGCAATTCAAATGGTAGGTCGAAAACGATGTCAGTCGATTGATACCGCGTAATCCTCGATCACCGTGTTGGCGAGAAGCTTTTCGCACATTGCATTGAGTGAATCTTCGGCTTGTTTTTTGCTGGTCGCATCAAGATTAATATCGAAAGTTTTTCCCTGACGAACCTGATTGACGCCCGCAAAACCCAATGAGCCGAGTGCCCCTTCGATGGCTTTTCCTTGCGGGTCGAGGACGCCGCGCTTCAATGTTACCCGCACCCGGGCGGAATAAGTCTTCATGCTCATCAGTCTGATTTCACCAACACAGGGCCTTTGCCGCGCACCGGCTCATTTTCATTCATGATGCCCAGACGCTTTGCGACTTCGCGGTAGTTTTCGAGCAGTCCGCCAAGATCCTGGCGAAAGCGGTCTTTGTCCATTTTTTCGCGGGTTTTGACATCCCACAGTCGGCAGGAATCCGGCGATATCTCGTCGGCAACAACGATTCTCATCATGTCATTTTCAAACAGTCGACCACATTCAATTTTGAAATCGATCAGTTGAATGCCGACGCCCATAAACAGACCTGAAAGGAAGTCGTTGACGCGAATTGCCAGGGCCATCATGTCGTCGATTTCAGGCGGCGAAGCCCAGCCAAATGCGGTGATGTGCTCTTCTGAGACGATGGGGTCGTTGAGTTCGTCATTCTTGTAATAAAATTCGATAATCGAACGGGGAAGAACGGTTCCTTCCTCGACGCCCAAACGCTGCGACAAAGACCCGGCAGCGATGTTGCGAACCACCAGTTCCAGAGGAATGATTTCGACTTCCTTGATCAACTGTTCACGCATATTGACGCGTTTGATGAAATGGGTCGGTATGCCGATTTTGTTCAGGTTTTCAAAGATATACTCGGAAATCCGGTTGTTCAGCACGCCTTTGCCGTCAATGATCTCATGCTTTTTGGCATTAAACGCAGTAGCATCATCCTTGAAGAACTGAATGAGAGTGCCCGGTTCGGGTCCTTCATAAAGGACCTTTGCCTTGCCTTCGTAAATTTTACGACGTCTGCTCATGATGCGCTTTCTTGTGTCGACAGGTCCAAATAGACTCAATGGTTGCATAAGCCACTCGCCGCGATAAAACAATTGCGTCGCGACTTCGCCTTGTGCTTTGACACAGAAAAGGCGAGTTGATTTGAATCCCACCGCAACCTACATCTGTAGTAACAAAACATGCGGGTCATATGATTCCGCTTTTCCCAGACTTACCAGGAGTTTCACATGTCATCTTTAGAAGAACGCGGCGAAGGTTTTGAGAGGAAGTTTGCCCACGACGAAGAACTGAAGTTCAAGTCCGAAGCGCGACGCAATAAACTGCTCGGTCACTGGGCGGCAGAAAAACTCGGCCGGGACGATGCAGAAGCCTATGCAAAGGAAGTCATCCTGTCCGACTTTGAAGAAGCTGGCGATGACGATGTTTTTCGTAAAATACGCGGAGATTTTGATGCCGCCGAAATCACTGTAAGTGATCAGGATATTCGTAAGAAAATGAACGAGTTGCTGGCCAAAGCTGTGGAACAGATTCAAGCCGAATAGGACCACAGGAGGGGGAGTCATGGACAGACTCAAAAAGCTGATGAACAGCGGGCAGATGACCGTGTCTGCTTGGACCGGTATGCAGGATCCACTATACCTGACGGAACTTGCCAGAACCGGTGTCGATGCGGTGACGCTGGACATGCAGCACGGCATGCAGACCGAAAATAGCGTCATACGAGGCATTGCAGCGGTCATGCCGTCCGGCAAACCCGTTATCGTGCGTATCCCTGTTGGCCGTTTTGATCTGGTCAGTCGGGCACTGGATGCCGGGGCGCACGGAATTATCGCTCCGATGATCAATACGGTGGAAGACGCCAAAAATCTGGTGTCCTATTCCAAATATATTCCGGTTGGCGATCGTTCAGCAGGCGTTACGCAAGTTAGCGGATTGTTGGGCGTTACACCAAAAGATTATGTGACCAACGCAAATCGAAATACGCTAGTTTTGGCGATGATTGAAACTGCTCAGGCCGTTGAAAACATGGGTGCCATTCTCGATCTGGACGGCATAGACGGTATTTTTTGCGGACCGGGTGATCTGTCTATCTCGATCCGTCAAAATGTGGTGGCTGAATCTTATGGACCTGATACAATTGATATTGTCAGGTCGATGCCAATCGAGGCCAAGAAACGTGGTAAACTGGCTTACACCTGGTGCGGCAACGTTGCCCAGACCGAATTGGCCAATCAACTGGGCTTTGATTATGCAGCCCTTGGAAATGATCCATACTACATAAAGAACGGTATTGAGACCGCGCTCAGCCAGATGGACTTTCGTAAATAATCACTTCTAATTGGCGGACAGTCTGGTGATTTAGTCCGCCAGTTTCTTCATGAAGTTGGCAAATACCATCAATCCGTCGGGCCAAGGGCCGTGACCTGATTCGGAATTGATATGGCCGCTTTCACGGGCATCGATCAGCAATGACCCCCAGGTGTTGGCCATATCTCCGGCAACTTCATAACAACAGAATGGGTCGTTCTGGCTGGCCACAACAACACTTGGAAACGGGAATGGATCGCGGGGATAGGGACCAAATGTCATCAGATGTTTGGGACGCAGACCAGGATTTTCAACGTCTGGCGGTGCGACAATAAACGCCCCCCTGATACGGGCCTTTTGTTTCGGTGACATCTTGCCAATTGACTGCGCCACAACTTGCCCACCCAGTGAGTGGGCAATCAGGACAACCGGATTTGTCGCGTCGTCAACTGCGGCGATCAGATTATCGGTCCAGTCTTCGACAACCGGTTTGAGCCAATCATCCTGGTGCACCCGCCGCGCCGTTTTCATCTGCCTTTCCCAACGCGATTGCCAATGGTCTGGATCGGAATTTGTATATCCGGGCACCATAATCAATCCAGCTTGCGAAATTTTCATGATGTCCTCATGTGGGGTGGCGATTTCAGTGTTTCGGCGGGCTTAGCTTACCTGGCTCTAACCAAACACCCGCTGGAAAATCGTGTCGACATGTTTGGTGTGATAGCCGAGATCAAATTTTTCACGAATTTCCGCGTCGCTCAAGACGTTCGTTACTTCCGCGTCAGCCAGCAATTCGGTCAGAAAATCCTTGTCTTCCTCCCAGACTTTCATGGCGTTGCGCTGTACGAGACGGTAGCTGTCCTCGCGCGAGCAACCTGCCTGGGTGAGTGCCAGCAAGACCCGTTGGGAATGGACCAGACCTTTGAATTTATTCAGGTTCTTGTCCATGTTTTCTGGATAGACCAACAGCTTTTCGATGACACCCGTCAAGCGATTTAAGGCAAAGTCGAGAGTAACAGTAGAATCTGGTCCGATCATCCTCTCAACCGAAGAATGAGAGATGTCGCGTTCGTGCCAAAGCGCAACATTTTCCATCGCCGGCACTACCGCCATGCGGACGATTCTGGCCAGGCCGGTGAGGTTTTCCGTCAACACCGGATTGCGCTTATGTGGCATGGCCGAAGAACCTTTTTGACCGGGTGCAAAATATTCCTCGACTTCCAGTACTTCAGTTCTTTGCAAATGTCTGATTTCGGTGGCCAGACGTTCGATTGATGAGGCGATGACACCCAATGTGGCAAAATACATGGCGTGCCGGTCCCGGGGGATCACCTGCGTTGACACGGGTTCCGCGGTCAGGCCCATGGCCTTGGCGACGTGTTCTTCAACTGCTGGCTCAATATTGGCAAATGTGCCCACCGCACCAGAGATGGCACATGTCGCGATTTCTGCGCGTGCCTGTACAAGCCGTTGCCTGCAGCGTTCAAACTCCGCGTAGGCTTGCGCCAATTTCACGCCGAAAGTTGTCGGTTCGGCATGAATACCGTGGGAGCGTCCAATGGTGACGGTGTTTTTGTGTTCCATCGCCCGCTTTTTCAAAGCCGCCAGAAGCTTATCCATGTCATCCAGCAAAATGTCGGTGGCTTTGGCCAATTGCACATTAAAGCAGGTATCCAGAACATCCGATGAGGTCATGCCCTGATGAACAAAGCGCGCATCCGGTCCGACGATTTCCGCCAGGTGGGTCAAAAAGGCAATCACGTCATGCTTGGTTTCACGTTCAATTTCGTCGATGCGACCGACGTCAAACTCAACCGCATTGCCTTTTTCCCATATGGTCTTTGCTGCCTGTTCTGGGATGACGCCGAGTTCTGCAAGGGCATCACATGCATGGGCTTCAATCTCAAACCAGATTCGAAACTTCGAGGCAGGTGACCAAATATCAGTCATGACGGAACGGGAATAGCGAGGGATCATTTTGGGGCCTTGGCTGGGGAAATCCATGCTGCCATAACACCGCGCTGTTCAAGCATCAACGGCAGGCTCGGGCAGGTCACAAAAAAGCTGCTATGGCACTAGAATAAACGACGATCTATCAGCCAATTTACTCAGTTTTGTGGATCAACTATCGCCGTGACCGCCAATAGGCGCCCGTCGGGGCCCTCAAATCCGGGCAATGAATAGCGAACCAGAACCGCCAACGAATACGATCCGTCCGGGCGTGCATAGGTGAGCACCTGTTCGATGTAGTATTTTTGCGGACAGCCCCTCGATTTTGGAACCCGCGCGTCTTTGTTTAAGACAAGTTCGGTTCCGCTCGCCTCATTAGTCAGTCTCAACGAAAACCCTTTCATTGAATCGTACTGTTCAAAACATTCCTTTTTGGCCGGAAATTTGAATTCGGCGAGGTTCAGCCGCCAGACGTCCTGGGATGTGCTGGAATTGACCAACGTTCGGTATCCGACCAGCGAAAAGCGCACTTGTTTTGCGTTGCTGGTAAATTCGTGTGGCGGGTTATAGACCTGCAACTGGGCCGCAGACAATTTTCCAAGTGGCGCCAGGGCAGGGCGTGCCACTTCCTGAGCTTGCAACCGCTTTTGGTTCGCCGTCTCGCGGAAACCGGCTTCGATCTCCCAACGATCTGTGATGCCGTCGTCAGCCAGTTTTTTTTCAAACGCAATGGCCTCTTCTTCTGTCCCTCTCAACCGTACAGGCGTGCCTTTGACCCAGCGATCACCAGCGATGTCTATTCCGTAGAGATTGACATATGGCAGGCCGAGTCCGTCCGTCGTGCCATATTCCTCAAAGACGAAATGGTTGCCATCCCGGCTAAATCCCAAACTGTTGCCAGTCGAATTTTCAGCGGCCAAAGCAGGTTGAAAGGCCACCGAACACCCAACGGCGAGGCAGGCGGCGAAGCAGGCGGCGAGGCAGGCGGCGAGGCAGACGGCGAGGCTGATTGATGAGACACGGGGAAAAAAATTGAGTTCTGGCAAGCGGTTCATAACCTCCTACTATTATGGGCTTACAGAGCAGCCCTTATAGCAGATATGTTTTTGGCGTACGAATCTTTGCCCCTGCCGTCATAGATTGCCGACCCGGCAACCAGAACGTCCGCACCAGCATTAACGACCAGCGGTGCTGTCTGGGCGGTGATGCCGCCGTCGACCTGAATGCGAATATCCCGGTCACCAATCAGGGCCGCTACCTGAGCCACTTTATTGGCGGATTCTGAAATATATTTCTGGCCGCCAAATCCGGGGTTTACCGACATAATCAATATCATATCAACCAGATCCACGACGTGTTCCAAAGCCGATACCGGCGTGCCGGGATTGATGGCGACACCGGCCTTTTTGCCCAGTGAACGGATAGCCTGCAAGGATCGATGCATGTGCGGGCTGGCTTCCGCGTGAATGGTGATCAGATCGCTGCCGGCCCTGGCAAAAGCTTCCAGATAGGGGTCGCAGGGCGCAATCATTAAATGAGTGTCGAATACAGCATCGGTCAATGGGCGCAGTTTTTCGATGATGACCGGACCAAAGGAGATATTGGGTACAAAATGTCCGTCCATCACATCGAGATGCACCCAGTCAGCACCGGCAGACAGGACATCGGTGACTTCCTGACCAATCTTTGAAAAATCGGCCGCCAAAATGGAAGGAGCGATAAGAATGTTATTTGCCATGTTGCTGTCTCAGATTGCCACTACGGGCTGCTTGAACCTGAACGGCTCTAACACGACGGGAAACTCGGCTCAATCGCGGCCAAAGGCTTTTGCCCAACTTGGAAACAAATCTCCGTCGGCATCTTTGGAGGCATAAACCCCACGGGCAACGGCGCGGCTCATCGTGCTGGCAGCGACAGCAGACATTTCTATTTGCTCTCCCATTGTAGGTGGTTCGCCAACTGCTCCTGTACTCACGGCAAAAACCAAATCACCGTCCAATGGGGTATGGGCGGGCCACAGTGAACGGGCAATACCATCATGGGCAAGAACCGCCAGTCGCTTGCATTCAGCTTTGGTCAGCGGTGCGTCGGTTGCAATGATTCCAATGACTGTATTGGCACCATATGCCTGATTGTCGCGAAATTTTATGCGTGTGGCGCGGCTTTCTTGCGCTGGAACGTTGGCACAGCCAAGTCCGCCGAATTCATCACCAATTTCAAACGGTGCAGCCCAGAAACACGGACTATTTCCGACTGTCGGCGCGCCCAGGGCATTGACCACGGCCAGTGCTCCAATTGTCACGCCGTTGGGCAATAATGTTGAAGCTGAACCGAGGCCGCCTTTTAACCCGGGGCCGGGACCACCCGTCAATGCGCCAAAACCGGCACCGTGCGATCCAATGTCAAAATGTGTGGCAGCATTGTTGGCTGCCTGATAGCCCAGATCAGCGTAGGGGCTGTTGGTTTCCCAATCGTCGTCACCGCCATTTGTCAGGTCGAAAATAATGGCTCCGGGAATAATCGGCACACGAAGCCCACGAATTTCAAAACCCCGATTTTGTTCGACCATCGCGGTTTGAACGCCCGTTGCAGCTTCCAGACCAAAGGCCGACCCGCCTGATAGAAAAAACGCATCAACGGATTGCACCGTGTTTTCGGGGCTCAGTAAATCAGTTTCGCGGCTGCCTGGTGCACCGCCCATAACATGGACGGAGGCGGTGTTTTCCACATCGCAGATGAGCACGGTTGTGCCGGATTTCACATTTGCATTATCGGCATTGCCGATCCGCAGACCGGCTATATCGGTGATCAGATTTAGGGGACCTGGCTTCACGATATTTAGCCCCTAATTATCCCGCACGACTTCAAACGCTCCGTCGCGCCACCTTGAAAGGACAAATGGCATGGGGATGGCGCGGCCGGATTGGTCAAATGTCAGCGGCCCGATAATGGTTTCAAATGTTGCTCCGGTGAGGTCGATCAGCTTCCGTTTGATGGCTTCAGCGCCCAATTCGACAATCGCATGCCCGAGCAAAAGACTGTTTTCCAGCTCCAGCTCGCCCAAATCGCCGACTTCCTGGCGCAATGCGTCAGTTGCCAGCTGACGTTCGGCAACCATCATCATTCCGGCCATATTACTGCCTGGTGAGGCGGCGTAGGGTAATAATTGTCCACGCTCGCCAGTGGCAACCATCCAATCTAATCTGAGCGTGCGAATATCATTGGCAATGGTCACGACGTCTTCGGCTGCTGCGGCAATGAACACAGCTTCAACGCCAGATTTTCGCAAGCGCCGCAACATCGCAATCTGAGTTGTCTGCAGAGGGCGGAAGTTACTGTTGACGACGGCACGCAGACCTGCTTGCTCGCTCAGTTCCCGGATATCATCTGCAAGCGCCCGGCCATAAACACTGCCATCGTCAAGGATGGCGAATGGGCGGCTCTGAAACTGGGGCAGGATCATATCAACCACAGCGCGGGCTTCCGCATCTGGTGCATTTGACAAGCTATAAAGGGGCAATTCGTCAACCTCCCGCAGCCGCGTTAGCAATTTGTTACGCGTGTTGACGGCGACAATTGGCATGGATTTTACAGGGCTGTTTTCCTGCTTTGCGTATTTAGCCAGCTCCACGGCAACACGAAAACATACCGGGCCAACAACAATCTCAGCCCCGGCTTTTGCCAGCGAACTGGCGGTTTCGGATACTCTTTCAATGTCGCAGCCATCATTGACAAGGACCAGCTCCACCTCCCGGCCTGACTTGTTGAGTTTTTCAGCTGCAATCCGGGCGCCAAACTCCATACGCTTGGCAACTGGTGTCAGGCGCGCTTCCAGAGGGAGAGACAGGCCGATGACATCTGCAGCGCTGGAAGGGCTGCAAGCCAATGCGAAAAATATGCAAAAGGCCGGGAAGAGTATCTTGGGGATCATGTGAGAGTTTTACCGGTTGTAAGCGCCAGAAGAAAGTCGATTCTTGCTTATATCAGCTGTAAGCCTTTCATACTCGCATGACCTTGCTTGCCAACAATAATGTGGTCATGAATCACGATGCCCATGGGGGCCGCAGACTCGATGATGGTACGGGTCATTTCAATGTCGGCGCGCGACGGCGTGGGATCCCCCGAGGGGTGGTTATGAACCAAAATCAGTGCCGAAGCGCTGACTTCAAGCGCCCTCTTAATGACTTCTCTTGGATAAACCGGCGTGTGGTCGATTGTTCCGGTTTGCTGTACCTCATCGGCGATCAGAGCATTTTTCTTGTCGAGAAAGAGAATGCGAAACTGCTCCACTTTTTCATGTGCCATCGTTGCGTTGCAATAGTCGATCACCGATGACCAGGAACTCAATACGGTTTTTTGCTGGATCTCTGAGCGCAGTGACTGGCTGGAAATAGCTGCAACGACCTTTATATCCCTGGCAGCATTGGTTCCGATTTTTGGGACTTGCGTCAATTCACGTTCCGTTGCACCCAGAACTCCGGAAATCGACCCAAACCGTTGAAGCAGGCCCTTTGCAACGGGTTTGGTATCAACGCGCGGGACAAAGCGAAATAACAGCAATTCCAGCAATTCGTAATCGGCGAGCGTCGACGCGCCGGACCGACTGAATTTTTGTCGCAACCTTTCGCGATGGCCGTGATAATGCGGTGCCTGAACCGGCGAACCTGTGCCGGAAGATTTGTTTTGATAGACTTTTTCGTCTTTTGGCTTTTCAGCCATGGGTCGCTCTAATCTGTTAAATAGGGCGGCTTTGTGTATCCTGCGGGCGAAGTGGTGAAGATTTCACAGCCATCATCCGTTACACCAACGGAATGTTCAAATTGCGCCGACAGAGATCGGTCGCGGGTCACAGCTGTCCAGCCATCACGCAGAATTTTTACGTGATGCTTGCCCAAGTTAATCATCGGTTCGATTGTAAAGATCATGCCCGGACGCATTTCAATGCCCTCATTTACACTGCCATAATGCAAAACGTTTGGGGCATCATGGAACAACCGACCCAGCCCGTGGCCGCAAAAATCCCGCACCACGCTGCACCGTTGGTTTTCTGCCAGCTCCTGAATGGCAGCCCCAATGGCACCCATTCGGTTGCCGGGTCTGACTGCTGCGATGCCAGCCATCAGGCTGTCATGGGTTATATCAACAAGACGTTCGGCGGCGCGTTTTGGCTGTCCGGCGATAAACATACGACTGGAATCTCCATGCCAGCCGTCCAGCACAAACGTGATGTCGACATTCAAAATGTCACCACTGCGCAGGGGCTTTTCGCTGGGAAATCCGTGGCAGACCACGTGATTGAGTGAAATGCAGCTGGAGTAGGGATATCCGCGATAATTCAATGTTGCGGGTACTGCGCCATGATCCATACCGAATTCGTAGACAAATTTGTCGATTTTTGCGGTTTTCAGGCCAGGCTCGATCATTTTGGATACTTCATCGAGGCATGTGGCGGTAAGCTGGCATGCTCGACGCATGCCGTCAAAATCCTCGGCCGTATAAATTTTGATCTGGCCGGTGTTTTTCAACGGGGCTTCAGCAGCTGCAAGATAGGTGGTCAATTCAGGCTCTTGTCTATTTTAAAATTCAGTTGGTTGTGGTTTCTAAGGTGCCACGATGGGGATCGGGTCACAGGCCACAATTTGTTGGGTTGAGACTTTGCACCGAATGGCCAGCGCTTCAACCCCGATTGCGGTAGCATTTTCATAGGCCATAACATAATGCGGGTCCATGTCACGTGCCAGAGCAAAACGATCTCCGTCTTCGCGTTGAATTACATATAACATCACCGCCCGTGCACCGGCGCTCACCATAGCCGCCATTTCATTGAGATGTTTGGCACCGCGTGCTGTTTTACAATCTGGAAATTCATGCAGGCGATTTTGCCGCATCAGGTGGACATTCTTAATTTCGACGTAACAGGGGCGGCGTTGCGGGCTTTCCAGTAAAATGTCAATTCGGGAGTTTTCGCCATATCTGACTTCCTTGCGCATGACATCATAGCCAGCTAGTTCCGGTATCAGTTTCGACGTGATCGCCTCGGCTGCCAATTTGTTGGGATGCATGGTATTGATTCCAACCAGTGTTTTCCCGTCCGGTCCGTCAACTTCCATTAGTTCCAACGTGTATTGAAGTTTGCGTTTTGGGTTTCTGCTGTCGGAAATCCATACCCGGTTTCCCGGTTCACTTAACCCAAGCATGGCACCGGGATTGGGGCAGTGGACGGTCAGTTCTTCGCCGTCTGCCAGCCGGACATCCGCCAAAAATCGCTTATAGCGTTGGATCAGCGTGGCTTCTAGCAGCGGCGGGTCAAATATCATCTAAAAATGTCGGATTTAGGATTTATGAAAGGTAGAATTGGCTTTAGAAAGCTCTATACGAACTTTGCAGCATAAATGCAGCAATTAACCCATAGTTTGAGTGGTAAGTACTGTGTTTCTTTCGATTTTTGATCTTTTTAAGATCGGTATTGGACCATCGTCTTCACATACAATGGGGCCAATGGTTGCGACGGTGCGGTTTCTGCACGAAGTTCGAGATGGTAATTGGCCAAAACCGGCTTCGTCCAATGTGGCGCGAATACAAGTCTCGCTGCATGGTTCGCTGGCTTTCACAGGCAAAGGGCATGGCAGCGACACAGCGATTATCCTGGGGTCAATGGGATGTGAGCCAGCAACAATGGATCCGGATGCGGTTGACGGCGTGCTGCAACTTGCCCGGGCCAATAAAGTTATCGGGGCAGAAGGTTTTCCGGCATGGGACTTTGATCCTGACATCGATCTTGTGTTTGATTACGATGAAAAACTTCCCGGTCATGCCAATGCAATGCGGTTTTCGGCCCTTGATGAACTCGGCAACCCCTTGTTGCGCCAAATCTATTATTCCGTTGGCGGCGGCTTTGTCGTAAATGCTCTGGAACTGGAGAGGCTCAATGCAGGGTTTGATAACGGCCCGGTTCATGAGGTGCCATTTCCCTTTGCCAGTGCTGCTGAAATGCTCGAATTGTCGCGGCAGCACGGCCTGACTATTGCACAAATGAAGCGCAAGAATGAAGAGGCCGTGCGCGGTTCAAGCGGACTGACCCACGACATTCACGCAATCTGGGGAGCGATGGATGCCTGTGTCAAACGCGGTCTGGCGCAGGAAGGCGAACTGCCCGGTGGCTTGCAGGTCAAGCGGCGGGCAAAAAAAGTTGCCCAGAAGCTCGAACAAAATTGGTCAAACAATGAGCTCGGTCCGTTGGCTGCAAATGATTGGCTGTCGGTATTTGCAATGGCTGTTAATGAGGAAAATGCAGCTGGTGGCAAGGTGGTCACCGCGCCGACAAACGGAGCTGCGGGCGTAATTCCGGCAGTCATCAGCTATTTTAACAAATTCAATGCCGGGGCCAGCGAACGCGATGTGGAGGAGTTTCTTCTGACGGCATCGGCAATCGGCGGGATCATCAAGCACAATGCTTCCATATCTGGCGCTGAAGTTGGCTGTCAGGGCGAAGTGGGGTCGGCAGCGGCGATGGCCGCAGCGGGGTTGGCTGCAGTGATGGGTGGAACTCCTGAACAGGTTGAAAACGCAGCTGAAATTGCTCTTGAACATCATTTGGGAATGACCTGCGATCCGGTGGGAGGACTTGTTCAGGTGCCGTGCATCGAGCGCAATGCGCTGGGGGCAGTTAAGGCCGTCACCGCTGCATCTTTGGCATTGCACGGCGACGGGCAGCATTTTGTGCCGCTGGATGCATGCATTGAAACCATGCGTCAGACCGGGATGGATATGGATGAACGTTACAAGGAAACAAGTCAGGGTGGACTGGCTGTCAACGTGCCCGTAAACATTGTTGAGTGTTGAATCGAACCAGGCGGCACTTGGCCTTGATGGCTGCCGTCGGAGACCCATGATAAAATCGCTTCTGATCGCCAACCGAGGCGAAATAGCCTGCCGCATCATCAAGACTGCCCAGGCTATGGGAATCAAAACCATTGCGGTCTATTCGCAGGCTGATGCGGGTGCGCGTCACGTTCGTCTGGCCGATGAAGCCCATTTTATCGGTGGCGCTGCAGCGGCTGACAGTTATTTACGAAGTGGCCGCATTTTGTCTGTCGCCAAACAGGCAGGAGCCGAAGCAATACATCCTGGCTATGGATTTCTTTCCGAAAATGCTGACTTTGCCGAGATGACCGCCGAAGCCGGTATGATATTCGTTGGACCTCCGGCATCAGCAATTCGCGAAATGGGTCTGAAAGATCGGGCAAAGGAAATCATGATAGAAGCCGGCGTTCCCGTCGTGCCCGGCTATCACGGCGCCAATCAAAGGCCCGAACTGTTGAAACGCAAAGCCTACGAAATCGGTTATCCGGTGCTGATCAAGGCGGTTGCCGGGGGAGGCGGCAAGGGCATGCGCAAGGTTGCTAAAGCGATTGAGTTTGATGATGCTCTGGAAGCGGCCAAACGAGAGGCACTGTCTGCCTTTGGCAATGATGTGGTGCTGATTGAAAAATTCGTTGAAAAACCTCGCCATATCGAGATTCAGGTATTCGCCGATGGCCACGGCAACGTCGTGCATCTGTTTGAGCGGGACTGTTCGCTGCAACGCCGCCATCAAAAGGTGGTCGAAGAAGCCCCAGCTCCGGGAATGAGCGAAGAAATGCGGGCGGCAATGGGAAAAGCGGCGTGTGAAGCGGCCCATGCGGTTGGCTATCAAGGCGCAGGAACCGTCGAATTCATCGCCGATGGAGCCGGTGGGCTGAATGCCGACGGCTTCTTTTTCATGGAAATGAATACCCGTCTTCAGGTGGAACATCCGGTTACGGAAATGATAACCGGACTTGACCTGGTTGAATGGCAATTGCGAGTGGCCGCGGGTGAAAATTTGCCCGCCGATCAGGCCTCACTGACAATTTCTGGCCATGCGGTGGAAGCTCGCATCTATGCAGAAGATCCAAATACCGGTTTTCTACCGTCAACGGGCAAGTTGGTGGCGATGGATCTGGGGCCACAATCTTCGTCGATCCGTGTCGATACAGGGGTGGAACAGGGAGATGTGATTTCGCCTCATTATGATCCGATGATTGCTAAGCTCATCGTACATGGAAAAACCCGTCAGGACGCGCTGGATACACTGAAAACGCGATTGAACGAGGCGCAAATAGCCGGACCAGTGACAAATACTGCCTTTTTGGCAAAATTGTGCGCTGACACGAATTTTCGCGCCGGAAAATTCGACACTTCATTAATTGACACACGGCTTGACAGCCTGATCACGACGGAAGCAGTTGGGCCGGACACGATCTGCGCTGGAATTGCCGGGTTAATTGCTGACCAGTCAGCACGGATTGCTACGCAGAACGAGCAGGATTTGAGTTCTCCCTGGCTGAGCGATGACGGTTACCAATCGCTGGGCAATCGTGAACTGGATTGGCAATTTGTGATTGATGGTGATGAAGAGAGCGCCAGAATTCGGTTTGAACCCGATGGCATCCAGATGGCGGACAATCAATCAGCGTGGGTTGCGGCATCGGCGTCGGCGAAGGTTTATCCCGATGGAGACTCACTTTTTGTATTGGACCGCGGACGGCAATCGATATTTTCTCAAAAGTCGCACCAGCTAAGCCAAGAGGGCGGTACCGCCGCAACCGACGGTCGGGTTGTGGTTCCCATGCACGGCAAAATTATTGCTGTAACGGTTCAAGATGGGGATGAAGTAGAGCAGGGAGACATGTTGTTTTCTGTCGAAGCGATGAAGATGGAACACGCGGTTCTGGCACCCCATGACGGCACGGTCGAAGAGGTTGCGATCACAGCAGGTGAGCAGGTGGAAAATGGAATCATTGCGTTGACGTTGAAACGAAGTGATTCGCTGGAATAGAAATTTTGTGCTGAAACAGAGTGTGGATGACTGTAAAACCGGGCTGTTTGTTGTGCCTTTGTCGGCCTAAACCATAAATATGAGCCTAAATCTGATCAAGCTTTGTGTCGGTGCCGAGAGCGTGGATGACCAGCGGAAATGGTCGAAATTGCGCCTCGCAGAAATGGCAGCGTCAGGTGCAGAAGTTTGCCTGTTTCACACAACCCGCATGGTTCCTAAACGCCGCGACGAATTATTGGACGGTGGTTCTCTCTATTGGGTAATAAAGGGAAAAATTCAATTAAGACAAAAGCTTGTTGATATTCGCCCATTTGTTGATTCGGATGGAATCAGGCGCTGTAAATTGATGCTGGACAGCGATCTCATCGCGACGCAGTGGCAGCCAAAACGGGCGTTTCAAGGCTGGCGATATTTGCTTCCAGAAGAAGCGCCAACTGATCTTGATGCGGCTGATATGACGATGCCAGGTCACCTGAAAGCCGAACTTTCCGAACTCGGACTGTTATAGCGCCCAAAATTCATCACAAATTGGGTGAAAAATTAACACTAATTGTCAGCTTTACAGTTGCCCTGATCGCTTATCGCTCGATTGTGTGGTTTGATAAATGTACAGCCGACTGGTTTTTGGTTGAGTGATGAGTATTGGGTCGTAACAGATATGGGTACCTTGGGTGAATATGCTGCGTTTGACAGATCAAACCGCCCCAAAGGCGCGCATGTAATTGTCTGTGGTAATGAAAAAGGTGGTTCAGGCAAAACAACGACTTCAATGCATGTCATCGTTTTTCTTCTGAAAGCCGGATTCAAAGTCGCCTCGATTGATCTCGATACCCGACAGAAATCGCTGACGCGTTACATCCAAAACCGCCGCAACTGGGCCCAGACCAATCAATTGAAGCTGGAATTGCCCAATCACTTTCGGTTTGACCTGGCCCGCGTCGACAGCACGATCGAAGCACAAAGTCAGGATTTTTCATCCTTTGAACGGGCAATAAGCGAAGTTCAACACAGCCACGATTTTGTTGTTATCGACACGCCGGGATCGGACAATTATCTGGGCCGTTTGTCGCACTCCATGGCAGATACGCTGATTACCCCGATGAATGATTCATTTATCGACTTTGATGTGCTCGGTCGGGTTGACCCCAAGTCGCTGGAGATTGCTGGTGTCAGCCATTATGCGGTGATGGTGCGGGAATCGCGCCGTCAACGGCGCCAGGCCGACAATGGATTGCTGGACTGGATCGTTGTGCGCAACCGCATGTCTACATTGAACTCCCGCAATCAGCAAAACCTGCTTGGCTGCGTCAAGGAATTGTCGATGAGGCTGGGTTTTCGCATTGCAGACGGCATCAGCGAACGGGTAATTTTTCGCGAATATTTCCCGATGGGACTGACGGCACTGGATGATGTGGAAGATGCCGCAGTAGGGGGCAGATCCAGTGTTTCCCATTTGTCTGCCCGACAGGAAATACGCAAACTCATTCGTGCCCTGCGGTTGCCAGTAGATGAAAAAGGGATCAAGCGGGCTCAAGCGCGCGTGACCTGGCTGGAAAACAGCAACAATCCGGTCGAAATGCCGGACATATTCGCCGATTGACCGATAAAAACGTCACTCAAGCGAATTGAGGTGCCATTCCTCCTTGCCTTCCACCGGACAAGCCCCAAATATTGAGCCATGGCAAGAGATATCAAAAGCTCCAAGGACAGCAACACCAAGCGACAGGATGTGTCGCCGGCGGGCGATGTTGCAAATTTTCTTCAGCAGGCCAGCAAACTTGGCAAGACTTCGGCTGGCAATGGGGGGCTGGTATTTGCGCTCGATGCAACCATGTCCCGTCAGCATACCTGGGATCAGGCTCAGCAGATTCAGGGTTCGATGTTTGATGCTGTGGGCAAAACCGGTGGTCTGGATGTTCAACTCGTCTATTTTCGCGGATTTGGGGAATGCCGCGCATCGCGCTGGGTCGCTGATACCGCCAGCCTGCGTACGCTGATGACTGGAATTGAATGCCGAGGCGGGCAAACCCAGATCGGAAAGATTCTCAGTCATGCCCAAAAGGAAGCCAAGAAGAAAAACCCAACAAACCCAAATCGCTCGCGGGTTGATGCGCTGGTATTTGTCGGTGACGCCATGGAGGAAGAAGTCGACGTTTTGTGCAACCGGGCAGGTCAATTGGGGTTGCTTGGCGTCCCCTGCTTCATGTTTCAGGATGGGCACGATCCCCTGACCGAACAGGCGTTTCGTGAAATTTCACGACTCTCAAATGGCGCTTTTATACACTTTGGAGCCGGATCGGCTGCCCGATTGGCGGAATTACTGCGTGCGGTTGCCAGTTTCGTCGCTGGAGGATCAGCGGCACTGGAAGCCAGCGGCAGTCGCGAAGCCAGGCTACTTTTGGAGCAAATGAAATGAGTGGATTTGTCATTCTGGCCGGACTGGTGCTGATTGCCCTGGTTATTTTCGTCAGCGTCAATCCCGCAACCCTGGCGATGCTCATTCGCCGCGTCATCCCCGCACTGTTGATCCTTGCCGGTGGATTGATGATTTTTTTGAAACTGAGTGCTGCCGGTTCGCTATTGCTGTTCGCCGGCATTGCATTATGGCGAAGGATGCGTGGTGTTGGCCGTTTGGGGTCCGGTCAACCCAACAAAAATCAACGCTCAAGCGTGCGTTCTGCGGCTCTTGAAATGGAACTGGACCATGAGACGGGCGCGATGAACGGAATTGTGCTGGTTGGCGGACATGAAGGCAAGGAACTTGACCTGATGGAACGCAGTGAATTGTTTGAACTGCGCACTGAAATCAGTGACGATGGTGAAAGTCTCGCTCTTCTAGATGCGTATCTTGACCGCCGACTTGCCGGTTGGCGTGAAGACGCTCATGCGGATGCCGATGCGGGGCAGAGAAGCCCGGCGAGCTCTGGACCCATGGGCATAAAGGAGGCCTATGAGGTGCTGGGGCTTTCGGCTGGTGCCAGCGTCGAAGATATCCGCAATTCCCATCGACGGTTGATGAAGACGGCCCATCCCGACAGTGGAGGCTCGACTTTTCTTGCGGCCAAAATCAATGAGGCTAAGGATGTTCTTTTGAGTAGCCATTCCTGATTTTCCTTTACGCGATACAATCTGGAAATTTGGATGTCTGCCGCACTTGGCCGACCGTTATACTTTGGTGCTCGGTGGTCCGTGTTCAGCCGCTCAGGGCAAGACAGGCAAACCGTTGTTTCTTGAGGATCTTGCAGGCCCGTCTGGCTGATGCCTTGGAAGAAAATCCGGTAAATCTGCCGCGATATAGTTTGGTGCCGTTTTTTACGATCATCTGTGTCATGGGCGCCGCACCGGCTAAAAGCTGACGGTTTTTGGAACGTGCTTTCTTCAGCATTTTCATAGCCTTGCTGCGGTCGTCAGACGCTGTGATCTGAATTTGCCAACCGGACCGCACCGCCTTTCTGGGGGCGACGCTTGCTGTCTTGGTATGATCAACAACCGATTTTTTGGCTATTGGACGACGCAGTTGCGGTGTTGGTGTTGATGTGCTGGACAAGGATTTCAGTTTGCTGGCCACTGCAACGGCGGTGGCTTTCTTCACGGCGACGCTGGCGGTTTTCACGTGGGTTCTGCGTGATGAACGGTAGCTGGCCACCAGACGGCGGGCGCTGCGTCGAGATGCTTTGGGCAGAAATTGCCGGATCAGTTTGGTCATGTGGGCATTGCGGCTCTTGCCGCTGCGGCCACCCATGACGACAGCGACGATACGACGACCGCCGGAGGAGACGGATGATACAAGATTGTAACCCGATGCCCGTGTGTAACCGGTTTTGATGCCGTCAACGCCACGCACTTTGCCCAACAGGCGGTTGTGATTTGAATAGCGGCGCTTGCCAAACTTGAAAACGCGGGTTTGAAAATACTTATAGCGACGCGGAAAGTGTTCGCGCAGTGCCAGACCCAACTTTGCCATATCTGCAGCTGTTGTTGTCTGGCCGCGGGCGGTAAGGCCATTTGCGTTCTTAAACGTTGTGTTCTTCATTCCCAACTGACGGGCTTTGCGGGTCATTCGCTTGGCAAATTTGGCCTCAGAACCTGACAATTGATCGCCAAGAGCGGTCGCAACATCGTTGGCCGACTTGGTGACCAGGGAATAGATTGCCTGTTGCATGCTGATCGACTGACCGGGGCGCAGGCCGAGTTTGGAAGGCTCGCGACGCCAGCCGGCCTTGCTCATAACCAATCTCGAACTGAGTTTTATGCGACCGCTTTTAAGGTCTTCAAAGACCAGATAAAGCGTCATCATCTTGGTCAAAGATGCAGGATAACGCCGGGCATTTGCATTGCGTGAAAACAATACTTTTCCGGTTTTCGCATCGATAACATAGGCGGCGTAACGGGGGTTATGGCTTCCCCGTTTTTTCGCATCCGCTTCGCTCATTATGCTGAACTGAAACGATGAGATCACTACCAGTGAAAGAAAAAAGCTAAAAAACACCCCAACAGAGGGGGTGCGAGTCGATCCGAAAACGGTACGCACGACAAATCCTTGACTAAGAGCCGGCGAATACGCGCCGGTGATACACAAACTCCTGGCCTTGATTACCAATTGGCACATCAGGACCGTCCTTAACGCTAAGTGGACGTGGTTTCTAAAGTTTTAATCAAATGTCGAAATATCGCAGAATATTCACAACAATCGTAAACTCCGCGATTTAGCGTTAATCAGCCGACGGGTTTGCAATGGAGATGGCGCAAGGGCTTGTTACAATGTGTGAAGAAGATTATTCCCTCTGCCGGTTGAGTTCGGCAAAGATCAGGGCTTAAACTTTGAATGTGAATGCCTATATGACATCAGCCGACGGAACTGCTCGCAAGTCTCCCGGTCAACTAAGTTAACCTGCGAGGCAAATGGACTAATGTGGGAAGCAATTGAATTGATAGACACACTATCCGCCACTCAGGGGCCGAACGACGACGACAGGGGTGGCGGCGGCGGTAGTGATGATGGTGATAATGGGTCGGACAATGACACGAATGTCATTGTAAAGCCCAAAACAAAGGTCAAAAAACCAAGCCTTTATCGGGTTTTGTTGTTGAACGACGATTTCACGCCAATGGAGTTCGTTGTTGAGGTGTTGGCACGTTTTTTCCAGATGAATCTGGAGTCAGCAACTCAAGTCATGCTTCACGTCCATCAAAATGGGGTCGGAGAGTGTGGTATCTATACATATGAGGTTGCGGAGACCAAAGTAACCCAGGTGATGGACCATGCCAGAAAGAATCAGCATCCACTGCAATGTGTGATGGAAAAGAAATAAGACGGGACCAAAGGTCCAAAATGATCGAGTTGAGTAAAATCGAAACAAGGACAAAATCTCTTGCCAAGCTTTACAGACAGTCTTGAACGGGCGTTTCACCGGGCGCTGATGCTGGCTTCAGAAAGAAGTCAGGAATATGCAACGCTGGAACACCTGCTGCTCGCATTGGTGGAAGATGATGATGCATTGTCAGTGCTGAAGGCCTGCAATGTGAGTACTCAAAAACTCAGTGACGACTTGCTTGACTATATCGATTCTGAATTGGCCAACCTGATCAATGATGAGGTGCCGGAGGCCAAGCCCACGGCTGGTTTCCAGAGGGTTATTCAGCGCGCCGTCATACACGTGCAATCGTCCGGGCGCGAAGAGGTCACTGGTGCTAATGTGTTGGTGGCGATATTTGCCGAGCGCGAAAGCCATGCCGCCTATTTCCTGCAGGAACAGGATATGACCCGTTATGATGCGGTCAATTATATTTCCCACGGCATTGCAAAACGTCCTGGTTCTTCCGAACAACGCCCAGTTGAGGGTGTGGATTCCGAACTTGGGGCTGAGGATGCTGTTGAAGGTGGTACCAAAAAAGGCGAAGCGCTTGCTGCCTATTGTGTGAACCTCAATCAAAAAGCCAGTGATGGTAAGGTCGATCCGCTGATTGGCCGCGTTGAAGAAGTGAACCGGACAATCCAGGTTCTTTGCCGGCGTTCAAAAAATAATCCGCTTTATGTTGGCGACCCAGGTGTTGGCAAGACCGCCATCGCGGAAGGCCTTGCAAAGCGCATCGTTGACAAGGATGTGCCTGAAGTGCTGCTCGACGCGACAATCTTTTCGCTCGACATGGGAACCCTGCTGGCTGGGACACGCTATCGTGGGGATTTCGAAGAACGTCTTAAACAGGTGGTCAAGGAAATCGAGGAAACTCCCGGTGCCATCATGTTCATTGATGAAATTCACACAGTCATCGGAGCGGGGGCCACATCAGGCGGTGCCATGGACGCCTCCAATTTGCTCAAACCGGCTCTTGCGGGCGGCGCAATTCGCTGCATTGGCTCCACAACTTACAAGGAATATCGCCAATTCTTCGAAAAGGACCGCGCGCTGGTGCGTCGGTTTCAAAAAATTGATGTCAATGAACCAACCGTTGCCGATGCGATTGAGATTATGCAGGGCTTGAAGCCGTATTTCGAAGATTTCCACAAAGTAAAATATACAAATGACGCCATTATCTCGGCTGTGGAACTTTCTTCGCGCTACATCAATGACCGCAAATTGCCGGACAAGGCGATTGACGTGGTTGATGAAACCGGAGCGAGCCTGATGCTGCAGCCTGCAGAGAAGCGCAAGAAGACAATTGGCGTCGCCGACATTGAAGCGACCATTGCAACTATGGCGCGGATCCCACCAAAATCAGTGTCCAAAAATGACGCCGAGGTGCTGAAAAACCTTTCAGACCAGCTCAGGCGCATGGTCTATGGCCAGGACAAGGCAATTGAGGCCCTGTCGTCTGCCATCAAGCTCGCCCGTGCCGGTTTGCGGGAGCCTGAAAAACCCATTGGTTCCTATCTTTTTGCCGGACCAACCGGTGTCGGTAAGACCGAAGTTGTCAAACAGCTGGCCGACACGATGGGTGTAGAATTGCTGCGCTTTGATATGTCTGAATATATGGAGCGCCACACTGTTTCAAGATTGATCGGTGCACCTCCTGGATATGTCGGATTTGATCAGGGTGGCCTGCTCACCGATGGGGTGGACCAACATCCCCACTGTGTCTTACTGCTCGATGAAATTGAAAAAGCCCATCCGGACTTGTTCAACATCCTGTTGCAAGTCATGGATAACGGCGCGCTGACGGATCATAACGGCAAAAAAGTTGACTTCCGAAACGTCATCATCGTGATGACCACAAACGCCGGAGCCTCAGAGGCTGCCAAAGCTGCCATCGGTTTCGGTTCTTCAAAACGTACCGGCGACGACATGGAAGCCATCAACCGGTTGTTTGCTCCCGAATTCCGTAACCGGTTGGATGCCATTATTCAGTTTGAAGGCTTGCAGCCGGAAGTGGTTCATCAGGTTGTTCAGAAATTCGTCATGCAGCTTGAAGCCCAGTTGTCAGAACGGGGTGTGATGTTTGATCTTACCCCCGACGCCGTCAAATGGATCGCCAAGAAAGGTTACGATGACCGAATGGGCGCGCGACCTCTTGGTCGGGTCATTCAGGAATATATTAAAAAACCGCTGGCCGACGAAGTGTTGTTCGGCAAGTTGAAAAAAGGCGGTACCGTCAAGGTCAGCGTTGTGACCACGGACGATGAGACCAGCCTGAAGCTGGAAGCTGTTCCCGATAAGCCGGTGAAACCGAAAAAGGAATCGGTGCCAAAGAAGAAAACCACGGTCAAAAAATCCTCGGCAAAAAAATCAGCGAGCAAGGCAAAATCTAAACCGGCACCAAAATCGCCACCGCGCAAACCCGGATCAACAGTGCCCAAAGTGCCGTTGAAAGGCTGATACCGGCTTCTGGAATTGCTCGATATTGAATGCGTAAAAAAGGGCGGTCTTTACCGCCCTTTTGTTTGGGCCACCGGATGTTTCCATGAGTCATCAAATGTGAATGCCCGTCACGCAATGACCTCAATTTGGCCATTGGCCCGCCCGGATTGTTGAACAGTTTGGCCGCGTAGAAACAAGCAACAAAAACATTTTCAAACAGGGAACTCACTCATGGATCACATTATTCAACTAAAGAAAATTCGCGCTGAGGCCCTTGCCCGCATGCGCAACAGCGATGATTTCAAGCTTGCTGGAAAACTCGGCCAGCTGATCGTTGAACTTGGCGATAAGGTCGATAGTGTTGCCGTTCTTGACGATATGACAAGTGCGCCGCTTTCTCCCGAGCCTGCCAAAATTGTTGAGGCAGAAATCCTACCAGCTCCGACATTCAAATCGGCCTTCTTGTCGCCGACCGAACCACAATATTCCGACCTTAAAGGTGATGAGATGATCGATGAACTTGTCGCGGAAATCGAAGGGGATGCCGCCAAGCTCGATGCCTTGATGGCTGACGGTGGTGTGAGCAACGAGACCGACGAGGTCGACGAAAGCGGCGAATTTGAAGACGCAGACGATCTGGCGACAACATCTGAAACTTTGGATGTCACGACTCACCTCACGGATGCCGAGAATGCAGCCAAACAAGGCTTGAGCAATCTGAGCGCATTTATCGAGTCTGAAAAACTACAGCAGGCTCAAATGACCAATGGTGCTGCACGCTAAAGCGACCACCTGCAGCTATCTGGTTTCGCGTTGCATCGCATTGTAGCGCGAAACTGATACCCTAACTAGCCAATAATATCAGCAAGATAGCGCCAACGATCAGTGCAATTGCGATCAGTTCAAGTCGGGCCACCTGTTCCTTGAACACAAATATGCTGGCACCGATGGTGAACAGTAATTCGACTTGACCCAGGGCGCGCACATATGCTGCGTTTTGCAATGTAAATGCGGTGAACCAGCCCACAGATGTTGCCATCCCCACCAATCCTATCGGCAGTGCACGCCGCCATTCTGCGACCACGCGTTTAAATTGGGGACGATCAAACAGGATAAACCAGGCGCCCATCATCAGCGTTTGCATGACCAATGCAACCGACAGGGCATAGGACGCAGCAACAACAAAATTATCGTGACCCAATGTCAGCGCCGCGCCCCTGAAAAACACAACTGACGCGCCGAGCAGCGCCGCACATAACAGTCCCACCAGCGTCACTTTCTCACCCAGTCCCCGCATCAGGCCCGAAAAGGTCATTTTGGTTTCCTGCAAGGACAGCAGAATTGTACCGGCAGCGCCAAGTGCAATGGCCAGAGCTGCCAGCGGGCTGACTGTGTCACCGAGCAGAAGCGCTCCCATAAAGGCAATCAACACCACCTCAAGTTTTGAAAACGTGGTTCCAACTGCAAAACTGCGGAACGAGAACATCCAAAGCAGCACCACCGTGAACAGAATTTGTGACAATCCCCCAAGGGCACAGTAAATCAGGAAAGTAGGATTGGATTGAGGCAACGCATATCCGCCCAGACCGGTCAGCGACCACGTATAAATAAGCGCAAATGGCCAAGCATAGAAAAAGCGGGCATAGGCCGCGCCGGTGTTCGACAGTCGGCCCTTGATCGACTTCTGCAGTGCTGAGCGCAAATTTTGCAGAAACGCAGCGGCGATGGTGATGGGAATCCACAGGGCAAACATGTGCCTAGCTCTGCACTATTGGAACTGACGTCAAGCGGAATATGAATGCTGGTGTGAATTTGCGCTTGAATTAAGACACGGGCAGTTGCACACAGGGACGGAAATCAACAAGCGATTGCCATTTGATGCCGACACAGGAATCGCCAAAATCTCGCGGCGTTTATGATTGGTCGTGGTTTGCCAAGGGTGCGTCGCAACTCTTTTCTCTGCCTGCACTTATTTTGGTTTCGGCATTTATCGGTTTTGGAGGATTGGCGCGGGAAGCCGGCATTTCTCTTTGGCAACTGATCTTTATGGTACCTTCAATTTGGGCTTTGCCTTCGCACCTGATCCTGGTGGCAGGCATTGCGGCTGGTGTGCCTTTGCTGGCCATTATTCCCGCCGTGGCGCTGGCGGCGATCAGAATGTTGCCGATGACCATGGCATTTGTTCCAGAAATTCGTGTGCCGCGCTCGAAAACCTGGCACCTGTTGCTGGTGTCCAACATGATCGCGATCACCGCCTGGATGCATACATTGCAAAAGGCACCGGAAATTCCGCGTGATGGCCGATTACCGTTTTTTGTTGGATTTGCCGGCACTTTGATGGTGGCAACCACCTGCGCTGCCGGGTTGGTTCATCAACTTGCAGCCTCGTTTCCCGGCTATGTCATGGCGGCTCTTTATTTCCTGACCCCGATATATTTCGCCACATCGAGCTGGAACACCTCCCGCGTGCCGGCGGAAAAACTGGCGCTTGTATTGGGGTTCTGTCTGGGACCGGTGTTTTTCTTGATTGTGCCGCAAGTAAACATTCTGTTTGCCGGCGTGATTGGTGGCTTTGTGGCATTCGGCTTTCACAAGCTTGCCAACCGTCAGGGGACCGGCTGATGTATTTCGATTCCTACGATACTGTCTTGTGGCCCTATTTGTTCATCCTTTTGGGGGCATCATTGCCGACTGCAATTTGGCGCTGGATAGGCGTGGTGCTGGTCGGCAATATTGATGACGGTTCGCAGTGGCTGGTGCTTGTGCGCTGCGTCTCCACGGCCTTGGTTGCAGCAGTCATTGCCCAGTTGATATTCGAACCAAGCGGGGCTTTGGCAACGTTTCCGTTTTACCTGCGCATCGGGGCAGCACTGATCGGATTTGCCGCGTTTTTAACGATGGGGCGACGGTTGTTTATCGGAATATTGTTCGGCGAATTGGCGTTACTTGGCGGTTACGCCTTGTTGTGAAGTCAGTCAGCAAGGGCAGCTCTGATTTTATCGGCATTGACCTTCAGCACGTCCGCTTCTGCTATCTGTGAGGCGGGCGGCCCCATGCGAATACCGTCAAACCTGGGAATGACGTGGACATGCAGATGAAACACCACCTGGCCACCGGCAGGCTCGTTAAATTGCTGGATCGTCACACCATCGGCATTGAACGCCTTTAAAACCGCGCGCGCCATGCGTTGTGTGGTTCTGGCAACGGCGGCCAAGGAATCCGGGTCGACATCAAGCACGTTTCGGGCAGGTGACTTTGGCAGCACCAGACAATGACCATCACCGCGTGGCATGATGTCCATGATGACGAATGTATCGGCGTCTTCGTAAAGCTTTTCGCAGGGCATTTCGCCACGCAGGACCTTGGCAAAGATATTTTGGTCATCATAGGCCGTCATTTGAATTTTCCTTCCTGAAAGGACCATGGTGGGCGATTGCCTTATTTTCTCGCTCGACTGCAGCGCGTTCACGTTCCAGATAGTCTTCCACCGCATGCCGAAAGTCGGGGTGGGTAATGTAATGAGCAGAATAAGTCATTTGTGGCATATATCCCCGCGCCAGTTTGTGGCTTCCCTGCGCGCCAGCCTCGACGCGTGCCAACCGGTGCGTAATGGCATATTCGATGGCCTGATAATAGCAAATCTCAAAATGCAGAAAAGGGTGGTCCTCAACACATCCCCAGTGGCGGCCAAACAGGGTGTGGGAGCCGACAAAGTTGATGGCTCCGGCAATGTGGTGGCCGTCTCGCTTTGCCATCACCAACACGATGTCGTCGGCCATTGACTTGCCGATCATCGAATAAAATTCGCGGGTCAGATAAGGCTGCCCCCATTTGCGCGAGCCTGTGTCAGTGTAGAACTGATAAAAAATATCCCAGATATCTTCCGTCAGTTGATCGCCGGTTAGCCATTCAACGGTGATACCATTGCCGTCGAGTGCTGCTTTGCGCTCTTTTTTGATGTTCTTTCGCTTGCGAGACGACAGACTGCTGAGAAAATCATCAAATGTGGTGTAGCCATCATTAAGCCAATGAAACTGTTGATCATTGCGGCGCAGATATCCGTGTTCGCCGAGCAGCTGCCATTCATTTTCCAGCATGAAGGTTATGTGAGCCGAAGAGACTTCCAGTTGCTCGCAGGCCTGTTGCATGCCACCGGCCAGAAGAAGACGTCGCTTGGCAGCCTCCGGACCATTGCCCACCAGCAATCGCCGACCACTTGCCGGGGTGAACGGAACTGTAGCCTGCAGTTTGGGATAATAAGCGCCACCGGCACGCTCAAAAGCATCGGCCCAACCATGATCGAAGACATATTCGCCCTGTGAATGGTTTTTCAAATAGCAGGGAATTATGCCGGTAACTTCTCCACCCTGTTCCATCACGAGATGCTGCGGCAACCAGCCGGTGCGCCTGCAGGCAGATCCGCTATTTTCAACCGCGGTGTAAAAACTGTGGGATAAAAAAGGGTTGTAATCGAATTCGGGACCGGGGTCTGCAACAGGATTGGCCAACCGATCCCAATCCTGTTTGGCAACCTCATCGGCAGAAGTTGCCAGTCTGATGGTGATAGTACTCGTATCATCCATGCGGCGATTCTCGGGGATCGAAACCTTCAAAAGTCATCTGATCGGCATAGTCGAAAGTACGTTTGCGGGATTGTTGATTTTTTACCGTCCAGGTGATTACAGGTAAGCCCAAATGCTTCACTTCACGCACGAACCTGTTGTCGACATCCTGGACTTTATAGGAAACGAACTGAAGGTCATAATTGTGCATGGCATCCATATGTTCTTGATAGGTTTCGTCGCCGTGTTTTGCGGTCAGGCCACGTGGAATGTCGGGCATCAGACGGGCAAATTGAGCGCAAATCCAATGATCAAATGACATTACGCAAGCTTGGCCCTGGTAGTTCAGCAAGGCCGCTGCTACGGCTTCCACAAAACCTTCATCTTCACCCTCAACGCCCTTTAGTTCCAGGATCATCGGTACCCGTCCATTGACGCGATCAAGATGTGTCGCAAGCGTGTCAATCACCTGGTCCGTTCCGGCCAAATGCAATTGCGCCAGCATTTGCGGTGTATGGTCGCGCACATTGCCCTCGCTCCCAGTCATTCGTCCAAGCACCGGATCGTGAAATACGACAGCCTCGCCGGTTGCAGTAACCTGCAAGTCGCATTCGACTGCGAATCCAGCTTCCATGGCCGCAACGACGGCAGCCAGAGAATTTTCAGGTCGACCAACCGCCAGGTCGTGGAAACCTCGATGGGCAATTGGCCGCTGTGTTATCCAGCGCGGTGCCGGATTGAGTCTACCCATTCAACTTAAGCAATCTCGATTGTTGCATCGATTTCGACCGCAACGCCAAGCGGCAAGGACGCCATGCCGACGGCGGCGCGAGCATGTTTGCCAGCGTCACCCAGAACTTCGACGAGAAAATCAGAGGCGCCATTGATTACAGCGGGTTGATCGGTGAAATCCGGGGTGCAATTTACAAACCCCTGTATTTTCATCACCTGTTTGATGCGATCCAGGTCGCCAAGTGCAGCTTTTGCCTGGGCGAGTATATTGATGGCGCAAAGTCGTGCGGCAGCCTGACCCGTGGCGACGTCGGCGTTTTCTCCCAGCTTGGCAACATATTCCAGGCCATCAGGTCCCATAGTCACCTGACCGGATATGTTCAAAATGTTGCCGGCAATTGTGTAAGGAACATAATTGGCAGCAGGTGCTGGAGCATTCGGCAGTTCCACACCCAGCTCCGCAAGGCGTTGTTCAACATTTTCAGCCATAATTCGATCCATATTTGTGCGATAATATTCACTATCTGGTAGCGTGTTTGCACTGAAGGTGAAAGAGTGAAGCTGCCCATTTGCATCTGGTAGAGGACAAACAGTGTTGAAATTTAAGTTATTTCCCATTGCGGGATTACTGGTGCTTTCAACTGTGGGCAGCGTTGGTGCCCCGGTTGCCAATGCTGGTGGTGTTGACGGACTTTTGCCGCATCGTGCGGTCTACGATTTATCGCTGATCAAGGCCAGCGACCGCTCCGGAATTTCTGGCATGGATGGCCGCATCGTTTATGAAATGACGGGCTCAAAATGTGATGGATATTCGGTCAGATTTCGATTTCTGACAGAAGTGCAGACGTCGCGCAAAAAGTTTACCAATGATCAGCGCACAACGAGCTATGAAGGGAGTGACGGGCGCTCTTTTTCCTTTGTCAACCAATCCTATCTGAACGGCCAGCTGGAGCAGGAATTGCGCGGTCGTGCGAATCGCAAGGATCAAAAGGTTTTGGTGGAAATCAGCAAGCCGAAAGCTGCAAAAGTCGAGCTGGAAGATGCCATCTTCATGACCGAACATATCGGCATGTTGATCGACGCGGCCTTGCAGCAACAGTCGATTGTCACGGCCAAGGTGTTTGATGGTTCTGATAAGGGTGACCAACTGGTTGAAACCACAGCGGTGATTGGCAAGAAACGCGCCGAAATGGTCGATATTGAGGGTGAACCCAGCGAAGTTCGCCAACAGTTCAAAGGACAATCGGCCTGGCCCATTTCGGTCAGCTATTTCTCAACGGCCGCAAGTGCTGGGCGAGGGGAGAAGCTGCCGATCTATCAGGTGTCATTCATCATGCATGAAAACGGCGTTTCACGAGATTTGAAGATGCAATATGATGACTATTCGCTGCAAGGCGATTTGAAAAACGTTGAGTTTCTGGAGGTAGCCAACTGCGATTGAGGGCTTTAGTCCGGGATGATCACGACTGGAAATTTGCGTTTGGGCTATTTCGCTAGGATTTTGTTTTCTTGAACAAGTATTTCAATAATCGACCGTCTGTTATCGCCAGTCCAACAGCAATCAGGGTAAATCCGTATCCGGCCTCGCTTCCCAGCCGCTCGCCAAGGAATATATATCCCAACCCAACTGCAATCGGCGGGATCAACAATGTGACCAGCATGAGATTTGCTGATCCTGCCCGCACCAGAATCTCAAAATATAAAAGATAGGCAATGGCCGTGGAAAGCAGCGCGATAGCCAGCAAGCTGGTCCAGACATCCAACGAAAGTGAAACTGCAGGCATCCCATCAACATAAAGTGCAATGGGAATCATCAGGACGGTGGCTCCAACCAGCATTCCAAATGCGTTCATGATTGGTGGATAGGATGACAAAAAGCGCTTCCCCCACACGCTGGCGAATGCGTAGGACAATGCGGCACCCAGAATGGCGAGCTGGCCGAGGTTTCTGGGGTCAAAATTTGTCAGGGCATCCAACCCCATAATGACAGCCACGCCCAGTACGCCAAAAAGCGCACCGACAACCTTGCGCGTCGTCAGTGGCTCATCGACAAGCAACAATCCCGCGACAACTGCACCAAAAACCGCTGTCGTCCCATTTAGAATTGACGCCAGGCCGCTGCCAATATTCGTCTGCCCCCAGAAAATGAGAGAAAACGGGATCGCATTGTTCAACGCACCCATGATCAGATAGCACATCCAGGCTGTCACTGATTTCGGTATTTCGATTCCTTTCAGCCACACCACGAGATAAAGCACGGGAAGAGCCCAAAACACACGGTGAAGCGTGATTGTAAGTGGAGGCACTTCGCGCAGCGCAATTTCGGCAAAAAAGAATGAACCACCCCACACAAACGCCAAGCCAAGCAAGAGCCATCCGGAGGTCATATTGATGGTGGGAGACTGTGTGTTTTTCATGCCGGTTTATCGCATGGAACATCTGATGGCGCGACCCGATTCCTGCGGCAAGGAAAGATGATTACAGGGACACATTGGGTTGGGAGTTTTAGGCAGCCAGAACCACTGATTTCATTCAGTTTTTTCGATCGGTTTGGGCGGACGTTTGGTTCCGAACGTCAGGCCAAGCTCTACTGAATCCCCCCCAAACTTACCGCGTACCTTGTCCATCGCCCGTTCAACGGCGGCTCGTTTGGTGGCTCCCACATCGATCAGGTCACCGGGATCGGCAGTTTCATCAGACTGAAGATCACTGACACCGATCCCCAGCAGACGAAATTTCGTGCCGTCCAGTTCCTTCTCCAACATGGTGCGGCCAACGCTGAACATGCGGTCGGCCAGCTGCGTCGGATCGGGCAGGGTGGTATTGCGTGTGCGGCTTTTGAAATCAGAAGTTTTCAATTTTAGAACAACGGTTTGACCGGCTATATGTTTATCTTTCAAGCGGGTTGCGACACGCTCAGACTGGCGCCGTAAAACTGGCAGCAACTGGTCAATGGATGACATGTCGGTGTTGAAAGTCGTCTCGGAACTGACACTTTTGGCAGCGTTGCGAGACTCTACACGCCGAAAATCTTCACCCCGGGCCAAACGCGATATGTGTTGGCCCATCGAACCATAGCGCCGGATCAGGTCATTTTCTTCGGCTTTTTGAAGGTCGGCGATGAGATGAATATTGTCGGCGTGCAATCGGTTTTGCATCGCCTTGCCGACACCCCAGATCAAAGACACCGGCTGTTCGGCAAGAAATTCATAAGCCTCCGCGGCTCCGATTACGGAAAAGCCCCGCGGTTTCTCAAAATCGGAGGCAATTTTTGCAAGAAACTTGTTGGGGGCAAGACCAACCGAGACGCTGATGCCGACTTCGTTTTCCACCGTTTGAGCGAATTTGGCGAGAGTTAGTGCGGCCGGTCCACCGTGCAGTTTCTCAGTTCCTGACAGATCCAGAAAAGCTTCGTCGATGGAAATCGGTTCAACCGCAGGTGTAAGCCCGCGCATCATTTCTCGCACCTGTTTGCCAACTTCTGAATAAACACTCATGCGCGGTTTAACGACAACGGCATGAGGACAGGCTTTCAGCGCCTTGAACATCGGCATGGCAGATCGCACACCGTTAATGCGCGCAATATAGCAACAGGTGGATACCACGCCGCGTTTTCCGCCGCCGACAATAACTGGTTGGTCCGCTAATTCGGGGTTGTCGCGCTTTTCAACCGAAGCATAAAAGGCATCGCAATCGATATGCGCCAGCGAGAGGTCAAATAGTTCTTTGTGGCGGACCAGGCGCGGACCACCACAGGCCTCGCAACGTCTGTGGGAAGCCGTTTGCGGGGTCAGGCAGTCGCGACAAAATCCAATCTGGCCATCCATGAATTGACGGTATCACCGGTGCTTTGTTGGCGACAAGCGCAAAACAAATTGCCGCTGTTCAATCGTGATATTTGCCTTTTGTCTGGAATGAACTGCAGGCGGCGGGCACCAAAAATGTTGCGGCGAATAGCCCCCGGGGCAAACAGTTCCGCCCATTTGTTCATTGTCGTTGACATTTGCCGCACCGGAATATTGGTCTTTGGTCCGGTTATTCTACGGGCGCAAGCGTGGCACGAATGGTGGCGCTGGTTTCGGCCCAATCGCCGGAAGAAAAACTCACCCCTTCGATTGTCCCTGCCAGATCGCGAAATTTTTGATTCGCCATGAAGTGGAACAAATGCACGCCTTTTGCATGGTCGCGGACCTGTTCGAGGTTTTTGGGGGTGTCATCGATAAACCCGACCCGGTGTTTGCAATGAGCCTGCAATGTGTGAATGGCGGGTACTTTCGAGCGGCCATTGGTCACCAGCGGAAAATCCAAACCTTGCTCGGCCAGATGAGCGCGACGGATGTTACCAAATTCGTGCGGCATATTGGTCAAAAAGACGATATCAACCGCTTCGGCCAACCGATTGAGATTCTCAACCACACCTTCAACGATGTGTTGTCTGCGACTTTGTTCCTCAAACAATTGGGTGAGCCCGGCCGAGACCTCTTCCTGGCTTGCCTCGCGTCCAGTTCGTGCATCAAAAACATTGCCGGTCAGGCGAAAGGAATGGTCTTTCAAAAGATAGCCGCGTTCGCGCAACACGTCGACAAACGGGTCGACGAGATGCAGCACAACTTCATCCACATCGCAGATCAGCAATGGTTTTGCATGGCTGTGTGCATTGGCACCGCCGCTATATCCCAGACCGAGAAGCTGATCGATGGTTTCGCCATCAGACTGATAATTCTTCATTCAAACTCCGATTGGTCATTGGGCGACAGACGTTGGCGCGCAGCAACGATTGATTCTGGCCGCAACTCGTCTGCTTGAGCCCAGGCCAGCAGATCAGGTTCATGTGCCAGGTAAAAGTCCAAAACTCCCGCCAGAAAACCGGGCTGGCCGGATGCTTGACGTATATCATTGGGCAATATGCCGGTAACTCCGCAAAACCGCATCAGCAATTCATCGTCTCCGGCCAACCGACTCAATCCGGCAATCGCAATCGTCTGTGCAGTTTGTTGATTGATTGAATTCATGTTCACCTGTCTTAAAGGAAGTCAGTGCTAAGTCTCTAATTGAGAATCGTATATTTGATCATCAAGAGCATTGCCATGGCTGGATGGAGTTGTCTTCATGAACTGGGATCGCGGATACACTGATGGCTAAACGGGTCATGATTGTCGAGGACAATGAGTTGAACATGAAGTTGTTCAACGATCTTCTCGAAGCGCAGAATTACGAAACAATTCAAACCAGCAATGGCTTGGAAGCGCTTGATCTTGCACGAACGCATCGCCCAGATCTCATATTGATGGATATTCAACTGCCGGAAGTTTCAGGGCTGGAAGTCACCAAATGGCTGAAAGAAGACGATAGTCTCGCCCGAATTCCGGTAATCGCCGTAACTGCGTTTGCGATGAAGGGCGATGAGGAACGGATTCGTCAAGGCGGTTGTGAAGCCTATATTTCAAAACCAATTTCCGTGATGCGGTTTCTTGAGACAGTCAAATCCTATCTGGGCGACGGATAGCAGGCATGCGGGGGTGCGCAAGCGCCCGTTAGTAGGAGTGGAGTAAGGACAGTGACGGCCCGAGTACTGGTAGTAGACGACATTCTGGCAAATGTGAAACTGCTTCAGGCACGCCTGATTGCGGAATATTTTGAGGTGATAACTGCTTCAAACGGCCCAGAAGCTCTTGAGAAATGTCAGGCAGGGCTGTGCGACATTATTTTGCTGGACGTCATGATGCCGGGCATGGACGGCTACGAAGTGTGCCGTCGTCTGAAGGCCGATGCCCGCACCGCCCATTTGCCGGTTATTATGGTAACCGCACTGGACCAGCCTTCCGACCGTCTGCAGGGCCTTGAAGCAGGTGCCGACGACTTTTTGACCAAACCGATCAACGATATTGCACTAACCACCCGCGTCAAAAGTCTGGCCAGGCTGAAAATGGTGACCGATGAGTTGCAGATGCGCGTCTCGACGGGGCGCGAATTCGGACTGGATGATTCGCTGACCGATCATGTCGATCCAAAAGATGGCCGCGAAGGCAAAATGTTGATCGTTGATGACCGCGCCTCTTCTTATGAAAAAATGGTCTCTGCACTGGGGCGAGAGCATGAAGTGGTCGTCATAACCAATCCGCAGGAAGCTTTGTTCAGGGCAGCTGATGAAAATTTTGATCTTGTGATCGTTTCGTTGGCGATCGAGAATTTTGATGCACTGCGTCTGTGTTCGCAGATGCGATCGATCGACCGCACCCGAATGATCCCAATGCTTCTGGTAACCCAGGAGGGTGATGAAGCCGCCTTGCTCCGTGGCATTGATCTGGGGGTCAACGACTATGTCAGTCGCCCGGTGGAAACCAGCGAATTGCAGGCCCGTGTTCGCACACAGGTCAAACGCAAAAGGTTGAATGACCGATTGCGCAACAGCGTCCAGCAAACCATGGAAATGGCGATCAAGGATGCGCTGACAGGGTTGAACAACCGTCGCTATTTTGACCGACACATGCAGAACCTGTTCAACAAAGCGGTGGTTGCGAACAAGGCGTTGTCGCTGGTGGTGATCGATATTGACCATTTCAAACAGGTCAATGACACCTATGGTCATCAGGCGGGCGATGATGTGTTGAAAACCTTTGCTCAACGCCTGTTGAAAAATATTCGGGGCAAAGATCTGGCCTGTCGCTTTGGTGGCGAAGAATTCGTCATTGCGATGCCGGAAACCGATCAGGAATTGGCATTTGTGGTTGCCGACCGTATTCGTCGTGAAATATCGGCTCACCCCATTCTGGTGGCCAATGGCAGTATTCAAATTGCGATCACGGTCAGCGCCGGTGTTGCAACCTGTTTTGGAGAGAAAGACAGCATCGAACAGATGTTGAAACGGTCGGATGATGCGCTTTACGAAGCCAAGAGAAACGGTCGAAACCAGGTCATAGCGGAAGCCGCATAACAAGCGACTCAGAAGATTAATCAATTACTTTCAATGAGTTAACTATTATCATTTAGGTTAAGAATTTACTAAAGAAATGGTTTGAGGATTGTTGTCGTTGCGTTAAGTGCGGCTTTGATCCATTTTGAATTTGGGGACGGACTAACCTATCCCCAACATAGCTTCTCAGGTAAACCCGGGCCCGCCGCATCACCTGGGTCTGAGGAGTTGACCGGTCGGCCGCGAATATGCCTCCTCGTATTTTCACGCGTCGACCGGTCGCCCTTATCCCCTTCAAATAGTTTGACCTCCAAACAAAAAAGCCGCCCCAACAGGGACGGCTTTTTGTTAAACGTCAGGCAGGATTACTTGATCTTGCCTTCTTTGAATTCCACGTGCTTTTTCGCGACGGGATCATATTTCTTCATTGTCAGTTTTTCCGTCATCGTACGGGAGTTCTTTTTGGTGACGTAATAGAACCCTGTATCGGCGGTCGAGTTCAGTTTCACCTTGATGGTGGTTGCCTTAGCCATGATGCGTTCCTTGAAATGCGTGTGAAAGAGCACGGGTCACAGAACCATCGGCACTTTCGTTGTAGCGTTTCCTAAGCAAAGCCCGGCAAATGTCAAGCTAGATCAAGTCGCGGAGGAAATTTTTGCCCTGCAGATGGTAAAAAGGCATCTGGGTTGATGGTTCCAGGGTGGGATCCACTTGCAGACGGGTTTGCAGGTCTTTGAGCACTGTGAGTGTGATTACCGGCAATTCCAGCTGCAAGGCGTCATCGATTGTCAACCAGTGCAAATCCTGCAGCTCGTCGGTTGGGCGCTGCTCGAGCGTGTGGGCGATGTGGTCGGCGTGGGTAACGAAGAACCAGGCGTCAAATCGCCGAGTTCGCCCTGGCGGGGTGATGGCGCGGGCTACCAGACGCAAATTGTTTAAAGTGGGGGTGACGCCGAGATCACTAAAGGCTTGCCAGTCAGGATGTCTGGCGCTGAACCCGCCGCCCTTTTCGCCGAGCAAAAGACCGGCTTCTTCATAGGTTTCCCGAATTGCAGCCAGACCCAAGGCGCGTGCGCGGCGGCGTGTTGGTTTGGCACGCAGACTGTCGAAGATTTTGGATTCTATGATTGGGTGAAGTTCGTTGCCCGAAGGCACTGACCCATCAAAGCGATCAACGCGTCCGCCCGGAAAGACGAACAGGCCGGGCATGAATTTGTGGCCTTCGTGGCGCCGACCCATCAATACTTTGGTTGTTGATCCGGTCCCATCCAGAATGATCAGCGTGGATGCATCCTTGGGCTGCATATTCGGGCTGCGTTTTGAACCGTCCAGAACAGCTGCACGTTCGACCGCATCGCGCGACATGCCGCTTGTGATCGTCTCAGTCATCCGTCGAATTTCCGTCGAACCCGAACATTCGCAATGCCCATTGCATGCCAACCACACCACCCTTGACGGGCTGCATAATCGCCAGTGACAGGATGAAGGCGAGAGGAATCCAGATCATCAGATGGGCGTTCATCGACAACTCAAAATTGGACTCAACAATCAACAAAAGCGTGACGACGATGTGCCCGACGATCGAAATGGTAATATAGGGCGGAAAGTCCTGGGCGCGTTCGTGAAACAATTCTTCGTCACACTGGCTGCATTGCGGCGTGACCTTGAGCCACTTGTCGAAAAGCCGGCCTTCGCCGCAATTGGGACAGCGGCATTTGACCCCTTTGAAGATGGCGTCCTTCACCGACCGGCTGTCTGCCTGCGGTGTCGTTATTTCAAGGCTCATTTCTTTTTTCCTTTGGAACGGCGCCGGCCAAATTTATCTGAACCGGACGAACGTCTTGGTCGACCCGAAGGTGATCCCGAATGATTTCTTTTGCTGCGAGGCAGGCCGGGAACATCCCGGCCATCAGAAATCATGTCAAACCGTAAAGCTCCGGCCATTGGCGCGGCTTCAACCAGTTTGACTTCAACTTCGTCACCCATCTGATAGATAAGCCCAGAACGTTCGCCCATCAACCGGTGCGACACTTCATCATAGGTATAATAATCATCGCCAAGTTTGGAAATGGGGATGAATCCGTCAGCCCCGGTATCGTTGAGGGTGATGAACAGGCCAGCACGCGTAACACCGTTAATTCTGCCATGGAACTGGGCGCCAATGCGGTCAGCCAGGTGAACCGAAATCAGACGATCAATTGTCTGTCGTTCGGCCAGCATGGCGCGCCGTTCGCTATCTGAAATCTCCTGCGCAATGACGTCGAGATTTTCTTCTTCCGGCAGGGTAAGCCCACCTTCGCCAAGCCCCAGTGAGGCGACAAGTGCCCTGTGCACGACCAGATCAGCATAGCGCCGGATTGGTGATGTAAAATGGGCATATTTCTTTAGGTTCAAGCCGAAATGACCAATGTTTACAGGAGAGTATTCGGCTTGTGACTGCGACCGCAGGATCACCGAATTGACCAGTTCCTTGCTGTCCATTTCAGCAACTTGAGCCAGGATTGCATTGAATGTCGATGGTTTGACCTGACTGCCTTTGGAAAGCGGAATCGTCAGGGTACGCAGAAACTGCCGCAGACTTTCAAGTTTGGCGAGACTTGGCACGTCGTGAATGCGATATATCAGCGGTTGGCGACGTTTCTCCAGTGTCTCCGCTGCAGCCACATTTGCCTGAATCATGAATTCTTCGATCAGCTTGTGCGCGTCGAGGCGTGGTGGAATCATCACCCGATCTACTGAACCGTCTTCATTTAAAACGATCTTCCGCTCGGGCATATCCAGTTCGAGTGGTTGGCGATAGGCACGGCCTCGGTTCAGCACCTCATATGCGGCCCATAGCGGTTTCAGAATAGATTCCAGCAACGATTCGGCCCGGGCAGCTTCACCACCACCGCCGCCATCGATGGCCGTTTGGGCCTCCTGATAGGAAAGCCGCGCATGGCTGCGCATCATGATTCGGTGAAATGTATGACGAAGCTTGCGCCCGTCTGCTGCAAAAGTCATACGAACCGCAAGTGCCGGGCGATCGACATTTTCTTTCAGTGAACACAGGTCGTTGGAAATGCGCTCTGGCAGCATTGGCACCACGCGATCCGGGAAATAGACTGAATTGCCGCGCAGCAGGGCCTCTTTGTCGAGAGCGCTGCGAGAACGCACATACCAACTGACATCGGCAATTGCGACGGTGACGATTACTCCGCCTTCATTTGTCGGCTCGTCATCATCAACAGCATAGACTGCATCATCATGATCTTTGGCGTCAGCTGGATCGATGGTGATCAAGGGAAGCTCGCGCCAATCTTCGCGCTTTTTCATATCGGCTTCGCCAGCTTTCTCTGCCTCCGCCATAACTTCGTCTGAAAAAACCGTGGGAATATTGTGCTGGTGCAGGGCAATCAGGGAAATGGCTTTTTCCGAATTCAGATCGCCAATGATCTTTTCTACCTTTGCCTGTCGCAGCCCCATCGTGTTTTTGCCAACGACAGAAACTTCAACCAGATTGCCGGCCAAAGCCTCTCCAATATTCTTTTCATGGATGACCAGTTCATCCTGCTTGCGTTCGGTTGGCTCTATGCGTCCGATGAATCCATTTTCTGGTTGATCATACGGGCGATAGACCCCCAATACAGTTCCCTTGTTGCGATCCAGAACTTTCATGACCCGCCCGCGGGGTGTGCCAGTCGCCGGGGTAGATATGCGCGCTAAAACACGGTCTCCCACTCCCGCTGACGGAGCCTTTGATCGGGGGTGATTCACAATGGAAACAACAGGATACTCACCATCAGTATCTTCATCCCATTGAACCGGCCGGGCCAGCAGACCGCCTTCACGGTCGCGCGCGGTAATGTCGAGCACTGTGACAGAGGGGAGGGTGCCTGGTTTTGCGAAACGCTTGCCCTGTTTCTTGATCAGTCCTTCGTCCTGCAATTCACCGAGTATGGCTTTCAAGGAAATGCGCTGTTGTCCCTTTAGTCCGAAAGCCCGGGCAACTTCGCGCTTGCCGCTTTGATCTGGATTGTCGGTAACGAATTGCAGAACTTCATCACGCGTCGGTACTGGAGCCCGCTTGCCTTTGTTCGGATTGGCGGAGGACCGCCGGGGCGTCTTTGATTTTGCCACGTGACGGGCTTTCCAAAAATGAGTTTGGGAGGCAGATTATCCGGCCTCCCAGCTTTGCGCACTTGCCGGCTACTGAGCCGGATTGACTGTCGCTTTTTTTGCGGCAGGTTTCTTCGCGGCGGGTTTCTTTTTGGCAGGCGTTTTTTTCTTTGCCTTGGCCTTTTTCTTTGCCGGTTTTTTGCCTGATTTTTCAGCCTTTGCAGCAATCAGACCAATCGCCTGTTCCATGGTAATGGTTTGAGGGTCGAGATCTTTCGGCAGTGTGGCATTGATTTTGCCATGATTGGCATAGGGTCCAAAGCGACCGCTTTTGATGGTCACAGGTCCGCTGAGTTCGGGATGTTCTCCCAGATCCTTCAAGTTGGATGCGGCGCGTCCACGCCCACCTTTGCTGGCCGAATCGGCAAGTGCTGCCACCGCCCGGTTAATGCCAACGCTGAAAACTTCGTCGTCAGTATCAAGGGCACCAAATTTTCCGTCGTGCTGAACCACCGGCCCGTAGCGGGCAAACCGTGCGGAGATTTCTTTGCCGGTTTCAGGATGCTGACCGACCAGTCGCGGCAGTTCCAACAGTTGCAGGGCTTTTTCAAAGTCAATTTGATTTGCATCCCAACTCTTGGGAATGCTGGCGTTTTTGCCTTCTTTGCCTTCTCCGCGCTGAACATAGGGGCCAAACCGACCAACCAAAAACTTCACTTCTTCACTGGTATTGGGGTCGACCCCGAGAATTGTGGGGCCGTCATTCGCCTGATTCTTTGATTGTTCGAGACCTTCTGCACCCAGCTGGCGGGTGAATTTGCAATCCGGGTAGTTGGAACATCCAATGAAAGCGCCAAATCGACCGACTTTGAGACTCAATTTGCCTTCGCTACAGGTCGGACACAGGCGAGGGTCGGAACCATCTTCATTTTCCGGGAAAGCGAGAGGGCCGAGTTCTTCGTTCAGCTTGTCCAGCACTTCGGTGATGCGCAGATCTTTTGTTTCGCCAATTGCAGCGGAAAATTCCAACCAGAATTCGCGCAGCACATCTTTCCACTGCAGGTCACCGGCAGAAATCCTGTCGAGTTGATCTTCCAGCGAGGCCGTGAAGTCATATTCGACATAGCGGTTGAAGAAACTTTCCAAAAAGGATGTGACGAGACGCCCTTTCGCCTCTGGGGTCAACCGCCGCTGCTCGATGGTGACATATTCGCGGTCTGCCAGTGTTTTCAACGTTGATGCATACGTGGAAGGGCGACCAATGCCGAGTTCTTCCATTTTACGGATCAATGACGCTTCGGAATATCGTGCCGGTGGCTCGGTAAAGTGTTGGCTTGCATTGATCACTTCGCGCGAAATCGCTTCACCCTGGGTGAGCGGGACCAAACGCTTGTCATCTTCTTCGTCTTTCTTGCGGGCGTCTTGGTAAACCCATAAAAATCCGTCGAATTTAATGACCGAGCCATTTGCCCGCATGGTGGCTTCCTGGCCATTGGCAGTTGCCAGCAGCTCTGCAGTGGTTCGTTCAATCCTGGCGGAAGCCATCTGGCTGGCAATGGTGCGTTTCCAGATCAGTTCGTAAAGCCGGCGCTGATCATCATCCAGTTTGCCCCCGACATCCTTCGGCAGTCTTGTCAAAGACGTCGGGCGGACAGCTTCGTGTGCCTCCTGGGCATTTTTGGCTTTGGAAGAATAAAACCGGGCTTTTTCAGGAAGATAGAGCGCGCCAAATTCTTCGCCAATAACCTTGCGGGTCTGATCGATTGCTTCGGGAGCAATTTGTACGCCGTCGGTACGCATATAGGTGATCAGTCCGACGGTTTCGCCGCCCAGGTCGATGCCTTCGTACAACTTCTGAGCTACCTGCATTGTGCGTGATGCTGAAAACCCGAGTTTTGACGAGGCCTCTTGCTGCAGGGTGGAGGTGGTGAACGGCGCGTAGGGATTGCGGGTTGTTGGCTTTGCCTCAACAGATTGCACTTTGAATTCGGATTGCATCAACATGCGTTTGATGGTGGATGCCTGCTCCTCGTTTTTTACATCGAGGCGTTGCAGTTTCTCACCTTCGAAACTGGTCAGTCTCGCGGTAAAATCAGCACCGCTGGAATTTTGGAATTCTCCCAAAATTGTCCAGTATTCCTGAGGCTTGAAACGTTCAATTTCATTTTCGCGTTCGCAAACCAGACGCAGCGCGACCGATTGCACACGGCCAGCCGAACGGGCGCCGGGTAATTTACGCCACAAGACTGGCGAAAGATTAAATCCAACGAGATAATCAAGAGCGCGGCGGGCTAGATACGCATGGACCAGCGGTTCATCGATTGCCCGTGGATGTTCCATTGCTTCCAGAATTGATTTTTTGGTGATCGCGTTGAACACGACGCGTTCCACCTTTTTGTCTTTCAGTACCTTTTTGTCGCTCAGAACCTGCAACACATGCCAGGAGATCGCTTCTCCCTCACGGTCGGGGTCGGTTGCCAGAATGATGCTGTCAGAGGTTTTTGCAGCCTTGGTAATTTCGGTGAGGCGCGGCTTGGCCTTGCCATCGACCGACCACAGCATCGCGAAATCTTCGTCCGGCAGCACCGAGCCGTCTTTGGCCGGCAGGTCACGAACATGGCCATAGGAAGCCAGAACCTTGTAGTCGGAACCAAGGTATTTGTTGATGGTTTTAGCCTTGGCGGGCGATTCAACGATGACCAGTTTCATAAATATTCAGCACTCTTTTCATAAGGTGTACGGCGGCAGGACATAAGGCGCTTGGCACGCAAACGCAAATCCTGTTTCAGTATTGATGACAAAAATCTGCTGGATAAAGATAGCAGAAGCAACTATAAGTTGTGAACATTATAAATTGCAATCTTATTGATTTGCTGTCAAAGTTGCTTGAGGATGATCGGCTTTACAAGTATTTCACCGGTTTTCATAGGTTGGGCGATTGGTCTTGAGGGGGACCGCACCGATGGAGAATCGTTCATGACAAATAACTCTGGTGCAAGGCGCACTGCGACCGCCTCATATATTGAACACATGTTAGCAGAACTTGGCGTTTTGGGAAAAAAGATTGATTGCGACTTTTTGGTTGTTTTGCTGGAAATGGCGCGACAGGAAGCAACCGACATCAAGAACAATCATCCTTCTGCAACCAGACCCCGAACCAGGAAGAAAGGCGGCGGCGAAGAGATTACTGCTGAAGAACTGGCGGCTATTTTTGTTCGAAAATATTCAAGTACACACTGATTCCATAACAAATCAGATACGTGACACATAATTGCCTGCGTGGCGCTCGATTTTTCCCGCCAAATCCAGTTCCAGAATAATCATCTGTACCATATCAGGCTGCAGCCCGGTGTGTCGGATCAGATCGTCGATGGTGACCGGAGTATATCCCATCTTGCTTAAGAGTTGGTCGCGTTCCTGTTCGCCGGTTTCGATATTGATGGTGCTTTGAGGTTTGTCATCGAGCGAATAATTGGTCTGCTCCGGCATGGCGGCCACAGGATTCAAGGCTTCAATGATGTCATTTGAAGATGTGACCAGCTGCGCTCCTTGCCTGATCAGATTGTTGGTTCCTTCACTGCGTGGATCCAGGGGCGAACCGGGAACAGCAAATACAAGTCTGCCCAGTTCATTGGCCAGTCGCGCAGAAATCAGTGAGCCAGAACGGCGTGCCGCCTCAACTACAACCAAACCAAGAGATAATCCTGCCACGATCCGATTGCGACGGGGAAAGTCCTGAGCTCTGGGCTGCCATCCGAAAGGCATTTCTGATATCAACGCACCGCCATTATCGACGATGCTGTGTGCCAGATCGGTATTTTCGAAGGGGTAAATATGATCAATGCCTCCGGCGAACACTGCTATTGTACCGCTTTTAATGCTGGCACGATGTGCTGCTGCATCAATTCCGCGCGCCAGGCCAGATACGATTGCATAATCTGCCTCAGCGACCTCGCGGGCCAGACGTTCGGTCAGTTTTATGCCCGCCAGCGAAGCATTGCGAGACCCAACAAAAGCAGCACTGTGACGCAATAAGACTGAATTATCGCCCAATACTGTCAACACCGGTGGTGGCATCTCTGCGGCGCGCAGGGCGGCTGGATAGAAGGGCTCTCCCAGGCAAACGATACGCGCTCCAAATTTCTTGGTCCTGTCCAGTTCAGCGGCGGCGCGAGCTTGCGATACAATGTCGATTTTTGCGCCACCAGTACGGGCGATGAGATCGGGCAGGGCTTCCAGAGCGTTTGAAGCGGTGCCGAATCGTTTTATCAGCTCAATAAATGTTGCGGCGCCGATTTTTCCACTGCGAATAAGGCGCAGCCAATCAAGACGCTGTTGATCAGATAGTTCAATACCACCGGATATGGGGGGGCGGGGGCTCACCCCTTGCTGCCGATTTTACCTTCGGTGCCGTTCAGCAAACGTTGAATATTGGATTGATGCTTGATCCATGCAAGCACAGTCATCAAAGCCAGTATTCCGCAGGTAAGGTTCGAATGGTCGCCCAAAACCCACATTGCCAGTGGCACAGCAATTGTTGCTGCCAGTGCCGCCAGAGATGAAAATCTGAAAATTGCCGCGATGGCCAACCAAACCACAGCGAACGCGATAAAGCCGGTTAATGTCAGCGCCATCAGCACGCCGACATAAACCGCAATACCCTTGCCACCTTTGAATTTTAGCCAAACGGGAGCCAGATGGCCAACAAATGCCCCAAGACCGGCCAAAGCTGCCGGATCTTCGCCCGAGGCGAGGAACAACCATACTGCAATTGTTCCTTTTAAGGCATCTGCCAACAGCGTCATGGCTGCCAGCCCTTTTCGACCGGTACGCAGGACATTTGTGGCACCAATATTCCCGGATCCGATGGCACGAATGTCACCAGCTCCGGCAAAGCGGGTGATCAACAGTCCAAACGGTATGGAACCCAGCAAATATCCCACCAGAAGAGGCAGAAAGGCATTTTCAATCAGCATGGCCGTTTGCACCCTTTCTCATTTGCGCTCATGGGTCACGGGAGAACACTGTGCGGCCTTCGACGATGGTTTTCAAGACGCGACCCTGGAAGCGGGCGCCTTCAAATGCGGTGTTTCTGGAACGGGAGCGAAGCTCTTCCTCCTTCAACACCCAGGGCATGTCCGGATCAAACAAAATCATATCGGCTGGTGCGCCGACACCCAGCGTGCCCAAATTCAGCCCCAATCGTTTGGCCGGCGCGGTGGAGAGGCAGTTAAGAATGCGGATCAGGGGAATGTCATCTGTGTGGTGCAGTCGCAGACTGGCTGCCAGCAGACTTTCCAGACCAATTGCTCCGTCAGCAGCCTCTGCGAAGGGCAAGCGTTTTGTATCGACATCATGAGGATCGTGGTTGGAGCAGATAATATCGATCTTCCCGGTGCGAATTCCGTCGATCATGGCGATCCGGTCATCTTCATTGCGCAACGGCGGTGAGACCCTGAAAAATGTTCGATAAGATCCGATGTCATTGTGATTTAGAGCGAGATTTGCCACCGCCACTCCGGCGCTGACATCCAGACCAATATCGCGGGCGCGTGAGACAACCTCGACGGAGTCCGATGTGGAGAGAGTGGAGGCGTGGTAACGGCCTCCGGTCATTGCAACCAACCGCATATCGCGTTCAAGCGGAATGATTTCGGCTTCACGGGGAATGCCCGGCAACCCCATCCGGGTGGCGTTCAAACCAGCATTCATGACACCACCACCCAGTGAGGCATCGCCGGTTGCCGCCATGATCAGGGCGTCAAAGTCGCCGGCATAGGTGAGGGCCCGGCGCATCATCTGGGCACTGTCGACGGTGTTGCGGCCGTCGGTAAATGCTACAGCACCGGCATCATTGAGCAGACCAATTTCGGTCATTTCCCGGCCCAGTTGTCCTTTTGATAAAGCCGCAGTTGGCAGGATCCGAACCCGTGATTTTTCCCTGGCGGTCTGGCGCACAAATTCCACCAGCGCTGCGTCATCAATCACCGGTTTGGTATCCGGCATCATGACCATCGACGTGACACCACCGGCAGCCGCGGCCCGGCTGGCCGATTTGATGGTTTCGCGGTGCTCGCCACCAGGCTCGCCGATAAAGACACGGGCATCCACCAGGCCCGGTGCCAGCACCAGGCCTCTGCAATCGACGATTTTGCAGGTTTTCTTCAGGTTTTCGCGTGGCAGCGACTTGCCAATCGCCTCGATTTTTCCCTTGGTCACCAGCACATCCCCATGAATGTCCAGATTTTGATCGGGATCGATCACCCGGGCATTGACGAATAGCCGCTGACGGGGCGGTTTGGACTGGATGGTACGTTTCATGCCAAAGTCCCCTGCGACGCAGACCCCTGCAGGGCTTCCATCACTGCCATTCGAACGGCAACGCCCATTTCTACCTGTTCAGCAATCACGCTTTGAACGCCATCGGCGATGGTCGAGGCAATTTCAACTCCCCGGTTCATGGGGCCCGGATGCATCACGATCGCGTCAGGATTGGCCATCGCCACCCGTTCCGCATTAAGTCCGAAAAACCGGTAATATTCTCTCGATGAAGGAATAAGTGCACCGGACATCCTCTCAGATTGTATGCGCAACATCATCACCACATCACAGCCCGGTAAACCTTTTTCCATTGACCGATAGGCTGTGACACCGAGGTCTTCGACCTGCCCGGGCAACAAGGTTGATGGTGCAATAACCCGCACCTGCGCACCCATTGCATTGAGCAGATGAATATTGGAACGCGCGACACGCGAGTGGGCAATGTCGCCGCATATTGCAACCGTCAACCCGTTGATCCGGCCCTTGGTGCGCCGGATGGTCAATGCGTCAAGCAGCGCCTGTGTCGGGTGCTCATGAGCACCATCGCCAGCGTTGATCACCGGGCATCCCATTTTTTGGGAAAGCAGTTCGACAGCTCCGGCTGCACTGTGGCGCACAACCAGAAGATCAGGTTGCATGGCGTTCAGCGTTACCGCTGTATCCAGCAGGGTTTCGCCCTTTCTTACCGACGACGTCTGGACAGCCATATTTATGACGTCCATGCCCAGACGCTGGCCGGCAATTTCAAACGAGGACTGGGTGCGGGTTGAATTTTCAAAAAACAGATTGATCAGGGTTCGCCCCGACAGGGTGGGGCGCTTCTTCTCAACTTGTCTGGAGATGGCGACCATCTCATCAGCCCGGTCGAGCAGGTAGGTGATATCTGCGGTGGATATGCCCTCAATCCCCAGCAAATGCTTGAGGTTGAACGGCTGGGGCCTGAATGCGGGCGCGTTGAGTTCGTCGCTGGCGCTGCTGGCCGATATGCTGCTTGATTGTTTCATTAAAGTTGTTGCTTAGGTCGGAAAAGCGTTCACGGCAAGCATCTTGCGCAGCTGTGCACGATATTTCTGCATCATCGGCAAATTGCCATTTAAATGCTATGCAACGATCAGGAATAACTGAGTCTTTGATAGCGATGAGTAACCAAACGCCGATTCATGCGGGACATAATGCCTATTTGAATGATGGCGCGCTGGTTCAAATGACCAGCCAGATGCCCGAATCGGTAGTCAGCGGTTTTGCCAGTCACGGCCGCTGGGTGGCCTCGACAGAAGCTCTCGATCTGGCCCGTTTGGCCAACGATAACCCTCCCAAACTGAGAATATTTGACGCCCGTGGCGAACGCACCGATCTGGTTGAATACCACCCAGCCTATCATGCATTGATGCGCCGCGGGGTCGCGATGGGGCTGGCTTCTTCGATCTGGAGTGACGATCCCGTCGAACGGGGCGTGCGCAACGAAGCAAGAGCGGTGCGTTTCATGCTGACCTCGCAGCTGGAAGCCGGGCATACCTGCCCGCTGACCATGACCCATGCGAGTATCGCTGCGCTGATGACCGAACCGAATGTCCTGAAAGACTGGATGCCGCGGATCATGACAAAGGAATATGACAGTTCCCAAAAGTCGCCCGGCACCAAAAAGGGTCTCACAATCGGCATGGGGATGACCGAACGACAGGGTGGATCCGATGTTCGCGCCAACACCACGCGCGCCGAACGCGGCAGCGAGAGCGGCAGCCATGGTGGAAACTGGCGGATTAACGGCGAGAAGTGGTTTTTTTCCGCTCCAATGTGCGATGCATTCCTGGTGCTTGCCCAAACCGACATGGGATTGTCCTGCTTTTTGGTGCCTCGCCTTCTGCCAGATGGCAGTAATAACGGCCTGCAGCTTCAACGCCTGAAGGAAAAAATTGGCAACCGATCGAACGCCTCCTCCGAAGTGAAGTTTGACGATTCATTCGCCATCTTGATTGGAGAGGAAGGCACCGGCGTGCGCACCATTTTGGAAATGGTCACATTAACCCGTCTCGACTGTGCCCTTGGGTCTGCGGGTCAAATGCGCGCAGCCCTTTCAGAAGCTGTATTTCATTGCCGCCACCGTGAGGCATTCGGCAAAAAACTGATCGATCAACCCCTGATGGTGCGCGTGTTGGCTGATCTTGCATTGGAAGTTGCCGCCGCGCAGGCTCTGACCTTGAGATTGGCGCGCAGTTTTGACCGTGCTGTAAGTGATGATGTTGAAGCCGGGTTTGCCCGGTTGATGACCCCGGTGGTCAAATATTGGGTGTGCAAGTCGGCAACACCGATGATCCTGGAAACCATGGAATGTCTGGGTGGCAATGGATATGTGGAAGACGGTGTCATGGCACGACTTTATCGTGACGCTCCTCTAAATGGCATCTGGGAGGGGTCTGGCAACATTATGTGCCTGGATGTGTTGCGAGTGCTGCGCAAAGCTCCGAACATGGCCGCCACCGTGTTGGAAAGTGTGGCGCGTGATTTGGGGGACAGCACAAACCAGACCATGGATGTTTTGCGCATTGCCGGCGATATCGCATTGGAGGACGAAGGGTCGGCACGCATTTTGACCGAGCAATTGGCGTTGACCGCAGCGGCAGCGGAAATGCGGCGTGTTTTACCAGTTGAACTCGCCGATGCGTTTACTGAAAGTCGGCTGGGACGGCCCTGGCGCAATACATATGGAATGATGGATTCGCGCTATGACGCCCGGGCCATTGTAGATTATGTTTGTCCATAGACGGCTGAATTAACCTTAACGATTGGTATACGTTGCGTTGGTGGCAATACACAGTCACTGTAACAATTGAGTAGGCGGGCTCTCAAATAGGGTAAATTGATGCGAGTACTTCTGTTTTTATGGTTTGTTCCCATTGTACTGCTTGGGGCCTGGTACGGTCTGTCAGTCAATGACTGGCATCTGGGAACGCGCATGTTTTCGCGTGAAATGCATGATTTGGTGTTCGGTCTGTATGGCCGATTGCTGGACGTTGATCCCGAAGCATTGCCGCTCATGGTGGCTAAAGCCGTCGTCGTCGACAGTCTTGTGGTTCTCGGCATTGCAGCTTTTCGCTGGCGCAGCAGCTGGTGGCCTCAGGTCAACCAGTATTTTCGTCCAGAACTTCCCGTAAACGGTCAAGGCAGCCCTGCAGAATAATTGCAGCTGCGATCTGATCGATATTCTTGGCCCGCTTTTTGCGACTCATGTCGGCTTCCAACATGGCCTGTTCTGCAGCATAGCTCGATAGGCGTTCATCCCAGTAGAGAACCGGCAAATCGCTATGGTTGCGCAAATTGCGAACAAAAGCGCGTGTGGCGTGGGCGCGCGGTCCCTCGCTGTCGTCCATATTAAGCGGCAATCCCATGACCAGTCCTTTGACCTGTTCAGAGCCCGCAAAATCCAGCATTTCTTTAACGTCAGTGGTGAATTTCTTGCGGCGGATGGTCGTTACGGGTGAGGCAATGGTCCAGCTTGAGTTGGAAATGGCCATGCCAATTGTCTTGGTTCCCAGGTCGAGTCCCAGAATGCGGCCATTATTGCGCCTGGTCGAACTGCCAATCTCGCCGCCTATCTCGCCGCCTAATTCGCCGCCAATGTTGTTGTGGGGGCCTTGAAGCAGGGAGGTAAACTGTTCAACACTGAGGTCAGGTTCTTTTGCCATAAGCGGCATGTAACAAGATTCGGAGAAAATAACGATGAAATTAACGTGGTACGGACATGCGGCGTTTCGGGTAGAAACAGACAGTGCACGAATTCTGATTGATCCGTTTTTTACCGGTAATCCAACTTTCCCTGAAGATAAGAGAGCGGAAGCTGTCGATGGAGTGACGCATATTCTGCTTACCCACGGCCATGGCGACCATATCGGCGATTCACTGGCGATCTCCAAGCAGACCGGGGCTCAGGTGATTGGTAATTTTGATCTGATCCAGTGGCTGCAGGCGAAAGGCCTGGAGAATTGTGATTTCGGCAATACCGGCGGTACCATCCATCCCGAGGGTTTTTCAGTGACTTGGGTTCAGGCGTTTCATACATCCGGCAGTGTGGACGATGCCGGTAATTCTCACTATCTGGGCATGCCAAACGGACTGGTAGTTCATTTCGATAATGGCGAATCCCTGTATCATATGGGCGATACCGATATATTCGGAGACATGGCGCTGATCGAAGAACTGCATCAGCCGCAGGTCGGCATAGTGCCGATTGGAGACCGATTCACTATGGGGGGTGCCGTGGCGGCATTGGCCTGCAAGCGCTATTTCAATTTCAAGGCTGTTATCCCTTGTCATTATGGCACGTTTCCGCTGATTGATCCCAACCCCGACAAATTCGTCGAGGCCATGGATAATCAAGATTCGGTACGCGTTGCGACCATTGGTGAACCGATGTCGATTTAGACAATATTTTTGAAAAACGTGTCGTTGCGTGACAAATCGCACGGAGGAAGTATCTGTCTGCAGCTAATCTGATCTCACTCATCCAACCAGAGTTTGAACAGTTCAGTGAAAAAGCACATCATAGCAATGGCGGTATTTGCCTCTGTCCCAGGAACTCTGAGCGGCGGCACGGTCGCCCCTGACAGATATATTGGGGATTTACGCGTGGTCGACTCGCGGTTAGAACGGGCGCAGAAATTTAGCTCTGGGAAAGCCCCCCAATGTCAGTTGATACAGCCACAGTCAAACGAGTTGCAAAACTATCCCGCATTGCCATCACAGACGAGCGCGCAGAAAGCATGCAATCTGAACTGAACACGATCCTTGGATTCGTGGAACAGTTACAAGAAGTGAATGTTGAGGGCGTTGAGCCCATGACATCCGTCGTTGACATGGTGATGCGCAAGCGCCGCGATGAAATTAACGATGGTAACAAAGCCGAAGACGTCACCGCCAATGCACCTATGAGTGAAGACAATTTTTTCATGGTGCCAAAGGTGGTGGAATAGATCTCCACATCGAAACCTGTCTTGCTGCTATTGCCGGTGGCCCAGACATTTCATCGTAAAAAACAATTTCCTTTCGTCACACAGCTGTTGCACATAATTTCGCACAGACCACGCCGTGGCGATATTTAGAAAACTGCTAGAATAATGACCGATCTGACCAAACTGACCATTGCGCAATTGCGAGACGGCTACAAAGCCAAGGATTTCACTTCGCTTGAGGCGACACAGGCCTATGTGGATGCAATCGAAGCCCACAATGCTGCATTTAATGCATATGTGACTGTGACGCCTGATTTGGCATTGAGACAGGCGGCGGCGGCTGACGCAAAAATTACCGCGGGAAATGCCGGTAATCTGGAAGGCATTCCTGTCGGCATCAAAGACCTTTATTCAACCCGCGGCGTCCACACCCAGGCTTGTTCTCATATTCTCGACGGATTCAAGCCTCGATACGAGGCTACCGTTACACAGAACATGTTCGACGATGGTGCGGTGATGCTGGGCAAACTCAACATGGATGAGTTCGCCATGGGGTCTTCCAACGAAACTTCCTATTACGGCGCTGTCACCAATCCGTGGAAGCGTCAAGGTGAGCGCACCGATAATGGCACCGCATTGGTGCCGGGCGGATCGTCGGGCGGATCAGCCGCTGCTGTTGCTGCCCATCTTTGCGCTGGGGCCACGGCATCTGATACCGGCGGATCGATCCGCCAGCCGGCCGCTTTGACAGGAACGGTCGGGATGAAGCCAACATATGGTCGCTGTTCTCGTTTCGGCATGGTGGCTTTTGCGTCATCCCTGGATCAGGCAGGCCCGATCAGCCGCGATGTGCGCGATGCAGCAATCATGCTCGGCTCAATGGCCAGTGCAGACCCGCGCGATACAACTTGTGCAGATTTGCCGGTGCCGGATTATGAAGCGGCAATTGGCAAAAGCATCAAGGGTATGAGGATCGGCATTCCCAGCGAGTACAGACTTGACGGCATGCCTGATGAGATCGAGCAGCTCTGGGAAGAAGGTAAAGCCATGATGCGGGATGCGGGGGCTGAAATCGTCGACATTTCGCTGCCGCATACCAAATATGCGCTGCCGGCCTATTATATCGTGGCACCGGCGGAAGCTTCATCCAACCTGGCCCGGTATGACGGTGTCAAATATGGCTTGCGGGTTGACGGTAAAAATATCGAGGAAATGTATGAGAACACCCGCGCGGCGGGATTTGGCGAGGAAGTCAAGCGCCGCATTATGATTGGAACTTATGTACTTTCGGCAGGGTTTTACGATGCCTATTATACCCGCGCCCAGAAAGTGCGAACCTTGATCAAACGAGATTTCGAGCAGTGTTTTGACGCAGGCGTCGACTGTATCCTGACCCCGGCAACACCATCTGCAGCCTTTGCCATTGGTGACAAGGAAATGGCCGCTGATCCGGTTAAAATGTATCTCAATGATGTATTCACCGTGACTGTCAATATGGCGGGTCTGCCAGGCATCGCTGTGCCTGGGGGGCTGGACAATCAGGGACTGCCCCTTGGACTGCAACTCATTGGCCGCCCCTTTGAAGAGGAAACGCTGTTTCAGGCAGGTTCCGTCATTGAGGCGGCTGCCGGACACTTCCTTCCTGAAAAGTGGTGGTAAGTCAAAATCCACGACATCGACGCAACCAGAATTTCAAGCACAGGATTCAGCTTATCAAAATGACCGGACTTGTTGATACCCGCACGCCAAACCCTGAAAACTTCTTCGCTGGAGACGATCACGACTGGGAACTCGTTATCGGGTTGGAAGTGCATGCCCAGGTTACCTCAAATGCCAAACTATTTTCCGGTGCTTCCACCGAATTTGGCAATGAACCAAATGCCAATGTTTCGCTGGTTGATGCGGCCATGCCAGGAATGCTGCCGGTGATCAATGAAGCATGTGTTCGTCAGGCTGTTAAAACTGGTCTTGGTCTGAACGCACAGATCAACAACCGCTCGGTATTTGACCGAAAGAACTATTTCTATCCGGATCTGCCGCAAGGCTATCAGATATCTCAGCTTTACCACCCGATTGTCGGCGAAGGCGTGGTGACCATTCAGGTCGGACCCGACAAGCAGGGCCAGTTTGAAAGTGTTGAAATTGGAATTGAACGTCTGCATTTGGAACAGGATGCTGGCAAGTCGATGCATGATCAGCACCCAACGATGAGTTTTGTTGATTTGAACCGCTCTGGTGTTGCGCTGATGGAAATCGTCTCCAAGCCGGACATTCGCTCGATCGATGAGGCCAAGGCCTATATTACCAAATTGCGTTCAATCCTGCGCTATCTTGGAACCTGCGACGGCAATATGGACCAGGGTTCAATGCGCGCAGATGTCAATGTTTCGGTGCGCGAACCGGGTGGAGAATTCGGCACCCGTTGCGAAATCAAGAACGTCAACTCAATCCGCTTCATGGGTCAGGCCATTGAATATGAAGCGCGGCGTCAAATTGATGTTCTGGAAGAAGGCGGCTCGATCGATCAGGAAACCCGTCTGTTTGACCCAACCAAGGGTGAAACCCGTTCAATGCGGTCCAAGGAAGAGGCGCACGACTATCGCTATTTCCCTGACCCTGACTTGCTGCCGTTGGAATTTGACGACGCCTATGTCAATGAAATTCGTGCTGAATTGCCGGAGTTGCCGGATGCAAAGCGGAATCGTTTTATGGCTGAAGGGCTGTCTGAATATGATGCCTCCATTCTGGTTTCAGATAAATCCATTGCCGACTTTTTTGAAAAAGTGGTGGAAGGTCGCGACGCCAAAGTCTCTGCAAACTGGGTCATCAATGATCTGCTCGGTGCTTTGAACAAGGCGGGCAAAAACCTCGAAGAATCACCCGTATCTGCCATTCAATTAGGCGGTATTATCAACTTGATAAAAGATGGCACGATCAGTGGTAAGATTGCCAAGGATCTGTTTGAAATCGTCTGGAACGAGGGAGGTGATCCGGCGGATATTGTTGAAGAGCGTGGCATGGCGCAGGTGACCGATACCGGGGCGATCGAGGCTGCTGTTGATGAAATTATTGCGGCCAATCCCGAAAAAGTGCAGCAAGCTATTGAAAAACCCAATATGATCGGCTGGTTTGTTGGACAGGTGATGAAGGCGACCGGCGGCAAAGCCAATCCGCAGGCTGTCAATGAGCTGCTACGAAAGAAAATCAACGGTTAGTCCGGCTTCGGACCAATCACAGGCAGGAGCATTTCAGATAAATACTTCAGAGATATCTGCCAGCGAAAAGGCTGCTTTTCACCGCGACGGGGTTGTTGTTTTGCACGACGTTCTCAGCCCGCAATGGTTGGACCGTCTCGCCGATGCCATCAAGGAAAACCTGGCAAAGCCAGGCCCATTTGGGAAAAATCACGCTGAAGAGGGCGGAGCTTATTTCGGCGATTACGTCAACTGGCAACGCATTCCAGATTTTATCAACGTGGCAAAAGCCGGCCCGCTTGGTCAGGTTGCCGGAGAGTTGATGGGCGCCAAACAGGTACAGTTCTTTCATGAGCACGTTCTGGTCAAGGAACCCGGCAACAGTTCAGCCACCCCTTGGCATCAGGACATGCCTTATTATTGTGTGGGCTGCCCAAAAACCGTTAGTCTTTGGGTGCCACTCGATCCGGTTGGTCAGGCCGAAAGCCTCAATTTTCTAAAAGGATCGCATCTGGGGAAAACCACCTACATGCCGCGGCGTTTCAAAACTCTGGAACCATTGGAAGGCGACACAACGCAATATGAACCTTTCCCGCCGATCGATGAGCACAGCGACAAAATCACCTCATTTGCCGTCAATCCCGGTGATGTTCTGGCGTTTGATTTTCACACTTTGCATGATGCGCCGGCCAATCCGACCGACACCCGCCGCCGGGCAGTCAGTTTTCGGTTTGTCGGCGAGGATGCGCGATATGTGGCACGCCCCCATGACGTTTCACCACCGTTTCCGGAATTGGGCCTGAAGCTGAATATGAACGACCCGTTGCCGGAAGACTGGTTCCCAACGGTATGGACAAATTCCAGCTCCGGCCATTCCTGAACATCCAGTCTATTTTCCGGTTGCTTCCAGCCGTGCGAGCAGGGCGCTTGTATCCCAGCGATTGCCGCCCATGCGCTGAATTTCGGCATAGAACTGATCGACCAGCGCCGTCACCGGCAGTGAAACACCTTGCGCATTGCCTTCTTCCAGGCAAATCGCCAGGTCTTTGCGCATCCAGTCGATGGCGAAACCATGCTCATAGTCCCCCGCATTCATGGTTGTGTGGCGGTTTTCCATCTGCCAGGAACCAGCAGCCCCTTTGGAAATCACATTCACCACTTTGGCGATATCCAGACCAGCAGCCTTGCCAAGATGAATGGCTTCCGAAAGTCCCTGAACCAGACCGGCAATGCAAATCTGGTTCATCATTTTGGTAAGCTGACCAGCTCCAACTTCGCCCATCAAACCGACCATGCGTGCATAGCATTCAATCACCGGCTTGGCGGTATCGAAGGTTGCCTGATCGCCACCAACCATGACGGTCAATATGCCGTTTTCCGCACCGGCTTGGCCGCCGGATACAGGTGCATCGAGAAAGCCAAATCCTTTTTCGACCGCGACCGCATGGAGTTCTCTGGCAACATTGGCGGAAGCCGTTGTGTTATCGATGAAAATGGCTCCGGACTTGATTGCCTGAAAAGCCCCATCATCGCCAATTGTCACCGAACGAAGGTCATCGTCGTTACCAACACAGCAAAAGATGAAGTCTGCATCGCGCGCAGCGTCTGCCGGTGTCGTGGCAAAATTTCCGCCATATTCTGCAGCCCAGTTTTCTGCTTTGGCAGTGGTGCGGTTATAGACGGTTACGTCGTGTCCACCCTTGGTTTTCAGATAGCCCGCCATGGGATATCCCATTACGCCCAATCCAATAAATGCTGTTTTCGCCATGGGTCAGATCCTTCAAAATTTTTGCTTTGTTCGTTTTAAGTCAGCGGTCTGATGGGTCAACCGCACTTGATGGTTTTGACGCTCTAAAAGCCGCTGAAGGGCATAAACGATACATCTTCACCCAGCTTGAGTTCGGTAACGTGTTCAGGGATTTCGATGAGTCCATCGGATTCTCGCAGCGAGGATATTAGGCCGGAACCATCGGATTGATATTTGTGTATGCTCAACTCGCCATTGTCATCGTTCACCAGCTTGCCGCGCAGAAATTCTCTTCGATCCGGCTTTTTTTTGGTGATCGAGAAAGCTGCCGGGATCTTGTAACGCACAGGTATGTGCCAGTCACTTCCTGCAAGGCGTAACAGGGCAGGTTGCGTGTAAAGCAAAAAGCAGACCATCGCCGCCACCGGATTGCCCGGCAGGCCAAAAAACAAGCAATCTCCCCGGTCTTCCTGACGCTTCAACTGACCGAATATCATCGGGCGACCAGGTTTAATCGCCAGCTGCCACAGGTGACGTTTGCCCAGTTTATCGAGCGTCGAGACCATGTGATCTTCGGTGCCGCGAGAGGCGCCGCCGGTTGTGATAATGACATCATATTGTTCAGCTGCCCCACGAATTGCGGTCTCGGCCAGGTGGGCTTCGTCGCGGATGATGCCGAGCATGGATATGTCGACCGGCAGATGATGGCAGAGCGCGTAAATCAGTGGTTGATTGGCATCATAAACCTCTCCGGGACGCAGCGGATCGGAATTTTCGCCTGGAACCCGCATTTCATCACCATTGGAAAAAAGCGCGACCTTTAAGCGTTTGCAGACGGAAACCTGAGCAATACCGATAGACGCTATCGCCGCCAGATCGGCCGCAGAGAGCCGTTTGCCCTTTTCAACCACCGTTGCGCCCAATTTCAAATCTTCGCCTTTCAGGCGGCAATTGGCACCGTTCTTGAGCCCAACAGGAATTTGAACCTTGTTGTCCTGCAACTGGCAATCTTCCTGCATCGCGACGGTCTGAGCACCAGCCGGCATCGGGGCGCCGGTAAAGATGCGCGCGGCAGTGCCGGTTACAAGTTTTGCGGGATTGAGATCACCAGCAGCAATGCGGTCAGACACCGGCATCGGATCACCAGTAAAATCAGCGCTGTTGAATGCATATCCATCGACGGCAGAATTGGTGTGCAAGGGGACTTCGTGTGGTGCAAGAATATCTTCAGCCAGCACCCGGCCAAGTGCCATGCTGGACGCCACCATCTCATCGCCAACCATGGGCGTCAGGCGTTGCTGGAGCAGACCCAGCGCTTCATCATGACGCAGTCGATCCTTATCGTGCAAAAAGCAATCATTGATCAGGGAAGGGGGGGTGGTCATGTTCTGACACCGGAAATCTGGATGATGTAATCGGCGATTGTGGTTATGTCATTCAGGTCAAATTGCGGTTTGTCACAGTCTTCAATATGCGTGTCTGAAGCCACGCCAACAATGCCAGAATGGGTTTGCCATAAGGACGTTTCCTTGATTGCGTCCAGCCGCACTGCTTCCAATTTGTTTATTTTGGCATTTTTGTAGCCTTCCACCAGAATAAGATCGCAAGGGGCCAGCTTGGCAACCATCGTCTGAAGACTGGGTTCTTCGGATACCGTTGTATTCTCGTGCATCACCGCCCATCGCTTTGAGGACACAAGGGCCACTTCGCGCGCACCGGCCTGGCGATGACCAAAGGAGTCCGTACCTGGCTGATCGACCGAAAAATTATGATGCGCGTGTTTGACCGTGCTGACCGTCAGGCCCCGGCTGGTAAATTCCTGCACCAGCGCGCAGACAAGAGTTGTTTTGCCGGAATTCTTCCAGCCAACGATCCCAAAAACCCTATTCAACGTGTATTTCCTTCGCCATGTCTTCGGCTGCTACCAGATCTTCAGGCGTGTTGATATTGAAAAATGGATCAGTGTTCGGTTTGTCAAAATTGACGCTGTGAAGTGAATACCGATGTGCGAATTCCAATATTTTGCGTTTGTCTTCGGCAACCAGAAAATGCTCCAGATCATCCGCCAGATGAATTGGCCAAAGCCCGAACACGGGGTGGATTCGACCCATGCTGTCGGCCATCGCAATATCGCTGGTATTTTGCATTACGTTCAGCAGCTTATGAACCAGGTTAGCGGGCAAAAATGGCGTATCCGCGGCGGCTGAAACCAGGTGAGTAACGCCATCCAACGTTGCGGCCCACCTCATGCCGGCCAGAATGCCGGCGAGCGGTCCGACAAATCCCTCAACCGTATCGGCCAGCACAGGCAGTTCCAAAAATTCAAACCGCGCCGGGTCGCCATTGGCGTTGAGAGCCAGATGGTCGGTTTGCGGACGCATCGCATCAGCCACCCACGACACCGGATGTTTGCCAGCCAGTTTTAACAGACTTTTTTCATTGCCACCCATGCGTCGCGACAATCCGCCGGCAAGAATAACTCCAGCAACATTCATCGTATTACTCATTCTATTTCATCTGACTTCGGTGATGGATGGTCGTCAAATTCGATGCGCTTTTCACCCGCCAATACGGTAAATCTTTTTCCCCGGGCGCGCCCAATCAGCGTCAGGCCGGACTGGCGGGCCAGATCAACACCCCAAGCGGTGAACCCAGAACGGGAAATAAGTATTGGTATGCCCATCATCACAGTCTTGATGACCATTTCACTGGTCAACCGCCCGGTGGTATAAAATATCTTATCGGCGGGGTCGGATTTGTTGACGGCCATCCAGCCGGCAATCTTGTCCACCGCGTTGTGGCGGCCCACATCCTCCATATAAACCAACGGCTTGTCGCCTTGACACAGGACACATCCGTGGATCGCGCCAGCTTCTAGATAAAGGCTGGGCGTCGTGTTGATCTGACGGGTCAGCCGTCCGAGCCACGATGTTTTGAGTTTTGCGCTGCCCGACAGTTTGATGTCGTCAAAAGCGTCGATGACATCACCAAAAACTGTGCCCTGGGCACATCCGGAGGTGCGAACCTTCTTCTTCAATTTCTCTTCAAATCGGGTTTCAAAATCGGTCCGCACGATCACCACACCCAGTTCGTCATCATAGTCGATTGCCGCAATTGGATCGCTTGGCTTCAACATGTTCTGATTGATCAGATAGCCCAGTGCCAACAGATCGGGATGATCGCCAATCGTCATCATGGTGACGATTTCCTGGCTGTTGAGGTATAAGGTGAGCGGACGCTCGGTGACGACGCGCAGATCGACGCTCTCACCGCTTTCATTAATGCCCGTGACCGCTGCAGAAAGGCGTTCATCATCAGGTGCGGGACCCAGTAGCAATTTGTGGCTGTCGCTCATCTGATCTTTCTAAGGAAAAATCTGCGGCGGTTCAAACGACATTTTTGCGCGCATTGAAATACATAACAGCGGCAATCGCGGCGCCGACGAAAGATGCCAAAAACATTAGCATATAAAGTGGCAATGCCTGGTTTTCGACGGTGATCAACATGCCGGATAGGGTTGCAATCATCGCGCCGCCGCCAATTTGAAGAAACCCGCCGAGCCCCGATGCAGAACCAGCCAGATCAGGGCGGACACTGACAGCACCAGCATTGGCATTGGGCAAGGTCATGCCGTTGCCGACGCCGACAAGGATCATCGGATAAAACAGGAAGCCGATTTGCGGTTCAAATGACATCATCAAAAACAGCGACAATGAAACGCCGATACAGGCGATGATGCCGCCATAAATCATCATCGCTTCAATTCCCAGACGCTCCGAATATCGCCCGGACAGAAAATTGCCAAATATGTAGCCGACCGCAACAGTGGCGAAATATAGTCCAAGCACTGACGGTGATACGCCGACAACTTCAGTACCGACAAATGGTGCGCCTCCCAAAAACGCGAAATAGGCGCCCGATGAGGCGGTCGAGCACAGGAAATAACCCCAGATCATCGGTTCACGCAGAAGCGACCCATAGTCGGCGAGGCGTTTGCCAAACGGGGCTTCAACCGGCGGGAAGGTTTCACCCAGATCAAAATATATCAGCAGCAGCACGCAGGAACCGACACCAAACAGGATTATGAACGGTGCTCGCCACCCATATAACTCGCCGACAAAGCCGCCAATTGTCGGGCTGATCATTGGGATGATTGCCATTGCCATGGTGACGTAACCGATCATGCTGGCGGCTTTTGAACGATCGTAAAGATCACGGATGATTGCCCGACTGAGCGCAACAGAAGCTGCTGCTGTTGCCTGCAGGACCCGTCCGAAAAGCAACATCTCAATGGAGTTCGCAAAGATGCAGATGAGGGTGGCAATCAGAAATATAGCCGAAGAGGTCAACAGGACCGGGCGACGGCCATATCGGTCTGCCAGCGGGCCAATAAACAATTGGGTAATTGCGATGGATGCGAGATACAGCGTCAAAACATATTGCGACGTGGCGGGCGACGCACCCAGGTCGGCTCCGATCGCTGGCAGCATTGGCAGGAAGATGTTCATCGCCGCTACCGATGACCCGGCCATCAGGACCAGCGTCGCAATGTGGGGTGGTGTCCTGTGGGATGTGGACTTTTTATCAAATCGAGACGTGCTGGACATTAAACGGGCACCGGAGGAAGGAAAGGTTTTGATACGCCTCGGTGCGCAGGAGTTCCAGTCAGGAATTTAAAATTTTCCGGCTCGGGGCAAGCCAGATAGACCCTGACTGGAACTGGGGAGGGAGTGTTGGGTTAAAAAAATTTGTCAAACGCCCGGCAGGCGACCCGATCTGGTCTTGCGGCCGAATATTGCCTCTACTATGGAATACATCGCCTTGCTGCGCTCGACTCGAGCCTGGCGCATTCCACTTTCAATCATGTCATTGGAAATACGTGGAAAAGTGGTTTTTGCCTGCTTCATTTCCGTCTCCTTCGATTGGCCTGTTCGGGGTTCTTGTCTGTCGATTGAAAATTACGGGAAACAAGCCCCTTTGACAAACGCGGAATTTACGTTCATCAGTTCAAAAAATTTGAAGTGACTTTGTGCTATGGCCTATCGATTGCCTTCGTTGAATTCCTTGCGCGCCTTTGAAGCGGCAGCGCGATTGTTGAGTTTTCAACGAGCGGCGGAGGAACTTTTTGTAACGCCGTCTGCGCTGAGCTATCAAATTCGCCAGTTGGAAGAATATATCGAGACGCCCCTGTTTAATCGGCTGAACAGGGCGGTCACGCTGACTGAAACAGGTCGTCTGCTCTATCCCGGTGTTCATGTTGGCTTTGAAAGCCTTCAGGGGGCGGTTCGAGCGGCGGCCCGTAGCAGACAAAACAATGTGCTGGTTGTTTCCAGCGGTCCGGCATTTGGGGCCAAATGGCTGGCCCCGCGTGTCTACCGCTTTGTTGACGCCCATCCCGACATCGAATTGCGCATAGCCGCGAGTTTGAAATTGACCGATTTCAATTCCGATGAAGTCGATGTTGCCTTACGATTTGGGGAAGGAGATTATCCTGGACTTTTTGTAGAGCCGCTATTTGATGAAATCGCCTTGCCGCTCATCAGTCCAGCGCTGATCGACAGGTTCGGTGGCAGGTTCGGGCCAGAGGAATTGGCTCAGGTGACACTTCTGCATGATGATTCCACCAGATTCACATCAGAAGTTGTTGATTGGACAAATTGGCTGGAACAAGAAGGGTTGGGCCATATTGACGGTACAAAGGGGCCGCGTTTTAATCACGCGGACCATGGTCTGGATGCGGCTATTGATGGCGCTGGAATAGTGCTGGGGCGTTTGTCTTTGGCGATGCGCGATATACGGTCTGGCCGTCTGGTGGCTCCGTTCGATACTTACGTCAAAGCCACCGCCGGATTTCATTTCGTGGTTCCGCCCGGCAGCCTGGAACTGCCACATGTGGCTATATTCTATGAATGGCTGCGTGCGGAGGCCGATGCTGAAGTTCAGGAAGTGTCCAAATTTCTGGCGACCAAACGTTCGCGATAGAAAGTGAACAATCCGCTGCCGACAATGATGACAGCGCCAATCATTGAGATTAGGTCGGGTACATCGCCAAAAATGAAATAGCCGATAATCAATGCCCAGATGAGGATTGAATAGCGAAAGGGGCTGATAAAGCTGACTTCACCATCGCGCATTGCAAGGATTGAAAAAATGTAGCCGACCATCAAAATGGCGGCCGCACCGAACAGAACCGTCAGATGATATGAACTGACCGGTTGCCAGGGTTCAAACAGGCTGCCTATTGCGCCCATAAGTGTGATCGCGAACGCGGTTAGCAGGCTTACCAGAAGAGAAGGTGTGGAGCGTGGCATTTTGCGCGTAACCAGATCACGCATGGTGATGAACAAGGTTGAGATGACGGCGTAGATTGCAAAATAGTTAAACCCTTCAGTGCCAGGTTTGATAATCAGCAACACGCCGAGAAATCCTACAACAATGGCCCCATAACGTCGCCAGCCGACACTTTCTCCCAAAAACAAGGCCGCGCCCAAAGTGATGGTCAGGGGGAGTATCTGCAGCACGGCGGTTACGTTGGCGATGGGCATTTCAAACAGCGCAGAGAGGAAGAAATAGGTGCCGCCTGCTTCACCCAGCGTGCGCAACAATACGGTTGGGTGCCTAAGAGCGTTGTAGATGCCGCCCTCGACTTTGAAGGCTCCCATATAGGTGCACAATAAAATCATGAAGCTGGTGGCGAAAATTCCCCGCACCAAAATGGCCTGGAACAGAGACAGCTCATTGGCCACGAGTTTCATCAACGTGTCGTTGAAGACGAACCCCGCCATCGACAGCATCATGAATATGGCGCCAAGGGCGTTGGAGCTGAAATTTTGGACAGATGGTTTGTTCATCGCCAACCGGTGACGGCTCTTGCCCAAAAGGTCAAAAGAAAAAGCACGCAATGGAGGCCATTGCGTGCTTTTTTTCGTGCGTGGTACGGAAAACTAGTGTCGAACGATTACCCGTGCACCGACTTTTACCCGTTGATATAGATCTTCGACATCATCATTTGCCAAACGGATGCAGCCGGAAGACATCGCCTTACCGATCGTCCAGGGCTGATTGGTGCCATGGATACGATAAATTGTAGAGCCGATATACATGGCGCGCGCACCCAAAGGATTGTTAGGACCACCTGCATAGTAGGACTTCAATTGCTGACCGGTTTCGCGTTTTACCCGGGCGATCATGACCTGGGGTGGCGACCAGCTGGGCCATTCGGCCTTGCGGGTTACCCGATGCTTGCCCTGCCATTGGAAACCATCCCGGCCAACGCCAATACCATATTTCATCGCCTTGCCGCGTTTGGTTACATAGTACAGCCGGCGTTCGGACGTATCGACAACAATGGTGCCGACGGGATAGTTACCGTCAAAGCTAACTTTGCGCTTGCGGATAGGGGATTTATTTGATGCATAACGTCTGGTCAGGGGGCGTGAACCCTTTTTCCAGGTACGGGACGCATAGTCGAACCAACGGTCGCCGCTGCTTGCGTAAACGCTCGTTGGAATTGTGAAGGTGACAGCCAGTGCGGCGGCGAAACCGCAAAGTGCGGCTCTGATCGCAGTCTTTCGAATATTCATTTTGGATTCTCCCAGCGTGTTCTTACTCATCATCGCAGGCCCTACATCTTGTGTCTGTGACATGTTGCACAATATGAAAACGAGTCGCCCTTGCGCTTTTATAGTTTGTAAAACTACAAAAGTGCACTGGAAATTACTCCAATTAAGGGAAAATTGATGACGATTGTGTCATCTGCTTTATGGGTTGGCCTGCAAACAAGCAGAATTTGTCAAGTTGGGCTCTGACACTAACTCAAATTAAGTTCCTGAAAAAAGTCGTTGCCCTTGTCATCAATGACGATGAAGGCGGGGAAGTTTTCGACCTCGATCCTCCAAATGGCTTCCATACCAAGCTCCGGATATTCAACGACTTCAACCTTTTTGATGCAGTCTTGCGCCAATCTCGCAGCCGGTCCGCCGATGGACCCTAGGTAAAATCCACCATGCTGCTTGCAGGCTTCCCGCACCTGCCGTGATCTGTTGCCCTTGGCGAGCATGACCATTGAACCCCCAAATGACTGGAACTGATCGACAAATGAATCCATTCGACCGGCTGTTGTGGGGCCGAATGAACCCGAAGCCATGCCGTTTGGCGTTTTTGCCGGACCTGCATAATAAACCGGATGATCTTTCATGTATTCGGGCATATCCTCACCAGCTTCCAGCCGGGCACGAATCTTGGCATGTGCCAGGTCGCGAGCAACAATGATCGTGCCGTTCAATGCCAGCCGGGTTTTGACCGGGTGCTTGCTAAGCTGTGCCAAAATCTCCTTCATCGGCTGCTGCAGATCGATTTTGACCACATCGCTGGAAAATTCCGATTCATCGATGTCTGGAATATATTTGGCCGGATCGGTTTCCAGCGCCTCTAGAAAAACCCCCTCACTGGTGATTTTACCTATCGCCTGGCGGTCCGCCGAGCAGGAAACCCCAAGGCCGATAGGAAGCGATGCGCCGTGGCGGGGCAGGCGAATGACCCGCACATCATGGCAGAAATATTTACCGCCAAACTGTGCGCCGACACCCATATTCTGGGTCAGCTTGTGAATCTCCTGCTCCATCTCCACGTCCCGAAAGGCCTGGCCGGCCTCAGAACCCTGCCGGGGCAGGCTGTCGAGATAACGGGTCGAAGCAAGCTTGACGGTCTTCAGGTTTTGCTCGGCCGACGTGCCGCCAATAACGATGGCCAGGTGATAGGGGGGGCAGGCGGCGGTTCCCAGTGTCAGGATTTTCTCCTGCAAAAAATCGATCATTCGATCATGGGTTAAAAGCGACGGTGTGCCTTGATAGAAAAAAGTTTTGTTGGCAGACCCGCCACCCTTGGCGATAAATTGAAATTTGTAGGCATCTTCGCCTTCCGAATAAATATCGATCTGGGCCGGCAGATTGTTCTTGGTGTTCTGTTCTTCGAACATCGAAATCGGGGCCAGTTGCGAATAGCGCAGGTTTTTTTTGAAATAGGCGTCCATTATACCCTGACTTATGGCGTCTTCATCAGTTCCGGTCGTCAAGACGGCGCGTCCACGTTTGCCCATGACGATGGCGGTTCCGGTATCCTGGCACATGGGCAGAACACCACCCGCCGCGATATTGGCATTCTTCAAGAGATCAAACGCCACGAACCGATCATTTGGGGTGGCTTCGGGATCATCCAGAATCGAAGCCAGTTGGGCCAGATGTCCTGGTCGTAACAGGTGATTGATATCGGCAAAGGCTTCTTCAGAAAGAAGACGAATTGCCTCCGGGTCGATTTTCAAAAATGACCTGCCATCAATCTCGACAATGCTGACATATTGGTCGGTCAGCTTGCGATACGGTGTTGTATCTTCGCCGAGTGGGAACAAATCGACATGGTTTGAGATGGGCGACTTTGGTGCGGTCATGAGCGGGGTTCCTGACATCAATTACCTTTCCTTATCGCCTGCAAGGGGGCGTGTTCAAGATGCATTATCAATGGAATTGGTGTTTCAGGCTGCAGTCATTGGTTTAATTGGATAAATAATGTTCCACCGGGTTTGACTCGACTGGGCCGGGTACCTTTAGTGGTGCAAAGACCAATGTATTGGATGGGCAAGTTTCATGGATTCCTTTGATCTGGAACTTTTACGGCAGCGTGAAGCAGATGCATCGTTTCCCGCCCGTAGTGCTGTTGCTTATTTTCTGTTTATGGTAATGCCGTCAGATGGCCATCAACACCCTGACGAACATCAAAGACTGGCGCGTATATTAAGTGATGATTTTGACCTGCAACAGGACCAGGTGGAAGATCTGATAAATCACGCCAGCGGCCATGCTTTCAACGATGATGTTATGCAGCAATTGGCCAGAATATTGTTGGTTGAGTTGGAGCGCGAGGAATTAATTGATCTCATTTCCCACATGTGGGAAATGGTTTTTGCAGACGGTCGCATGCATGAAACCGAAGTTACCTTTGTGGAACGGGTCGCTGTGCTGTTGAAATTTACCCAGGAAGAAGTAACCAGCGCGATGACGCTGTAAGCAAACGGCTCTGGGGTCTGCGGGTTAGTTGTGCGAAAGGTCTGCCACAGCACCACCGAGCTCATCGAAATGCGAGATAATCCGATCAGGATTTAGCTGTTCGACCGGCACGTCACTGTAACCAAAATTCACCGCAATTACTGGCATGTTGGCGGCTTGTGCGGCGGCAATATCATTGACGCTATCGCCGACCATTATGCAATTTTCAGGAGAAACATTGGCGAGTTTTGCGGTTTCGATCAGGTGTTGTGGATCTGGCTTTTTAACGTCAAACGTGTCGCCGCCGGTAACTACCGGAAATCTTGCAGCTTCGCCAAGCTGAACAAGTAACTTGCGTGCAAGTCGCTCATATTTGTTGGTGCATACTGCCAGTTGCCATCCGCTTTTGCTCAATTCGTCCAAAGCCAGCAATGTACTTGGAAAAAATACTGTTTTGTCCGTGAGATTCTGTTCATAGAACTCAACAAACCGGTCCAGCAGGCGCTTGTGAGTTGGCCCACCAACCTCCAGTTTGCGTCCATGAAAATGATAGGCTCTTTCGATCATTTGCAGGGCGCCTTTGCCCACGACATGACCGACATCTGCCATTGAAATATTGGGCAACCCTTCGGTTGCGGTTGCTTTGTTGAGGGCAGGTACCAGGTCGCGATTGCTGTCGACCAAAGTTCCGTCGAGGTCAAAAATGACGAGGCGTGGGGTTGTTGTCATGGAAGAATCATTTCATCGGGGATTTTGAGGTTAAATACATCATGTTGGGATGGTGTGCATCTGCGTGCCGTGGTACCGGCAGCATTATGAGCAAAAATTTAAAACAAATTGCCGGAATTGCCGCCCTGGACTACGTTGGCGACGGCATGAAGCTTGGTATCGGCACCGGATCGACTGCTGAAGCCTTCATCGAGGTTCTTGCAGAAAAGGTTGCTGCAGGGCTTTCCATTGTCGGTGTACCAACGTCGGAACGCACACGCATCATGTGCGAAAAACTGTCGATACCGCTGACGACGCTGGATGAAACGCCGCATCTTGACCTGACAATTGACGGAGCAGACGAAATTAATCCGCAGCTTGCACTCATCAAGGGCGGTGGCGGCGCTTTGCTGCGTGAAAAAATCGTGGCGGCGGCGTCCGATGATATGCTGGTAATTGCTGATGACAGCAAGCTTGTGGACCCTCTGGGAGCCTATCCGCTGCCAATTGAAGTCAACCCGTTCGGATTGCTGGCGACGCGTCTGCTGATTGAACGTTGCGCCAAAGCCCTGGGTCTTGGTGGAACTCTCGAACTACGTATGGGACCGCAGGAGCAACCTTATCTGACCGATGGCGGTCATTATATTGTCGATGCATCTTTTGGCCGTATTGTCGATCCAGAAGCTCTTGCAATTGCGTTGAATGCGATTCCCGGAGTTGTCGAACACGGGCTCTTTACCGGTCTGGCCAGTCGCGCAATAATATCGAGTGAAAGTGGTACTCGCATTGTAGAAGCCATCGTGCGATCCTAAATGGTCGGAAATGAGCCTGAATGGTGTTGATTGATCCAAGCGTTCGCTCAACACTCAAACAATAATTAACAATCTGGAGCCTGAGCCCAAATGTTTGTCAAATCCGTTATCTGTTCCCTCACGTTGGCATTGTCGATCATAGCGACCCCCGGCTTTACCCAGGAACACACAGAAGCTCATTTGGCAAAAGCCCGTGAAGCAATTGGGGCAACTCGCGCAACAGATTCCTTCGATGCAATATTGTATGATGCATCTGCACAGCTGAAAAACCTGCTGACCCGTGACAGTCCCGACCAGGCGGAGCGAATTTCAAATATTGTCGATGACGAAGCCATCGCGCTTGCACCACGTCGCGCGGACCTTGAGCTGGAAGCCGCCCGGCTTTTTGCCAATTCCTTCAATGAAGCTGAACTTCAGGAGCTGGCGGATTTTTTCAACACGCCCACGGGCACAAAATATCTCAAAGCGACACCGGTATTGGCGCGTGAGCTGGGCAAGGCGGCTCGAATTTGGGCAAATGGTATTAACCGGGATTTGGCCAAAAATTCTACGAAAAAACTTGCTGCCGGCAGCAACTGACCTAAGCTGCCGACAGCTTGCTGCCGCGGCGGCGGTTGTGGCGGCGGTTGTGGCGGTTGTGGGCATCTGTGTAAAAAACGTAACGGGAATTTCCCATGGCATATGACTATAATCTATTCGTCATAGGTGGCGGATCGGGTGGCGTTCGAGCTGCCAACAGAACGGCCGCACTGGGCCACAAGGTTGGGGTTGCTGAGGAAAGCCGTTTTGGCGGTACCTGCGTGATACGTGGCTGTGTACCGAAAAAACTGTACGTTTATGCTTCTACCTTTCACGAGCATTTTGAAGATGCTGCAGGTTTCGGCTGGACGGTCGGGGAGTCCAGTTTTGACTGGAAGAAACTGGTCGCCAATAAGGAGACCGAAATCACCCGCCTTGAAGGGCTTTACAAAAAAGGATTGAACTCCAATCAGGTTGAGGTGTTCGATTCACGCGCCGAATTGCGGGGTCCCCACGATATCTGGCTGGCTGCTGAAAACCGGATGATTACTGCCGAGCGCATCCTGATTGCAGTCGGAGGATCCCCCAATCGTCACACCTCGCTGGAGGGGCACGAACATGGAATTGTCTCTGATCACGCGTTTGATCTGGATAAATTGCCGAAAAGCATCCTGATCTCCGGCGCTGGTTATATTGCAGTTGAATTTGCAGGTATTTTCAACGGGTTGGGTGTGGATACGACAATTGTATATCGCGGTCCTGAAATCCTGCGCGGCTTTGATAACGATGTGCGTGAACTGTTGCATGACGAATATGAAAAGCGTGGCATCAGGATCATCACCGAGCAGCAAATCAGCAAGCTTGAACTGGCTGCTGATGACAAACGTAAAGCTACGCTTTCGAGCGGTGAAGTCCTGGAGGTCGATCAGGTGATGTTTGCTCTTGGCCGTTTGCCACTGACCGGCAGCCTTGGTTTGGAACTCGCCGGTGTCGCCACCGATGATCGTGGCTATATCAAGGTTGATGAGTATTCGCGCACCAATGTTGATCACATCTGGGCGGTTGGCGACGTTACTGACCGGGTTCAGCTGACCCCTGTGGCGATCCATGAATCGATGTGTTTTGTGGCCACCGAATTTCGTGGGGACCCGCAGCAACCGGATCATGAGATGATCCCGACGGCCGTGTTCTCTCATCCGGAAATTGGCACCGTCGGCATGACCGAAGAGGAAGCCGGGCAGAAATTTGAGAAATTGAATGTGTTTCGGGCGAATTTCCGACCGATGAAACATACCATGTCCGGGCGCGACAGCCGCATGTTGATGAAACTGATTGTCGATGCGGCAACAGACAAGGTGATCGGTGCGCATATTCTTGGACCGGACGCTGGCGAAATGGCTCAGATATTGGCGATACCGATGAAAATGGGCAGTACCAAAGCAGATTTTGATCGCACCATGGCGCTTCATCCTTCGGCGGCTGAAGAACTGGTGACGATGTATGAGCCCAGCTATACGGTTGAAAACGGTAAGCGGATGGGCGCATAAATGACCGGCAGTGCTGCCAGTCCGGTCACATTAGCCCGGTGCTTGCATTGCTTTGTTTGTCCGTGCCATGAGGGGAGAAACCTCAATTCGACCCTGTCGGGCAGCAAGCCTGGCCAAAGACCGCGCGATGAAATCTGACACGGTGAAACTGCAGCAACAGATTCCAGCGCGCTGGGGCGTGCCGAATACTGCCGGCGTTTCAATCCCGCACGAGCTGACCTTCGATGATGTTTGTTACGATATTGAAGACGCGCCAATTCTAAAAAATGTATCGCTGGTTGCGCCTTCCGGTTCCGTAACCTGCTTGTTGGGGCCGTCGGGTTCGGGAAAAACAAGTCTTTTGCGGATTGCCGCGGGTATGCAACGCCAGACGGAAGGGCGGGTGCTTTTGGATGCCCGTGAAATCTGTAGCGACAAGATTTTCGTGCCACCTGAAAAGCGTGGAATCGGTTTGGTGTTTCAGGATTATGCACTGTTTCCCCATCTCAGCATTCTGGACAATGTGTTATTTGGCCTGCGCCACCTGGGGCGTGAGGCACGCATGGAGCAGGCCGGGAAAATGTTAAACCGGGTTGGTCTGGCAGACCGGGCCAGTGATTTTCCCCACAATTTGTCGGGTGGTGAACAACAAAGGGTGGCTTTGGCACGGGCAATGGCGCCACGTCCCGGAGTTCTGTTGATGGACGAGCCGTTTTCTGGTCTTGATGCACGGCTGCGTGACATGATGCGCGATGAAACGCTGGGCATCTTGCACGAGACGCGGGCCACGTCGGTCATCGTTACCCATGACCCTGAAGAAGCATTGCGCATGGGGGATCAGATTGCGCTGTTGAACGAGGGCAGACTTGAGCAAGCGGGCAGTGGACAGGATCTCTATTACAAGCCCAACAGTCTGTTTGCGGCTGGTTTCTTTTCAGAATTGAATATTTTTGCGGGCCGGGTGACCGGTGCTGCCGTGCAAACGCCTTTGGGACCCGTCCAGGCTGGAGAATTCAGCAATGGAGACGACGTGGTTGCTGCTATTCGAGTGGGCGCAATAGACATTGCCAAATCTCATGGCGAAGCCGACGGCGTGCCTGGCCGCATTCTATCGATGAATTTTTCAGGTGACCATAATCACCTGAATGTCGGGATCAGCGGATACGACACCCCCATACGCGCACGCGTGGCAGTCGGTTCGGAAGCGATTCACCACCTTAAGGCCGGTGATGATGTTGTGCTTACTCCGAAAAAACACGGCGCTTTTGTATTTTCGGCTGGATAAGTCGCAAATCGACCCCATATTTGACGCAACATGGGTGCATTGGTTCGATGCACGACTTTTGGTGTGTTGCGACTGGCCAAAGCTTTGGCTAGGTTGCGTCAAATTAAATATATCAGGTCTTGGTGATAGAAGTGCCAAGGCCAACTAGGAGCTGGACATATGGGACAAATCGGCATTTGGCAGATTGTAATTATTGCAGTGGTTGTCGTGTTGCTTTTTGGCCGAGGCAAGATTTCCGATCTGATGGGTGATGTTGCTAAAGGCATCAATTCCTTCAAGAAAGGCCTCAACGAAACCGAGGAAGAAGTCGCAGACAAGATTGAAGATGGCAAGGATAAGGTCGTTGACGCAGTCAATGAAAAGACCAAAACCAGCTAGGTGAGTTTGCTTCTTCGACCCTTGATGTAATGACTATTTCGACACGCTTGGAGCCTGGCCTTGTTTGATATCGGCTGGACGGAAATGCTGGTGGTGGCTGTTGTGGCCATATTGTTTGTTGGCCCGAAAGAGCTGCCGGCTATGCTGCGGACGTTTGGCAAAAGTGTCAAAAAGGTCCGGACACTGGCCGGAGATTTTCAACGCCAGTTTGATGATGCACTGAAAGATGCGGAACTGGACGGGGTGAAGAGCGCCATTGACGATGTGCGCAAGCTCGACCCAACCAAGCAGATAAAAGACAAGCTGAACCCCCTCAAAACGGAACTCGACGAAGTCAAAAGCTCTGTAGAAAAAGCAACGGACTACGATGCTGGCACCCTGTTTGATGAGAGCAAGGCACCCGATATCGATCCGCCTGTTGAGGTTGACGTGGAGGCGGCGCTGGAAAAGCAGCGCAAGATTGAGGAAGAGCAAGCCAAATTGCCGCCAAGTTCCGGTGTCAATGCGGTGCCGGGTTTCGGTGGACCTCCCGGAACACCGTCTGTTAAAAAAGCTACGGCACCTAAAAAGGCATCAAAAACAAAGACTACTGCTCAAAAAGCAGCAACTGCAAAAGCAAAAGCCGCGCCAGCTAAGGCTAAGAAGCCTGCCGTCAAAGAAAAAACGGCAACCGTCAGCAAAGCCACCGCCAAAAAGCCTGTGGCCCGGAAGCCTGCCGACAAGCGACAGCCAGCAAAAAGGCCGCCAGCCAAAAAAGCCGCCACCAAGAAGGCAAAAGCATGAGCGACGCTGATATTGAGGAAAGCGCCGCGCCGCTGGTTGAACATCTCATTGAACTGCGCCAGCGGCTGATCAAGGCATTGATCGCGGTATTTGTGGTTTTCATCGTGGCCTTTATTTTTGCAGACCAGATTTTTCAAATTCTGGTCATTCCCTATGAAAGGGCTGCCGGGGAAAACCAGAATCTAAAGCTGATTTTTACAGCACCCCAGGAATATTTCTTTGCCCAGTTGAAAATTGCGCTGTTTACCGCGTTGTTTATCGCCTTTCCGGTAATCGCCGCGCAAATCTACAAATTCGTGGCGCCCGGATTGTACAAGAATGAACGTAAGGCGTTTTTGCCATTTTTGATTGCGACACCGATCCTGTTTTTCATGGGGGCGTCGCTGGTGTTCTTTATTGTCATGCCATTGGCGATGACGTTCTTCCTGTCGATGCAGTTGACCGGTCCGGATTTGACCACAACCATCGAACTTCTGCCCAAAGTCAGCGAATATTTGGGGCTGATCATGACCCTGATCTTTGCCTTCGGCCTGGTGTTTCAAATGCCGGTGGTCATTTCACTTTTGGCCCGTGCCGGGCTGGTGAGTGAGCAAGGTTTGAAAAGCAAACGCAAATATGCGGTGGTTTTGACCTTTGTGGCTGCGGCGGTTCTGACGCCACCTGATCCGGTGAGCCAAATCGGCCTTGCAGTTCCGACATTGCTTCTCTACGAACTGTCCATCTATGCCACCCGACTCATTGAGCGGAAACGGGCCGCGCAGGAAGCCTCTGCCACCTGACATTCCACACATTGTTGTCGCTGGTGGATTGGCAAGAATTATGGTCGTCTAAATGTTTGATATCAAATGGATACGTGAAAACCCTAAAGCTTTTGATGAAGCTATGAAACTGCGTGGATTGCCGCCTCAGGCCGAATCCCTGATTCAACTCGACGATGATCGCAGAGCTCATATCACAAAACTGCAGGAAGCCCAGGAAGAACGCAACCGCGCGTCAAAAGAAATTGGCAAGGCCAAAGGTGCCGGTGACGAGGCGGCGGCTCAAAAAGCTATCGCCGAAGTCGCCAAACTGAAATCCTTTCTGCAAAGCGGTGAAGAAGCAGGAAAAGCCTTGTCCAGGGCGGTCTTAGATGCATTGTCTGTCCTGCCCAATATTCCTTATGCCGATGTGCCGATTGGTGAGGACGAGAATGATAATGTCGAGATCCGGTTGGTCGGAGACAAGCCGGAACTGGATTTTGATCCCAAGGAACATTTTGAGTTGGGCGAAGCGCTCGGCCAGATGGATTTTGACACCGCGGCAAAGCTGGCAGGTAGCCGGTTTGTCTTGCTTAACAATGGTTTGGCGCGTCTGGAACGGGCATTGGGCCAATTCATGCTGGATCTGCACACGACCGAACATGGATATGCTGAGGTCTCGCCTCCGGTATTGGTGCGCGAGGAAGTGCTGTATGGCGTCGGTAATCTCCCCAAATTTGAGGAAGATCTGTTCAAAACCACCGATGGGCGCTGGATGATCCCGACATCAGAAGCCCCGCTGACCAATATTGTCCGTGAGGAAATCGTCTCCGCCGACTATCTGCCGCGTCGCTATACCGCCCTGACAAACTGTTTTCGGGCAGAGGCTGGTTCTGCGGGCCGCGATACGCGTGGCATGTTGCGGCAGCACCAGTTTTCAAAAGTTGAGCTTGTCTCTATTACTGATGCAGAAAGCTCCAATGGTGAACATGAGCGCATGTTGTCATGTGCAGAAGAAGTGTTGAAGCAATTGGGGCTACATTATCGTGTTGTGACATTGTGCACCGGCGATCTTGGTTTCAGTGCTCACAAAACTTACGATATTGAAGTCTGGTTGCCGGGACAAAATGCCTACCGGGAAATATCTTCCTGCAGCGTATGCGGCGATTTTCAGGCACGCCGCATGAATGCCCGCTACCGCGTGGAGGGTGACAAACAGCTGCGCTATTGCCACACGCTGAACGGATCGGGCATTGCAGTGGGGCGGGCTTTGATAGCGGTAATGGAGAATTTTCAAAACGAAGATGGGACGATCAGGGTGCCGCAGGCGCTGGGACGATACATGGGTGGGGTAAGCCGGATTGAGCCGGTATGATGCGGATATTGCTCACCAATGATGATGGCATCCATGCCCATGGGCTGACGGTTCTTGAGCAGGTGGCGCGCACGCTTTCTGATGATATCTGGATCGTCGCCCCGGAAACCGATCAGAGCGGCTTGGCTCATTCATTGACTTTGAACCATCCATTGCGGGCCCGCGAAGTTGGCGAAAAGAGCTTTGCCGTAACGGGAACTCCCACTGATTGTGTGATCATGGGGGTTCGACAACTGGTCGACGGACCGGTTGATCTGGTTTTGTCTGGTGTGAATGCAGGGCAGAATGTTGGTGACTATGTAACCTATTCAGGCACCGTTGCAGGGGCCATGGAAGGGACGTTGCTGGGCATCAAATCGATTGCGCTTTCTCAGGCCTATAGTTATGACGATTCGCGAAACATTCCTTGGGAAACGGTGGAGAAACTGGCGCCCGACCTGTTGGCAAAACTGATCGATATCGATCTGCCAAAAGACACGTTGATCAACGTCAACTTTCCCAATTGCCCACCTGAAGAAACCAATGGCCACGCCGTTGTCACGCAAGGCAAATTTGAACACGGTTTGGGCATCGGTGAACGGGTTGATGGGCGCGGTCATCCTTATTACTGGCTGGAATTCATTGGCAAACCGCCGCTTCATCAACCAGGCACTGACATTGATGCGCTGGTCAATAATCAGATTGCAGTGACCCCGGTTCGCATGGACATGACCCACCATCAAGTTCTTGATAAACTGGGCCAGGACTTGGGGGGATAGTTTCATGAGCAATCAAGGTCATTCATTTCCCGAAGCCATTGTTGCCCTGATGCTGAGATTGCGTGAAATCGGAATTGTTGATCAGAATTTCGTTAGGCTCGTTGAATCGGTACCGCATGAACAATTTGTCCCGGCGCAATATTTCGATCAGGCCTGGAAGCCTCAGAACTTGCCTATGGCCTGCGGCCAAACGATGCTGCCTCCTGAAATGACCATCAGGCTGGTGGATGCGCTGAAGGTTGACCCATCGCATTCTGTATTGGAGATTGGCACCGGCAGTGGTTATCAAACTGCGTTGCTTGCCCGGCTTGCCAAGAAGGTGTTTTCCGTCGATCGCTATCACGTACTTCTCGATGCAGCCAAAGATCGTCTGGGGCGGTTGGGGCTGGCCAACGTCACCATGGTTCAGGCCGACGGCTCAGAAAACCCGGTCGGGCAGGGGTTTTATGATCGCATAATTATCGATTCGTCATTTGACTCTATGCCTCGGTTTTTGCTCGAGCAGTTGGTATCTGGTGGCATTGCCGTCACCGTAATCGGCCCCCCTGGCGAGCAACAAATGGCGGTCCGTTTGACTAAGATTGGCAGTCGTTTTGACCGGACAGATTTATTTCCAATTCATTGCACTCCGCTGGAGCGGGGTGTCGCCAGAGCTCTTTGATTAATTTTGTTGCATGGTATTTCGTAACCAATTGGTTAGCTTAACCGCAGATTAAGGTTGATAGGTTTTAATCACGGACCAGTATTGAGTAGTCCGTGGAAGAGTTATGCGTACCAACATTCTCGCGCGACGGTTTAGCGCGTTATCGAAAGCCTCATCTCTTGTAGCCCTGTTGAGCCTTGCTACAGCGTGCAGCAATGACGTCATGCGGTTGGATACGTTGACAACTGCTTCGATTACCAACACCCCCAATCAAAGTCAGATAATCGGCGACCAGCCAGATCGGCTGTCGAGCTATGGCGAAGAGTACGACCCTCGCCAGCCCGACATTCGAGTGACCAAGCGCAGCGTCGGCGGTGACAATCGTCCACAGGACAGCTACTCAAAACCTGGCCGCTATGCCTCTTTGAAGGTTTCTCCTCCGTCACAATCACCGAGGATTAACCGCTCTGTATTGCCGCCGATCGGATCAAGCCAGCCAATGCCGCAACGTGCGGCCCAATCTGAACCCGTTGTTCTGCAACCCCGTCGGCGTATAGTACGGACCACTCCTGTGCGAGCTGACAATACCGATAACATCGTCACGGGAGCCGTGGCGGCTGCGCCAGTGTCTGAGGTGAAAAAACCTGCATCAGCCGGCTGGGATACATCAAAGGGTACCAAGGTTACCGTACGGCCTGGTGAAACTCTCTATAACCTGTCGCGTCGCTATGGCGTGCCAGTTTCGGCAATCATGAGCGCCAATCAGATCAGCGATGCCAATTCGGTTGAGGCTGGAAAACGGATTCTAATCCCGACCTACAATTATTCCAACAAAGCACCGATTTCGGCCCCGGATAATCATCCAATAACCAAGGCCTCGCGGGCCTCCCGCGGATTTCAGGGGCAACCCCGCGGTCGCGTCGCGGTCCCTAAGGCCCGCACGGCTGGCGCGACGCAGCAGCCCAAAGCTGCCCTCATCCAGGCTGAACCAAAACTCGCTGCAACTGGTCGAACTTCCCATTATGTGGTCAAGTCAGGCGACACACTGTCGGGTATCGCTTACCGCACCGGGGCGTCGATTGCTGCCATTCGCCAGAGCAACAGTATGAGCGATAATACAGTGCGGCTCGGCCAGAAACTGATCATTCCTGCAGCCGGTGCTGCCGCACAATCCGAACTCGATACCACCCGGACAGGAAGCATTCCAGCATCTGACACGAAAACCCGGACGGTCAAACAAGTTCGTACCCCATCAAATCAAACCGTGGCCAGCATAACTCCTGCCAAATCAACGACGGATCAGTCGGTAGCGAAGAAGAGCGCCATGTTCCGCTGGCCGGCTGACGGACGGGTTATTTCCAAGTTTGGTGAGCGTTTGGGCTCCGGCACCAATGATGGCATCGATATTTCAATGCCCATTGGTACGCCAGTAAAAGCCAGCCAGAAGGGTACAGTCATCTACGCTGGATCGGAATTGGAAGATTTCGGCAATCTCATTCTGGTCAGCCACAACAATGGTTGGGTGTCGGCCTATGCTCATTCCAGTTCAAACCTTGTGCGTCGCGGTCAAAAAGTGGTGGGCGGTCAAACGATTGCCAAGTCCGGCCGCAGCGGCAATGCTGGTGTGCCAAAGCTTCATTTTGAATTGCGTAAAGATTCCAATCCGGTAAATCCGCTAAAACATCTCGATCGCTGAAGCGTCCAGGTTAGAGCCGTTCACGATTAAATGGAGCTAATTCTGTTTGTGATTGGCGAGATGATCCAGAGTTGAGACGCACGCAGCGCGATGCCCTCGCATCGGGCAAGGGCGGCTCGACTTTGGGCGTCCGCCAATCGCAAACCCTTCGGGAAGAACGCTTTTGCGCCATGACCGGCGCAAAGTCTCTTGGACGTATGCCCGATACGACCGGCGATCCTTTACTTGATCCTGTCACAAAAGCGCTCCTTCAGAATGGCTCCATTTAAACGTGAACGGCTCTAAAGCCGGATCAGTCGAGGTTCTTGCCGAGTCGTCCGGCCAGATCAACCACATATTGCCAGGCCACACGCCCGGAACGGCTTCCACGGGTGGTTGACCACTCCAGCGCATCTCCTCGAATGTCTTCAAGTTCGACGCCTAAATTGAAATGGGTGACGTATCCGCAAACCATGGCCAGATAATCATCCTGGTTGCATTTGTGGAAACCCAGCCAGAGACCGAATCGGTCGGAGAGGGAAACTTTCTCTTCAACGGCTTCGCTGGGAGAGATCGCGGTTGAACGTTCGTTTTCGATCATGTCCCGTGGCATCAGGTGCCGTCGGTTGGAAGTGGCATAGAATATCGCATTTTCCGGCCGTCCCTCAACGCCACCGTCAAGCGCTGCTTTGAGTGCTTTGTAGCTGGTGTCGTCCTGGTCAAAAGACAAATCATCGCAAAACAGAATATAGCGATACCCGCTGTCGCGTATGAGACCCAGCAGTTCCGGCAGGCTGTCAATGTCTTCTCGATGGATTTCAATCAGCTTCAGTGGTTGGGACCCGGTCGGCTGATCTGTGTTGATTGTCGCGTGTGCGGCTTTGACCAGCGATGACTTGCCCATACCTCGAGCGCCCCATAATAAGGCATTGTTGGCTGAGTGTCCCCGGGCAAACCGACGGGTGTTTTCAATCAATATATCGCGAACCGTATCGATCCCCTTCAACAGCACCATTTCCACACGGTTCACTTTGGGGACCGGTTGCAAATATTGACTGGAAGCGTTCCACACAAAGGTATCTGCCGCATCAAGATCAAGCTCTGGACGAGCCGCCGGCACAGCCCGCTCCAGCAGACTGTTGAGCCTGTCCAGCTTGTCATTGAGGAGCGATAATGGGTCTGAAGTTGAATTGGCCATAACTGAGTGCTGCAAATTTCGTGTTGAACGGCTCTAACACGGTCGGGGAGCGACGTGAAGAATGTGATTGGCTGTTTCGCATTGATCGCAACAATCGCTGCATCTGTTATTGCATTGGGGCGCGTGATGACTATATTCCGCGCAATGTTTTAGGCGCTTAACAGGTGCCCGTGTGAATCAACCAAAATAGAGGCTTATCATGTTTATCACTCCTGCTTACGCGCAATCAGTTGGTGGAGCCGGCGGCGGCATCCTTGAGCTTATGTTCCCATTGATACTGGTCGGCGGCATCATGTGGTTCCTGGTGATCCGGCCACAACGCCAGCAGCAGAAGAAACGTACTGAAATGCTGTCGAATGTTCGCCGCAATGACACAGTTGTGACCGGCGGTGGATTGGTTGGCAAGGTAACCAAGGTTATTGATGACGCGGAAGTCGAAGTGCAGATCGCGCCTGACGTCAAGGTGCGGGCCATGCGTTCGATGCTGGCCGATGTACGCGTCAAAGGCGATGCGCCCAAGAATGACAATGCCAAGCCTGCAAGAAGCACTAAAACGAAAACTGCACCGAAAACTGCACCGAAAACTGCAACGAAGGCCGCAAAGGCCGACAAAGCTTCAGACAAGAAATAAATCCGGGTTGGGACACCGTGTCCCTTTCCAAACCACTTCCTAAATCACTGCCCAAATCACCTACCCAAATCACCCGCCCAAACCATCATCCGGAGCGCCTGACGCATGTTGCATTTTACACCCACGAAGATGATTGCCATTCTTGTGGCCGTGTTGTTCGGCGTCTTGCTCGCCTCTCCCAATCTGTTTTCTCAATCTACTCTGGACGCTTTGCCAAGCTGGATGCCGAAAAATCAGGTATCGCTGGGTCTTGATCTTCAGGGTGGTGTTCATCTGCAGGTGAAGGTTCAGCAATCCGATATTGCAGAAGAGCGGCTCGAAAACCTTGAAAGCGACGTACGCTCGCTGATGCGGGATCGCACTCAGGGTCCGCTGGGATATAGCGGGATTCGCGCGACCGGAAACAAAGTCACACTTCGCCTTTTGAAACCGGAAGACGCCACCGCTGCCAAGGAACGTTTGGCGACCTTGCTGGCGCCAATCGTGCCAACAGGCACGTTGCTCGGCGGCCTGGGTATTGTCGAAGTCGAACAAACCGAACCATCGGTTGGCGTGTTGGAATTCACGTTGACCGAAGATGGCATCGACGAACGCCTGCGTTCTGCCGTTTCGCAATCCATCGAAGTCATTCGTCGCCGGGTTGATGAACTGGGCACCACAGAACCGATCATTCAACGACAGGGTGTTGACCGGATTATCGTTCAGGTTCCCGGATTTGATGATCCCGAACGCCTCAAGGACGTGATTGGCACAACCGCCAAGCTTGGTTTTCATGAAGTCAGCGACACGATGAGTGCAGCCGATGCACTGGCCAATCGTCCTCCGGTTGGATTCAAGGTCATTCCGACGTCGGACGAAGAGAGCGGCGAAGCCAATGTGTTGATTGAAAAAGCTCCTAAAATTCCCGGTGAAGGTCTGGTGGATGCACAGCCCGGCTTTGATCAACGTACCAATGAACCGATTGTCACCTTTCGCTTTGACAACAAGAATTCGCAGCGCTTCTGCAAATACAGTTCCGCTAATGTCGGTAAACGTTTTGCCATCGTGCTGGATGATACCTCTATTTCTGCACCGGTAATCCGCGACGCGATCTGCGGTGGCTCGGGGCAAATTTCGGGAAGTTTCACTGCCCAGTCTGCCAATGATCTGGCCGTGCTGATGCGCGCCGGTGCATTGCCGGCAGAGATCACATTTGTTGAAGAAAGAACCGTTGGTCCGGGCCTTGGACTCGATTCAATCAATGCGGGTAAAATCGCTTCCGTCGTTGCCGGCGTTCTGGTTATCATATTCATGCTGCTGGCCTACGGTACGCTGGGCATCATCGCCAATATCGCGCTGGCAGCAAACATCGTGATCATCATTGGTCTGTTGTCGGTTATCGGCGCAACACTTACCTTGCCGGGTATTGCCGGTATTGTTCTTACAATGGGTATGGCGGTTGACGCTAACGTATTGATTTATGAACGCATTCGGGAAGAAAGACGGGCTGGGCGATCTCTCGTTCAGGCTATTGATACCGGCTTTCGTCAGGCGCTTGGCACCATCCTTGACGCGAACATCACCACTTTGATTGCAGCCTTTATCCTGTTCTATCTCGGTTCCGGCCCGATCAAGGGCTTTGCCGTCACTCTGGCCATCGGCATTGTGACGTCGGTATTCACCGCCTTTACCCTGACGCGCCTGCTGGTGACCTTGTGGCTGCGCTATCTGCGTCCAAAGGAATTGCCAAGACGTTTTATCAAGCTTGTTCCGGCCGGCACGAAGTTGGCGTTCATGGTCTATCGCAAACTGTCTTTTCCGTTCTCAGCAGTATTGCTGATTGGTTCGCTGGTGATGTTTGTAGGGGTGAACCTGAACTACGGAATTGATTTCCGTGGCGGAACCTTGATTGAATATAAGTCCAAATCTGCGGTCGCGGATCTTGGTGATATTCGTGGCCGCCTTTCCGATCTCAATCTGGGTGACGTGCAGGTTCAGGAATTCGGTGCGCCAGATGAGGTGTTAATCCGCATTGAAAGTCAGGGTGGCGGTGACAATTCGGAGCAATCCGCGCTGGCCAAAGTGCGTGATGTCATGGACGATGACCATACATTCCGGCGACAGGAAGTTGTTGGGCCAACGGTGTCGGGCGAACTTGCCCAAGCTGGTACAATTGCGGTTATCGCCTCGTTGCTGGCAATCATGATCTATATCTGGTTTCGGTTTGAATGGCAGTTTGCGCTGGGCGCAGTGGCTGCCACACTACACGATGTAATCCTGACAATTGGCATGTTTGCCGTATTGCAACTGGAATTTTCGCTGTCTTCCATAGCCGCGATATTGACGATTGTTGGTTACTCGCTCAATGACACGGTGGTGGTGTATGACCGAATACGCGAAAACCTTCGAAAATATAAGAAGAAGCCGATCCGCGAACTGCTGGACATGTCGATCAATGATACATTGTCACGTACCGTGCTGACGTCTGTTACCACGTTGCTGGCGTTGCTGGCGCTTTATTTCCTGGGGGGCGAAGTTCTGCGTGGATTCACTTTCGCCATGATTTTCGGCGTGTTGATTGGTACCTATTCATCAATTTTCATCGCTGCACCTGTGTTGATCCTGTTCAAGCTTCGGCCTGGCGCAATGGACCGTTCAGACCCTTCTCCCTATTCCGGTCAGGAAGCTCAGGAAGTTAAATAATTGGCGGGGCGCGGCAGGTCAGGAGAAGCTGGACTGGTAATCCGCCCGGCACATTTTCCCGGACGCGCACCAGTCGACACATACGGCAATGGTGGCTTTCGATTTGCAGAAATGTCCCACAAGGGCAGCATTTTGTGCCTGCCCAGCGGAATATACGGCTGGTCCGCTTCTGCTCCTGAGGATATCAGTCTGGACACATTTCAACGGGTGCTTGGGGAAACCGCGATTGAACTTGTGCTGGTGGGAACCGGAAAAGACCTGGTGCCACTTCCAACCAGGTTGCGTGAGGCTCTGACCGCCAAGGGCATAAGGGCCGATGCGATGAGTACCGGCGCTGCTGCGCGGACTTTTAATGTGTTGCTGGCTGAAGGACGGGCGGTGGGTGCTGCATTGTTGGCGGTTGACTAGACCATGTCGGGGCAAATCAGACAGGAAGATGCTGCCCATTGTTTGAATCTGTTAAAAACCGAGGCCCCAGATTTTTATCTGGCTGACCTGCTGTTGCCGGATATGGGTCGCGATGCAGTTATCGCCCTGCATGCATTCCATGTTGAAATCACCAATATCACCCTGTCCGGTGGAGAGCCGATGGCCGGACAATTGCGCTTGCAGTGGTGGGTTGAAGTCTTGCAGGGACAAAGGCGCGATGAAGCTGTTGGACATCCGGTCGCCAGAGCGTTGTTGCAGGTGATTGATGGTCATCAACTACCGGTAGCGGGCTTTGAAGCGAAACTGGAAGCGCATATATTTGACCTCTATCAGGATCCAATGGGCAGCCGAACCGATTTTGAAGCCTATCTGGGCGAAACCCGATCCTGTTTGTTTCAGTGGGCGGGTCTGATTTTGGGAGCAGCCGTCACCTCAGAACTGGCCAATGCCAGTGGTCACAGCGGAGTCGCTACCGGGATTGTCGGCGTGCTGGTAAATATCGGCCACAGCCACAATCGCGGTCAGGTCAATGTGCCAGGCGAATTGCTGGCGGCGACTGGCATGACACCAGAGCAGTTTTTGGCAACGCCAACTTCAAAACATCAAGATGTCATCAAGGGGTTGATCGATCTGGCGCGCGAACATGAGATGAAAGCCCGAAATGCTTTGCGAAAACTTGCTCCCGAGCAAAGAATTGCTTTCAAGCCACTGGCGCTGGTGCCGCTTTATCTGAAAAGCGCCGAACGGGCAGGGCTTAACGTGTTCCAGCAGCGGTCGCGCCCGTCGCCGTCACAGCTGTCAAAACAATGGGCATTATGGCGATTTTGAACGTCTCAATTGGCACTTTTTTAACGGATTGTGACTTAATATCCGTGCCGGGTTAGGGGACAGGCAATTTTTATCTTCTTCGTGGAGAAGCCCATGGACAAGCCAATTGAAGAATGGAAACGTCGATTTCGTGGTATGGAAGCCGCGACCCTTCGCAATGCCTGGTCGGCAAAGGCCAAGGTCGACCTTTCCTGGACGCAGGAATGCAATTTCCATGCAGCTGTCGCCCATCGATTGAAACAGATCGGCAATATGGCCATTGATCTTGATGAAGATGCGCGGCTGGAACTGGTTATTCAGGCCAATTCTATCCTCAAACGTTTGCGGTTTGACCTGCGCAATGAGCCGGAAAAACTGGCGACGGTTCAAGCCTCGATCGCTGATTGGGATAAATACTTCGCCAAGTTTGGCAGCAGAACTGCTCGTTATTACATGTATGAGCAGGGTGTCATCGACGAATTAGGTGACCGCCTGATGTGTGCCTAATCCCTATTGAGCTGCTTCGACGCGGCTGGATTGCTGCAACCAGGAATCGAGATCTGACAAGGCGCGAGAAGTCACGGCCAGTTTCTTGGCGGCACCTTTTTCCTTGCCACGCCAGCGTCCCTGATGATCTTCCGGTTTGGTGATTGTGACCGGTGGAAACAGACCAAAATTGACGTTCATAGGTTGAAAGGATTTTTTTCCCATCCCTTCTTCATAGGCGATATGGCCCTTGGTGATGTGGTTGAGCAAGGCGCCAAAGGCCGTGGTCTCAGGTGGTAGATTGGGGGCAACACCACTGGATTCCTCGGCCACAAAACGGCCGGTCAGCAACCCAATTGCGGCAGATTCAACATATCCTTCGCAACCGGTAATCTGTCCGGCAAATCGCACCTGTGGGCGTGATTTAAGACGCAGGGTCTCGTCCAGCAGATTGGGCGAATCGAGATAGGTGTTGCGGTGCAATCCGCCGAGACGAGCAAATTCAGCATTTTCCATTCCAGGAATGGTCTTGAACACTTCCACCTGTGGGCCATATTTCAGTTTGGTCTGAAATCCGACCATGTTGTAGAGTGTGCCAAGTGCATTGTCCTGGCGCAGCTGAACCACAGCATAGGCCTTGATATCGGGCTTATGGGCATTCGTCAGACCCATCGGCTTCATCGGCCCATGTCGCAAGGTTTCGCGACCCCGTTCAGCCATTACCTCAATTGGCAGGCAACCGTCGAAGTAAGGAACATTTTCCCACTCCTTGAAGTCGGCTTTTTCGCCGGCAATCAGGGCATCGATAAAGGCTTCATATTGATCGCGATCCATCGGACAGTTGAGATAGTCCTTGCCTGTGCCGCCGGGTCCGACTTTGTCGTAGCGAGACTGGAACCAAGCGGTGTCGAGATCGATGGAATCGAAATGCACAATTGGTGCAATGGCATCGAAAAACGACAGTGCGTCCTGACCGGTTTCGCTGGCTATGTCTTCTGCCAGCTGAGGTGCGGTTAGTGGTCCGGTTGCCACAATCGATGGGCCCCAGGATTCTGGTGGGAGACCGGCAACCTCTTCGCGGGCAATGGTGATATTGGCCTGGGATTCCAGCGCCTGGGTAACCGCTGCTGAAAATCCAACACGGTCGACTGCCAAAGCCGACCCCGCCGGCACTTTATGGTCGTCTGCGCAAGACATGATCAGCGAACCGGCTCGGCGCATTTCTTCATGCAGCAAACCCACGGCATTGGCCGAGGAATCATCGGAACGAAAGGAATTGGAACAAACCAGTTCCGCCAGACTGTCTCCCTGATGGGCATCGGTTCCCCGAACAGGACGCATTTCGTGGAGAATGACGTTCAGCCCACGTTGGGCCAGTTGCCAGGCGGCTTCGGAGCCGGCAAGACCTCCACCGATCACATGTATTGGTTTTTTGCTCATGGTCGTCGGCTTAACCCCGCTTGCTGTCGGTTTCAACTTTATTTATGTGCTGCAGGAGCACCATTTTCACCACAAAGTGAAAGTGAACGTGATTTGACCGACGACTGACTGTGCAATACTGCGCCAGGATGGAAGGGAGCTTGAATTGTCGATTAATATTACCGGTCATTTCATTGTGCCTGCCGCGTCTTTGGTCACGTCTTTGGTCGCTGCGTTGCGTCTCAGCGGGGTCGCTATATTGAGTTCTGCCCTGGTGGCCTGTTCAGGAACCGTTCCCAAACCCGGATCAACGGCTGGCGCCACCTATGGTGCACCATCTGAAACACTTACAGTCTGTTCGGGTTACGGCTGCATTATCAAGGACAAATTGAATTTTGACGATTCGGTCGACCAGAACATTCGACAAATCATGGAAGGCGGTCGTCAATCAGCCGCAGCGGAACGCCTGGCGCTCAAGAAAGCCATTGCTTTTATGGAAACGGCATCGCGCGACAAATTGCGATATTCGCGCGATGTTGAATTTTCCTATCAAAAAAACGCCAGGAAACGTGGTCAAATGGACTGCGTTGATGAATCGCTCAACACCATTTCCTATTTGAAATATCTGCAGGCCCGTGGTCTGCTGCATCATCACAGCCCCCTGTCGCGCTATGCCGAGCGGGGCCTGCTGGTTGATGGGCGATATCCGCATAAATCGGCCAGAATGCGTGACAGCCAAGGGATAGACTGGGCAGTGGACAGCTGGAAAACTGCCAATGGCGGCGAGCCGCAAATATTTTTGCTGGCCAAGTGGTATAAAGACAATAACGACGCATCCAATTATTGAGCGGCTGCAGCATCGCTGCCGTCCCGTCGCAGCACTTTATTTTGGAGAAGGGTTCCAAATACAAAAAAACGCTCGCTGCGGGAGGAGGTGCAGCGAGCGTTCTATGTGCGGTTCAGCTTCGTTTGGGAGGAAAAGAGCTGAACCTCTTTCAGCCGATTATGGGAGGAGTGATCGGCTTGAAGCTTTGTTTAGCTGCGTGAAGCACGCTGTGCGATGAATGGGATATCACCGCGTGAAATACCAAGATCGTCCAACTCACGGTTGGAAAGGCTGCTGAGTTCTTTGCGTGTCTGACGAACGCGGTTCCAAGTACGGATGTTTCCAAGAATATCCATAATCAAATTCCTTCAAAGGGTGTCAGCACTTCTGGCTGACCGGGTTGCTCGAAACATCAATTGTTCCGTTGACAAACAAATAGGATATTGACGGATTTTTACGAGCGCAAAAACTGCATGTGAGCCATGCAAAAATTGCAGGACGGAACACAATTCGACCACAGGAATTAATCGCTGAATATGGCGGCAACAGATTGGGAGTGAAGCCTACTCTGCGGCCTGCAGCGGACCCGACTTTTCGCCTGCCTGGCGGGCCAAAAGGGCTTTCAGGAAATGTCCGGTATAGGATCGCTCTTCCTTGGCGATATCTTCCGGTGTTCCAACTGCAACGATTTCGCCGCCGCCATCACCGCCTTCCGGCCCCAGATCGAGTACCCAGTCAGCAGTTTTTATGACTTCCAGATTGTGTTCAATCACGGCAACGGTATTTCCGGTATCAACCAGTTCGTGCAGAACGTCCAGAAGTTTGGCGACATCGTGAAAGTGCAGACCCGTTGTCGGTTCATCCAATATGTAAAGCGTGCGTCCTGTGGCGCGTTTGGACAGTTCCTTGGAAAGCTTTACCCGCTGGGCTTCACCACCCGACAGTGTCGTCGCCGGTTGTCCAATCTTGATGTAGTCGAGACCCACCCGTCGTAACGTTTTCATCTTGTCGCGCACGGACGGAACTGCCGCGAAAAATTCACAGCCCTCTTCAACCGTCATATCCAAAATATCGGCAATTGACTTGCCCTTGAACTGCACTTCCAGGGTTTCGCGGTTGTAGCGTTTGCCCGAACAGACGTCACAGGTGACATAAACATCCGGCAAGAAGTGCATTTCGATCTTGATGACACCGTCGCCCTGACACGCCTCGCAGCGCCCACCCTTGACGTTGAACGAGAAACGACCGGGATTGTAGCCTCTTGCCTTGGCTTCCGGCAGTCCGGCAAACCACTCCCTTATAGGTGTAAATGCACCGGTATAAGTTGCCGGATTGGAACGTGGTGTACGGCCAATCGGCGACTGATCAATGTCGATGATCTTGTCGAGATGTTGCAGACCCTCAATCCGGTCATGGGCGGCCGGAATATTGCGGTTTTTATTAATGTGCCGCGCCGCCGCCTTGTAAAGAGTTTCGATCAGGAAGGTCGATTTGCCACCCCCGGAAACCCCGGTTACAGCTGTAAAGGTTCCGAGTGGGATTTCACCGTTGATTTTTTTGAGATTGTTGCCGCGGGCGCCAATCACCTTGATTTTGCGCTGTTTATTGATCTTGCGGCGTACGGTGGGAATGGCAACTTCCATCGCGCCGGACAAATACTTTCCGGTCAGCGAATTTTCGCAATTCATAACATCGTCTGGTGTGCCCTGGGCAATAATCTCGCCACCATGTATTCCAGCGCGCGGGCCGATATCGACCACGTGATCAGCGGTTAATATGGCATCTTCGTCATGTTCCACAACGATCACCGTATTGCCGAGATTGCGCAGATGCTGGAGCGTGTCCAACAGCCGTGCATTGTCGCGTTGATGCAGGCCAATTGACGGTTCATCGAGCACATAGAGCACGCCGGTCAGGCCCGAGCCAATTTGCGAAGCCAGCCGTATGCGTTGGCTTTCACCGCCCGACAATGTACCGGAATTGCGCGACAGCGTCAGATAGTCGAGCCCCACATCGTTAAGGAATTGCAGGCGTTCGCGAATTTCCTTGAGAATACGCACTGCAATCTCATTTTGCTTGTCATTGAGCTTGTCTGGCAGATCGGCAAACCAGATATTGGCCTGTTTGATGGACAATTCGGCAACTTCGCTGATGTGCTTCCTGTCGAGCTTGACGGCCATCGCCTCGGGTTTCAACCGATATCCCTGGCACGCCATGCAGGACATGCGTGACATGAACTTCTCGATTTCTTCACGCATCCATGAACTGTCGGTTTCCCGCCAGCGCCGCTCCAGATTGCCGATAACGCCCTCAAACGGTTTTGTGGTTTTATAGGTTCGCAGGCCATCATCATATTTGAATTCAATTGACTTCTTGCCTGTCCCGTAAAGCACTGCCGTTTGGGCATCGGCAGTTAAATCCTGCCATTTATCGGAAATCTTGAAGTCATATGCCCGGCCCAATGCTTCAAGCGTCTGGGCATAGTAGGGCGATGGATTATTGGATTTCGACCAAGGCGCAATTGCCCCTTTGTTGAGTGGCTGTGTAGCATCAGGGACCACCAGGTTTTCGTCAATTTTCTGTTGGGTACCCAGACCATCACAGGTGGGGCAGGCTCCAAAAGGGTTGTTGAATGAAAACAGCCGCGGTTCAATCTCGGGAATCGTAAATCCGGATACCGGACAAGCAAACTTTTCGGAAAAAATCAGCCGCTCATGTGTTTCGTTTTTCGATTTGTTTTTCGAACCACCAGCCGCAGTTTCAGATGCGGGCAGGGGTTTGTCTGCCAGTTCGGCGATTGCCATGCCATCGGTCAGCCGCAAGGCTGTTTCCAGCGAATCTGCCAGCCGTGTGCTCATGTCTTCGCGTACGACAATACGGTCAACCACCACATCAATATCGTGCTTGTACTTTTTATCCAGCTCCGGAACATCTGCGATCTCGTAGAACTCACCGTCGACCTTGACCCGCTGAAAGCCCTTTTTCATCAGCTCGGCGAATTCCTTTTTATATTCGCCTTTGCGGCCCTGAACGATCGGTGCCAACAGATAAAGTCGTGAACCTTCTTCGACGGTCATCACTCGGTCAACCATCTGGCTGACGGTCTGACTTTCGATCGGCAATCCGGTAGCGGGGGAATAGGGCACGCCGACCCGGGCGTATAACAGCCTCAGATAATCGTAGATCTCAGTGACCGTACCGACGGTGGACCGTGGATTTTTTGAAGTGGTTTTCTGTTCAATCGAGATCGCCGGAGAAAGTCCATCAATCTGATCGACATCCGGTTTCTGCATCATTTCCAGAAACTGACGGGCGTAGGCTGACAAAGACTCCACATACCGCCGTTGGCCTTCCGCATATATTGTATCAAAAGCAAGCGAAGACTTTCCGGAACCCGACAGCCCGGTCATCACGATCAGGCTGTCGCGCGGCAGATCAATATTCACATTCTTCAAATTGTGCTCACGCGCACCGCGCACCGAAATGACCTTGTCATCGGGCTTCATTGAAAGGGACTTGGATTTCGGTGCCATGATACAACTTTTAAATTTGGCCTGCGAGATTGACCTCATATGTGGGCTTGTCGGAGCCCATGTCCAGACCCGACAGCTCAATTCACAGGAAGCCAATAATACGCGTTGTTGCAGGGATTGCCATTGAGTCGCGCACCATCTAGAACATTACATGAACATTTGGTATTGAAACAAGTGGTGGAAAACCAAATTCTGTCAGCATCAAGCCTGCAAAAGCTGGTTTTACACGCCTATGTTGGATTGAACACGGATAGCGGCGCAATGGTGGACCGCAAAGAGGAGTAGAGTTATGGCAGGAAGTGTCAACAAGGTCATTCTGGTCGGCAATCTGGGCGCGGACCCGGAAATTCGCCGCACTCAGGACGGACGTCCTATTGCCAATTTTTCGGTAGCCACGTCAGAATCCTGGCGCGATAAAAATTCCGGTGAACGACGGGAAAAAACCGAATGGCATCGTGTGGTGTGCTTCAATGAAGGCCTGTGCAAGGTCATTGAGCAATATGTCAAGAAAGGCTCCAAAGTTTACGTCGAAGGGCAGTTGCAAACGCGTAAGTGGCAGGACCAGAGCGGTCAGGATAAATATACGACAGAAGTGGTACTGCAAGGTTTTAATGGCAATCTGACAATGCTCGACAGCCGCAATCAGGAAGGTGGCGGCGGTTATGGCGGCGGCGGCGGCGGCGGTAACGATTACGGCGGCGGCGGCGGCGGTGGTGGTCAAGGCGGCAGCGGCAGCGGCGGCAGTGGCGGTGGTTTCCCCGGTGGTGGCGGCGGCGGTGGCGACATGGACGACGAGATCCCGTTTTAAGCCCTGACCACATCGAAATAACATTTGGGGGTGATGTTCATTGCCCCCATACTCGCCCAACATTGCAGCAGTTGATTGCTTCACAAGGGTAGAACATGGCATCTTTGTTTGAACGCCTGAAATCAGATTGTGCTGATGACTGGCAGGACTACACTCACCATCAGTTCGTTGAAAATCTCGGCAAGGGCGACTTGCCGCTCACCGCCTTTCAGGACTATCTGGTGCAGGACTACCTATTCCTGATCCAGTTCGCCCGTGCTTATGCCCTGAGTATATATAAAAGCCGTTCGTTGGCCGATATGCGAGGCGGGCTGGGCGGGCTGAAAGCAATCATGGATGTGGAAATGGACCTTCATATCCGCATGTGTGAGCGCTGGGGACTGGCAGCTGCTGATCTGGAAAGCGTGCCGGAAAAATCTCAAACGATTGCCTATACGCGTTTTGTACTCGACGCTGGTAATTCCGGCGACCTGCTAGATCTTTATGTGGCCCTGGCTCCGTGCATGATCGGTTACGGCGAAATTGGTGCCCGTCTGGTGGACCAGCAGGTGGACGACAATCCCTACGCCGAATGGATCAATGAATACGCCTCGCTGCAATATCAGGAACTCGTGACTGCAACGATTGTAAATCTCGATGATTTGGCAGCAGTAATGATGACCGAAGCCCGCTACCCGCAGCTCAAAAGCCTGTTTGCGGCAGCGACCCGCCTTGAATCAGATTTTTGGCAGATGGGGCTGGATGCAACGGATGATGCAGCAGCGAGCAGGTCATGAAACAAGCTCTCGCACATATCAGTCTGGTAGTGGAAGACTATGACGCTGCAATCGATTTTTACTGCAATAAATTGAATTTTGATCTTCTCGAAGACAGCTACCAGCCGGAACAGGACAAGCGTTGGGTCGTTGTGGCGCCGTGCGGGTCCAACGGCACAAGCATTCTGCTGGCACGAGCTTCAACTCCACAACAAAGCAAGTTTGTCGGCAACCAGTCTGGTGGCCGGGTGTTTTTGTTTCTGGCAACCGATGATTTTGATCGCGACCATGCTCAAATGGTCTCCAACGGCATCAAGTTTGTGCGACAACCGAAGGTGATGGACTACGGCACAGTCGCCGCGTTTGAAGACCTTTACGGTAATCTGTGGGATTTGGTTCAGTTTGCCCCCGGTCACCCGCAGGCGATTTGAACCTGTACGGTTCTATTCTTCGCTTTCCTGCTTGCGCAGTTCTGCTGCCCGCGCCACTTCCTCGGCGTGATGCTGGGCGCTCTGAACCTCAATAAACAGGCGTTTGACCACCGGAAAACGTTCCTTGATCGCTAATTCGAGATCGGTATTTGTACGTTCCACAACACCAGCAGGTACTTCGTCATTATAGTCCACGCTCAACGCTAAAAGCACGTCATGGGGCCCGCGATGCAACGTCCGAATTTCGTTGAGCGCGATGATTGCAGGCTGCCGGCCAACCAAATCGCGGATGTCTTCGACAATTTCGGGCGCTGCTGCTTCGCCGATAAGCAGCCCCTTGGTTTCCAACGCCAGCAACAGCGCAGTGCCTGCGAGAATCACCCCGATGATGATGGATGCGACACCATCGATCACCGGCAGGTTGAAGGTCACGGAAATCCAAATTCCGATCAATGCCACAACCAGGCCCAACATGGCGGCTGTATCTTCGAACAAAACCGTGAAAATCGTCGGGTCTTTGGATTCTTGAACCGCCTGAAACAAGCCCTTCTTGCCCTGTGTCGAACTGAATTCGCGATAGGCAATCCACCAGGCGAATCCCTCAAACACCATTGCCAGCATTAAAATGACATAGTTGATCGTCGGATTTTCCACCGGATGTGGATGCAGCACCTTTTCAATGCCGTGATAAACTGAAATGCCGGCGCCGATTGAAAATATCAGGATGGCAACGATAAATGCCCAGAAATAGATTTCTGAAGCGTATCCAAAAGGGTGTTTTTCATCTGCAGGACGTTTCGAGCGGGCAATGCCGTAGAGCAACAGGCTCTGATTGCCGGTATCAACCAGCGAGTGAATTCCTTCCGACAGCATGGCAGATGATCCGGTGAATGCAGCACCAACAAATTTGGCCACCGCAATCAATCCATTGCCCACCATGGCAGCGTATATCACCTTCTTCGACCCCGATGCCATGTGCTCACCCGTCTTTGAGATGTCAGTTACTGTGTACCGTGCTAGAAAAGATGTGACTGGAATGCAATCACGTTTCTTATTCAAGGATTCCCCATGAAAACCATTTTTGCCCTCGCTTTGGCTCTTTCCGTCTCAACTGCCTGGTCGGGAGAGGTTGATGTTACGAACGTGAAGTTGCGCAAAACTGCGCCGAACACCTACCGTTTTGATGTCACGCTAAAACATGCTGATACCGGATGGGATCACTATGCCAATAAGTGGGAGGTGATTGGTCCTGATGGGTCCGTGCTGGGAACCCGCGTTCTGGCGCATCCGCACGTAAATGAGCAGCCCTTCACCCGGTCGCTGGGTGGTGTGAAAATCGCCGATGGAATTGATGAGGTGATGATCCGTGGCGGCGACAGCGTCCATGGTGTTGGTGGCATTGAAATCACTGTGACCATCGATTAGCTGACCAGTGCCGTGACCCCGTCAATAATGAACTGAACTGACAAAGCCGCCAGGATGATGCCGAGCAGGCGCGTCATGATAATTTGAACCGTGTCGCTGATAAAGCGGTTCATACGGTCTGCCAGCAGCAACGACAGGTAAACGATCAATCCGATCAGGCACAGCACGCCAATTAACGCGAAACGATCAACCGGCCAGGAAAACTCGCTGGCCAGCAGAATCGACGCAGATATCGCGCCGGGACCGGCAATCAGCGGTATCGCCAGCGGGAATACCGCCATTGACTGCAATTCATTTTGCGAGATGATCTTTTCTGCTGCCTCACCTTTGCGCTCGGCGCGTTTTTCAAACACCATTTCAAATGAAATATAAAACAGCAACAGGCCACCGGCTATTCGGAATGCCGACATGCTGATGCCCAGTGTTTCCAGAATCACTCCGCCAATCAGCATGAAGCCCAAAATTATGATGAAGCCGGTCAGTGTTCCGCGCAAGGCAGTCTGGCGTCGTTGGGCACTGGTCATGCCATTGGTCAACGCCAGAAAAATGCCCACCAGCCCAGGAGGATCAATCGTCACAAAAAACGTGACAAAGGCGTTTAGCAGGGCGTCCTGAGTCATATTTTCTCTCGAATTGGGCATGAATATGCCAATTACCATAGGCTAATCAGCCAGTGCTGCAAGCCAGGAATATTTAACCAGAATCGTCGATTTGGAGGTCATTGCACCAACATTTCCCGAACTCTTTTTGAGTCCGGGATCATCGAATTTAACATATTGAAAATAAACAATTTAATATCATCTCATCTGAACTGGGAATTTGAGTATGCGGGTGGATTACTATAGACTGGTTGGAACCCGCGAGAGGACGATTCTCGTAACGATAAATCAGGACCGGACTTTTGGCAGAAGACGATATTCCCGAAAATGATCCATCGCAGGACGACGCCTCTGCAAAGAAGCAGAATTCGGAGACCATAACCGCTGACGGCGGCGACAACGACGGTGCCGTCAGCGATGGTGGAAACGGTGACGGCGACGGAATTACCGGCGGTGGCGATGCGCTGATTCCTTCACCGCACGACCCAATTTCCATTGTCGAAGAGATGCAGCGTTCGTATCTGGATTATGCAATGAGCGTGATCGTCAGTCGCGCGTTGCCGGACGTGCGTGACGGTTTGAAGCCTGTTCATCGCCGTATCCTTTTCGCGATGCACGAGATGGGTCTTGAGAGCAACAAGGGCTATCGCAAGTCTGCCGGTGTCGTTGGGGAAGTGATGGGTAAATACCATCCCCATGGCGACGCTTCTATCTATGATGCCTTGGTTCGCATGGCCCAGGATTTTGCTATGCGTGCACCCCTGATCGATGGGCAGGGCAATTTCGGTTCCATTGACGGCGATAAGGCCGCAGCGATGCGGTACACTGAATGTCGACTGGAGAAAATCTCCAGTACATTGTTGCAGGATATCGACAAGGAAACGGTCAATTTTCAGGCCAATTATGATGGCCGTGAGCGTGAGCCGATGGTTCTGCCTGCGCGTTATCCCAATCTTCTGGCCAACGGGGCTGGCGGGATTGCCGTTGGCATGGCCACCAATATTCCCCCCCACAATCTCGGCGAAGTGATCGATGCTTGTCTGGCGCTGATCGACAAGCCTGACATGACTCTGGACGAGTTGATTGAAATTGTGCCGGGACCGGATTTCCCCACCGGAGGATTGATTCTTGGCCGGGCGGGCATTCGCTCTGCCTATGAGACCGGGCGTGGCAGCGTTATCATGCGCAGCAAGGTCGATATTGAAAAAATGGCGGGTGACCGCGAGGCAATTATCGTTACCGAGGTGCCATACCAGGTGAATAAGGCCACGATGGTCGAGAAAATTGCCGAACTGGTGCGTGACAAGCGCGTAGAAGGTATTTCGGCGGTGCGTGATGAAAGTGACCGCCAGGGATATCGGGTCGTGGTTGAATTGCGCCGTGATGCGGTTGCTGATGTGGTTCTCAATCAGCTTTATCGCTACACGACCCTGCAAACTTCTTTCGGCTGCAACCTGGTTGCGCTGAATGGTGGGCGACCGGAACAGCTCACCTTGCAGGATATGCTGCGTGCCTTCGTCAGTTTCCGAGAAGAAGTTGTCACCCGGCGCACCAAATTCCTGCTCAACAAGGCCCGCACCAGAGCCCATGTGCTGGTGGGTTTAGCCATCGCTGTTGCAAATATTGATGAAATTATTGCTCTGATCAGAAAAGCGCCTGACCCTGCAACCGCTCGTGCGCAGCTGATGGAGCGCCGCTGGCCGGCAAAAGACGTTGCACCGCTGATTGCCCTGATCGATGATCCGCGCCACCGGCTGAACGAAGATGGTACCTACAATCTCTCCGAAGAACAGGCGCGCGCCATTCTGGACTTGCGTTTGCAGCGGTTGACCGCTCTTGGCCGGGATGAAATCGCTGCTGAACTGAATGAAATTGGCGAAGAAATAAAAGATTATCTCGATATTCTTTCCTCCCGCGTTCGCGTTCTTACAATCGTCAAAGACGAACTTGTTGAAGTGCGCGAGGAATTTGCCACGCCACGCCGTACTGAAATCATCGATGGTGGCTTTGAACATGATGATGAAGATCTGATCGCCCGTGAAGAAATGGTCGTGACGGTCAGCCATAGCGGATATATCAAACGCGTGCCGCTGGCGACTTATCGTGCCCAAAGGCGTGGCGGCAAAGGCCGTTCGGGCATGAGCACAAAAGACGAAGACTTCGTTACGCGGTTATTTGTGGTCAATACCCACACCCCGGTCGTATTCTTTTCCTCACGCGGTATCGCCTACAAGATGAAGGTCTGGAAACTGCCATTGGCGGCTCCGCAGGCCCGTGGCAAGGCGTTGATCAACCTGCTGCCGCTGCAGACAGGCGAAAATATCACGACAATCATGCCGTTGCCCGAGGACGAAGATACCTGGGATACGCTGGATGTCATGTTTGCCACGAAAAAAGGCACCGTGCGGCGCAATAAACTGTCCGACTTTGTTCATGTGAACCGCAATGGCAAGATTGCGATGAAGCTGGAAGATGATGACGGCATTGTTGGCGTGGAGACATGCTCAGCCGATGATGATGTGCTTTTGACGTCTTCTGCAGGTCAGGCGATCCGTTTCCGGGTCACCGATGTGCGGGTGTTCAACAGCCGAAATTCGGTTGGTGTGCGGGGAATTCGTCTGGGCAAGGGCGACGAAGTCATTTCGATGGCTGTCATGCGTGGATTTAAAGCCATCCCGGCGGAACGAACAGCTTATCTTAAACGCGCGGCAGCTGACCGGCGCGCACTTGCCGGAGAAGACGCCGATCACGCTGATGAAAATGATCTTGAGGTTGAGATTGATGATGAGGACGGCGGTGAAGAGGCTGCTCTCAGCGTCGAGCGGTTCGCTGAAATGGGAGCTTCGGAGCAATTCATTTTAACCTTGACAGATCAAGGGTTTGGAAAGCGTTCTTCAAGTTATGATTTCAGAGTTTCCGGACGTGGTGGCAAGGGTTTGAAAGCCACCGATATGTCCAAGGCCAGCGAAATTGGCCAACTTGTTGCGGCTTTCCCGATCGAAGACAGTGATCAGATCATGCTGGTATCCAATGCCGGGCAACTGATCAGAGTTCCGGTAGACAATATCCGGATTGCCAGCCGTGCCAGTAAAGGTGTTCGGGTGTTTAGAACTGCCAAGGATGAATCGGTTGTGTCGGTCGAAAGGATCAGCGAACCGGAGGAGGAGGAGGCGGACGTGCCGGCAGACAACGGGGATAACGCAGAAACTTCTACGGACGGCCCGCCTCCTGGAGAGAATTGAGCCGGGAGGAACTCAATCTCTGGGGTTCGGGCTAAGCTGGGAGGGGCTTGCCCAATGGGTAAAAGGGTTAGAAATTCGCTTGCTGCTCCTGGCGCGACGGATCTTCCTGATACGCCCGGAGTTTCCACAATTCTTTCATAGCTACGGATTTAATTTCTTTTTCGCTGCGCAGATGCAACACCGTCGCTGCTAATGTAAGGGCACTTAATCCTATCGTTGTGGTCAACATTGTCTTTCTCTTTTCCAAACCCTGGAGTTCAGTTTTGATTGTCAGAGCGTTCTGGAGATTTGCTCTGGGTTATAGATGGAACATTTTCACGCCGCTTCCAGTGCAAAAACGCACACTCTCCTATACGTTTTTGTAATGTCGGCTGCAGGCGGCGTCGGTTTTCTGGTTAATTCATTGAAATAAAACAATTTAAATAAATAATTAGGGAAGACGTGAAGCTTGTGGATTGTCGATGAATTGAGGATTGAGGCCGCGTATTGGATCGCACCACGTAACAATGTTTTTGATGGAAGCCAGCGTTCGCACAGCTTTGCACGTTCAAGCGTTGCCATTTATCACTCGCGGGTTTAAGTGAGCCGCATGAAACGCATCGCATTCTATCCCGGTTCCTTTGATCCGTTCACCAATGGTCATCTTGATATCCTGCTGCAGGCGCTTGGGCTTGCCGATCAGGTGATCGTTGCCATTGGGGTACATTCTTCCAAGTCCGGTCTGTTCAACTACGATGAGCGCAAAACACTGATCGAGGAGGTTGTGCCTTCGGCGTTGCGGGAACGGGTAACGGTGGTCTCATTTGACAACCTGACCACAGACGCAGCTGCCAGTGCCGGGGCCAATATGATAATCCGTGGTCTGCGGGATGGTTCTGATCTGGACTATGAAATGCAACTTGCTGGTATGAACGGTGCATTGGCGGAGAATATTCAGACTGTTTTTCTGCCCGCCAGCCCCGATACGCGCCCCATTACGGCCACTCTGGTCAGGCAGGTAGCGACGATGGGCGGTGATGCTTCGCTGTTTGTACCGGAGCCTGTGGCAAAAGCGCTCATTTCAAAAACGTCGCCCAAGAGCTAAAATTCAATCAAGCAATTCAGGGAATACCCAATGAAATCGATCAAATTCGTGCTGATGACGGCAATTGTTATGAGCCTCGCGACCATCACTCAGGCCGCTGACAAGGCCAACACTTTGCTCCTCGATACCAAAACCGGGCAAATCGTTATCGAACTGCTGCCCAAAAAGGCGCCCGGTCATGTTAAACGTCTAACAACGCTGGCCAACCAGGGGTTTTATGACGGTCTGAATTTTCATCGGGTGATCGATGGTTTCATGGCGCAGACCGGCGACCCGCGCGGCGACGGCACCGGAGGCTCGGACCTGCCGGATCTGAAAGCTGAATTCAACGATGAATCATTTGGCCGCGGTGCTGTTGGCATGGCGCGGTCCCAGAACCCGGATAGCGCAAACTCACAATTCTTCATCATGTTTGCCGCTGCCCCCCATCTGGACGGCAGCTACACGGTATTTGGCCATGTAACGAAGGGACTTGAGCATGTTGATGCGATCAAGCGGGGCCAGGGCCAGAATGGAATGGTATCCAATCCTGACAAAATCGTCAAAATGCGAACTGCAGACAAATATTAGGCCTATTGGGTCCGCCATCGGGCCCCGGGCTGTTGAAATGACAACCAAACGATAAGGAACATCCCGTGGCGGATTATAAAGACCCAGAAAACACTCTGATCGTGGAGACCTCGAAAGGTTCCGTGGTGATTGAATGCCTGCCGGACCTGGCTCCCGGTCACGTCAAGCATATTAAGGAACTTGCCAGAGAGGGATTTTATGACGGTGTGGTATTTCACCGCGTCATTGATGGCTTTATGGCTCAGGGCGGCGACCCGACGGGCACCGGCACTGGCGGGTCTCCAAAACCCAATCTGAAAGCCGAGTTCAACGCTGAACCGCACGTGCGCGGCGTTTGTTCAATGGCCCGTTCTGGCCATCCAGACAGCGCCAATTCGCAATTCTTCATTTGTTTTGACGACGCACGTTTCCTCGATCGTCAGTACACCGCATGGGGCCGCGTGATTGAAGGCATGGAAAATGTCGATGATTTTGAACGTGGTGAACCGGTTCCAGATCCCGACCGTATCGTCACCATGAAAGTGGCTGCTGACGCCTGAGGCCAGTGACCAAATTTCTGCATAAACAGAATTCTGAATGGCGGGCTGGTGAAAATTGGCCCGCCATATTTATTTTGAGGCTGCAATGCGTGTAGACGATTTTGATTTTGAATTGCCGGAAGCCAATATCGCGCTGCGACCTGCGATACCGCGCGACAGTGCCAAACTGCTGGTGGTCAATCAACAATCGGGATCATTGAACGATCAGATCGTCCGGGATCTCGCAGATTTTTTGCTTCCAGGTGATGCGCTGGTGTTTAACGACACGCGGGTCATTCCCGCGCAGCTGGAAGGCGTTCGTAAGCGCGGTGACTTCACCGCCAATATCGGAGCGACCCTGCATATGCGCATTGCCACAGATAGCTGGCAAGCCTTTGTTCGTGGAGCCAAGAAACTGAAAATCGGCGAAACCGTGGATTTTGGCGACACTGAATTTCTTGCTGAAGTGACCGAAAAGGGTGAAGCCGGAGAGGTGACGTTTCAATTCAATTGCGACGGGCCTGACCTGGATCTGGCGCTGATCAAATGGGGTCATATTCCGCTGCCGCCTTATATTGCGCTGAAAAGAGGTGAGGACGAACAGGACAGGATTGACTATCAGACCATTTATGCCCGCGAGGATGGGGCTGTTGCGGCTCCCACCGCCGGGCTGCATTTCACCGAGGATATGTTTGACAGGATCGAAGCGAAGGGCGTTTCGCGGCATTTTGTAACTTTGCATGTTGGGGCAGGGACGTTTTTGCCGGTCAAGGTCGACGATACTGACGATCACAAGATGCATGCGGAAACTGGCGCTGTTTCAGAACAAACTGCTGAAGCGCTCAACAAGGTGAGAAAATCTGGTGGCCGTATCGTTGCTGTGGGAACCACATCCTTGAGGCTGCTCGAGAGCGCGACATCCGATGATGGGCAGGTTCAACCCTGGTCGGGTGCAACCGACATATTCATCACCCCTGGTTATCGCTTTAAAGCTGTTGATGCGTTGATGACAAATTTTCATTTGCCGCGATCAACTTTATTTATGCTGGTCAGTGCTTTTGCCGGCACCCAGACAATGAAAGATGCCTATTCATACGCTGTTGCAAGCGGTTATCGCTTTTACTCCTATGGAGATTCATCGCTGTTATTACCAGATCCGGTCGCCTCCACCTTTTCTGCAGCGCTCTGATCATGCTCAATAAAGAGTAAATTGAGCTGCGAAAATTCGACTGAAACCGCTCACTCAATATTTCAATATTTTCCCTAAGGTCATCTCTGGTAGGGAAACTACTATTGGAACAGGGCGTACCAATGAACAACAAAAGTGTAGCTGCACAGCGGGCCGCTGGCAGAAAAGAAGTTCGTGCTGATGATCGGGATGAACAAGAATTATTGGACTGGCAAATCAATTCCAAATGGGCCGACGGGAGCGCGATTGACTCTCAGTTTGCCGGGCCTCCGGAGTGGGCCAGCCGATCAAGCAACACTTATAATTCAGGCGGACAGAAGGCGGCTGGCCGGGGCAAGAAGACTGATAGCACAGATCAAAACACTTTCGACAATAGCGGCGACGATTGGTTCGATGGTGTTGCCAATTCTCAAAAAATGGATGGCGGCGCAGGCGTAGATACAGCAAATTATGCGCTGTCTGGATCGGCCGTTGAAGTTGATCTGATCACCGGAAAAGGCAAGTACGGAGATGCTGTGGGCGATCGCTACGATAGCATTGAAAATGTTCATGGTTCCAATGTCGGTGACCTGATTATTGGCGATGAACAAACCAACCGTCTCGTGGGGCGCGATGGAGATGACACGATTTTGGCCGGAGGTGGCAAAGATACGCTGCTTGGTGGACGTGGCGCCGACCTGATGGATGGTGGAGAAGGTGTCGATACAGCTGAATATGACTGGTCGACCACAGGTGTTGACGTCAATTTGACCACCGGTATGGGGCAGGGTGGGTTTGCTGAAGGCGACACACTGGCGAATATTGAAAACCTCAATGGCTCTTATCACAACGACATTTTGACCGGAGATGACGGCGTCAACCGCCTGTTCGGCGATGATGGTGACGATGTTATGTTTGGCCTGTCGGGCGATGATATTCTGGCGGGTGGCCTGGGCGCAGATACTTTTTATGGAGGTGAGGGCGATCGGGATGCGGCCGATTACCAAAATGCGGATGCAGCGGTATCCGTCGATCTGGTGAATGGTGGATTTGGTGGTGAAGCCCTGAATGACATTTTTCATTCAATCGAGTTCGTCTACGGGTCTGACTTTGATGACGTCCTTATCGGCAACGATGCGAAAAACCGGTTGGTTGGCGGAGAAGGCAAAGACGATCTGGCCGGTGCTGGTGGCATTGATTACCTGTTGGGTGGCATCGGTGATGACATGATGGCAGGTGGCGATGGTAATGACGTGTTCGAACTCGCGGAACAGTTTGGAAATGACACGATCAGCGACTTTGAAGCCGGAGAGGGGCGCACTGACAGAATCTGGTTCCGCGGTCTTGACCCTGAAGGAAAGTGATCTGATCCTCACTTATGGTGATGCTGGTGTCACGATTGACACCGGCTTGCATGGTTCGCTGCTATTGCTCAACGTCCTGGCCGAGGATCTGAACTCAGACGATTACATATTTTAGTGGGGTATGAATACTTCATTGAAAAGAAGCGCGGCACTCCGCCTGCCGCGCTTCAACCTATTTCGGGTGGGTTGAAACGTTTTGTCACGGTGTCCCGTTTCTCCTTTTGCGTTAATTTGAATGTTGAAGGCTGGTGACAATCAGAACTAACATCCTGAAAAAAATGCTATCTGAGGGCCCGGTAACTGGAGTATCGGACTGTACAAAACAAGGGTGATGCCCTGATTGGCGATGATTCCTCAGTCTTGAAGGTTGATTTCAATCGCCGCAGTCACGTTCGACATTCAATATTGTGTTAATATTCATGATTAACTGAGCTTTAATTTTATGTGCTTGATCCTGGGCGAAGTTGATTGATAGTAGAAATACATATCAATTCTTAGTGTGAAGCCGATTGTATAGCAGTCGGTCGGTTTGCGATCAGGAGGTCAATACGGTGGGCGATTTCGAACGGGTTGAACCGATCATTACTTATGTAACGCCAGGCGAGAGCGGGTATTTGGGGCCTCTCGATGATCCCGAGAAATCTCAATTTGTGCTCGACGGTGAAGATGCAGACAACGACGCATTGTTGGACGAAGACAGCCAGGAACTATCAAACAAATTCGAGCCTGCGCCATTCAGCGATGCAGATGAAGCCGACCAAGAGAGCGAAGACGAAGAGAGCGAAGACGAAGAGGATGTTGGCGAGTTCAACGATACTCCTGGAGAAACACAGTTTGTCTACGGTGATGATGCGGAAAAAACATTTGTTATAGACGCTGACGTTGCGGGTTACAGTTGGGGACCAACAGAAGACGGCCTCGGTATTGTTGTCTGGGGTCCGGACGGCCACGACCTCCTTTACGGCATTGAAACCATTCAGTTCAGCGACCAGACGGTCTCATTGGTTCACGACGACGGTGAAGTCGAAGACGTCGCCTATGCATCACAACATCTGGTTGCTTCGGGTTCGGACGACGGATTTGTCATTGACGGCAATTCAAAAGATTATGGCTACGGCCCGACGGAAGATGGCACCGGCATCGTGGTTTGGGGCGAGACCGGTTTTGACATTCTTTACGGATTTTCGAAGCTGATATTTAGTGATACTGAAATCGACCTCAGCAGTTTTGACCTGGGCGATGATGAGTACACCGAAGACGATAATATCAAAGATGATGAATTCGCTGAAGACGAAGACGACATTTCCGAGGATGAAGACGATAATACGGAAGATGACGACGGTAGTGCCGTGGATGAAGACGATACTGCCGAGGATGGCGACGACATAGTCGAAGACGACGACGGTAGCACCGATGCTGATGACATAGCCGAAGACGACGATGGTAGTGCCGATGCTGATGACATAGTCGAAGACGACGACGGTAGTGCCGATGCTGATGACGATACTGTTGAGGATGGCGACGACATAGTCGAAGACGACGACGGTAGTACCGATGACGACGACGGTAGTACCGATGATGACAACGCTAATACCGATGACGACGACATAATCGAAGACGATGACGATAGTACCGAGGATGAAGACGACATTACCGAAGATGACGACGACGGAAGTTCCGAGGACGACGACATAGTCGAAGAAGACGACGGTGGTACCGAAGACGAAGTTGAAGATTCAAAGGGCGATGAAGATTACATCGACTTTGATTGCGAAGATGTCTTGGGGGACATGGACGAATTCATCGAACAATACGAAGAAGATGACGCGGATTCATAGGCCGGTTCTGCGTGGCGCAATATCTTGCCCTTGCGACACTGTCTGATTTGACTGTTGGACCATCAACAGTCTGCCCCGCAGGTTTGCTGGCTAGAAACTCACCTCTAGACCGGACCGAACGGTGAATTGCTCATATTCTGACTGGATTTCATCCTCATCCTGTTCCTCAGCCATCTTCATGCTGGAGGCAAGTACGATTTTGATATTGTCATTCAGCGTATAAAGACCTTCGGCTTCGACCAGATATTCCATCGATTCAGTCAAGCCGCCAAAATTCCGTTCATCAGACAGCGATGCTGCAAGGCTCAATTCAAGATCTGAAGTTGGCGACCAGTTCAATTCAACCGCATAGGTTTTGACATCTACGAAATAGCCATCGGTATCCTCGATTTCTTCAAACTCGCGTTTGACCGAAGCTGTCAGTTCGAATTCGTCGGTGGGATTCCAGGCTAGATTGGCGTCCAGGAAACTGTCGGTATGCCAGGAGCTGGAGACTTCCCTAGCGTCGAAACGACCTCCAATATCGAGACGCAAGTTTCCCAATATCTGAGCGGAGATTCCCACTGTTGTCGTCAGGTTTTGTGAGTCACGATTAAGATCACCGCTGTTTACAAATGCGACATTTGAGGCACCAAGCCGCAGATAGGGTGATACGCGCGCCTTCGGCAGAAGTTTGATTTCCGAGGCTACCGACAAATTTGTGTAGTTCAGTTCGTTGGCGAAAGAGTTCTCGTCGTCATCAAGTTGATCCGGGTGGATCTTGAATTCAGCCGTGCCGCGCAATGCTGCACTGATGTTGTCGCTGGCATGGGCCAATTCGACGAAACCGGTACTGGTCAGCGTTCCGTCGGAGCTGGTTCGGTCGTCTATCAGACCCAATCCACTGCTGGCACGAAATCCGTTGGACAGATCGATTCCCGCCTGCGCAGCAACGGCAAAATCAAGACTATGCTCATCGGCAAATCGCAGGCTTTGCTCGTGTGCGACTTCGCCTTCCAGACGCCAGAACAGACCGTCCTGCTGATATTCGGCCGCCACCTCAATATTATTTTGAAGAACAGTGGAAGTTCGTCCACCCGCACTTTCGTCGATATTGGAATCAAAACCCAAGGTCGATGTGAGTTTCAGTTCAGATCGAAAAGGGCCCTTATCCGATGCCTTGTCGTCATCGTCATCGCTGTCTTCGTTATTGCCGTCGCCGTTATTGCCGTCGCCAGTTGCGTTATTTTCTGCCTCTTCGTTGTTATCGGTTTGATCAGCGTTTGAGTCGTCCTGATCATCAGCATCATCCTGGTCGGTGGTTTCCGGCTCAGCTTCAATAATCATCATTGTCGGTTCAGAACCAAAAATTTTCGGACGGGTGGTCCGGTCCACTCCCGAAGCGCGGCCGGTTTGTTCCCTGAAAACCCCATCGCCGAGCAAACTCATGCGCCCGACCAGTCCGGGATAATGATACGGCAAGGTCGCCCGCAGCGTCGGCGCTTGTTGGCCGTGCGCGGACATCACGAACAGTGAATTCGTTGGCAAAGCCACTGACAAGATAACTAAGAGACTACGCAACCCACACTTCCAAAACCCATAAACCGGCCGGGAAATTATTAATAGACAAAGTTAATATATCGATAAAGTCATCTGTTTGTTGAAGTACTTGAGCTCTACAAGTTAAGGTTAATAATGTTTTACCAATGCATTAATATAATATTAATGGAATAATCGACTTGCATGTCAACAAGAGGTGTTTTTGGGGTCAGCATCGGGAATAAGGGCAACATTATGACGCGTAAAGTAGTAGAATTTCCGCCTAGGACAACCAATGTTTCAAGTTTTGAGCGATTGGAATCCAACGTTCAGTCCTACGCCAATAATTTTCCAGATGTATTTGAGTTTGCCGAAGGCGCTGAAATTTGGGCCAACAACGGAAAACGCTATTTGGATTTTTTGTCCGGAGCTGGCTCTCTAAACTATGGGCACAACCCATCTGAGTTGAAATCGGAGCTGTTGAAATATATCGAGAACAACAACATTTCAAACAGTCTTGATCTTCATACGAAGGCCAAAAAGGAATTTCTCGACGCACTGGATGAAGTGGTTTTAAAACCGCGTGGGCTGGATCATGTGGTTCAGTTTACAGGTCCAACTGGTGCCAATGCTGTGGAGGCTGCCTTAAAGCTGGCCCGGCGGGTGACTGATCGCACTAATATTGCTGCATTTACCAACGGCTTCCATGGCGTCACCACGGGTGCTTTGGCTGCAACGGGCAATGCCTACAACCGGGGCGCCGCCGGTGTTGAGCTCAATGGAATTTCCCGGCTTCCCTATGACGGCTATCTGGGTGGCGATTACAACACTGTAGACTATTTTGAAAAGCTGCTTGATGATCCGTCATCGGGAATGGATCTTCCTGCTGCTGTTATTTTTGAAACAGTTCAGGGTGAGGGCGGTCACAAGGTCGCCTCCGATGCCTGGTTGCAGCAACTGCAGACACTGTGCCGAAAACACAAAATACTGATGATCGCCGATGAAGTGCAGGCGGGCTGCGGTCGTACCGGTGACTTTTTTGGATTTGACAGTTCTGGAATTGCTCCCGACATAATTGCCGTTTCCAAGTCCATTTCCGGTTATGGACTGCCTCTCGCACTTTGCCTGATAAAGCGCGATCTCGACGCCTGGTTGCCGGGCGAGCACAACGGAACATTCCGCGGCAACAATCTTGCGTTCGTTACAGCGACCGCTGCCCTGAACAAATTTTGGAAGTCGGGAAAGTTTGAGGCCGAGATATCACAACGTTCGGTTTTGTTGCGTCAGCGTTTGACCAAAATCACAGAACAGCACCGTGATATGATCTCCGAAACCCGTGGGAAAGGCATGATGATGGGCCTTGCGTTCAGCGACCCTGAACTGGCCCGCCGGATCACCACTCATGCGTTCCAGCTCGGACTTATTGCAGAAAGGGTCGGTCCGCGTGATGAAGTTTTGAAGATCATGGCGCCGATCAACGTTCGAATGGATCACCTTGATGAGGGTCTCAACATCCTCGAAGCGTCGATTGAGGAAGTGATCAGCACTTCGCCCCATTCAAAATTTGCTGACTGAAGGATTGCCCGATGCTGGACGATATTCAGGGTGCTGTGACAAATGGTGTGCAATTTGATGTGGACAGTTCCGTCTATGTCGATAAGCACAACTATGTACTGAGCGGATCAGCAACAACTTCACAGGACATTTATTGGCACGATGGCGAGCGGTTTCATCATATCATCGAACAGCTTGTTGATGATCTTGGAACCAAAGTAGCCCGCAATAAAGTGGCTGTGGAATATGCCGATAGTCAAATTAACTGGCATGAACTGGAAATTCTGGCTAACCGCATCGCATCGCTGATGATTGCCTGGGGCGTAAAGCCCGGCGACCGGGTGGCCGCGTTGTTTGATCGCTCAATATTTGCCTATGCCACTCAACTGGCGACGTCGAAATGCGGAGCGGTGCTTGTTCCGCTTGATGCCGCCTTTCCAAAAGAGCGCATTAAATTCATTCTCGATGACAGCGGCGTAAATTTTGTTGCAACGCTGACCCAGTATTCGCTTCTGTTTAAGGATATGGGCGCAACCGTCATGGCGTTCGACGCCCTTCAGGAGGAACTTGAACGGCAACCTTCCAAACGCCCGGTTATCAAAACCAAACATGCTGATGAACTTTGCTATTTGATTTATACGTCAGGCACGACCGGACGGCCGAAAGGTGTGCAAATCAACCATTCCAGCATCTGCAATTTTCTAAAAATGGCAGCTGAAGAATATGGGTTTAACAGCAATGACCGCGTCTACCAGTCGCTGACTATTGCATTTGACTATTCATTTGAAGAGATCTGGGTTCCCTTGATAAGCGGCGCTGTTTTGGTGCCGGCCCCATCGGGCGTCAATCTGCTGGGCTCCGATCTGGCAGATTTTTTGGTCGCACAACAGATCACGGCGTTTTGCTCGGTTCCAACAATATTGGCAACGATTGAACAGGAATTGCCCGATCTGCGTCTGCTGATCACGTCGGGTGAGGCATTTCCGGCCGATCTGCTGTCGCGATGGGCCAAGCCGGACAGAACGGTTCTGAATTTGTACGGTCCCACCGAAACTACCGTTTCGGCCACATGGTCACGTCTTGAGGAAGGTTCGTCTGTAACCATCGGCCATCCGCTGCCGACCTACAGCGTCATGGTGCTTCATCCCGACAGAAACGAAGTACTGCCATTTGGCGAAGAGGGCGAACTGGCAATTTCCGGGATTGGTGTATCGCGCGGATATCTCAATCGGGAAACCGAAACTGCCCGGGCCTTTATCAAAGACTTTATCGGTTTGGAAAATAATCCAACCGGCCTGATCTACCGGTCTGGTGACCGAGTTCAGATAAATCAGCGGGAGGAGATCGAATATCTGGGCCGGATCGACAGCCAGGTCAAGATTCGCGGATACCGCATTGAACTGGGTGAAATCGAGGCCGTTGCCAGAGAAACTGATGACCTGCCTGCGATCGTTGTAAATCCGGTCGAAATTGAACCGGGCTCTGTTGAGTTGGCAGCCTATTTTGTCGCCGGAGACAAGGACAGCCCGATTGATGCCGGTGTCATTCAGGAGACATTGAAGCAACGTTTGCCAACATACATGGTTCCCGCCTATTTCGAGCCCATCAGGGAAATTCCCATGCTGGCCAGCGGTAAAGTGGATCGCAATGCCCTACCTATGCCATCGGGGCCAAGATTGCTCGACGGCGGAAAGAAATTTGTTGCCCCGAGTGAGGGCCTTGAGGCTAGCCTTGCCGAAATTTTGGGAACTCTGCTCAAAACCGAAGCCATATCCGCCGATGCAGATTTCTTTGATGACCTGGGAGCCAATTCCCTGATCATGGCTCGTTACATCGGATCGGTTCGCAAGAAGCTTGGACTGAAAAAAGTCAGCATGAAGCTGATTTACGAACAAACAACGGTGGCAAGTCTTGCAACTGCATTGGCGCCAACTGATGCGCCGGAAGTTGAAGAATCGGCACCAAAATCCATGCGGCCCGATACTTTGGTTGAAAAAACCAAAGACCTTAGCAGCATGATGTCAAAGCCGCTTATTGCTGCCAAACCAGATGTTGCAAACGTCGGGATCGAAACCTTAGAAACGGCATTGGACACCACACCAAACCAAGTCGAAGCTCAATCGCAGCCGTCGTCAGACAAAACCATCTGGGCTGACGATCAACGCATCCACATTGCCAAACCCTGGGAATATTATCTGTGTGGCGCTCTCCAACTCTCCTATATGTTCGTGATTTCTTTGCTCGGCAGCATAGTCGCAATAGCTGCGCTCCGGTGGATATTGAATAGCGAGGGATTTTGGGAAATCTACCTACGATCGGCGGTCAGTGGAAGTGGGTTGTTTTTTGGCTCGATAGCATTCTTCACTGCCGTAAAATGGCTCGTATGGGGTCGATATAAGCAGGAAGAAATTAAGCTCTGGAGCCTGGATTATGTGCGGTTCTGGATTGCTCAATTGTCGACGCGAGCCAATCCTATGGTGGCATTTGCGGGCTCGCCCCTGTATAATGTTTATCTGAGATTGCTCGGGGCGAAGGTTGGCAGAGGCGCTCGCATTTTTGCAGTCCCGCCAGTGTGTACCGATTTGGTGTCGATCGGAGAAAATTCGGTCGTTCGGCAATCCGCGATTCTAACAGGATTTACCGTTCATCGCGGCATTGTCCGAATGGGAACTGTGGAGATTGGCGACAATTCCTTCATCGGCGAAGCTTCGATGATGGATATAAACACGAAAATTGGCTCCGGCAGCCAACTCGGTACTTCGTCGTGCCTGCACGAAAACCAGCAAGTGCCGGATGGCGAAATCTATCAGGGATCACCTGCGCAAAAAACCGAAACCGATTATATCAGAGTGCCACCGCTGGAGATCTCGGAATTGCGTGCCTGGCTTTATACGGTGGGTGGCTTTGTTCCCGGAATGGTGGTCTCAGCACCTCTGTCGTTTGCCATTGTGGTTCTGCTGGCCCAACAGGCTTTTTTGGGGTCGACACCGGCTGTAACCGCCGGGTCGCTACCGCTCAATCCCGTCTATCTGTTCGGCTATTCAGTGGCGATTTATTTTGGTGGCATTGTGCTGGCTCTGATCAGCGTCATGACAATGCCGAAACTGTATAATCTGTTTTTCAGGCCGGACGAGGTACACCCTCTATTCGGCCTTCAGTACTATCTGGCGACCCGCATTGAAGCGGGCAGTCAATCGGCGTTTTTGCAGGAATTGTTCGGTGATTGCTCTATGATATTGCCCTATTTCACGGCACTCGGGTACGACCTCAGTGAATCCACTCAAAACGGATCGAATTTCGGAGTTGAACAACTCCACCACTCTCCTTTTTTGTGCAAATTCAATCGCAATACTCTGGTATCGGACGGATTGCACATGATGAACATGGATCACTCTCAATCGTCGTTCAAAATGTCGGCTATCGAAGTTCCGCCTGATGCCTATTTGGGAAATAATCTTCACTATCCAGTGGGTGCCAGGATTGGTGACAATTGTCTTGTCGCAACCAAGGCGATGGTGCCGATTGATGGCGAAATGAAAGACAATTGCGGCATTCTGGGGTCTCCACCTTTTGCGATCCCACGTTCTGGACCGATGGATCCGACCCACGCTCACTACAAGCAACCCGGCGTATTTGAAAAACGCCTGTCGATGAAGTTGAAGTCAAACCTGATCACATTGTTTCTGTTTATGGCGCGGAACCTGTCGGTCGTCTTTTTAATGACACTCCTTACAGCCGCGATCTATCAGGTTTGGGGAGCCGAAATTTTGAGTTCGACAATGTTTGGCGCCTTGGTTTTGGCGGTCTCGATGACTGGCATGTCGATCATCCTTCCGTTGTACTTCATCGTGTTTGAACGATTGCAACATTTGCACCGGCCAATGAAGCCCAGAATTTGCTCGCTGTATGAGCGGCACTTCTGGGATCACGAACGCTTTTGGAAACTCAACATCAACCATTATCTGGTGTTATTTGACGGCACGCCAATCAAGAATTTATTCACCCGCTGCCAGGGCGTGAAGCTTGGGCGCATGGTTTATGATGGCGGTGCCGGTATTTCCGAGCCGCATATGGTGGAGGTTGGCGACTATGTCTGTCTCAACATAGAAACGGAATTGCAGGGTCATTCTCTGGAAGACGGTACATTCAAGTCGGACGCTATCAAAGTCGGCGACAGAAGCACCGTGGGAGTGAAAGGTTTTGTTCATTACGGCGTGGAAGCTGGCAAAGACGTCGTCATCAACGCAGATGCGTTCGTCATGAAAGGCTCAGTCGTGGGCGACGATGAAATATGGAGCGGAAACCCCGCCAGGAATATCTAGTAAACAGCCGAATATAAGGAATAGTAGGAGAATATTATGCAATTGGAAGTCGTAAAAGATATATCGCAGGAAGAGTTTGTGGCTGAATATGTAGCCAGGAACAAGCCGGTCGTGGTCGACAACATTCCTTATTCGGCTGAGAACTGGACGCCGGAGGCTCTTAAGAAGTCAATTGGTGAGCTGACAACGCAGATTTACGGAACTCTTTTTGATTTGGAGAATATTGCCAGTCTTGAAGAATATCTCGACGACTATTTTGGCGAAACCGGAGACTATCCCGACGACGTTCCTTACGTTCGCTGGTACAATCAGTTGAAGGATGTTGACTTTGTCTGGGGTGATGAGGCTTTTGAAGCGCTTCAACCATTTTGGCAAAAACCCAATTGTGTTCCCGATCATGATCTCATTGTTCCCGTGACATCCGATACTCAATCGGCCGACCCGGTGATGGATAATTTTCCCTATCGGGGTATATTGGTTGCTGCCCGCGGGGCGAGAACACGCATGCACCGTGATCCGTTTTGCAGTGACGCAATTGTCGCTCAGTTTCACGGTACCAAGCAGGCCGTTCTGTATCATCCCGACCGAGCCGAAGAATTGATGGAAGCCAGCGATGGCAGCTCATTTGGTGGATTTATTGACGTTCGGGAAGAAGGCAATCTCGAAGTTGTCACGGCTGAACCGGATTATCAGGGACTGATTACGCCCGGCCAGATGATCTATATTCCGCACGGCTGGCTGCATGACGTGCTGGTCGTCGATGATTCAGTCTCAGTGACCTGGAATTTCGTGCACAAGCAAGGAGCCCAGGAATTTCTGCAATATCTGAAGGATGACCCGTCTGAGGACAGCGAGTTTGAGGTGCTGCAGTATTTTATGAAACGCGGCGGCGCGGGCGAACTGGACCACCGGCAATTGCTGGCTGCCGTTGCATAAATCATTTTGCTTTGAGTTTAGCGTCGCTGTGCCTTATGTCTGGCGCCTCCAGCGACGTTACAACGGTCAAAACATGGTCTTTGGGTCCGCTCAATGCGTGTCCGTAGAGGTCATCGTGGGAAGATGTATCTGAGATAATTGTTACCAATCCCCCTTCCGGGGAAGTTTGGATTTTTGCGAAATCCAACTCAGCGCCGCGACCGGTTGCCTTCGAACAGGCCTCCTTTTGGGTCCACATGAAAAAATAAGCCAACGTCGCGGCGGGCTCTTTCAATTTGGCCAAGAGATCGCGTTCGGCAGAACTGAAAAGCTCTTCGATCACATGTCGGTCGGCAGCCTGGGGGTCTATCCTCTCCAGATCAATACCTATGGGTTCTGCTGAAACGGCCATCGCGATCCAGTTTTCGCGTTTGGATAGGCTAAAATTTGGAGCGCCCTGATTGAGGCAAATAGGTTTGCCGGTGTCGTAGCTGAAAGCAATTTTTTGAGGATCAATATCCAACCAGTCTCCGAGGATCAGCCGGGAAAATATTCGCGTGCAGATGTATTGATCGCGCATCTGGAGATTTTGGATTTTGGCGGCCCGAACCTGTTCGCTTTGATCGAGCAGGCTTTTTTGGAGTGATCGATCGATCCTGGTGGTGTTGACCTGCCAGACTTCGATTACATTTTCTGGTGAGGCACCAGCATCAACGCCCGCTTCGGAGGGAAAAGTACGATGTGTAATTCGGTCTGCAGCCATTTCTCTCCCGTCCCCCCTTTTTCCAATCATAGTGAACTCCAAACCGATAATATTCTGTTTTTTTTGACAGTCAGGAGTTTCGGACCTCTGGACCGCAGAAATCAAATTGGCTGAATATCGCCGCGTGCCCAGCCTTCCTTGGTCTTGCCCATAAAGTCGTTGTAGCTGCCCTGTTCGATGGCGTCGCGGGCACCCTGCATCAGATGTTGATAATAGGCCAGATTGTTCCAGGTCAGCAGCATGCCACCCAGTGCTTCATTGGCACGCATCAGGTGGTGGAGATAAGCACGGCTGTAATCGCGGCTCGCCGGACAATCTGACTGGTCGTCCAGCGGTCGATGGTCTTCGGCATGGCGGGCATTGCGCAAGTTGAGTTTTCCATAGCGCGAATAGGCCGTGGCGTGGCGCCCGGCGCGGGTGGGCATCACACAATCGAACATATCGACACCGCGGGCAATGGATTCCAGCAAGTCATCGGGCGTTCCAACGCCCATCAGATAGCGGGGCTTTTCCGTCGGCAGTTCAGGACATGTAATATCCAGCATCTGCAGCATGACTTCCTGGGGTTCGCCAACCGCCAGACCGCCAATGGAATAGCCTTTCATGTCCATCGCCCGCAGCGCCTGCGCAGACTTTATGCGCAGATCTTCACAATCGCCACCCTGGACAATGCCGAACATTGCCCGGGCATTGTGATCAGACTGGGACTTGAATGCCGTATGAGATCGCTCTGCCCAGCGAAGCGACAGTTCCATTGCCCTTTGAATTTCCTGTTTGCTGGCCGGCAGAGCGATGCATTCATCCAGTTGCATTTGAATATCGCTGTCCAGAAGAGCCTGAATCTCGATCGACCGTTCTGGGGTGAGATCGTATTTGCGGCCATCGACATGGCTTTGAAAAACCACCCCTTTTTCACTCATCTTGCGCAACTGGGCCAATGACATGACCTGAAAACCGCCAGAATCAGTGAGGATGGGATAGGGCCAGCGGGCAAATTGATGCAGGCCTCCCAATTTTCCAACCCGTTCAGCACCGGGACGCAACATCAGGTGATAGGTGTTGCCAAGAATAACATCTGAGCCCAGATCTCTTACCTGATCCATATACATTGCTTTGACGGTACCGGCAGTTCCAACCGGCATATAGGCCGGGGTTCTGATGGTTCCGCGTGGCATGGAAATGGCACCACGGCGGGCCCGTCCGTCCGTTGCTGTCACATTGAACTGAAAGTCTTTGGTGGTCTGGTCGGATTCAGATGTCATTTGGCAGATCCTGGAATTGTCAGGCCTTCAAAACACCAATCCGGGGTAACGGTCCAGATAAATTCGAAACCACGGGGTATATTGTTGAGGGTTGGTCACCACATCGTTTGCCAGCTGATCAGCAGACATCCATTTTATGTCGGAAACTTCGTCCGGGTTGAGGTCTGCAATCATCTGGCTCCTGTCGACTTGCGCAGTGAACATGTGCACCCGTTCACGCTCAAATAATCCGTTGCCAACATCTGCTGCATATTCCACGACACGTCGTTGTTTCAGATCAGCTTTCAAACCCAGTTCTTCACCCAAACGCCGATGGGCAGCGGTGACAATATCCTCGCCAAAATGGGGGTGGGTGCAACAGGTATTGGCCCATAGGCCACCACAATGATATTTTGAGATTGCGCGGCGTTGAATGAGCAGCTCGTCGCCTGAAAACAGGAAAATCGATATCGCCAGATGATGGATGTCGCGCCGATGAGCTTCAATCTTTTCGATCGAAAAAAATGACCCATCCGCGCCGATGCCTGGAATCATGATGGCAGGGCCAGTTGATTTCAAACTTTGATCCCCGGCAACCGAGCCTGTGCGTTCAGACGGTTTGGTTTGACGGTTTTGATCTGCGTTCAGCATCGCTGTGGCCCGTTATTGTGATGCGCTATGTGTTTGATCAGTTAAGCGACAGCGCGGGAAAGCGCACATTGCGCCCATAATTCGCTCAGTGCATTGACCAGATGATCAATGTCTTGCTCACTATGCAAGGGAGAAGGGGTTATCCGCAAACGCTCAGTGCCTTCAGGCACGGTTGGGTAGTTAATTGGTTGAACATAGATACCGTAATTCTCCAACAGCAAGTCGGAAATGAATTTGCACTTTTTGGCGTCTCCGACCATCACCGGGACGATATGACTATCATTGTCCATATGCGGCAATCCGATTGCATCAAGCTTTTGTCGCAATGTGCGGACATTTTTACGCTGCCGCATCCGCTCCATGTCGCTGGTTTTCAAATGCTGGATCGAGGCAGTCGCACCAGCTGCCAGTGCCGGGGGCAGGGCTGTTGAAAATATGAATCCGGAGGCAAATGAGCGGACAAAATCGACCAGATTGGTCGACGCAGCAATATAGCCTCCCATCACGCCAAATGCCTTGCCCAAGGTTCCCTGAATGACGGTCACACGATCAGCAAGGCCCAATTGTTCGGAGATGCCACCGCCTCTGGGGCCATAGAGCCCGACTGCATGCACTTCATCCAGATAAGACATGGCACCATGTTTTTCACACACATCAAGTATCTCGCCCAACGGACAGATATCGCCATCCATTGAATAGACCGACTCGAATGCCACCAGTTTGGGGGCATCAGAATCGGTGTTGCTGAGTTTACGGTCCAGGTCTTCAACGTCATTGTGTTTCCACAAATGCTTGGGCGCTTTTGAATGACGGATACCTTCAATCATCGAGGCGTGATTGTCGGTATCGGAGAAAACTTCACAGCCGGGAATTCTGGACGCTAATGTGCTGAGAGCCGCCCAGTTGGCGACATAGCCGGACGTTAACAACAGGGCCGATTGCTTGGCGTGAAGGTCGGCCAGTTCCTGCTCCAGCAGTACATGATAATGGTTGGTTCCGGATATGTTGCGTGTGCCACCCGCACCGGCGCCGCAACGTTCCAGCGCTGTTTTCATGGCCGCAAGGGTGTCCGGATGTTGGCCCATTCCTAGATAATCGTTGGAGCACCAGACGGTCACTTCACAAGAGCCGCCATTGGCAGCATAGCGCGTAGCCTGTGGAAATTTGCCGTTCTGGCGTTCCAGATCGGCAAAGACGCGGTAATTGCCGCCTTCTTTCAAGCCATCCAGCTCGCTTTTGAAATAATCCTCAAAGTCCACGGAAGTGCTCCAGTTCCTGTTCGCGGCTCAGTCTAACCAAATTGGTAATCATCGCCAGAAGATATGGCGTTGACCCAGGTCAATTTTATGTTTTCAAACCGTGATAATCCTGTAATCAATCACACTGACGATCATCCCAATAGCGCTGCGGGCAACCAAATTATGGGATATCGCAGACTGTGAAGGCTGGCAAGATGGTCATCTGTTGCTGTGGCCTTAAATTACGGCAGATTGCAGGCAGGTCTTCACTCATCCATAGCAATGTTGTGACTTGACCGAAGTCGCAACTCGAGAGAGGTATTGGCCAATTCAGAGGAAATCTTCAGGAGACAGGAATGTTTTATCGCTCACTTCGCCTAGTCGCATTGCTAGCAATTGCCGTGACTTCGACTGCGGCACACTCTGACTCACATGCTGCAGGCGACGCAGTTAAAGGTAAAAAAGTATTCAAAAAGTGTGCCGCGTGTCACAATATTGGCGAAGCGGCGAAAATCAAAGTCGGACCGCCACTGACTGATGTTGTCGGCCGCAAGGCGGCCTCGTTTGAGGGATTCAAATACGGCAAAAGCATTGCTGCTGCTGGAGAGGCTGGTCTGATCTGGAGCGAAGAAGAGCTGTTTGACTATCTTGTTAATCCCAAAAACTATCTGCGAGCCAAATTGGAAAACAAAAAAGCAAAATCCAAAATGGCGTTCAGATTGAAAAAGGAACAGGACCGGGCAGACGTGATTTCTTACCTTAAGTCATTGAATATGTGATATAATTGAAAATCCGTTCCTAATGCCGCCTTCCCTGGGGAAGGTGGCTTTTGGATTTGCTCATGCAAATGCAGATTATTTCAAGCAACCGCTCAACTGCGTCGAAAATGACACGGTTGAATAAAATTGGTAGGTTTTGATGATCTCCAATTCAATTTTCCCTGCCGATAGGGTACACGAATGCCCTGTACCGGTTGTCCCTACATCCGGAATTATCATTGAATACTTTCCAGGTAGGCGGAAAGACCATGTTGAATAAGTTGAGGTACATCCGCGCAGATCGCGCGCTTTTGACGCTCTTTGCGAGCGCCACATTGACCGGTGCGATGTTGTTCACGTCGCCGGTGCGGTCGGCGCCGGTTACCTTTGAGCAGATTCTCGCGGCTCCCGATGATGCACAATTAAATCTCACCTATGCCCGTCAACAGGTGGCCACTGGGCGCCTGCAACAGGCGGCGGCCGCGCTGGAGCGTCTGTTGCTGCAGCGCCCTAACTGGGATTCCGTGCGATTGTTCTACGGGATTGTCCTGTATCGGCTTGACGATGTGGCTGGTGCCACCCGCGAACTTGAAATTCTGGAGGGCCGTGGCCTTAATCCGGATCAGGAAGCCGACAGGGTAAAATATCTGGCGCGCGCGGTGAAGAAGTCTGAACCGCTGCGCATAACAAGCCGGTTCAGCCTTGGTGGTCGCTATGACACCAATCCGGGACGGGTTTCAGACGCTGTGACTGCTTCGACCGGCGCGGACAGCGATAGTGATTTTGCCTTCGCCGCCAGGTCGCGGTTCAGAATCGAGGCCGACCTCAACAACGGTCGCCGGGACTATCTGTTTGTGCAGACAAATGGCCACCTGAGAGAGTTTTTCGATATTGACCGGGCCGATCTGATCCACAGTCGGGCACGAGCCGGTGTAAAGCTGCACTTTCAGGACGGCACTATTACGCCTTATGGCTCCTATTCATCTGTATGGTTACAGCAGGAGCAGTTTCGCACCAGCTATGGTGGTGGTCTGGACGCCTCCTGGACGTTGAATTCGCAGGTTACCCTGCTGCTCAATGCGCAAGGCATGTATCAAAACTACGATACAACGTCCTATTCAACGATTGGCGACCTGCGCGATGGCTGGAAATATGGCGGCGGAGTCAAATTCCGCTGGCGGCCAAGCGATTCACTGACTGTTTATGGCGGTGCCGATTTCAAAACCAAGGATGCCGAGTCTGACGGGTTTTCCCATGATTCAGGAAAACTGTCCTTGGCGGCCCAAAAGCTTCTGGGCATGGGCCGTTACGTGACAATGGCGGCTAGCTTTACGCGCACAGAATACGAGCAGCCCGACACTTTTTATTCCAACACCATTGCCCGCGAAGACGATGTGTTCCGTATCAGGGCCGCGGCGGGTGCTCCGTTGTCGACAATTTTGGCAGGTGTCGATCTGCCCGACCAGCTGGGTGGAATTGTTGCCCAGATCGGTGGCACTTATCACCAGCAGAATTCGTCAATCGAAGACCTGGACATCGATAATTTCAGTGTTGATCTGATGTTCATAAAACGCACGACCTTTTAACGGGAAGGAGAGACAAATGATGACCCTTCCACGCAAATTTAATGGCCAGAATTATCGGTTGGTTCGAAATCTTTCGACCCTGGCGGCAATTGTCATGCTGTCCGGCATTGGTCCGGTTGTTGCGGCACCGCAGGTTGGAACCACGTCGTCTGTACAGGGGACGGCTTATGTGCTGACCGAAGGTGCCCGACGCAAAGCCCAGGTACGCAGTAGTATTCAGCTAAACGATGAAGTGCAGACCAAAGACGACAGCGCGCTGCAGATCTTGCTGTTGGATCAAACGGTGTTCACGGTTGGGCAAAACTGTTCATTGTTGATCGATGAATTTGTTTATGATCCGAATACTTCCGTTGGCAATCTGAGTGCGCAGGTGCTGACCGGCGCTTTCCGCTATATGAGCGGACAGATTGGCAAGGCCAACCCGATTAACGCGAGCATCCAAACACCCAGTGCCTCAGTCGGAATTAGAGGTACGTTTTTTGAGGGGGTTGTCGGTGAAGATGCCGTGGTCATGGCCCAATTGGCAGGGATTGACACGAGCAATGCCGATCTCGAGAAAGCCAGCCTGACAATTTTGCGGGGTGCCGGGAGAGGTGCCAATTCGCTCGATAAATCGGGTTCGATATCCGTGACTTCCGGCGGCGTAACTGTCGAGATTCTGGAGCCCGGCTATGCCGTATTCAGCCCGGCTCCCGGCTTGCCGCCAATCGGGCCGTTCCGGATGACCGAGGAAATGCAGGAATATTTCGATTTCTTCCTCAGAACCACACCCAATGGTCCGTCAGAAAATCCACTTGCGGTTTCCACTGGCTCGCAGGAATCAGGCCAGCATCAGTTTGAGAATGATCAGGCCGGAAGTGATCCGGAACTCGAAGATGGCGGTGAGGAAGGAACTGAAGACGACCTGCTGGAGGAAGAAGACACGCCGATTATTGAAGAAGAACCGGTGGTTGAAGAAGAACCGGTGGTTGAAGAAGAAGTGCCCGTCGAAGAAGTTACGGCTCCAGTCGAAGTGGTGATTACGGTCGTTCCAGCATTTGATGCCGTCGCAGTTGCAGTTGATCCCTGTACCGCCACCTGCAAGTAATTGCCGGACTTGTGACACAGCGTTGAAATCAAATTGACGAATTGGCTGTACGGTCGATTTTGCAGACGAACCACCACCGAATTTCCTGCGGCCGGCATGTTGCTTATACTTGCGCAGGAATGTGAGAGGATGGTGAGCCCGCACGGATTCGAACCGTGGACATCCTCATTAAAAGTGAGGCGCTCTACCAACTGAGCTACGGGCTCCCGGAGCATCGAATGCCCGGACAGACGCTGCTTAAGCAAAGCTATGGCTAGCGTCAACCGAACTTTGCGCAGTTGGGTTAAATATTTTGCCGATATCGCATTTTTTATGACGAGTTTTTGAGTTGGCGTGAGTGTGCATTCGTGTAGGTTGGCCGCACAATCGGCCAAAACGCTTCGGCTGCAGCAGGATCCAAATTATATGAGCGGTGATCTCACCTTGATCGGCATATTTTTTGCTGGCCTGCTTTCTTTTATCTCGCCCTGCGTTTTGCCGCTCGTGCCACCTTATCTGACGTACCTGGCCGGTGTGTCACTTGAGGAAATATCTCCACAGGATCCGGCGCAATCTCGCCAGGTTCAGCGTAAAGCGCTTGTTAATGCGGCTTTTTTTGTTCTGGGCTTCAGTTGCGTTTTTGTCGCTCTTGGTGCTGGAGCATCGAGCTTTTCGCAAATTGTTCGCCAAAATCAGGAAATATTGTCGATAATCGCTGGCATTGTCATCATCATTATGGGGCTGCATTTTCTCGGGCTGTTTAAAATTGGCCTGCTCTATCGTGAGGCTCGCTTTCAGGTGGACGATGATGTGGTGCGGGGGGCCACTGTTGCTGGCTCATTTATCATGGGGTTGGCATTCGCGTTTGGCTGGACGCCGTGCATCGGACCGATATTGGGGGTGATCCTCGGCATTGCCAGCGCCCGTGACACCGTGGGAGAGGGCGCCTTTATGCTGGGGGTTTATTCGTTGGGTCTCGGCGTGCCGTTTCTGCTGGCGGCCTTGTTTGCCGGTTCCTTCATGAGATTCCTTTCCCGATTCCGAAAGTATCTCGGATCGGTGGAAAAATTGATGGGTGGATTGCTGGTGCTAACCGGCATTTTGTTCCTGACCGGTGGCATGCAGAGTTTTGCCTATTTTCTGCTGGAAACATTCCCGGTTCTGCAGACATTTGGCTGATTACGTCGACTGTATCTGCCGCAATACCCTTTTGGGCCAGGTGGCAAGAACGACACCAGAAAGCACCAGAAGAACGCCCCACATATGGTAGAGCGCAATTTCTTCGCCAAGAAACACAACAGCCAACCCGACCCCGTAAACCGGCAGCAAATACATGAAAATGCCCGTCAGCGATGGGCCGAGCACCTTCACGCCATACTGAAAAAACGAAAACGCCAGTAAAGAAGCCAACAGCACAATCCCGGCGATATTGGTCCAGGCGGTGGGCGAAGTTGGAAAGGTTTGGAGCCAGGCAATCTCAATTAGCGCAAACGGTGCCAGCAACACCGCTCCTGTTGCTGCAATCAGCATGAACAGGGGCAAAGTTTGAAGCGGAGCCAGATTATTGGCCTTCAACAATACCGAATAGATTGCCCAACTGACTGCCGCCCCGATAAAGATCAGATCGCCGCGATTGAAGCTGAGGGACATTAAAGTATCGAATGAGCCTTTGATCACAATGACCACCACGCCGATGACAGCAATTGAGATGCCGAATGCTTCGCGTGTGCTGATCTTTCGGCCTCCAAACAACCATTCGATCAAAATTATCAAGACGGGCGAAGAGGTGTAGATCAGTGTTCCATTGGTGGCCGTTGTATAGTCGAGCGCCAGATAGACCAGCGCGCCACAAATCCACATGCCCAGAAATCCAAGCAGCGACACCCGCCACAACTGGTTGACGATCAACTCTTTTTGACGAAGCAGTGCTGGCCAAACCAATGGCAATAAAATCAGTGCGGTAAGCGACCATCTGATGAAGGCCAGCGTGAACGGTTCAACCTGATCTGCTACGGCCCGGCCAAAAATGATGTTGGACGAAAAGAACAATGGCATGATCAACAAAATCGCCATCGCAAAATGGCGTTCTGAGGCGATACTTTTGGAAGAACTTGAATCTGACAAGACTGCGATCAGGGATCAAAGGAACAATGCCCGCTCATGGCAGCTTCGCCCTGTCAACGCAAGTGGCCGGTGCTTAGCGAATGATGTCGCCCTGGAAGGCTGAGATCGAACAATCCACGGTCAGACGCAGCCGCAATGAACGACAGAATCGGGCAACCTGAGTAGCTGACGTAAAAGGCCCGGCAATCAGACGGGCCTCCAGATCATGGTTTTCTCCCTTGACCTGAATACGGGGTTCCAGATCCTTGAACAAATCGGGTGCGCGACGTTTCATGGCCGTGTAGCGCCCGACGAGAGGCGAAGCGGATTTGGCTCCACCAATATCAACGGCGAACAGGAATTCCGGACGCAAGGCCTCTCTGAATGGTTTCGCAATCTGTTCGGCCTGAGGATTGATCGACCCGGTGCTGCGACCATCCAGCTCGACAGCTTTTTTGGTTTTTACCAGTTGTCGGTTCGGTGGCAGGATTTCGGGCAGGTCTGGCCTGGTCAAATTTGCCGAGTCGGTTTTTGGCTCTGGAAGCTGCGTCGATTGGGTGGATTCAATCAGTGCTTCTGCATCTGCTTCGATTTTAGCGACATCTTGCTTCACCACTTTGCGCTCGACTGTGGTGTCGGCAATGGTGGTTGGCAGGGTAATCATGGCATCGGGGCTTATGCCGATAACAGTTGCGAACACGACACTGACAAAAGCCAGTGATCCCCAAGTATAAAGGGCAAATGCACCAACAGAATTGGAATGTTTTTGAACCGAGTTTTTCACCATGTGATCGGCGGCGTCCTTGGCCGCTTTGAGCGCGGCGACGCGAATCACTGTTTCTTCGGCGCTCAAAGATTCAGGCAAGTATCTGCTCCCACGCATCCAATTGATCTAAAACTGAATTCCATTCGAAATCTGCCGTTGATCGAATCGTTAAAATCACCCATTCACGAACGGACCGGGCGGTTCAGATGGACTTTCGTGGATTTTATGGCATGAGAGGGATTAATTTTGCCCTAGCAAAACGAATATTTAGGTTAAAAAATGGTTGATTCTTCCAATCGTACTTGTCTGACGATCATTCTCGCGGCCGGCGAGGGAAAACGCATGGCGTCCGATATGCCCAAAGTGCTGCATCCTGTGGCTGGACTGCCGATGGTCTGTCATGTTCTGGACACAGCCAAATCTGCTGGTGCAACTGATGTTGCCGTAGTGGTTGGAAACCGGGCGGAGTTGGTTTCCAACGCCGTGCAAAACCATCACCGGCAAGCCACAATCCATTTACAGGACACACGAAGCGGCACTGCCCACGCAGTGCTGGCGGCACGGGAAGCGGTTCAATCCGGCCACGACGATGTTGTGGTGCTATATGGCGATGTTCCGCTCATGAAAACCGAAACTATTCTGGCGGCGCGCCAGTCCCTGGCGGAAGGAGCCGACATCGTCGTTTTGGGTTTTAACACCCAAACACCCACCGGCTATGGCCGATTGATCGTGGAAGATGATCAATTGACGGCGATCCGGGAGGAAAAGGATGCATCTGAGGAAGAACACACAATCACATTTTGCAACAGCGGGATCATGGCTTTTGGCGCGCCCCATATGCTGGGTGTTCTGGATGCCATATCCAACGACAATGCACAGGGCGAATATTACCTTACAGATGCCGTTGAGGTGGGGCGGAGCAAGGGATTGAACGTCGTTGCTGTGGAAGTTCCGGAAGAGGAAACACTGGGGGTCAATGATCGGGTGCAACTGGCGCAGGTCGAGGCCATCTGGCAAGACCGCCAGCGCCAGTATTTTCTGCGCTCAGGTGTTGCCATGGCTGCACCGCAAACGGTTTGCCTGCACCACGATACCGTGCTCGAGCGCGATGTGACGCTGGAACCCAATATTGTATTTGCCGCAGGTGTTCGGGTTGAGCAGGGGGCAATTATTCGCGCATTTTCGCATTTGGAGGGCGCCAGCGTGGGGAGCGGGGCGATCGTCGGCCCCTATGCACGGTTGCGGCCTGGTGCAGTGATTGGCAATGGATCAAAAATCGGCAATTTCGTTGAAATCAAAGCCAGCAATATCGGTGACGGGGCAAAGGTCAATCACCTGTCTTACGTCGGCGACAGCGACGTTGGTGAAAAAGCCAACATCGGTGCCGGTGTGGTGACCTGCAATTATGACGGATTTAACAAACACAAGACCATCATTGGCAGTGGCGCCTTTATCGGCACCAATACGTCGCTGGTTGCACCGGTGATCATTGGCGAGAATGCCAATACGGCGGCCGGCAGCGTGATCACCAAAAATGTGCCGGAAGACAGCCTGGCCATTGAGCGAAACAAACAGGCGAATTTGCCGGGCAAGGCGAAAAGTTTGCGCAAGCGCTATTTGGATCAAAAGGCCGACCGTAAAAAATAATCGCAATTCTTGCACTTTTGAAATCTTTTTTGACTAAAGCAAAGGTCAATAGGTGATATGGCAAGGCAGAAAGCCGCATCGCTGGTTTAAGTCTGTCCGCGGATGACGAGATTTGTTGTTCGCAGTTACATGGGAAAACGCATATGTGCGGAATAGTTGGAATTGTGGGCACCAGGCCAGTCGCACCTCTTATTGTTGATGCGCTGAAACGGTTGGAATATCGAGGATATGATTCTGCCGGAGTTGCAACGGTCGAACAAGGCCTGCTCGACCGTCGCCGGGCAGAGGGCAAGCTCGTCAATCTTCAGGAACGGCTGGAATCATCGCCCCTGTCGGGCACAATTGGCATCGGCCATACCCGTTGGGCCACCCATGGGGCACCCATAGAAATCAACGCTCACCCTCATTTTTCCTCCGGTGTGGCTGTTGTTCATAACGGCATCATCGAGAACTTCCGCGAGTTGAGAAAAAGCCTTGAAACCGATGGGTTCGAGTTTTCTTCGCAGACGGACACCGAAGTTGTGGCCCATCTGGTTGAAAAAGGCCTGCGGGATGGTTTGGTGCCGGAAGAAGCTGCACATCAGGCGATTCTACAATTGCGCGGTGCGTTTGCGCTCGCGGTAATGTTTGACAGCGACGACAATTTGATCGTTGCTGCACGCAACGGCCCGCCACTGGCCATTGGGCACGGCGAAGGCGAAATGTATCTGGGTTCAGATGCTGTGGCGCTGGCGCCGTTTACGAATCGCATCACCTATCTGGAAGATGGCGATTGGGCGATTATCCGCCGCAACGACCTGGCGATTTTCGATGTCGGCGGCCAGTCGGTCAACCGACAGCAGCAGACTTCGGTTGGTTCAGCGCTGATGGTCGACAAGGGTAATCATCGCCATTTCATGATCAAGGAAATCTACGAACAGCCGGAAGTGATCGGTCATACCCTGGCAAATTACGTTGATTTCAATTCGGAGAAGATTGCGCTCAGGGACATGAGTGATACACAAGATCCGCTCGACTTTTCCCGCCTTGACCGTTTGAACATCACGGCTTGCGGAACCGCCTATCTTGCCGGATATCTTTCAAAATACTGGTTTGAACGCTATGCACGTTTGCCGGTCGATATCGATGTCGCTTCGGAATTTCGGTATCGGGAAGTGCCATTGACGGAAAACGGTTTGTCGCTGTTTATTTCCCAATCTGGCGAAACTGCCGATACGCTGGCCGGGCTGAAATATTGTGAAGAAAACGGCCAGCGACTGGCGGCAATTGTTAATGTTCGCGAGAGCACAATTGCACGATCTTCGCACAATGTGTTTCCCACACTGGCTGGGCCGGAAATTGGTGTCGCTTCAACAAAGGCATTTACCTGCCAATTGTCTGTACTGGCGTCGCTGGCGATAGGTGCTGGTGTGCAAAGAGGCCACATTGATGAGACGCAGGAAAAGGAATTGGTTCGGGCGCTCGCTGAAACTCCGCGCTATGCCAATGAAGTTCTGAAGCTGGAAGACGATATCAAGGAATTGGCTCATTCTTTGGCAAACAAGGAGCATGTGCTTTATCTGGGACGGGACACCAATTATCCGCTCGCCATGGAAGGTGCGCTGAAGCTGAAGGAATTGTCCTATATTCACGCGGAAGCTTATGCAGCAGGTGAATTGAAGCACGGGCCAATTGCGTTGGTTGATGAAGAAATGCCGATTGTCGTGATCGCGCCGCATGACCGGATATTTGAGAAAACCGTTTCCAACATGCAGGAAGTTGCCGCACGTGGTGGCAACATAATTCTGATCACGGATCCCAGGGGAGCAGCGGAAGTCGGCATGGATGAAGCCAAGGTGATTGTCATGCCCGAAATGCCGGAGATCATCACGCCCATTGTCTATTCATTGCCGGTCCAGATGCTTGCCTATCACACCGCTGTTCATATGGGCACCGACGTCGATCAACCTCGGAATTTGGCCAAATCGGTTACTGTTGAATAGAATTGTCCTTGCAAATTTCCGGGCAGGGGGTCATTTAGGCGGGCGGCGGCAATTTTGTCGAAGCCAGTTGTAAAGCAGTAATATGAGTGATCCCGAAAATCGCCCGAGACCACACTACATCACCCGGTTGAGAAACTATTTTTTCACCGGTTTGGTCATCTGTGCGCCGCTGGCAATTACGATCTATCTCACCTGGTCTTTGATCGAGTGGGTTGACGGTTGGGTGAAGCCGTATCTGCCGGATCTGTATAATCCGGATTCCTATTTGCCATTCACCATCCCGGGTTTTGGGGTGTTGGTTGCGGTTTTCCTGATCACCACAGTTGGGTTTCTAACCGCCAACCTGATTGGTCGCTCGATTATCCGTTATGGAGAATATCTGCTGGGACGGATGCCGTTGGTTCGCAACATCTATTCGGCGCTAAAGCAAATATTTGAGACGGTGTTTCGTGAAGATTCAGATTCCTTTCAAAGTGTCGTTCTGGTGGAATATCCAAGACGCGAAATCTGGGCGCTGGCATTTGTAGCGACCGACACGCTTGGTGAAGTACAATCCAAACTGGATGAACCAGCTGGAAAAACCGTCAGTGTGTTTTTGCCCACAACGCCAAACCCGACTTCAGGGTTTCTGCTGTTCGTTCCGGTTGAGGACGTTGTTCCGCTGGACATGGGTGTTGAGGAAGCCGCCAAACTGGTTATCTCTGCCGGGCTGGTTGCACCGGAATTTGGTGCGGCGAAAAAGAAGGCTTTGGAAAAACGTGCCCGCTCTAATGGAAAAAAATCGACCCGCGCCTGAACCGTTCTATCCCGCTCTCAACAGCCTGACGGCCTCATCCTTTGAGTGGAGATAAAGCAGGTGAAGTAATGCGTCGCCGTGCGGACCAGTCAACTCCGAATCTTCATGTAAAATTAGGCGGGCATTGTCGCGCGCCATTTCCAGCAGTTCGGCGTGATGTTCCATCTGAGCGATCTGAAATCCCGGTGTTCCCGATTGCCTGGTGCCAAGAATTTCCCCTTCGCCGCGCAGCTTCAGGTCTTCTTCAGCAATGCGAAACCCATCTTCCGTTTCACGCATGATTTTTATTCTGTCCTGAGCGATTGCTCCCAGTGGCGACTTATAAAGCAGCAGGCAGGTGGAGGATTGCGCCCCACGTCCGACACGGCCGCGCAACTGATGCAGCTGAGCCAGGCCAAAACGTTCTGCATGTTCGATGACCATGATGGTCGCATCGGGAACGTCGACGCCGACTTCGATGACCGTAGTTGCCACCAAAACGCGGGTCCGGCCTTCCTTGAAATCGAGCATTGCTGCATCTTTATCGACAGACTTCATACGACCATGAACAAGTCCGACATTTTGCCCCATCAACTGTTCAAGCGTTTGGTAGCGGCTTTCAGCCGACGTAATCGGCAATTCCTCACTGTCCTCAACCAGCGGACAGAGCCAATAGACCTTTTCTCCTCGCGCCACGGCACCGCGCACGCGTTCGATCAATTCGTCCAGCCGGTCCATTGACAATGCATTGGTCTGAATTGGCAGGCGCTCTGCAGGTTTTTCATCCAGCTTGGAAACATCCATGTCACCAAAAAAAGTCAACACCAGAGTTCGCGGGATTGGTGTGGCTGTCATCACCAGGATATCAGCCCCGCCTCCTTTGGACGCCAGCGCCAAACGCTGATGGACACCAAAACGGTGTTGTTCGTCGACGATGCCAAGTGCGAGGTTCTTGAATACCACATTGGTCTGAAACAGGGCGTGAGTTCCGATTATCAGATCAATCTCGGCATTGGCCAGTTGCTCATAAATGGCTTCGCGAGACTTGCCTTTTTCCCTGCCGGTCAACACCGCAATGCGGATGTTGGCGGTTTCCGCGAGAGGCTGGATGGTGGCAAAGTGCTGGCGAGCGAGAATTTCGGTGGGTGCCATCAGGGCGGTCTGGCCGCCGGCCTCAATTGCCGCAGCGCACGCCAGTAGCGCAACAATCGTTTTTCCTGATCCGACATCACCTTGCAGCAATCGCAACATGCGATCCGGCGTCGCCATGTCGTCGAGAATTTCTGCGACTGACCTTTGCTGCGCGCCAGTCAGAGCAAAGGGCAGAGCATCGACGATCTTTGTTTGCTTGCTGCCGTCGCCTTGCCAGGACTTGCCGGCACTCTTCTTCATTTTTCGCCGCACCAATGCCAACGCCAGTTGCCCCGCCAGCAGCTCGTCAAAGGCCAATCGTTTCCAGGCCGTTGAATGAGGTGATATATCCAGATCATCGCGGGGATGGTGGACTTGATCCAGTGCGTTTTCGACAGACGGCCAGTGATGTTTGGCGAGCAGCGACGGATCGATCCATTCGGGTAACTGCGGCAAAGTTTGCAACGCTGTGGCGATGGAGCGATGCATAATTTTTAGCGACACGCCCGATACCAGTGGATAGACCGGCTCGACCAGAGGCAGTTCGTCAAAATTCTCTTCCGACACCACATAGTCGGGATGAATCATATTGGCGCGTCCGTTGAACCACTCCAGTTTACCGCTGACGAATCGGGTTTCGCCAACCGGATACTGAGTTTCCAGCCAGCGTGACTGGCCGCGGAAATAAACCAGTGCCATTTCACCTGACTCGTCGTGGACATATATCCGGTAGGGAACCCGATGATTGCCCCGTGGTGCGGGTTGGTGTCGATCAACCCTTACTTTGATCGTTGATAGAGTGCCTTCGATTGCATCCATAATGGTTGGTTGGTTGCGCCGGTCGATCAACCCCGAAGGCAGGTGGAAAAGCAGGTCGCCAACAACTGCCTGTTCAATGCCGCTGCCGCTGCCGCCGCCGCGCAGCAGGCGTGTTAGGGCAATGCTGAGTTTGGGGCCTATTCCGGTGAGGCTGGTAACCGGAGCAAACAGCGGATTGAGCAGGGTGGGTCGCATAGTGCGACCATGCCTGTACAGACTTGCGGCTTCAAGTCTTTCGGCAAATATGCTTGGAGCGGATATTGCGACAAAGTAATTGCGTTGAAATGGGGTAAAGGCACTGACATTCACCTTGTAGCGGACTATAGAAACCGACAAACAGCAATTTTGCGGAGAATGACTTGAGCGAGGCGATGCGCAGCAGTGCCGGTCTGGATGACCGACGAAAGAGACTATTGTTTCGCTCCTGGCATCGCGGCATGCGGGAGATGGATTACGTGCTCGGCACCTATGCCAATCACGCGATTGCTGAGATGGGTGAGGATGAGTTGGCCGAATTTGAAATGCTGATGCAATTGCCAGATCCGGACATGTATAAATGGTTGTCGGGCTCGATTGATGTCCCGGCTAATTTTGACAATTCGATTGTCCGGAAAATTCGGCAATTTCACTTGGGACAAACATGACCACACCCGCCCTGCGCAAGTTGAAATCCTGGCTGGCTGAACCGGGCTCCATTAATCTTGGTGGTGTGCCGGACGGTTACGAGACTGTTGTACTGGTCGAAGCGCTTGCTGAACTTTGCAAGCAGCAGGACAGTCCATGCCTGGTATTCGTGGCGCGGGACGGTCAACGTGCTGCTGATGTTGAAGCAGCCTTTGAATTCTTTGCACCCTGGGCGGATGTGCTTCACGTGCCCGCCTGGGATTGTCTGCCGTATGATCGGGTATCTCCCAGCAATGATGCATTGGCAAAACGGATTGCGGCGCTGGCCGATCTGGCGACTGGGGAGGCAAGTATCCGCCCCCGGCTGATAACTTTAACTCCCAATGCGTTGATGCAAAAATTGCCGTCGCGGGAGTATATGGCGCAGCATGTGCGGAATATTCGTCCGGGTCAGCAGATCGATACGGAAGATCTTGTAAGCTGGTTGACTGGCAACGGCTATGAGCGCAGCCCGACGGTGCGGGATGCCGGGGAATATGCCGTGCGCGGTGGAATAATTGACCTGTTTGCTCCCGGAGCAGCAGGGCCCGTGCGCCTCGATTTCTTTGGCGATACGCTGGAATCACTGCGGTCATTCGATGTGGATAGCCAAAGGACAACCAACCAGCTGAAGCAGATGAAACTGTCGCCGATGAGCGAAGTAACGTTGGACACAGAGACAATTGCGCGGTTTCGAACCAACTATTTGACAACATTTGGGGCCGCGACCCGCGACGACGCGCTCTATGCGGCGGTCAGCGAAGGCCGCCGCTATGCGGGACTTGAGCATTGGTTGCCATTGTTCTTCGATGAGCTGGAGACGATATTCCACTATCTCGGCGAGGCGACGGTTTTTGTCGATCATCTGGTCGACGAAGCGATTGAAGAACGCGAGGCTCAGATTATCGATCACTTTGAAGCCCGTCAGCGTGGGCTTGATGGTGATGGATCCGGTGGCGGCGGTGCGGCTCCGTATAAACCTGTCGCGGTGAATACTTTGTATTTGTCTGCCAGTCAGATAGATCAAGGGCTTAAGCATGGTAGCAAAATTTCCCTGTCACCCTTTGAAGCCCCGGACTTTGTGCAGGGCGAACGGGTGCTTAATCTGGGGGCAAAACAGGGCCGGAACTTTGCCGCTGAACGCAGTGCTGGAAATGTCAACATCTTCCAGACGCTGAGCGATCATGCTGCTGAACTGAGAAGTCAGGACAAGAAGGTCGTCATTGCATCCTGGAGCGCCGGGGCCCAGGACCGGCTGGTGCAGGTGCTGGACGAACACGGCCTGACCAATGTTCAAAAGACAGATAATTGGGCAGAGGTGGCGCAATTGTCACCCGGCACGACTGCGCTGGCAGTTCTTGGCATAGAATCGGGTTTTGAGGATGATGAATTCGCCATTATTGGCGATCAGGACTTTCTCGGCGATCGATTGGTCAAACGCCGCAAGGCCAGCAAGAAGGGCGCCGACTTTCTATCGGAAGTGTCCAGTCTTTCTGCCGGGGACATCGTTGTTCATGTCGACCACGGCATTGGCCGTTTTCAGGGCCTAGTGACAATCGAAGCTGCAGGTGCGCCCCATGACTGTCTGGAATTGCGCTATCACAACGATGACAAGCTGTTTTTGCCGGTTGAAAATATCGAGTTGCTGTCGCGTTATGGAAACAGCGATACCGAAGTCATGCTGGACCGACTGGGTGGCGCTAACTGGCAGGCGCGCAAGTCCAGGCTGAAGAAACGCATTCTTGAAATGGCCGGACAGCTGATTGCCATCGCTGCGGCGCGCCAACTGAAACGGGCTGACCCGATTTCAGTGGCTGATGGTGTCTACGACGAGTTTGTCGCCAAATTTCCCTATGAAGAAACGGATGATCAGACCAACGCCATTGAAGCGGTGATTGACGATCTGCATTCGGGACGGCCGATGGATCGCCTGATCTGTGGCGACGTTGGATTTGGCAAGACGGAAGTTGCCTTGCGAGCGGCCTATCTGACTGCCATGTCAGGCAAACAAGTGGCGGTTGTTGTGCCAACCACATTGCTGTCGCGCCAGCATTACAAGACGTTTTCAGAACGATTCCATGGTCTGCCCGTTAATGTTGTGCAGGCTTCCCGACTTGTTGGATCCAAAGCTCTTGCAGCAGCAAAGTCCGGGATGCGAGACGGCTCCGTCGACATTGTCATTGGCACCCATGCTTTGCTTGGCAATTCGGTGGAGTTCAAACGCCTGGGTTTGCTGGTCATCGACGAAGAACAGCATTTTGGCGTCAAACACAAAGAGCGTTTGAAGGAATTGCGGGCAGATGTACATGTGCTGACGCTGTCTGCAACACCGATCCCCCGCACCTTGCAACTGGCCTTGACCGGGGTTCGAGAATTGTCTTTGATCACCACCGCACCGGTTGATCGCATGGCGGTGCGGACATTTATAATGCCGTTTGATGGGGTCGTGGTGCGCGAAGCCCTGTTGCGTGAGCGCTATCGTGGCGGGCAGAGCTTTTACGTCTGCCCGCGGCTGTCGGACATTCGCGGACGCCAGGAATGGCTGGAGGAACACGTTCCCGAACTCAAAGTGGCGGTGGCACACGGACAAATGCCACCAACCGAGTTGGAAGACGTGATGAATGCCTTTTATGAGGGCAGCTATGATGTTTTGCTTTCAACCACGATTGTTGAATCGGGTCTGGATATTCCTACCGCCAATACGATGATTGTGCACCGGGCCAACATGTTTGGGCTGGCCCAGCTCTACCAAATGCGCGGTCGGGTTGGGCGATCAAAAACCCGTGCCTATGCTCTGATGACCTTGCCGCCGAACAAGATTTTGACACCAACAGCGGAACGGCGATTGAAAGTTCTGCAGTCGCTCGACACATTGGGAGCCGGATTTCAACTGGCCAGCCACGATCTGGATATTCGTGGCGCTGGCAATATTCTGGGCGACGAACAATCGGGACACGTACGCGAGGTCGGCTTTGAACTGTATCAGCAGATGCTGGAAGAGGCGGTCGCTGAATTGAAAGACGATGGCGAAGCTGAGATTGAGGGCAAGTGGTCACCGCAAATCACTGTTGGAGTGACGGTGATGATCCCGGAAAGCTTTGTCCCCGACCTGACACTTCGCATGAGCCTGTATCGGCGTCTGGCGGAACTGGATACAGCAGAAGACATTGACGCTTTTGGTGCCGAGTTGATCGACAGATTTGGAGCCCTGCCGGAAGAGGTTGAGCATCTGTTGAAAGTGGTATTTGTCAAATCGCTTTGCCGTCGTGCCAATATTGAAAAGCTTGATGCAGGCCCAAAGGGCATGGTTTTGCATTTCCGCAACAAGGAGTTTGCAAATCCAGAGGAATTGATCGGCTGGATCAGCAAGCAGGGTAGCCTGGCCAAGATCAGGCCGGACCAGTCAATTGTTGTGTCACGGGACTATCCAACTGCAGACAAAAGGTTGCGCGGTGCAGCCGTGATCACAACCCAGCTGGCGAAAATGGTGGCGTAATGGACAAGTTTGAAATTCGGGATGAGCGGTTTTTTGACGTGATTGCTGCAGATGCCGACCTGCAGGTGATCGCCGATGGCTTTGTTTTTACCGAAGGTCCGATCTGGCATCCTCATGAACACTGGTTGGTTTTTTCCGACATCGTGTCGAGCATTCAATACCGTTGGAGTGAAGGTGATGGATTGAACGTATTTCGTCGACCCTCCAATATGGCCAACGGCAATTTTTTCGACTGCCGGGGACGTATCATTTCCTGTGAACATGCCACGTCACGGCTGGTTCGCCACGATCATGCGGGGCGCGTTGTGACGACGCTGGCCAGTCACTTTCAGGGCAAGGCCTTAAACAGCCCCAATGATGTGGTGGTGGATAGTTGCAACCGGATCTGGTTCACCGACCCGAGCTTTGGCCGCATCCGTGAAGATGTGGGCATTCCGCGAGATTGTGAGCTGGATTTTCAGGGCGTCTACCGTCTCGACCCCGACGGGTCGCTGAATTGTGTGGTGAATGACTTCAAGCAGCCAAATGGCCTGTGTCTTTCCCGTGATGAGAAGGTCTTGTTCGCCAATGACAGCGCCGACCCTTGTATTCGCCGTTTCGATATCGAAGAGGATGGCAGCCTGTCAGGTGATCGGGTGTGGGCACGGATTGAAGGAGAGCAGGAAGGCCGCAAATGGGTGCCGGACGGGATGAAAGTAGCGAATACGGACCACATCTTTTGCAACGGACCCAACGGTGTCCATCTGATCGACCCGCAGGGAACCGATCTGGGGGTGATCAACTTTCCTGAGAAATCGACAAATTTCTGCTTTGGTGGCCCGCTTCGCGACAAGCTGTTTGTCACAGCGTCGTCACGGTTGTATTGCATCCAGACAAAAATTGACGGCCCGACCATGATTCCGGGCAATTAATTCATTTATATTGATCCGCAGCTGCACTATGAACAGCCAAACTTATTTATTGGAGCCACCAAAATGACCACTATTGTCGACATTCATGCCCGCGAAATTCTTGATAGCCGTGGCAATCCGACTGTGGAAGTTGATGTCTTGCTTGACGACGGCTCGTTTGGCCGGGCGGCGGTACCATCTGGCGCGTCAACCGGCGCCCATGAAGCGGTTGAGCTGCGCGACGGTGGCATCCGATATATGGGCAAGGGAGTGACCAAGGCGGTGAATGGCGTCAATGCGGATATCTATGACGAGATATGCGGTATGGAGGCTGAAAACCAACTGGCCGTCGATCACGCAATGATTGAACTGGACGGGACGGCAAATAAATCAAATCTTGGAGCGAACGCCATTTTGGGTGTTTCACTGGCCGTTGCAAAAGCAGCTGCTGAAGCAGCCGGTGCACCGCTCTATCGCTATCTTGGCGGACCTTCTGCCCATGTTTTGCCCGTGCCGATGATGAATATAATCAATGGCGGCGAACATGCCGACAATCCGATTGATTTTCAGGAATTCATGGTCATGCCGGTTGGGGCTGAATCATTTGGCGAAAGCCTGCGCATGGGCGCCGAGATATTTCACACATTGAAAAAAGGCCTGCATGATGCAGGACACAATACCAATGTTGGTGATGAGGGTGGATTTGCCCCGAATATCGGCTCTGCGCCAGAAGCCCTGGATTTTGTCATGCAGTCGATTGAGAAGGCGGGTTACAAGCCTGGCGAGGATGTTTATCTGGCGCTGGACACGGCTTCCACCGAATTTTTCGAAAACAATTTGTATGAGCTGAAAGGCGAAGGGCGTTCGCTGTCCAGTGAAGATATGGCGTCTTATCTGGCAGAACTGGCCGGTAAATATCCAATCATCTCAATCGAAGATGGCATGGGCGAAGACGACTGGGATGGATGGAAAAGCCTGACGATGAAAATCGGCGAATCGTGTCAGTTGGTTGGCGATGATCTGTTTGTCACCAATACGACCCGATTAAAGGATGGAATCGCGATGGGGGTGGCCAATTCGATCCTCGTTAAGGTCAACCAGATCGGCTCACTCAGCGAAACATTTGATGCTGTCGAAACCGCACACCGGGCTGGTTATACATCGGTGATGTCTCACCGTTCAGGTGAAACGGAAGACAACACCATTGCTGATCTTGCCGTTGCCACCAATTGCGGCCAGATAAAAACCGGCTCCCTGTCACGTTCTGACCGATTGGCAAAATACAATCAGTTGTTGCGCATCGAAGAAGAACTTGGTGGGCAGGCAGAATTCGCCGGTCGCTCAGTGATGCGGCGTTAGCAATTCGTTAACTGCGTGTCCGCCATTGTTGGAGGATGGTTCTACGGCGATCAAAACGACGGACACTTGCGCGCTTTATTGCGCCACTGGCGACGCTCGTCATCGTTGGATATTTTGGTTTTCATGCCTTTAATGGCCAGTATGGCATTCGTGCCAATCTGGCCATGCAAACCCGAATGGCTGAACTGAAGGTAGAACTGGCCGAGCTGACCAAGCGTCGTAACACGCTTGAAGAACGGGTGAAACTTCTACAAGCGGGCACCATGGAAAAAGACATGATAGACCAGCATGTTCGGGCTCAACTGAACATGGTGCGCGAAGACGAAATCGTGCTGTTTATCCACAATTGATCAATTAACCTAAATCTTGTTAATTGACGTTTAGTACATAATATTCAATGCACTACGTGCAATCTAGCTATGCGTTTTTGACATTGCGATATTTGCCCACCGCTATATGTTTGGGGAAACATTCAGGGTGGGCATCTCAGCCGCCCGATTATCTGGTCCTGAACCAACTCGCGTAAAGGTGTGCCCGTGGCTAAAGCCAAAACAGCTAAAAAATCAACAACATCGAAATCAACCACTTCGAAAGCCGGGCCGAAAACGCCGGCTCCCAAGGATTATTCAAAATCACGCGAGCTTGAAGCCTATCGCGACATGTTGATGATCCGGCGTTTTGAAGAAAAAGCCGGTCAGCTTTACGGCATGGGTTTTATCGGTGGGTTCTGCCATTTGTATATTGGTCAGGAAGCCGTTGTAACCGGGATGCAGGCAGCGCTGATTGAAGGCGATCAGGTCATCACCGCCTATCGCGACCACGGCCACATGTTGGCCTGTAATATGGATCCCAAGGGCGTGATGGCAGAACTGACCGGGCGCGAAGGTGGCTATAGCCGCGGCAAAGGTGGTTCCATGCACATGTTCTCCAAGGAAAAGAATTTTTATGGCGGTCACGGGATTGTCGGTGCTCAGGTATCGCTTGGAACCGGACTGGCCTTCAACAACCGGTACAGGGAAAATGGCAATGTTTGCCTGACCTATTTTGGTGATGGTGCGTCAAATCAGGGCCAGGTCTATGAGAGCTTCAACATGGCCAAACTCTGGGACTTGCCGGTTGTCTATGTGATTGAAAATAACCGCTACGCCATGGGCACAGCGGTTCATCGCTCTTCTGCGTTGACTGAATTCTCGCGTCGCGGCTGTTCCTTCAATATTCCCGGCATCGAAGTCGATGGCATGGATGTGCGAGCCGTTCAGGCCGCCGGCGAACTGGCCACCGAGTGGTGCCGTTCTGGCAAGGGACCGATTATCCTCGACATGCAAACCTATCGCTATCGTGGCCACTCGATGTCTGATCCGGCAAAATACCGCACCAAGGACGAGGTGCAGAAAATGCGCGCCGAACAGGACCCGATTGAACGGGTAAAGCAGCGGGTGCTGGAAAAGAAATGGTCCACCGAAGATCAGTTGAAAGCAATCGACAAGGAAGTGCGCGGGATTGTTGCAGCCGCTGCTGAATTTGCCCAAACCAATCCCGAGCCCGACCCAGGTGAACTTTACACGGATGTGTTGATTGAGGTGGGAGCATAATTATGGCTACAGATATTCTCATGCCCGCCCTGTCACCAACAATGGAAGAGGGCACACTGGCCAAGTGGCTGGTCAAAGAAGGCGATGCGGTCGCCGCCGGTGATGTGATTGCCGAAATCGAAACCGACAAGGCGACAATGGAAGTTGAAGCCGTTGATGAAGGCACCGTTGGCCGGATTGCGGTGGCGGAAGGTACTGAAAATGTGAAGGTCAACGCCGTCATTGCTGTTCTGATTGAAGATGGCGAAAGCGTTGATGCTGCGGCCAACGCACCGGCAGCCGAGCCAGAAGCCGAAACTGCAGCGTCGGTTGAACCGGTGCCCGCAGCACCGATTGCTGTGCCAACACCCGTTGCGATTACGCCTGCCAGTGATCCGGATATTCCCGAAGGCACCGAAATGGTATCGACCACCGTGCGTGATGCTTTGCGCGATGCGATGGCTGAAGAAATGCGCCAGGATGAAGATGTCTTCGTGATGGGCGAAGAAGTCGCAGAATATCAGGGCGCCTATAAGATTACCCAGGGGTTGCTCGATGAATTTGGTGCCAAGCGGGTTATTGATACGCCGATCACCGAACATGGCTTTGCCGGTATCGGCGTCGGCGCGGCAATGGCCGGATTGAAGCCGATTGTCGAATTCATGACGTTCAACTTCGCCATGCAGGCGATTGACCAGATCGTCAATTCTGCGGCCAAAACACTCTACATGTCAGGTGGTCAGATGGGGGCTCCAATCGTGTTCCGCGGGCCCAATGGTGCGGCGGCCCGCGTTGGCGCGCAACACAGTCAGTGTTATGCGGCATGGTACAGCCATATTCCGGGTCTGAAAGTAGTTGCGCCCTACGGTGCGGCCGATGCAAAGGGCCTGCTGAAGGCGGCTATTCGTGATCCCAATCCGGTAATATTCCTGGAAAATGAAATCCTGTATGGCCAGTCGTTTGACGTTCCGGCACTGGATGATTTCGTCTTGCCGATCGGCAAGGCCCGGATTCACAAATCCGGCAACGATGTCACATTGGTCTCGTTTGGCCATGGAGTGAAATATGCCATCGACGCGGCGGCCGCGATGGCCGAACTGGGTATTGATGCGGAGATCATTGATCTGCGCACCATCCGACCCATGGACATGGCAACGATCATTGGTTCGGTGAAGAAAACAAACCGCTGCATCACCATTGAAGAGGGATTTCCACAATCAGGTGTCGGTGCCGAAATTGGCATGCAGATCATGCAGGAAGCTTTTGATTATCTTGATGCACCGGTCCTTCGCATTACCGGCAAGGACGTGCCGATGCCCTATGCTGCCAATCTGGAAAAACTGGCCTTGCCGTCGGTGGAAGAGATTGTCGAAGCAGCCAGAGCGGTGACCTACAAGTGAGCGCTTTTCCTGTCCTGGACGTACGTCACGCAAGCTGGGACAAATTCCGCGGGGCGGTTGTGATTCCCTCAGGCGTAAACCAGATTGCCGTTTCGATTGAAGCGCTGGAGAGTTGGGCAAACAAGCGCCTGACGCCGGAGGAAGCGGTTGAGGCGGCCATTGGCGAGAAAGCCTTATTGTCGGCGGTTGCCAATGCCACGCCTGCCCATGACAATGTGATCACCATTACGGCGGGCATATTGAACGGCCGGTCCTGGTCAATTGAAGCCTATGACGACGGCCCTGAAGACAGCGGCCCGATTTATCTTGAACCCCAGGTTCCTGCGCGGGGAGATGACTTATGAGTACAAATATTACAATGCCCGCCCTTTCTCCGACAATGGAAGAGGGCAATTTGGCCAAATGGCTGGTGAAAGAGGGCGACAATGTCTCCGCCGGCGACGTGATTGCCGAAATCGAAACCGACAAGGCAACGATGGAAGTTGAAGCCGTTGATGAAGGCGTGATCGCAAAAATTGTGGTTGCCGAAGGTGCCGAGGGCGTTAAGGTCAATGCGGTAATTGCTGTTCTGGCCGAAGAAGGCGAAGAACCTGGAGATGTTGCGGCGGTAGCGGCAGAGTCTCCAGCACCCGCCGCCGCCGCCGCACACGCCGCACCCGCCGCCGCTGAAGTTGCAACGGTGCAAAAGCCAGAGCCGGCCGTTGTCGTTGCAGCCCCTGTAGCGGCTGCCAACACCGGTGAACGTGTTTTCGCAACCCCATTGGCACGTCGCATTGCTCAACAAAACGGTCTGGATATTGCCTCGATTACCGGCAGCGGGCCGCATGGGCGTATTGTCAAGGCTGATGTGGATGCAGCAGGTGGGGCCGCAGCCCAACCAGTCCAACCAGTTGCCGCCGCCGCTGCCGCCGCCGCCGTTGTGGGCGGGGCTGCGTTGTCTGCCGGCATGGACGACAGTACGGTGTTGAAATTGTATGATGAGGGTTCGATTGAGAAAAAACCGCATGACGGCATGCGAAAAGTCATTGCCGAACGGTTGACTGAAAGCACTCAATCCATCCCGTCGTATTTCATCACCATGGAATGTGAACTGGATGCTCTTTTATCACTTCGCGCCCAGATGAACGCCGGTGCGCCCAAGGATGGTGACGACAAGCCGCTTTATAAGATTTCGGTCAATGATTTCATTGTCAAAGCCATGGCACTGGCCTTGAAGGCTGTCCCAATGGCCAATGTATCCTGGACTTCCACCGATCGACTGTTCCACAAACATGCCGATGTCGGTGTGGCCGTTGCGGTGGAAGACGGGCTGTTTACACCAATCGTCCGTCAGGCTGAATCAAAGTCACTGTCGGCAATCTCTGCGGAAGTGAAAGATATGGCTTCCCGGGCACGATCAAAGAAGCTGAAGCCGCAAGAATATCAGGGTGGTTGTACCGCAGTGTCCAATTTGGGCATGTTTGGCGTCAAGGAATTTACCTCGATCATCAATCCTCCTCACGCATCAATTGTCAGCATTGGTGCCGGTGAAAAGCGCCCTGTGGTCAAGGGTGATGAACTGGCTATTGCCACCGTCATGGCAGCGACGTTTGCCTTTGATCATCGGGCAATTGATGGTGCTCTTGGGGCACAATTGGCTGCTGCGTTTAAGGGCTATGTTGAAAACCCGCTCAGTATGCTGGTGTGATGGGTTCAGCGTTCCTGGGTTCGTTTCAAACCACCTTCATCGCGGATCGCGTCCATCATGATCTGACGCTCGCTGGCAAGAAAATTGGTCACCAGCACGAACAGGATCGCGACGATGCCCAAAAACAGGAATTTCAACCACCAAGGCCTGCCATGCAGCTTCAGGCCATTAAATGCAAGGGCGACGACAAACAGCGTGGTCACCAACAGCACCACGCCGGAATAGCCCAGACTGTAAAAGGATTGGAAGAATTGCATTGTGAGATGGCCCGCCGAAAATCTGCCAACTCCTATGACGCTTGCAGCGTTGAAGGACAAGGATAAATCATGATTGAGGTGAAAATTCGCCCAGCCCTGCAAGAGGATGCCGCAGATTTGGCGCAATTGGATAATGTTGCCAGCCATGGATTTACACAATGGTATTGGCAGAAAACAGCCAGGGCTCTGGAAATCGCCGATCCCGTGAAACTTGCGGAACGAACGATGGCTGATCCGACCTATCGTTCGGGCTGGAAACAGGCGACCGTCGCGGTAATTGCCAGCGACGAGAGCAATCAGGGCAAGGTTGTTGGTGGGGTCAATGGCTATCTGGTGATTGACGACGAAGAACTGCATTCACCTTCCAAAGAACCGGTATTTGAGCCGATCCGCCAATTGTTTGAGAGGATTGCCGGTGACTGGTTGGTTGACTGGCTTGCTGTCTATGCGCAATGGCAGGGCAGGGGCATTGGCGCCCGCCTTCTCGACCAATGCTTGCAGCGTGCCAGCGGACAGGCCCGGCAGGCCAGTATTGTTGTTGAAGATTCCAATTTTCCGGCAATGGCGCTATATCATTCTCGTGGATTACGGCAACGCGATCAGCGTGCCTATATTCCATTTAATCAAACATCAAAAACCCAAAACTGGTTGCTGCTTTCAGCGCCTGTGACGTGAGGTAATTTCCATGGCAAAATCATATGACGTATTGATCATTGGTGGCGGACCCGGCGGCTATGTTGCGGCCATTCGTGCAACTCAACTGGGTCTGAAGGTCGCCGTCATCGAGCGTGAGCATTTGGGTGGTATATGCCTCAACTGGGGTTGTATTCCCACCAAAGCCCTGCTGCGATCGGCGGAAATCTACGGTCACATGGAACATGCCGACAGTTTTGGTCTGTCGGCAGGTGATATCGGTTTTGATATGGCAAAAATCGTCAAACGTTCGCGCGGCGTATCGGGGCAACTCAATGGCGGAGTTGGCTTCTTGATGAAAAAGAACAAGATCGACGTAATCTGGGGTGAAGCATCAATCACCAAACCTGGTGAAGTGAAGGTATCAAAGTCTTCCAAACCGATCGTCGAGCCGCAACACCCGGTGCCAAAAGGTGTGCTCGGTGAAGGTACCTACCAGGCCAAACACATTATCATTGCGACGGGTGCAAAACCACGTTCGCTGCCGGGCATTGAGCCGGATGGGAAGCTGATCTGGTCGTATTTTGAGGCGATGGTGCCCAAATCCATGCCTAAATCGCTGATTGTCATGGGATCCGGCGCGATCGGCATCGAATTTGCCTCTTTCTACCGGTCGATGGGAGCTGAGGTTACGGTTGTTGAGCTGATGTCCCAGGTCATGCCGGTTGAAGATCATGAAATTGCCAAACACGCGCAAAAGCGGTTCGAAAAACAGGGCATGAAAATTCTGCTCGAAGCCAAGGTCTCAAAGGTTGAAAAAACAGCCAACAGCGTAACTGCCCACGTAGAAACCAAGGATGGCAAGATTGAAAAATTAACCGCAGACAGGTTGATATCCGCAGTGGGCGTCGTGGGCAATACCGACAATCTGGGACTGGAAAAACTTGGTGTTGCGGTGGACCGGGGCATTATCAACGTGGATTCTTTTGGCAAAACCAATGTCGCGGGCATTTATGCCATCGGCGATGTGGCCGGCGCTCCGATGCTGGCGCATAAGGCAGAACATGAAGGTGTGATCTGTGTCGAGGCGATTGCCGGCCAGCACCCGCATGCCATGGATAAGGCCAAGATTCCCGGTTGCACCTATTGCAATCCGCAGGTTGCCAGCGTTGGGTTGACCGAGAAAGCAGCAAAGGAAGCCGGAATAGACGTCAAGATTGGCCGTTTCAATTTCGCTGGCAATGGCAAGGCCATTGCACTGGGTGAGCCCGAAGGCATGGTCAAAACAATATTCGACAAGACCACCGGACAATTACTCGGCGCTCATATGGTGGGGGCAGAAGTAACTGAACTCATTCAGGGATTTGTCGTGGCGATGAACCTTGAAACCACCGAACAAGACCTCATAAACGCGGTGTTCCCGCACCCAACGCTGTCGGAGATGATGCACGAAAGTGTGATGGATTCGCAAGGCAGGGTGATCCACGCCTAGAAAGACTTTCACCACGGCCTTCGTCCTGATCGCCATAGCGCGAGATGCCGACTGGTGCTGGAATTGCATTTAATCGTGAACGGCTCCAATACCCGGTTTCTACGGGAGCTGTAATATTTCTATCGCATTGGTGCCTGCCCCTTTCTGTCCTATTCTTAAAAAGTAGAACGACTGGGAAGGGATTCGAATATGAAGTGGATTTTCAAATACCTATTGGATATGCGTTCGGCTGCGTTGACGGTCAGCGCCATTATTTTGCCCATGTCGATGGCCGGAACGATATCGCAGGCGCAGGCGGCTTCCTGCTGGGGTCATAATGGTTCGCTAATGCGACTGGAAGAATCTGGCAATCAGCGTTGGCTGTATTATGACAATCCAAAATCGTCGCTGCACCCCATCGGTGTTGGCACCGGAACCCTGCTGTTTGATGGGCGCAAGAATGGCAACTGGTATTCTGGAACCGCCCGCCGGTTTTCAAAATATTGCAAAGGTACGCCGCTGGAATACTATGTTGAGGGGCCAGTGCTGCAAAACCCGCTGCGCCTCGTCTTGCGCGGCACCCGTCAGGTCCATCGTCAGTGTCGCGACACCGGGCGGGTGGCCAATGATGAACTGGTCTTCACCTATTCACACCGCTGTTAAAAACAAGAGAGGAGGCGGCATTGAGCAAGAGCTTTATTGATCCGACCCGGGAAGAATTTGCGTTGCTGAAATCATTGCCGCGCGATCACCCGGTCGAAATGCTCAATCTGGTAAAATTGCGCAAGCATGCCAGGTACCGCGATGATCGCAAGGCGACGACGGCGGCGATGGCGGTGACGGCGACGACCGGAGCCGAGGCTTATGCCGCATATGGACGAGAAAGCGGCCCGATCTTTCGCAAGGTCGGCGGCACAATAATCTGGTCGGGCGATCCTCAATTGATGGTCATTGGCCCAAAACAAGAGCAGTGGGACATCGCCTTCATCGCGCGTTACCCCAGCGGGCAGGCATTTCTCGATATGGTCTATGACCCAGCCTACCAGGCGGTGGTGCACCATCGACAGGCTGCCGTCGAGACATCGCGGCTGATCCGTACAAAGCCGCGGGATGCCGGATCGGGATTTGGCGAGTGAACTAGGTTCCGGATCAAAGCTGTGCTAGTTTTGCTTTCTAACTACTTGGAATACTAACAAAATGGGATGGGGAATATGTACGCTCGAATTACACATTTTAAGATGAAGCAAAGCTCTGTTGAGGAAACCAAGGGGATGATCGAACCGTTGAAAGACAAGATCATGGGTCTCCCCGGCGTGGTGCAATTCATCAATTCGGTCAATGACGATGGCTCTGGCTGCGTTGTTTCAATCAATCAAAGCAGAGAACAGTCAGAGGCCAATCTGGAAGCAGTTGCAGCCATTTGGGCGCAATTTGCCGACCATCTTGAAGGCCCACCAGACGCAAACGGCTTTGAAGTCTTTGCCAACTGGAGCAACTAGGGCAACTAGGGCAACTAGGGCAACTGGGGCAACTAGGGCAACTGACGCAGCACGTCAGTCCTTTTGAAACCGTGGCGGGCGTTTTTCGAGGAAGGCATTTATTGCTTCCTCGGATTCGCCAGACGCCTGCGCCAAACCAAATCCGTCATAATCGCCGTGGCTTGAAACGCCGGCCAGGGCGTTGGCATAGGCGTTGATATCCTCCTTGCACATGTGCAGTGCGGCGGGCGGCATTGCTGCGGCACGTTCGGCCAAAACACTGGCAGTGGCCAGAGTGGTTCCAGGCCCGGCGATTTCGTCGGCCAGCCCCCAGTTCACTGCGCGCTCTGCATGGATTTTCTCAGCCAGCATGATGATACGCTTGGCACGGGCCGGGCCAACAAGATTGACGATGCGCGGCACCGACCCCCAGGACATGTTAAAGCCGCGTTCCACTTCCGGCACATAGAGGCTGCTGGTGGTGCTCACCACCCGCAAATCCGTTGCCACCGACAGGGCAACACCACCGCCGATACACCATCCTTCAATCGCCGATATCGTCAGTTGCGGCAGATCTTCCCACGCCTGACACATGCGTTTTCCGGTGGCCAGAGCGTGGCGCTGCTCGGCAAGCGAAGCCGACTTGAGGGCGGCCGTCTCAGGATCCTTGAGATCAAATCCCATGGAAAAATTGTCGCTGCGGCCGGTCAAAATGATTGCCGAGACATGATGGTCATTTTCAAACTGCCGTGCTGCGTCGGTCAATTCACGCATCAAACGGTAGGAAAGGGGATTTGCAGCCATACCACGGTCAAAAGTGACAATTGCGGTGCGGTTTGATCGCTGGATGTTGATGATGCTCATGTGGCCCCGGTGTTTCTGTCAAGTGTGAGGCCAGAAACACGACCTGTCCAGCGGCGGCGGCGGCGAGGCGGCGGCGAGGCGGCGGCGAGGCGGTGGCGAGATGTCAGCGAAGATCAAACTTCAGCGCAAGCCGTGTTGATCACCGCGAATTCGGGTGGAGTTTCAGTGATGTGGTGGTTCGAATTGATGGCCACACTGGCACAGTACTCTGGGTTCCGATTGGGCGGTTGCCGCCTGGGCCAGAGAAAATCCGTGAGGTATCTGGTCAAGACTGACAGTGGGTGCCTCCTTTAACGGCAATTCTCGCGATGACGCGTGGGCTGTCCCTGTATGTCCGCATGACGGACAGTCGATCTCGATCAGAAATGTTTTGACGGTTTCCATTGTGAAGCACCTTTCCTGCGGTTTTCGAACATGCGTGCCGACGAACCACACCTGTGGAATGCCAGAGTTCAAGAGCCGGGCCAAAGCCCCGGTCAGGACAATGCCTGAGGGACGGTGTTTCAGCCTTGTTGGGTGGAATATGTCATCCGGCAATCAGAGGCTCTTGAAGCAAGAATAGCACTTTTTCAGTGGTATCGTCGAGTGGCTGTTGCGGGGAGATTGGTTCGAGCGCCGGAAAGTGTTTTGCAAGGGTTTTGGGTTGTGGGTTTTGATTTGCGGGGAGGTGGTTTGCGTTAGGTTTGGTTTGCGCTCACGCAGGCGGCTTCGCCGCCGCTCCGCGGGGGCGGTCTTTCGACCGGGCCGCTCTTCGCGGCCTGACACATAACCCTCGGAATTTACCTCACCAAGACGACGACTGACACTGAATTATCCGTACAAGACGGCGAAGAGCCGTCCGGCGCTTATGCGCCGCCCCCGCGGAGCGCAGGGCGAAGCCCAACAGCGTGAGCGCAAAATAAAACCCCCGCGGCGCCAAATTCAGTTCCCCCGCGGCGTCGAATCCCCATCTCCCACCCCCTCAATCTCTGAAATATCAAGCAGGGGAACCTCCGATTGACGGGGCGGACTTTGAGGGAAAGTCTGGCCTCGCGTCAAATCGGGGTCCCCCCACCGCGCCGCCGGCGACGCCATCTGCGACAATGACGTTACCGGCGGCGGCGACGGCGGCGAGTGCGGCGGCGGCCAATCCGTGCGTCCGCGTTCCAACCCGGCGCGGCGTAATCTGTAGGTGAAGAATTGCTGGGTGATTGTGATGAGGGTGGCGGCCGGAATCAGCATTGCCGCAAATTTCAGCCAGTTGGGGAATGACTGGATGGTATCGAACAGGTCTTTCCAGATGCTGTAATCGGTCTCCATAAGCAACTCCCTCCATTTCGAGCTTGCAAGGCGGCGAAGAGCCGCCCGGCGCACGTGCGCCGCCCCCGCGGAGCGGCGGCAAAGCCGCCTGCGTGAGCGCAAGCGCTGTTAAGCGCAAACAAATATGAAAACGGCCACCGGAGGAACGCAGCGGCGAGCGCGGCAAAAACCTCTGGTAGCCGGGGAGTTCGTTGATCGCCAGAAGACGACCGCTATGGCCTTTAGATTATCCCCCGAAGGGAAGCACCCTGGACATACGCCAAAGCCTCCCCGACCCGAAGGTTGAGGAGGTATCGTTGCGGCCGATACCGGCCGCTTCTGGAGAGGCAACGACGCCCCGAAGCATGCGAGTGTCGCAGGCTCTGGGGGGAGATTAGCCGGAGTGGGGAGCGATGGAAAGGTGTCGCGGGCACTTTTCGGCCCATAGCCAGTATTCAGCAATCGTAAGACACTTTCCCTGAAGCGGAAATTCAACTGAGTTAGCTATTTTATGACTCAGATGGCAGCAATGCGGACACAGTGTGAATTCGTGACTTCACAGCAATGAAAATTGGAATGGCTGCTTACGAGATCGCAACATTATTTCAGCAAACTGACCAACGGTAACTCCCCTCCATTGTCATCCCCGCGCAGGCGGGGACCCAAGCTGCCGCATCAAGAAAAAGGTTGGTTTAGAGGAATGTGCAACAACTTCCACAGCCAATGTTGCTTTTCATTCCGGTTGATAAGTGGGTCCCCGCCTGCGCGGGGATGACAAGGGAGTGGGCGGCAGGTTTTCATTGGCATCTCACGAAAACTTATCCCCGCCCTCTCAACCTCCCGTACACTACGCTCACATTCCCCGTTCGGAGGTATTCCGAGGCGTCGTCAACATGGGGGATGTCGGTGCCCGGTGGTTGAGGTTAACGTAACCCGCGCTGCCGGGAGGCGCATTTTGGATTTGTCCGTGCTCTCTCAGCCACGCGTGCCTATCGCGCTCGCCGCGTTGGTCGGGGAAAAGGAGTTCCGCACTTTGGGCTTGACCCAGTAAATGTGCTTAAGTCTCCATCAAGTGGTTTCACTTCTGATGGTCGGACAGGCGAAGTTAAAAGCCATACGCGCTTCCGTTTAGCAGATTATGAAAGATCAACGGTGCAATTGGTTCAGCAAATTCCGCTCGCGTGTGGCCAAATCTCGGCGGTGACTTTGCATGCAGGGAATTTTGATATAATTGGTGGCGAGAACGAACAATCTTTGCCGATGGATCGAAAATGCGGGCCGCTCTGATTGGACTTGGAATGGTGTCTCGCGCATATGGTGATGCGTTACGCAATTCCAGAACGGTGTCGTTGGACAGCGTTTTTGCCCGGACATCGAAAAGCCGGATGAATTTTTTGACCGAATGGTCCGCACTGGAGGCGACAGCCTGCGACAGTGTCGCGGAGATCGCCGCTTCGGATGTCGATTTCGTAATCCTCACCACGCCACCAAACGCGCGGGGTGATATCGTCGACGTGCTGGTTAAAGCCGGCAAGCCAATTTTGATGGAAAAGCCGGTGGAACGGACACTCGAAAACGCCACCGCACTGGTTGAAACATGTGAGGCTGCTGACATTCCGCTTGGCATCGTGCTGCAACATCGCGCCCGTCCTGTTGTGTCCGACCTTCGCCGGATCATGCCGACTCTGGGCCCATTGAGAGCTGTCGAGGTCAACGTTCCATGGTGGCGGCCACAAGCCTATTATGATGAACCGGGGCGTGGCAGCTATGCGCGTGACGGCGGTGGAGTGCTGATAAGTCAGGCGATCCATACGCTCGACTTGATGTTATCGCTGACCGGACCCGCAACGGAGGTGACTGCCATGGCAGCGACCACCGGATTTCACCAGATGGAAGCAGAGGATTTTGTTACGGCTGGACTGCGCTTTGCCAATGGGGCTGTCGGTCAGCTATTTGCGACCACTGCGAGTTTTCCCGGCCGGGGGGAGACCATCATGCTGCACTTTCAGCACGGCTCAGCCCATCTTGATGCTGGAATTTTGCGGATCGATCGCCAGAACGGGACCAGCGAAACATTCGGCCATGTCTCCGGTTCAGGTGCCGGAGCGGATCCGATGGCTTTTACCAGCGAGTGGCACCGGTTCATGATCGAGGATTTCGCCGATGCGCTGCGGCAGAACCGCCCACCGCTTGTTACCGGCCGAGAAGCGCTGGGTGTACATCGACTCATCGCGGCCCTGGAAAATTCAGCGCGGACCGGTACCCGTGTGCAAATTAAGGAAACCTGAAATGCCTCTAAAACTCGGTGTGCTCGGCATCGACCACGGCCACATTTTCGGAATGCTGTCCAACATGAAGGCGCAGGGCTGCACCTGCGACACCTACTGGACAGACGGAGCGGCGGTGACGGAAGCAAAATTCAACACTGTTTTCCCCGACGTCGCCAAGACCGAAGACCGCCGCCGCATCCTGGATGATCCCGACATTGCGATGGTCCTGATTTCAGCCGTGCCCGCTGACCGGGCGCAACTTGCCATCGAAGCGATGGAAGCGGGCAAGGATGTGATGGTCGACAAGCCCGGCTGTACCACGTTTGATCAGCTTTCGGCGATCAAGGAAGTGCAGCGCCGCACCGGACGTATCTGGACCGTGAATTTTTCCGAACGCTTCGAAGTCGCTGCCGTCACCCGTGCCGAAGAACTGGTCTTCGCTGGTGCCATCGGGCGGGTGGTGCAAACCGTCGGTCTTGGACCGCACAAGCAGAACCTGGCGACGCGCCCCGACTGGTATTTCAAGCGCGAGCGTTTTGGGGGCATACTTTGCGACATCGGCAGTCACCAGATCGATCAGTTTCTTCATTTTACCGGATCAACCAGCGCTGAGATCGTTCACGCACTGGTCGAAAACACCACGATGCCCGATCATCCTGAATTCGAGGATTTCGGTGAAATCGTGCTGAAATCCGATGGTGGGCATGGATACATCCGGGTTGATTGGTTCACACCTAACGGTTTACCGACATGGGGCGACGGGCGGCTTTTTCTGCAGGGCACCGAAGGCCAAATCGAACTACGCAAATATACCGATATTGGTCGCCCCCATGTCACCAACTCGCTATATCTGGTCAATGGAGAGCGAAACGAGTTGATCCCTTGCGAAGACGCGGGCTTGCCCTACTTCCCGCGCCTCGTTGCGGATGTGCAGGACCGCACCGAAACTGCAGTTGGGCAAGCACATACGTTCACCACGACCGAACTTGCGATCCGTGCTCAGATGATCGCCGGAGAGGGGCCGGCATGCTGAACGTTGCAATCATCGGCGCTGGAATCGGCAAGAAACATCTGCAGGGTTTCGCGCAACTGCCGGAATCTTATGCCGTGCGGACTATTTGCGATCTCGACGAGGATCGCGGTAAAACATTGGCGGACAGTCACCCGGGTGCCGGATTCATTTCCGACCTTGCCACGGTACTGGCCGATCCAGAGATCGATATCGTCGACATTTGTCTGCCACCGCACCTGCATTTCAGCACCTGCATGGACGCGCTTGACGCGGGCAAGAAGGTGATCTGCGAAAAACCGCTGGTGACGTCGCTGCATGAGGCCGATCTTCTGGCCGCAAAAGTGGCTGAGACGGGTGGCTTCGTAGGGCCGGTATTTCAATACCGCTTTGGTCTTGGCGCCGCACAGCTGCAGGCATTGATCGACGCGGGTCTGGCGGGACGCGCCTATGCCGGGACGCTGGAAACCCACTGGGACCGCCCGGCCAGTTATTACGAGATTCCCTGGCGTGGCACTTGGGCCGGCGAGCAAGGAGGAGCAATCCTTGGTCACGCGATCCATATTCACGACCTGTTGCCGACTTTTTTGGGTCCGGTCGACCGGGTTTTTGCGGATCTGGCCACCCGCGTAAACGACATAGAGATTGAAGATTGTGCTGCGCTGAGCATCCGCATGAAAAGTGGCGCGCTGATTACATCTTCCGTTACGTTGGGATGCGCAGAAAACATGAGCCGGATGCGTTTGGTGTTTGAAGGCTTTACCGTGGAATCCGATCATGCACCCTATGACCTGGCACAAAAGGGCTGGCATTTTACTGCCCGTGCTCCTACTCGGCAGGCACAGATTGATGAGGTGCTGGCGAGCGTTGGCCCGGTGCTCTCAGGATTTGCGGGCATGTTCGACGCGCTCGCCCGTGCGTTGAATGGCGAGGAGGCCCCCTTTGTGACGCTGGAGGACGGCCGCCAGTCGCTGGAATTCGTCACCGCGATCTACAGTTCGGCCCGCACTGGTGCACCGGTGTCGCTGCCTTTGAGCTCGAATTGCAGGCTATACGAAGGATGGTTGCCGTAAATGGACAGACCGTGATGGCTGTTTCACGCACACGACCTAGCCGTTAATTGAAGCTTAAAATTGCCGATAGTCGCACTTTGTTTGACTGCTGCTACATTGACACTGCAGAGATAATTTCGGACCGGCGGTTCGCCAGTTTTATTTGTCTTTCGAATTTATGCGCAAAATAAATATCGCATTTGCCAAAATTTCTTTTTCATTATTATTAAGTTTTTCGAATTGAAACAAAATCGATTCAGCGTTCATATAAATATCGTCGAAATCCAGATTTGCCAAAATCCTTGTTGTCTTGCTACAATATTAAGACTTTAATTTTGGAACCATAATTCCAAATGAGGATAATGTTCTAGTAGGTGGTGGGCAAATGCAATTCAAACATTGGACGATACAGCAGAATAAAATAAGTGCAGAAACTCGTGAATGGCGGGTTGTTGAACAATTTTTTATGAAAGTGTTGCTGATATTTTCATTTGCGTCAGCCAGCTTAATATCCAGTAATTTTGCGTATGCTCATTGCAAAACGTATCATCCGCATCATTGCGTTGGCAAAGTGGCATCAGGAGCCAGGAATTTAGCATCAGGAGCAAAAAACCTGGGCAAGAAAATAACAGGGACAACAAAAAAACGCGCGAAAGCTGTATGGAAAAATCGCGCAAAACCCTTTCAAATCATTGACAGAACATTGCCTTCACCAATTCCATTTGCAGAATACATTATTAAAAACCCTGACGAAATCATAACGTTGGCCAAAAACCCGGCAAACATAATTGGAGCTCCTCTGGCAGGAATAATTGCGGATTCACGCAATAAGGTCCTCAAACGCGGTACCAGGCCACTACCCATGGAGGTGCGCCCGCATTTCGAGGGTAAATTTTCCAATAAACTGTTGGACAGTGTCAGGTACGCAACTGGAAACAGTCTTTTCAATGGCCTTGCGCCAAAAATATCTTTGAGTACACAAGCCAACGCCATAACCCTCATGAATGTCATAGTGTTTAAAAAGTCCAGCGGCCCAACAAGTCCGGAATCGATTCAGGTGTGGGCCCATGAACTGTTCCATGTGAGGCAATATGAGCAGATGGGCCTCATGAAATTTGCCAAGACATTGACTATCCATGGTTACAAAAACAAAAATAGCCCGATCGAAAAACCAGCGTACAAGTATGGTGGCAAATTTTCTGGCATGATTAGTTTTACCAAATCATGTGACAAATCCACTTCCCGAGACACAGCTTGCTGGACGCGCAGATTTTCGGAGGAGCGTTCAGGGGATATGAGGTGCGGAAGAAATATGGCGGTAGCCGGGCTCTGGTGTTCTGGCAAATATTGCGACAATAAAAGTCTATATTGCAAGCGATTGCCGCCAAGGACCAAAACGGCTGCAGCTAGGAAGAATTCAAAATGGATTTCAGAAGAAAAACCGAATGCTTCATTTCGGATTGATAAGCGTGGCAAAGGAAAATTGGTTTCGGGTCTAAAGTGCAAAGGGAGATACTGCGACAATCTCTCGGGTTATACGATCGACACCAGCCTAAGAAATACAGGTCAGTGGAAATGGCTTCCCTTTTTCTCAGAAGAGCATGGTGGGAGGGTTTGCGGTAAAAATCAGTATGTGACAGGTATCGGCTGCAAAGGATCTTATTGCGATAACATTTCGTTGCATTGTTCAACCGTAAAATAGGCGATGAAATTAGCGACTTTGGCTGACACATTTTACCGGGTCTGTCAGCCAAAGGAAAGACAGCCGAACCGCTATTTTCCGGAGCGATATTTGTGACAGGCGGCGCAGGATTTGCCTACATCCCCAATGGTGCTCTGCAATCCTTCAAGCGTTCCGGAAGCATTGACCATGGCGTCAATTGACACCTTGATACCTTTTATAGGCTCCATGATTGCCGGCCATGTCGACCAGATTTCCGGTTTAGCACGCGTTGCATCACCAAGCTCAGCGGTACTTGTACCTGGTGCCCACATGGTGCTTTGATCGATACCTTCAGCTTCTACCAAACTGAGTGATTTGGCCGACGCGACGGCAAGCTTTGCGTCGTACTTGGTCTTGCCGGATGCCATGTTGCCCAGAATACTCAGATAATAATTATTCAACTGCATAACCGCCTGACGCGCCTTGACCGAGCTCGGCACATGGGAATCTGCCAGGGCCACGACCGAAAAGGCAACTGCTGCAGCTATTGCGCCGCAGATAATACCCACAATTTTCTTCATCTAGAAACTCCTTCATTTGTGTGAAATTCGATTTCGCAGTTTGGTCCAAACTGTCGCTGAGGTGAAAGCTTCTCGCATTTTGCCGTCCACGCTGAAACTGGTAGGCTAGGGTGGGCCAACATTTTGACCCCGCGATTTAGCTATAGAACAAATTGTACCGTTATGCAACAATTTGTACCATAGATTGGAGTTTCATGAGTAAACAAGAAGATCCACGACTAATCGCCACCCGCACGCACGCTTTAGATGCATCGCTCGAGCTTCTTCAGGAAGAGGGAGTTTTGGCAGTCACGCATGCGTCAGTGAGTGCATTGACCGGCATTTCACGAAGCACATTGTACAGGCATTGGCCGACGCTGCATGAATTGCGAAACAGCGCATTTCTGCGCGCCGCGACCTCCCAGGTTTTCCCTCCAAGGACAAATGGTCCGCTCAGAACTGATCTTACCTGGTTATTGGGTGGTTTGGTGACAGCACTGAATGAAACCCCTTGGGGGCAGGTCGCCCCCCAGGTCGTTGCCGCAGCTGCGACCGACAGACAGGCCCGCGCGGTCATAAACACTTTCATGCAGGATCGATTCCAATATGTTAGAGAGGCTTTTGAGGCGGCAAAATCACGCGGTGAAGTTGCCGATGATGTGGAAGTGAATCCGCTGATTGAAATGGTGATAGCTGTCCCATATTTCCGAAAGCTTATTGCTGGGCTGCCACTCGATCACACATGGCTGGAAAACCATGTCGATCTGATCTGCCGGTTAGCAACAGACCAAACGACCGCCTAGTAAGTTTGATCGAATTCACATGCGGTCAATGTGAATACCGATTGATTGTCGCTTAACAGCGCTTGCGCAGGCGGGCGAAGGCCCGCTGCGGTTTGGTTCGCGGCTTTGCCGCTAGCGCTCACGCAGGCGGCTTCGCCGCCGCTCCGCGGGGGCGGCGCATTAGCGCCGGACGGCTCTTCGCCGTCTTCTACGGATAGTTCGGTGTTGGGGTGAGGCGAACTCCGCAGGCTCCGTATCAGGCCGCGAAGAGCGGCCCGGTCGAAAGACCGCCCCCGCGGAGCGAAGGGCTTTAGCCCGACAGCGTGAGCGCAAAATAAACTCCGCGGCGCCAAATTCCGAACCCTGATCTGCCCGTACAAGACGGCGAAGAGCCGTCCGGCGCCAGCGCCGCCCCCACGGAGCGGCGGGCCTTCGCCCGCCTGCGTGAGCGCAAAACAAACCCCGCGGCGCCAAATTCAGTTCCCCCGCGGCTTCGAACTCCCATCTCCCGACCCCTCAATCTCCGAAATATCAAGCAGGGGAACCTCCGATTGACGGGGCGGACTTTGAGGGAAAGTCTGGCCTCGCGTCAAATCGGGGTCCCCCCACCGCACCGCCGGCGACGCCATCTGCGACAATGACGTTACCGGCGGCGGCGACGGCGGCGAATCCGTGTTTCCGCGCTCCAACCCGGCGCGGCGTAATCTGTAGGTAAAGAATTGCTGGGTGATGGTAATAAGGGTAGCCGCTGGAATCAGCATTGCCGCAAATTTCAACCAGTCGGGAAATGACTGCAGTGTATCGAACAGGTCTTTCCAGATGCTGTAATCGGTCTCCATGATACCTCCCTCAATTTCGAGCATGCCCGTGCAAGGCGGCGAAGAGCCGCCCGGTGCACGTGCGCCGCGCCCGCGCAGGCGTTTGGCAAAGCCAAACTGCCGTGAGCGCAAGCGCTGTTAAGCGCAAAAAACAAAACACTACCGGAGGCATCGCTGCGGCGGCGGCGAGCGCTGCAGCGGCGAAAAACCTCTGGTAGTCAGGGAGTTTAGAAATCGCAACTAGACGACCGCTATGGCCTTTAGATTATCCCCCGAGGGGAAAGCTCCTGGACATACGCCAAAGACTCCCCGACCCGAAGGTTGAGGAGGTATCGTTACGGTCAATACCGACCGCTTGTGGTGGGGAAATCACGCCCCGAAGCCAACGAGTGTCGCAGGCTCTGGGGGAACACTAGCGGGAGCGGGGGGTGATGTGAAGGGGGAGTTGGCGGTAAATCTCGGCCCTTAGCCAAAGTTCGGCAACCGTAAGTTATTTTTCCTAAAGCGGTAATTCAGTTGAGTTAGCCATTTTATGGCTCAGATGACCGCTCAGCGGACTTAGCACCATTTTTGATTAGGTCTGTTGTCTTACCCACGACACGGCAACTGCCGTCCTTAATACCGCTAACTTTTATTGGCCTGATAAAGACAGGCGGTTTGCGGCACGACAATGCTTGAGCCTCGAATATAGCTTTCCATTGCGGTATAGACGTCATCAGAAATCGCCTGCATGACCTCTTGACCCATTTCAGAAACCGAAGGTCCGACCGGGTTTCCCATAATTTCTTTTTCGATCGAGTTCTTTGGATCATGGATTGTGCGGTTGACAGTCAAATCTGTTGAAACGAAACCGCTAAATCCAACTTGTTCAAGGACCGTCTGCATCTCACCGTGTCCCCCCTAGTTGAAGGGAGCCAAAGATTTCTCAGCAAGACTTTTGTTGATATGATTTTCAATTGAGGCCGCCAGTGCCGTGAAAAATGGACTTGGTTCTTTCCAGATCGTGATGAAGATTTGCCCGTCATCCGCAAGAACCCGCCTCATTTCCACCAAAGCAGAGATTTGGTCCGGAAAGAATTGGAGACCCTGCTGACAAAATACTTTAGTAAACTCGGCGTTTTCAAATGGCATATCCTCGGCGGAAGCAACCACCCATTCGCAAGACCGCGCAAAAGGGTCGCTCAATGATTGAGCCGTTCCTATCATTCCTTCATTCAAGTCAGCACCGACGACCCGAGCAGGAGGATCAGTTCTTTCTTTGACTTTTCTCGCGACGATTCCTGTTCCACAGGCAACATCCAAGTCGCGATCATTTGCGTCTAGTGGCACAATATTCAACATCGCATCGGCCAGTGGCCCAAACATTGCTGGCACTTTTTGCGCTTCATAAATATCGGCTGCATTTCCAGAGAGTTGAAAAGTATCCTGTGCCACAACCGATCCCTCAGATTTTATCTATTAGCGGCTTTCTATATAAGTTTTGTAGATGAGTGTCGAATGACAGCAGTGGACAATATCTTCATCCGATCTGCGACACCTTGCCATTTGGTAAGATGGGCTCGAAACAGACCTCGTACCCTTCAGTACTCGCATGTGGCCCAACGGCAGCACTGCGGACCTTTGAGACCTTCGCTACCAGTCATCTAGGGGCTTCATCAGATCGAAAATTTGCTGGCGCATCCATTTTGACATCGGGTTCTCGTCCGACCGCCTATGCCATATCGCTATGATCAGCGCCGGAGCGATTTCAAAGGGAGGGACGAAGAACTTGAGATTTCGACCTCCCGCAACCTGCTGTGCGAGTTGCGTCGGAATCAGAGCGATTAGGTCGCTTTCGTTAACCGCGCGGCACACACCGGAAAACACGGGAAGTGTCATTGCGACCTGACGCTTGCGACCTACTTTCGCTAAAGCTGCATCCCCCATGGCCGCCAGCTTGCCCTCAGGAGAGAACAGGACATGGGACAGGTCGCAAAAGACCTCCAAGGGAAGCTCTGTCGTACTTTCCACATTCGCCAGAGCAGGATTTTCGGCCCTTCCGATCACGGAAAATGTAGAATGGAAAAGCGGTTCGCGGTTGATCCAGTCTGGCAGTTTCGTATCCGGAATCAGGGCTATATCCGCCTGAAAACGATCAAGGCTATCGACGTAATTGTCGGGCACAAGATCAACTAGCTGAGCGGTGACCCCCGGAGCTTTGTGGTTTAGAGAATCTCCCAGTGACGGCATCAAAAGTTCCGCGAAAAAATCACTGGCAGAAATTTTGAAGTTCCCCTTCGCCTGCAAGGGGTCAAAATCAGCAGATTGCGTCAACAACCCTTCCAGTCGATTGAGTTGTTCCTGCAATCCATCCTTGATAGATGCCGCGAAATCGGTAGGTACCAACCGGTTCCCGTGTCGCACGAACAGTTCATCGCTCAACGAATGCCTCAAGCGGTTCAGAGCATTGGAAACCGCAGACTGAGACACACCCAGCCGTTCTCCCGCCTTGGTTGTCGAACCCTCCCGCAGAATCGCATCCAGAACGCGCAGTAAGTTCAGGTCGAGTGTGGCGAAATTCACAACAGTGATACCCAGTATTTCGAACTTTTGTTGGAATGATACCACTGTCGGCTGCTACAAGATAGTCAACGAAGGCGCTTTCGTTTCATCTCAAAAACCGGGACTGAAACGATGAAGGATCTGACGACAGACGACGCCACAATCGAATGGCTGGGCGTACGGTACAAAACAATTTTGACCCCGGAAGATTCCGGTGGCTCTATGTCGATCGTGGACAGCCTATCGCCGGTATGGAGCGGGCCACCCCGCCACATCCACCACAACGAAGACGAAACCTTCGTTATGATATCAGGCACTTGCAAGGTCTGGATTGAAGGCATCGAGACCATTGCAGGACCCGGCGAGAGCATCTTCATTCCACGTGGCAAAGAACACGGCTTCAAAGTGACGGGAGATGAACCTTCGCGCCACCTTGTGATTTTGACACCCGGCGGCTTCGAAGGCTTCTTTCAGGATATGGCTGATGGAAAGTTCCAAATTCCCGAAGATATGCCCGCCGTAGAAGTTTCAGCGACTAAGCACAAAATGACCTTCACTGGTCCTCCATTGGATTGAACAGCATGACCAAGCACATTGTATATCATATTCCCGTCTGTCCCTTTTCCCAGCGTCTGGAGATACTTCTAACTTTGCGAGGCCTTAAGGATGCAGTTGAATTTCGCGTGGTGGACATCACCAAGCCTCGTGATCCGGAACTATTGCGCAAGACGCGCGGAACGACAGCTTTGCCTGTTCTGGAAACAGCACAGGGCAAGATCATCAACGAAAGCCTGGTGATACTGCGTTATCTCGACGAAGTTCTCGAAGGCCCGCAGCTTCGCCGCGCTGATCCTTACGAACATGCCGTGGAATCCATGCTGATTGCAAAGGAAGGATCCTTCACGATGGCCGGGTACATCTACGTGATGAACCGGGACTTGAAGCAGAAGGAGGCCCACAACGAGAAGCTTTTGTCATTGTATCGTGACCTCAATGACTTTCTTTTAGAGCATAACCCGGAAGGAACATTTCTGTTCGACTTCTTTGGATTGGCAGAAGCAGTTTTCGCTCCGGTCTTCAAGCGTTTCTGGTTTCTTGACTATTACGAGGGGTTTGAACTGCCCGTTGGGCCTGACTATGCTCGTGTCAAGAAATGGAGAGCGGCCTGCATGGTGCATCAAGCGACCGATCAGGTAACTGAAGAGGAGATTGTAAAGCTCTATCACGACTACGCTCTTGGAGCCGGAAACGGTGCTCTAGTCGACGGACGGCAAGTGTCCAGCTTTGCGTTCAAGCCGGACTGGCAGTCGCGACCAATGCCGCCGCGCGACAAGTACGGCAGTTCGGCATCGGATGTAGACCTTGGGCTGATAGCGACCAACACTGATCGCGAATCGATAGAGATAAGCCAGTTATTCGTGAGTCCGACATCTTGTTAGGTTTGATCTCGATGTGGACGTCAGTACTTACCTGCAACGCTAGGCAAGTGCTTCAGTAAACTTACGGATCAGAATGAGACTGGGACGCTTGCTCAATTGAAGGCACATCGCCGAGAACTGATTGACCCGAAATTCAACGAATTTTGTGGGCGCATCGTCAAGGAGATTGGTGATGGACTGCTTGTTGAATTTCATTGGGTCAATAAGATGAATTTAGCAGAATTTTTATTGTTCAATTTGTGTCACCAACTCGACTTCCGTTGTGTGCCACACCAGTCGCCGAGTTTCCACACCTGACTGACGGCAATGTGGGACAAAGTGGGCGCTTACGACACATTGGATCACGGCGCTAACCACCGTTTGCCAAGCGTTTGATGGCAGCTTTCGTTTCGAAGTTGAAGGGATCGTTTGCTTGCCCCTTATAAACCCCTTCTGCTCCCATTAGACGATGCATTTCTCTCCAGAACTCTGCACTCCTCTTTTGGGGATTATCTGTCAGGTAGCTTTGTGCAAATTTGTTTCCAGTCTTGAGAATGGAAAATATCAATACAGCGGCTTTCCTGTCATCGCGCGCCACGCCCAAACCGAGAGCGTATAACTTGCCAAGTTCAAGGGTAGCGGGCACATGCCCCCCGTCAGACGCCGCCTGGAACCAGCGTGCAGCTTGTTCAAAATCGCGGTCTACGCCGCTGCCGTTGGTGTAGCGCGCGCCAATGCCGAACATGGATTCGACATGACCACCTTCCGCGGCCGCAAGAAACCAGCGTGCCGCTTTTTCCTGCTCCCGGTACCGTGAATACTGCCGGGCCAGATGGTACATCGCCGACGGGGCCGCATTTTCACCGGCTTTGGTTAACCACATGGCCGCAGTTTCGTTATTGCGACCGACGCCTAGGCCTTGGGAATATATAAGGCTCAGATTGGAATGTGCGTCCGCATTCCCCAGATCGGAGGCTTTGAGAAACCATTTTCGGGCCTTATCGAAGTCCCTTTTTACACCGAGGGCGCCGAAATGGATCGAACCGATCCCATTCATGGCTTCGTGCGATCCCAATTTTGACGCCTTGGTGAACCATTGCAAAGCAGCAGCATGGTCTTGAGACTCTCCCCGTCCGAGTGAGAGCATCTTACCAAGACGATACATCGCGGGTGGATGACCTTTCTCTGCAGACAGTCGGTAAAGTTCAACGGCTTCCTTGTCCCGGTTTTCTTCAGCAGCCGTCTGAGCGAGTTGAAACAACTCATCTGTCGAGCGACTTTCGCTAAAAGCCGAGAAAGGCAAAAATAGTGCAAACAAGAGGAAGGCAAAAACATTTGATCTGATAAGGGAGCAAGCCATTCGAAATACTCCATGTAGCGGGCCATAAAACAAATCTAGCTACTCCAGCATTTTATGGCAACGATGTCGGAGGCCGCCGCTGGTGTTGATGTTTCGACGCGCCAACATGAAATGGCTGCAAAAGGCTTATTCTCACTGTTGTTTAGTCGCAACCGGCTTACAGCTTGGGGTCAATAATGCCCTATATTTGATTGGAAAACTATCCGAATAGAGACGCCCTCAATTTGGTCAAAATGGGCTCACAGCAGCAGTTGGCCTGTTCACGGCTTGGCTACATTCAACGTCTGCTTCGACGGTTTTCGCAAAGCGGACCTCCAAAACACCAGGGCACAATCACAGGCTAACGACCGAGTTGCGGACCTAGCACCATTTTCCAATCCTATTAATGTCTTGTTGGCGACTGCAAGATGATGCTTGCCGACGCAGCACATCAGGGCGATGTTGAAAATAACAAGACGCTGTGGTTCTGTATTCGTCTGATTGATTTAACCTAGGAGAATTAGTCTATGAGTGTTCCAGAAAGTGAAGCTCGAGCCCTATTTGATAGGTACCTCGACAACTGGAATTCTCGAAATCTTGAGGGGGTTGCCGAGTGCTTTGCCGAGCCCTCGATGTTCATATTGCCTGCCGGCGCAGTTGCACTACCTGATCGAATTGCACTGGTTGGGCTGCTTGAGAAGGTTTTTGCCGGATTGGAAGATGTAGGATTCAGTCACACGACTATTGGCGAAGTAACGACGGCATCATGTGGTGACGGCCTCGCCATTGTTGACGCTGCAGATGTGCGGCGTTTGAAATCAGATGGTTCCCTCCTTGAAGAGATCGATGGCCACTACGTCATGCAAAAAACTGCCAGTGGCTGGCGTTTTGTTGTTGCAGTCTCTTGCGCCGCCGGATGGCGGGAAGCCAACTGAACGACTATCTAGGCAAAGTCACCTGTTGGTCGAGTCCAGCACAATCCCCTCGCTCGCTGCACGAAGTTTGGGAAGCGCGCTGGGTACAGTTTTAGGGTTCTGCCATTCACAGAATTATCATTGGTTAGTTTACTCAGGCACGGATATTTTTACATCCGGTTCATAGGTGAACAGCGTGACGTGTGTGTCCTTCCCCGGCTCAGGCAACCAGGAGGAAAAGAACCCCGTCTGCTCCAATCGCATGACCTGCAGCGTATTCGAATCGATATAGACAGTGCCGGACCAGCCAAAAAAAGCGTTGTTCATGTCTGGATTAGGGTCGGTCTTGGTAGAGTAACGCACCATGTTCCAGGTATTTCCATTCAACTTGACACCGTTTGCACATTCCGTTGCTGTCAGGTTTTTGGCTTGTTGTGCCTGCATTGCTTTGTGCCAGGGTTCTCGGTTTTTTGGATTGTTGTTTTCGGAAGGTGTCCATGGGCCGTCCGGTCCAGGGCCAGTCCAGGTATCATCATCAATGGTCAGGGTCATCGTTCCGCCCTTAATGCCAGAGATTGTGCGAAGCGGGTTTTCGACAATTGATTGAAAAGTAATCGAAACGTTGCCAGCGGAATCGACCACTTGTTTCTCATGTCTGTGCGGCGGGCGTTGATAAGCATCTAGCGGGCCGTTCGTGAACATCTCCGCAATATGCGATGTGCAGTCATCCGCTAGGCTAGGGTGCGAAATAAAAACACAAACGGTAAATAACGCGACAAGAAGAGCCTTTGGGAACGATTTCATAATGACCTCCGACGACCTTGAATTGTTCGTATGGTGCGGCAAGTTTGATCGTGCCCGTCCGATGAGCTCAATCATCACTGACCCTAGAGCCGAAGCACGAGGTCGTCCAGACGAGTGGCCATTGTGATTATTTACGATGAACTTGTCTTTTGATGACGCAAAGGTGCACTCCATGAGCGCTATATATAATCAGGTCTGGCGTTCAAACCTTGGTGTGAATTTCAAGCAGTGGGCACCAAAGCAGTCTTTAAAAACACCTGGCCCAGTATCGGGTAAATGACCGAGAAGCGGACCTTTTACCGTTTTCGATTTCGTTTGTTGTCATACTTGCGACACTTAACATGATCGGCACTTCGAAACTTTCAAACCTATTGTTAATGCCTGAAACAAGTGCTCCACTGCATCAATCGCGGGGAATGGGAAATTGGTATGGTTGATCACCTAGGACAGGTTGCGCAGGCAGCAGCAGATAAATTCGGCAACAAAGAAGCGCTGTTCTTTGAAGGGCAATCCTTTTCATACCATCAACTCAACGAGATGGTGGAAGCTGTTGCGGCCAACTTATCAACTTTGGGCTTTTCCAAGGGTGATGTGATCACCTTATATGCCGCGAATTCCTGGGAATGGATTGTAAGTTACTACGCCATTGCCCGTCTTGGTGCGGTCATCAATCCGGTCAATACGATGTTGACCCCAAGCGAGATCGAATATGTCGTAAAGGATTGCAGAGCCAAGGCAATCATCGCATCACAGGAAAAAGTTGATGCCATAATGCCAATCAAAGGCACGGGTGATGTTCAGGAAATTATTTCCTTTGGCGATGATGTTGTTGCGGGTGCGGTTGCATTCAATGATCTGCTGAAAAATGACACCTCCGCCCCAACTGTCAACGATATCGACCCGTCTTCGCTTTCAACCATTGGCTATACTTCAGGCACGACCGGACATCCCAAAGGCGCAATGCAATCGCACCGCGCCGTCATCGTCAATGGAGCGATGACCAGCCAATCACACATGCGTGGTGAAAGCGATGTGGTGGTGAGTGCGCTACCCTGTCCACATGTTTACGCCAATGTACTGATGAATGGCATGATGATGTTTGGAACAAAACTGGTGCTTCACAAGACGTTCGATCCGGTGGCCGTCATGGATGACATAGCCTCTCACAAGGCAACGATCTTCGATGGCGTTCCGACAATGTATATGTTCATGCTCAACAACCCGGCATTTGCAGATGCTGATCTGAGCAGTTTAACGCGCTGTTATGTTGGCGGCCAAACCATGCCTGTCACCACGATGAAGGCGGTCGAAACGGGCTTTAAAGTCCCATTGATCGAATTATGGGGGATGACCGAAATAGCTGGCCTTGGCTCCACTCATCCACTGTATGGCACCAACAAACACGGTTCGATTGGCTGTGCCATTCCCTATTGTGAACTGCGTATTGCAGATGCTGAGGATGCGCAAAAAACGATGCCACAAGGAGAAGTTGGCGAACTCATGGTTCGTGGCCCAATTGTCATGATTGGATATTTTGGTGATGAGGAGAAAACACGCGAAACGTTGGAACCCGACGGTTGGTTGCATACCGGTGATTTGGGCACCATGGATGAAGATGGGTGTGTTTACATTGTTGACCGAAAGAAGGACATGATCCTGACCGGTGGTTACAACGTTTATCCGGCGGAGATTGAACGTGTTCTTGCAGCACATCCTTGCGTTGCTCTTGCCGCGGTGGGCAAACAGGACGACGAATTGAAGGGCGAAATCGCGAAGGCCTATATTGTTCTCAAAGAAGGTGAGAGCGGTGATGCGCAGGATATCATTGCTTTCTGTCGCGAGAAATTGGCAGCTTACAAATGCCCGCGAAAAGTTCAGTTTGTCAGTGATGTTCCAAAAACAAGCACCGGTAAGATCATGCGCCGCGAGCTGTATACCCTCGACGACGATTAACCTTCCGGTGCGATTGGTTGTTCTGATCGCGCCATAGGCCCACGGTCTTAGTAGGGCTGATTTTGATGAAAAAGGCTTTGATTTATCTGGTGCTGTAGTTTGGCTGAGCGGCTTCCCGTTCGGTTTTTACGCCGGCTGCGGGATTAGTTTTGCGAGTTTGCGGAGGTTTTGTGCGGTTGCTGCGAGGTGGAATTCATCTTTGGCTCCATTTGGTCCGCGAAGTCGCAATCGGTCGAGCTTCATGATGC
>JABABQ010000056.1 GCA_014238155.1 Rhizobiaceae bacterium
CCGCCCAGAACCTCAGAAAACTCGCAAAATTGATCCCAGAACCAAACCCAGCAGCCTGAGAACCAACAAGAACAACGCTGTTTCGAATTCGAACTGCAATTACAACAAATCAAACAATGAGTTTTTCAACGGAATAAGCCCGTAGCAGCATTTTCAGTCCAGCGAGCATGATCGCGATCAATCGCGTCGCAATCTACGCGGACTACAATGCTCAATAATCACCGATGTTGATGCCTTTTCTGCCCTGTCCAATTGTGGATAAGGCCCGCATTGGTGAAGGTTTTTCCATACGGGTTGCGCACCGGTTAGTACGGCACATTGGTGATGTAGCCGATTAACAACATGCGGATCATCAATTCTGGATCAACCGAGGGACGACCAATATCACTGTAGAAAGGGCGCAGGTGTGAGCGAATGTCGCCGAGATCAACAAACCGATCTATCGACCGTAACAAATGAGTGCTCGGAACATGATCTTCCAGATTGAACTCGTAAAATAGAGCCGCCTGAAACGCCTGACGTGGTCCCAACATCGTATCAATCTCCCAATTCTATAGGAAAACTGAATCAGAACTTGAAAACTATTTCAACAAAGCCTTTTTCATCAAAATCGGCTCTGACCAGACCTTGCACCCATCACCGGGCGCACTCGGCTCAATTTCGGGAGTGCGGCTTGGATTCAACCGGTCGCCGCAACACATGCATGTGGGTGATGCTGAAGCATCGGTGACTCTTAACCCTCATGAAATGGGCCCTGAATTTAACTTTCGTTCTTGTCAGTTCATCTCTTGGAAAAGGCATCGCGCTCCAAAAGAAAGCTTGCGAGCATTCCAAAGACAAGGGCCCAAAACGGCGCGCCTATATTCAACACCGGAATACCCGCAAGTGTCACGAGAAAGGCAACCAATGCGCCCAGCGAGAAAGTGTTCCCGAAGGAAGTCTGAAATGCGGCTTGAAGTGTGCGCAGCAGGGCAAGACCGGCGAGGGTGCTGAGCAGGGCAGCTGGCGTGGCCAACAAAAGGCTCGTAACCAGGGGGGCGAACACGCCGAACAGTATCGCAAGAACGCCTAGTAGAACCGCCGCGATCCAGTGCCGTTCCACCCGTCCGCTCGAAACAAGGATCGCGTTCGAAGGGCCGGTTAGACAAGTTGAGACGCTCCCGAGCATTGCTGTAGCCAAAGAGGCGCCACCGCAAGCTGTTGTGATTGCGTCCACCGGTGGTTTATGTCCAGCTCCTCGCAGGATAACGATGCCCTGCGCGTTCTGCGCTGCAATAACGGTGATGGCCAGCGGCACGACGAGCTCTAACGCGGCGGCCACCGAGAACTGCGGCCAATAGATCGCTGGCGCCGCGAAGATGGGTGTACCCTCCGGAGTAGCCACTCCCGTCCCGACGTTTTCCTGCAGAAGAAGAACCATAAGTGCTACCAACAGCACCCCGATCATCGGCGGGAATAGCTTCTGCGCTCTAGGCACTGCAGTAAGGGCAAAGAATGTAACGGTCATTGCCGCCACCAATACGAAATCTGTTGTGAATGCCCGTATCCAGTCCAGTCCGAACTCTACGAAAACGCCCGCTACCATGCCCATAACAATGGGCATAGGAATCCGGTCCATTACTGCCCTGACCCAACCAGTCAGCCCCAGTACCAGAAGCAGGACCGCTGTCATAACATATGCCCCGATCACTTCGGCAAGACTTAAAGATTGCAGCGCCGCGCCCACGAGAACTGTTCCGGGTATTGTCCAAAAGAAGGCTAGTGGTTGGCGGTAAGCAATTGACATCCCGATGCTCAGTGCCCCATTCACCGCGAACGCGGCAAAGATCCAAGAAGCCAGATCCGCTTCACTCAGCCCGCCGCGTGTGCCTGCGGCCAAGATGATCGCAACAGGCGCCGATGCCGCGAAAAGGAACGCCACAAAGGCGTTGATCATTTCGTTCGCCGGCACTTGCGGCCACATCATCTTGTCAAAACGCTCCGCCATACCCCGCCATTGCCGCAGTCGAGGACATCTCCACGCCCGTCTTCAAAAAGTTCTGCCTACGCTATCAGAAATCGACTTGATAAGTAATCTATCATTCGCGAGCGCGAGACCAACGCAGGCGCTGAACCACTAGGGTTCGTTCCACAGTGTGCGTCCGGGTTTCGGATTGACTCTCCTGTCTCGTTGACGGTGGGTCAGACCGTGAGCGTGTCGCAAACCGAGCTGGGAAAAGTGAACGGAATAGTCAGATGGACGAGTATGGGTGAGTTTGGCATGGCCTTTAGTCGCCCAATGTCTGACGCGAAGCTATCAGCAGCCAATTCATCTTTATGAATGGCAGTCGAATGTTGGCCAGAAGCTGCCTCAGTTGACTTCTGGCAGGTCCTATACCACCGACAAGCAAGCACATTTGGCCAAGTGGTTGACACCCTGGGTCGTGCTCCCCTGAACAAGAGAACCAATGCCGCCCAGCCCGCGACGACCAGTGACAATCAGATCAGCACCGCAACCTTCTGCACAAGCGATAATTTCCTCGACGGGTTTACCACGGCTCATGTAAGACTGAGTGACCTCCAGATTATGTTTTTTCGCAATAGCCTTACCTGAATTCAGTATTTTTTCTGCAGCCACAGTAACTTCTTCGTCGGAGGGCATGGTCGTGATTGCCTGATAACCTGCAACAGCCCCCATGGCAAAGGCAACGGTTTGCGGTTGCGGAGTATGGACGAGATGGATTTCTGAATTGTATTTTTGAGCCAAATCACAGGCTACACTCAGGGCCGCATTGGATGGATCTGACCCATCTACACCAACGACGATTTTGCTAAACATAACCAACCTCCTATCTGGTTTAATCATGGACAGCGTACTCGAAGCGTCAGAAAATGATCTTGATTCAGGTCAAGTTAGGTCCAGAAGGGGTTTTGCGTTGAAATTGTCTGCATTGGCTCATCTTTGGCCGCACCGTTCGACACCCATTGTTCATGCTGCGACCCTGCCAAATTGGTCGAAACCTGCATCCAAGCCGTCATTCGTCGCAAATTGATGGCTTGGAAGTAATTGGCGTTGACCCGACACCCTGCACGGGTCTTTGAGTGTCTGCTTTTCGTTCAATGGGGCAATTTTCCAGGTATTGTCACCAATTTCGAGTGACCGAGCGGTGACCGGAGACCTCTTGCAAAACGGTGACCGGGCTTTCGAACGGTAATGAATTACCACCTAAGTCATTCTAATATATCATCAAAACGGTTTGAAATTTGGTGGAGCTAAGCGGAATCGAACCGCTGACCTCTTGCATGCCATGCAAGCGCTCTCCCGACTGAGCTATAGCCCCATCCGAGCCGACACATGTCGGCTGAGTGGCAGCCACCGGATTGATGGCTTCGGGTTCGTCAATCAATCTCGACGAGCCCGCGGTTCATACGAAACAGACCGACAATTGACAAGTCCAATATCGACCGGATTCTCGAAATATTCCAAGTTAGAATATCAGATCAGGTATCTTCCTTGTCATCCTTGGTGACCGGGATGAGGTCGGCGAGATTGTCGTCATCATCATCTTCATCATCAAGGAATGGGCCGTCAGCCTGGTCGTCATCGTCGTCGTCGTCTTCAATTTCAACATCCGGAATATCGCTTGGGACATCATCTTCATCGCCGTCAACAGTTTCGCTGTCGTCTTCTTCAGCATCTTCCAGGCTGATGATTTCCGGGCCACCTGCGCCGCTCTCAGCTTCGTCTTCATCGGTGCTGGTCTCTTTTTCCTTAGCCGCCTTCTCAGGCTTGGCCTTGGCAGTAGTAACAACAAGTTCGAAAGTTGCACCGCATTTAGGGCACAAAATAGGATCACGATTCAGATCGTAATATTTTGCAGCGCAGCTGGGGCACAGGCGCTTTTCGCCAAGTTCAGGTTTAGCCAATGGTCTGCCTCATTCAGGTAAAGGAATCCGGGTATCAGCCAACAATCCGTCAGCTCGATTGATGGCAGGGTCTAGCGTCCACAGGACCGCCTGTCAAAGGGATAAATTTGCCTAATTTATAGCAGGTTCTACTCTCCATGAGGCTGTCGATAGGTGACAGCGGCCAGATTTCATCCTATAAACCGTCTGCTGAACGAACCATCGTCCAACCCAAAACCAAATTCTTTCATTATGGCCAGTCTTACTGAGACCCATGGGCATGACCATACGCCCATTCCTGTGACAAGTAATCCTGTCACAAATCTCTCCGGTTCCATTTCGGTTCCGGGTGATAAATCAATCTCCCATCGTTCGCTTCTGCTCGGTGCTGTTGCTGATGGCCAGACCCGTGTCACCGGCTTGCTGGAAGCAGATGATGTCATGGCCACTGCCGGTGCCATGCGTGCGCTGGGCGCCAATATTCGCAAAGACGGAGACACCTGGCTGGTCGACGGCATGGGCAACGGGGCCTTGCTGGAACCAACCGAACCCTTGGATTTCGGTAATGCAGGAACCGGTTCCCGCCTCGCCATGGGGCTGGTGGCCGGTTACAATTTTCCGGTCAGTTTTGTCGGAGATGCTTCCTTGTCTAGTCGTCCCATGGGCCGGGTGCTGAACCCGCTGCGGGAAACAGGTATGCAGGTCAACAGTGCTGAGGGCGACCGTCTGCCACTCACTGTCCATGGTGCACCGTTGCCGGTGCCAGTCAACTATCGCGTGCCGGTTGCCTCTGCACAGGTCAAATCTGCGGTACTGCTGGCGGGGTTGAACATCGCCGGAACGACAACGGTGATCGAACCGGTTATGACCAGAGATCATACTGAAAAGATGTTGGCTGGGTTTGGAGCAGAAATTACCATCAACGTTGATGGAGATGGAGCGCGACATATTTCGGTTAAAGGTCAAACAGACCTGATAGCCCAGAAGATCGTTGTTCCTTGTGATCCTTCCTCGTCAAGTTTTCCAATCGTCGCCGGATTGATCGTTCCCGGTTCTGATGTGACCATCAAAAATGTCCTGTTGAACCCAACTCGCACCGGATTGTTCGATACGCTGGTGGAGATGGGCGCCGATCTTACGATCTTCAACCGCCAGGTTTCCGGCGGAGAGGATATTGGAGACATCCGGGTAAAACATTCCAAACTAAAAGGCGTAACTGTTCCGGCAGACCGCGCTCCATCAATGATTGATGAATATCCGGTTCTGTCGGTCGCGGCGGCCTTTGCCGAAGGTGAAACCGTTATGCTGGGTCTCGATGAATTGCGGGTCAAGGAATGCGACCGTCTGGCGGCCACGGCACGAGGCCTTGAAGTCAATGGGGTTGATTGTGTCGAAGGCGAAGACACGCTGGCGGTACGTGGTGGCAATGGCGTGGTGGCTGGTGGTGGAGCTGTTCACACACTGCTTGACCATCGCATTGCGATGAGTTTTTTGGTGATGGGCATGGCGTCGCAAAAACCGGTTTCGGTGGATGACACTTTTATGATCAACACATCGTTTCGCGAATTCGTGCCGCTGGTGAATTCATTGGGAGCTGATCTGTCGTGAACACACTGAAGGTCAAACGCCTGCCCCATGGCGAAGGATTGCCGCTGCCGGCTTATGAGACGGCTGGTGCAGCTGGAATGGACCTGAAAGCCGCAGTGCCGGAAGCAGAACCGGTGGTGTTGGCACCGCGGCAGCGAATGTTGATTCCCACCGGACTGACTATTGAACTGCCGCACCAACATGAAGGGCAGGTGCGGCCCAGATCGGGTCTGGCGATCAAACACGGTATCAGCCTGATCAACACGCCGGGAACGATCGATGAAGATTATCGTGGCGAGGTGAAAGTGCCTTTGGTGAACCATGGCGAGCACGACTTTGAGGTTACGCGTGGTATGCGCATAGCGCAGCTTGTAATTGCGCCTGTGGCTCGGGTTCAGGTCGAAGAAGTTGATGAATTGTCCTCATCAGATCGAGGCGGTGGTGGGTTTGGATCCACCGGCGCGTGATGATTTGACAAGTGAACTCGTGCGGCCGTTCTGCAAGCCATTCAGCGTTTTGATTTTTTCATATATATCGCTCCCCAGTCGATTGCGGAATTCTGCTGCAAATGTTTGGTTATTGGCGGTTCAGCGCCTATATTGTGGGCCATTCGCTGCGCGATTCGTGCAGGTAGCATATTGTGTCAAATGCGATGCGATCGAGCAGGAAAAATAGATGAGCGACGAGCATTCCCCCACAGAAAATGCTGGCCACAATGGTGAAGATTATGGTGCCGATTCCATCAAGGTTCTGAAGGGCCTAGATGCGGTGCGAAAACGACCGGGCATGTATATTGGAGATACCGATGATGGCTCGGGTCTGCATCACATGGTCTACGAGGTCGTTGATAACGGCATTGATGAAGTGCTCGCCGGACACGCCGATTATGTGACGGTGACTATCAACCCTGAAGGATCGGTGACGGTTACCGACAATGGCCGTGGAATTCCGGTAGACATGCACGCGGAAGAGAATATGTCGGCTGCGGAAGTCATCATGACTCAGCTTCATGCGGGGGGTAAGTTCGACCAGAACTCCTATAAGGTGTCGGGTGGCCTGCACGGGGTGGGTGTTTCGGTTGTAAATGCGCTGTCGGTTTCATTGGTTCTGAAAATCGCCCGCAACGGCAAATGGCACGAAATTTCATTCACCCATGGGGTTTCTGACGGCCCGCTTGAGGTGACCGACGACGCTGGAGATTACACCGGAACCGAAGTCACGTTCATGCCGTCGAGCGAAACGTTTACAAATATCAAATTCGAGTTTGACCGACTGGAGCACCGTCTCCGCGAACTGGCTTTTTTGAATTCTGGCACCCGTATCATATTGACCGATGCTCGCTCTGCCGAGCCCCGGACAACCGAGTTGTATTATGAAGGCGGACTGATGGAGTTTGTGCGCTATTTGGATCGCGCCAAACAGCCGCTGATTGATATGCCGATTTACCTGAAATCCGAAAAGGACGGCATAACCGTTGAACTGGCTTTGTGGTGGAATGATTCCTACAACGAGAATGTTCTGTGTTTTACCAATAATATTCCACAACGGGATGGCGGTACTCATCTGGCAGGCTTCCGTGGCGGCCTGACGCGTCAGGTGACGGGGTACGCAGATTCTTCTGGTATCATGAAAAAGGAAAAGGTCTCTCTCACAGGTGATGACTGCCGCGAGGGACTGACCTGTACCTTGTCGGTTAAAGTGCCAGACCCAAAATTCTCATCCCAGACCAAAGACAAGCTGGTTTCTTCGGAAGTGCGGCCTGTTGTTGAAAGCCTGGTCAACGAGACGCTGCGGGAGTGGTTTGAAGAGAACCCAACCGAAGCCAAAATCATCGTGTCAAAGGTTGTAGAAGCCGCAAGTGCTCGCGAAGCTGCCCGCAAGGCCAGAGAACTTACCCGCCGCAAAGGTGTTCTGGACATCGCCTCGCTGCCCGGCAAGCTGGCTGATTGCCAGGAACGGGACCCGGCAAAGTCTGAATTGTTTATTGTTGAGGGAGATTCCGCCGGTGGGTCGGCCAAACAGGGGCGCGACCGGAAAAATCAGGCAATATTGCCACTGCGCGGCAAAGTGTTGAATGTCGAACGTGCCCGATTTGACAAGATGTTGTCATCAGAACAGATCGGCACGCTGATTACGGCGCTTGGAACCGGCATCGGCAAGGACGAGTTCAACATTGAAAAGGCGCGGTACCACAAAATCATCATCATGACTGACGCTGACGTGGATGGTGCACATATCCGTACCCTGTTGCTGACATTCTTTTTCCGCCAAATGCCACAACTGATAGAACGGGGCTATTTGTATATCGCTCAACCACCGCTTTATCTGGTGAAACGCGGCAAATCAGAGCAATATCTCAAAGATGAAGCAGAGCGGGAAAACTACCTGATCGAAGGTGGTCTCGAAGAGGCCATGCTGACGCTGGCATCCGGTGAAGTCATGGCGGGTGCAGATTTACGGCAGGCCGTTGACCGGGCTCTGGATATTCGCGGACTGCTTGATGGTTTGCACACCCGCTACGACCGTGGCGTTGTGGAGCAGTTGGCAATCGCCGGTGCCCTGAACTCCGAATTGATGTCGGATCGGGAAAAGGCCGCCGCCGCGGCAGATTATGTTGCCAAACGTCTTGATGCACTTGCAGAAGAAACAGAAACCGGTTGGGTCGGCGAATTGCGCGACGACGCCAGCGGTTTTGCGATGCAGTTTTCGCGCATGGTGAGGGGTGTCAAGGAAGTGCACGTCATCGATAATGCTTTGATTGCTTCCGCTGACGCCCGCGCACTGGACGCCTTTGCTGCGCATCTTCAACCCTTATATGGCCGCCCCTGCCAGTTGCTCAGACGGGACGTCGTCACCGATGTGTTTGGACCGCGAGACCTGTTGGATGTGGTGTTTGCTGCAGGCGAAAAAGGGTTGTCTTTCCAGCGTTATAAGGGGCTCGGCGAAATGAACGCTGAACAATTGTGGGAGACAACTTTGGATCCGGACGCCCGATCATTGCTGCAGGTGCGGGTCATTGAAGCGACCAAAGCGGATGATCTGTTCACCCGGTTGATGGGCGAAGAAGTTGAGCCACGTCGCGAATTTATTCAGGACAATGCCCTGTCGGTTGCCAATATAGATTTTTGACGTGGTGCTTTGACGGTTCAGCTTGTCAGGGACTGGATGGCTGTGGATACCAATATAAGGCGTTGGGTTTGCCGCGTGGTATTTGAACAAAATTATTTGCAAAAACCCGATATTCGTGGCTCCAGTCGCCATTTGGCCACTGGACCCTGATCTTGGCGCGTTCAGCGACGCCAAGACCCACATGGATAAAGCCGGCCTGGCCGGACGCATGCCCACCACCGATTTGCACCATTCTTGATTGAGTGACATTGCCTGTCTTAATGGTAATTTTTGCACCGACGCCCGAGATGTTCTGCTTGCCATTATTCAGTTCGATGGCCAGCCAGTTGCCCATGGGACGATGCCCCCAGTCTGTTTTGGCGCCTTGATTGCGAAACAGGCTTGCTGGTCCTTTGCGATTTACCACCACCATGTCCAGCATACCGTCGGCGTTAAGGTCGGCAATTGCTGCCCCCCGGCCGCGGCGATCCAGATTGATGCCGGCTTTGTCGCCCTGTTCGTGGAACTTTTGGTCGTCATCTCCCATCAACAAATTATCGGGATCATAGGCGGCAAAGTCCGGCATGGCCTCCACATTGCCCTTGGCGATATAGAGGTCGAGGCGGGTATCATTGTTGAAGTCAGCAAACTGGGTGTGCCAGCCGGTGGAAGGTTTCAAATCTGTGCCGGTATAGGGGCGGTGGGCGGTCATCTGCTTTTCATATGCGGCGTCGCGATAGGTCGGACGCTCACCTTCGGCATCGGGTTCCAGTGTCTGCAGCATTGTGTCGCCCATCGACGTCAAGGCGTATTCGGGATACCCGTCCTGGTTGAGGTCGGCTTCGGCAATGCCCATTCCCCAAATGCGCAACGGTTTCCAGCCCTGGCTCCGGGAGAATAGACGCGGCGTACCTGCCGCCGGAATGCGCCATAATTGTTCCTGACCACCGCGGTAATATTGGCGGTCGTTGGTGATCCGCAGCGACGGGTTCCCCGATTTATTCCAATCGGTGAACAGCATCGACAGCGAGCAATATCCCGGCTTCAACTTATAGGGCTGACTGTAATCCAGTTTGCCATCTGCAACAGGGCGGTGCAGCACGTTGGCTTCGCACGTACCCCATGGGGAGCCGGGGGCAGAGCGGTCGACGTAATTGCCAATCGCCAGCGTCGGATAGGTTGCCGCTTTTTCCCAGGTCGCTGCAAAACCTGTACTCCAGGCATTGCCACCGTCAAATGCAAACGTGCGATTGGCTTTGGTGAACTGGCAGTTTCCCTCGCCTTTGAGGATAATGTTTTCTCCCAAACGAAGCACCACCAGATCCATGTGTGAATCGGAATCAATGTCGACAGGATAGGCGCCAAGAACGCGTGAAGAATCGCGTTCCGAAAGGCCGATGGGAGCTTTTTTGAACTTCAATTCTCCGGCAAGGGCAGACCTATTTATAAACAGTTGGGCAGGATTGCTGCCGCCGGCCAAAAACAAGTCCGGCATTCGGTCCCCATTACAGTCAAAACTGGCGACACCGCCACCGACAAAAAATTCCCAGGGGCCATCATAGGTATGGTTCAGACCAGCAGCGGCGGCCTGCTCCAGCATATTGGGAACATCAAACGGGAAGTTCTGCGCAATTGCTGCCTTGCCGCTGAGACTGGTGGCGAGGGCTACACAGCCAGCAATCAGTTTGAAAAACCGGGTCATTTGTTAATCACCAATGTTCGCAGATAGGCGATAAGGGCAAGGCGTTTCTCTTCGGGAGCCGCTTCATACAGGTCGCGAGAATCCCGAGCCGCGCCACCATGGGCCAAAATGACAGAATTCAGCGTGGTGAAGTTATTGCGGTGGCCATAGGGTGCGGTGGAACCGATGCCCCAAAGCTCAGTTGTCATGAATACATCGCGCCCGACAAACCGTTGGGACAGCAATTCATTGCCCAGCGCAGCGATTTGTCTGTCGGTTATCTTGTGGCGTTTGAGGTCGCCGAACAGAGGAACCAGAACCCGTCCCTGCTCGTCAGTTGGCAGCTTTTGTGCCCATTCCAACATTTTCAGGTCGTATTCCGCTGTGACTTCAACCTGTTTATCGTCGAGAGTTCCAGCCGCGTCGTAAGGGCCCGGATCGCTGAAAACCAGCGAGTCGAGTGGCAAGGTCTGGCGGTGACAGGAGTTGCAGGTCCAATCGTTGAATAAATCAGCACCGGACCGGGCGGCTTGTTTCCAGGCGTCGCTTGCGGGTGTTTGAATTCCAGGAGCGGGCAGGGTGGCCTGCCAGGCAACCAGAGCCGAGATGTCCCCTGGGGTCATTTCATTTGAATGACCGTCTTCGTCAAAATCATTTTCGCCGGTCCAGCGGCTGCCAAATCGTTCGGTGGCTTGCATGCCATGATGGTGGTTCATGGCGTTGACCGTAAACTGACGCAAAGAAGTCATAACCCCCTTTTGGCTGAACGGGCGAATAACGAGATCGGTGTCTACTCCGTCGATTCCGGAAAGGTCGACCAGGCCGTCCGGCAATGCCGTCAGCACCCCGAACGATACGCCTTTGCTTTCAAGTGTGACTTCTACCGGCCTGGCTTTTTGCCGTGCAAGGCGCAGAGCGCTGGACCGGGTTGCTGCCAGATCAGCGCTCATTTCGCGAGCCAGAAGCTCTACCAGACCGGCACCGAACAGGTGGTTGGTGCCCCGTTCGTTGGAAAATTGTGGATCGCTGGTGTCAAAATTGGCATTGGTAAAACCTTCTGACACAAAAACATTCGTAACAAATCCTCCGGCGCCACCCGGGACCGGGTCATTGTGACATGAGGAACATGCCAGGGAGTCGGGCCCAGACAGGCGAGCAAATGGCTCGGTGGGCTGATGGCGCACCTTGGTAGGATCAATCGCCTGGGTTGCTGCTGGCCGTCCGGCGCCGTCCTCGGTTGTGAACTTGGCCACAAACAGGGCTTCGCCTATATCCAGCAGTTTTTTCAGACGCTGGAAACTCAAATGACCGGACGGGGCCTGTTTCACTTTCCCAAGTTCGGCAGTGATTTCCGCCCACTCGACTTTGTCGGATGCTGCACTTCCGGTGCCCGTAATCAGAGCTGCCATGGCCGCTATGGCAATTAGCCGTTTAGTCGTCATTCTGCAGCCTCATTGGTATGGCGCCGATTGGCCACTTCCTGGTCCAACGCCATAAGTGCGCGGATGGAACAACCCTCACGGACCAACGGGCGCTCATCGGCAAAACACTCAATTTCAACATCCGTGAGATCATTGTCTCCAGGTGCTGCTTCCAGCGCTTTGCGGATTGCCGGCTCCATTAATTCGAACAATGTGGCCCCTCGACCAACGAGGACGATTGGAAATCTGTCAACTATTGCAAACAAGCTCGCCAAACCAGTGCCAATTGCAGCACCAGCCTCGTGAATCGCAGCAAGTGCGTTGGGGTCCTGTTCTTTGGCCGCAATCAGAACTTCGATCAAATCCGTCCGTTCCATGACGCCCGAAGGAGAAACATTCTTGTCCTGCCCTTTGGTCCGGCGACAGATGGCGTAATCGCCCGCATAGGCCTCAATACATCCCAGATTTCCACATCGGCACAATGCCCCGCCGGGGGTGTAATTCATGTGTCCGAATTCCACACCAGAAGAGCGTGTGCCGTTGATGATACCGCCTCTCAAAAACAACCCCATACCCACACCGTTGGCGAGCAACACGGCGGCAAAATTCTCTCCGTATCTTGCCGGGTCACGCCAATTAAGCGCCCGGGCAATTAATTCGCAGTCATTGGCAACATGGGCAGAAACGCCAAAATGGCTCTCGAGCCAATTTTTGACGGGAATATTGGTCTCCGGACAAATAGGCGTCCACAACAAGCGTTCGCCCGCGACATCGGTAACTCCCTGAAAGCCCAGTTCGATATGACGCAGGGATTTCTTGTCTGAATGTGCCCGGTCCAACGCTCCTTCAATGCTGGCAATCAAGGCGGCACGAATTTCGTCTGACGTGATGTCTTCGGTGCTGATTTCGAGCGTGTAAACGCTGACCAGATTGCCAGCATAATCAAACATTGAGGCCGAGACGAAATTCAGCTGAAAATAAACCGCACAAACCATCGCTGCGCTCGCATTGATCCCCAACGAAATCTTCGGGCGCCCTCTGCTGGCCGAAGAACGATCAGCTGGCTCGGCAATATCCGGGTCAAGCCTGGAAAGAACACCTTCTTCAAGCAAATCGGAAGTTATCGCCGATACAGTTGCCGCACTAAGCCTTGTTTGAGCACTGATTTCTGTGCGTGACACGGTTTGATTGCGGCGAATCGCGGACAATATCTGCGCGCGGTTATGATGACGCATGTCGTCTGACCGGACAATTTTCACCATTTGAGTGTCCAAATTTTGCGCACAAAATAAACCGGAGCAGCAATCCACTTCAAATGCTTCTCAGAATAGTTATAAATTTCAATAGGTTGTTCTTTCATAACTTTTATGTTGACACAAAGCCCCGTTCAAGTCACTATTTTTTTTGAGCCTCGAATTAAATGAGGTTCGGCGGATGAACCGCCGCTGTTATATGAAATGGTGTTCGCACCGGGAGGAAATCTATGAAAAAATTTACACTCGCCCTGATGGGCGCAGCTATGTTGTCAGCTTCTGTTGCTGGCTCGGCTTTTGCTGCTGGCAAGACTATTGGCGTATCCTGGAAAATCTTTCAGGAAGAACGCTGGAAGCGCGATGAAGCTGTCATCAAAGGTATCGTTGAAGCTAATGGAGACCGCTATATTTCTTCAGATGCGCAGGGTTCTGCCTCAAAGCAGTTGACCGATGTTGAATCCCTGATTTCCCAGGGTGCAGACGTATTGTTGATTGTCCCGTTTGATTCTGAAGCAATTCTGCCGGCCGTTGACAAAGCGTCTTCTGAAGGTATCCCAATGATTGCATATGATGTGCAGATTGAGCACCCGGATTCACTGTACATTACATTCGACAATGTTGGTGTTGGCCGCTTGATGGCTCAGACAATGCTGGCCAAAGGTAAAACTGAAGGCAATTTTGCATTCATCAAAGGCGATCAAGGCGATCCCAACGCGACCTTCCTTTTCGAAGGCATCATGGAAGTGCTGAAGCCAAATATTGATTCAGGTAAGATCAAGAATGTTGGTGAAGCATTCACCGATGGCTGGAAGCCTGAAAATGCTCAGCGCAACATGGAACAGATGTTGACAGCCAATAACAACAATATTGATGCTGTGATTTCTGAAAACGACGGCATGGCCGGTGGCGCAGTTGCTGCATTGGCCGCTCAGGGCATGGCAGGCAATGTGCCAGTGACCGGTCAGGACGGCGACCTCGCTGCTCTCAACCGCGTTGCTCGCGGCACACAGCTTGTGTCGGTTTGGAAAGACTCGCGCGCACTGGGTAAAGTGGCTGCTGAAGCTGCTCTGATGCTTTCAGACGGCAAGAAAATGACCGACGTACCAAATGTCGCTCCATTTTCTGGCGGTAAGCGCGGCGTGACCGTTAACTCCATCCTGTTGGCTCCAACGGCCGTTACCAAAGACAACATGAACGTTGTCATTGATGCGGGCTGGATCAGTAAAGCTGCTGCTTGTGAAGGCGCTCAGGCTGGTGTGTCAGGCTGCTGATTAGCGACCTTTGGTGAAATTGATCGGGCGCATTTTGACGCCCGATCTCTTCTGCCTAGGCCGCGCCGCTCTCCCAGTTGCGCGGCCTATTCTTAAACAACCCAACAATCTGATAAACTGACTGTCCAAGCTGCAGCTGGCCGCGCTGCCTGCATTTTTGATGGTGAGTTCGGGGAGATAAAAATATGTCCAATATACAACAAGAAGTCGAAGTCAAAGAAAGTGCGCTGGTGAGATTCCTGCGAGCGACTGAAGTCGATACTCGCATGCTGGGTATGATCGCTGCTCTGATGATCATCTGGGTGGGGTTTCATATCTATGGCCAGATATTTAATGGCTATGGCGCCTTTTTGACGTCGCGAAATCTTTGGAACCTGTCGGTTCAGACGTCATCAATCGCAGTTATGGCAACCGGCATGGTGCTGGTTATCGTGACACGGCATATTGACCTGTCGGTCGGCTCGCTACTGGGGGTCACTGCCATGTTGATGGGGGTTGTTCAGGTTTGGATCTTGCCAAAATATCTTGGCCTGGGTCACCCGATGATCTGGGTCATCACGGTTCTGTTCGGCATTGCGTTTGGCGCGATGATTGGAGCGTTCCACGGCTTCCTGATCGCCTATTTGGGAATTCCGGCGTTTATTGTGACACTTGGTGGGTTGCTGTTTTGGCGCGGATCGGCCTGGTGGGTTGCACGCGGTGAAACCATTGCACCAGTTGACCAGACATTCGCCCTGATTGGAGGTGGCCCCTATGGAACTGTAGGAGCAACCGGTTCGTGGATATTAGGCATTCTGGTTTGTGCTGCAATTGTCCTGGCGCTGTACTCAGGACGCAAACAACGGATCAAATTTGGATTTCCCTTGCGACCTATGTGGGCGGAATACCTGATCGCCGGTATCGGATCTGCGGTCACTTTGGGTGCCGTTCTGGTGGTGAATTCATATCCCTGGCCTAAGGGGATCGTGCGACGCTATGCAGAAGCCAATAATATCGAAGTGCCGGCGGAAGGACTGTTCATCTCGCATGGATTTGCAATTCCTGTTCTGGTCGCCCTGGCGGTTGGGGTCGGCATGACATTTCTTGCCACCCGTACACGCTTTGGTCGGTATGTGTTTGCTATTGGTGGTAATCCAGAAGCCGCTGAATTGGCCGGGATCAACACCAAGAAAATGACTATGATGATCTTTGCTTTGATGGGGGCATTGACGGGTATATCCGCTGTGATTGCCAGTGCGCGCCTTAACTCTGCAACCAACGCCCTTGGGGCACTGGACGAACTCTATGTCATCGCTGCGGCGGTTATTGGCGGCACGTCCTTTGCCGGCGGTATCGGCACGATCTACGGCGCCATCCTTGGCGCTCTTGTGATGCAGTCCTTACAATCGGGAATGGTATTGGTCGGGTTTGACGCTGCCATTCAGCAAATGGTTGTTGGCGGCGTTTTGGTAACGGCCGTCTGGATCGATACTTTGTATCGTAGAAAATCAGTTTAGGGAGGCAGGAACATGGCTAAATCTGCAACAAAAAAAGCAAAAGATACGTCAGCTGATCCCAATGCGGGAAAAACCCCGCTGGTGGAGATGAAAGATATCTCCATCGCATTTGGCGGTATCAAGGCGGTCGATCACGCGTCCTGTGATTTGTATCCCGGCGAAGTTGTCGGTTTGCTGGGACACAACGGCGCTGGTAAATCGACCTTGATCAAGATTCTGTCGGGTGCATATCCCCGCGACAGCGGACAGATTTTTGTCGATGGATCGGAAGCAACGGTCACCAATCCACGCGACGCCAAGGGCTACGGCATCGAAACGATCTATCAGACACTGGCGCTTGCCGACAACGTGGACGCTGCCGCCAACCTCTATCTGGGTCGTGAATTGCTGACCCGCTGGGGAACGCTTGACGATGCGGCAATGGAAGCGGAAACCCGTAAAGTGATGGGGCGGCTAAACCCAAATTTCCAACGCTTCAAAGATCCGGTTAAACAGCTTTCCGGTGGTCAGCGACAGTCTGTGGCAATTGCCAGGGCGATCCACTTTAACGCCCGCATCCTGATCATGGATGAGCCGACGGCAGCCCTGGGTCCACAAGAAACCGAACAAGTGGGGGAATTGATCCATCAGTTGAAAGCTGATGGCATTGGCATATTCCTCATCAGCCACGACATTCACGATGTGTTTGATCTGGCCGATCGCGTCACCGTCATGAAAAACGGTGCCATTGTCGGATCTGCACGCACCGAAGATGTCACCAAGGACGAAGTGCTTGGTATGATCATCCTGGGTAAATGCCCCGACGGAGCGATTCCGGGTCCTGGAGCCCTGGCTGCCTGAGACAAACAATTATCAAGACAGCAGATCGCACTCGATATGCGTTCTGCTTTTTCGGTTAAACCACACCGGGTCGACGCGTGTTGACCGGGTGAAAATCAAACGTGCAGGAGAATATCGGTGACTACAGGATTTTTTGGCGGCGGCGATATAACAACCATTCCCTTTGAAGGTCCCGACAGCACCAACCCGTTGGCGTTTCGCTATTACGATCCCAATGAAATGGTCATGGGCAAGCGAATGGAAGATCATCTGAGGTTTGCGGCTTGCTATTGGCACAGTTTCTGCTGGCCCGGCAGCGATCCTTTTGGCGGGCTGACATTTGAGCGTCCCTGGTGGGAAGAAAACTTCAAGGATCCGATGCAGGCGGCCAAACTAAAAGCCGATGTGGCGTTTGAAATGTTCACTGCTTTGGGCGTTCCCTATTACTGCTTTCACGATGCTGATGTGAGGCCGGAAGGCTCAAGCTTTGCTGAAAACACCCGCAATCTGGAAGAGATTGTCAGCTATTTTGAAGAAAAAATGGATCAGACCGGCATGAAACTCTTGTGGGGAACGGCCAATCTGTTTTCGCAACGACGCTATATGTCGGGTGCCGCGACAAACCCTGATCCGTCAGTCTTCGCCTTTGCAGCTGCAACGGTCAAAACCTGCATTGACGCCACACACCGTCTGGGAGGCGAAAACTACGTTTTGTGGGGCGGTCGTGAAGGTTATGAAACCCTGCTGAACACCGATCTCAAACGCGAAGATGAGCAGCTTGGCCGATTCCTCAACCTGGTGGTGGAATATAAGCACAAGATCGGTTTTGAGGGGGCCATATTGATCGAGCCCAAACCTCAGGAGCCAACCAAACATCAATATGATTATGATGTGGCTACCGTCTATGGCTTTCTCAAGCGTCATGGTCTGGAAAATGAGGTCAAAGTCAATATCGAACAGGGGCACGCCATTCTGGCCGGCCATACATTCGAGCATGAATTGGCTCTGGCTGATGCATTGGGCATATTTGGTTCCATTGATATGAACCGCAATGATTATCAGTCCGGTTGGGATACTGATCAGTTCCCCAACAATGTGCCGGAAATGGCGCTGGCCTATTATCAGGTGTTGAAGGCTGGTGGGTTCACCACGGGCGGCACAAATTTTGACGCCAAATTGCGTCGACAGTCGATTGATCCGCAAGACCTTCTGGCAGCACATGTCGGTGGCATGGATTGCTGTGCCCGTGGATTGAAAGCGGCAGCTGCAATGGTTGAAGACGGGGCCTTGAGCAATCCGCTGGAACATCGCTATGCAGGTTGGGGGGAGGAATCGGCCAAAAAACTTCTCGCTGGTGAATGGTCGCTGGATCAGATTGCCGAATGGGTCACTGCTGAAAATGTCAATCCACAACCGGTATCGGGTCGTCAGGAGCAGTTGGAAAATATCGTGAATCGTTACGTTTGACGTTTGCCGCCGATGACTGTTCTCCGGTAAGTTGGGAAACATGCGGTGACATACTGCAGTTTCCAAGCAACTCCAGAACAGGCTTCACATGGGCATCGCCATAATTTTTCCCCAGCGCAAATGGTTTGCTGAATTCATCGGCACTGCGTTCCTTTTAGCAACGGTCGTCGGATCGGGCATTATGGCTGAGCAACTGGCCGGTGGAAATGTCGCCATCGCCCTGCTTGGCAATACCCTTCCCACGGGTGCCATTCTTGTCGTGCTGATCACCATGTTGGGGCCCATCTCTGGCGCCCATTTTAACCCGGCCGTATCAGTCGTTTTTGCTTTGCGTAAAGAACTTTCCTGGGACCAGTGCGGCATCTATGTCCTGTTTCAGATCGCTGGTGGCATTATCGGTGTCTGGGCGGCTCATTTGATGTTTGATGACTCGCTTTTGCAGTTTTCCACAAAGGCCCGTACCGGTGGTGCGCAATGGTTCGCAGAAGCTGTCGCAACCTTTGGTCTGGTATTTACAATCCTGGCAACGCTGAAGGCACGGGCGGATGCGGTGGCCATGGCGGTCGGGCTCTATATCACAGCAGCCTATTGGTTCACTGCATCTACAAGCTTTGCCAATCCGGCTGTCACCATCGCGCGCGGGCTTTCAGACACATTCGCCGGGATCAGGCCGATTGACGTTCCGGGTTTTGTTGTTGCTCAGTTGGTCGCTGGAGTACTGGCCTGGCTGGTATGTAAGTGGTTGTTGCAGGACCAGGGCCGGGTGCAAGGCTGATGGCCATTGTCATTCACCACAACCCTGATTGCGGAACGTCCAGAAATGCGTTGGCAATGATCAGGGGGTCCGGTGAGGAGCCCGTTATTATTGACTATCTGAAAACCGGTTGGACCCGTCCGCAATTGCAGGGGTTATTTGCCGCTGCCGATCTGACACCACGCCAGGCCCTGCGGACGACAAAATCACCAGCAGAAGAACTTGGTCTGCTTGATCCTGCCATCAGCGATGAGGCGCTGCTGGATGCGATGCTGGAGCATCCGGTTCTTGTTAACCGCCCGATAGTCTGTTCACCAAAGGGGGTCGCTTTGTGCCGACCCTCAGAAGCTGTGCTGCGGTTGCTCACAGACCAACCGACAGAACAGCCATTGTGATCAAACCAATCACATCAACAATTACCTTGATCCGTTGATCCGGGTCTGGAATTTCTGATCAACCTTTCGGTAAATCTTTGGACGATTCAATGACCGAGCCGAGCAATCCATAGTCGATGGCCTGGTCTGTGGTCAGCCAGAAATCCCGGTGCGTATCCTTGCTGATTTTTTCGCGAGTCTGGCCCGTGGCTTCGGAAAACAGCTTGTCGAAACGTTCGCGCATTTGACGGATTTGCTCGGCCTGAATCTCGATATCTGAAGCCTGGCCACCCACACCACCGCTTGGTTGGTGCAACAGGAAGCGCGTATTGGGCAGGCAAAAACGATTCTCTTTCTCCGCAGAAATGAAGATCAGCGCTCCGGCGCTGGCGACCCAGCCACTGCCGATGCAACGCACTACGGGCGTGATAAATTTGGAGATGTCATGAACCATATCACCAGATTCTACATGACCGCCGGGAGAAGAGATAAACAGATTGATCGGGTCATCGCTGACTTCCGCCAGAGCAAGAAGTTGGGTTGCAACATTCTTCGCGACCTTGTCGTCGATAGTTCCGGTCACCAGCACATTGCGGCTGTTGAACAAAAGTTCACCGGCCTTGCTTTGATCGTCTTTTTCCTTCTTGGGGCTATCCGCCATTTGTGGTCCTTCCGTTTGACCTATGCGCTGGCGCGAATCGTCTGTCCGACCAGGTGATTTGCACAGCAATTTGAGTCGCCAAGAAATAGGTGATGTGGTGTGGTTTGTGAAGGCATAGAGCTGATTTCACTGGCACTTGGCATACCGATAGCCGGAACTTACCGATGATCGGCATAACTGAGCTGGATTGGCCTTAAAGATATTGCCAATTTTGCTGATCCAGCAGGGTGATTGCCCTGACAATATTTTTAAACGCCTGTTTTGCACGATTGACGGAATGGCGGGCAAGTAAATAGGAATGAACCAGTCCCAACTCTTCAATAAACTGCGCTTTTCCTCCCGCCCGATTTACTTTTTCACAATAATTGAAACCTTCGTCGCGCAGCGGATCGCATTGAGCTGAAAAGATGATCGTAGGCGGCAAATTGGTGAAATCAGGATCGAACAGCGGAGACAGCTCTTTTCGGTCCCACATGGACAGATCACCGTCGGTTCTCATCCTGGCATAGTAGATCATATCTTCAGTGGTCAGCATCGGTGCTTCGGCATGTTCCACACAGGAGCCTTTTGTCCAATCGCTTCCAAGCGTCGGATAAACCAATACCTGGCCGATGGGCCGACGCGCCTCTCGTCTGCTGGCATGGGCAAGCGCTGCGGCAAGGTTTCCGCCGGCACTGTCTCCCAACAGGATTATTGGCTTTTGAGACTGGCTGATCAGATGTCTATAGACACCAATGACATCGTCATAATCTGCTGGAAAATGGTGCTCTGGAGCCAGCCGATAGTCGACTGCGGTGAGGTTGAGGCCAGTGGCCTTGCAAATTTCAGCGCAATAGCTGTCGTGGCTGTGCAGCCCACCAACAACAAATCCACCGCCGTGAAAATACAGGATCTGAGCATTTTCTTCGATATTGTTGCAGCTGTACAAACGGCATGGAATTTCATGTTCTGCCCCGGATACTGCGGTGTCTTGCGCCGTTACATCTTCGGGGTGTTTTACGGCAAAAGAATTGCATAAGCCGTTGTAAGCTTCTCGTTGTTTGTGAACTGATATGTTCACAGCATCCGGTGGATACCAGCGCTGGGTTTTGTCAATAAATGCCCAGGTCTCTTCGTCGACCAGTTCCAAGTATTTATCGGGAATTGGCATTTTTGCCTCTTTTAGCAAATCTGTGATATCTGAACGGCTCGGGATCGACACAGGGCTCTTCCCCGCACACAAGTTGAGCCATCAGGCGACCAGCTCCGGGGCCTAGCCCGAATCCATGCCCTGAAAACCCGGTTGCCATGAAAAATCCTTCAAGCTCATCTACTTCGGAAATAATCGGTACGACATCGGGTGTTACATCGATGGCACCGCCCCATTGCTCGATAATCTGAACGTCGTTAAACACTGGCAGGGCGTTTTTTAGAGAGCGCAGAGTTGCTTTTTGAATCGATGAATTGGGTTCCGGCGCCAGAATTCGAACCAGCTCAAATGGACTGGTCTCATCTGCCTGCCAATGTCGTTTTAGACGAGCCTCATCGAGAAACCGCCGACCAATACGGATCTTATAATCCCGCCATTCCTCCTTCAGCAGCGGCCAAAAGTCAGGTAACAGTCTAAAACTGTCTGGCATCACGTCTGCAATGCTCAATGTTCCGTGGGCAAGTGTGTATCCGCCGTCAAGCCGCTTGCGTATGGCAAAGTCTGCCATGGATACCGAAATATCAATTCCTGCTTCCATTGGCATGGTCCGCATGACCGAATTGATGACAGTCAACTGGGGAAGGGCAATGCCGATATTGTGACAAAACCGGCGAGACCAGGCTCCTCCTGCCAACACCACACTGTCACAAGCGATTTCGCCACGTTCAGTGATTACGCCGCTTACTTTTCCTGCTTGCCGCGCCAGCGTACGAACAGCGCAGTTTTGCAGCACGATAACCCCGGCTCGCTGGGCCGCTCTAGCCATTGCAGGAACAGCAAGCGTCGGTTCTGCGCGGCCATCGTTGGGTGTGTACAATCCGCCCAGCCAGTTCGCCGCTGCACCCGGTGTGATCTGGTATGCTTTTTCCGGCGAAATCATGTGTGAGGACAGACCGAATTCATCGGCATAAGTGTCGAACCATTTTTGCCGTTTTTCGAGCTGCGACCGGCTGTTGCACAGATAGGCGATTCCACACTCTCGGTATCCGACATCTTCGCCGACCAGCTGATGCATCTGGCGCCACATCTGCATTGAAACCTGCATCAATGGCAATTCTCTTGGATCACGCCCCATTTGCCGACACCAGCCCCAATTGCGGCTGGATTGTTCGCCGGCGACAATGCCTTTTTCGCAGACTGCCACGCGTAAGCCGCGTTCTAACAACTCGATTGCGGTTGATATCCCGGCAATGCCGGCACCAATGACAACGACATCGACCTTGGATGGCTGATCTTGTGTGTCGGGGACAGGATCGGGTGCAGGCATGGATTACCGCGCAACGGAATGAATACCGGCAAACTCCATCAGGAATTTAACATGTAATCAAGCCACCACCTGCCGACCGCCCGTTGATCGCCCGGTTCGACCACTATCCGCCGGGTGGAAGCGGTGTTTCTCCAAGGTGGTCGCGTTTGATCCACACTCGGGCTCCTGCCGTGCCGGCGACCGCAGAAGACGCTGAACCAGCTGGCAAACGCAGCCACGATCCAGGTTCGAAAATCTCACCGGCTTCTTCAAACGATCCCTCCAGAACCAACAGTTCCAACCCTTTTTCGGAAGTGAGGTTTACCGAGGATCCTTGCTGCCAACGTTCCAGAACAACATCCTCGCGATCATCTTTGAAGAGTGGCATTACTTCGACACCAGTATGATCTCCATCTCGCAGGAATTTCATCTTGTTGGTATCAATGCGCGAATGGGTGCGGTCCTTCTGGTCGAATTGCCACAATTTGACAAAAATAATGCAACCGGGCTCAGAGCCTGGAGTGTGGCTGGATTGCGGTGGATTGCGAATATAGGTGCCTGCAGGGAAATCCCCATGCTCGTCCTGAAATACACCTTGCAGAACGAAGAACTCCTCACCGCCAGTATGAACGTGTGGAGAAAACTGGCTGTTGGGTGCATAGCGCACGATTGAAGTTGCCCTTGCCACTTCATCGCCCAGGCGGTCCAGCATTCGGCGGTCGACACCGGGTATGGGGGAACCAATCCACGGCATTGAAGAAGAATGTACTGCGCACCGCGCGTTAAAGTCAGCGTTCAGTTCCACGATATGATCCTTGTTGATCGGACACGTTGGAATGTCCGAAAAAATTGTCTGTGATTTATCTGGGCAGGCAGAGGATGAAATTCAAGCGGTGTGCGTGCTCAAATGCCTGGATCTCGGTGATTAGAGGCGCAGCCCCTAGTGCACCGCCCAATTCTGACCTCGCCGGAAAATTGTTCGCCTTTCGGGGCCGGCATGACAAACCCTTTTGTCCAAAATGCTGCGGTGCTCAATATGCCAACATAAATTGGATTTGGCTGGTACAGGCCGGAAACTGGACAATTTCCAACCATTCCCCCGATAATCCCCCATATTTCCACAGATCTCCAACAAGCGTTGAAATTTTACCTTTTGTAGCTTTGGTTCAACCGCAAATCGACAATCAGGAAGAATTGAGATCATGAATATTGCAGCAAGTATAGAACCCGAAACAACGCAGGACAGTGAATTTGTGCAGTTCTGGAACACGGTTCTGGCACCCAAATTCATTAAATTCAAACACGTCCTTGTTGACGGTCTGTCGCAGCACAGCGCAGCAGTATTTCCTACCCTTCCGGTGCGCGCTGGTGATCGGGTGCTGGATGTAGGATGTGGTTTTGGCGATACGGCCATCCTGCTGGCTCGTCGTGTAGGTCTTGGAGGATCTGTTGTTGCAATGGATTGTTGCGATGCCTTTCTTGATTACGCCAAGCAGGAAGCCGAGACCAAGCGTGTGGATAACATCGAATTTATGCGGGGCGATGCAGAAGTTGCACTGCCACAGGATCAATTTGATTTTGTTTTCGCCAGGTTCGGCACAATGTTTTTTGCCAATCCTGTCGCGGGATTGCGCAACATGCGTAAAGCTTTGAAGCCGGGTGGGCGCATGGTGCATATCGTCTGGCGCAACCGCGCAGACAATCCGTGGCTTTCAATGGCCAAGGATGTGGTGTTGGACTATTTGCCTCAACCTGGAGCCGATGCCCTGACGTGTGGTCCCGGTCCATTTTCCATGTCAAATCCTGAAACCGTCACTGCGATGATGAAATCTGCGGGCTATGAGGATATTGAACTAACTCGGGTGGACTCACCTGTGCTCGTGGGTAACGATGTGAAAGACGCCATTGCATTTCAACTGGCGATTGGGCCAGCAGGGGAGGTTTTCAGGGAAGCCGGCGACAAAGCTGAAGCGATGCGTGAGCAGATTGAGGCGGCGCTTGCTGATGCCATAAATCAGCAGAAAATCTCGTCTGAAGGCGTTGTCATGGACAGCTCATCCTGGGTCATCAGCGCCACAAACCCTGTTAAATCTACAATTTAAGGAGAAGAAAATGAGTACTCAAGACGCATCACGTTTGTCCTTTGACAAACCCGGACGTGGCCGAGTTTACGACAGCATTCTGGAAACAATCGGCAATACGCCTCTGCTGCGTATCGGAAAGCTGGCTGCTGAACGCGGATGTCAGGCGGAAGTGCTGGCCAAGCTCGAATTTTTTAACCCCGTTGCCAGCGTCAAGGACCGCATTGCCGTAGCCATGCTGGAAGCGATGGAAGCTGATGGCACAATCGGACCAGGCAGTGTGATCGTTGAACCGACCTCGGGAAATACCGGGATCGGGTTGGCCTTTGCCTGTGCGGCCAAAGGATACAGATGTATTTTGACCATGCCTGACAGTTTTTCTATCGAGCGACGCAAGCTGATGAAGTTCCTCGGTGCTGAACTGTATCTGACGCCAAAGGAAAAAGGTATTGGCGGCTCTATCGACAAGGCCAAGGAAATCATTGCGGCGACCGATAAGGCGGTGATGCCCTGGCAGTTTGGTAATCCGGCAAACCCCGATATTCATCGTAGGACAACGGCTGAGGAAATCTGGCGCGACACCAACGGTGTCATCGATGTAATTGTTCTGGGTGTTGGCACCGGTGGTACTTTGACTGGGGTCGGCGGCCTGTTGAAAGAACGCAAGCCCGACTTGAAAGTCATTGCCGTGGAACCGGAAAACAGCCCGGTTTTGTCGGGAGGGACCCATTCTCCTCACATGATTCAGGGCATCGGAGCGGGATTTGTTCCCGATGTTCTGGATACTGATTTGATCGATGAAGTGATATTGGTCAGCAACGAAGAAGCCATGGATACAGCTCGCCGTCTGGCTGTTCTGGAAGGTGTTCCTGGTGGCATTTCCGCCGGTGCGGCACTGGCCAGCGCCATGAAAATTGCTGCGCGCGATGAGATGAAAGGTAAAACAGTTGTGACAGTTCTGCCGGATTTTGCAGAGCGTTATGTTTCAACCGCACTTTTTGATGGTCTTGCTGAAGACTAGGGTTAGGACCCTAAGCTTTCACCGAACGACAGGTGCATTATTTAACATTTTCGAAGGGCGCGGTTTTCAAAATTGCGCCCTTTTTTCGCCGCATAAACCCCGATGCTGATCAGTTCACACCGGCTCGTTCCAGGCCCTTGAGATACAGTTCAATCTGGTCTTTACGTTTGAGGTAAAACAGATGCTCGCGCGCAAACTCCAGTGAGAATTCCGGCTTTACGTCGTACAAATTTTTCATCGCCTCGCCAGCTTGCACGTTGTCCCCAAGATGACCGAGCGCGGAAACGAGATGCGCCCGCGCCCAGTATTGGGCGTTGGGCATCTGGACTGACTTGCGGGCCCAGGAGACGGCGTCCTGATACTCGCCGCGAAACAGGTGGGCCAGCGAGCGATAGGAATAGAAAGCCCATCTGAACGGATCGTGAGGGCTCAATCGGATGGCCACTTCAAAATGTTCGATGGCTTCATCCAGACGACCCTCATAGGCAAGTGAATCTCCCAATCCGCAATAGGTGACTGCGAGACACGGATTTAATTCCAGCGCGTGCTCCAGTGCATCAATAGCAAGGTCATATTCACGGCGGGCGAGATAGACCCGTCCGATGGTGAAGAAGCTGTTGGCATCCTGGTCGTCGAGTTCGATCGCACGTTTTGCAGCCTGCAATGCCTCATCCATGCGGTCCTGGTTGGGACTGGCATCGAAATAGACCATGCCCAACACAATGGCATAAGCCAGTCGCGAATGGGCGCTGGCGAATTCTGGATCCATCTCAAGTGCTTCCTGAAGCAATTCCTGAGATTTGATGTTGGCCTGGGGTGTGAATTTGTAAAACTCAGCCACGCCCATCTGATAAATATCCCACGAACCCCAGTTTTTGCGTGGTCGTTTTTCGGCTTTGCGTTGTTCATTGAGACCGAGCTCTGCCTCAATTCGCGCGGTAACCGTTTCTGCTATTTCATCCTGCAATTCAAATATGTCGACCAGGTCTCGATCGAAACGCTCAACCCAAACGCTGATTTCAGTTTCCGCTTCTACCACCTGAACCGAAATTCGCACCCGGCTTCCCGATTTGCGGACACTGCCGGTGACGATGTAATTGGCGTCGAGCTTTTGCCCTATCACTCTGATGCCTTCGACATTGTTTCGAAATGCGAAAGCCGAATTGCGGGCGATCACGGTAAGCCAGCGGTTTTTCGACAATGCAGTTATTATGTCTTCAGTGATACCATCGGACAAATAATCTTCTGATGAATCGCCGCTCAGGTTTGACAACGGCAACACCGCAACCGACGGTTTGACGGTGATTGATTTCAACGACTGTAACTCAAACGAATTGTTGGGGGAGGGGACGCCGCCGCCGACAGGCTCCTGATCCTTGACTTCGGCAACAAACCTGAATCCTCGGCCATGGAGGGTGCGAATGGTGTGTTGGGCGGTGCCGTCATCGCCAAGAACTTTTCGGGCGGCCTTGATTTGGCTGCTCAATGCCGCGTCAGAGACAATTCTGCCGTTCCATATTTTGGCGAAAATTTCGTCTTTGCTGACCGTGCGACGTCGATTTCTGGCAAGATAGCAAATCAGATCGAATACTTTTGGTTCGACTGCAATTTGTTTGTCCGACTGCAAAAGCTCATAGCGATCCATGTCGATCTTGAAGTCGTGAAAGATAATCGTTCGACTGTTTGGGTCTTGGCCGTCCTGTCCCAGGTCAACTTGGAAAACATCAATAGGTCGATCAATGTTCTTCAGAGTCTGCATGCCCATGGGGATGAAAGTGACGGGAAGCCGGTCTCCGATGTGATCATGGACCTGTTTTGACAGAACAATTGATCCGGGTTCGGCAATACTTTCCAAACGAGCCGCGACATTCACCCCGTCACCATAAATATCGTCATCTTCGACAAGAACATCGCCGACGTGCATTCCAATACGCAATTTCAGTCCGTGCTCTTGAAAATCAGCCCGGGCAACATGTGTTTGAACATCGATGGCGCATTGCAAAGCTCCAACAACGCTTGGAAACTCCGCCAGCGTGCCATCGCCGATCAATTTGATAACACGGCCCTCATGTTGATTGATTGCTGGATCGACAATATCCCGGCGCAGCTGTTTCAGTTGCGCCAGCGTTGTTTCCTCATCATGTTCCATCAGGCCGCTATAGCCAACGACATCCATTGCCACGATGGTCGTGAGTTTGCGTTTCATTTGCGGCTTCCCAACTTCCAGTCAGGCGGTAGTTATATCAGACATGTTTCAATTGGAATATTGTATAATTGCAGTTATGTGCGCTGCAGGTTCGTCCGGGATACTTGAGGGGTGGAATAGCGGCCTGCGAAAATGCTACCACCACTAGCTTGCAATTATCTGGTCTTGGTTTTCCATTAGATAGTCGATCATCGATGTTGCGGACTGAGGCAGAACCCTGCCAATTTTCCGAGCGATGCACAGATCACGACTGAATTCGAATTCCAGGTTCAGCATGGTAAAATTACCAGCATCCAAATCGGCTTGGACATTGTCGAGTTCGGCAATCAATATGTAATCGGTTGCGGCGCTGATGTCCTTGCACATTTTTAGATCATCACTGGCAATGTGCAACAGCGGCACTGTGGTTCCATCGATTCCGAGTCTGATTTCCAGTTTTCTCTTGATGCTTGGAGTTACATTCAGTGAAACCAATCCATACGAATGGGCCAAATTGAAGGTCGGACGGTCATGTTTCAAAATTGGATGATTGGGGCGGCAAAAGAAATTGCCGCGTTGATGGCCCCAGATTTGCGTGGTCAAATCTTCTCTTTGTGCTGCTGTTTGGGCGTCACAAATCGAAAAATGATCGAGTTCGTCTGATAACCGGTCGAGAATGTGAGCGGAATTATAGACGGAAATTTCGAAATTCAATTTTGGATAAACTTTGCTAAAGTGGACCAAAGCTCTTCCACCAAAATTTTGAGCAACCGTTGTTGCCATGCCGATTGAGAGATGGCCTCCAACACCTAGTTGCAGGTTCTTTACACCGGTTTCAAAATTTCGAGCTTCAGCCAACAATTTGTCTGCATGTTCCAACACGCCTCCACCGAATGGGGTCAACTTTACTGACCGACTGGAGCGGTCAAACAGAAGTTCGGCCAGTTCGGTTTCCAGTGATTTTATGGAATGGCTCATGGCGGGTTGAGATAGATGAGCTCTTTTGGCCGCACGATGGTAGTTCAACTCCTCCGCGACCAGTTGGAAATTCTTCAGTTGCTTTAAATTCATTCAGTTACCGTAATTTTGGCTTATTGGACGGGTTGGGTTTTTTCACGCTCATGATAAGCAAAGTTGATTGATACAATCAATAACATTCATTGGATTGATTGAATCCTGTGCACTATCGTTGAAGGTTATAGCTGATATCACCTCTAGAATTCGTGTTTTAAGGTTTTGAATTCTAACAGTTTAATAGAGAGAATCAGAGCGCAAAAACTTGGATGCATGCGGCAATGTTTTAGGCGTTTGAACAAAACGACAATTACGAAGATGTAGCTGAGGAAGACGTTTCGCGTCTTTTTCCCGATTACATTCGAACATCGGAACTCAGCAAGGCTTGTAATATAGCCAAACAGTTTTTTCACGAAGCTGGTCATGAACTTGTTTCGGTGATTTTTTGCGACTGTGATGATAACAGACCGGCGATACGGGCTTTTCGCAATCTGCCGAAAGACCTCGATAACGTTTCGAAGAAAATGAAATCGGTTGGTGGTTGTCCACCCAAAAAGGAAGCCCAACGGCTGCTAAAACCTTTTGACTGGTTTAACATGAGCCCAGGTCGGTACAGTGATCTTCAGAGCATGAAATTTCTGTTGGAAGTTTCAAAGCTTCCCTATGCCTGCGTTCTTGGCGTGCCAGTTAAATTGGGCAATGGCCTGGCGATTTTTTCGATGGGAATTGACAAAGAAAATAACACAACGGTGTCAAAACGAGAAATCGTTCTGGATGTATTGCAATTGGCAATGGCAATGATCGGCAGGCTTAAGGAACTTGATGGTCTGTTTCAGACACAGAAACTTTCCATGCCTGAAGCCAAGGCGATAATGTTTGCAATGCAGGGCTACTCCTGCAAGCAGATAGCGGGATTTTTGAATCTCGGTGAAGTGACAATTGACATGTTGTTTAAATCTGCAGCGGATCGACTTGGGGCAAGCAATCATTTTCAATTGGTCAGCAAGGCCATCACCAATGGCGAAATCTCGAATATCCAGCTGACCGATAGCGGCGCAAACTAAGTTGCGTCCTTCAATGAGCAACCCTATCTGACCGGGCGGGGAGACGGTTTGGCAATGCGACCGCTTGGAACATAGATGGCGGCCAGTGTGGAAGCGTCAGATACTGTACCCTTGCCACTGGCGTTAAGAACAGCCCGACACTGGTTGGGCAGGTCTTTCATTCTGATTTGACGTTTTTTGCGCGGTTTTGGTGGTTTTGCTCCAGGCTTGGGTTTGCGGCGTGGTCCGTAGGCAACCTTAAACCAATAATCCATTGTCGCCTTGTCACATCCCAATGACGGTACCCGGGCTTGCGGCTTACAGCCGGGAGAACCTTTCGGGCACCCGATACGAACGTGAAAGTGGTAATGGTGTCCGAACTGGGCGCGTATTTTACCAAGCCATTTTGGCTTGCCGGGATATTGGCGACACAGTTCACGCTTGATTGTTGGGTGAACGAATATGCGCTCGACATTGCTATATTGGGCGGCGGTCCTGATGATGCCCGCATGAGTTTTGGTAAAGCGCCGTTTGTCGAGTTTTTGGTTGGTCAGTTTTCCATTGGATTTTCGCAACAGCATCGAAGTCGCTGAAAGTTGCTCCCGTTCCTTGCGGGTCAGTCTGCGGCCAGGCATGGGTGTGAGCCAGATATCGGCGTCAAGGCCGGCTTGATGAGATGCATGACCGCTTAACATCGGACCACCTCGCGGTTGCGTCAAATCCCCGACAAGCAATCCATTCCAACCTACTTTCTTGCCGTCTCTGGAAAGCTTTTTGACCGTGGAAATCAGCTCGGGGTGGGCCCAGTGCCGATTGCGTGACAGTCGCATCGCCTGCCAGGTCGGGCCGTTGTCGGCCAATCGTTCCGCTCCCGCGACACATCCTTTGGCATAGGATCCGAAAACCGCAGGTTGCATAGCTGCGGCAACTTTTTTTGCACCAAACAAACGTTTGGCAATTGGCTCAGCGCCAACCGGCGCGAGTTGCAGCAAAAGGCCGACTGTTGCCAGTGTCAGGTATATTGGTTTGAAGGTTCGTATGGTAATCATATTTCGTCTCTTGCGGCGTCCGAGATGACGACATGCAATTGACCGCCGAAGCAGCAATTGATGCGATGAATCGGCTATGATTATCCCACACTTTTATAATTTGGAAAAGCTGGCGGCAAATCGACTGCTATAGAGCCATTCGCCGCCAGAACAGCAATCCTATTTGCCGGGTTGCGGTACGATGCGCAGATAGGGTCGAACTTCGTTCCAACCGTCAGGGAATTTTTCTTTGGCAGCTTCATTGGATACCGCCGGCACGATGATGACGTCTTCTCCATCTTTCCAGTTGACCGGAGTGGCAACCTGGTGATTTGCAGTCAGCTGCAAGGAATCTATGACGCGGATAATTTCGTCGAAATTGCGACCCGTCGAAGCCGGGTATTGCAGGCTGAGTTTGATTTTTTTGTCAGGGCCAATAACGAATACCGAACGCACTGTCATGGTGTCGTTGGCGTTGGGGTGAATCATGCCGTAGAGATTGGCGATGCTGCTGTCGTCCGCAATCAATGGGAAATTAAGCGCTGAACCCTGGGTGTCTTCGATATCAGCGGCCCAACCTGCATGGTCTTCGATTTTGTCAACTGAAAGGCCAAATACAACGACGCCACGCTTGTCGAATTCAGGTTTCAATTTTGACGTATAACCAAGCTCTGTGGTGCAAACAGGGGTGTAATTCTTAGGATGTGAAAACAACACCGCCCACTTTCCTTCAATGGCCTTGTGAAACTCAATTTCACCTTCTGTTGTTATGGCCGTGAAATTTGGGGCTTCATCACCGATCAGCAGTGCCTTTGTCATATTCTTCTACCTTTTTGAATGAGTATGAAGCGAGCAATAGTTCTGCCCGCCGAACCAATATAGGTAACCGGTGAGCCAATCACCACCGCGGCAAATGATCAAAAGTCGGTGAAATATTCAATTTCCAACATGAGAAAATGGTGCGAAAAGCCCCGGTTTACGTTCGCAGGACGCCTCCGACAGTTTTGCCAATATTTTCAATCACTTTTTGGGAAATCGTTTCGATTTCCTCATCCGTCAGACTCTTTTCCACTGGCTGCAGTGTCACTTCGATTGCCAGGGACTTTTTATCCGCACCAACTGAATCGCCTTCAAACAGGTCGAATATCCGGACATCAGAAATGAGCTTTTTGTCAGCTCCGTTGGCTGCTCTAAGGACCTTCGCTGCCTCGACACCTTTGTCCATGATGAAAGCAAAATCGCGTTTCACCGGCTGCAGAGATGAAACAATCAGCGCACCCTTGCTGCGTTTGGTTTTTTTGCGTGGCGCAGGAATGGCGTCGAGAAAAATTTCAAATCCGCAAAGCGGCCCGGCGACATCCAGCAGTTCCAGTGTCATTGGATGGAACTCACCAAATGTACCGATTATGACTTTTGGCCCGAGTTTGATTGTGCCGCTTCGGCCGGGATGATACCAGTCTGGCCCTGCAGATTCGATCTGCACTTTCGACGGGTCCATTCCGCAGGCAGCAAGAACGGCAAAGGCGTCTTCCTTGGCGTCGATCCAGTTAACAGAGGGGGAATTTCCGCTCCAGCCACGACCGGTATTCTCCAGTCTTGCGGTTCCGCGACGAATGCCGCTGGCCGATCGGTGCTGATCGGATGGTTCGATGCCGCGATAAATATGACTGACTTCAAATATGGCCAGATCAGAAAGTCCCCGGTCGGCGTTGCGCTTGGCAGCAGCCAACAGGCTGGGAAGCAAGCTCGGGCGCATGTCGGACATATCCGAGGCGATTGGATTGGCCAGCACCAACGCTTCTTGACCACCGCCAAATGCCGTTGCGTGATCGTGAGGTATGAAGGAATAACACACGGCCTCGCTCATGCCTCGAGCGGCCAGTGCGCGGCGCGAATTGCGGGTTCTCAACTGACCCGTCGTCAGGATTTTTTTGCCGACGGCTGCCAGCGCAGGCAGCGGTTGAGGTTCGATATTGTTAATCCCGCGAATGCGCATGATTTCTTCAACAAGATCTGCCTTGCCATGGACATCGGGGCGACTGCCCGGAACTTTGACACTGAGCACATCGCCAGAACCCGAAACCACAAAACCAAGACGTTGCAATATCTCAGCTGAATCTTCACTGGACACCGCCGCACCGGTCAAACGTTCAGCTTCAGAAACCGGATAGTCGATGGTCAGATCAGGTTTGGGAATGCTGCCAGCGCACAAGGACTGTGTTGGCTCACCACCGCAGAGATCGATCACCAACTGACTGCCAAACTCCAGGCCGGGCATGGCAAATGCTGGATCGACACCACGTTCAAAGCGATAGCGAGCGTCTGTAATTATGCCAAGCTCCCGTCCTGTTTTGGCGATGGTCAATGGGTCCCACAAGGCAGATTCAACAAGCACGTTGACGGTTTCCAAACCGCATCCAGATTCTTCGCCACCGACAATGCCAGCCAGGGATTCCGGCCCGTTTTCATCGGCAATGACAAAATGGTCAGCCGTTGGCGTATAGGTTTTGCCGTCCAGAGCGTGCAATTCTTCTTCCCCCGTTGCACGACGTACCATCAAATTGCCCTTTACCTTGTCGGCATCAAAGACATGCAGGGGGCGGCCACGATCAAACGTGACATAGTTGGTAATGTCGACAAGTGCGGAGATGGGGCGCAGTCCTATCGCCTTCAGCCGTTGCTGCATCCATTTGGGAGACGGACCGTTCTTGACATTTCGGATGAGGCGCAGACCGAAAGCCGGACAGAAATCAGCGGCTCCATCGGCGCTTAAATCAACGGCGACCGGGCAGGGGCCTTGTCCACCCACATCGGCAATACTTGGAGAAATAACTTTGCCAAGACCAGCGGCAGCCAGATCTTTGGCAATGCCGGCGACCCCCAATGCATCGGGACGATTGGGCGTAATTCCAATTTCGATGACCGGGTCGTTGAGACCTGCATAATCGGCAAATGGCGAACCAACAGGTGCACCCTCAGGAAGATCAATGATCCCGTCGTGCTCGTCCGACAGTTCCAATTCCCGTTCCGAACACATCATCCCGTGGGATTCAACCCCGCGGATATTACCGACACCCAGTGTTATGTCGATGCCGGGTACATAGGTGCCTGGTCCGGCAAAGGCCCCGACCAGCCCGGCGCGGGCATTAGGCGCTCCGCAGACGACCTGAATTGGCTTACCATTTCCTGCAGCGCCCAGATCAACGCTCAAAACCTGCAATTTGTCAGCATCTGGATGCGGTTCGGCGGTCAGAACACGGGCAATAGTGAACGGTTGGAAGGCTGAGCGGTCGTCAACTTCTTCAACTTCGAGGCCGATCATCGTTAGCGTTTCAACAATCTCATCGAGTGAAGCCTGAGTGTCGAGATGGTCCTTCAACCAGGAAAGGGTGAACTTCATTTTGTGGCCTTTTGTGCCGAGCGGGATTTGCCGCGGGGCTTCTTAGCGGAGGGTATTTTCTGAGTGGTTTGCAGGCTGAGCTTGCGCAGACGTTTGTCTCTTGCCTTGCGGCGTTTGGTCAATTGATCAAAGATCAAAAAGCCAATTTCCAGACCATCATCTTCGTTCTCTTCCATTTTCAATGGTGCTTTGATGAAAGTCAGAGACAATTGCGAAGCGTGCATGGCCTGGGCAACCGGATTGCCATTTTCCAGGATGCCGTCCAGCCGCAACACGTCACCTTCCCCCGGGATCAGAGCCAGAACCTTCATCATCCCAACAGACGTAAAGTGCAGAATCTCCAGCTTTTCAGTTTTTACGTCGACAGACTTCTGCAGGGAAAAGATATGCTTTGCGACTTCCTGAGCGGTTTCTTCCGCCTGGTTATCACATGCTGCCTTGTGCCAGTCCTTTGTCTTTGGAGCTGCTCGCTGCCCGGTGCGCAATTCGGTGGCCATATGGGCAAAGTTACCTTGCAACAGGGCTGCATCAGAAAAACGGCTCATCCGCTCAATCCTCCAAATAAAGTTGGCATGTCGAGAGGCCGGAAACCGTAATGGTCGATCCAGCGTTGATCTGCCTCAAAGAAGGGTCGCAAGTCCGGCATACCGTACTTCAACATTGCAATTCGGTCGATGCCAATCCCCCAGGCAAAACCCTGATAGATATCCGGGTCCAGGCCACCGGCTCGCAAGACGTTGGGGTGCACCATGCCGGAGCCCAGTATTTCCATCCAGTCATTGCCTTCACCCAGTTTAACCTCACCGCCGGAGCGATCACATTGGATATCAACTTCGAGGCTTGGTTCTGTAAATGGGAAGAAAGAAGGTCGAAAACGCATATCAATGGAATCGACTTCAAAGAAAGTCTTGCAGAATTCCATCAAAGTCCATTTTAGATTGGCAATATTGGTCTTTTTATCAACAACCAGACCCTCCAGCTGATGGAACATGGCCGAATGGGTGGCATCTGAATCCTGACGATAGGTTTTGCCGGGAATGACGATGCGAATCGGAGGTTCTTGGGTTTCCATTGTTCGGATCTGAACCGGTGAAGTATGGGTGCGCAATACGCGGCGTTCGCCGTTTTCGTCCGGATTCAGAAAGAATGTATCGTGCATTTCCCGCGCAGGGTGGCCTTCCGGAAAGTTCAGCGCCGTAAAGTTGTAATAGTCAGTTTCGATGTCGGGGCCTTCTGCAACATGAAAACCCATATCGGAGAATATAGCAGTGATCTCGTCCATCACCTGGCTGATTGGGTGAATGCGACCGGATTCAATCGGGTTGGGGCGAACCGGCAGGGTGACGTCAACCTTCTCGGTGGCAAGGCGCGCCTCAATGTCAGCGCGCTTGACCAATTCGCGTCTGGCGGTGATGGCTTCAGCAATCCGGTTTTTAAGGCCATTGAGAGCTGGTCCCATGACCTGCCGCTGTTCCGGACTCATTTTGCCGAGGGTTTTCATCTGCTGGGAGACCGACCCCTTTTTACCCAGCGTTGTAATCCGCACCTGCTCCAGCGCGGCCTCGTCAGCGGCGGCATCAATCTGCGCCAGTATGCCGGATTCCAGCGTTTCAATTTCACTCATCGGGTTCAGCCTTTAAAACAAAAGAACCCGCGTCAGCGTGCAGCTGCCACGGGTTCCAAATCTACGTCGGTCAATTGGAAGCGCGGTCAGCTTTTGACTGCGGCTTCAAATGCGTTCGGCGTTGTATCTTTAAGATATTCCAGCGCGTTCTTTGCCGAAGCTACAACAGCAGCAAATGCTTCCGGCTGATTGATCGCCATATCTGACAGGTTTTTGCGGTCGACTTCAACGCCGGCCTTTGTCAGACCGTCGATAAGGCGCGAATAGGTCAAACCATGCTCGCGGGCGGCGGCGTTGATGCGCTGGGTCCACAGGCTGCGGAAATCGCGCTTGCGGGCCTTGCGGTCGCGATAGGCGTATTGCTGGGCTTTTTCAACGGCCTGTTTTGCAACCTTGATCTGGGTGCGGCGGGCGCCGTAATAGCCTTTGGCTTTTTTGAGAACTTTTTTGTGTTTGGCGTGGGCGGTTACACCGCGTTTAACTCGGGCCATGATCTAACTCCTGATGATTCGGTGTACGGTTTACTTGCCTGCGTAAGGCATAAATTTCTTGACGATGCGGGTATCTGGCTCGGAAAGAACCATGGTACCGCGGGCATTGCGCAGAAATTTGTTGGACCGCTTGATCATGCCGTGCTGTTTACCAGCCTGGGCAACCGTCAGTTTGCCGGTTCCGGTTACTTTGAAGCGCTTTTTAACGCTCGACTTTGTCTTCATCTTGGGCATTTTGCACTCCTTGTTCATTGATCAAAACGCCCAGATTGCGGGCTTTGGCAATGATATGGTTCGATTGAAAACGAGCAGGCCTGATGAGATGGCCCCCTCTTGCATTTCGAGCAGCCAAGGCATGCCCTGCCTGTCTGCTCCGTAAGCAGCGGTGTCCTATACCCAATGTGAGATAAACGCAAGTCTTTACCTGCTTCGTTGCTTCGGTTTAATCAGTGCAGATGACCGAACTTTCATTCCCTACCAGATTAGGCCGACTTATGCGTGCTTTGCCATGGATGCTGGCTCTGATGTTTTTTGTCGTTCAACCTGCAAACAGCCAGGATAATCCGGCGATTCCAAACTTTTGGGATCCACAGGAACGTTTCATCAAACCGAATGTGAAACACCTGCCACGGTTGCGGTTTTTGACAACCACGGACTTTGCACCGTTTTCCTATCTCGATAAGGACAAACGCCTGACCGGGTTCCATGTTGATCTGGCACGAGCCATTTGCCGGGAGCTGGAAGTTCTGCCGGTATGTCAGATTCAAGCTCTTCCCTTTGGTGAGCTGGAAAAACAACTGGGTGAAGGGGGTGGCGATGCCATTATCGCGGGTTTGGCGGCAAACCGGGTTACGCGCCAGGCATACGCATTTTCACGCCCCTATTTCTGGTTGCCAGCTCGATTTTTGGCACAGAAATCCAGTGCTTATTCAGAGCCTCTTTCTGACACTTTGAAAGATCTGGAAATCGGCGTTGTTGATGGAACAAGTCATGCGGCAATGGCGCTGGCCAAATTTGGCGCCATTCGGGTCAGGCTGTTTGAGACACGCGAAGCTGCTTTGCTGGCCCTGCAGAACAACAAGATTGCCGCGGTGTTTGGAGATGGTCTGGCGCTGTCTTTTTGGCTTCAGACGGGCAGAACAGAGGCAAATTGCTGTGAATTTGTCGGTGGCCCCTATTTGTCGACCGACTATCTGGGTAACGGCCTGGCGATTGCGGTTGCAAAAGACGATCGTCAATTACAGAACGCGTTGAATTACGCACTTCGCGCGATTAATGACAGCGGAAAGTTCGCAGAGCTCTATTTGCGCTATTTTCCGATTGGCCTTTTTTAGTCTGGTTTAGTCTGAGTCACCAGATTTCAAGAATGGTACACTCAGCGACCAGCCCAGTCTCGTGGGGCGTTGATCTTGCCATTGAGGCAATCCAATTTTCATATCCTCGTGCCCGGCTGAAGGTTGTTCGATATAAGTTCCGAACAGACGGTCCCACCAGGGCAGGTTAAAGCCATAGTTTGAGTTGGTTTCGTTTGACTTTACCGAATGATGGACCCGGTGCATGTCCGGGGTTACCACAACCAGTCGCAACAGCCGGTCAAACCCCAGCGGCAGCTTGGTATTCGAGTGGTTGAACATGGCCGTACCATTGAGTACGATTTCAAACAGAATGACAGCAACAGCAGGCGCCCCAAGAATCAACACCCAGGCGACTTTCCAACCCATGGACACGATTATCTCGATGGGATGAAATCGTATTGCTGTGGTAACGTCAAAATCCCGATCGGAGTGATGCATCCGGTGGAAACGCCAGAATAACGGGATCTTGTGGGACAGGACATGGGACAGCCAGACAGCGAAATCCAAGACGATCAGGCTGACCACAATCGTCACCCACAACGGCATCTGGATCAGATTGAACAGGCCGATCTGGTGAATTTCGGCCCAAAATGCCAGACCGACCGCGGCCGCGGGAAACAGCAATCTGACCAAAACTGAATCAACCACCACAATGGCTATGTTGGTGAACCAGCGATTTGCCTTTGAAACGCTCAGTTTCCGTCGCGGGCGCACTATTTCGCTGATCGCAAACAATACAAACAAACTGCCAAAAGCGGCGAGCCGGATTGTGCTTTCCTGGTTGGCGATCAGGTCCTGCATGCGGTCAGGACGATTGATGCCGCGCCCTGGCGGCAAGCTCAAGTGCCGCGCAGGTGAGTTTATCGATGGCCAGATGATTGCGCAGCAATTGCAAAAGCCGCACTTCTTCTGCCGAAACACTCAGATCAGCTGCGGCAATTTCAGCAGCCAGAACATAGGCAGTTTGCTGCAGGTTTTCCGGTAATGCGGCGGTGAACCCGAGGATCGTTTCCAATCCTTCCTCTTCCTGGAGAATGTCCCGGCAGGTTTTGGCGGCATTGACCAGCTGGTCGCTATTATAGCCGTCAAAGATCGGTAACGTTTTGACCACATTGCCAATGCGCAGCATTTCCGTTTCGTCCATATTCCGATCGACGGCTGAAATCGCCACCATGACGAAAACGAGAGTATCCTGCACCGAGATTGCGTTCATTGAGGGCGTGTCCTGTTACAAAAAATGTGGTGCCTTCAAACTATGGTGCCGGGCGGCGAGTTTCAATGCTATTGTGGCACGGCGACAAGTGTTGACGATTGCCCATCGCTTTCATAGGTTCCGCGCGCTGCTCAATGCAGCCAATTTCCCCTTCTACAGGCCCCATTATGAACAATCCTGCTTTTCCGAACCTTGATCTTTCGCCCGAGCTTGTTGAGGCAGCCAAGGTGAGCAAGGCCTGGCCATTCGAGGAGGCCCGCAAGATCCTGAAACGCTATCAGCGTGAGGGGCTGCCTGCCGAAGTCATTTTTGAAACCGGCTACGGACCTTCTGGACTGCCGCATATCGGGACATTTGGGGAAGTTGCCCGCACCACCATGGTGGTCAATGCGTTTCGCTTGATGACCGAAGACAAAGTGAAAGTCCGGCTCATCTCGTTTTCGGACGACATGGATGGCATGCGTAAAATTCCGGACAACGTGCCAAATCAGGATATGTTGAAGAGCCATCTGGGCAAGCCACTCACTGCGGTTCCAGATCCATTCAGTAATGAATACAGCTCCTTTGCAGCCCACAATAATGCCCGGCTGCGGGCATTTCTTGATCAATTTGGGTTCACCTATGATTTCATCTCTTCCACCGATTACTATAAGGGTGGTCTGTTCGATGAGATCCTGAAAAAATGTGCCGAAAAATACGATGAGATCATGGCAGTGATGCTGCCCACGCTTGGTGAGGAACGCCGGGCGACTTACAGCCCGTTTTTACCAATTTCACCGAAAAGCGGCATCGTCCTTTATGTTCCAATGAAGAAGGTTGATGCCGAAGCGGGGATGATCACATTCGACGATGAGGACGGTGAGGAAATCACACTTCCGATCACCGGAGGCAATGTCAAATTGCAATGGAAACCGGATTTTGGCATGCGCTGGGCCGCGCTGGGTGTCGATTACGAAATGTATGGCAAGGATCATCAGAACAACAGCAATCTGTATGACAAGATTTGCCGCATTCTGGGCGCTCGTGCGCCCGAACATTTTATCTATGAACTGTTTCTCGATGAAAACGGCGAAAAGATATCAAAATCCAAGGGTAACGGCATCACCATGGAAGATTGGCTTAAATACGCTTCCCCGGAAAGCCTTTCACTGTTCATGTATAGCAAGCCGAAAACCGCAAAACGCTTGTTCTTTGATATCGTACCAAAACAAGTGGACGAATATTTTCAGCATCTGGCGGCGGTCCATGATGCTGAACCGAAAGCCAAGTTGAATAATCCGACCTGGCACATTCATGCCGGCAGCCCGCCACGCATTTCTTTGCCGGTGACATTTTCCATGCTGCTCAATCTGGTCAGTGCCTCCAATGCCTCTGACAAACAAACCTTGTGGGGGTTCATCAGTCAGTATGATGCGGCAGTGACGCCGGAAAGTAACCCAAAGCTGGATGAGCTGGTCGGATACGCCATCAGCTATTACGAGGACTTTGTTAAGCCAAATAAGATTTATCGCTCTCCAAGCGATCAGGAACGGTCGGCGATGGAGGATCTGGCTGCACGGTTGTCAGCCATGCCGGACGATGCCGACGGAGAAACCTTGCAGACGGAGGTTTATTCGGTCGGAAAGGATCACGGTTTCGACAATCTGCGCGAATGGTTTCAGGCGCTCTATCAGGTATTGCTGGGCCAGGACCAGGGACCGCGATTTGGCAGTTTTGCGGCACTGTATGGCAAGAGACAAACGGTCAAGATGATCCAGGACACTCTAGACTAGATTAGCCGGAATTATTGGCTGGCCCAGATGATACGGGCCACCCAATCCAGCTCTTCAACTTTGATTGTGCGATTTTCATGTTCGGGATTGAGAGATTCCAGTTGAAGAATCGTGGCCGTCTGACGGGCGAGTATTTTGGCAAGGACTTCCCCTTCAATCGTGCGCACAACAACCCGGTCACCGCGCCGCAACGAGCTTGTTGGCGAGACAATTATCTGATCGCCATCGCGGTAAAGCGGCAGCATGCTGTCGCCCTGAATTTCCAGAGCGTAGATTGTTTCATCGCCTTTATTTGGAAAATCAACGGCGTCCCAACCGTCTCCGGAAGGCAGTCCGGCCTCATCAAAAAATCCACCACTGCCAGCTTGGGCAAGTCCGATCAAGGGAACGGAACCGGCCCATCCGGCAGCAGATGCAGGATCTTCGGCAAAGCCAGTCTGATTCAGTTGTGAATAGTCGATGCTGTAATCACCGTTGCTTTGCGCCAGCAGCAAAGCAAAGTGATCGATTTCAATCCCGGTGGCGGCCATGATTTTCGACAAAGATTCTGTCGACGGCCAGCGCAAACGTCCGTCTGAGGCAGTGCGTTTGGATTTGTTGAAAGTCGTTGGATCCAGTCCGGCGCTGCGTGCCAGCCTTGAAACCGATATGTGATTTTGTTGCGCCAGCGCGTCAATTGCCGACCACACTTGCGCGTGCGTAAACATAACTGGCCTTGGTCTCCAGACTGTCGAAACAGGAATATTGTCCTATGTTACGTATAACCAATGTTGCTGTCCAGTCGTCAAAACGACTTGGGGATAAGACCGGTATTCGAGAATTGAATGCTTCTGATTAATTTCCTGAAGAATCAGGCTGCGTGATCCACCGCGAAGCGTTTGTAAAATGTGTCGCCACTTGCAGCCATGTCATTGATCAATGGGGTGGGAGCAAAGTGACTGCCATATTTTTCGGCCAGCTGTTCAGCCCGGATGCGAAAACTTTCAAGACCCGTCTCGTCGATGAACGAAATCGGGCCGCCAGTGTAAGGGGCAAAGCCGAAGCCCAGAATTGCGCCGACATCTGCTTCACGAATGTCGCTGACAACACCCTCCTCAACGGTTCGCGCGGCCTCCATGGCAATTGTATAGAGATAACGGTCCTTCAGGTCCTGAACCGATACGTCATCGGCTGACTGCTGGGCAAACAATTCCTTCAGTTCGGGCCACAACGTGGCCTTTGCTGGCTTGGGTGGATAGTCGTAAAACCCTTTACCGGCCTTTTTGCCGAGGCGTCCGTGATCATCGACCAGCGTGTTGACCAGCGATATGTGACGCGGGTCAACTGCGTCTTCGCCCAGATCGGCAAGCGTTTGTTTGAGGACTTTTTGCGACAAGTCGATGGCAACCGCATCGTTCAAGGTGAGTGGCCCTACCGGCATGCCCACCATTTTGGCCACGTTATCGATCATCGGAACCGGAATTCCCTCGATCAGCATATTCCAAGCTTCATTCAGATAGCGCATGACGCAGCGATTGACATAGAAACCACGACTGTCGTTGACCACAATAGGGGTCTTCTTGATCGCCATCACGTAGTCCACAGCCATTGCCAACGCTTCGTCGCCCGTCCGCTCACCCAAGATGATTTCGACCAACATCATTTTGTCGACGGGGGAGAAAAAGTGAATGCCGATAAACTTTTCCGGGTTCTTTGACGCCTTTGCCAGGTCGCTGATCGGTATGGTCGATGTGTTGGAGGCAAAGATGCAATTGTCTGCAGTCACCGCGTCAACTTGTTCGGTGACTGTCTTCTTGATGCCCTTGTCTTCGAACACGGCTTCAACGACCAGGTCACAGTCCTTGAGTTTGTCATAGTCAGTCGTTGCGGTGATCAGATCGAGAAGAGCCTGCTTTTTCTCCTCGGTTGAATGACGGCGTTTAATGGCCTTATCCAACAGATCTTCAGAATATGATTTTCCCTTGTCTGCAGCTTCTTGATCGCGGTCAATCAGCACAACTTCCATACCCGCCTTTGCGGTGACATAGGCGATGCCCGCACCCATAAAGCCTGCACCGATTACGCCGACCTTATTGATCGCAATTGCGTCTACATCGGGACGTCTGGCGCCCTTATTGAGTTCCTGCATATTGATGAACAGGGAACGCACCATGGCGCGGGCTTCAGGAGTGGTCAACGTGTGTGCAAAGTAACGGGACTCCACCTTTAAAGCCGTGTCCATGGGAAGCTGCAGTCCCTCATAGACACATTTCATGATATTGATTGCGTTTGGATAATTGCCGTAGGATTCCTTACGCAGAATGGCATTGCCCGCAGCCAGCATCTGCATTCCCGTTGGCGACCAAAGATTGAGAGGGGCTTTGAAGCCTTTCTGGTCCCAGGGGGCAGCTGGTTTCAATCCCTCGCGGATCAGTTGTTTTGAACGCTCGACAACTTCTGCAGCCGGGACAACCTCATGCACCAGATTGAGTTGTTTGGCCTTTTTGGGGCGCTGGTTCTTGCCCTGCAGCAACATTTGCACACCGTCCTGTGGGTTGACCAAACGTGCGATGCGTTGAGTGCCGCCGCCGCCTGGTAACAGGCCGACCTTTGCTTCGGGAAGACCAAGCGTTACGGATTCATCTTCGTTCAGCACGCGCGCATGGCAGGCAAGGGCGATTTCAAAACAACCGCCAAGCGCGGTCCCATTGATAGCTGCAACCCAGGCCTTGCTGCCGGTTTCCAATCGGCGTAACGCCAGACTCAGCCGAGCTGAGGCTTCGTACAGCCGGGCCATCGCGACTTGCGGATTTTTGGATTTTTCTTCGGCGTAATTGCCCAGCAAGCTTTGCAACATCGTCAGATCGGCACCAGCACCGAAAGCTTTCTTGCCAGATGTGATGACCGCCCCTTTGATGGCGTCGTCGGTTTCAACCTGCTCGATCAGAGCTTCCAGCTCGTCCATGACCGCGGCATCGATGACGTTCATCGATCTATCCGGCATGTCCCAGGTAATCAGCGCGATGCCATCGGAATCGGTCTCAAGGGTAAAATTCTTCATTTGTTTGTTCCTCACACGCGCTCAATGATTGTAGCGGTGCCCATGCCGGCACCGATACACAGGGTCACCAGGGCTGTGTTCTCATCCCGACGTTCAAGTTCATCCAGTACAGTCCCGAGGATCATCGCTCCAGTTGCGCCAAGAGGATGACCCATGGCAATTGCACCACCACAGACATTGATTTTGTCATGGGGAATTTCAAATGCCTGCATGTAACGCAACACCACCGATGCAAAGGCTTCGTTGAGTTCAAACAGGTCAATGTCGTCGATTGTCATATTGGCCCGGTCAAGCAATTTCCTCGTCACATCCACAGGGCCGGTCAGCATGATATTTGGCTCAGATCCGATATTGGTGAAGGCGCGGATACGGGCACGGGGTTTTAGGCCCATTGACTTGCCACCCTTTTTTGAACCCAACAAAACCGCCGCGGCTCCATCGACAATACCGGACGAATTTCCCGCATGGTGGACGTGATTGACGGTTTCGATTTCCGGGTAGCGCTGAACTGAAACCGCATCAAATCCGCCCATTTCACCCATCATTTCAAAACTGGCATTGAGGGAAGCCAGCGTCTGCATGTTGGTGTCCGGTCGCATATGTTCGTCGCGGTCCAGAATTGTTATTCCGTTAATGTCTTTAACCGGTGCGATGGAATTCTTGAATCGTCCTTCTTTCCAAGAATTCGCCGAACGCTTTTGACTTTCCACCGCATAGGCGTCGACGTCATCACGGGAAAATCCATGTTTGGTGGCAATCAGGTCGGCAGATATTCCCTGGGGTACAAAATACGATGGAATTGCAACAGAGGGGTCCACCGGCCAGGCATTCCCAGCTGCACCGATGCCGATGCGAGACATGCTTTCAACACCGCCGCCAATGGCAACTTCATCGACACCTGCCATGATCTTGGAAGCTGCGAAATTGACGGAATCAAGACCTGAAGCGCAGTAGCGATTTAGCTGAACGCCGGCAACGCTTTGATCATATTCCGCCTGCAATATAGCCGTTCTGGTAATATCTCCGCCTGCTTCCTTGACCGGGTCGACGCAGCCGAACACCACGTCGTCTACCAGTTTGGTATCCAGTTCATTGCGGTCACGAATGGATTCCAATACGCCCGCTGCCAGCTTGTTGGTCGGGACTTCATGCAAAGATCCGTCTTTCTTGCCGCGACCGCGGGGTGTACGCACGTGATCATAGATATAAGCATCGGCCATGGTGGTGCTCTTTCTTCGCTTAGCAATGGTGCGCGCTACAGGCTGCGCGCGATCAGGACTTTCATAATTTCGTTGGTGCCGCCGTAGATGCGCTGGACGCGAGCATCGCGGAACATGCGGGCAATCGGATATTCATTCATGTAGCCATAGCCGCCATGCAGTTGAACGCATTCGTCCATCACTTTGCATTGCAGGTCTGTGATCCAGTATTTTGCCATCGATGCTGTGGTTGCATCCAATCCGCCATTGATGTGACGTTCGACACAATGATCGACGAATACGCGTCCGATACTGAGTTCGGTTTTCAGTTCTGCCAATTTGAACTGCGTGTTCTGGAAGTCCATGACGGTTTTGCCAAAAGCCTTGCGTTCCTTGACATAGTCTATGGTAAGCGCAAGTCCCCGTTCTGCAGCACTAATGGCCTGGTTTGCGATCAGCAATCGTTCCTGGGGTAATTGTTCCATCAATTGATAGAAGCCACTGCCTTCTTCGGCTCCCAGTAAGTTGGATGTTGGCACACGCACGTCATTGAAAAACAGCTCAGAGGTATCGTTTGATTTGTAGCCGATCTTGTCGAGATTGCGCCCCCGTTCAAAACCCTCCAACCCGTCCGTTTCGATAACGATAAGCGACGTGCCTTTGGCGCCTTTTGCGGGGTCGGTTTTGACGACAAGCACGATGATGTTGGCGTGCTGGCCATTTGTGATGAAGGTTTTGGAGCCGTTGATCTTGTAGTGGTTGCCATCTTTGACGGCGGTGGTTTTGACACCCTGCAAATCGGAACCCGCGCCAGGTTCCGTCATGGCGATTGCTCCAATCAACTCGCCAGACGCCATACGCGGCAGCCACTTTTTCTTCTGCTCTTCAGAGCCGTAATGAAGGATGTAGGGTGCGACAATCGAGTTATGTAGGCCCATGCCAAACCCATCCACGCCGACATGACCAATTGCTTCTGCTATGACAGCTTCATGGGCATAGGTGCCACCAGCACCGCCGTATTCTTCCGGCATTGAGGCACACAGGAGGCCAGCTTGTCCGGCTTTTTCCCAGGCTTCGCGATCCACCATTTCCTGCTTTTCATAGCGCTCGTAGTGAGGGGCTATTTCTTCTTCCATGAAGCGGTTGGCCATATCTTCCAACATCGCAACCTCGTCGCCGCCGTCATTGTTGCCGTGGCCATTGTTGCCGTCGCCGCCGTCGCCGCCGCCGTCGCCGCCGCGCCAGGCCGGCTTTGGAATTTGCAATACTTCAGAAGGTCGTACCATCGGTCAAAATGCCTCTGCGTCCAGCGCCATCATGGTATCAGCCCCGCTTTGGATGCGCACCAGATGGGTGGCGGAAGCTGGGATGATACGTTCCATGAAGAACTTACCTGTCAGCAGTTTGTTTTCAAGGAACTGTTTTGACTGATCAGAACCGGATTCCAGCTTTTGTTGGGCTGTTGCTGCCATTAACGCCCACATATGGCCAAGCGCTACCAGACCAAACAGGTGCATATAGTCGGTCGACGCGGCTCCCGCATTGTCAGGCTCGGACATGCCGTTTTGAACCAGCCACATGGTCGCAGTTTGCAAATCGCTCAATGCCTTTGAAAGAGGCGCGATATATGGCGACATCGCATCGTTTTGTTTGTGGCTGGAGCAGAATTTCCCAACTTCCTTGAAATAGGCCTGAACTGCGCGACCGCCGTTGCCGGGTAGTTTGCGTCCGACCAGGTCCAATGCCTGAATGCCGTTGGCACCTTCGTAGATCATGGCAATGCGCGCATCGCGAACGAACTGTTCAACGCCCTGTTCTGTTGTATAGCCGGTGCCACCGAAAACCTGTTGCGACAACACAGTGTTATTAAATCCAATATCGGTGATGACACCTTTTACCACCGGGGTCAGCAGTTCCATGTAGTCATCAGCAGCCTGAATTTCATCGGCGTCGTCAGAGCGTCGGCTGATGTCTCCTTTCAGAGTGGTCCAGCAGATCAACGTCCGGGCAGCTTCGTTGAAAGCCCGAACGGTCATCAGAATCCGACGAATATCCGGGTGTACAATGATCGGGTCGGCTTTTTGATCGGGAAATTTAACGCCGGAGATCGACCGGCCCTGCAATCGATCGCGGGCCCAGTCAGCGGCGTTTTGGTAAGCGATCTCAGATTGCGCCAAACCCTGGGCCCCAACACCAAGACGAGCTTCATTCATCATGACAAACATGGCTTTCAGGCCACGATGCTCTGTGCCAACCAGATAGCCGGTGGCATCTTCGTAATTCATAACGCAGGTGGCGTTGCCGTTAATGCCCATTTTGTGTTCAAGCGAACCACAGCTTAAGCCATTACGTTCACCGGGATCGCCGTTGGCATCCAGCAGATATTTGGGAGCGATAAACAAGGAAATGCCGTCGACACCATCTGGTGCGCCTTCTATGCGGGCCAACACCAGATGAATGATGTTTTCAGACAGATCGTGTTCTCCAGCAGATATCCAGATTTTCTGGCCGGAGATTTTATAGGTTCCATCTTCCTGCGGCACGGCTTTGGTGCGCATCAAACCGAGATCTGTACCGCAATGGGACTCGGTAAGGTTCATGGTGCCAGACCACTCTCCGGCCAGCATTTTTGGAACATAGGCCTGTTTCTGCTCTTCCGAGGCATGTTCAATCAGCGCAGCTGCGGCCCCAGCCGTCAGCCCCGGATACATGCCAAACGCCATATTGGACGCGGAGACATATTCCTGAACGGCCGCGTTCAACGTTGCCGGTAAACCCTGACCTCCGTATTCCTCGGGGAAGGGCAGGGACCCCCAACCGGAACCTGTGTACACATCATAAGCCTCTTTGAAGCCCGCCGGTGTTGTGACGCTGTGATCTTCGTGCCAGGTGCAGCCCTCCCGGTCACCAACTTGATTGAGCGGGTGCAATACTTCTTCGGCAATTTTGCCGGCTTCGCCCAAAATGGCCTCAATCATATCCGGGGTCGCATCTGCAAACCCTGGAAGGTTGTTGTAATTTTGAATCTGCAGGACATCGTTAAGCACGAACAAACTGTCTTGAATGGGAGCGCGGTAAGTCGTCATAACGGATTCCTCTGTGGCCAGCGGCCATTGATGCGGTTTTGCCGAAGAACGGTGGTTACCGCCTCAAACTGCCAACTCATTGAAGCAGACATCCTACAGTCTCCAGTAAGTTGGCCTGATAAGCGAGAGAGCAATTTGTCTCATCGCTTTCGGTCAACGTCTAAATAGGTCAGCCTATCCGGTTTGTCTACATTCTTACGTTTACGTAAACGTAAATTTTATTGACTGTGAGCATGTCGACGATGCGTTTGATATCTAAAGGTTGGTGAGGCCTGCTTGATGTTTGATCCGAGCGAAACTCATGCGAGCGGCAATGGCAAAAGTTTGCAAAAAGAATTCAAGCGCCCGGCGCTGTATTCTCCATGGCAGCAATTATAGTCTCCAGGTCGTCAATAGCGGCCCCGGTTTCCTTATGCTGCTGCTGCAACTTGGCCAGTTGTGCGACATAGATCTGACGCAGCTTGGCGGTTTGAGGCCGACCGGCAAGCGACTGGTCGTTCAGTTCCAGAACTTCGCGAATTTCTCCCAACGACATGCCAATGCGTTTGCAAAACAACGCGATGCGCAAACGCTCACGATCTTCAACGTCATACAGACGTGTCGTGCCAGATCGTCCGGGATTGACCAGGCCGCGATCTTCATAAAACCGAAGCGTTCTGAGTGTTACGCCAAATTCTCGCGCCAGATCTCCGATTTTGAAAATCGTGCGATTGTTGTTTGAGTTCTTTGCGGACACCGAGCCTGGTGTCGCTGAAGGTTGAGAATTGTCCATGATCATGCCGGTCCGTATATTGCCTGACGCACACGCCCGTCATGGCTGTGCCCTGATGTTCCCAAATGCCCCGCTGATTGTTTTATTGGATTATTCATATGTGTCAAATTTTACACCGCATTATTGTCAACAAGATGAAAACCACTGATTTCACCGAATTTGGATGATATTGCTGCCGGCTGCACAGACCCAATTAAGGTTTATTAACGGCCTGTTTACCATGTTTTAGGAAAGTGGGCGCAGTTGACTGGTTGCCATACTGGTCATGAGTCGTGGCCAATGTGCCGCTCAAAGGTAGGTGAGACAAGCATAATGCGTTCTGCATATTCAGGCACTCCAGGTTATTATCCCCAAAACGCTTCATTCGAATCAAGAGATTCTGGCTATGAACCTGGCAACGACCGCCTGTCGAATATCCGGCGATCGATTGACTCCATTGAACACAGATTGATGGGTGCAGCAGCGCCCGTCGCTGGCTACGGACAGTCCGCCCAATTCGCCTCTTTCCCTGCCCACGTTGCTCCTTCATATGCACAGCTGCCGCCTCCCACCGCGCCATATGCCGCCCCACACATGCAACACCCGCAGCATTTTCCACAGCCAATGGGCCAGTATCCCGTTGCCGCGCCTTACCAATACCAACCCGCACCGGTTCACCCGGCAAATAATATGCGTGCCGAAATTGCTCAACGGCAGCAAATGCTGAACGTCCATGCAGCTAATTCCGGACCACCGGCCAAAGTGCTCGATCGGGGTCCACAAGAGGTTTCAACTGCAGCCAATTTTGATGTCGTTGGCCGACAGCTTGAGGCTTTGAAAAAGGAATTGGCGGGCGTCAAGTCCCAGGTTGCCAAGCCAATTGCTGTACAGCAAACAGTGCCACAACCGGAAATTGACCGTATTGCCAAAGCAATTGCCGATATCCAGGCCCGGGAAGATGCCGGTGATACAACAATCGACAAGCTGACCAAAGAACTCAGTCAGTTGAGGAGCGCGATGAAGGGCGATGTCCGTTCGGCGCTTCAAAAAGGATTGCAGGCCAGTGGAGAATCGCAAGTCGATAATCTGTCGAAGCGATTGGATGCGTTGGGCAAGGATGTTCGATCAGCAATTCGCTCTGAAATGAAGGGGTCAAGCAAAGATCAAACAAGTGATCTTGTAAGCCGCTTTGAAGAACTGAGCCAAAGCATTGATCAGATTTCTCTCCAATCTGCAAACGTGGTGGCTCCTCGGGTCGACAATCTGGCGGCGCAGCTTGATGCCTTGCGTATGACAATTGACGATTTGCCACAAACGCTCTCGATCAGCCGTATTGAAGACCGGTTGGGAGAACTCGCGGGCAAACTAAATGAATTGAATGAAGTCACTGCTTCGGACAGCAATTCCAATTCGGCAAATGTCACTGCCGACGAGTTTGTTTCCCTCGAGAAACGTCTTGATGAAATCGCCCGGGCTCTGGTGGCGGTATCGAATACCGGTCGCACTGCTCCAGAAATGGATATGTCGGCGATTGAACGTATCGAAGCCCGCATGGCCGAACTGGCCCGTAATCTGGACAACGTGACGGAGCCAGGCGACGATCCAAACCTCGACAAACTGGCTGTTCGCATTGAAGGCTTGACCGAACGACTGGCATCGTTTGAAAAATATGCCGAAAGCGGCGACCTTGGTGGTGCAAGTGCAATGTTTGCAGCGCCAGATACAGGTGTCATAGAAGATCAATTGCGTGCCTTGAACAGCCGCATCGATGAAGTGGCCTCGCAGCCCGGCACCGGTTCGCTGGAAGAGCAAATCCAGCAATTGTCGCAGCGGGTTGAAGAAGCTTCCAATGTTCATTCCACCTCTGCTCAAATGTCCAGCCTTGAAGCACAAATCGGACAAATCCTCCAGCAAATGGACGGTATTGATGGTGCCGGTGACTTCGACTTTTCACCTGTAGAAGCGCGTCTGGGTCAGATTGAACATCAGTTGCAGTCGAACCAGAATTTCTCACTGGAAGCTGCTCAACAGGCAGCACAGCACGCAGTTTCGATGATGGGACCTCAAAGCGAAGCTGGCAGTGTGATTGAAGCCCTGGCACATGATTTAAAATCACTTCAGCTTCTCGCCGAAGGCAATGCCGTACAAAGCAGTCAATCTGTGCAAGAAGTTCATCAAACGCTGCAACAGGTTGTGGAGCGGTTGGGGATTATTGAAGGCGCGCTGGAAAGCGAACCTGTGCGGCAGGCCACCATGGTTTCCGCAGAAACTCTGGCAATGCCGTCGACGGCAACTTTGCAAGACCCGATTTCATTTGACGATGGACCACAGTTACAAGACACCGGACCTGACGGATTGGTTGATGCGGCCATTGCTGACGAAAACCTGGGTGTTGTTCATCAGGCTGCTCTGGATGTGGGACTGGTTGATCCTCAGCAAAATGAGACCGTTCAGACGAACCCCGCCGGGGCTAATTTCACTGCCCCATCGGCACCTGAAAATCTACCGTTGGAGCCGGGTTCCTCAGCACCAAGCATTGATGAAATCGTTCAGCAAGCCAGCGCTCAGCTGAATCAGGCTCACTCAGACCTGGCTGTTGAATCCGACAGTTCGGACGGTGAGCTGAATATCGAAGATGATCGCTCGACGGGAGATTTACGACCTGATGCAGTTGCTGCGGCTCGCCGTGCTTTGCAGGCAACTACTGCAGAAATGGCAGCGGTTCGCGACGAAAGTGATGTGAGCTCCGAGAAATCTAAATCCAAACTCGGCAAACTGGGTCTGCATAACTCCTTTAGCAGCTTTGATTCCTCAAAATTGCGTAAGCCACTTGTGCTTGGTGCCGCAGCATTGCTGCTGGCGATTGTGACCTTTAAGGGGATCGGCCTGTTTACCGGCACTAAAAACCAACCCATGGCAAAGCTCGACGTGCCTGCAGTTGAAATGAGCACAAAGACAATCGGTAAAACCACACAAGAAGCTGTGGACGTGGCAGCTGTGCCGGATAAAGCCTCAACCGAGAAAACCGTACGCACTATTGGCGAATTGGCCGAAGCCGGGTCCGAAGCAACCAAGGCTCCGACAATAATGGCTGGCAAGACTGCCCAGGACTCGACTGTGATCAATGAAAGCTCTGCATTGCCAGCGCAGCCGGCCAGTGTTCCGGTGGCAGACGCTGAAACCGCGGTTGAAAACAGCGTTGTTACGCCGGCCACGGACCCGGCAGTTGAGACAGAAGAACCTGTCGTTAGTGCCAAGATAGAAGAACCTGTCGCACCTAAAAGTGTTTACGACGTATCTGCCAGTGCCGGTCCCGCCGCATTGATCGCCGCAGCATCGTCAGGCGATCCCAAGGCACTGTTTCAGTTGGGCATGCGCTATTCTGATGGTGACAACGTTAAACGAAACATGACCGAATCGGCAAAGTGGTTCAAACGCTCTGCTGATGCGGGATTCGCTCCGGCGCAATATTCTCTGGGAAGCCTGTATGAAAAAGGTATTGGTGTAGAACGCGATATTGCGACTGCTACCAATTGGTATGAAAAAGCAGCGTTACAGGGCAATGCCCGCGCGATGCACAATCTGGCAGTTATTTTTGCCATGGGTAACCCACCCACAGTTCAACCGAATATGGATGCCGCCGTAGATTGGTTCAAAAAAGCTGCCCAGTTTGGCATCAAGGACAGTCAGTTCAATCTCGGCATATTGTACGGTCAGGGCATGGGTGTTCCGCAGAATCTGATCGATTCGTATAAGTGGTTTGCTCTGGCAGCAAAAACCGGCGATTCCGATGCCAACAAGAAGCGCGATGAAGTTGCAAATGCAATGGATCCAAACGATCTGGATTACGCGCGCAAGGAAGTGAATAACTGGGCGCCATCAAAATTGAAGGAAGCGGTGAATCGGGTGGCTGTGCCGGAAGAGTGGCGCGGACGCGCAGCCAGCGGAAGCTCCACTTCCAGACCTGCTGCCCAAAACATATCAATCAAACAGGCGCAAGACCTGTTGAATCAGCGCGGTTTTGAAGTTGGTGAGCCCGATGGCCTGGTTGGTCCAAAGACCAAGCGCGCGATTATGGAATTTCAAAAAGATGCCGGCATTCCGATTACCGGCACGGTCGACAAAAAACTGTTGCGGGCCCTTGAGCTTTAGCAAGCTTGAATTTCCAGAAACAGGGTCGGGACGGTTCCGACAAATTATCTGCTGCGCACTGGTCCCACACAATCGTGGATCTGGATTAAGAAATCCGGCATTTAGGTTGTGAAAGCATTTGACTTCAAGTCGATGAGGGCGCAATACGCGGCCACCGAAAACTCTTTGTTGTTCACGCCAGTGTTTTCCGGTTCTTTTGCATCAAGCCGACCGCTGGGATGATTACGAAGTGAATATCTACCTGCCAATTGCCGAAATGTCGGTGAATGTATTTGTGCTGTTTGGCATGGGTGCCGGGGTAGGTTTTTTGTCGGGCATGTTCGGCGTAGGCGGTGGTTTTTTGATGACCCCATTGCTGATTTTCTACAACATTCCTCCAGCGGTCGCCGTTGCAACTGAGGCCAATCAGATCGTCGCTTCTTCTTTTTCGGGCGCATTGGCGCATTTTCGAAAGGCGACGGTTGATATCAAACTGGGGGTCATGTTGCTGGCCGGCGGTATTGTCGGATCGGCGTTTGGTGTTGCTATATTCTCTTCCTTGCGACAGGCGGGACAGCTCGATCTGATTATCTCGATCCTTTACGTGGTCTTTCTGGGCACGATTGGTTCACTGATGCTGGTTGAAAGCCTGAACGCCATTCGCAAAAACCGTAACCCGGATGCCCCGCCCCCCGAAGTGCCCCCACAGCAGTCCTGGATTGCCAGCCTGCCGTTTAAAATGAGATTTGAACGCTCACAACTTTATCTGAGTGTTATCCCGGTTTTGGTGCTCGGCATGTTGGTCGGCATTCTGGCGTCGATCATGGGTGTTGGCGGTGGATTCATCATGGTTCCGGCAATGATTTATCTGTTGCGCGTACCGACCAATGTGGTGATTGGAACCTCGCTGTTTCAAATCATGTTTGTGACCATGTTCACGACGATCGCTCAATCGGCTACCAACCAGACGGTCGATATTGTTCTGGCGCTGATCCTCATGGTGGGTGGCGTTATCGGAGCCCAGTTTGGAGCGCGGGCCGGACAAAAATTGCGCGGTGAACAATTGCGCGCGCTTCTCGCTTTGATCGTGCTGGCTGTGTGTATACGGCTTGGCTGGGATTTGGTCAGCATGCCCGCGGAACTGTTCTCCATCGCTGCAGGAGTCGGTCACTGATGCGTGTAATTATAGCTCTATTTTCCTTGCTTGCTTTTGCGACGATCACAATCGCTGCAGAGGATGCAGACATTCAGATAGGCCTGTCGAGTGAGACGATCGAGATCACTTCGAATTTTGACGGAGCCGATCTGGTTATTTTCGGCTCCATTGAAAACGGCGACCGACAATTACTTGAAGCAAAAGGATACGAAGTCGTCGTCGCCTTGTTTGGGCCGCGCGAAGAAGTGACCGTACGTCGCAAGGAACGCAAGCTTGGTATTTGGATAAATGGTGATGCCATGCGGTTCAGTGATGTTCCATCATCCTATTCTGTTGCAACGACCAGCTCCCTGTCTGAAATTGCCGACTCGGAAGCGATCAAAATTTTGCAGTTAGGTCTCGATAACATCAATGTTGTGAAAGAAGAGGGCAATGGGGATGGCAAGGAACTGGTGACTTTCAGAGAATCACTGGCCCGCTTGAAAGTGAGCCAAAGCCTGTTTCTGGAGCGAATCGGTGGCGTCGAGTTTCTGAGCCCAACTCTGTTTAAGGCGAAGCTGGCACTGCCAGCCAACGTCCCGATCGGCAAGCATACGGCTCATGCATTCCTATTTCGGGATGGCAAGTTTTTGAACGCAAAATTTGCCGAAATGCAGGTGCGCAAGATTGGCTTTGAACAATATACTTACGAACTGGCACATAAAAATGGTTTGCTATACGGAATTATAGCCGTGTTGGTGGCGATCGCTACCGGGTGGCTGGCCAGCGTGGTCTTTGGTAAAGACTAAGGGACTAGTCCAATGATGACCGCCGTGGAGGAGATCGAACCATGAAGGCAATCTCCCGATACAAAGATCGGTCGGTAAATAAGACGGCACCATCCGACCTTGCCCTGACCCGTCGCAATGCGTGGATATTGTCGATTGCCGGATATATACCGTTTGTGGTTTTGAGCGGATCGCTCTGGGTTTTGTTGCCGCAGAGCGAATTTTCTTTATTGGCTGAGACGTCGCTGCAGACCTATGGGGCAATTATTCTGTCTTTCCTTGGGGGCATCCGCTGGGGATTGGCCTTGCATACGGCAAGCGAAATGTCCGCTCGGCGAGACATGATCCTGGCCGTTGCGCCATCACTGGTCGGATGGCTCAGTCTCTACCTGGATGCACCCAATGTATTTGCAGTCCAGGCCCTTGCTTTTGCCGCTGTTGGCGCCTGGGACGCGTTTTCTGGAGAAAAGGGCGCTTTCGGGCTTTGGTTTGTGCGATTGCGTACGGTCCTTACATTTCTCGTGACCGGCGCTTTGATTGCTGCCTTTTTTGCAACTGTATAAGTGCTTGATGTAATCTGACGGGTGCCCTATTTGCTGGTGACCTTTGTTTATGTGCCGGTGAGGCCTTGTGATGAATAAGATGCTGGTTCGATTTCTGGGCGATACGCCAACGAGAGTTGCGGTAAAGCTCATTGTGTTGTCGGTCATTGTCGGCATCGTCATGAGCGCTGTCGGCTGGACGCCTCGCACCATATACGAGGGCATAATTCGGTTCTTCCGTGGATTGTGGGATCTTGGCTTCGATGCAATTTACAACTCACTCGAATATCTCCTGCTTGGCGCTGCAATTGTCATCCCGGTATTTTTGTTGATCAGATTGTTAAACTTCCGCTCACCGCGCGGCTAGAGCCGTTCACGTTTAAATGGAACTAGGCAAATTCGATGAGGGAAAATTTACGAGCCTTTGAGGTTACTCACCGTTCGGTTATTGCCATCGCCTGGCCGACAACTTTGGCATATCTGTCGACACCGCTGCTGGGTCTGATCGACACCGGGGTGGTGGGTCGGTTGGGGGATCCAGCCTTGCTCGGTGGATTGGCCGTTGGTGCCATAATGTTCGACATCATATTCACCACCTTCAATTTTCTGCGCTCCAGTACCACCGGGCTGGTTGCCCAGTCGCTGGGGGCAGGGCGCAATGAGGAGCAACGGGTCGTCTTAATCCGTTCACTGATGTTATCGGTCGCCATGGGGTTGGTGGTCCTGTTGCTGTCACCGTTTATTTCGACAATGGGGTTGTGGGCCATGGATGTGTCGGAGGCTGTGGAAAATGCCACGCTCTCCTATTTCACCATCCGCGTCCTGGCAGCACCGCTCACCTTGATCAACTATTCAGTACTAGGGTGGATGTTGGGCCTGGGACAAGCGCGCCTGGGTCTGGCGCTGCAATTCGTCCTCAACGGCAGCAATATAGTGCTTTCAATCTGGCTCGGCCTGGTTTGGGAATGGGGCATTGAAGGCGTCGCGTGGGCAACTGTCATCGCAGAGGCGCTGGCGGCTTGCGTAGGCCTGACAATCGCATGGTATCGATTATCCGGCCTTGGCAGAATAAGCTGGCCGACTGTCTTCGGCAAAACGGCCTTGTTGCGGTTGTTTGGGGTAAATCGGGACATCATGATCCGGTCATTCTGCCTGCTATTCGCCTTTGCATTTTTCACAGCTCAAGGCGCCAATTACGGTGAAGTAACCCTTGCTGCGAATGCGGTGTTGATGAACTTCTTTTTGATTTCCGGATACTTTCTCGATGGTTTTGCAACCGCAGCAGAGCAGCTGGCAGGCAAGGCGGTGGGTGCCAGATACCGCCCGGCGTTTAACTCGGCAGTGCGCCTGACGCTGATATGGGGATATTTGTTGTCGATGATGGCCAGCTTGGTATTCTGGATTGCCGGGCCTTGGTTGATTGACCTGCTGACCACCAATGAAGCGATTCGACAAGTGGCACGCGACTATCTGATTTGGGCGGCGCTGACAGCGCTTGTTGGCGTGATGGCGTTTCAAATGGACGGCGTTTATATTGGCGCAACCTGGTCTGCCGACATGCGCAATATGATGTTGTTATCGTTGCTGGCATTTCTGCTGACCTGGTGGATTGCCACTCCTATCCTTCAAAATCACGGTCTTTGGCTGGCGCTTGAAGTGTTTTTGGGCATTCGCGGGATCAGTCTGTATATGCGACTGCCGCGAAAAGCAGATGAAACTTTCAGCTTGGTTTGATCTTTGCCCAATCCTGAGCTGAACGGCCAACGACCTGAGAAATACTGGTCAATTTTTCAGCGTCACAACGTTTGCGCAATCCATTGAGGATCGCGCCAGGAAGTTCAGGGCCCTGATAGATCAGACCGGAATAGAGTTGGATGAGGCTGGCGCCGGCTTCGATCTTGGCGAATGCTGTGTCTGCGTTATGGATCCCACCAACACCGATCAAAGGAAAGTCTGAAGGTAAACGAAGACGCATTTTCGCAAGCACTACCGTGGAACGCTCAAATAGAGGCTTTCCAGATAGTCCACCAACTTCGTCGCGGTTGACCGATGTCAGTCCATCGCGCGCCAGTGTCGTATTGGATACAATCAATGCCTCGGCGTCAGATTTTGTGAGTGCTTCGGCAATATCATCAAGCTCGGGATCTTCCAGATCTGGAGCGATCTTCAAAAACAGCGGAATGGACCGCCCCTGCTTTGCCGCTTCGATCTTGCGGGCCTCTCCAACCTGCTGCAACAAATCTGACAACTGGTCAGCCTTCTGGAGCGCTCGCAGTCCGGGGGTGTTGGGTGATGAAATATTGACCGTGAAATAGGTCGCCAGATCTGCAAATTTGTGAATCCCCGATACATAATCGGCGGCAAAATCTGTACTGGTTTTATTCGCGCCAAGATTGATGCCGACAATGCCTGATTTATCGGTGCGTGACAGCAAATTCGCCCGCGCCTGCTCGTGACCTTTGCTGTTGAAGCCAAGCCGGTTGATCACGCCCTGATCGGACTGCAGACGAAATATCCGCGGCTTTGGATTGCCCGGTTGGGGGCGCGGTGTGACCGTGCCAATTTCGGCATGACCGAAACCCATTTTCAACAGAGCGTTGGGAACTTCCCCGTTTTTGTCGTAGCCAGCTGCCATGCCCAGGGGGTTCGGGAACTCAAGTCCGGCAATCGATACGGCCAGACGTGGATCGGGATTGGCAGCAATACGGGGATGTAGACCCAGTTGCAATGCCATAATTGACAAGCCGTGAGCGGTTTCCGCATCAAGGGAAAACAAGGCAGGTTTGCCAAAAAATGTGTACAATCTGCTCACGCGGGATCCAGCGGAATCAGGTGCAAACCGTGGTCAGAAAGCGGCATGGGTCTGGTCCAAACCACGCTGTTTATGGGCAAGCTGGAATAGAGATGCGGAAACAGGTCTCCACCCCGAGACACTTCCCACTTCAAATCATTTCCCAATATCCCGATATTTACTGCGACCAGCAACAGGTCGGCCTGATTGGCAAAATGTTTTGCTGCGGTATCGGCAACCTGCTCGGCAGAGGAAAAATGGATAAATCCGTCTTGAAGATCGATTGGTGCACCTTCATAAATGCCGTTGGCCAGGGCCTTATCCCAGTCAGCTATTGGGGTGATTTTATAGATCAGCTGAACGGTACCCATCGTTGATAATCTCCAGCATCAATAAGAGTGGTCGTGAACTTCTTTCCGCGCCGTGTTGCCACAATCACGGGTGGTTGAACAGTTGTCGCAATGGTTATTGACGACTTTGTCAGCCTGTTGTGGGTTGCCGCATTATGTCGGGCAATTCAACGGCCTTTCGGGTCTTCAGATCCATCAATAAGGCGGTGACAGCACCGCTATAAAGCGGTCGCCCGGTCGCCATATCACTAACCTGGTGTCTGAACGTCAAGGTTTTCGCCCGAATTTCTTCCACCCAGGTTACAACTTCCAGCATGACACCCACTCTGGCTTCATCATGACGACTGGCCTTCATTTCAACCGCAACAGTGCCTAGATTGGACTGACGCAACCATTGTCGACTAACCCCCAGATGTTGCCACAGGTGAGACGCTGCATCGCTGAACCGGGCAACGTGATACTGGTCCAGCAATACTCCTTGAGCGTCACATTCCATCGGGGCCACAACGCACCGAAGAGAAACCAGCCCCGATCCATTTCTGATTGTCGCTTGAGTATCGAAGGGAAGAAGTGGCGCGTGTGGCAGACTGCGTGCTTCACTGTCTGCGGGAATTTGGTTCAGGGCGGGGGCCGCGCCGGCCAGGGCTGCCGGATAAAGGTCAATCGCGGTTGCAGACAAGTCGCCTGTGTCGCCGTTGATGAGGTGGTGCACCACTTTATTTTCCTGAAAAGTGCGGGCTGAACGAACAATCGTATTGGAGCCCATCATTAATTCGCTGTGATAACGCACGTGGCGATCAACCCAGCTTTGCAGATGGGACGTGTTTAAATGAAAGAATATTTGTGCGGCATCGCCAAATCGTTTCCAGTAAAACTGGATGTTCATGTGGGCGTTCTCGTCGCATTCCCAGGAATTGACGAATGACCGCTGAGTTTCCAGTGCCTCTTTCACGTCTCGGCCTTTCTCATCTGAATGAGGAATTCATCAATTCGGGCATTGCTGTCCCTGGCAATCCTGAGTTGGGGGAACCCTTGAAAAACATGGCATCCTCCCGGAACGACATCGAGCTGCGCATTGGCATTGCGGGCGTGCCAAAGGGTCGCCATTTGCAACGTGTCATCCAGCAACAGGTCTTTGGTCCCAACCGAAAACAATGCCGGTGGAAGTCCGCTGAGTTCCGCAAATAGTGGCGAAATGTCAGGATCGCGATAATCTCGGGCATCTTGAATGTAATTGGAGGCAAACATCTGCATGTCGCGGGTGGCCAATATCAACTTTTCTGTTCCCCAGTTTCGGGCGCTGGGTGATTGGCCCAGATCATACACCCCGGCGGTCAAAACAGCTGCGTGAAAGGGGCAGGAACCAATCCGGTTTTGCAGGCGTATGAGGGTCAGTGCTGACAGATGGGCACCTGCACTTTCGCCTCCAATGGCCAAAAAATTCGAGTTCAGCTCATGGTCGCCATCGAGCAGCCAAAGAGCTGCCTGTTCACAATCGTCAGGTCCGGCCGGATAGGGGTGTTCAGGAGCCAGACGATATTCAACCGAAACACAGTCAAGCTGGCAATTATTGGCAATTTGCTGCAATCGCCCATCGTGTGCTGCAGCGCTGCCCAACACCCAGCCACCGCCGTGGATGTGCAGATAAGTCCCCAACGGCTCGGCAGCGCGGGGCTTAAACTGACGCAATTTCAATCCACCGTGAGCTGTGGCGATTTCCAGATTTCTGGCCGTCTTCTCAACAGCTTCCAGCGGAAACGGTCCTTGTCCCTTCAACCGATTTTGTCGAACCGTGGCGATGGGTATCGACCACATGTCCGGTGCATCTTGTAGCGTGGCCAGCACTTCCCGATTAAACCGCCGGGTTTCGTCAGAAATACTGGCGTCGAGGAATAGTTCAGGATCGATTGTCAGTGTCATTGCCGGCGCCTGTTTATGTGCTTGATTACGCGTGTCATGGTATTGATCAGTGGCGCCGCAAATAATGCGCGCTGGAGTTCATCTTTGGCCATCTCCCGCGAAGTTTTGACCAAAGCCGATCGGCAATCAAGACGATCAGAGAGATTGCCGCACCGAGGATTCCAGCTGTGATTGGCGAAATGGAAATGGGCAATTGCACCGAAGCGAGCAACAGCAATGTGGTGGCCGTACCGCTGGCGATCGAGATGGACACCGACCATGCTGATATGGACCCCAGCCAAATGCTGATTACCAGCGGAACGAAGAGGCCGCCGGTTCCAAGCATCAATGCGCTGATAAGCAAACGATCTGTTGGGGGTGTCCAGGAACTTGGCCAGTATAGCAAAACGCCTGCCAGAATCAGGATTACCAGTCGGGTCGAGAAGACGGATTGTTCTCCAGGATTAAGATTCCGGAGCCGCCCGGTGGCTCGCGACACAGAACTCGCTGCGGTAAACAATGTTGCAGCGAGCGCATTAACCGCGGCAAGCAAAATGATGAAATAGGGCAATATGTGAAGGACCGGCTGGGCTTGCAAAATGGTTGCCAATTTTGCCGAAGTCGGAGAGGCAACAACCAGTCCAAGCGATAGAGGGAGCGCGCTCAACATCAAAAATACCATTAGTGCCAACCAGCCGACAGACTCGATCGCATCGACCGCGCGGCTGTTGGTCGACAATCTTGAAAGTGCGTGGGGAAGCGTGCTGATACCAGCTGCAATGGCCAGAACCGTGACAACGGGTGCAGCGACGGGGACGGCTTGCATGGAACCAAACAACATGGTGGAAGGAATGAAGTTCAGAACTTCCAGAGACTTGCCATGAAAGTCCATCTGCAGTGACTGGCCGAGCATCGGAGCAAAGAAGCCGGTGGCAATTGCTGGAACCAGGGCGCAGATCAACATCCAGATTACCAAAGTGGCGTTGACCAATAAAAGTCCGGTCCATCCTCCAAACAAACCGGGCAAAACCGACAGCAACAGCACAAACCATGCTGCTTTATCCAATGGAATGCCGGTCTGTACCTGTAGGATATTTTTGGCAACCTGAAATTCGGCCATTGCCAGTAAACAGAGCATGCCAAATACGGCAATCAGAGCCAGATATCCCGTCACCTGTTGTTGAAATCGCCATGCAAAAAAACCAGGAAGACTGGATACTCCGGACCTTTGAAAGGCCGAAGAAAACATTCCGGCCTGAAACAAAACTCCCAGAACTAAACCGGTTGCCAACACCATTTTGTCGGCCAGACTGGACGAAAAAAGTAGCACCAGCATTGCACCGGACAATATGTCTGTGCTGCTGCTGAGACCGGAAGCAAACGAGCCTAGTATACGATTGGCATAATAGAACTGGGAGCCTGTCATCGTCCTGCTGGCGAAGGAAAGGCCGACAACTACAGCCGCCATCATGAAAAGTATTGCGCCGACGACGATTTCTGCCGGTAAGCCGAGTCTTTGCAGCAATAGAAACAAAATCAGCGCAGCGACAAATGCAAACAACATTAGCCAGAACACGGTTGTGGCTTTTGCGCGGTGAAAACCCCGTACCTCATCAGGAACTCTGCTTCCTAAAGTCATGTCGACCCGCGTCCGCGATTTGCGAGCTCGTCGTCATGGCCAGAAGGGGCTCGAATGTCGATGCGTTCCTGCAATCTGGCCAGGCTGGCAATAATTATCACGGCCAGCAGGGGGAAGGCGGTAAATGCCAGCCAACTCAGCGAGTTAAGATTATCAGAACCGTCAAGGGAGACAATCAACACTGCAATCAGGACGGACAGCAGGGTGCCGGCAGACACAGTGGACAGCATTGCCAGGCGGGTGCGTTGCCACCAGGATAAACGCGTCCAAAATTCGATCTGCATTAAATTCCAAACCTGTCGATGTCAGTCGGCGAGGGTGGTTTGACGCGGTTTATGGAAAAGAGCAAGTCTGTAAGCCAATTGTTGGATGGACTTATTCCGCCATATTCCGTACGAAAATGATGGCCATGGGCTGTTGGATGAACAAACACCGAGTGGAAAAATGCCAGAAGTCATTCAGGAACCGGTTGCGACTCTGATAATCGTCGATGATCACCCGCTTTTTCGGGGAGCCATGCGGCAGGCATTGAGCGGCGGTTTCGATGCCGGTATGGCAGGTATCGGACCAGTGTCGATATTGGAAGCTGGTGACTTTGGCGAGCTGAGATCTCAATTGCTTGAATATCCGGAAATCGATCTTGTGTTGCTTGATTTATCAATGCCCGGAGTTAGCGGCTTTTCGGGCTTGATAGCGTTGCGAGCCGAACACGCGACAACTCCGGTCGTGATTGTATCAGCCAATGATGACCCGGCGACGATCAGACGGGCACTGGAATTGGGTGCATCCGGATTCGTTCCCAAATCGGCCGGAATTGAAACAATTCGCAAAGCAATATCCAGTGTCCTGCGGGGCGATGTCTGGAAGCCCGAGGATATTGACCTTGCGAGTGAAAGCGATCCGGAAATTGCTGAAATTTTGGCCAAGTTGTCGACGCTCACACCCCAGCAAACCCGGGTTTTGGCAATGATTTCACGGGGCCTTTTGAACAAGCAGATCGCCTATGAGCTAAGTGTCTCGGAAGCGACAGTAAAGGCCCATGTTTCGGCGGTGCTGCAGAAACTGGATGTGGATAGCCGTACCCAGGCAGTGATTCAGTTATCCAAGCTTGGTGCGGACGCAATATCCAACAACAGCATTGTTTGAGCAGTCCTTGGTTTATTCAGCGGCGGTGCGGGAATTGCTGTGTTTAACCAATCTGGTGAGCAAAGCGCGCAAGGCTGCGGGTTTAAGCGGCTTGTTCATCACGGTGATATCGAGAGTGGTGGCGGTACTGCGAACCGCAGCGCTTCGATCGGCCGTGATGAGTGATGCTGGCAAATCACGATCGGTGGCAGCGCGAACTGCGGCGATGACCTCCAGTCCATTTTCATGATCGAGGTGATAGTCGGCCAGTATGATGTCGGGATTGAGTGAGGCAATACTGGCCATTACTCCGGCCTTCCCGCTGAACAGGTGAACCTGGCAGCCCCAGCGGCCCATCAATGTATTCATTCCATCAAGAATGGTTTCATCATTATCTACACAGATGACCACAAGGTTTGAAACATCGGATTTGGTTTGCAGGTTATCGGGGTTTTGGTCGGTGCTTGTCTGCTGGGGTACGGCAAGTGGCAGGGTTACTTTGAAGGTCGACCCCTTGCCGGGCTGTGTCTCGACGTCAACTTCGTGATGCAAGGTTGATGCAAGGCGTTTGACAATCGACAATCCCAAACCAAGTCCCGGTGCTGCCCGTTTGCCCTGTTCGAGCCGGTGGAATTCGTGAAAAATGGCCTCCCGGTCTTTCGGCTGAATTCCGATGCCGGTGTCCTTGACCTCAACGATCACTTTGTTCCGCTTAACCCGCGCGTCGATGGTCACAGAACCTGTTTTGGTATATTTGATGGCATTGGATATAAGGTTTTGCAGCAGTCGCCGCAGCAGGCTGTAGTCCGAACGCAGGCTCAGATCGTTGCGATGAACCGTCAGTTGTAATCCCTTGGCCTGGGCGATGGGTCGAAATTCGGTTTCGAGGCGATCCAGCAATCTGGACAACGGGAACACAGTGAGATTGGGCGTAAGCGCACCTGCATCGAGCCGTGAAATTGCCAGGACCGCACCCAATATGTCCTCAACGCTTTCCAGCGCGTTGTCGACATTATCGGCCAGTTGTTGGGATGTGCTACCGGATAATTCTTCTACCAGACTGGATGTATATAGCCGAGCCGCGTTGAGAGGTTGCAAGATGTCATGGCCAACAGCCGCTATGAATTTTGTTTTACCAATATTGGCGGCGTCTGCCGATTCGCGCGCTTTGGCCAGATCGGCATTCAAGCGGGTGAGTTCTTCCGTGCGCTCCTGGACGCGTTTTTCCAACGTTTCATTGGCCATGGTGAGGGCCCGGGCCGCTTTGGCTTTTTCGGTAGTGTCGCTCCACGATATTACGAGGCCACCATTGGGCATTGTGTTGGTCTGAGTTTCAATGATCCGGCCGGAGGTCGCGAGCGTTATCTGCGAAGTCGTATCGGTTTCCAGCAAGTGCTTGATGAAATTCCCGGGATCGGCCGGCTCGCCTTTCAACTTTATTGAGATAGCGTCACACAATGTCGATAGGGGCGTGCCGACCTGGCCCAGTTCGGTTGGCAAGTCCAGCAATTGGCGAAATTGCCGGTTCCAACTTGACAGTTGAAATTCTGCGTCAAATACACTGATGCCTTGTTCAACCTGATCAAGTGCCGTTTGAAGCAGGTCCCTGTTGTATTGCAGCGCCTCAGAAGCATCTCCCAGCAGACGAATTGTGGATTCCTCGGAAGGGTCGTGCTTTTGCAAAAGCAGCGACATCACCAGGCGGGATGAGGCTGCGCCAACCGCACTTGCCAGCAACTGCTCAGCATGGGCGATCAGACCTTCATCGGCGAGTTCACGGTTGCTGATCTCCCCGCCACGATGGTCGAAATAGGAATCAAAAGCTCGTTTCGTCCTATCGCGTCCAAGATAGCTGCCAACTGAATGTTTTAGCTCTGCGATCGTTACCGTTCTGCCATCGTGTTCTGGCAGTGTGTGTGCCATTTTCCCGCGCATGGAAAAAATTCCGGCCTGCATGCGTTCGATCGTCAGAGGTTTGCGAACGTAGCTGACCAGGACCAGAGCCAAAGTATTGGCGAGCAGGCTAAATATCACACCATGATTGAGCGGTTCTGCCTGCAAACCGAACAGGGCCTGAGGGCGCAACCAGGTTAAACCGAGTGGTCCGTCAGTCAGCAGTGGCGCATCGGTTCCAATAATTGTCGGCAGGAATAAAGTGTAAAACCAGGTGCCAAACCCAACGCCCATGCCCCACAGAGCTCCAAGAGACGTAGGCCGTCGCCAGAATAATCCAATAAAAAATGCCGGTGCAAACTGGGCAAGTGCTGCAAATGACAAGAGGCCAATTGACGCCAGTGCTGCTGAATTGCCAACCGCCTGAAAATAGGCATAGGCCAGACCCAATATGACAAAAATCGCGGTGCGCCGAATTATCAGCAGATTGTCGGACATGTCTGTGCGCAACCCGATTCCAGCACTGCGGCCTCTGCCTTCCAATCGCAGGAAGAGTGGCAGAACCAGGTTGTTGGATATCATGATTGCCAGTGCCACGCAGGCAACGATGACCATCGCTGTTGCGGCTGATAGTCCTCCAACGAATACCAGAAACGAGATCGACCAGGCGTCATTTTCCAATGGCAGTGCCAAAACATAGGTGTCGGCGTCGACGCTGGACCCGAAGGTCAGCATCCCAGCAATAGCCACGGGTATGACGAATAAATTGATCAGCACCAGATACAGCGGGAACATCCAACGGGCAGTGCGCAACTCCTTGGTAGAATGATTTTCGACGATACCAACGTGAAACTGGCGCGGCAGCAGAACGAAGGCGCCGAAACTGAGCAAAGTGTAGATCAAAAAGCGTGAAGGATGGATGCCCCCAAAAAACGTGTTCGATACGAATTGTGATTCCTGCGCTTGTGCGATCAGGTCACCGATTCCTCCAAACAGATAAAATGTGGCATACAGGCCAACCGCCAGGAATGCCACCAGCTTGACGATGGACTCTGTTGCCACCGCCAACATCAGACCGTCATGATGTTCGGTGGCGTCTGTGTTGCGAGTGCCGAACAGAATTGCAAACAGGGCCAGCAGCACCGACACGAAGAATGAAGTGTCAACTGGTGCGCCACCTGGACCCAATACGCTGGGCTCAGCACGCGCGATCATCGTATCAACCGTGGTTGAAATCGCTTTCAATTGCAGGGCGATATAGGGAACTGTGCCCAGTACGGCTATGACAGCAGCGAATGCACCGACGGAAGCGCTCTTTCCGTATCGAGAGGCAATGAAATCGGCGATTGAGGTAATGCGTTCGCGCTTGGCTACACTGACAACATGTGAAAACAGCGGATAGCCAAGAGTAATCATCAACACTGGGCCAAGATAGATGGCCAGGAAGTCGAGACCGGATTTTGACGCCAGTCCGACCGAACCGAAAAACGTCCAGGAAGTACAATAGATTGCCAGCGAAAGCGCATATATTGCAGAGCGTGAGGAACCGGTTCGCTGGCTGCGGGCACGCCCGGCCAGATGGCGGTCGCCATAGCTGGCAACCACAAACAAAAACAGAAGATATGCTATGGCGGCAAGTACGATGACCCAGCCCTGCATGACTTCCTCCCATCAGCGGTTCCCTGGCAAATTTTCAACACAATGATTCGACGCTGTCCAGCACTCCCTTAGCAGCAGAGGGCCCCGGTTCGAAAATTTGCATTACGTAAGGTAAAGCCTATACTAGGAACGGCCGATGGCAGTGGCTATAACTGGTTTCGATTCGTCACCGGGCGTATCAGTTGGACAATCGGCAATTTATGGGATCAAAACCGATCCCGGTAATACAATAAGGGGAGTGATATGCTCAACGAATTTAAGGAGTTTATTGCCAAGGGCAATGTGATGGATCTGGCCGTGGGGGTCATTATTGGAGGGGCATTTGCGCTGATAACCAAATCATTGGTTGGCGATATCATCATGCCGATCGTTGGAGCGATTTTTGGGGGTTTGGATTTTTCAAACTATTTCGCACCCTTGTCTTCGGATGTAACGGCAACCGTTCTGGAAGAAGCGAGAAAGCAAGGTGCTGTTCTGGCCTACGGCAGCTTCATTACCGTGATTATCAACTTCGTCATCATCGCATTTATCATTTTCATGTTGGTGCGCTATGTGAACAAGGTGAAGGCCGATATGGAAAAGCAAGAGGAAGAGGCCCCGGCTGCTCCGGCAGCGCCTGCTGAAGATATTGTGCTGTTAACCGAAATCCGTGACGCACTCAAAAAATAGCGGCCTCACTGCAGATCTGCTGAGTTGAAAATTTGTCAGTGTCTGTATTTTCGGACGATGAGCCCCGCAGAATTCTGCGGGGTTCAAATTTTTGGATGGGTGGTATCGTTGGGCCGACGGCGTGCTTACCTGCTCGGTGTGGCACCGCTGGGATCATAAGCCACGAGTTCGACCGTATTGCCTTCCGGATCTTTTGTGAAAATACCACGCCAGCCGATCCAGGCGAACTCTTCCACGTGAAATTCGATCCCTTTGCTGGCATAAAAGTCCATCACATTTTGCTGCTCCTCAAACGGAAGACTTAGGGCGATGTGGTGGAGGGAAGACCTGTTTCCGGTTTCAGGTGCCAATGAAGACTGTTCGTGCATGGCCGGGTTGCCGGCGCTGTGGTGAAACAGAGCCAGAACACTGGTGTGCCCGCCAAACCCTTCAGCAATCTTGAAAAAGGTGATGGTGTCCCGATGTCCACCGGAAAGAATTTCCAGGCCGATTATGTCTCGATAGAAAGCGACCATCGGGTCCATATCCGAACATCGAATCGCTATCTCGCCTAAAGCCCGGACTTTAAATGCACGTTGAGTCATTGAAACTGATTAGCTCAGAATCGATGTCGGCTCCAGACCAAATTTTGTTCTCTTGATTAGCTCCATTTAAACGCGAACGGCTCTAGCAGTCGTCAATATAGGTTCTTCCGCGATTATCGCGGTACCGGCATTTGCCATCTTCAGCGGCACGGCCGATCAGGGCTCCAGCCAGACCACCTGCGGCGGCTCCAACGGCAGCACCAGAGGGGGTTCCTGTTGCGATTGCACCCGCGGCAGCTCCAACACCTGCGCCGACCGCAGCTCCACGCTGTGTGGCGTTGCAGGCGGTCAGGAACAGCAGGGCCGTAACGGCGATGAGAGTAACACGCATGATTTCCTCGCGAGGTGCGGCCAAATTGACCGTTGAATTGCATCTGCCGACAACGTTTCAACCAAATCCGACACAAAAAAGGCCGGCGAATTCACGTATTGTTGGTGATTGAAACAGTTTTGTTCCAGCGCGTGATCAGGTCGGCCAACTCAATTGAATTGGCGGCAACGCTGAAAATATAACGATCGGGTCGCACAAGCACGGCAATGACGTTTAACTCGGCCAGATATTGCCGGGCGGAACTTTCTGTATTTGCGTCAATAATTGTCCCGTCAAAAGAAGGAATATCGGGAGTCAATTCCGATGAATCTATGATCAATCCGGGCGACAGGCCCAGCAGGTCATCCATTTTTGTGTCCCTGGACAACAGCAATTGTTTGGACAGTCGACCGGAGTGCTCATCGCCGTCGAAACCGATTCCCGGGCCCAGTGGCGGCGCAATACTTTCAAGGCGGGTCGTCCCGTCGTCTTGTGGGAAGGCTGCCGCCAACGCCTCTTGTGTCTTGCTGGCATTGATCAGCCCACCCAGTCGCATTGACATTTGAACATATTGTTCAGCGTGGGGGCGTCGTTCGCTGGCATAGCTCTCCAGCAGCTGCGGATCTGCTCCATGCTTGATGCAGGCAGCGAGTTTCCAGGCCAAATTGGCGGCATCCCGAATGCCAGCACACATGCCTTGCCCCATAAAGGGCGGCATTTGATGGGCTGCATCGCCGGCCAGGAATAAACGCCCCGAGGACCAGGTTTTGGCCACTCTTGATCGAAATTCGTAAACGGCATTGCGCTCCAGCTCAGCATCATCTGGTGAAATCCAGGCGCTGAGCAATTGCCAGATCGTGCCAGCGTCTGACAGATCCAATGCCATATCCCATTCTTTGAGTGCGATTTCCCACCGTCGTCGGTCGCCAGGACCGCGAACATAGGTGGCGGATCGCTCAGCATCACAATGCTGGATTGAATGATCACCCAGATCCGGTCTGGGCCTTGTCAAAATCACGTCAACGACAAGCCACTTTTCCCGAAAACCGAAATCCTGCATGGGGTCATCGATCAGTGCTCTTACCGTTGAGCGGGCTCCGTCACATCCGATGACAAAATCTGCATTGGTCGATACCAATTGTTCACCGATAATGTCCTCCACCTGGAGGGTTGCGTGATCACTGTGGGTGCTGACCGACAATACGCTGTGGCTGCAATAAGTATCGACATTGGGAAGCGAGAAGATCGATTTTCGTAAAATTGTTTCCAGATCAGGCTGATGAAAACGGTAGCTGGTGTTCCAGCCTTGTGAACTCATTTCTGGCGGTCGCGGCCAGTCCATCAATAGATTGCCGCTCGAATCAACAAACCTCATCCCCGGATTGATGCGCACGGTTTTCAGCAATTGTTCGGTGATGCCGGCTGATTGAAAGATGCGCATAACTTCATCGTCAAAATGAACGGCTCTGGGTAGTTTATAGATATCGGCTTCACGATCAAAAACGACAACGCTGAGTCCATACTGGCCCAATAGGTTAGCCAGTGTGGCTCCGGTTGGACCATATCCGATTATGGCAACGTCGTAGTTTGACTGCATCCTGGCTAATCCTCTTAAACGAACATTCAGGACTTCAACCTGGCGGGACGGGCCAATTCACCGAACAACCATGGGCAGTCGGGCACGAGAGGCGTCTGTCTGCCCTCCCGAGCGGTTGCGAGCCGCATTTCCTTGAGCCGCAAACGGGTGGTTGAATCTTCTGGAAGATACACTCTCTCATGTCCCCAGAAGCTGGGGCCGACAAAGGTTTCCTCCGGCTCCCAGGTTGCCGGGTCAATCTCGCGTCCACCCCAACCGGATTCAATAAAAAAGTCAGATGGCGTATTGGCATAGTAGGACATCATGTAGTCGTTGGTATGGCGCCCCAGAGTGAAGGCAACTCTGTCTTCTTCAAGCTGAGCCAGATCATACCCCTGGCCGACATCGTCAATATTGAGGAATTCCACCATAAAATGGTGAAATCCGCGTCGGCCTGTTCCGATCATTGCGAAACTGTGGTGGCGGCCGTTGACGTGAAAGAAATACAGCGGATAGGGGGTCAGTCCATAATCACTCACCTTGAAATCGAGCAGGTCGCGATAGAACCACAACAATTGATCAGCATCGATAACGTGTAAAACAGCGTGACCCATGCCGTGCGGGCCAGTTTTAAAACCACTGATTGGGCGACCCGGTTTGAATGGGTCGCTGGCAATCATGGGATTATAAAACAGTTCGACACAATTGCCGTCTGGATCGTGGCAAATCAGCAGTTTTTCGACAAAACGCCGGTCCGCAAGTTCGGCGCTACCCCAGTTGACTGCGATATTGGCGGCGTCCAGTCGAGCCGCATAGTTTTCCAGATCATCTCTATGTTCAACTTCCCATCCCATGAAAGCCAGGGTTTCACCGGTTTCATTTGAAACGACAAAGCGTTGTTTTCGATCATCCATGCGAAATGACAGGCACTGACCACCTCGATCAACCTGTTGCATGCCCAGAAGGCCGCTGGCGAACTGAGACCAGTCGTCTATCCGGTCGGAACGAACACCCAAATATCCCAAGGCGCAAATTGGCATTTTCAAAATTCCTGAATTGCGTTGCCCGCTATTGAAAGGAGGTTCGTGTGTAGGGTCAATGGCCTAATTGGTCTGATTTATCTGATCACGCAACACAGACTTTTCAATTTTTCCCATGCCGTTGCGTGGCAGTTGATCGACAATCACCAATCCTTTGGGATGTTTAAACCTCGCCAGTCTGTCGGCGAGAAAGTTCTGATAATCATCAAGATCGATTTTGTGGCCGGCGTGAATTTCAATAACTGCCACCGGTGTTTCTCCCCATCGTTCGTGTTTTTGACCAATTACGGCAATGGCGGCAATTGCGGGATGTTCCAGCGAGGCGGCTTCAATCTCCGCTGGGTAAATATTTTCTCCGCCAGATATCACCACGTCTTTGGAGCGGTCGACGATCCAATAAAATCCGTCATCGTCGATAAAGCCGATATCCCCGGTATTGTACCAGCCTTCTACCAGCACCTGGGCCGTCTCTTTCTCGTTGCGCCAGTAATGGCTCAGAATATTATCGCCTTTGACCCAAATGTCTCCGTGTTCGCCGGTTGCAAGTAGCTGGCGATCACTGGAGCGGACTTCGATTGAACAGAATTTTACCGCAATGCCTGCGCTGCCTTCTTTTTGGCGAGCCGAACCTATCGGCAAGCCAATTGCTGCAGGTCCGGTCTCGGTGGCACCATAAAGCTGGCTGACCGGGATGTCTCGCGCGTGGAAATTTTGAATTTGCTGCAGCGGAATGACCGATGAGCCAACAACCACATATTTCAGTGACGATAAATCGCAGCTATGCCATTGGGGCAGCTCCATCATCGCCGACATTTGCGCTGGCACGTATATCGACGTGGTGATCCGGTTGCTTTCTATGTCCTCCAGAGTTGCTGCTGGATCAAATCTTTGATGTAAACTTATTGTTGCACCATGGGTGAGGGCGGGCAGCAGTAAAATGCATAATCCGCCGACGTGAAACAGCGGCAAAGTGATTTGCACACGCTGCCCGGGCTTAAACCAATACAGAGCCTGACAGTTGCTAATATTAGCCATGACGGCACGTTGGCTGAGTATCACGCCTTTGGGTCGCCCGGTGGTGCCCGATGTATATACCAGCAGGAGAGCCGCATCGGGATTTATGGGTTCGAGGTGGATCCGTTCTGCATTTGTGTCATCGAGGAGATCGTCCAAAAATACCGTTTTGCCCTGTGCCATGTGAAGCTGTTCAGACAGATCGGTAAAATGATTATCGACGACGAGGACTTCTGGCTCTGCATCACCGAGCAGAAAAACATACTCAGCCGGTGCCAAACGACTGTTGAGCGGGTTGAAGATGGCACCAAGACGTTCACAGGCGAGTAGCAGGGAGAGAATGTCGGGATGATTATGCCCAAGATAGGAAACACGGTCGCCTTGTCGAACACCATATTTTGTCTGCAGAGCTGAAATAGCCCGGTCGACACGATCGGCGAGTTGAGCAAAGGATATTGTCTCCGCCCCAAAGGTGATAGCGGTCGCTTGTGGGGTTTGCTGCGCCCAGCGTTGAATATATTGATTCAGGTTCATCGCCGATCGGCTCAGATATTGGCGTTCTTGGAATTGTAGAGGCTCTCAATTCCAAGTCGTTGTTCAGCGATTTCTGCAGTCCAGGGCAACATCAAGGAGCCGCAACGACTTTCACGATACATGCGCTCGAGTGGGAAATTTTTCAACAATGTCCGGCCACCACAGGTTCGCAGGGCGAGCGCGCAAATTTCCTGAGCGTTTTCCATGATGGTATATTGAGCCGCATAGGCCCGCATCTGGCGGGGTTTTGACGGCGAAGGCCCGGCCTGCGCGATGGTTGTCTCAAACATGGCGCGGGACTGCTCCAGCTTCAACCGCATTTGCGCCACCGAATGTTGTTTGACGGGAATATCCCGCATGGTGCCGTGTACGCCTGGGACTTCGCCACGCAGATAGGCAATTGTAAAATCAAAAGCGCCCTGGGAAATGCCCATATAGGTCGGGCTCAATGTAAAGAACATATGCGGCCAGGTGAGCGCGAGATTGTAGTAAGTCCCCGGTGGCAATAATTCCAGATTGTCTGGAACAAATGCGTCGGTCATTTTGAGGCCCCGAGAAACCGTGGCGCGCATGCCCAACGGGTCCCAATCGCCGATGATCTCAAAACCCTCTGCAGAGGCTGGAACGCATAAATAGACAGCATTTTTGGTGCGGGCGTCGCCCTCATCCGTTTCAATTGTGCAAATCATCGAGTAATAGCTCGCCGCGCCAGCCAGCGAAGCGAAATGTTTCAGACCGTTGACGATCCAGCCACCCTCCACTTTGCGGGCGGTGGTGCCGAAAGGCGCCTTGCCAGCTGCGGCCGCTGTGTTGGGTTCCGAAAAAGGTTGGGCAAATATAGCTCCCTGTTCAATGACCTCTTGATAGAGTTTGGCCCGCCTCAAATTCTGGACTTTGCGGGTCTCGTCGCCGCTCTCCAGATCATCGAACATGGCACCGGTCCAAAACATGGTCTGGGCATGCATATTGAACGTCAAAGCAGTCGCACCGCACCACCTGCCAAGTTCTGCTGATACTCTGCAATAGGTTTCGAAACTGGCACCAATGCCGCCATAATCGGCAGGAATTGTGAGCGACAGCAGCCCGGCTTTGTGAAGATCTCGATAATTTTCAGTTGGAAATTCTGCTGCCCGGTCATAGGCCTCGGCGCGCTCGGCAAACAACGTCTTGCCCAGATGACGGGTGATTTCGATTAGCTCTTCAGGAGAGTTTTGAGCCGTGGCTTTGGGAATGGGTGGCAAACTCATGATAAGGATACTCGCTTGATAAATTGAACCAGGTGCCGGTTGAAGCCGTCGGGGTTTTCGATTGGGGCCATATGGCCGGTCTGCGGCAATTCAACAAAGTCGGCGTTGTTAATCCTGGTAGCCATTTTCTGCATCATTGGCGCAGGTGAATTGGTGTCCAGTTCTCCTGCAATCAATAAAGTGGGGACTTGAATTTTTGACAAATTGTCGCGTCGATCAAATGTGGTGATGGTGTGCATAGCGCAACGATATGTTTCCACCGAAACCGACTTCATGACCGAAATAATTTCTTCAACTGCCCCGGGTGCCGGATTAGGTCCGACAAGTTTGGGTGCAAACATTTGGGCAAATTCCGGCATTGTCATGCCTTTGTCAAAAGGGGCAAACCGATCCTGCAGAAACTTTTTTTGAAAGTCACCGTCCGGCCGTCCAAAGGCAGGGCTCGTGGCCGACAGTATTAAACCTGTCACCCTGTCGGGCGCGTTGGCCACCAATTCCTGCGCCGACATTCCGCCGAGCGAGTGTCCACAAAGAACGGCTGACTTGATCTTCAATTGATCCAATACGCCAAGCACCGCATCAACATGTGGTTGAAACCCTGGTTCGTCGGGAAGAGGCGTATCGCCATACCCGGGGGCATCGATAGATATGAAACGCCATCCGTTAGAAACCACCGGTTGGATCTGGTGTTCAAACCCTTCCTTGCCGCTGCCGACACCATGTAAAAATATGATGGCTGGACCGTCGCCATGGCTGGTGAAGGAAGCCGTCATGCGAGGCTTTCTGCCAACCTGCCTTCCACCACTACGTCCACGCCGTCGAGCTGTATTGAGCAGTTGCGCATGGGAATATCAAAATGCCCCAGCGTGTAGCGTTGGGCGATTTCATTGGCACCGGTGGAGAATAGAAAATTGCCCGCGAAGACCCGCTGTTCGGTTCCGTTGTGATCGCTGCGGTCGTAATGGGCCATGGATACCCACTTGGCCTGATGATTCATGCCCCACCCGACATGGGACGTGGCGTAGGCGTTATCGTCTTGCCAAACAGAAATGGCATCACGCATCAACTGGCCGTCCAAACCATCCCCTACAATGGCCCGCACGTAGTCATTTTCTATCGTCAAATGGACTGGTTGCTCCAGATAGCGCTTGAAAGTGAGATTCTGATCGCCTGTGTTGAGCACCAATGTGCCATTGACGCTGTTGCGTGCTGGAAAGGCAAGGCATAATCCTCCGGGCCAGTTTGTAATGGTGCCCGGTGTTGTTGTATATCCCCAACCTCCGCCAACCACGGATTTTTCAAGCTCGATATGCAGATCTGTCCCAGCGGCGGAAGTGACGTGCATGTGTTTGGCGTTGCGCATCAGCTTCATTCCAGCCTTGACCCGGTCTTTTAGTTTCGTGTCGATGCCAATGCGTTCGAGGATCTCCGGATGCTCGTTGGAGATCATCAGGACCCTTGTGCCGCTCTTCAAAATGTCGGCGAGTTCGGGAGCATGCAGAAGGCCTTCCAATGTGCAATCGACCACCAGTCCACCAAAACTCAGTGCTGCCATGGCTGGTTTTTGAAAACCCAGTGCTGCAGAAGCGCCGGTCGAGCGGATCGGCACGACGGCAGATTGAGCCGGAGTTGTAACGACCACATGCAACGGTTTGGCACCAAGTTGAACCAGCGCCAACTCGCAAAGATGAACATTGATATTACGACTTTGGGTTTCTGAAAGCACAACAATTTCGTCACCCGATCCAACGCCAGATTGCGCAAATAATTCGGCAAACCGGACGATCCATTTGCCTTCAATGCGATCTGAAAACATTCTCACTTGTCCTCGTTGGTTTCGCGTTGATCTGCAGCAAATCAATCAATACGGGTGCCAAATATTTTATCTCATCAGTGCGATTGCCGGTCCTGTTCAGGCAATATTCCCTTGGCACTGAACCTCAATACCAGCAGCAATATACCGCCCATCATGATGAGCCGCATATGAGACGCACTTTCGATCAGGTGCACCCGCAGGGCGTTTTCAGGCGCCATGCCGGAAGTGATCATGTCCATCATCCATAATCCGATGGGTTCAGCTTCAATCCAGAAAAACCAGATGACAAAGCCGCCAATGATTGAGCCAAGATTGTTGCCGGACCCGCCGACAATTACCATTACCCAGACCAGGAAAGTGAAGCGCAGCGGTTGGTAGGAAGCCGGTGTAAACTGGCCATCAATTGTGGTCAGCATTGCGCCTGCAATGCCGATGACGGCAGAACCCAGGATAAACACCTGCAGGTGGCGCCCAGTGACATGCTTACCCATCGCATTGGCTGAGGTTTCATTGTCGCGGATGGCACGCATCATGCGCCCCCAAGGTGCTTTCAGCGCTTTCTCCGACAGATAGAAGATCACCAACAGCACCACGAGAAATAGTGCTGAGTAGCAAAGTTTCACATAGATTGATGAAAACTCGACAATCGATACGCCCAACTGATTTGCAATGTCCTGATAGAAGGGAGATTGCTGAACGTCGATTTCGTAGGGAACAGGCCGGGGCAGGCCGTTGACGTTTTTCACGCCGCGGGTCAGCCAATCCTCATTTTTCAAAACGGCGACGATGATTTCGGAAATACCAAGCGTCGCGATGGCAAAATAATCTGAGCGAAGCCCCAGTGCGATTTTACCGATAATCCAGGCAACACCGGCTGCAAACAAACCGCCGACTGCCCACGAAAACAATATCGGCAGACCAAGTCCGCCCAGGAACCCCGTTTTCGCCGGTTCGACCGCCTCGATGGCTTCAACAGCCGGATCGAGATTCATACGATAGAGGATGAATCCAACGATAATGATGACAGTAATTGCCGCAAATTTGGCAAGGTCTGCGGACTTCATTTTCCAGTGAACCACACCGACTGCAACAGCCGTTGCGATGGCGATGACAAATGACACCACGATGCCTGCACCGCCGGCTTGCCAGGCTTCCTGTACCGGTGGGGCGGAGACAAGCACTGCGGCAACGCCACCCATCGCGGCAAAGCCCATGACACCTGCATTGAACAGCCCCGCATAACCCCATTGCATGTTGACGCCCAGAACCATCACGGAAGAAATCAGGCAAAGATTCAAAATCGCAAATGCCACGGACCAGCTTTGGGAGAATCCGACTATCAGCAACAAAGCGGCCATTGCACCGAAGGACACGTAGACGCGAGACTTATAGGTCACAGCGATTTCCCCCTGAAGATGCCGGTCGGCATGACGATCAGGACGACAACCAATATGACGAAGGAGACGGCGAACTTGTAGTCAGTCGATAGCAATTGCACCAGTCCTTCGGGCGCCCAGGCATCAGGCGCCAGATATTTTATCACCTTTTTGAATGCATAGGTGATCGTAACTTCTGAAAATGCGATGACGAATCCGCCGACAATGGCCCCAATCGGACTGCCCAGGCCCCCGACAATGGCCGAAGCGAATACCGGGAGAAGCAATTGTAGATAGGTGAACGGTTTATAGCCCTTGTCCAAACCATACAAAGCCCCGGCGATGGTGGCGAGGATAGCAGTCAGCGTCCAGGCAATCATCACGACGCGGTCAGGGTTGATGCCAGATAACAGAGCGAGATTTTCGTTGTCGGAATAGGCCCGCATGGACTTGCCGGATTTGGTTTTCTCCAGGAACCAGAACAAGGCCACGACAATCGCCACCGCTGCAACTACGGTGATCAGTTGCGATGTCTTGATGGCAAGACCTTCGTTTAATCCGGTGAATTGCTTGAACTCGCGGGCCTTTAAAACGAAGCGGGCCCCATCTGATACCCTTTGATCGTCGGGGCCGATAATGAACCGAATAATCCCGTTGGTGAGGAACATCAAACCGGTTGAGGCCACAAGAAAGATTACTGGTTTGGCCTTTTGTTCGCGGTAATATCGATAGACGAATCTGTCGGTGACCAGCAGATAGATGATCATGCAAATGATTGCAGGTATCAGGCCCAGCACAATTGTCGGCAATGGGGCAATAGAGATCCCCAAGCTCTGAAACAACCACATGAACAATATTGCAAACATCGCTCCAGCGGACATAGTTTCCCCGTGGGCAAAGTTTGAAAAGCGCAATATGCCATAGACAACCGTCACTCCCAGCGCCCCAAGCGCCAACTGGCTGCCATAGGCGATGCCGGGAACAAGAATGTAATTGGCCAGCGCGACCAGCGCGTTTAACAGATCCACCTCAGCCCCCTAAAAACGCTTTGCGCACTTCAGGATCCGCCAGCAGCGCGGCCCCGGTGTCGGTGAAACGATTGCGGCCCTGCACAAGCACATATCCCTTGTCGGCGATGTTCAATGCCTGTTTGGCATTTTGCTCAACCATCAAGATGGCGATGCCGGTGCGGGCGACTTCGATGATACGATCAAACAATTCGTCCATGACAATGGGCGATACTCCCGCGGTTGGTTCGTCCAGCATCAACACTTTCGGCTGGGTCATCAGCGCCCGGCCCACTGCAACCTGCTGGCGTTGGCCGCCTGAAAGTTCGCCCGCGGGCTGCAGCCGTTTTTCTTCGAGGATTGGGAACAGGCCAAAAACCTGCTCCATGGAGTCAGTAATATCGTCTTCGCGGACAAAGGCGCCCATGCGAAGATTGTCCTCAACCGTCATCGACGGAAAGACATTTTCTGTTTGTGGAACAAAAGCCATGCCCTTGCGCACCCGCGCCTGTGGCGACAGGCCGGTAATGTCTTCACCATCGATCATGACAGAGCCTTCGCGCAGGTTCAGCATGCCGAACACTGCCTTCATCGCGGTGGACTTGCCAGCACCGTTGGGGCCGACAATGACCGCAATTTCACCTTTTTCAACACCGACAGTGCAGTCGTGCAGAATGTCAGCACCACGGCCATAACCACCGGTCATGTTCTGACCAATAAGATAGCTCATGAAACCGCCCCTGTTCCGGTACCAGCCGGATCCGCCGTCTCTGTCGTCGCCGCCGCCGTGGTCGCCACCGCCGCCTTGGCAGGTTTGTTCTTCAGGCCGGTGCCAAGATAGGCTTCGATCACGTCCTCGTTGGCTCGGACTTCGGCGGCACTTCCCTGAGCCAGAACGCGACCCTCTGCCATGACAATAACCGGATTGCACAGCCGGGTGATGAACTCCATATCGTGTTCAATCAGGCAGAAAGTATATCCACGCTCTTTGTTGAGACGGATTATTGATTCACCAATTGTTTTGAGCAAAGTGCGATTTACGCCAGCCCCGACTTCGTCGAGGAATACGATTTTGGCATCGACCATCATCGTGCGACCCAACTCCAGCAGCTTTTTCTGTCCACCGGACAGGTTTCCCGCGAGTTCGTCGGCAACGTGTGAAATTTCTAAAAATTCAATGACTTCGTCGGCCTTCTTACGTACCAGTTTTTCTTCTTCCCTGACCCTGGTGGGGCGAAACCAGGCATCGATCAGGCTTTCGCCGGACTGACCGCCGGGGACCATCATCAGATTCTCCCTGACAGACAATGTGGAGAATTCGTGGGCGATCTGAAATGTTCTGAGCAGGCCTTTGGAAAATAATTCGTGCGGCGGCAGGCCGGAGATTTCCTCACCGTCGAGAAAAACCGAACCGCTTGTGGGCGAATAAGCGCCGGCGATGACGTTGAAAAGAGTTGTTTTTCCAGCGCCGTTGGGTCCGATCAGGCCGGTGATGGATCCTTCTTCAATTTCAATGGAAGCCCCGTCAACGGCGCGGATGCCTCCGAAATGTTTGTGCAGATCACGAACAACAATCATATCAATTATCTTGTTTGCAGAGCGAACCAAGGCCGGGCAACGACGTTACCCGGCCTTGATTATATTTAGCTATTAGCGAAACTTAACCGCTTTAACGGCACCATCAGCGATTTCGATCTGACGGTAGTTGCCGGCACTTTCACCGGCTCCGATCAACTCAACTGCAGATGCGCCGACATAGTCAACGTCACCGCCTCCAGCGAGTATCTTGAGAGCTTTTTCCAACTCGCCGGGAAAGATTTTCTCGCCTGGAGCGTTGGCCACGTCCATGACTTTATCTTTCAATGCGGCACTGTCGGAAGAACCGGCAGCCTGCATGGCAAGCAAGATCAGTGCTGCTGCATCATATGCTTCAGCAGAGAACGGGCCGGCCTTAAATCCAGCAGCTTCAGCCATTTTGGCAAAAGTGGCAGCACCTGGGCTGTCCGTACCGGGGTTGGCGCCGTAGGAGCCGTTCAGGTCAGCACCGATGGCAACTGGCAGTGAATCGCCGACCATGCCATCCGGCAGGTAAAACGTGTCAAATGCACCAGTGTCCAACGCGCCCTGAATGATGCCTTTACCACCCTGGTCGATATAACCGGCAACAACGAGAACTTCGCCACCGGCAGATGCCAGTGCGCCAACTTCAGCGCTGTAATCGCCTTTGCCATCTTCGTGGGCAGCAACGATGGTGACTTTGCCACCGGCAGCCTTGAAGTTTGTCTCAATGCTGTCAGCAAGACCCTTGCCGTAGTCATTGTTGGTGTAAGTCAAAGCGACTTCCTTGACGCCTTTTTCCATCAAAATGTCAGCGACAATCTGGCCCTGACGCGCATCGGACGGGGCTGTCCGGAAAAACAGGCCATTGTCTTCAACTGTCGACAGTGCGGGCGACGTGGCAGAAGGTGAAATCATCACGGTGCCGTTTGGAAGGGCAACGTTCTGCAAAGCAGCAGTTGTCACACCGGAGCAGTCACCACCGACAATGGCCTTGACCCCTTCAGATGTGATCAGTCGTTCTGCGGCAGCCGTTGCAACGGCGGCATCAGTACATGTTGTGTCACCGCGAACAGCTTTAACAGTGGTTCCGCTTAGCAGTGCACCGCTATCGCTGACTTCTTTGATTGCCAGCTCTGCAGCGGGACCCATATCAGCCACGATCGATTCAATCGGGCCAGTAAAACCAAAGAATACTCCAAGTTTGATTTCGTCAGCCAATGCGGCTGTTGCCACCGAAGTGAGCAGGGTTGTGGCCATCGCCACTTTCATGAATGATTTCATGTTTTCCTCCTAGTTTGCCGCGATTGAGTGCGCGGCGTTGATTGTTGTTTCAGTGTCAGAAAACGCAAAGTTCGTCCGGTAAAATTACCGTATCTGTAACCAGTGCTGCTTTCTCCCAATAAGCAGTAAAACAAGTCGATCCAATGTCGGATTTTTTTCAATCCTTTGGCATTCGATCAGCCCAATTTGCTGATTATTTCCAACACATTCATGCTCCAAATACAATATGATTCTGTGCAGGCTGGAAAATTCGATCACGAATCTGAAATTCCGACGCCGAATATAACCAAATCAGCTCCAATGTCGGATTTTATAATCTGCAATCAGACTGAGGCAGTCAGTCCTCCGTCAACACGGATATTTTGGCCATTGATGTAACTGGAAGCATCGGAGATAAAGAATTCAATCGTGTCTGACAATTCGCGCACTTTCGCATAACGCCCGGCCGGAATGCGGGCAACCCGATCTGGCTTTTCCGGCAGGCTGTCGATGAAGCCCGGCAAGACATTGTTCATGCGAATTCCGTCAGCAGCAAACTTGTTTGTGAACAGCTTCGTATAGCCTGCAAGTGCCGCACGAAACACTGCAGACGTTGGGAAATCTGCATCCGGTTCAAAGGCGGCAAATGTTGAAATGTTGACGATCGAACCAGATTTCTGAGCCTGCATGGTGGGCAGTACCAGGCGGGTCATGCGCACGACATTGAGCATGTAATAGTCCATGCCAAGATGCCAGTCTTCATCACTGATTTTATCGACAGGACCTTTGGGGCCGTGGCCGGTGCAATTGACCACCCCGTCAATGCGTCCATATTTCTGCAATGTACGGTCAACAAACTGCTGCAGATCGTCAACTACCAGATTGGAACCGGTAAAACCTAGTCCGCCGAGTTCGGTGGCTAGTGCTTCGCCCTTACCAGAAGATGACATAACGCCGATATTGTAACCGGAACTGGCCAGCTTGCGTGCAGCATCAGCTCCAATGCCACTGCCACCACCAACAATGAGAGCTACAGGTTTGTCAGACATTTTGTTTCTCCTTTAGAATTTCTTTGAATCATCCACGATGTTCATTTGTGCGGTGCCGCTGTTACCCAGTTCAACGGCGGCAAATGGCCCACCATGACACATGTGGCCGGGGTCCTGAGGATCCATGGGGGGTTCTTGTGCAAGAACCTGCTCTGCAAACTGTTCAGCATTGTCATTGGGTCGATAACCCAGAAAACTGGCCTTGGAATTGTCCACCGGTGCCCGATCATTATCCGACACCCCATAGACAACGGAAAACCCCGTAACCGGAGTTTCGATGCAGCGCTGGGTCAGCTGAATCAGATCATCATAGGACAACCATGACCCCAAAGCCCGGGCGTTATTAACCTGTGCGCAGGAGAGAATGCGCATGTGAACACTCTCCAGTCCGCGCTTGTCCCAATACATGCTGCCCAGGTCTTCGGCGAAACATTTGGCCAAACCATAAAACGTGTCGGGGCGGTGACGTATTTCGGTATCGATGAACTGATTTTTGGGGTGCATGCCAACGGCATGGATCGAGCTGGCATAGACCACCCGGCGCAATCCGTTCTGATAGGCGGCTTCCCAGATATTGTAGGCGCCGATGAAATTTGGACCGAGCAATTTATCAAATGGGCCTTCATCAGCATAGGCACCCATGTGAACCACCATTTCGGCACCTTCCAATACGCGCATCATGTCACTTAAGCTGGCAAGGTCGCCCTTATGATAGGTTTCACCGGAGTAAAGCGTGCCGATATCATCGACCAGATCGGTGGAGACCAATTCATCAGCAAGATTTGTCAATGGTTCACGGAGGTAGGAGCCGAGGCGTCCGGCGGCGCCAGTCAGGACAATTTTTTTCATGATTTTTTTCTGGTGTGAGAGGGTCAACGGTGGTTTGGGATTTTGCCACTTAAGGCGGGTTCATGTCAGATCTGCTTTAACTCCGGCCAACAAATTGTCTGCACCTTTGGCGAGCAGGGCTGTATCGGTGCCGCATGCGACAAATGTGAAGCCATCATTGAACAGCTTGGCAGCAAATTTGGAATCAAGGACCAATGTTCCGACAGGCACTCCTTTGGCAATCAGTTTTTGAGCCGCTGAATTGATCAGCGCCCAGACCTCTTCATCCATTGGATTTCCAACTTTGCCCATATCTGCGGCAATATCTGCAGGGCCAAAAAATATGCCATCCACCCCATCTGTTGCGGCGATTTCTTCGGCATTTGCCACGGCATCCGCGGTTTCCAATTGCAACAGAATTGCGGTTTCGTCCTCAACCCGTGAAACATAATCCGTCAACCGACCAAATTTGGTCGCCCGGGTTCCGCCGGCTACACCACGGGTGCCATTTGGAGGGTAACGGGTTGATGCAACCGCCAGTTCGGCTTCTTCAACTGATTGTATCATTGGAAACAGCAGTCCGGGCACTCCCAGATCCAGCAGGCGTTTTACAACCACTGGATTGTTCCATTCTGGTCGGACAATCGCGGTAGTTTCAGTAGCCGCAAAGGATTGCAACTGACCCAACACGGTAAAATAGTCGTTGGGCGAATACTCCATATCGATCAGGACCCAATCAAAGCCCGACGGTGCTACAACTTCCGAGGCAAATGGACTGGACAGACTTGTCCAAAGCCCAATCTGCTTTTTTCCCGCTGCAATGGCGCGGACAAACAGGTTTTCCTGCATCTTCATCAGATGATGACCCTTTCAATATTTGGCTGGTTTAGCTCTATCCGTTCAATATTGAACTGCGCCATATTGTGGCTGCTAAACAGGAATTGAAAGCCGAATCCTTGTTTCATTCCGCCTCTCCTTTCTGGACCGCAGCTGCAACTTCGGCAATGGCTTTATCGGAGAGACCGTATGTTGATTTTGCCATATCGGCTGAGATGTAACCGTGGGCCAGATCGCGTTTGACCCTTGATTCATTGCGCGCTTTGACATCGCCGTAACCTGCACCTCCAGGGAATGCCAGAATCACCTTGCGCCCATGCGGGACGAACTGTTTGCCCTTGCCACGCATTGCTTCGCCGTCATCGCGCACAATGGTGGTTGGAGCGCCATTTCCTCCGCCCTGCCTTCCACGTGCAGGATGGTTTACCCGATCAAACATGGCCTGAAAATCAAACTCATGGCCCTTAACCGAGCCAACTTCCATATATTGACCAAGGCCACCACGTTGCTTGCCTTCACCTCCACTGTCAGGTCGCAACTCCTTGCGCCAGATGATGATCGGACCGGCATGTTCCGTCGCTTCGATAGGCATTGTCATCACACCCGAGGGAAAAGCTGTAGCATTTAATCCATCATGTTCAGGACGAGCTCCAGACCCACCGGAATTGAATGCCAGCACTTCTGAGCGAACCGTTCCTTGCGGAGCTTGTTGGTCGGTGCGTGGACGCAGTGAAAGCTGAAAATTGCACAGACAACCAGCCCCTTCTGCAGGGACAAGTGCCGGGATGATTTTGTCGAGGGCGTTGTATACCACGTCAGGTACGAAATGACCGACAATATGGCGCAAGGCTACCGGCGCGGGATGTAATGCGTTGACGATAGTGTTCTCCGGTGCCTCAATCAGGAACGGCGCCAGGGAGGCAGCATTGTTTGGTATTTCCGGAGCAATGGCACATTTGAGCGCATAGCATGCATAGGCTTTGGCATAAACGAGCGGGCAGTTGATGCCCTTCTTGTCAACGCCGGACGATCCGGTGAAATCGGAGGTGATGCTGTCTGCTTCAATCGTCAGCTTGACCTTCAGCGTGATCGGTTGGCTGAAACCGTCAACCGTCATTTCTCCATCAGCACTTGTACGTGGCAAGGCGGCAATGCGTTCCAGCGTGGCGCGCCGGGAATTGTCGAGAATGAATTCGGCGATTTCTGCCAGGTCTTCAAGATTAAATTCCTGCATCATGTCGATCAGCCGGCGGTGGCCAATTTCGTTACAGGTCGCCAGAGCATACATGTCACCAATCAGCTGATCAGGTTCGCGCACATTGCCGCGCACGATCCTGACCAGTGTTTGGTCCACGTCGCCCCGTTCGGCAAATTTCATAATCGGAATATAAAGGCCCTCTTCATAGACACTTGCTCCATCGGCACCAAATCCACGTCCGCCAATATCTACAATATGAGCCGTGCAGGCGAAAAACCCGACCAAAACGCCCTTGTGAAAACTTGGCGTGACCATGGTGATGTCGTGCAGGTGTCCGGTCCCCTCCCACGGATCGTTGGTGAGGTAGATGTCGCCTTCGAAAATGTTCTGGCGGCCGATTCTACGAATGAAATGACCAACCGCATCTGCCATGGCGTTGACGTGACCAGGGGTGCCGGTGACGGCCTGGGCGAGCATTTGGCCTGCGACATCATAGACCCCGGCGGAGAGGTCACCGGCTTCGCGCACGGAAGTTGAAAATGCAGTTCGCACCAGAGCCTGTGCCTGTTCCTCCACCACCGAGATTAAACGGTTCCACATGACTTGCAGGGCAACCTGGGTGTGAATTTGCGCCATAATGGGTCTCCTCAATTTCCAGCAAAGATGTCAATGCATCCGTCAGTCTGACAAATCGCCCGACGGCTGGAGGGAATAACTATCGTTGTTTCGTCTTCGGTGATGACGGCGGGACCCGATACCGAGCTGCCGGATTGCATATTTTCCCGCAGCACAACATGTGCACTGGTTTCCTCTCCAAGGGCTGGGTCAAACAGCTGCCGGGTGGACTCTATTTCAGCCAAGCCGGCTTCTCCGGCTTCCTGGATAATTGCTTTGACCGGTATCGGCGGAGTGGTTGCATTGACGGCCCAGACGGTGATCTCAACATCCATGCCGGCAACCGGCCTGCCAAAAAGCTTTGTGTAATCCTCTTCAAACAGGCGCAGGAATGTATCGGCATCGGGATTTAATGCTTGCACCTGGCTCAGCGTAATCGGGATCTCCCAACCCTGGCCGGTATAGCGCATATAGACTTTGAAATCGCAAAGTATTTCAGCTTTGGCATCGCAGTTTCTGACGAAACCGGTCGATTCGCTTTGCAGGTCTTTCAGCAGGGAGGTGATTTTTGCAGGGTTGAAATCCGACAGTTTCATGTAAACAGAGCGGTTGGCTTCAAAGCTAAACGGGGCTCGCAGGAAGCCGATGGCTGAACCAACTCCAGCTCCCGGTGGAACCAGAAGTCTGTCGACTCCAAGCTTTTCACACAAGCGACCTGCATGCAGCGGAGCTGCACCGCCAAATGCAATCATCGTGTATTCAGAAAGATCCTCGCCATTTTCAACCGCGTGTACTCGGGCTGCATTGGCCATATTTTCATCGACCACTTCGGCCAACCCAAATGCTGCGGTCTGTGCATCCATGTCGAGTATTTCACCAAGCCCGATTTCCAGAGCCCTTGAGGAATTGTCCGTGCTGAGCTGCATCGTCCCTCCGGCGAAATTGTCGGGGTCGAGCCTTCCCAGAATCAAATCCGCGTCTGTTACTGCCGGGTTTTCGCCACCGCGACCATAACAGGCCGGCCCGGGCTCAGAGCCGGCAGATTCCGGCCCTACCCGAATTTGCCGCAGCGAATCCACATGAGCCAGCGAGCCACCGCCCGCTCCGATTTCGACCATGTCGATGACAGGAATTGAGATTGGCATTCCCGAGCCTTTTTTGAAGCGATAGGTGCGCGCAACTTCAAATACCCGGCTGGTTTTGGGAGTTTGATTTTTAATCAGACAAATCTTTGCGGTCGTGCCGCCCATATCGAAAGATAATACCTTGTCGAGATTGTATCGCGCGGCGATGTGGGCCGCGAAAACTGCTCCTCCAGCGGGACCCGATTCAACCAACCGAACTGGAAATTCTGCGGCGCTTTCAATCGAGATAATGCCACCGCCAGAATGCATCAAAAAGATGTTGCAGGTGATGCCCTCGTCGCGAAGCCGACCTTCGAGCCGACCAAGATAGGATTTCATCAAAGGCTTAATATAGGCATTGGCGACCACTGTATTGAAACGTTCGTATTCGCGCATCTGAGGAGAGACTTCGGACGATATGGAAATCATCGCGTTGGGGAGTTTCTGCTGGAGAACTTCGCGAACCATTTTTTCGTGGCTGTCATTGGCATAGGAATGAATAAGACCGACTGCGACGCTGACATAACCAGCTTCCGCCAGCTGATCTGCGACCGCTTCAACTTCCTCGCGATCGAGGGTAATCAACACGTTGCCACGGGCATCGATGCGCTCTTCAACCGTATAGCGTCGATAGCGGGGCAATAGCGGCTCGGGCAGGTTGAGATTCAGGTCATATTGCTCAAACCGCGACTCGGTGCGCATTTCGATGACGTCACGAAACCCCTTGGTCGTGATCAGCGCGGTTTTGGCCCCGCGCCGCTCAATGAGTGCGTTGGTTGCCAGGGTTGTTCCGTGAATAATCTGGCCAACTTCGCCGGGTTGAATGCCAGCTTTGGCGCAAACCTGAGCGATGCCGTCGATGATTGCGTTTTCCGGAGCCGCATAGGTTGTCAAAACCTTTGTCGAGGTTTGTTTGCCGTCGATTTCCAACACGACATCGGTAAACGTGCCGCCGATATCAACACCCATGCGGACTGAAGAATTCGCCATCTGCTGAACTCCAATATTTCTGCCAGAGGGCAATCTAGCAATCTGAAGAAGATAAGAAAAATTATATTAATGCATCGCGAGGATAATGATTTGTTATTCTATGCCTAAGCCGCCCTTTGGATAGTTCAGGGCAATGTCCTTGGCCAGCCTGGCCATATCGGCGACAACCGCCGGCGTGGCGCTGGCATCGTAGCGGGCCAGAAATTCTAATGGTTCAGGAACCCACGTATAATGGATGACGCTCAATTGACCGTCCTCCAGATAGCGCTGCACCATCGCCGCAGGAACAGCAGTTATTCCCATGCGCTCAATCGCCATGTGAATGCAGGACGAGATGCTGCTTGATGATATCAAATTGGTATTGCGGCCCTTTTTGCCACCAAAGTGGGCTTCGATTTCTGGATATTGTTTTGCTTCTCTTGAATGCGCCAATATGGGGAAAGTCTGCATGTCCTGCTTGGAAGGCTGATCCAATTCGGTGATGTTCAGTTCAGGTGATCCGACCCAGATGAAAGGAAACCTACCCAAATCTTCACTGCCCGAAGTGGCGCGTACAAACGGTCCATTTTGAAAAGCAATGTCGATTGAACGTGAGAATAGTTGTGGCTTTAGGTTGGTTGAAAGATCCACAACAAGTTCGATGTTAAGATATGGAAATTGTTCCTTTACCGCCCGCAGGAATTGCCGCAGCCAGGTATTGGCAATCATTTCGGTAACACCAAGTTTTATTGTGCTTGCAGTCTGACTGGCCCGACCGGCCGTATCGACAAAATATTCCGCCGCGCGCAATATCTGGCGAGCAGCTTCCAACATCTGTTTGCCTTTGGCGGTCAGGCGAACCGACCCGGCGTCGCGCTCCATCAATTTGACGCCAAGAGCTTGTTCCAACTTAATCAGCCGGGTTGAGATATTTGGTTGCGTCGTGTTCAACCGGTCGGCGGCACGGCGAAAGCTTTGCAGGTCGGCCACCCACACAAAAGCCTCGATTTGCTTAAAATTGATGTTCATGGATTGAGGAACCCCGTGCGATGAACCGAATTGATGAAACAATAATCATATCTGTGGATCGTAGAAGGGCAATAGGATTGTCTTTCGTTATCCTGGGGCCGTTCCTTCAGAACTATACCGACTGACCAGGAACGGTTCTGGGTGGCGATATTGCGGTTAATTTGGGCGAAATGCTCTTAATCTGCCTGATTTGAATTGCGATATGATGCGGACTGGGGCGATAAAATCGACCAAAGATATGGAGCAGGATTTCGGTGCGTCTGAGATTGCGGGCAGGCTTTTGCAGCTGATATCAGTCGATAAGTGAATCGAATATGGGCAGGAGAGACCTATGACAAACGACACCATGGCGCAGTCGACTTTAAATATTCAAAAGGACGACGCGGGTGGCAAGAAGCCGCTGCCAGGTCACGCAAAATGTGTGGTGATCGGCGGTGGCGTTGTTGGCTGTTCGGTTCTTTTCCACCTGGCAAAATTTGGCTGGAAAGAAACAATCCTGCTGGAACGCAATGAACTGACGTCAGGCTCTTCATGGCATGCGGCAGGGCAAATCCACACAATCAGTTCCGACCCAAATATTTCGCGGCTGCAGAGCTATACCATCAACCTGTACAAGGAGATCGAAGAGCTTTCCGGCCAGTCTGTTGGATTGAATCTGACCGGTGGATTTTATCTGGCATCCAACAAGACGTGGTATGACTATCTCAAGCGGGAACGTTCGAAAGCGCGCTATATGGGGCTCAATCAGGAGTTTATTTCACCTGAAGAAGTTGCGCGACGCCATCCGCTGATTGATCCGCGACACTATCATGCAGCGCTTTGGGACGATCAGGACGGAGATCTTGACCCATCAGGAACAACCTATGCATTTGCCAAGGCGGCGCGGCATTACGGGGGTCAGTATTTTACCCACACGCCGGTTACCGAAACCAAGATGCGCTCCGATGGTCAGTGGGACGTAGTCACCCACAGAGGCACCATTATTGCTGAGCACGTCGTCAATTGTGGTGGCCTGTGGGCTCGTGAAGTTGGCCAATTGGCTGGTCTCAACTTGCCGGTACAACCGATGGAGCATCATTATCTGTTAACTGAGAGGATTGATGAAGTCGCCGAAGCCGGCCACCGGTTGCCCTGTGGTTTTGATTATGAAGCCAACCTGTATTTTCGTCAGGAGCGCGATGGCATGCTGCTCGGCACCTATGAACCCAAGGGCACGCCTTGGAAGGTCGAAGGCACGCCTTGGGATTTTGGCCACGAGTTGCTGCAGCCCGATCTGGAGCGGATTGCTGATCGGCTGGAACTGGGGTTCGAACGAATCCCGGCGCTTGCCAATGCCGGCATTCGCCAGTCGATCAATGGGCCATTTACGTTTGGTCCGGATGGAAACCCAATGATCGGGCCAGTTCCGGGGATGCGCAATTATTGGTGTGCCGTGGGTGTAATGGCTGGATTCTGTCAGGGTGGTGGTGTTGGTCTGACATTGGCTGAATGGATGATCGACGGGGAACCTTCCATTGATGTCTGGGCAATGGATGTTGCCCGGTTTGGAACCTGGGCGTCTCCCGACTGGGGCACGGTGAAAAGCACCGAAAACTACGAACGCCGCTTCGTCATGACATTTCCCAATGAAACTTTGCCCAAGGGACGGATGCAGCAGACAACGGCCCTCTATGACCGTCTGGTGGCGAAAGGTGCAAGGATGGGTCAGGCTTTCGGGCTGGAACATGCGCTGTGGTTTGCAGACAATCCTGAAGATGCCTGGGAAGACCCGACATTTGAACGCAACCGAAGTCACGAATATGTGGCTCGGGAGTGCGAAGCCGTGCGTAACTCGGTCGGTGGAATCGAGATTGCCAATTTTGCAAAACATTTGGTGAAGGGGTCCGGAGCAAGACAGTGGCTGGACAAAACCATGGCTGGGCATGTTCCCAGGCCGGGTCGCATAAGCCTGACCCCCATGCTGACTGAGAAAGGGCGGCTCTATGGCGATCTCACGGTGGCCTGTCTGGGCGAAGAAGAATTCATGCTGTTCGGGTCTGGTGCAATGCAGGATGCGCATAGTCGTTTCTTCTCCAAAACCATACCGGAGGGGGTTGAGCATCAGAACCAGACTGAAGAGTGGCATGGAATATCATTGTCGGGTCCAAAATCTCGGGAGCTTCTGGGTCGCATCACGCGTCATGATGTCAGCGGCGAAGCATTCAAATTCCGGGATTGCTGCAAAACATTTGTTGGCGGCGTACCGGTCGTTTTGAGCCGCATTAGTTTCTCCGGTGAGCTTGGCTATGAAATCTATTGCCGCCCGCAATATTTGCTCAAACTGTCCGAGGCCATCGAGATGGCCGGAGCCGATCTTGGCTATAAGTGGTACGGCAATCGCTGCCTGATGTCCTTGCGCCTGGAAAAAGGCTGGGGCGCGTGGTCGTTGGAATTCCGGCCTGACTTCAACGCGATTGAAAGTGGCTTGGAAGTCTTCATCAACTGGAATAAGGAATTCGTTGGCAAGCAGGCGACACTGGCCATCAAACAACACGGCGTCTCCCGCAAATTGGTAACGCTGGTAATCGACACCAAAATTGATGTCACACTTGATGAGGCCGTGCTGAAAAATGGAGAAGCCGTGGGCTATATTACATCGGGTGGTTATGCTCCTCACGTCAAAAAATCGATGGCCATGGCCTATGTCGGTATTGAGCACGCCGAGCCGGGGAGTGCGTTACAGGTGGAGATTTTGGGCGAATTGTGTGACGCCGAAATATTGGGCGGACCGATTTATGACGCAAACGGCGTCAACATGCGTTCCTAGAGTAAGTTTCATTCAAATAGATTCATCCAAGCAGATTCAATTGGCCGGATTTGATTCCATTTGCGCCTGAACGGTTCTAGGATCGGAACTGATCGTCCACGTGCCATTTACGACTGTTTGGGAGACCGCAGATGAACCACCAACTCAACGACCATCTGGAGGAACAACTGAAAGGACTTCGCGATACCGGCCTGTTCAAGTCTGAGCGCATAATATCGAGCAAGCAGGCCGGTACGGTCAGTTTGTCTTCGGGTAGACGGGTCATCAATCTTTGTGCCAACAATTATCTGGGACTGTCGGATAATCCTGACCTTATCCGTAGCGGATGCGAGGCGCTGGAACGTTATGGATATGGCATGTCGTCAGTGCGTTTTATTTGCGGCACGCAAGAAGAACACAAGACGCTGGAAGCCCGCCTGTCGTCGTTTCTGGGCATGGAGGATACCATCCTCTACTCATCCTGTTTTGATGCAAATGCGGGCCTGTTTGAAACCTTGCTGGGACCTGAAGACGCAATCATTTCTGATGCGCTGAACCATGCCTCGATCATCGATGGAATTCGGTTGTGTAAGGCGAAAAGATTTCGCTATGCCAACTCGGATATGGCGGATTTGGAAGCCAGGCTGCAGGAGGCAAATAGTGCGGGTGCACGGTTCAAGATGATCGCAACGGATGGTGTGTTTTCCATGGATGGCTATCTGGCAAAACTGGCTGAAATCTGTGATCTGGCCGACAGGTATGACGCAATGGTGATGGTTGATGACAGCCACGCCGTTGGTTTTATGGGGGCAGGTGGCCGCGGCACCCATGAACATTGCGGAGTCCTGGGGCGGGTTGATATTTTGACAGGTACGCTCGGCAAGGCGCTGGGAGGCGCTTCGGGGGGCTATACGGCTGCCAGCCGGCAGGTGGTTGAATGGCTGCGGCAGCGGTCGCGCCCCTATTTGTTTTCCAACACGCTGGCACCGGTGATTGCCGCAACTTCGCTCAAGGTGATTGATATGCTGGAGGCTTCGAGGGAGCGACAGAAGCTGCTGTTCGAAAACGCTGAGCACTTTCGAAACCGTATGTCGGCGGCAGGGTTTGATCTGCTGCCGGGGGAACATCCGATAATCCCGGTTATGCTGCACGATCCGAAACTGGCACAGGAAATGGCCGCGCGACTGGAAGAAAAAGGTGTCTATGTCGCGCCATTCAGCTTTCCCGTTGTGCCAAAAGGCCAGGATCGTATTCGAACTCAGATGTCGGCGGCGCACAGCCGCGAGGAACTGGATCAGGCCATTGATGCCTTCATTGAAGTTGGCCAGGACATGGAGTTGATCCAATGAGCAATAAGATGAAAGCGCTGGTGAAAGCCAAGCCGGAACCCGGTCTTTGGATGGAATATGTTGATGTTCCTGAACCGGATCCAGATGAAGTGCTGATCCGGGTCAAGAAATCCGCTATTTGCGGCACCGATTTTCACATCTGGAATTGGGACGAATGGTCGGCGAAAACCGTGCCCGTACCTATGGTCGTGGGTCATGAATTTTGCGGTGAGATTGTCGATACCGGCAGTGCGGCGCGCAAATTTGAAGTCGGCCAGCGGGTGTCTGGCGAGGGTCATATCGTATGCGGCATTTGCCGCAATTGTCGCGCCGGGCGCGGTCATCTTTGCCGTAACACATTGGGTGTTGGCGTTAACCGACCAGGCAGTTTTGCTGAATATCTTTGTATCCCGGAAGACAATGTGGTTCCGATCCCCGGCGACATTTCAGATGAGATCGCAGCGATATTTGATCCATTGGGCAATGCCGTTCACACGGCTTTGAGCTTTGATCTTGTCGGCGAAGATGTATTGGTCACAGGCGCCGGGCCAATCGGCATAATGGGCGCGCTGGTGGCCCAAAGAGTTGGTGCCCGCAAGGTGGTGATTACCGATCTCAGCCCGTTTCGCATGCAACTGGCCAAGCGGCTTGGGGTGCAGCATGTGGTCAATGCAGCCGAACAGGATTTGAGCGACGTGATGCGCGATATTGGCATGACTGAAGGATTTGATGTGGGGCTTGAAATGTCCGGGGCCGCGCCGGCGATGAGAGATATGATCGACAAGATGAACAATGGCGGCAAGATCGCCTTGCTGGGCATCGCCTCGACTGAATTTGCGGTCGACTGGAACAAGATCATTTTCAAAATGCTGCATGTCAAAGGCATATATGGCCGTGAGATCTTTGAAACCTGGTACAAAATGATTGCGCTGGTGCAAAGCGGTCTGGATCTGACCGATCTGATCACTCATCGAATTTCAATTGATGACTTTCAGCAGGGGTTTGACGCTATCGCTTCGGGGGAAGCTGGCAAGGTGGTGATGGACTGGGAATGATCAGCAAGGATCACCGTTTTATGGTCATGTTGACCTTTGGTCCGGACTGGGTGGCGATTTCGATTTGAAATAGCGAAATATCAGGGCCGCAGGAACCACCAGTGCAAACAGAACCATACCCAACACAAGCGGATCATCGGGGCGTTCGCGAAGGTCGAAAATGTATCCCGCAATCGGCGGGCTTGCTGTCATGATGGCGTAGTAGACGGTGAAAAAGACCCCCATGCCAAAGGCCCGCGTTTCTGATCGAACTGCCTGCCCGATCAGCGCCATGATAACACCGGCAGGGGCCATGCCAAGAAGACCGAACAACAGGCTTGCTGGTATGCCGGCACCAGGAACCTGAATGAGAAGCAATGCTGCCACAGCACCGGTCATGCAAATCAATAAAATAAGATCCCGTCGACCAAACCGATCGGCAATTAAACCACAAGTAGTGCCAGATATTATCATGACCCAGCTTCCGAAGCTGACGACCGAGGCCGCGGTCAAGTCTGAACTTCCAAACGAAACCAGCACATTGGGTGCAAATGCGAGATAAACCACATAGCCAGCGTTGAATACGCCCCAGGCGGTTCCTGCGCAAATCACCAAACGCCATTCCTGAAGCGTCATGGACAGCATTGCGCGTCCCTTTTGAGGAGAATGATCAGTTGGCGAGCGGTAAATTGTCATGACCGCGATGGCCGCAAGGCCGCAATAGACCGAGGCCACCAAAAATGGTGCATGCCAGTCAAATGTCAGAGCCAGCCAGGTATGACCAATCTGGCCCATGGCGATACCAAACGGCCAACTCATTACCAGGATACTCATGGCAGTCGCCATCTCACGCCCTTCGAACCAATCGGCGATCATTTTGCTGAAATAGAGCGTCGCGAACAGAAACCCCGCTCCGGCGATGACCCGTCCCAATCCGATGGTCCAGCCATCTGCGGCAAATCCGGAAACAATGCCACCCAATGATAGTGCGCCGAGTCCCAGACCTGCCAGAACACGGTCAGATGCAAATCGACCCGAAAAGCCTGCCGGCAGAGCGAGAAACAGCCCGGGCGCCATAAACAACCCAATCAACAGTCCGATCTGGGCGTAGTCGAAACCGAAGGCGACAACGAGATCGTCGCCAACGGAGGCCAGAGTTTGAAATTGGAAACCAAGTCCAATGCGGGCAAAAAACAGCAGTGCCAGCATCTGCCAGCGCATTACGCCCAACCAAGCTGGCGCAGCGCGTGCCCGTCATTCCAGACTTTGGTCATGTGTTTGACTTTTCCACCCTCCAGCGAAATCAAATAGACATAATCTGAAGCGACCGCATTTCCTGTCGGTGCAGCTGGACCGCCTTCTCCGGTTTGGGTTCCGAGAAAGGCGGCTGCGGCCACCACAATTCCACGCTCAGCGTCGCATGCAAACGCCTTTAATTCATAATGTCCGTCGGGCACTGGTCCCAAAAGGCCCTTCGTCCATTCGGTATAATCAGCAACACTTGTGATATCGGCGAGCGCATCTGCCTGGCAGTCAAATGTTGCACCGTCGTGGCACCAGGCCTTGCAGACGTCCCATCCCTGACCGGTTTCGCAAGCTTCAAAGAATTCGCGGGCGGTTTGTTCATCTGTCATCAGGGTGTCCTCCATGTAATGGCGGGCAAAATTGGCCACCGGGAAACTGATATTGACCCATGCGGCCCGAGCTCGCCATCATGCATATGATGTAAATTTAATCTGATTTTGCAGTATTTGCTCTACTGCAATTGCGCGATTACCTCTTTTGCGGGCATGGTTTGAACTGAGAACAATTGTACCAGTCAACGGAGTGCTGCAGGTGTCGAATGTGAGTGGCCTCAGCCCAAGAGAACGGCAAATCGCCGAGCAATATGCCAGCGGTTCCACCTATCATGCCATTGCCAATCAACTTTGCATTGCGCCATCCACAGTACGAACTCATCTGGCAGCGATTTATCGAAAGCTGGAAGTTTCTTCTAAACTGGAACTTGCTGCCCAGCTGGACGGAAGTGAGTTAAAATCCCGCAATTCAACCGACATGGGCGCCATAATTTCGGAGCTGGCGCTGAGCCTCGAAGAAGCCATCAGCCGTGAAAAAGCTCTCAGCGAAGTTCTGCAGATCATCAGCAGATCTCACGGCGATGCCGACACGGTTATGCCGTCAATTCTTGGCTATGCTTTGGAACTTTGCGATGCCGAATTCGGAATTTTGTTTGAATATCATGACAGCGGAAAGTTCGGCGCCAGATTTTCCCTGGGTATTCCTGAGGCGTTCCAAACCTGGCTGGATACCAATGGTGCGTTCGCGGTGGATCCCAATACCGGCCTGGGTCGTGTGGAATCGACACGTGAAGTTGTGAATATTCTCGACGTGCGCGCGGAAACCATATTTAAGACCGACAAAAGCTTGCGCTATGCCACTGCGATATTGGGCGGTGCAAGGTCGTTTGTCGCGATCCCGATGATGGCAGCCGACACGCTGGTTGGTGCTTTTACGATTTACCGTCAGCAAGTTCGCCCGTTTAACGAATCCAGCACACTGCTTGCTCAAATGTTTGCGGATCAAAGTGTAATCGCCCTTGAAACGGCGCGCCTGTTGAGTGCCGAACGTTCTGCAGACATTGAGACGATGGGTGTTAGTCGGAGCCCGGGTTAAAAATGAGCCGGCAACAATCTGGTGGTACCGAAAGACACCGGCCACAATAACATCGGGTTGATATGTCGATTAAGTGCTCCGCCATCGGGCGGGCTCTTTGCTGGTACAGGAAACTGTAGATCCCAGGGCCCGAATTTTATCGGCAGCAAATGCACCAGTTCCAATCCATGATCGCCAATACTGGCTGATACAAGGCACGGGCGCCGCTTATGATTTCCAAAAGTTTTATAATATTCATCAAAAAAATGGTGCTGTTGAGAGGAATTGAACCTCCGACCTCTTCATTACCAATTTTGACGTCCAGTTGTTGGACGTGACTGGATAGCACCCCCAGTTACCAGATAACATACTACGATCGCTTAATAATCTTCAGACCTGATCTTGGATAGCGTCGGATCAGGCAAGCGAGCGTTTGACGTACATCCCCTACTAATCCCCTACTAGTGACCCCACCCCATCAACGGCCAAACGCGTGCCATATGGCTACGTAGCCGGGTTTCGAAGGAGCTGGCGGGACACATTCGAATAAATGCGGCGACGGAGAGCAGCCATTCGTCAAAACTATAATGAATGACCGCAAGGAGCCTATTTCGTTGAAAAACTCGCCTTAATCTCGGCAGTCTTTGCTGATTCAGTTTCCTTGTTGATTTGGGAGATTGATTGCGATGATGGGACCACGTCAGGAAGCGCAGGCGGCTCTGTTTTATGAGTTTTGCTTAGAG
>JABABQ010000067.1 GCA_014238155.1 Rhizobiaceae bacterium
GTATCCGTCCGATGAAGGTGCTCTGGCGGCATAGCTTTGAGTTTTGTTACGCTGCGGATGCAACGTAACGCCAAGGGAGCAGTTGGTCGATACGAGTGATCTTGTGATCGGCGATACGGGCAAGAGTATCGGTAAGCCATGCCTGCGGATCGACACCGTTTAGTTTGGCAGTCTCGATCAGGGTGTAGATAATCGCGGCTGACTTGCCACCGTTCTCAGAACCCATGAACAGATAGTTTTTTCGTCCCAGAGCTACACAGCGCATGGATCGCTCGGCAGAATTATTGTCGAGTTCGAGAATACCGTGGTCGAGGTAAGATCGCATCTTCTTCATACGGGTCAGGGTGTAGCGGATCGCTTTGGCGAGTTCAGACTTTCCGGAGATTTTGGGCAATTGTGTGCCAAGCCATGCTTCCAATTCATCGAATAACGGTTTCGCCTTTTCCTGCCGGATGGTAACGCGGTCTTCTGGTGACATGCCCCGCACCTCTTTCTCGATACCATAGAGCGCGGCGATGCGCTTGATGGTCTCTTCGGCAACGGCTAGGCCTTGCGACTTGAACACATCGACGAATTTGCGGCGGGCGTGGGCCATGCACGCCATCTCGCGAACGCGGGCCGAGCGGTATAGATCGTTGAAACCGGAATAACCGTCCGCGTGCATCCAGCCGGTGTAGTCCTTGAGATGTTCGCTCGGTTGCTCAGCTTTGCGGTCCCGTGAGAAACGATAGAATGCTGCCGGTGGTGCTTCGCCCACCCACGGCCTTTCATCCCGGACATAAGCCCAAAGCCGCGCGGTCTTTGTCTTTCCGGCACCTGGGGATAGCATATTCACCGGTGTATCATCGGCAAAGATGGCTTGCCCCGACTGTACATGACGCTGAATGGCATCAGCCAGTGGTTCGAGCAGAGCAGCGGATTTGCCGACCCAATCGGCCAGCGTTGAGCGATCGAGATCGATGCCTTCACGCTCGAAGATTTGCGACTGGCGATAGAGTGGCAGATGATCGGCGTACTTGTTTACGAGGACATGCGCCAGCAATCCTGGTCCCGGCCGGCCTTTCTCGATTGGGCGAGACGGCATTGGTGACTGGCAAATGGCATCGCAGCAGATACACGCCATGCGCGGGCGAATGATCCGGTTCACGACGAAGCGTCCCGGTACGTATTCCAGTTCCTCAGTGACATCTTCACCGAGCGTCTTCAGCGACCCGCCGCAGTCGCTGCATTCGTCACCCGGCGATAGCACCTGATTGTTGCGGTGAAGATGGTCGGGCAAGGGCTTGCGGCGCGGCTTTTGCTTTGGTGCTTCTTCTGCGGCGTCGTTGATGTCATAGGCTGAGGGCGTATCGACAGCCTTTGCGATCTCGACTTCTTCCAAAGTCAGTTCAAGCTGGTCGAGGGCTTCGGACTTCGATCCAAACCTGTGACGGCGCAATCCGGCCAGTTCGTGCTTGAGCTTCTCGATCTGGTAATCGCGTTCCCGGATACCGGTCTCGAAGAGCGTCAATTTTTGTTTGCCAAGATCAATCTCTGCATCACGAAGCGCGATCATCGCCTGCAATACAGCGACATCATCGGGCAAATCAGAGGGGGCTTCGAGCATCAGGATACATACCAAAATGCAGCCTTCAAGGGAATCCCAAACCTCCAAAACAGACGTATTTACTGGCCCTGTGCTATCCAGCCTTCAGCGGTCGCCATGTCCGCTCCGGCATGCGCCAATCGATCCCCTCAAGCAGCATCGACAGTTGCGCAGGCGACAGTGAGACTTTGCCTGTCGATGGAGAAGGCCAGACAAACCGCCCCTTTTCCAGACGCTTCGAGAACAGGCACGCGCCCTGTCCATCCCACCAGATCACCTTGATCAAATCGCCGCGTCGCCCCCTGAACACAAACAAATGACCCGAGAACGGATCTTGCTTCAGGACGTCCTGCACCAACGCTGAAAGCCCGTTAAATCCTTTGCGCATGTCTGTGACGCCCGCCGCCAACCAGACCTTTGTCGAGGCTGGAACCGGGATCATTCAGATAATCCACGGATCAAACGCGCAAGCGCATCGGCGTCGTATGGTCCGTTGATACGGAGCCGAAGGCCGCAGGCCAGATCAATCTCCAGTGTGCCGGGTTCAGTGCTGTAACTCAAATCAGCCATGTCCCGTGGTTCGGTTATCTCGACCGGCAGAAAAACTGGCTCAGTTACAGCTAAACGCTCAGGCTCGAGCGGTTCCGCATCCGCGAAGCGTGGCTCCTTCAGCCAGTTGAACACCTGGTTCGCGTTGACATCGTACCGACGCGCAACCTGTGAAACCGAAACACCAGAAACTCGCGTCTGGGCGCAGATCATCCGCTTCTCTTCATCATCCCAGTTCCGACGTCTGCGCCGCTTCGCCACAATCCACTCCCCTAATGTCCATTTAATCGCTAATGGACATTACCTCTCACTACCGTTCAAAGGCAGGGCGGGTTCGCCGGGCGCTTACACCTGTTCCGTGACTTGCCAATGTGAAGCTTTTAAGAGCGCCAAATAGTCACTCTCCATATCAGCAAATTCTGGCGCGTTCGCGAGCGCCCGCGCATGCTCGGATTGAGAAAGTCCCGGAGCAATCGAAATCACCGTAAACGCCATAATTCCATCGGGACGGATAACCCTTCGACATTGTTCCAACACGCCACGCTTGCGAACCAGACAACACAGCAAATCACTGTGGCTGATGGCATCAAAGCTTGCGTTCTCGTGGGGCAGGTTTGCGGCATCCGCGATGCAGGTAGATACGCGGTCCGCCACTCCTTCTTCCTGCGACCGTTGCTCGGCAATTTTCAATGCGATCTCTGGCATGTCGACCAGCGTGACGTCACAACCGGTCTGCCGGGCCATATAAATTCCGGGCCAGCCGGATCCAGCTCCCAGATCGATAAGTTTCACACCACTTTTGAGACCCAGAATTCGGATTTGATCATCAGCCTGTTGCTGACTGGTCCAGCTGTTACCGCCAAAATCACACCCACAGACTTCTCGCTCGATGGACAACATCACCGAATTGCTCGATCTGGAGTAGAATTCTTCAAAACGCTTCTTCTGAACCAACTCAGATTCACTGCAGCAAAACATACGTGTCCCCAACATTCTTCACAAAATGGGTACCACAATTCGCCGCAGATGTCCGGTTCCGCATCATAATGGCAGCGCCGTTGTATCCTTGATCTCCTCCATCACAAAACTGGCGGAAATATCGCTCAACCGCAGGCGGGTCGTCAAACGTTGATAAAAAGCATCGTAAGATTTTACATCGCGCACACAGACCCGAAGCACATAATCCAGTTCCCCGCTCATGCGATAGGCACCGGTGATCTCTGGCATGGCATGAACAGCTTTACGGAAGTTGTCCGCCCAATCCGCCGCGTGTTGGTTGGTTCGCACCAGAACCAATACCGTCAATCCCAGATCAACAGCTTCTGAATCAACCAAAGCAACGCGCCCCTTGATTATGCCGGTCGATTCCAGTTGCTTGACCCGCCGCCAACAGGCATTGCGCGACAGATTGACCTTGTCAGCGAGCGAATCCACCGACTGATCTGCATCAACCTGCAACGCCCGCAAAATTTCGCGATCATAATCGTCCATAAAATCCAGTATATTGGGATATTTTCCCAAAATCTAGCCAAGTTGTTTGAAGATTGGGATTTTTTCCAGCTTGCGACCCCCTATTCTGTTGGAAGTTTCAACCGGATTTTCTCACCATGCGCGCTATGATCTCTAAAGTTTTTCTCGACCATCCCGCTTCCGTCGAGGAGAATTATTTTGAGCATTTGGCCTTTGCTGGTCGATTTGCCGGCTCTTTGTTTCTTGCCGGCGGCGCAGCTCTGGTACATGCCATCATTCCTTGTCTGTTTGAAAAAACAGCCAGCAATCTGATTCGCAACATGTATGCCCGGATCGAAAACCGCTAGATATTATGTGCCGTTTGGTTGCTTATTGCGGAGCCTCTATTCCGCTGGAAAACATCGTCATTAATCCCAGCCATTCGCTGGTCAAACAAAGCCAGGTGGCTGAAGAAGCCAAACTGGCGGTTAATGGCGATGGATTCGGGTTGGCCTGGTACCCAGGTAATGACAGTGAAGCGCAAATCGATTTCCCTCAGTCGATGCCAGCGCTTTATAAAGAAATCATGCCTGCTTGGGCCAACCCGAATCTCTTACATATCTGTCGTGCAATCAGTTCACCTGTATTTGTCGCGCATGTTCGCGCCTCAACCTTTGGTGGCGCGTCCTACCAAAACTGCCACCCGTTCACCCATGACAAATGGTCATTCGTTCACAACGGTCAGATTGGTGGATTTGAAGAATTGCGCCGAGAACTTGAAAACCGGCTGCCAAATGAACTTTTTCGCACACGGCTTGGCATCACAGATTCAGAATTGATTTTCCTGCTGCTGATCGCCAATGGCCTGGAAACTTCTGCCCAACTTGCCTGCGAGTTGACAATCGCCGAGATTGCCGAACTGCACGCCGCCCGAGGTTGCCGTCAGCCCTTGCGACTAACGTTTGTTCCGACCGATGGAGTTTGCCTGTTCGGCTGCCGCTATTCCAGCGACAACAATTCACCCACCCTGTACCTGTCTCCGGAACTGGACCATGGCGGTTATGCGCTGGCATCGGAACCATTGGATGGGCACCACCCTATGTGGTCACTGGTCGATGAAAGCACATTTGTGCGGATAGACCGGCACAGCCAGGAGAGTTTTGCCCTGTCTTCAGCCAAGTTGGTCGCTGCCTGAACCGTTGCGCACCTCACGAGGCCCATATTCCAACCCAACTGCCTATTTCTCATAGCCTTCAAGACACGCGCAGACCAGCAATTTTAGCTGGTCCGGAACGGTTTCCTTGGGCAAGCCTACGGTACGATCATCAAGCGACAATTCGACAATTCCGTGGACAGCTGAAAACAGTGTGCGGGCAATAAGATGAACGTCTTCGGGTTGCGCGTCAGGCAATAGTTGCTGCAGCGGCTGTTCGATATGTTGAAGCAACTGTACCTGCCCTTGATATATCCAGTCGGGTAGATCGTGATTTTCAGGAAATGCATGATCAAACAGGGCCCGCCAGGGTTTGGTGTGGCTATCGGCAAAGTCGAAATAAGCGCAGGCGAGGCCGACCAATCCATCAAGAGGCTTGTCCTCAACACCCCCTGCGGCATCTGTCATAACTTTGTCGATGCGAACCAAAGTACGCATATTCGCATGCAGTATGAGCATGTGGATGTCATCGAAAACATTGTAGATGGAGCCGAGCGAGCAGCCGACGTCGTTGGCCAGATCACGGGCTCTGAGATTGACCAAGCCATGTGAGGCGATGCGTGCTTCTGCTGCATCAATCAGGTCGGCTTGGAGTTTGGCTTTCCGTTCCTTGGCCTTTGACATGTTTCATCCTTACTGAGACGATTGGAAGTGTTGCATACCTCCCCTCTTATACCGGAAGTTCAGCAGAATCAGCAACAAAATTGAACGGCGTTCATTATTTTCTTGAACATTGTTTAATTATGCCTTATCTAACCTTCGTGAACAACGTTCAAAACAAGGAATATCTGATGTATAAGCAAGTTTTCACCCTGCTGCGCGGCAGTGCCCATGAGGCAGCAGAGCAATTCACCGACGCCAACGCGTTACCCATTTTGCGGCAGCAGATTCGTGATGCTGCGCGATCGATACAGGCTTCCAAATGCGCAATTGCAGCCGCCATGGCTCAATATCAGGCTGAAGTTGATCACCATCAGGCGATCGCCGCCAAGATCACCGATCTGGAAGAGCGTGCATTGGCGGCCATGGATAAAAATCAAGATGAACTGGCCCATGAGGCAGCAGAAGTTCTGGCAAGTCTGGAAGAGGAAAATGACACCTCGCTGGCCGCACAACTGATGTTTCGTGAACAAATTGGCGGATTGAAATCGCAGTTGCGAGAAGCCCAATCGATATTGCGTGAATTGCAGCGCGGTCAGCGCCTTGCAGCGGCTTCACACTCCACAAGTCGGCTGAACACACGCGGTGTGGGCTGTGACCATTCTTCCCTGACTGCTGCACGAGAAACCCTCAAACGTCTGCAGGCCCGACAAATGCAACACCAACGCAAGGCCGACGCTATGGCTGAGCTTAATCGCACCGCCAATCCTGATAGCGTGACCGAGAAACTGGCAAATGCCGGTTGCGGCAATCCAGTCAAAAAATCCGCGGACGATGTCCTCGACAGATTGAGGGCCAAATCCAAAAAATCCAAAAAAACTGGAAAATCCTGACTCTTTTCCCATTGGAATCATCAAGACCAACACTGAAAAGGAACCAAAACCATGAACAACATTTCAGCTGGCCACACTCAGGCCTGGACCTATTTTACCGTCGCAATATTCGGCATTGCCGCATCCATGATGGCAGGTGGCATCTATTTCCTGGAAGCATCATTTTCTGCCAAGGGCTTTTATGCGATGGCGGCGATCATGCTGGTGCATACGTCAATAACTTTGACCAAGACTCTGCGCGACCATGAAGAATCCGACAAGCTGATCAACAAACTGGAAGATGCCAAGACTGAAAAACTGTTGATGGATACTTCCGAAAGCGACTTGATGTAAGTCAACGCCGCCATACAAGTGTAGCCCAACACTCACCCCGCTGGATCATTCGATTGGTTCAGTGGGGTGATGGTTGATTTAATTCAACAGACCAATTGCGGCACTAACGGAAGCAATCTCCGCCGCAAGCTGAAATTAGCCGACGGAGCTGCTTGCAGACTTTACAGCAATATTAAATTGGTTATTTGTAGAAACCTGCTCGACCCATTTTTACAAATTAAATATGCCCGATCTCTCAACATTACTTGTGTTCACTTTGGCCTGTCTTGCGCTCAACGCTTCGCCTGGACCCGATATGTTGTTGATCGCCACCAGAAGCGCTGCACAAGGGTGGTTGGCAGGACTTGCAACATATCTGGGCATTGCTCTGGGTGCCTATTGCCATGCTGTGGCGCTGGCACTTGGCTTGTCGCAACTGTTTCTGGCAATTCCCACCGCCTATGATGTGGTGCGCTTTGCGGGTGCTGCCTATCTCATCTTCCTGGCCTGGCAGGCTTTGAAAGCCGGGACCCGACCGCGCCAGAACGGCGTATCCCCCTCCGAACTGTCGTTCATCACGCTTTTTCGTCAAGGCCTGTTGACCAACATCCTCAACCCGAAAGTTGCATTGTTTTTTCTGGCGCTGTTTCCCCAATTCATCGACCCAATGCAGGGATCGGTTGCCTTGCAGATCTTGACCCTTGCAACAGTGTTGAACATTTCCGGTCTGATTGTGAACGGCATCGTTATCCTGCTGGCAAGCAAGGCCAGCTCCTGTCTTGCAAGTGATGGACGGGCTTCGCGAATTGCCAGATACCTGTCGGCACTTGTCTTTGGTGGCCTTGCCGCGCGCCTTGCGTTTGATGGATCACGATAGGCTGCGACGCACCCTTTCTGCTGCCAAAGATGTAATTGCGCTGGACGGTAAGCGGCTCTAGGTTTGTATAATCCCTTCTCGCGGAAGACCGAACATGCACGACATCATTGAACAGCTGGAAACCCGTCGCAACGAAGCCAGAAGAGGGGGTGGTGAGCGGCGCATTGACGCTCAACATGCCAAAGGCAAACTGACGGCCAGAGAACGTTTGGATGTGCTTCTGGATAGCGGGAGTTTCGAGGAATACGATATGTTCGTCACCCATCGCTGCACCGATTTCGGCATGGAAAAAACCAAAATTCCGGGCGACGGAGTGGTGACAGGTTGGGGTACGATCAATGGGCGATTGGTTTACGTCTATGCTCAAGACTTTACCGTACTTGGTGGCTCGCTTTCTGAAACTCACGCCGCCAAGATTTGCAAAATTCTTGATATGGCGATGAAAAACGGAGCCCCGGTGATCGGTATCAATGATTCCGGAGGTGCTCGCATTCAAGAGGGAGTTGCGTCTTTGGGTGGTTATGCGGATGTTTTTCAAAAAAACGTCTTGGCCTCAGGTGTTGTGCCACAAATTTCCGTGATTATGGGTCCTTGCGCAGGTGGCGCGGTCTACTCCCCTGCTATGACCGATTTTATTTTCATGGTGAGGGACACGTCCTACATGTTCGTAACTGGCCCTGATGTTGTAAAAACAGTCACCAATGAGATCGTCACGGCGGAAGAACTTGGTGGCGCGAAAACCCATACATCAAAATCATCGGTCGCCGACGGGGCATTTGACAATGATGTCGAAACCTTGCGCCAGATGCGACGGCTCTATGACTTCCTGCCCCTGAACAACCGCGAGAAGGCCCCGGTTCGTCCCTTCTTTGATTCCCCTGATCGGGTAGAGCCCAGTCTTGATACACTAATCCCCGACAATCCCAACCAGCCCTATGACATGCATGAGTTGATCCACAAATTGGGAGACGAGGGAGACTTTTTTGAAATTCAAGCGGATTTTGCCAAGAATATCCTAACTGGTTTCCTGCGCCTTGAAGGCCAGACTGTAGGTGTTGTTGCCAATCAGCCACTGGTTTTGGCCGGCGTTCTGGACATAAATTCATCCCGCAAAGCGGCGCGCTTTGTTCGTTTTTGTGACGCGTTCTCGATTCCGATCCTGACTCTCGTGGATGTCCCCGGCTTCCTGCCCGGAACCAGCCAGGAATATGGCGGTGTGATCAAGCATGGAGCAAAATTGCTGTATGCCTATGGCGAAGCAACCGTTCCAAAAGTCACATTGATCACCCGAAAAGCCTATGGCGGTGCGTATGACGTAATGGCGTCAAAGCACTTACGCGGCGATGTAAACTACGCCTGGCCATCCGCAGAAATTGCGGTGATGGGGGCAAAGGGCGCGGTCGAGATTCTCTATCGCTCCGACCTGGGGGATCCTGAAAAAATTGCCAACCGCACGAAGGAATATGAAAGCCGTTTTGCCAATCCATTTGTGGCAGCAGAAAAGGGCTTTATTGATGACGTGGTCCATCCCAGTCAGTCACGCAAACGCATCTGTCGGGCATTTGCAATGCTGCGCGGCAAACAGTTGGAAAACCCCTGGAAAAAACACGACAACCTCCCCCTATAGATAGATCAAATAATCATATCTTCGATAGCCTTGGGGTGGTGGGTGATTTGTTCGTAACCATCCTGCGTCAGGATGAAACTGTCGCCCACCTGGGCGCGAAATTTGTCCGTCGCAACTGACCCGTCCACCACCAGAACCATGCCGGGTTGCAATATAGTCTTGTCACCTGTGACCAGCTGGGGGCTCTCCAGAAAACTGAATCCAGTCGCCCGCCCACAGCGGAATGGAGTGTCAAATCCTGCGCCTCGAATAACGTCCGCATAGGCGGCATGGACACTTTCGGCGCTCACACCGGGTTTCAACGCCTCCAGCGCCGCTTTCTGGCTGGCAACTGCCACTTCATAGACCTCCACCTGCTCGGGTTCGGCCTCACCGATCCAGAAGGTGCGGTCAAAACCAAGTTTGAAGCGGTGAAAATTGGTCATGCCGCAAAAACACAAAAATACCGGTTCTCCACGGCGCATGATACGGGTCGTCGCCCGGTGATGGGTTTTTATGATGTTGCTACCTGACGCCATGATCTGCAGAAAATGGATATTCGGCGACATGTCGACATCGGTGTAGTGCAATGCCAAAAGCTCGGCAGCTTTGCGGGTCCCCGCCCCTGATGTCGCCAGCGCAACTTCATATTCGGGCATGCCGTCTCCAATGGCCTCCCGGCCAGCAGACATCATTGCACCTGCAACTTGACCGGCATGGCGTGCCAGCTGCAATTCCGGATCCAACTTGATCATACGCATATCGGCAATGATCGGAGTCACGTCGAATAATCTGCTGACATCGATCAGTTCGCCCAGATATGCCCGAACCATCGGTGGCATGTGGTCTGGTTCGACAGCAATTTTGCTGTGTGCAGAAACAAAGGCTGGCAATTCATCACGCCATTCATTGCCAGCGCCGTCGTTCCAAGCAGCTATGCGGTCGACCCGCGCGCTGGAACGGGCCATGACCTCGTCGATATTCGGCGTGATCAGCAGCGACTTGCCATCGCGTGGCACAACGAGAATCGTTGGCCTTCCAAATTCCATGTGAAGGTAGTCGTAATAACCGGTAAAATAGTAGACAGCGTCCTCATCGGTGATCAGCGCCAGATCGAGACCTGCTCGCGTCAGTTGCAATCTCAATCGATCCAGTCTGGCTTCAAACACAATAGTTGCTCCTCACCGGCCCGTCACATTGACCAGTTTGATATGGCTTTGCGTCTCTGCAACATCGGGTATGTTGCGAATATCATCCAGCACATGATCCAGTTGTTTCAATGACGACACACTCAACTCGGCGACAAGATCATAGGGGCCGCTCAATGTGTGGATGGCTGTGATACTGGAAATTTTTCGCAAAGCGATCAGCGTTCGTCTGCCATCGTTGGCATGAAGCCTGATCAACGCGAATGCGATAATGTCGCTTTCAATATCGGCATCTGCGAGCTTGACCGTAAATCGCTCGATCACCTTTTGGTTGACTAACCTCTCAATACGATTGCGCACCGTTCCACGCGATACGCCAATCTTGGCGGCCATTTGAGACAAGGGCGCGCGGGCATCGGATTTCAAAAGGCGTAACAGGGCGTGGTCAATCTCATCCATGACACGACCTTTACCCAACTTGCGCACAAAACGGTAGAAAAATCCCGTTTCGGCAACAGATTGCTATTTCGATTACCGGTCATTTGATGTCTCTAATCAAACCAGCGATCCGAGTTGGGCAAAGCTCAGGGCCCATCGTAATTTCGTCGATACTCGCTGGCTCAATTTGCTAACGGGTAGCCTTAGATTTTGATCGGTCAGACATCAGGGAGAATTTTATGTTGTTCAATTCCATTTCTGTTTTGGGTCTTGGCAAAGTTGGCCGCCTCGCCGCAACATTGCTTCATCAGTCCGGCCTCACCGTGACAGGCTATGATCTTCAAATGCCGAAAAAAACATTACCCTTTGCCGTAAAGAGCTTCGATCTGACAAATTTAGAAGGTCTGCTGACCGAATTTAAAAATACACAAGCCGTGCTTTCCTGCCTGCCTTATCACCTGAACGTCGAAGTAGCACGCGCCGCCCATGCAGCCGGTATACACTATTTCGACCTGACCGAAGATGTGGCGACGACGGAAGCCATTCAGAAACTTTCAAAAACCTCAAAAGGATTGATGGCGCCTCAGTGTGGGCTTGCTCCCGGGTTTGTCGGCATTGTCGGTGCTGATTTGATTGCCAAATTTGATCAATGCCGTGCCTGCAGAATGCGGGTCGGGGCTCTACCCCAACATCCCACAGGTCTGCTGGGCTATGCCTTCAACTGGTCTCCGGAAGGAGTGGTCAATGAATATCTCAACGATTGTGAGGTCATTGAAGAAGGTGAACGAAAGACGCTGTCATCTATGGAATGGCACGAGAATATCTATATCGACGGTGTGAAGCTGGAAGCTTTCACAACATCCGGCGGCCTCGGCACCATGTGTGACACCTATCACGGCAAAGTTGCCAATATCGACTACAAAACCATGCGCTATCCCGGCCACATGCAGTTGATGAACTTTTTCTTTCACGAATTACTGATGCGCGAACAGCGTGACTTTGCCGGGCGAATACTCACCCACGCAAAGCCACCAGTAGGAGATGATATTGTCTATATCCATGTATCGGCGGAAGGGATGATCGACGGCAATTTACAGCGTCAGGAGTTTGTCCGCGGTTACAGGCCAATCGACATTGCCGGTTCGCCGCGCACAGCAATTGCATGGACCACAGCGAGTTCGGTTGTTGGGGTCATCGAAATGGTACGCGCCGAACTGTTGCCTTCCAAGGGATTTCTAAAGCAGGAAGACATACCTCTGAACGCATTTTTGGGCACTCAGACGGGAGCCCACTTCAAACATGACAACGGTTAGTCAGAAAAGCGCCGCGTGACCCGATCAAGATGTCGGTTTTTTGTGATTTTGAATGCGGAAATGGTGTCAATGATAGTGCTGGAATTATCGTAAACCTTATCTGGATTGCTATTACCGACATCCGACCGAAGTGAGTGTTCACTATGGCTTCAAACCTTCATTTGATGAGCGAAACGCTGCAAAACACAGCTATGATGCCCGACGATGGACCAATGGGCCTGCCGGGAAATTTCTACACTTCAGCTGACTATTTTGAGTTTGAAAAAACCGAACTGCTGCGACGCGGCTGGCACTGCCTGGGGCGCAGTGACGAAATCTCTCAACCTGGCGACTTTTTCACCATTCAACTGCTGGATGAACCGCTGTTGGTGGTGCGCGGAAATGATGGCACCGTTCGGGTGCTGGCCAATGTCTGTCGGCATCGAAGCATGCCGGTTGCACAGGGTGCGGGAAACCGCAAACTGTTTGTCTGCAGTTATCATGCATGGAGCTACGGCCGAGACGGGGCACTGGTGCGCGCTCCACATATGGAAAATGCAAATTTTGTTCAAAGCAATTGCGGCCTTCCACAGATCAGATGCGAAGTCTGGCAGGGATTTATTTATGCCAATTTGGACGGTGATGCTGATGAGCTGGCTCCGCAGTTGCGGGGGCTTGAAGCTCTGATTGAGCCTTATCAAACCGAAGATTTCCGCACTGTTCACACCGCTGAGGAAGTATGGGATTGCAATTGGAAATGTCTGGTTGAAAATTTTATGGAGGGCTATCATCTCTCCGTCGTCCACCCACAGACTCTGCGCGGATATACACCGACCGAATTGTGCACCAAATCAGCATCCGGTGAATTGTTCACCAGCTATCATGCCAACTATCCAGACGATATTCCAAGCCGTGGACACGGCGCGCCCGGGCTGGATGACAAACAGCGCCATCGCTCTACACTTTTCAGCATATTTCCGACCCAGGTGGTGAGCCAGTCGGCCAGCCTGCTGGTGTCGCTCAACCTGCATCCTCTTTCGGTCGACAAAATTCGAGTTCGCTGGACAATGTCGGTCTATGGTGAGGACCTGTCGGCTGACTCCATTCAACGACGCATAGCGCTGTGGGAAGAGGTCAACCGGGAAGACCGGGAGAAACTGGTGCGGTTGCAACAAACCTTATCATCCGCCCATGCCCAGGCCGGACCACTGGCCAGCGACGATTTTGAGGGCACCATTCGCGACTTTCACAAATATCTCGCCCGCAGCGCTGCAAAGGCGCAGGAAACATCACTTGCTGTCGCTCACTGATCTTGTTTTGTTGGCGATCTGGCAGAGGTAGACCTACACATTAGCCATTGAGGTGTTGCACTCGCCGCTTCATCATCTTTTGGTTGGCCTCGTCGGTGCCGTCGTGAAACGAGCCGAACCACTTGTCCCATGGCACTTCGAGATTGCCGTAATTACATTCAAAATAGCGGTGGTGCATCTGATGGTGGAACGTACCCAAGGCCAGCCGGTTCTTGTCGCCCAACAACACCCCTTCAAAACCCGTATGGGACGTGGCGGCGGTGAGCGCCTGATGCTGCATGTGAAACAAGATATGCAGCGGATGGGCGGCCAACAAGAAGTGAATGAGTATCGAGGATAAAAACAGCAAATGTTCGATTGGGTGCATCGATAAGCCCGACCAGGGACCGACATTGATGTTTCTGTGATGCAGTGCGTGGGCCAACCGATAAAGTGGCGGCCAATGCAGCCAGCGGTGTATCCAGTAAAAATGAAACGAAATCCACACTGGGGTCAGGAAGAACAGTACCGCAAACCACAGTGGGTTGTCGGCCCAGGCGAGGTGCGGAGCATAGCCATTTGCCATCGCCCAGAACATCAACGCTTCATAGCCTGTCCAGAAGGCAACACCGCTTCCCAGGGACCAGAACATGTTGTCTGCGACCTGATTGCCAAACGTGAACCCATTTGACTTTGCCCGCAATTCGCGACCATCAAATTTCAAGTTCTTTTCCTGACGTTTCCATCGGTAGAAATACAGGTGCAACCCACCGGCTACAGCCAATAGAAGAATAAAATTGCGGGCATAAAGCAAAGCAATCCAATCCAGCGACAATGTCGCCGTGATTTCCAATGATGGCTGAAACCAGAACCACGAAATGCAAGCCACGATCACCAGTATTGAGTTTTCTGCGATGGCAAACCAGCGGTCGGCCACCCAGCGCAACATACGCAGAGGTTCAAGCGGCCATGTAAAAAAAGGCGAAGCCTGAATTGGCACATCCGGCATGTAGTTCCATTGGCCTTCAATGCCTTTTGGCCGGGCCAACGGCTGCTCCCCGCTGCTCGACGTCTGGCTCATGAAATGATCTCCTCGAAGCTGAATAAAACTTGCAGACTTGCGTTGGAAAGGAAAGTGAATATTGGACGGGAACACGTCCCGCTGCATGTGCCGTAACTGCTTCACCACGTTGACGTCTTGACCGGGCAAGTTAGGGTGCAGGTATAGGCAATTGGGAAACTCACCTTCATGGGCCCGGGAACAACTCAGTATGCCCGCAGCGGGGACACGCATATCGCCTATCAGGTGATCGGTGACGGCCCCATAGACATCGTTTTCGTTCCCGGCTGGGTCTCTCATGTGGAATTGTGCTGGGCAGAACCATCCTTTGCCCGGTTCCTCAATCAATTGGCATCCTTTGCAAGGCTTATCCTGTTCGATAAGCGTGGCACCGGATTATCCGACCGAGTGCCCAACGATAAACTGCCGGGACTGGAAGAGCGCGCTGATGACTTGCTGGTGGTGATGGATGCAGTCGGTTCCAGAAAAGCGGTGTTTGCCGGATATTCGGAGGGTGGAAATCTAAGTGCTTTTTTCGCCGCAACCCATCCAGATCGCGTCCAGGCCCTCATCATGTTCGGCACGTTCGCCAAGCGTATTTACAGCCCCGACTATCCATGGGCACCGACCATCGAAAACAGACAACAGGAATTGGAGCATATTGAACGGGAATGGGGCAATCGCATGGACCTGTCCCACTATGTTCCCAGTGTTGCAGGCGATGAAGCATTTGTTGAACGCCTGGCGACTTATTTCAGGCGATCGGCAAGTCCGGGGGCGGCTGTTGCATTGCTAAAAATGAACACACAGGTCGATATCCGCAACATATTGCCAACCATTCACATACCGACTCTGATTATGCATCGCACTGGCGATCAGGACGTAAATGTCGAAGAGGGCCGCTGGATGGCCAATCAAATCCCAAACGCAAAATTCATTGAACTGCCAGGCGATGACCACCTCCCCTGGGTGGGCGATCAGGATGCCATCATCGAAAACATTCGAGAATTCCTCGACGCCCGAAAATCAGAGCCAACCGCTCTGAGAGCGCTGGCAACCATCCTGTTCACCGACATTGTTGGATCAACCGAACTGGCCCGAAATATGGGTGATCAGGCATGGCGAAGCCTGTTGGATTCACACGATAATATTTGCGCTGAGACAGTCGCCGAATTCGAAGGTCGCCTGGTCAAGACCACTGGTGACGGAGCCTTGGCCACTTTCAGTGGCCCGGGCCGAGGGATCGAGTGCAGCCAAAAAATTATTCAACAATGTGGCACACTCGGGCTGAATATCCGAGCCGGACTGCATACAGGAGAATGCGAAATCCGCAACGACGAAATTGCCGGTGTTGCAGTACACCTTGCCGCCCGCGTATCTGCCAGCGCCAGCTCTGGAGAATTGCTAGTTTCCAGAACGGTCCGCGATCTGGTAGCGGGTTCAAACAACACATTCGAGTTTCGCGGCGAATACAGTTTCAAGGGATTTGATGAAAAATGGAGCATTTATTCGGTGATCTGACTGCGAGTCCTCAACATCAATTCCTTCCAATAGGTAAGGTCTATTGACCTATCTAGATTGAATGTTAAGCTAGCCTCCTAATCCCCAACCGAGACTTGGCTATGAATTGGGAAAACTTGTTCGCATCGCGCTCATCCCGCATGAAGGCGTCGGAAATCCGTGAACTTCTGAAACTGCTGGACCAGCCCGACATTATCTCTTTTGCCGGTGGCATTCCTGATCCTGACCTGTTCCCGACACAGGATTTTCAAAAAGCCTTTTCAGCCGTGCTATCCGACGAACGTCAAACCGCAGCCCTGCAATATTCTGTGAGCGAGGGTTACGCGCCGTTACGTCAATGGATCGTCTCTCAAATGGGAAAATTGGAGATCGACTGCGATATCGACAATGTGTTTATCACATCCGGTTCTCAACAGGCGCTGGACTATCTCGGCAAGTTATTCCTATCCCCCGGCGACACCGCGCTGGTCGCATGGCCAAGCTACATGGGCGCATTGGGCGCCTTTAACGCCTATGAGCCGGAATATGACCGGCTGATCGCAACCGGCAATCGATCGGCAGCGGACTATCGTGAAGCTGCGAAAAACAATAACAGCCGCGTAAAATTTGCCTATATGTCTGTCGACTTTGCAAACCCGACCGGTGAGACAATGGATCTGGCATCCCGGCACCAACTTCTGGACATGGCCGATGAATTGGATATCGCGATAATTGAGGATGCGGCCTATCAATCGCTGCGCTACGACGGTGAAGTAATTCCCCCGATCCTGGCATTGGAGATCGCCCGTAAGGGGGACATCAATAACACCCGCACGCTGTATTGCGGCAGCTTTTCGAAAACCCTGTCGCCGGGCTTACGGGTAGGCTGGGTATGTGCGTCAAACGAAGTGATCAGCAAACTTGTGCTGCTGAAACAGGCGTCAGACCTTCATTCGTCGACAATAACTCAAATGGCGATCCATGAAGTTGCTTCAAAAGGCTTTGACCGGCAGGTCGCCAAGATACGCGCCTCCTACGCGGCTCGTCGTGATTGCATGTTGGCCTGTCTGGAAAAATATATGCCAGAAGGTGTGACATGGACCCGCCCGGAAGGAGGCATGTTCGTTTGGGTGACTGTACCAAGCCATCTCGACGGTGCCGAACTGCTTGCTCAATCCCTGAAATCACAAAAAGTTGCATTCGTCCCAGGACGGGCATTCTTTGCCGACGGATCGAACGGCAATACGCTCCGGCTGAGCTTTTCCCAGGCCGATGAACCATTGATTGACGAAGGAATAAAACGCCTCGGTGCGTTATTGCGCACCACCTCGTGAAGACAGTCCTGTCAAATTGACGGCATCCGGTTCCAGGCATCAAGCGCGGCTATTTTGTAGGCTTCGGCGAGAGTTGGATAATTGAACGTGTTTTCAACAAAATATTCCAACGTGCCATTCAGGTTCAGCACGGCCTGTCCGATATGGATGAGTTCGGTCGCACCCTCGCCGACTATGTGGCACCCCAGAAGGCAACGATCTTCCAGCGAAAATATCATCTTCAAAAGGCCGGTTTCGAGCCCCATAATATGACCCCGAGAGGTTTCACGGAATCGGGCAATGCCACATTCGTAGGGAATATCTTGTTCGAGCACTTCCTCTTCGGTCATGCCAATGGTGGAAATTTCTGGCACCGAATAGATGCCGTAGGGAAAGAATTTGGGAGGGGCATGGGCGGGGCGGCCCAGCGCGTGACAAGCGGCGATACGCCCCTGCTCCATTGATGTGGACGCCAGGCTTGGAAATCCAATCACATCTCCTGCAGCATATATTCCCGGCGCTCCGGTCTCAAAGGTCATTGGGTCAACCGTCAACCGGCCGCGACTGTCGCAGGTGAGACCGCATTGATCGATATTGAGGCTGTCGGTGGAACCAACTCGCCCGGCGGCGAAAAGCACCATTTCGGTGCGAATATTGCGGCCGCCCTCCATAATCATTTCGCAACCACCTTCGTCCAATGTGTTGATGGCATTCACTTTCTTGCCAAACCGCAAAACCATGCCACGGTCCCGCAGCTGGTGAGTGAAATCTTCAACCAGTTCGCGGTCGACGAAGTCCAACATCGAGTCTCGGGGCTCCACCAATGTCACATGGACATCCAGCGAACTGAAAATCGTCGCATATTCGATACCGATAACGCCGGCACCAATGACGCAAATGGAGCGCGGCAGATGATCCAGGTTGAGTATTTCATCGCTGTCAAAAATGTGAACCCCGTCGAAGGGAATAGTGTCAGGCCGGAAAGGCACAGTCCCCACCGCCAACAGATAATTGTCTGCGGTAAAGGCAAAGGTCTCGCCTTCCTCTCCTTCAACATCGATCGTCATTTTATCAACGAAACGCGCGGAGCCTCTAAGTGTCGTAACCTGATTGCGGGCAAATTGATGTTCCAGAACTTCAATTTCGTGATTCAGCGTAATATGCAACCGGGCTCTAAGGTCGTCCGCGGTCAGATCCTGCTTAACTCGATAAGAGCGACCATAAAATCCACGTTCTCGCCAGCCCGACAAGTTGAGCGCGGTTTCTCGCAGCGTTTTGGAAGGAATCGTGCCGGTATGCACAGAAACGCCGCCAACGCGGCGCCCCCGTTCAACAACCAGCACTTTCTTGCCAAATTTTGCCGCCTGAATAGCCGCACGACGACCTGCAGGGCCGCTGCCGATTACGATAAAGTCGTAATGTTCCATTCCCGCACCCCTCACATTTCATCGTCTGATCGATAGTCAACCGGAAGGATCAATGCGATGCAACCGGTATCATCGTGAACTCTGTTAATGGCAGATCTTGCTTGTCACAGGCTGGATTGATCATTCGCGCCTGGCAACTATTGATTGCAGCATCAACTTTCCTGACGGGCGATGCAGGAGCCGCAATACGGAGCCGACAGCGTCCGGGATTTGCTGGCCCGAATTGCAGCGTCTCAAAAACCATGCTTGTCCATCATGAATATGCCGCCCCTGCCCTATCTGCAGAGAATTCCGGACCTGAACACAAAAATGCTGGAACCATGTTTCACCGATCCCAGCGTCTGGGATGGGTTTGATCCGGATTTGGTATCGCTATGCAGCCCCAACCTACAAGCCTATCGACCACCGCAAGAAAAACTCAATTTTCTGCATGTCGGACTGCCAGCAAATTTTTTGGCAGCTGCATGCGCCGACGACACCCATACCCAGATATTGCGCGAGCTTGAAAATGATATCGCCTCCATACGTCTGGATGGCAAGGATGTGCCCGTCAAACTTAGAGTTCATGAATCGCTTTTTGTACCATTGGCCAAGTGGAACATGTTGCTGACAGGAAATTATCGCGTAATCACAACCGACGGTCCAAGATCGATTCGAGATGCAGTTCACACCAATCTCGAGCTTTCCCGTGAAATCTATCACTGGGTGGACGCCTTAGCCCGGGACATTGGGGCGGATCCGGCTGACCAGGTTCAGTTTGACAAATATGCCAACGCCGCCCTGGGCCTGGTCAACCCATCGTCTGCAGCACGTGCGATATTTGCTGGTGCACCCAATATCGAGCGCGTGGACAAACTGGTCCAGCTGATCGCAATGCAGCACGGAATAACCTATCAATCTGTCGACGACAATGTGGTTATTGTTGATCAGAAACTTGCCGAGAATCGCCAAGTCAAATTTTACGGCCGGATTTGGTAGCAATCAGAAGATGCCCAGGCTAGAGGCAGTACGGGTATTCAAATTGTCGGCATTTCAATAATGCCGTCTTGGTCTTGTCGCATTCTGACTTTATACTGTCGTCTTTGTTGGTAGATCGATTCGAAGGGACTATCCGATGGCCGCCAGGCTTGCTCGAAAAGTCAGCAAACGCTTTGACGAAGAAATAAAATTCTTCAAAAACTGGATCGACCAACCAAAAGCAGTGGGGGCTGTGCTTCCCACCAGTGCCAACACAGCGCGAAAAATGGTCAGCTTGGTCAATGAACAATCCGGCAATCCGATTCTTGAACTCGGACCAGGTACTGGTGTCATTACCAAGGCCATTCTCGACAAGGGCATTCGACCTGAACAACTGTTCAGCGTTGAATTTTCAGAATGTTTTCTTCCTGACCTTAAAAAATCATTCCCTGGGGTCAACTTTCTACATGGTGACGCGTTCAATCTGAATTCGGTTCTCCCGGATCTGGGTGGACGTAAGTTTGACGCGATCATTTCGGGGATCCCGCTGCTAAACTTTCCGCTTGATAGCCGGGTCCGACTGCTGGAAGATCTTCTCGACAGGCTCAACCCCGGTCGCCCGGTGGTACAGTTTTCCTATGGCCCCAAATCGCCAATTCCGCCGAACTGGTCGACCTATACCGTTGAGCCGCTGGATTGGATGGTCCGCAATGTACCCCCGGCACGGCTTTGGGTTTATCGGCGCGTTTCAATGGTGTAAGAGAGCGCAACTTTCCCAATTTCCACTTGGCGACAATGCATAAACATCGAGGATTTCCATCCCGGCTTCCCGGCACTGATTTTCAGTTCACCATTCGCCGCGACAATCCCAAAGGCGCCACCAAAATTGTCGCCAAGGAGCGTTATGCTGACCGCAATCCACGCGATCGAACAGCCGACGAAAACTTCATGGCTTGCCTGGTCAAGCATTTTGGCGACGAACCATTCATTCGCGGCAACCTCGATGCTGGCCGTCTTGGCTGGCTGTTGGGCCGCGAAGTGATGCCGGCGGATCAATCATTTGACCCAACCGACTATGAGGCGATGATGATCATCAACAGACCCGTCGCCGAAAAAAGCTTCCCCAACGCCTTTGACCCAACATTGTGGAACAACGATTCGAGGTATTAGGCGTTTGAATTCTGCAATTCGGTGAAAATCTGATCCATGATCGCATAACCGGATTCCCAGCCTTTACCCATATTGTTCATGGAGCCGCTGAAGCAGTCGAGTTCAGCCTGCGAAGCATCCACGGGGGTCCAGATAAGCCTGACCCGGGTTTTGTCGCCCACATCTTCAAAACTCACCACGGTATGGAGGGTTTTCGGCCAATCCGGCATCATCGGATTGGCGACGATATTCCAGCTTTCGTCTGCAGCAGAATGGTCCCAGACCAGCAGTTCGTTTTCATTTACCTGCGTAAAAACCGCCTTGCTGAGCATCGATTTTTCACCCCACTTCATTTCGTTGAGCCAAAAGCCGCCGACCTTGAGATTGAATTCGTGGATAATGGTTTCCACGCCGGGCCCATACCAACGGGCCAAAAGTTCAGGATCAGTCCATGCTTTCCAGACCATGGTGCGAGGTGCATCAAATGTCCGGTCCAATACATATTCAGGCAGTTTACTCACTGTCACTTTCCTCCGATTTTGCCAGCTTCATGCTGGCGAGAATTCCGTCGAGCTGATTGAAACTCGTGGTCCAAAACTTTTCAAACTCTGCCAACCAATCAGCTGCCGCAGACATATGCTGGGCTTTCAAACGTGCGGGCCGGCGCTGTTGATCAACATCGCGTTCGATCAGTCCGGCATGCTCCAGAACCTTCAAATGGCGCGAGACCGCTGGCTGGCTCATGGCAAACGGAGCAGCTATTTCGTTGACGGTTGCCTGCCCCCTGGCCAGACGCTCGAGAATTGCCCTGCGCGTCGGGTCAGACAGTGCAGAAAAAACCATATCCAATTCTGGCGGAAATTCTGATTTTGTTTCCATTTAGAACACATTCCTTATATAACATGTATGTTATATTAATTTCCTGCCCTGTCAATCACTCCAGATGATGTTGTTGACATGCGAATTGTGATAAGTGCGAATCCAATCTCAACCAACAGCCCGGAATTTGCTAATGCTCATCACCACCACCCACAGTGTTCCAAACAAGGAAATAGCGCAGGTACTGGGCCTGGTTGCCGGAGAAGCGGTGTTCGGTGCCAATGTGTTTCGAGACATATTTGCCAGTGTCCGTGATATTGTTGGTGGCCGTTCTGGTGGCTATCAAAAGGTCTTTGCTTCGGGTCGAGAAGCGGCGACACGCGATATGATCACAGAAGCCATGGAATTAGGCGCTGATGCGATCATTGGTGTCGATTTGGACTATGAAACGGTTGGCAAAAGCATGTTGATGGTTTCCGCAAACGGAACCGCTGTGAAACTGCGCTAACAAGAAACTTTAGTAGCAGAATTGAGCGATTTCGCTCACCCAAATATTGAAACTCCGCACTACGATCCTCATTTCATTACTATCAGCTTTTGAAAGGAGATGTGTCATGTTGGATATTCAAGTCAAAGAACCCGGTATCATCCAAATCGAGCTAAACGGGGAAATTGATGCCGCCGCGATGGAGAGTGGGCTGAACCGGCTCGTCGAACTGTGCGAAGATCTTAAAAACGGCAAATTGTTTTACCGGATCAGCGATTTCAAAATGCCGACTTTGGCGGCCCTCGGCGTTGAATTCATGATGCTTCCCAAACTGTTCGGGCTGATTGGCAAAGTCGACAAGGCTGCGGTTTTGACCAATGAAGGCTGGATTGCCAAAGCCTCCGTTATCGAAGGTGCACTGATACCAGGGCTGGAAATCCGCGCTTTTGGTCTCGAAGAAGATGGCGCTGCTATGGATTTTCTCAAGGCCGACTAATTCTACGGGCGCAAAGCTATCCTAAAGATGCACTTGGCGAAGTGACCCCACTTGAATAATGATGGTAGGGCCGCTTTGGAGGAGACGTCTTTGTTTAAGAAAATTCTTATCGCAAACCGGGGTGAGATTGCCTGTCGCGTGATCAAAACCGCGCGCAAAATGGGTATTTGCACGGTGGCGGTTTATTCAGATGCCGATAAAAATGCCCTGCATGTTTCGATGGCCGATGAAGCTATCCATATCGGTCCCCCAGCGGCGGCTGAATCCTATATCGTGATCGATAAAATATTGGACGCCGTTAAACAATCTGGTGCTGAAGCGGTGCACCCCGGATATGGGTTTTTGTCGGAAAATCCCAAATTTGCCAAGGCGCTTGAAGCTGCCAATGTCGCCTTTATTGGTCCGCCGATCGGTGCGATCGAAGCAATGGGCGACAAGATTACGTCGAAGAAACTGGCCCAGGAGGCAGGTGTTTCAACAGTACCGGGGCATATGGGTCTGATTGACGATGCCGAAGAGGCGGTCAGGATTTCCAACGAAATCGGCTATCCCGTAATGATCAAGGCCAGCGCTGGCGGAGGCGGCAAAGGCATGCGAATTGCCTGGAACGATGAGGCTGCGCGTGAAGGTTTTCAGTCGTCAAAAAACGAGGCCGCGAGTTCGTTTGGTGACGATCGTATTTTCATCGAAAAATTTGTCACTCAACCACGCCATATCGAAATTCAGGTCCTCGGCGACAATCATGGCAGCTGCATCTATCTGGGTGAACGGGAATGTTCCATCCAGCGCCGCAATCAAAAGGTCATCGAAGAGGCTCCTTCCCCTTTTCTCGATGCAAAAACCAGAAAGGCGATGGGTGAAGAAGCCGTCGCTTTGGCCAAGGTAGTGGATTATTCGAGCGCTGGCACTGTGGAATTCATCGTTGATGGCAAAAAGAACTTCTACTTTCTGGAAATGAACACGCGTCTCCAGGTAGAACACCCAGTCACCGAATTAGTCACCGGCGTTGATCTGGTGGAGCAGATGATCCGTGTCGCCTATGGTGAGAAATTGTCGATCACTCAAGATGAGGTCAAGTTAAATGGTTGGGCGATTGAGAGCCGCCTTTATGCGGAAGATCCCTATCGAAATTTTCTGCCGTCGATCGGCCGTTTAACCCGTTACAGACCACCCGTTGAAGGAGAATATGACGGCCATATCGTGCGCAACGATACTGGCGTTTACGAGGGTGGGGAAATTTCGATGTACTATGATCCCATGATTGCCAAATTGTGTACCTGGGGCAAAGAACGCACTGAGGCGCTTGAGGCTATGCGAACCGCGCTGGATGCATTTGAAATCGAAGGCATCGGACACAATCTGCCGTTTTTGTCGGCCGTGATGGACCACCCGCGTTTCGTCAGCGGCAATATTACTACCGCATTCATCGAAGAAGAATATCCCGAAGGGTTTGACGGAGTACAGACCAACGATAAGGACAAACGCAAGCTCGCTGCCTGTGCAGCCGTTCTAAATATGATTGCCCAGTTGCGACGCACCCGAATTTCTGGTGCGATGACCAATCACAAAAGACGGGTTGGTAAGGATTGGGTCATCTGCCTGTCGGGTGAAAATTTTCCACTCACCATGAAACCCAAAAACGAAGGCGCTAAAATCAAATTTGATGATGGCACCAGGATGAAAGTGTTGACTGACTGGCGCCCGGGCATGGCCCTGCTGCGGGCCGTTGTCGATGGTGAAAATATTGCTGTGAAAGTCAAATCCACTGCTGGCGGCTACGAGCTTCGTTATCGAGGTGCTACACTCCATGCGCAAATCATGTCACCACGTGTTGCAGAATTGAACAATTTCATGCTCGAAAAGGTTCCCGCGGACACATCAAAAATGTTGCTCTGCCCGATGCCAGGTTTGATTGTGTCGATCAATGTTCAAGAAGGCGATGAAGTCCAGGAGGGGCAGGCACTGGCGACGATCGAAGCGATGAAAATGGAAAACATATTGCGGGCTGAGAAAAAAGCCACTGTCTCCAATATTTGCGCTGAACAAGGCGACAGCCTGGCAGTTGATCAAATCATCATGGAGTTTGAATAGTCGGCGAATGATGCGGTACGTCAAAGCGAAATTAGCATCACAAATCGCCTTCAACAGACATTCCTCGACAATCAAACACCGCTCACCAATTCTTTAGTTGCTTGTGTCAACGACTTATCGCAACCAAAACCATGCCCACGCTCGCAAAACACCTGCTAAACTCTCCCATCGCCACTTGGATCGTGCTGTTCATGCCGGCACCGGCATTGCTTGCCGATTTTGTGGGGCAAAACCGCTATTACGCCGAAATCATGTATGAAAGCGGTCTGCTGGCCACCCAGATGATGATTTTGGCGCTGGCAATTACCCCGGCGATGCGGTTGTGTCGAAACTGGCCTGCAATGTTAAAACCGCTGAGATGGCTGCAGAAACGTCGCCGCTATGTCGGTGTTGCATCATTCGGCTACGGGCTTCTGCATACGATTTTTTATATTCGCCAGACCGGTGATGCCGGGTTGATATTTTTGGACCTTGAGGAAATCTCCCTTGCCACTGGGTGGATCGCCTTCATAACCCTGCTTGCCCTTGCAGTAACGTCCAACGATTTCAGTGTTCGACGGCTCGGTCGCTTGTGGAAACGTGTGCAGATGGCTGCATATCTCGCCGCACTCTTTACTCTGCTTCACTGGTGGTTCATCGGGCAATTTCTTGACCAAATGCTGTTCTGGTTTATCCCGCTAGTATTGTTGCAACTGCCACGATTGACACAAACCATAAAGCTAATTCGTTCCGGTGGAACCGATGCCTAGTGCCGCAACCTACCAGGTTTGCTCCTTGATGGGGAACACGCGCAAATACGTGATGTCGTCACTGCAGGCGACATACAGCATGCCCGGCAAAGCGCTGGCGCCACCCTTGGCTATTCCAGTGCACTCGCCACTGTTCAACAGACCCAATGCATAATGGCGCAGCGCTATTACGATACTTTTGTCCACTTTGCTCTTGCGGCCCGGCAATTTGGACAGGCGTTTGTCTAGCAATTCCTTGGTGAGCTTATTTGGACGGTCGCCAAACTTGATCGGTTGCGAAGTCGCAGCCTTGTAGACTGGCTCTTCAGATTCCTCAGGAGCTGCAACCACCGCCGCAAGCTCCTTCACATCTTCAACTTTTTTGCCCTCTGCAGCGGTGGCGGCGGCAGTCGCGGCAGCAGTCGCCGCAGCGATTTTCTCAGCCTCCTCGACGCGCTTGGCTTCAGCGACTTTTGCAGCAGCTTCGGCCTGTTTACGGGCAAGCTCCGCTGCTCGTTCAGCTTCGGCAACCTTTTTGGCTTGTTCCGCCTGTGCTGCTTGGGCTGCTATTTTAGCCTTTTCAACTTCAGCAGCTTTGCGTGCCGCTTCGTCCTGTTGTTGCTTGGCCAATTTGGCAACCTCTTCGGTTTTCGCAGCTTTCGCAGCTTCCGCTGCTTCCGCTGCTTGTTCCGCCTTTGCCTCCTTGGCCGCTTGAACTGCTTCAGCTTCTGCTTTTGCTTCATCGGCGGCAGCGGCAGCAGCGGCGGTTGCGGCTGCTGCGGATTTTTTCTCTTCTTCTACGGGTTTGGCTTCAGCAGCCTTTTCTTCTTCATTCACATCTGACTGGTTACTTTTCGCAGCTGCCTGCCTTGCCAGTTTTGCCTGCAATTCTTCCCACGTCAGCAAACGTTTTGTTCCCTCATTAGAAGCAGAATCGACCGCTGGTTGGGGCTCGGAGACTGGCAGAGTCTCGATGATGGGAGTTTGCTGCTCAACTGTTTCGACCTCTGGCTCTGCTTCAACGCCAGTGATTTGTTGCGCTGCGATTGTAGTTTCGCTCGGCTCTTGCTGTTCTGATTGAGAGGCTTGCACATAAACAGAACCAGGGCGAAATGTTGGCAATGCAACTCTTTTCAGGGCGGTCAATTTCCGAGTGGGAGGCGGTGCCTTGGCCTTTTGACCGGCGAGCTGACTTGTCGCCACCCAAAGGGCCGGCTTTCTGGTGATTGATTTACCGAAGCTTCTGACCAACCGGGAACGGTTGAGAAATTCAGATACACGCGCCCAGCCTGACTTGGTTTCATAAATCACAACTTCCTTACCCGAGCTCAAACCATGCCCGTTCACTGCGACACAATCCGCAGGACATAACCGGACGACAATTTTGCCTTTACCCAGTTTTTTTGTTTCCTGAGCCACCGTTGTCTCGGAAAGTACTCCGGTCAACACCAGGGCCAGCATTGCAGTTTTGACTATATTCAACAAATTCTTCATCACTCACACCAAACCGTTTTCGCAATCTTTGGCTTGCGACCGGCGTAGATTAATTTACCCGCTTGCTGCAGTTAACCATTGGAAAGGCGGAATGAAAAGGCAATGCTTAAAACTTCGTTAACGACACTTTTTAACTTTCCGTATCCGACGAAAGTGCAGGTTCTGTGCCTTGGCTAGTCGGCTGGTTGATAGTATCCAGTAAGTCAAAGAGATCCACCACCGAGACAGAACAATGGCTGCTAATCCACCACCAAGAGACTGGCTTGATCTGGCATCGAAGGAATTGAAGGGTGGCGATGCTCAAACGCTTAACTGGCAGACGCCGGAAGGCATATTAGTGAAGCCGGTTTACACGGCGGCAGATACTGAGAATCTTGACCACCTTGGTTCGCTGCCTGGCATGACGCCCTATACCCGGGGACCAAAGGCTACAATGTATGCGGGTCGGCCATGGACCATCCGTCAATATGCTGGATTCTCAACGGCCGAAGAAAGCAACAAATTTTATCGGACAGCCCTGGCTGGTGGTCAAAGAGGATTGTCGGTCGCGTTCGATCTGGCAACCCATAGAGGTTATGATTCAGACCACCCTCGTGTGATCGGTGATGTCGGCAAGGCAGGCGTTGCGATCGATTCCGTCGAAGACATGAAAATTCTGTTCGACGGCATTCCCCTCGACCAGATGTCTGTATCGATGACGATGAATGGTGCGGTTATTCCGGTTCTGGCCTCATTTATTGTTGCTGGGGAAGAACAAGGCGTTTCGCGGGCCCAGCTGGCTGGCACGATTCAAAATGATATTCTAAAAGAATTCATGGTTCGCAACACCTATATCTATCCACCCGAGCCAAGCATGCGCATCGTCTCGGATATCATTGAATATACAGCGCGAGAAATGCCTTTATATAATTCGATTTCGATATCCGGATATCACATTCAAGAAGCCGGCAGCACCATTGTGCAGGAACTGGCGTTCACCCTTGCCGACGGTCGCGACTATGTTCGCGCGGCGCTGGCAAAGGGGATGGATGTGGATGCTTTTGCCGGGCGTCTGTCCTTCTTCTTCAATATGGGGATGAATTTTTTCATGGAGGTGGCGAAGTTGCGTGCTGCGCGGTATCTTTGGGCAAAAATTATGACCGAATTCAACGCTTCTGAGCGCAGTCAAATGCTGCGCACCCATTGCCAAACTTCCGGCGTATCACTGCAGGAACAAGATCCCTACAACAATATCGTACGGACTGCCTACGAAGCGATGAGTGCGGCGCTTGGTGGAACTCAAAGTCTGCATACCAATTCATTTGATGAAGCAATTGCCCTGCCAACAGATTTTTCCAGCCGCATTGCCCGAAATACGCAATTGATCCTGCAGCACGAAACAGGCGTCACCAGGGTGGTCGACCCTCTTGCCGGCTCCTATTACGTGGAAAACCTGACAGCCGAACTGATCGATGAAGCCTGGGCACTGATGGAAGAAATTGAATCCCTTGGTGGCATGACCCAGGCGATCAATGAAGGCATGCCGAAAGCCCGAATTGAAGAGGCTGCTGCTCAAAAACAAGCGCGTATTGACAAGGGTGAAGAGGTCATTGTTGGGGTCAACAAATTTCGGCCGACACAAGAAACCAAAGTTGAGGTCCGGGATATTGACAACGCAGCTGTTAGAGACGCCCAGATCGCAAGGCTGATGCGGATCAGGAAAACTCGAAATGCCGATGCCCATTCCGCCGCACTGGCCAATCTGGAGCAGGTTGCCGGGACAGGTAAAGGCAATATTCTTGAAGTGGCTGTTGAAGCTGCACGGGCCCGTGCCACGGTAGGTGAGATCAGCTCGGCAATGGAGAATGCTTTTGGCCGGCATGCGGCCGATATTGTGACCATCACAGGGGTTTATGAAGATGCTTACGGCAACGATCCGGTCTACCAGGAAACCCAGTCCTCGATTGCTGATTTTTGCAAGAAACTCGGTCGCAAGCCTAAAGTATTGGTCGTCAAGATGGGACAAGACGGCCATGATCGTGGCGCCAAAGTAATTGCCACTGCGTTTGGTGATCTGGGCTTTGAAGTCACGGTTGGGCCACTGTTTATGACACCCCAAGAAGCTGCTGAACTAGCTCTGGTTCAGGATGTTGACATTGTTGGCGTTTCCTCTCACGCCGCCGGTCATAAAACCCTGGCACCGATGCTGCTTTCCGAGCTGGCTTCTCGGGGTGCGGCTGACAAGATAGTCATCTGCGGCGGAGTAATCCCAAGCCAGGATTACGATTTCTTGACCAAAGCTGGGGTAAAAGCGGTATTCGGCCCGGGAACCAATATTCCGGATGCGGCGATGAGCCTGCTGGACCTGCTGAAAGAACAGCTTCGCGGTAAAAACCGCTGAGCTGCTCCCTCAGGACCACCGCTACTCCGCTTTATCTTCCTGTTTGAAGATCACCAGATTTTCCAGAAACGCGATCAAATTTTTGCGATCCCGCTCGGGCAGCATGGTGAAGTTGTCTCGTGCCGCGCTCGCCTCACCTCCATGTGCGAGGATCGCGTCATCGAGAGTTGTTGCCCGGCCGTCGTGCAGCCACGGTCCGGTTGAGCCGACCCCGGCCAGCGAACGGGTCAGCCACATACGTGGTGCGATACCCTGTGCATCGGAGGGATCGGCCAGTTCTTCGCCCATATCATGGCGTTTGAAATCGCTGTACCAGTGCGCAATAGCGCCGCCGGATTCGGTTTTGGGCAATGCCCCTAATTTTGCCATACCGCCATTTGCCAAGATAATCTGGTTGTTGGGTTGATCTGCTGTCAGGTCGAAACGGATGGGAGTTTTATGAGAAAGTTGATGATCAGCGGGCTCTTCACCGCTGGGGAAACGTTCATCGAAGAAACCGGGCGTGGTGCTGGGTTCACTGAACACTGTATCTTTGAGTTCCATGCTGGGAACATGACAGGTGCTGCATCCAACTTTTTCAAAACTGCTTTCCCCTTTTAGAACGGCGTCACGATTGGCATTTGACATTTTTTCAAGCCCCAGTGCCGCGAGTTCCAGTTTGGTGACGGGCCGTTCCAGCGCTGCCATGTATATCGACAGGGCGGTCATGTCTCCGACGGTCAATTCATTGACAACACCATCTCCATCTCCGTCTACCGTGGTGAGTTCAACTCCCTGCAGACCCAGTTCATTGTGAGCTGCATTTCGGGTAAACGCCCGAATCGTTGGTTGATTGCCTTTCCAGCCGAACGCCTTGACGATAAGATCCCGGTCGATGCCTTCCAGACCGCCATAGTCAACCATCACTTCACAAGGTGAGGCGGTTTGCCGATCAGCAGCCAGGGTTCCAAAGGACACTCCCTTGGCCGACAAGGCTCCACGTGCATCGCCATTTTTACAGGCAGCTCGCAGAATTTTGGATTCCTGCGCGATCAGTTCAGAACTCATTTCCTCGGCAATTTTTTGCGGCACTCCTAATGCCTGCAAAGGCAATGTGTTGCGTTCCAGGAACTTTGATGGCTGGCCGGTATGTGCCGGGTCGATAACTGCGTTGAGCGCTACATCACCCGCGCCGTTAGGGCCAGGACGATTGTGACAGGCAATACAGGATGTGGCGTTGGGTCCACCTTCGCGTTTCGGTAAATGGGTTGTCCACTCTCCGTCTTTGTCAAGATCAGCACGCGGCAATCGGGAGAAACGCCTGCCTTCTCCTACATTGGCGCCAACGCCATCGCGCGCCGTAAAATTCAGCTCGGTCAGCTCATCGCCGGCTTCAAATGCTACTTTGAATGCAGCTTGTTCACCGGAACGTTGTGCCAATTCATTCAAAAACGTCTGTGTCAGCGGTTGATAGGATTCATGGTCTGAAGTGTCCTGATTTGGTTCGGACACTGCTTCTGCGGTTGCTCCGGTATCAACAAGTCCCTGCATTGCAAAGGTGATGCCTAATCCTGAAGCCAAAGTAATTGCAGCTGCTGCAATCCCAAGCTTGAGTTTATTACTCATTTGTCTCGCCTTCCTGTCGGTTCACGTTTGCGCGAAAGGCTAGAAGGCAAATAAGTAGACACCGAGGGCAAGATATGGCCAAAGGCGGGAGGGAGTAAGGTCATTACGTGGCAAAAGATGCTGAATGTCTCTTTTCCGCGCGGCAGCAATCCTGTTATAATCGATTTAGTTTTCATCAAAGGAATATGCCATGCTGCGCTGGGGCGTCTTGTCGACTGCAAAAATTGGAATTGAACATGTCATCCCGGCCATTCAGGTCGCAAACAATGGCAACGTGGTAGCGATTGCCTCACGAGATTTATCTCGTGCCGAGGCCATTGCCTCTCGATTTGGCATTCCCCAAGCATTTGGCTCCTACGAGGAATTGCTGGCCAGTGATGCGATCGACGCGGTTTATATTCCCCTTTTGACTTCCCAGCATGTAGAATGGTCGATCAAGGCAGCGGATGCCGGCAAACATGTGCTTTGCGAAAAACCCATCGCGCTGCATGCCGATGAAATTGCCGCCATCATTGAAGCTCGAGACCGCAACAATGTGTTGGTCACCGAAGCCTTTATGGTGACCTATCATCCGCAGTGGCTCAAAGTGCGCGCACTTCTGGCAGAAGGCGCCATTGGCAAGTTGAAACACGTTCAGGCGGCTTTCACCTACAATAATACCGACCCCGAAAACATGCGTAACATACTGGCGTTTGGTGGCGGGGCTCTACCAGATATTGGTGTTTATCCAACTGTTGGGACCCGATTTGTCACCGGCGCAGAACCACTCCGCGTATCCGCTCAGGTACAACGAAATGAGACAAACGGAACTGATAATTACGCCAGCTGGCGAGCCGATTTCGGGGATTTTGAAATGACCACCTATGTGGCGACAGAAATGGCCCTTCGACAGGAGATCGCGTTTCACGGTGACGAGGGCTGGATGGAACTGACGGCACCCTTTAATGCCGGCCTGTATGATGCCGATACGGTTATTTTGCACAACAAAGATCACGACGAAATCCAGACCTTCCGCTATTCCGGCATCAACCAGTATCAACTGGAAGTAGAGGCCATCGCCCGCGCGGTAGCTGGTGAAAAAGAAGAAATTTTCACATTGGAAAGCTCGGTCAATAATCAAAAACTGATTGATGCCATTTACTGCGCCGCAAAGACCGGACTGTGGGAATCCGTCTAGAGCCGTTCAGGGTTAAATGGATTTACTCAATCAAGCCTGGCAGTACCGAAGCCGACGGAATAGCGTTTGCAATAGACGTGAACCGACGTCACGTCAGCTGTTCCTGAAAAGGTATAGGTCTGGGCACCGCTGAAACTTTTCAGTTTTTCAATGAGCTTGGTCGGTTTGCCGGTACCTACATAAATATACAGATCCGGGCCCGAAGATGATTTGAAATTGTCGGACAGGGAAACGGTTGTTTTGCCATCAGATTGGGTCACCGTCACACCGCCGCTGACCTTGTAGTTCTTATGTCCCGAAAATGAGCCGCTTCCATTGGCCAGTGCGGAGATTTGGAATGCGGCAATCATTGCCAAGCCGGATAGGGTGGATAATGCACCGTTACGAAATTTCATGCGGAAATCCTCTTGAATAGTTTTGCGAAATTGAAACCAAATTTCATAAAACTGCAAATCACGGGACTTCACCAGTAATTGAATGGGTGCGATGTCAAGATTTTGCTTTCGTTTTGATACCGCATCGCTAAGTTATCGCCATGAGTAAAAATACCCCCACCCCAATGATCGATCCGTTTGGCCGAACCGTGGATTATCTACGTGTTTCGGTAACCGACAGATGCGACTTCCGCTGCGTCTATTGCATGGCTGAAAACATGACTTTTCTGCCGAAGAAAGACCTGCTTACGCTTGAAGAGCTAGACCGATTGTGCAGCGGTTTTATCGATAAGGGGGTGAAGAAGTTGCGTCTGACGGGTGGAGAACCACTGGTGCGTAAGAATATCATGCAGTTGTTTCGTTCGCTGTCGCGCCACCTGGATTCGGGCGCATTAGAAGAATTGACTTTGACCACGAACGGATCGCAACTTTCCCGCTTTTCCAGCGAGCTAATCGACTGTGGGGTTAAGCGGATCAATGTATCCATCGACACATTGGATCACGAAAAATTTGCCAAGATCACCCGCTGGGGCCACTTGGGCAAGGTGATGGAAGGGCTGGAGGCGGCCCGCAAGGCCGGCCTTGCAATCAAGATTAACGCGGTTGCTCTGAAAGACGTCAATGAGTTCGAGATAGAAGAAATGATGCGCTGGGCGCATGGCGAAGGTTTTGACCTGACCCTGATTGAGACGATGCCATTGGGTGAAATTGACGAAGATCGGACTGATCAGTATTTGCCACTAACGCTGGTCAAACAGCGTCTGGAACAGAAATTCACTCTCACCGACATTCCCTATAAAACCGGCGGGCCTGCCCGTTATGTTGAAGTCCAGCAAACCGGTGGACGTTTGGGGTTCATCACACCACTGACCCACAATTTCTGCGAAAGCTGCAATCGGGTCCGCATCACCTGCACCGGCACTTTGTATATGTGCCTTGGTCAGGACGATGCCGCAGACCTGCGACAACCATTGCGGGATTCTGAAGGCAATCAATTGCTATATCAGGCGATTGACGAAGCCATAGGACGCAAACCGAAGGGACATGATTTCATCATCGAACGTCAGGGCCAGGCTCCTGCAGTGGGACGCCACATGTCGATGACTGGCGGATGATAAGCATCGTGCCTGCATGACCGAAAGTCTGCCGCGCCTGCCCGCAATAGGTGCGGCAATGTTATGTTTGGTGTTAAGTGAACTCGCGACAATCTATCTGCAGTTCAAAATTTTCAACTACGTCGCCATCTGCTGCGTTTTTGTCATTGGCCTGCTGGCTTGGAGATTGCTTAAACTCCGTGAATCCTACTTGATTGCTGTTAGCAGCCTGCTGACGGGCATAGCCTGGTTGACGTCCCAACATGCTGTTGAGTGGATGATTGAAGGGTTGTCACGCTCTGCCTATCTTGCAAGTTTTATTCTCTTGATCGCTCTGTTGCGCGAAGGTGCGCTCACATCCCGATCGGTCGTCAATCTTGGTCGATATTTGACATTCCAGCCACCCAAACGGCGTTTTGTTGCCGTATTTGGTGGGGCGCACATGTTGTCGGCGATGATCAATCTGGGAGCACTTTCTCTGTTCGCACCCATTATTCAAAGGGGTGTGCGGGCAGACCTTCCCGTTGATGCGCCGCTCAACGAGGTAGCGCAAATTCGCGAACGGCGACAACTTACCGCAACATTACGTGGCTTTTCGTGGTTTTTGATATGGGCCCCCACAGCCGTTACGCAGGCTGTTATGCCGACACTGATGGAGGGCATTCAGGCCTTGCGCCTGATGGGCATTGGCTTGTGCATTGCGCTGATTATGATGTTGCTTGGATGGTGCGAAGACTGGCTGCGTTGGCGCAAAACCGGCCATCGCATTCGTGAGCAGGGTTTGTTGGGGGCGATTGAAACGCCCAAATTTTCCCTTAAGTCGGCCCGTAATTTTGCGTTGGTTTGTGCACTGCTATTTGCCCTGTCGGTGGGATTTTTCAGCATATTTGGAGTGACAATCGTGTCCGGCGTGATGCTGGCAGCGCCCATCGTGGTGCTGATCTGGGTTGTTGTTCAACAATCGTCTGGTTCAAGATTGGTCGGCACCGCAATGCGATTTGACCAGATTACCCATTCTGCGATGCCAGGATATGTTCGGGAAATGTTGTTTGTCGCTTGTGCTGGTTTCATCGGCACGATTGGTGCCAAGTTGGTGCCAATAGCAGAATTCGCTCAAGTCATCGGCCTGGCCACCGCACCTGGCTGGACCGTATTATGGGGCATTTCGATGATTGTCTGGATTTTTGGACAAGTTGGATTCAGCCCGATCACCATGGCGGTTTTTCTCAGCAGCGTTGTTGCACAAATTCCAGTAATGCCAGTAGACATTACACACGCCGCTCTGGCGATTGCCGCAGGAACTGCCATCTGTACGACCGGGGCGCCCTTCTCCGCAGGCGCGCTTATGTTGTCGCGTGCCACGGGATATTCGCCAATGACGCTCACATGGCGGTGGAACGGCATGTTCACGTTTTTATCGATGATCGTGCTGACCCTGATTTATATGTGGCTGGAGCCGGGCCAATAACGGCGGTCTATGGATTGAGCTGATCAACAAGCTTTTTGGCTTTGCTGGAAACGCTTTTACGAGAATCCCTCGACAGTCGCTCCAGATGAGGCAGCATCCAACGCACCAACTCACTATCCTTCTCGGCCCATTTGGCCAAAACACCCATCGTCGTGTTGAGCACAATCCAGTCGTCATGTGCAGCAATATTGTGCTTCATTATCTGCAGTGCTTTTTCGATCTGCCCGGCGGACATCAGCTTACGAGTTTGGTCGAACAGGATCGCCAGCGTCCATTGGGTCGATGCCTGATCAATCTCAGCAATATCCGACAGCAGGCCATCCATATGCTTCATAGTCCAGTCCGGATGTTTAGCAGTGACCCGCTTGAACGCGCTGGACACTCGCAACCGAACGACTTCGTTAGTTGAAAAATAGCATTGATACAATTTCTTCAGAAGTTTTTGATTGTTCAATACAAGATCAACAACGTCCTCGGTTCTTCCCAACGAATTTGGATGACCGCCAGACAGCATCCGCTCGAAATTTTCGCCCATTTGACTTTACTACAACTCCGATCTATTCAGCGCACAAGGTTATGGCACCTGCCGCTCGCAGACGAAAGTCACGGTGAAGCCACAAACGATGAATGCCAACATCAGCGTCTACTGGACCGATGGCAATGCGAGCCCCGTTGATATTCCAAGAGACCCAACCTGATAGAGGCATAGTCATGAATGAATATCTCCCCCTGCCGTCGTTGCAGCAACTGAAGCAACAGGCCAAACGTCTGCGGGCACAACTAAGTGTGGATGCGCAGCCAATTTCGCACAGCCAGTCGCTGGAAATGCTGGCTTATCAATTTGGTTACAAGAACTGGAATGTGCTCCACGCCGCCTGTGGCAATCAACCACCCGGCCCACCGGTGACCCTCGGCGCACGTGTGTCGGGTCAATATCTTGGGCAGAAATTTATCGGTGAAATCATAGCGGTAGCGGCGCTTCACCAGGAAGATCAATATCGCATCACCGTAAATTTTGAGGAACCGGTTGATGTCGTGAAGTTTGAAGGATGGTCGGCCATGCGTCGCCGGGTATCAAGTCAGGTCAGCGGTCTGGGGCGCTCGCCTCAAAAGACATCTGATGGGCAACCCGTCATGCAACTCGACCTGCTCTAGAACCGTTCGCATATTGGAGGGATGAACTTCATCCCTCCAGTTCTTCCTGGAGCATTTCGAGTTCCATCCAACGCTGTTCTTTCTGGTCAAGTTCGGATTGAGTTTTCTCCAGCAATCTGACCAATTGGCCAAACCGTTTTGCATCCCGGTCGAACAAATCGTCCTCCGCCAGAGCCTTGTTGACCTTTGCGATATCCCCTTCGAGCTTTTCGATTTCACCTGGCAAAACTTGCAGAGTGTGCTTGTCTTTGAAGCTCAGTTTCGATGCTCCTCGCGGTGTCGACGTTGGCGGCGGTGGCATATTTGCGGCTTTTCTCGAGCCCGCCGACGCCGCCGGCCCACCGGGTAATTTTCCGTCATCGCGACCGCCGCCGCTTTGGCTGATCATGTCGGAGTAACCGCCAGCATATTCCGTCCAAGTGCCGTCTTTTTGAGGCGCAATGATTGAGGTGCAAACGCGATCGAGAAAGTCACGGTCATGACTGACGACAATGACCGTGCCACGATAGTCGGCGATCATTTCCTGCAACAAATCCAGCGTTTCCAAATCCAGATCGTTGGTCGGTTCATCAAGAACCAGCAGATTCGATGGATGCCGCAATTGCATGGCCAGCATCAACCTTCCGCGCTCACCTCCCGACAAACGCGATACCGGTGTGCGCACCTGCTCTGGCAGGAACAGAAAATCTTTCATATAGGCCATGACATGTTTGCGCGTGTCGCCAATGGCGACAATATCAGTGCCTCCTCCAGTCAAGGCATCCTTCACAGTTAAATCCGCCGCAAGGACAGTTCGTTGCTGATCAACGACCAACATTTCAATGTTTGAGCCGGGCTTCACAGTTCCTGAATCAGGTGGCAATTGGCCTGTCAGCAGTTTGACAAGTGTGGTTTTGCCCACACCGTTGGGTCCAACCAGTCCCAGCCTGTCACCGCGGGCGATACGCGTGGAAAAGTCCTTCACCAGAACCCGATCGCCGTAGCTTTTGGAGATTTTCTCCACCTTGGCGACCAGTTTGCCGGATGTTTCTCCTGCAGCCACCGATATGGCCACATCCCCGGTGGGTTTCAGTCGATTGGCGCGCTGCTGACGAAGCTTTCCCAGATCTCCAAGCCGCTTCATGTTGCGCTTGCGACGGCCTGATACGCCATGAGTGACCCAATGCTCCTCCCGAACAATTTTGCGGTCCAGTTTGTGCGCGTCGAGTTGTTCCTGTTCTAACAGGGTGTCGCGCCAATCTTCGAAATAAGCAAAGGATTTTTCGAGTAAACGAGATTGCCCACGATCCACCCATAGGGTTGATCGGGAGAGATTTTCAAGAAATCGGCGGTCATGACTGATCATCACAACAGCAGAACGCATGCCGGCAATTTCCTTTTCGAGCCATTCAATCGCCGGCAAATCGAGATGGTTGGTCGGCTCATCAAGCAGCAGAATATCTGGCTCCGGAGCCAATGTTCGTACCAATGCAGCTCGACGTGCCTCACCGCCGGACAAATTACCGGTCAACTCCTCCCCGGTCAGCCCCAGCGCCTGCAAAAGCAATTGCGCCCGGTAGGGATCATCAGCCTCTTCCAAACCGGCTTCAACATAGTCCATCACTGTGGCATAGGCGGAAAAGTCCGGCTCCTGAGGCAGATAGCGCACGGTCGTTCCTGGCTGGAAGAATCGTTCACCCTGGTCGAATTCCAACTCTCCGGCAGCAATTTTCAACAAGGTTGATTTGCCAGATCCATTGCGGCCCACAAGACACAAACGTTCGCGTGCATGGACCGCCATATCGACACCGGTAAACAACGGCGTCGAGCCAAAGGTCAGTTGAATATCTGTCAATGTTAGAAGCGGTGGAGCCATTATTTGACTGCTTGAAATTGCAAAACTGGCGCGGATATAGACCGATGGAAGCGCCGCGTCCACGCCTGATGCTGTGTCAGACCATCCCGGATCCACCAGATGGCAGAATTGTCAGATTGCTAGTTTGTTTCTCGAAACGACCGGTTCATCGAATCAAACAACGGTTGTAGAGCGTAGCTCATGAACACTCGTGGGGTCGCCTGTGCAAAAACTTCCGTTGCCATGCCTGCCTGGACTTGGTGCAGTCCAACGTTTTTATCCGGATTTGGCTTCATACGTGCTCGGGCCAGGAAAAAAGTCTCACCGGTTTGATCGTCAACGCTCGAATCGGCTGAAACGTAGCTGACCTCGCCATCGATGGGATCATAAGTGCGACGGTTGAATGCCGTTATGATGATGCGTGCATCCTGCCCGACATTGACGCTATCGACATCCGCGACCGCAACCCGGAACTCAGTTTCCAAACCGGAGTTTTGGGGAACTATTTCAGCCACGACTTCTCCTGCCTTGATAACTCCGCCGCGCGTATGGGCGGCCAGTTTAACAATGGTGCCGGCCTGCGGAGCACGCAATTCCGTCAAATTCACGCTGCTTTGTGCGGCCGTCAGTTGACCTCGAATTTCCGCCAGTTCAGTAATGACACTGGTAAGTTCTTCCGATCGTTTTTCACGGTCTGCTTCAGTCAATTGTGCCAATTTGGCCTCTGCTTCAAGCACCTTTTGATTGGTTGCATCGATTTCCGATTCCAGATTTCCAATTGTGGAAATCTGCTCCAGTCTCCGCTTATCAAGATCCCACAACCGCGACTTGGCCAAATATCCATCTTCTACAAGCGGGCGGGTTTTCTTGATTTCCATGTCAGTGAAATCAAGCAATTGCCGGGCACCTTCCAACCGATTCATCATGCCTTTGCGCTGATCTTTGAGAGATTCCATCTGATAAGTCGCAGCATCCAGCTCGGCGTTCAACCTCTTGCGCCCTGCATCAAATTCAACTTGTTGCTCGGCAAGTACACGGTGGTCATCAGATGACTGTGCTTCGGCAAGTGTCGTTTCCTGCGCTCCGCGAAGCTTCAATCCCGATACGGCTATCGTATTGCCAAAATTTCCACCATTTGCTTCGGCCTCCAGACGAGATTTAAGCGCACTCAACATGGACTGACGGGCCGCAAGACGCGTCAATTCCGCCTGGCTGTTCGACGGGTCCAACACCAGCAACACCTGCCCCTCTTCAACCGTTGAGCCATCATGCACCAAAATTTCCTGAACCAATCCTCCCGTGGAATGCTGAATCAGCTTATTTTGACCGGCAGATACTATTTTCCCATTGGCCACCACGGCAGAGGCAATTGGAAACAAAGTTCCCCATGCAAAGAAGATGGCCAGAAATCCGAAAACAAATATCGCACCACGTTTTGCAATACGGGCCGTATCGGTTGGCACTTGCTGTTGCCAGGATTGGTTTTCAGAATCCAGCACGGAACCGTTTTCTTCCGAATGGGTGTTTATCGTTTCGTTTTTCATGCCTCAGCTCCGGTCTGTCTGTCGGCTGGCAAACTTGTTTCGGCTGCCAGTGGGGGCGGTTCCAGCCGGGTGCGCTTGCTCACTTTGGTTGGTGACGTCGAACTGGCCCTGTGACGTGCTGCGCTGGAAAACTCGGCAACCTGACCGGCCTTGATCGTCATCACCTCGTCGGCGATTTGAAGCATCGAACGGCGTTGGGTGACCGCAATAATGGTGCGCCCTTGCGATTTGGCCCGCTTCAAGGCGCTCATCAGACTAACCTCTCCCTGAGCGTCAAGATGGGCATTCGGTTCGTCCAGAACCAGAACCTTTGGGTCAGAATACAGCGCACGTGCCAGGGCAATTCGTTGTTTTTGCCCACCCGATAGGACCAGTTTTCCAGGACCTATCTCCGTGCTGTAGCCGTCCGGCAAGCTGGTGATAAGTTCGTGCACACCTGCAGCCTGAGCGGCTGCAACAACTTTTTCAGAATCCGGGTTCAATTCAAGACGGGCAATGTTTTCAGCCAAAGTAGCCGGAAAGAGAGTAATCTCCTGGCTAACATAACCAACCGCTTGCCCCCATTGATGTTCCGGCCATTGGGCCCGCTGCGCGCCATCCAGCATGATCTGACCGCCGTCTGGAACGATAGCCCCGACAAGTGCCTTGGCAATGGTTGACTTACCGGCACCCGATGGGCCGATTACCGCCAATATTTTGCCAGCGGATATCTCAAAGTTCACGTCATCCAGAACCGGTTTGGCATTCGGCAGTTTGGAAGGAGAATAGGTCAGTCCCTGTACCAAAATATCGCCCTGAGGGTCGGGCAATTGCACTAAATCGTGTGCTTCGGGGGAAGTTGAAAGAAAATCTTCCAGGTTGGCATGGGCGGTTCTGGCCTGTGAAATGCGTTCCCAACCACCAATTACCTGCTCCACCGGGGCAAGAGCCCTGCCGGAGATCATTGAAGCTGCGAATATGACACCGGCAGATATTTCACCAGAAATCACCAGTGCTGCACCGCAAGCCATGATCATGATTTGCAGAATTTTACGTACGGATTTGGAGATTCCGAAAAACATTGAAGTCTGACCAGCCGCCACATCGCCCTTTTGCAGGGATTCGGCCATCCGCCGACCCCACCTTTCCGTGACCGCCGGCAACAATCCCATCGCCCGAATGTCTTCCGCACGCATGAATACCGTTTGTGCGAAAGTTAAAGCCTCCATATCGGAGCGCTTTGATTCTGCCGAATTTTTTGCGGTTGACGTTTTATTGATCCAGGCGACTGCAACCAGCGCCCCGGCCCCAAACATCGTAACCACACCGAGCATCCAGTGCAGCATAAACATCAACAGCACAAACAAAGGTACAAATGGCAGATCAAACAGTCCCGTCATTGAGCGACTGGCAAGAAAACTGCGTACCGAATTGAAATCTCTTAGAATCTGGCTGGATCCGCGGGCACCGTCCACATTACCCGACAATCGCTTGAACAGCGGTTCAGAAAGTTCGACTGTGTATTGGGCAGATGCTCGCTGGGCGAGTTTTCCCCGAACCGCTTCGGCTGCCCCGAACAAAACCATTGCTGCAACTGCAATTGCTGACAGATAGATCAATGTTTCTATAGAGTTAGACGTAAGTACCCGATCGTAAACCTGCAGCATGTGCAGCGGTGGCACCACCATCAGCAGATTGGTTGCGATTGAAAATATCGCGATCCATTTCAGAGGCAATCGTTGCACGGCTCAATCCTCAAGACTCACTACACAAAGGAACGAGCGCAGATTAGACTAAAATGCCTAACAAATTCTGGAGACCGCGACGGGTTTGTTTTGCACCGACATTTTTCCCGCAACAAAAGCGCCTAGTCACCGATTTGCTAGCCATTGCCCAACGGGTTTAGAGTCAGAATTCAATTCAAGGAGCAATTATCGTGAACCTAACAATCAAAATACTGATCTTCTCGGCAGTTGGTCTCATCGGCCTTGCACCAGCATTAGCCCAGCAAGCTGCCGATTCGATCGCTCCAGAGGCAGCAATTTCTTTGCAGGCCAAGGCAGACGGCAAACCGGTTGAAGCGAAAAACTGGATGGTCGCGATTGCCAACCCGCTGGCGGCGGAGGTTGCAGCTCTGGTGCTGCAGCAAGGCGGCAGCGCAGCTGATGCTGCAATTGCTGGTCAGGCAATGCTGGGTCTGGTTGAGCCCCAAAGTTCTGGCCTGGGTGGAGGTGCATTTCTGATATATCGCAACGGCAAGACCGGGGCGCTGACCACTCTGGACGGCCGCGAGATCGCCCCGGCAGCGGCCACACCGCAATTGTTTCAGGACGCCAAAGGCGAACCACTTAAGTTTTTTGACGCAGTGATCGGAGGACGGTCCGTTGGGGTGCCAGGAACGCCGGCGCTGCTGGCAGAAATGCATCGCCGTTGGGGAAAAACGACCTGGAAAGATCTGCTGCAGCCCGCCATCAACCGCGCTCGCTTCGGATTTAGGGTTTCGCCACGTCTGGCCGGATTGATCAAATCCGGAGCAGAGCGTTTGTCTCAACACGAAACCACACGTGCCTATTTTCTACCGGACGGGCAGCCGTTAAAGACCGGCGATCTGCTACGCAATCCCGAATATGCAAGAACTCTGTCAGCGATTGCCGAGAGGGGCGTTCTGGAATTCTACAGCGGGTCTGTTGCAGATGACATCGTCAACACTGTTCGCGGTTTTACAGCAAATCCCGGCCTGATGACTAATAGTGACCTGATTTCCTATCGGGTTATTGAGCGCGCCCCCGTCTGCGCGCCCTATCGCGACTATTCGGTTTGCGGCATGGGACCGCCATCCTCAGGCGCTTTGACAGTCGGACAGATACTTGGTCTGCTGCAGCCATATGACCTGGCAAAACTCGGCCCAAATGACCCCAATAGCTGGCGTTTGATAGGCGATGCTTCCCGGCTGGCCTTTGCAGACCGTGGTCGCTACATGGCCGATTCCGATTTCGTCAAAATGCCGACCAAAGGCCTTTTAAAACCGGGATACTTGAAAACCCGGTCAGCGCTGCTCAATACAAATATGGCTCTACAAAACGTTGAAGCCGGTGAGCCGGACTGGGAGGAAACACGGTTGTTGCGGGCTGACGATGAATCTCTTGAATTGCCCTCGACGACACATTTTTCAATTGTCGATGGGGAAGGAAACGCGGTTTCCATGACCTCAACCATCGAGAACGGATTTGGCTCCCGATTAATGACTAACGGTTTTCTTCTCAATAACGAGCTGACCGATTTTTCATTTCGCGATCAAAAAGACGGCAAACCAATCGCCAATCGGGTTGAACCCGGCAAGCGACCCCGCTCGTCAATGGCACCGACAATTGTGATGAAAGGAGACGATCCCATTCTGGTTATCGGATCACCCGGTGGAAGCCGCATCATCGGTTATGTCACCAAGACGATAATTGCCTATCTTGATTGGGGCATGAACATTCAGCAAGCCATATCGAGCCCGCATCTGGTCAATAGATTTGGTAAATTCGACGTTGAAGCCGGAACATCAGCTGAAGACATGGTGGCTGCTCTTACTGCGCTTGGCTATGAAGTTGGTGCACGCAATTTGAATTCAGGACTACATGGCATAGCCTTCACCGGCAACGGACTGCAGGGTGGCGCCGATCCGCGGCGCGAGGGCATAGTTCTCGGGCAATAGGAGCGATCAGCAGCACGCATTGGACCGCCCATTGGACGCCATGCCAATCGGTGGCTAGCGGGTTGCAGCAGCCAAAATGATAGGCAACGGTTTTAGAGCCGTTCATGTTTAAATAGAATCGAATCGGATTGAACATGAACGACTCTAGCTGTCGTCACGTCTTGGAAACGCAGTTCCCATCAATCGCCTTCTGCAACCCCTTTGGCCCGATATTTTGCACGCCGTGCGCGGTAACTGGGCAACACGATCAAGATCGCGGCAATGACCAAAAGTCCCAGTGTCATGGGACGTTCCCAGATAAACCCGACACCATCATAGAGTTGCATAGACCGCGAAAAGTTGTCTTCCATCATTCCACCCAGGATGAACCCAATCAATAGCGGGGCCAAAGGATAGTCGGCAAATTTAAATGCAGTTGCGCAGATGCCAAATCCAACCAGGAGCAACAATTCGGTTGCGTTGTTCTGGCCGATATACGCCCCCATCAATGTGAAGAAGAGAATAAACGGGATCAGGTAATTGCGCGGCAACGAAAGCACTTTGGCAATATAAGGTATCAGCGGCAGGTTCAGGATCAGAAGCACCAGATTGCCGATAAACATGGACATGATGACGGCCCAGAATATTTGCGGCTCGTCGATCATTAGTCGGGGTCCGGGTGTGACATTGAGCGCAATCAAAGCGCCCAACAGAATGGCAGTTGTGCCGGACCCGGGAATACCAAGAGTCAGGAGGGGTACGAAAGAACCGGTACAAGCAGCGTTATTTGCCGATTCAGGTGCAGCAAGCCCCTTTATTGATCCTTTCCCGAATTCGTCCTGCTCCTCCTTTGGTGCGATGTTGCGCTCCACAGCATAGCCCAGGAAACTGGCAATGGTTGCTCCTGCACCGGGCAGAACACCAATGAAGAATCCTTGCAGAGATTGACGACCGATCACCGGTGCAATGGCTTTCGCTTCGGCACCAGTGATGCGCAGGTCCTTGATCTCTCCGTCGTCCCCTTCGAGATTCTTTGGTTTCAGGACCAGAAACAGAGCCTCGGGCAGCGCAAACATGGCCATGGCAAGTGTGATAAAGCCAAAGCCGGATTGTAAATCCATGATACCCATTGTGAAACGCGGTAGATTGAACAGTGCACCTTCCCCGACAGTTGCCATAATCAGACCGAGAATGGTCATGATCATTGCTTTCGCAACCTGACCTGTGCCTGCGAATGCGGCAATAGCCGACAGGCCGACCACCATCAAAGCGAAGTACTCGGCTGAATGGAACAGAAGTGCTACTGACGACAGTGCCGGTGCAAATACCATCAGCAGGATGGCTCCGATTGTACCTCCAGCAAAACTGGCGATCGCAGCAATGGTCAGCGCCTTGCCGGCTTTGCCTTGGCGCGCCATGGGATAACCGTCAAAACTGCTCGCGACGGTACCTGCAACACCGGGAGCATTGAGAAGAATAGAAGACGTTGAACCGCCGAAAATGGCGCCGTAATAAACTCCCGCCAACAAAATCAGAGCGGCGGAGGGATCCCCCATGGAAATTGCGATGGGGATCATGATGGCGATGATCGACATTGGCCCAAGTCCGGGCAGCATTCCGATAAATGTTCCGATCAGACAACCGCCGATCACCATCAGGAGGTTCTGGACGGAAAACGCCGTTTGCAGACCAATCAAAAGTCCTTCAAGCATGTCAGCCTCCTAGAAAGCCAGGCAAAGGGCGCAAATAAATGCCCAGAACCTGTTGAACGAGATACCAGACTACAAATGTTGCGATCAGTGCGACAGGCAGCATGATGTGCCATTTGCGGTCGCCCAATATAAAAGATCCGAGGATCAGAAAGGCTGAGGTCGAAATCAGGAAGCCCAGGGGGCGCAAACAAAATGCGTATACCACCATCAGAGTCAGCAACATCAGAGCCTGACCCAGATGATAGTCACCCAGACGCCGGTAATCGATGTCGGCCTCTTTGGATTCCAAAGAACTCTTTTCAAATCCCAATAAAATGATTGTCGTGGCCACGATCCCGAGCACTGAAAGCACCTTCGGAAAGGTGCTTGGCCAAATGGGGTTTCTTTTCATGAAGGGTGCGAGACTGCCGTCCATTGTGAACCAGGCAGCATAACCGTAGGCGAGGCAAATACCGAGCAATATGAGTGCTATCCAGCGATCCAGTGCCATGTTTCTTCCCCTCACTTAGTTGAGTTGTGGCAGAGCGGACGACCGCTCTGCCACTGGTCGATCTTAGAGGAAGCCCAATTTTTTCATCAGGTCACCAATAACTTTTTCCTGGCCTTCTAGGAACACTTTGAAGTCATCACCGCTGTTGTGGATGTTGACCCAACCGTTGCGAGCACGAACCTCTTCCCATTCGGGAGTTGCGTACATTTTAGCAATCGCGTCTTGATACATCGCCAGCTTATCAGCCGGCAGACCAGGTGCGGCAAAGAAACCGCGCCAGTTAACGAAGGATGTGGCAATGCCCTGTTCCTTCATGGTCATTGCATCCGGCGCTGCAGAAACGCGTTCATCTGAGGTAACACCGATGATTTTGACTTCGCCGGCTTTAGCCAGGTCAACCGCTTCTGAAAAACCAGTCGAAAGCGCCGCAATTTCACCGGATAGCAAGGCTGCCATGGCTTTGCCGCCTGCATCATATGGAATGTATTTCACACCAAGAGCATCTTTACCCGCGGCTTCCATCACCATAGCTGCAACCAGGTGATCCATGCCGCCTGGAACAGATCCACCACCAATTGCCGTCGCGCTTGGGTTGGCGTCATAGGCTGCAATCAGATCGGACATGGAGTTGATGGGGCTGTCTTTGCCAACAACCATCGCTGCGTAGTCACCGATCGTTCCCGACACCAGCGATAAATCGCGGAAGTTGTGTGGGAAGACACCGGTGAGAGAACGAATCACGATTGGAGTCGAGTTGACCATCAACGTGCCGTGGTTGCTGTCGGCGTTTTCAATCAAGAAGCCGATGGCTTTACCACCACCCCCACCGGACATGTTTTCAAAGGATGCTGTACCAACGATGCCGGCCTTTGTCAGGGCTTCACCGGTACCACGTGCAGTACCGTCCCAACCGCCGCCTGCGCCGCCTGGGATCAGGAAGTGGATACTGTCCAAGACTTTGTGGCCATCGGCAATGGCCGGATTGGCAATTCCAAGTGCAGCTACCGCGCCTACCATTACAGCGCGTCGGCTCATTTTGAATATATTCATTTTTGATCTCCCATTAAAAAACTGCCCGCACCGCGGGCCAGCTGAATACAGCAGAACACATAAACCTGACATGAAACTGACACAGAATTAAAACGGTCGGTGGCTTGAATTGCACAGCATTGTTCTGTCGGATCTGAAGCTGGACAAATTACCTGAATTGCCACGGATCTATGCTGGCCGCAATTTTTCTGGGGATGGTGTTGCGCAACACGTATCATCTCGATCATGCATGGAATCGAACCGGTTGATTTCAGCCACTGCAAAATGGGCTTTTGTCGAAATACCAGCGGGGTGCAACTTGCCCCCACGGTCACTCGTCGCTAGCCATCGCTAGCCATCGCTCGCCGCTACTCGCCGTTATTCGCCGCGCAGGGCCTTGTTCCATCGATTGATGAATCGGGCGCGTTTGACTTGATCCAGATAGGCAACAAGCCCTGGCCCAATGGGAATCGGGCGCAGGCGTGAACCGAATTTAGCGCGGAATGCTGTTGCGGTATTTTCTCCAGAAACATTTGGATGCAACGCGGGCAACTTCAAATCCTTCGACATCACCGATTGCCCGCGCTGCGACATGAGAAAAGACAGCAATCGTCGGCCAAGCTCGGGTTGTCTGGCAGATTTGGGCACCAGCGCAATGCGGGCCATGACCACTGTATAATCCTGCGGCAGAATTATACCGAGGTCGGGAAACCTGTCCGCCCAGGCCTGTGCGTAAGAACCCAAAATGTTATAGCCGAGTGCCAGACGCCCGTCGGCAACGCGCTCCAGAATAGACGACGAATTGGAATACAGTTTTACACCTGCCGACCCCATCGCATTGACCAGTCGCCAGATATTGCGGTCATGTTCTGTATCACGGGCGAGAAACAGAAATCCAAGGCCCGATCTTTCAATGTCGTAAGTTGCGGCGCGGCGGAAGAAACGATCTCCTTCCCCGGTCAGCAGGTTGGCAAGCTCGGTGCGATTGGCAGGCGGTTTCAACCCGACAAAACTGGGCTTGTGATAAACAATTACCGAGGGCTCGAATGTCAGGCCAAATACACTATTGCGCCAGCGTGCCCAAGTCGGCCAGTTTGGGGCGAGGTTGCCCATATTTTCGGCATATCCGTCATTGGCCAGCTTGACCTGCAAGTCCATGGCCGAAGATAACAGCAGATCAGCAGTGGCATCACCGCTATCGGTTTCGGTGATCACACGTTCATAAATATCTAGAGACTGCAGGTCGTGATAGTGAATTTCAACATCACGATTTTGACTTTGAAATGCAGCTATCAGCGGCTTTGAAACATCTTCATCAAGAGACGAATATACCGTCAGAATACGCGGATTTGGCGAATTCAATGCTGGAAATACGGTCTGGCCGATGGCGGTTGAAATCCAGCCTAACAGGCACAGCAGTGAGATAAAAATACGCATAGTTCAATTTGGACAGCATTGTGGGAGTTCACAAGGTTGAATTTGTTGAATAGCCTGCCTTCTGGGAGGCCGCGTGCGAATTTTACTGATCGAAGACAATCAACGCCTTGGCGCCGGGCTGAAAAAACTGCTCGATGCCTCATATGCGGTTGATCATCTGCTGACAGGTGGGGACGGACTGGCAGCTGCGCAATCGCAACCTTATGACCTGATTATTCTCGACCTCAGCCTGCCAGATACCGACGGTCTGCAGGTGTTGCGCGAAATTCGCGGCAGAAAATTGACCATGCCGGTGTTGATATTAACGGCCCGCGACGAGCTTGACGACCGCATTGCCGGCCTCGACCTTGGTGCCGACGATTATATGACCAAGCCATTTGAGCTGACCGAACTCGAAGCCCGGGTACGGGCTCTGCTGCGGCGCGTATCGATGGAAAAGACATCGCTTCTGCATATTGGATCGCTGATATTCGATCTTCGCAATAATCAGGTGACTGCAGAAAACCAGCCATTGGAACTATCAGCCCGCGAAACGATGGTGTTAAAGGCGCTGATGATGGCCAATGGCCGATTGCTCTCAAAAAGCCAGCTTCTGGACTCGATCACCCGTTTTGATGATGATGTGAGCGAAAATGCGATTGAACAATATGTTAGCAGGCTGCGTCGCAAACTTACCGGTCATGGCATTTCGATTAATGCGGCTCGAGGCCTCGGTTATCACCTGAGCGAGACTTCATGAGCACAAACTCTACATTGGATGATTCTTATTCGCTGCGTGGACGATTGCTGCTGTGGCTGCTGACACCTTTGATGTTGATTGGATTGCTGGCGCTTTATGATGGCTATCGCGCCGCGCGCGACACGGCTGATGAAGTCTCCGACCGGGTGTTGGCCGGTTCAGCTCTGGCGATTGCAGAACGGGTATTTGTCAACGATGAGGGCATTTTAGAAGCCGATATTCCCTATGTGGCGCTCCAGATGCTCACCTCATCTGAAGACGACAGGGTGTTTTATCGCATCGAAGACGGTGATGGAAATTTTATCACCGGTTACCGCAAACTTGAATTACCAAATGATATTTCCGGTGCTTCTGATCCACTGCATTTCTCAAACGGTGAATTCAGAGGAGATACAATCCGTATTGCGACCTATTCCAGTGCAACATCGTCGAGCACCACGTCGCTTGAGTTTCGCGTTGCAATTGCTGAAACCACCAATGCGCGCAACGCCGTGGCCCGTGACCTGTTGATCCGTTCTGCCCTGCGTCAGGCCGCGCTGATCTTTACAGCAGGGCTGGTCGTCTGGTTTGCCATTAAGAGAGCGCTGCGTCCGCTGCACCGGCTGGAAAGCGCCGTGGCGCGTCGAAGCCCCGACGACATCCGCCCGATTGAACACCGTGTGCCGCGTGAGGTGCGCGGACTGGTCAATACGATCAATGACCTGGTGCTGCGATTCGGCTCATCGATTGACGCGTTGCGACGTTTTACATCCAATACCAGTCATCAATTTCGAACTCCTTTGGCGTTGATAAAAACGCATCTTGAAATTGCTGGGAGGGAATCAGATGCAGATGCCAAAGCCGAAGCCATCAACAACGCCAATATCGCGGTGGGGGATGCGGAGCGATTGATGGCACAAATGCTTATGTTGGCCAGGCTGGACGCAGCATCAAAAGAAGCGTTGAGCTCGGAGACCTGCAATCTCTCCGATATTGCCCGCGATGTTTGTGAAGACTTTGTCCTGCAATTGTCCAACAGCGGTCAAAGTGACATTGATCTTGGGTTTCACTCCGATGGAGATTTGCTGGTTCAGGGTGAAAAGACATTGGTCCAGGAAGTCATTAGAAATTTGATCGACAATGCTGTCAGACACGGCGGCCAAAATCTTGAGATCGACGTATATGTGAAACGCCTTCGCAATAGTGGCGTTGTGCAAATCCAGGATAATGGGGTTGGTCTCAAGCGAACTGATAAATCTCCACCTGTTGCGCCGAAACCCGGTGCAACAGGCCCGGTGAACTCCGATTCAGGAATCGGCCTGACCATTGTGCGCGAAATTCTCAATCTGCTGTCAGGACAAATCGAATTCGGCGAAGGCTCATCCGGACGTGGGACAACTGCCAGCGTCCGGTTAAAATTAACTCAGGAACAGTCTCGTACGTCTAACAGTCAGGTCTAGGGTCAGGACTCATTAATCTGGTGTATTCTGTTGGTCATGACACGTTCGAATAATGTAAAACAAGCGCAAGCAAGGACTGGTGGTCCTTTCGAGCATTGGTTTGCTTTAGGCGGGCGTTTCATGTCCAACCCTCCGGGCGGGGTGAATTACGTCGCTGGACATCGTCGCAGAACCTTGAAAACCAACAGGTTTCCTGCGTCTCTGCTCCTTGCCAGCAACAAAAATTCACCAGCGCAGAATTCATCAGATTAATGGGCCCTGACCCTAGAGAGATGTGTCGGGTCCATCACCTGACGTATCCGGCAACATGCCCAGCGCACTCATGTAAAGATCAAGCATAGCCTCCTGTTCCTGACGCTCAGCCGATTCAATTTTTCGCATGCGAACAACCGTGCGTAGAGTTTTTACATCGAACCCGTTGCCCTTGGCCTCGGCAAAGACATCCTTGATGTCATCGGCGATTGCTTTTTTTTCTTCTTCAAGCCGCTCAATGCGCTCTACGATGGACCGCAACTGGTCGCGGGCGACAGATGTGTCAGCCATAAAATACTCCTCAAAAATCAGTTTTTGTAATCACCACGAAGCGCACCGGTGAGCAAGTCAAAATGAGTGACTACCAACAGGCAAAAAACGAATTCTGCCTTTGCTGCCACGCCAGCTATTCGTGGCTCTTTGCGAAAGCCGCCTTCTGCTCTTCAGTTGCTTCGGATTGAAATCTATCGCGCCAGTCAGCATAGGGCATGCCGTAAACAATTTCACGTGCACCGTCCTTGTCCAGCTCAATGCCCTTTTCATTGGCAGCTTCCATATACCAGCGTGACAAGCAGTTGCGGCAAAACCCACTGAGATTCATCAAGTCGATATTTTGAACGTCATTGCGCTGCCGAAGATGCGTCACAAGTGTCCTGAAGGCTGCGGCTTCCAGTTCGGTCTGGGTTTCCTGGTCTATTTCAGTCATGGGGTTGCTCCGGTTTGGGCCGTTCCATCGGTTCGTGAACCAAATTGCATAATCTCATGCATATCGTGACGGTGATTGGCTTCTTCAAGCAATGGCGCCAGTCTGTCTATCCATTGTTGCACGCCCGGTGCATCAGCAATCAGATCCTGACGTACCTCCAACAGGCCATGCGCCAGCCCCCGGCGAGTGGCGTGGCGGTACATGGTATCATTGGTCAAAGCACCATCATATGGCTCGTTGTCTCCAACAATGAGTTCGAAATCACGACTGAGCCCCTCAACAATAAATTTCGACAATCTGTGATCGGCGTCCCACAGCATGGCGGCATGCCATTTCCTCGACATTCCTTTCCAGACGGGTGTGAAGGAATGAATTGAAAATATGATCGGATTGACACCAGTTTCCAAGGCTTCATCGATCACCGTGGTCACCGCGTTGTGATAGGGCGCGTAATATAGTTCCTTTCGACGCTCAATCTCCTCATCACTGATGGGATGGTTTCCCGGCACAACCGTACCATCGGACAGGCGCATGATGATGGTCGGATCATCTTCACCTCGATTTGGATCGATAAGAAGCCGTGAAAAGCAGGACAATACGGCGGGCAGGCCCAATTTCTGAGCCAGGCCCAGGGTGAGAGCCTCTGCACCAATGTCATAGGCAATATGGCGCTCAAACTGAGATTCAGGAAGACCAAGTGAACCATATTCTTCCGGCACGGTATTTCGCGCGTGATCGCACAACAATACGATGCCTGATGACCGGTCACCTTCTACGACTTGAAATGGAGCGAAGACTTTATGCATCGGGCGTTATTGTCATAGGTGACTGATTGCTTCAATGGTCTTGGAGCATCAAAATCACTCGTGCTCAGAAAATTCATGCCCACAAACTCAAATCCCACGCTTTCCTTTGCCCCTGCCGTTGCAGCTTTGGTCATTGGTGCTGTCGCGATGGGAATATCACCGGTATTCGTGCGGTTTGCAGAAGTTGGGCCATTTGCCAGCGCCTTCTGGCGTGTTGCCCTCGCCCTGCCCTTTCTGCTTGCCTGGGCAGTTCTGGAGGAGCGGTGCAAAGGACAATCTCTGAGCAGCTTGTGGCGTTTTGACCGGGCGATAGTTCTGGCCGGCATATTCTTTGCCGGGGACTTGTTTTTTTGGCATCTGGCCATTCTGCAAACCACTATCGCAAATGCCACGCTCCTGGCCTGCCTGGCGCCCGTCTGGGTGGTTTTGTTTTCTGGCGTTTTGATTGGAGAAACAGTCAGCCGACAAGCCTATTTCGGACTACTCTTGTGCCTCATCGGAACGGCCGCCCTGATCGGGTCAAGCTTTGCCCTGGCACCGGAACGGTTATTGGGCGATATCTTTGGCTTCATAACATCAATATTTTTCGGATTTTATTTTCTGGCGATAAGAGTGGCGCGACGAAATCGAGACGCTGGTGCGGTCACATTTATGAGCACCATTGTAACGATGATGCTGTTGCTGATCGTCACGTTGATTTCGGGACAGGGTTTTGTGCCCCAGTCGGCGACTGGGATTGCAGCACTTGTGGCACTGGGTCTGGTCAGCCATTGTTTCGGGCAGGGATTGCTGGCCGTGGCACTGGGTGCCCTGTCGGCCGCATTCTCGTCTCTTGTGATCTTTATTGAAGCATTGGCAGCAGCGGTGTTGGGTTGGTTAGTGCTTTCCGAGGCGCTGACACCATTGCAGTTATTGGGCGGCGCGCTGATCCTGCTGGGAGTATGGGTCGCAAGACCCCAAGACTAGAGTGAGGATGATTTTACGTAAGTTGTCTGACTGGCCATGACACGCCGATCCAATACAAAACAAACAACACGAAAGCCCGCAATAAATGGCCCGCGCGTTGACTTCGCCCGACGAAAGGGGCAACAACAAAACACCATGATCGCTGACATTCTTCACAATCTAAAACGATTTAATTTTTCAAATACCGCAGCCTTGCTGGCTGCCCTGTTTGCGGGATTCTACCTTCAGGTTTTACCTGCTCAGGCAGAATTTAAGGTTTGCAACAAAACAGATTCTCTTGTTGGCATAGCTGTCGGCTATAAATTGGAAAATCAATGGATTACAGAAGGTTGGTGGCGAATCCCCGCCGACATCTGCACATCGGTTATCGAAGGCGATCTGACTGCACGGTATTTTTATCTGCACGCTGAAAGCGACGATGGAAATGGCAAGTGGCGCGGCCCGGTATTCATGTGCACGTCAAATATCGAATTTAACATTCGCGGTGTGAAAGATTGTTTCGCCCGAGGCTATGAAAGAACAGGGTTCTTCGAAGTAGACACCGGAGAACAGAAGAGCTGGCAGGTTCGCCTGACCAAAGCAAATCAAACAAAGAAAGACGATCCATCAAGATGAATCGAACACGACGCGTCAAAATTGTCGCAACGTTGGGACCAGCTTCCAATACGAAAAACAAAATCCTTGAGCTGACCAAGGCCGGGGCCGATGTATTTCGCATCAATATGAGCCATGCCAGCCATGACTTGATGCGGGCAACCGTCAACTCAATTCGTGAAGTCGAGGCGGAGCTCAATTTTCCGATTGGGATCATGGTCGATCTTCAGGGGCCAAAGCATAGGCTGGGCGTATTTGAAAACGGCGAACTCGACGTGCGACCGGGCGATACGATCACCCTCGACAGCGACCCGACGCCAGGCAATGCAAAGCGTGTCCACCTGCCGCATCCGGAAATTTTGGACGCCATGCAAACCGGGCACCGGTTGCTGGTCAATGACGGCAAAGTACAGTTGAAAGTAATCGCAACCGGCACAGGCTGGGCGAAGACAGAAGTCTTGTCCGGCACCTGGCTGGCCGACAAAAAGGGCGTCAACTTACCCGATTCAGAACTGACTTCAGGTGTTTTGACCGACAAGGACCGTGCTGACCTGGCGGCAGCGCTGAAGGAAGATATTGACTGGATTGCCCTGTCGTTTATTCAACGGCCGGAAGATCTCGCAGAACCGAGAAAAATCTGCCAAGGAAAGGTCGGCATTCTGGCCAAGATCGAAAAGCCTCAAGCCGTTGAAAAACTTGATGAAATAATCCATATGGCCGATGCGATAATGGTCGCCCGGGGGGATCTTGGTGTGGAAATGCCACTGCAGGCGGTTCCCAGCATTCAAAAGAAGATGATCCGCAAATGCCGCAATGCGGGGACCCCCGTCGTGGTTGCAACGCAGATGCTGGAATCGATGATTTCATCTCCCGTGCCTACACGGGCAGAAGTTTCAGATGTAGCAAATGCGGTTTATGAAGGCGCCGACGCGGTTATGCTATCGGCCGAATCGGCGGCGGGCGACTATCCGTTTGAAGCCGTCAGTACGATGAATTCCATTGCTGATGCCATTGAAAAGGACAAGGGCTATCTGCGGACAATTTCCGGGCAACGCCCAGACCCCGAACCAACCGGTGCAGATGCAATTTCTTTTGCCGCAGCCGAAATTGCCGACACGCTGGATCTCGCTGCTATCGTTTGTTTCACCGCATCAGGATCCACTGGTCTGAGAGCAGCCAGAGTTCGCCCCGCCAAGAAGATTCTAACCCTGTCCCCTGTCCCGCAAACGGCGCGCCGCCTGGCGATGACCTGGGGAACCCATTGTATCATTACTCCCGACGCCAAGGACCTTGATGACATTGTCGATAAAGCCTGCCGGATTGCCTGCAGAGAAGGGGTGGCAAAACCTGGCGACCGAATCATTATTACTGCAGGCGTACCATTGCGTACGTCTGGATCGACCAACATGCTTCGCATTGCCTATATCGACAGCGACGGACAGGGAAGCGTCTATCAATCTGGCACCTGAGCAGTGATTCCGGTTCATTGCCCGATACTCGACACTTTTAGGATTGCGTCGACGGATGCTTCGGTGGCTGCATATTCGGGTTTGTGACCCAGCCCGGGCACAATGATCAGTTCTGCGCCTGGAATATCGCGTTCAAGCCCAACTGAATGAATGGCCGGCGAGACCACATCATCTTCATCGCCGGTGATGATGATTGTCGGAGCCGTTATCTCTTTGTATCGACTGGAAAAACCTTCAACAAATTCACTCAGTCCCACAACATCGTGGGCATTGTTGCGAAACACCCGGGGTCTGAACAACAGCGGTATTGCTGCATTCTCGATATAATCGTCTGGTGGAGACTGGGGCTGAAACACCTCATTGATGGCGTTGCCCAATGTTAACATCCCCATCGGAACCAAGACAGTTTCTGTGAAAATATGGCCGATAACCGGCAGAGTTGCGACATTGTAAAACCAGCTCACTCCACTTGGCCAGGGATGCGTCGCAGGCGCCAGCATAACCAGCCCCTTGGTGCGTTCAGGATACAGTACGGCAAATGCAACAGCAGATGCGGCCCCAAGGGAATGACCCACAATGGTCACTCGATCCACTTGGAGGTTGTCCAGCAAAAATTCATAACGTTCGGCCTGCTGGGCGGGAGTTTCAGCTCCGGCCCGATCAGAATAGCCATGGCCAGGGCGATCAACAAAAATCATCCGGGCTTTGCCGCGCAACGCTGGCGCGAACGGGATCATCTGGTCCCTGAGATTTCCGCTTGCCCCGTGAAGGAATAAAATTGTCGGTCCTGACTGCCCCGGTAGCAACGGCATGTCGACAAAGTGGATGCGCTCATTGTTTGGCCCAACCAGCGAACCGGTCGGTGGAAAACGTTTCTCGATCAACGAAACCTGCACATTGGTCCAGACAAATGTCGCAGCCAATATGACCCCAATGGCTGCAAACAGAAATAAATAAATCTTCAACGTCCACCTATTCATAAACCGAAATTTGCTTTGGATGCGTTGCGGGACGTTGACTAGTTTTTACACCCAATTTGATAAGAAGGCTGCCCTGCAGTTTAAATCCTGTTACCCGCCAATTCCTCTTCCAGACGCACCACTGAATTCTGGGCGCTGGTCATTGCTGGATAGACTGAAAGCACCCGATGCCAGGTCTCCAACGCCCTGTCTTTTTCGCCGATTCGTTCCAGGATAGTCGCCAGTCCGGCCAAAGCTCCATAATGACGCGGTTCTAGCGCAAGTGTTCGCTCGATATCGACAATCGACTTGCCATAATTTTCCATCATGAAATGCAGCGTCGCGCGCTGGTTGAAACCTTCTGCATAATTTGGCCGAAGGGCAACCACCTGATCGAGAAGATCAAGCGCCACACTAAAACTGCGTTTGCCACTGGCAGATCGCGCCCACTTTGTCAGCAAATCAACAGATTTACTGTCAGAAGTGTGCCAGATTTCCCAAATTCGCGTGGAAATCCTGTCTGCCCGTTTTGCTTCGCTAGTCCGGCCTAATTGCTTGAACAATCCGTCAAGATCATTGGCAAGATCGAAGGGAGCTTTTATCCCTGTCGCGGGCTTTGAAGATACCGTCGGGGGATTGGCCTGCGGCAGCGGCACCGTATTGGATTGGGCAAAAGCCCCGGTCACGGGACCACTGGAGAGGCCAATTATGAGAATCAAAGGTGTAAACGACTTCATCATGCCATTAGCCTAGCCAATGACATGTGATCGTCAAATGCAAAATGATGTTACCAAAGCGCTCAATCTCCGCGGATCACGACCGCTGGAGGGCACATTTATGGCTTGCCTTTGGCCTTAGCCCTGGCGTGCTTTAAAGCGCGGGTTCACCTTGTTGATGATATATACCCGGCCTTTGCGGCGAACCAGACGGTTTGCCCGGTGACGGCCTTTCAGTGACTTAAGCGAGTTCTTAACTTTCATCGGATCAATCCATCAATGTTGGGCTCAAACCTGGGCAAGCCCACAAAAAACAGCGCGCCGCAAGCGGCACGCGCAAATTCTGTGGCTGGTTTAAGGCCAATCCCACAGATGTCAAGGCAGTTCTGGCAAGTTGAGTGAGGAAACCACGCCAATGTTTGTTCCGGTTGGATGGGAATGACCCGCTCTGGATGGTCATCTGCCTTCCGATGTTCTAACAACGCCCATCCGTGTCGCCCTGTGTCGCAAGCGCGGTTGTGCTTGGCAGTATGCCATCTGATACGCAATATGTTGCACGGCGACCGTGCATTCCTGCCTAAAGCCTTGGGATTCGAGACATGAGAAACTTCAACGCGCTTAATCTGGCCCGCGAAGCTCTGCGCGGGCACAAAGGTTGGGGCCAGCAATGGCGCAACCCTGAACCGAAGAAAAGCTATGATGTGATTATCGTTGGCGCTGGGGGGCATGGGCTTGGCACCGCCTATTATCTGGCTAAGGAACATGGGGTTGAAAACATTGCAGTGCTGGAAAAAGGTTGGCTGGGTGGCGGCAATACCGGCCGCAACACGACGATAATACGATCCAACTACCTTTATGACGAATCGGCTGGCCTCTATAACCACGCTCTCAAGCTGTGGGAAAATCTCAGCCAGGAGCTGAATTACAATGTGATGTTCTCGCAGCGAGGCGTTATGATGCTGGCGCACAACGTCCACGACGTGCAGTCCGCACAGCGTCACATTCACGCCAATCGGCTCAATGGCGTGGACAATGAATGGCTGACACCTCAACAGGCGAAAGACTATTGCCCGCCGTTGAATATATCCAAGTCCTCGCGCTATCCGGTCATGGGTGCAGCACTGCAGCGGCGTGGTGGGGTTGCGCGCCACGATGCGGTTGCCTGGGGCTATGCCCGTCAGGCAAGCGCCATGGGTGTCGATATTATCCAGAACTGCGAAGTCACTGGCATTAACCGCGCAACCAGCGGTGAAGTTACCGGCGTAGAGACCACAAAGGGCCCGATTGGCGCCAAACAGGTGGGGGTTGTTGCGGCGGGGCATACTTCCGTTTTGATGGAAATGGCGGGCGTACAGATGCCGCTGGAAAGCTATCCCCTACAGGCACTTGTGTCGGAGCCTGTCAAACCGGTATTTCCCTGTGTGGCCATGTCAAATGCGGTACATGCCTATATTTCACAATCCGACAAGGGTGAACTGGTGATCGGCGCCGGCACTGATTCTTACCTGTCCTATTCACAAACGGGGTCGATGCATATTCTGCAACACACGCTTGATGCGATCATCGAACTCTATCCGATGTTCAACCGAATGAAGATGCTGCGTACCTGGGGTGGTATTGTCGATGTCACACCAGACCGCTCACCAATCCTTGCCAAAACTCCGGTCAAAGGACTGTATGTCAACTGCGGTTGGGGCACTGGTGGTTTTAAGGCCACCCCCGGGTCAGCCAATGTCTTTGCCCACACGATCGCCAAAGATGAACCTCATTCGATCAATGCCGGTTTTACTCTGGAGCGATTCAGAAATGGTCGCTTGATTGATGAAGCTGCAGCCGCAGCCGTTGCGCATTAAGGGAAAATTGAAATGCTTGTAATCCATTGCCCCTACTGTCAGGCAGAGCGCCCCGAACTGGAATTTGCCAATGCAGGTGAGGCCCATATTGTTCGGCCCAATAACATGTCCGACATGACCGATGCTGAATTCGAAAAGATGTTTTTCGTTCGCGAGAATCCCAAAGGTGTAAATCTGGAACGCTGGCGCCATATCCATGGCTGTGGCCGTTTCTTCAACGCCATTCGCCACACCGTTTCTGACAAGTTTCTGAAAGTATATAAGGCGGGCGCCCCCCGCCCCAGTGACGCTGAAATCGCGGAGTTGATGAAATGAATCCATCAGGTCAACAACAATTCCGCCTGCCCGGCCGGGGATCACGCATTGGTGCCAAATCTGTGCGCTTTACGTTTGACAACAAACCCTACGAGGCGCTGGAAGGCGACACATTGGCTTCGGCCCTGCTTGCCAATGGCGTCCATCTGATGGGGCGTTCATTTAAGTATCACCGGCCGCGCGGGGTGCTGGCTGCCGGTGTGGAGGAACCCAATGCATTGATGCAAATCAGCCGCGATAATGCACGTACGACACCAAATGTGCGGGCGTCGGTCCAGGAAGTATATGACGGATTGCAGGCGCAAAGTCAGAACCGCTTTCCAACGCTGAATTTTGATATTGGCGGTGTCAACAACCTGCTGTCGCCGTTTTTCGCAGCTGGCTTCTACTACAAAACGTTTAAATGGCCGGCAGCCGCCTGGGATAAAATCTATGAACCATTCATCCGCCGCGCCGCCGGTCTTGGCCAAGCCCCCACGGAAGACGATCCAGATCGCTATTCCAACAGGTTTGCTCACTGCGATGTGTTGATAATTGGCGGCGGGGCAGCGGGTTTGATGGCTGCTAAACTTGCCGCCAAGAAAAAGCAAACAATCATCATATGCGACGAAAACCCTCATTTTGGAGGTTGGTTGCTGTCGGATACCGATATTCGTATTGACGGCAAAGCTGGACCTGACTGGGCTGCAGACACCATCACCGAACTTGCCGCCATGAACAATGTGCGCCTGCTGAATCGCACCACCGGCATTGGTTATTTCCAACAGAATATGGTGGTCCTAAATCAGCGCATCACCGAACATCAGTCAAAGCCAGAATCTGGTGATGCGCGCGAACGCATGTGGCAGGTCCGCGCAGGCAAAGTCATCATCGCACAAGGTGCCATAGAACGTCATATGGTGTTCCCGGATAACGATCGTCCCGGCATCATGCAGGCCAGTGCTGCGCAGAGCTTCTTGAACAAATTCGGCGTTGCCGTCGGTAGCCAGGTTGCTGTTTATACCGCTTGTGACACGGCTTATGCAGCGGCTTTCGATCTTGCCGAAGAAGGCATTGATATTCCGATCATCGTGGAGCACCGCACTGATATTGCCGATGATCTGTTGGCGCAGGCCAGTGAATTGGGCATTCGCGTCATCACAGGCGCGGTTGTCGAGGGTACAGGAGGGAAATTGCGCATTAACAGCGTCACATTTGCCAAGCAAAACGGTAATGACCGCGAGACCATTGAAGTCGACGCGCTGATTACCAGCGCTGGCTGGACCCCTTCCCTGCACCTCTATTCCCAATCCCGCGGCAAACCACAATGGGATGAAGATACCCAGCGGTTTCTGCCTGGTGAAAGCCCACAAGAGTGCGTCAGCATTGGTGCCTGTAACGGCACTGACGATTTGTCAGACATATTTGCCGAGGCAGCAAAGTGTACCGGGTCCCGTGCACCCAGACACGCCATCGAAGATGACGTTTCAACCATGAGTGGTTTCATCGGTGCGACAGGAACTTCCGCTGATAAAGGCAAGGCGTTTGTTGATTTCCAAAATGATGTGACGGCCAAAGATATCGCACTGGCGGTGCGCGAGGGCATGCATTCCATCGAACATGTCAAACGTTATACCACCAATGGCATGGCAACAGATCAGGGCAAACTGTCCAACATGCACGGTCTGGCTATTGCATCAAAATTGCTGAAGAAACCCATTCCAGCTGTTGGACTGACCACCTTCCGGGCACCCTATACACCGACGACGTTTGGCTCCTTTGTCGGACACAGCCGGGGCAGGCTGTTTGATCCGATCCGGCAAACACCAATACACGATTGGGCCGTCGAAAATGGTGCCGAGTTTGAACCGGTCAGTCAGTGGCGGCGCGCTTGGTATTTCCCGCGCTCCGGTGAGGACATGCATCAGGCCGTTGATCGCGAGTGCCAGACCGTGCGCAGCGTAGCGGGCGTATTTGACGCATCTACCTTAGGTAAAATTGAAGTTGTTGGCCCGGATGCTGCAGCTTTTATGAATATAATATACACCAATGGCTGGGACAAACTGAAACCGGGTCGCGCCAAGTATGGCATTATGTGCCGGGAAGACGGCTTTATATATGACGACGGCGTTGTCGGAAAATTGTCGAACAACCGTTTTCATGTGACGACGACAACCGGCGGGGCGCCGCGGGTTCTCAATCATATGGAAGACTTTTTACAGACTGAGTTTCCGGATATGCGGGTCTGGTTGACATCGACTTCGGAACAGTGGGCCACGATTGCCGTTCAGGGTCCCAAAGCGCGCCAGATTATTGAACCCTTGATAACCGGCGTAACTATCTCCAATGAAAAATTTCCCCATATGAGTGTGGTCGAGTGTAACGTATGTGGTGTTCCGGCACGCTTGTTTCGCATATCGTTTACCGGTGAACTCGGATTTGAAATCAACGTTCCAGCCGACTATGGTCGCGCTGTCTGGGAAGCCGTCTGGGAGCGGGCTGAACCACTTGGAGCCTGTGTATATGGAACAGAGGCGATGCACGTGATGCGCGCCGAGAAGGGCTACATCATCGTAGGTCAGGACACGGATGGCACCGTTACACCTTATGATGCGGGACTGTCCTGGGCGATTGCAAAAGCCAAACCAGACTTTGTCGGGAAACGGGGCTTGCAGCGGCCTGACCTGATGGCGCAAGGCCGTCGTCAACTGGTCGGCCTTGCCACGAAAGATCCAAGCAAGGTTTTGGAAGAAGGAGCCCAGATCGTCGCCGATCCCACCTGTCCGGTGCCGATGAAAATGATCGGCTTTGTGACCTCGTCCTACTGGTCCGGCACGCTTGGCAAGTCAGTCGCATTGGCGCTGATCGAAGACGGCACCAATCTGATCGGCAAGTCGCTTTATGCCCCAATGGCCGATGAGGTGATTGAAGTGGAAGTTACCGGCACGGTATTTTACGACACAAAGGGAGAGCGTCTTCATGGCTAATGCAAATGTCGCAACGCCCAACAACCCGACCAGTGGAAACAGGTTTGCAAATTCCAGCGTGACAATTGAGGCCGCTGCACCAGCTGCTCGGATAAGTTTTCGCGCCACTCCCAAAGGAGCGAAGGATTTTGGCAAGACCCTGGGCATAGATCTGCCTACCAAGCCAGGTTTGTCCGCCTCAAATTCGAGCCTGTCTGCGCTTTGGATCGGACCGGATGAATGGCTGATAATTGATACAAAAAACTCAATCAACAGCTTGATGCCTCGACGCGAAAACGCCAATTTCTGTGCCACGGACGTTTCTCACCGCAATGTTGCCTTTATAATATCTGGCGACGGTGCGGAGAATACTCTGTGCGCCTCCTGTCCTCGCGACTTATCTCCTGCCGCATTCCCCGTCGGCACTGCATCCCGCACCATTTTCGGCAAGGCAGAGGTGGTATTACTGCGCATTGGCAAAACGTCTTTCAGGCTTGAGTGCTGGCGTTCGTTTTCTCCCTATGTTTGGGATCTGCTGATCGATGGCGCTCAAGACGCACATATCTAACAACTGTATCTATCAAGCAGAATATTTTGGGCGAAGCGATGGACTGTATCTGCGCTTTCGCTTAACTAAAGCCGTTAATGTTTAAAGCAAACCCGGTGCGCCCTGAATATGGCTTCAAACAGCAACAGTGTGGAACGTCGCGCCGTATTCTTTATCGGGGGGTTCGACCCGAAATCTCCCGAAGAATTTTATACCCGCATGGATCGCGAAAACCAGCGCTTTGAGGAATTGTGGGGCGCCACAGTTGCACGGCAGAAACTGGTATCAAATGACCACGATATTATGCGGTGCCGATTTTATACAGCAGGACAAGATCACGGCCATAAGTGGTCAGCCCAAACCGACTTTAACTTCATGACGCTCGACGACATTGTTCTGAAAGATTTTGCTCGCCCACTCTATGTCAGATTGTGGCGATATACCAAGGCGTTTGCTGATTACATGTTAAGTGGGACTGCGTTCAAGTTTGTGCGGCATGGCTGGCGGTTTTCGATTTATTTTTTCTATCCTGCGGTGATGATGTTGGCTTCATTATTTTTCAGCCTGTGGATTGCCGGTTTGGCCAGCAGTTTGGTTGGCTGGACCGAGATTTTGTTCTCGGCTGCAGTGACAGCTGTTTCTTTCGTTGTACTTCTTGTTGGCTGTTACCACCTGTTGTTGAAACGATACCATGTGCTGCATTTGGCGGATTTGTGGAGTTTTTCCCGCGAGTATCTGCACCGCCAGCGCGCCGATATGGATGACAAACTGGACCGACTTGCCGATCGGGTTTTCCAGGCGGTGTCCTGCGGAGAATATGATGAAGTACTGACGATAGGGCACAGCACTGGTGGCGCGCTTATTCTCGATGCCTCTGCACGCGTGCTGGAGAGGCATCCCGAATTTTCAGATCTGGAAAGCAATCTCACGGTCTTAACGATCGGATCCACCGGTCTGAAAATCGGCATGCACCCTTCAGCGGAATGGTTTCGAGACCGGCTTGAAAATCTGTTTTCCCAAACGTCGACCCGTTGGCTGGAATATCAGTGCATCATGGACATCATTAACTTCTACAGGACGGTGCCGAGCGAAATCATGGGTTTCGACCAATCGATGCAGCATCCAATGGTCACCAAGCGTGTTCAAATCAGCGCACTGGTCGAACCGGAAGTTTATGAGCGCATGAAGCGCAATTATTTTCGCGTCCACTATCAATTTGTGTTCGGTAACACGCGCAAATATATCTATGATTTTCCTGCAATCTGTTTTGGACCAGCAAAGCTGATGTGGCGTATTCTTTATGGCGGCAAGTCCAGACTGGAGAACCCCTTCATGGATAATTTGTCGGGCATTAAAGAGGTGCAAAAATGACCGAATTGACCGCAGCATTGATTTGGGCTGCAGGTATTGTTGCCTGGACAATTATTCGCTGGCCACACCATCGCAAGGCCCGTCGCACGCAAACGGTAACGGACCAACGCAGTGTTATGGAGAGATTTTCTCTTGGGCTGACGATTGTCGGCCTGGTCATCCTGCCGGCGTTGCATCTGTCGACCGGAATGTTTGACTTTGCCGACAATCCGTTCTGGTCATCCGCCGGCTGGCTTGGGTTGTTGGCAATGATCGCATTTCTCTATCTGTTTTATCGCAGTCACAAGGATCTGGCGCGCAACTGGTCGGTCTCACTGGAAATCCGCAAGGATCATCAATTGGTGGATACCGGTGTCTACAGAACAATCCGGCATCCAATGTACACTTCCTTTTGGCTATGGGGCATTGCACAATTTTTGCTGATCCCAAACTGGATCGCTGGTCTGTCCGGTCTGATCAGCATTGCGGTGCTTTATTTCAGCCGCATTGGTGCGGAAGAAAGAATGATGCATCAGCAATTTGGTGCTGCTTATGAGGAATATTGCCGCAACACCTACCGGCTAGTGCCAAAATTTTTTTAACACTGGAATTCAACGCGCCCGATATGGTTCTCCCTGCCAGGATACTGGAAGATGACACGACGAATTGAAAATATCTGTTTGATAGTTGTCATGTTGCTTTGTGGCGCAACGTGGGTAGTCGGATGGAACAGCGACGCGTTTGCACAAGAACATGCCAATCGCAGTCGACCAAAGGGCGACATCGTGCTGGTTCGTGGCGGCTTCAACATATTTTCGGAAGGACTGGACAGCATTGCTGGTGAACTTGCCCGACGCGGCATTGCTGCGCGGCTATACAGACACCGCCAAGGCTCCCAGATTGTTAGCTCGATACTCGAAAACCAAAGGAGATACGGTCAGCATCCGATTATTCTGATCGGCCATTCCTGGGGAGCAAACAGAATTCTAAATGTTGCACGCATCTTGAACAAACATGGATTGAAAGTCCGTTATATGGTGACAATCGCCGCCACCGATCCGATTCCTGCCTCGCGCAATATCCAAAAACTCACCAACTACTACTTCAAATATAATGGCTGGGGCGAACCGGTTGAAGCCGTCGCCGGATTTCCGGGCTCACTGACCAACATTGATATGTCGACCACGGCTGAAGTTCATCACTTCAATGTTGATGAATACCCGCAATTGCAGTCACAGATCATCAACAATGTGGTTCGGTTTTTGCAGGCCAAGAAAGTCACACAACGATCGTCGATCAGATGGATGGCTCATTCGGCGGCAGTCGGAACCAAGCCCGAAGGATAGCCCTTTTTCGAACGGTTTGAAGATGCCCTGACATTCACCGGCTGGGCGCCATGCGCCGTGACAGGAAAATGGGCGATATTCTGAATCAGGTGATCGCGATGTTGCACCTGGCGATAGGCCTCATCTTTTTCCATCAAAAACCGGTGTGCGGAACCCTGCTTCCACCACGGCACTGTAGGGTGAAGATGGTGCAACGCATGCCAGGCATCACCGGCAGGGTGCAACAGCGCGTGGTCCAACAGTCCAAGATTGTTAAATGTGGTTTCACGCACCGTATCGCCCCGCTGATAATCATGTTCTGAAAATTCAGCAATGCTGCGCAAGAAGGGCAGTATCAGAAACATCGATACAGACCAGATCAGGGTGGCATAGGCCGCAAATTGCCAGGATACAAAAGCCGTTAGTCCGGCCAACACGCTTGCATGCCAGGCCAGAAATATGACCAGTTGCCGGGAGCTTGACTTAACCTCATTGTAGAACTCACGAACGTAACTCGGCATCCAAACAAGGATGGCGTAGATCAGCTGTCCGTTGCTGTTGATTTCAATGCCACTGGCACCGATGCGCTCAAGCCTTTCCTTGCAGGGATCTCCATGAGCTCCAAAGTCGCCATGATGGGCACTGTGAAACTCCCGATATTGCATAACGTCCTGCAGCATGGGCCAGGCCGCCAGCAAATTTGTCATCCTGTCATTGAAAACCTTGTCGGCACAAAAGTTGTTATGGCTGCCAAAATGGACAATGTTCTCAAGTGCGCGCATTTGCCGCGTCACCACGATCAGGCTCAGTAAAGTGATTACGGCGGCGATTATCGGCGTATCTAGAAACCGTAATGCTGCATATCCGGCAGTGATCGCTGCATAGATTGCCGACAGATTCACGAAAGTCAGGGAGATACCCTTCCAGACGGATTTTTCACAATATTGGCGCCGAAACAACTGTTTGTCGTCGCGTGTTAGAGCAGATCGATAGCCCTGTTCATAGTTTTTGCTTGATTGGTCCATGATAATCCCTCGATATTTTGACCGTTTCGGCCTCGCTTTGACCGATTTAGGCGACATTGCATAAGCCGCCAGGTCTTCAACTGCATGAAATGCCGATTACGACGAATTATCGGTTCCACGTGCGGTTGAAGAATATAATGTGCTATTGAACATTAAGGAGGCTTTAATATGTTGGACTATGCTCATCTTGAGGCATTGCTCGCAGTGGAGCGGGAGAGGAGTTTTGAGGGAGCTGCGCGCTCGCTGGGAATTACTTCATCCGCTGTCTCTCAACGCATAAAGCTTCTTGAGGAACGAATTGGCGCTGTCACACTCAATCGTCAGACTCCGGTAACCACAACCGAAGTGGGTGCCGAACTGTGTCGGCATGCCGAAATGGTGCTGATGCTTGAGGGCGAAGTGATCCAACGAAATCGCCAGGAGCTTGGATATGCCGTTGAAGATTTCCGCAACATCAAGATCGCGGTCAATGACGACAGCCTGTCCAGCTGGTTCATGGGAATTCTGAAAGCCAACGCTGCATCAGACAACCCATACTTGCTTGAAATATCCATCGCTGATCAGGACTACTCCATCGATCAAATGAAGGCCGGTTCAGCGCTGGCAGCGATCTCGATTCACAAGAATCCGGTTCAGGGTTTTCAGAGCACTTATTTGGGCACCCACATCTATCGGGCGACAGCCAGTCCGAATTTCATCGATCGATATTTTCCCGCCGGTGTCACGGTCGAAACGCTGCAACACGCCCCTTCGTTGCGATACAGTTCACAGGACGACTTGCAGATCCAGTGGATCGAGCAGGTGTTTAACGCGAAAGTATTTCCCCACAGCCACACAATTCCTTCCTCACATGGTTTTGTTGATGCCTGTTTGGAGGATGTCGCGTGGGGCATGCACCCTGCCCTGATGGTCGATGATTATATTGCCGAGGGAAAATTGAGAGAACTCGTACCCGGTCAGACACTCAACAAACCTTTGTACTGGCACTGCAGTCGGGTGATTGCTGAACCGTTTAAGAATTTTACCAATACAGTTCTTGAAGAAGCTCGAAGATTGTTGGACCAGTCGCCTCAACAACAGGGCTAAAGAGATTCAACCTGTGCCCGACCTGAAGACAAGTGTGATAGTTGTGAACTTATCAATCCGCTGCAATTCTTGACCTGTGACAAAGCAGGCTTTTCGACAAACCGCCAAGATAAAATTGCAACCGGTAAGGTCAATGCCAGCGTAAAACATCCCAATACATAAGGGATTATTGCAGGATTCATGCCGTATATTGCCTGGCTATCGGAAAGTTCATTACATAGGTTCTGTAAGAATAGTTTCCAAATTTACCGTAAGATTTCAATGGTGCAATGTTCATAACCGCAATCCAGATGAACGAATAACCATTGGCAAGAACGCCCGGTAAATAATTTATACTGAGTCCCAAAGACAGCCAAAACAGCGTTCTCAGGAATGCAACGGCCACGACACCGTTGGGTGGAAAATTGCGATAGGCCCACATCAAACTGCCAATCAGGAAGCTGGCAGAGAAGTTCATCAGGTGTTCCAATCCACCGTTCTCGACGCTGTTATCGAGAAGCTCCTGAACGACGATCAAACCGATAAATGCAGCAAACATCGCCCCTCCTTTACTCTGCAAAGAACGTTTGATGAAGAGAATGGCGGCAATCGGAAACACTGCGTAAATCACCATTTCAAAGCGCAATGTCCAGACCGGCAATTTGACAGCATTGGCAACGGGATGAGTTGCAAACACCCCGGGCAATGAGACCGAAGCATCGAGAAACACAACCGATCGGATCAGATAGAACCAAGTAATGGTGTCGCTGATATAAGTCGCCAAAGGCAATGCCATAACCAATGGCCCAAGGGTCATCATCAGACCAAGGCTGACAGTGATCAGCGCAGTATAAATTTGCAGCACTCGCGCCATGGCAAACCGTGCCAGATTTTGACTTCGCTCAAGACTGGCTGTGATCAAAAATCCGCTGAAAACGAAAAACACGGCGAGCAGCAGATCGGCTGTGAGACGAAAATCCTGGGTAGAACTTCAGAAGGTCTATTGATGATCGGAACAGCGAGCAAACAACAGGCAAACAGGATTCCTGCGGTCTCAATCAGACGTAAAAAAATTGAAACCATTTTCCCGGGCTTCTCAGACCCTGCCCGGCATTTATTTGGTTTTTCTCCATACAAATCGTTCCAGATAATGGCATTTTGATTAAAATGGGGAGCAAAGTCGCTGGATATAATAAACACCCGTTCAACCATAGAGCGGATTAACCGTATGATAACAATGTTTTACATTATATTGTATCGACGTCTATTGCGGTGCCTGTTGTGGCCGATAATTCGGCTGCTTGGCCGACCCGCACCGACCATAATCCATCTACTAAACTTACCTCAGGGGTCTGAATTTCACCCTTTACCAGTTTCAGAAATCGCTGATGCTGGAAGAAACTGGACCCATGATGATCTCCTGCCTGCAGAATTGAATGGTCTACTTCAATCGGCTCAATCCGCTCTTGTTTTTCCGCCCTGTTGGAATAGACCAATTGAGCAGTCTGTTCCTGACAGTCTTTTGAGAAACGCGCCGGCCCCGGAACACAGGCATCAATGCGCGCCGCGGTACCGGTGACCGAAATCACTTCCTGCCATTTTGACCCTTCTGCAAACATGCACAGATCCAGCATGCCTCTTGTGCCGTTCTCAAATTCGATGATGACGAAGGCATTGTCGAGAATGTCTGGCGTCTTGCCATCATAAGTTTCATCTTGATGATTGACGTCAGCAGCTGCGGATGCAAATACCCGAACCGGGTCGCTATCCATGGCCAGCCGCATCAAATCCCAAAAGTGGCAACATTTTTCAACCAGCGTTCCACCTGTTCGGCTGTTAAACCGATTCCAATCGCCAATCTTTGGCAGAAACGGAAATCGATGTTCGCGGATCGACATCATCTGGGCTGCACCCGCGGTTCCCTTGTGAACTTCTTCCAACAGGCGCTGAACAGGAGGCATATAGCGGTATTCCATTGCCACCCATACCGGGGCGTTGACCGACGCAAAGCGGGTTATGATGTCGCGACAATCTGTAGCCGAAGTGCAAAGAGGTTTTTCGCAGAGCAGCGGCTTATTTGCAGCGAACAGGTCGAGCAAGATACCATGATGGGTGTCGTTGGGTGACACAATGACATAGGCGTCGCACATATCCGCCGACAACATATCTTTGTAATCGCTGAAGGTGGAAATCGCACCTGTTGCCAATTCGGCGGATAGTTGGCGCATTTCGTCGTCTGGATCAGCGATCGCGGTGACGCTTGCCCCGTCCAGCAAATTCAAATTTCTGATATGTTCCTGACCCATCATGCCCGAGCCAATCAATCCGTAACGAACGGTCACTTATATCTCCAATACCGGAAGCTGCAGGACAGCTGCGACTTCCCGCAACGTCTGGCGATGATCGCCATAGCTCAAGGCCATATGGTGTTCGATGCCACTGTTTAATATGTCAGGCAATGTATCGGCCACCGGCCGGTCAAATCGCACCACGCCCGATGTTCCGGTGAAGGCCATGGGTCGTTGCAGCATTTCGCCACTACAAATCACCATTTTGGCTTCTCCAAACGCTTGCGACATACGCATCAACGTCACCCGTCCAGGTTTCAACGGAAATTCATACAGCAAAGGCATTTTTCGGTTGGTGTGAATGGTAGCTGACGGGGTTACCTGCTCGTCCCGCATCGACAAAGGCGCCTGACCGCAATGCCAGACCACACCGGAATCGTCGTCAATATCCATGTCCACCAGATCGGTTAAAAAAACCGGCATATTGGATACTTCCTGCAGGATTAACTGGGTCAACGCACCGTAGACATCCGCTTCACATGCGCAAGGAATCTTATTTTCACCCAGCATCGCTGCCGGACCGCAGATCGCGCCGCCATATTCAGTAAAAGTTTCGGGCCAACAACGCAGCGCAAAAGCCTGATAGTTTCCCGATTTCCGAATGCCATCGAGAGCCACTTTCAGCCGCAGGGATTTGTCCAGTTCCGCCTGATCGACCTGATCCAGATCGGCAAGCGCTTCTGCTGCTAATTTGTGCACATCAGCAACATCATCAGCATCGGCTTGCTTTGCCCGATCAAACAGGTCCGGCAATTGCAGTTCATCTACACTGACACCTGACAATTCGCGCATCTTGTCGGCATCATAATCGCAGGTGTCAAATCCGTCAGGATGTGCACCAATCCGTCCGATGCGTTGTCCCTGCAATCTCGCAACCACAGCCTTGGCCGCTTCGCTGCCCGCTACCTGCGGAACCGATGCTTGCAATTCTGCAGTTTCGACGGAACCATCGAACAGTGCCGTTATTTGTTCATCTGCAACAGAAGTTGGATCAGCATAAAGCCATGAGAATTTTCTATCGCGCAAACCCAGCGCGTGACTGGCCAGATTAAGTCCACAGAACGAATTCAGCCGCAGCCGGTCACCTTCACGAAGCTCAGGCACGGCCCAAATTGAGACTGGGACGTCAAGCCTGGTCGCGGCTTCCGCGATCATCGCGGCGTCGGTAAACGTCACCTGCAGAACCAGCAAATGCTCCACTTCTTCTTGCTGCAGTTGTGCCACAGCGTCGCGGCCGGCTTCCCCATCCATTAAAATTGTGCGCGGACCGACAATCTCGCCTCCCCAGCGATCCAGTGCGCTGAGCATAGCGGAGAGTTTTTCTTCGGCCAGCGCGACATCAAATGTCTGGCGCCCAATGGGAAGAATTCCAATCCTAGGCATCGATCCTCACATCCCCTCATAGGCGTGGCGGAAACTAGCGTCAGCAGGAGCAAACCGTGCACCACCTTCACCAAAACAGGAGTGCTGACGCCAATCATGGGCCTTGTTGTCTGCGAGCTTGGAAATGTCACTCATGTACTCGCTTGCTTCACCCCGCAGATCGCGTTCAATGGCTTGCCAATTGGGGTAATGATTGAACGCATCAAGCCAGATTGCACGCCCTGCGAGAAAACCGGAGGCACCGGCTTTGAATGCATGATCGAGAACGTTGCGAAATTCCTGCTTGCCTGCCCCCGCCGACAACATCACCCACGGTCGGCCGGACAATTGTCCCATTTCATCGAAAACAGCCTGCACTTCCGCCGAGCCATCTGCGTCGGATGCATTTACCGGGCTTTCCAGTTTAAAGACGTCAACTCCATAGTCTGGCTTGGCAAATTCCTCGACCGATTTAAGAACGTCGTCGGCTTTCTTGCCCTTCATTTCCACATAGTCTTTGGTCTGGTGTGCGTCGGACGCCAGAGGATAGACCAGCAATTCAAACAGGAATGGAATATCGTATTTAGCACATTCCTCTCCGAGACGTTTGGTATAGTCCCGTTGCGCATCGCATGTTTTTGCATCGGCATCTGGTCGATACCAGGCGAGAACCTTTACCGCATCGCCTCCCATCCGCTTAATCTTGGCAACCGACCAGTCATCAATGTCGGAAGATATTCGTCCGCCATTGGTTTCCTGAAACAATGAGTCCTCAAGCGTGACAATCAGACCCTTGGTTGGAGAAAAGCGGTCGACGGCTTCCGGCACAGCGTAGTGCGGATCGAGCAACATGGCAGTGCTCTGGGCCTGCAATGTTTCCACCAATAACCGCTTGAATCGAGCAACATCACCCCAGGGAGCATTTTCCACACCGTGATATTTAGCAATTGGGTTTTTGATCGGCGGTCGCTGATCAACAGCAGTCATTTTGAAAATACCATTATCGTCGGCCATGCGACGCATGCCCCACAGTTTACCAGGTGTCAGTTGCATGCGTTTTTCTCCCGCACAGAATTGGTTGCTTCGCTAGTCGATCGCAAGGCCGCTAGGGACGGTGTTTGGTTTCCCGAGGCGACCCTTTACAGAATCCGTCCCGGTGAGTGCTTTTAAAAATGCCACCAGATCTGCGACTTCCGGATCGCTGAGCTGGATGGCTTGAATATCAATCTTGGATTTCAGTCGTTGACGTTCCCTGCGATCCTGAAGCGCAACAAAGTCAACCGAAGCAAGCCAGGGCACCGCTGGCAGATCAACCTGCTCTGGTCGCCAGTTGCTCCAACTGGTCGTTGGATCAAGGTGATGTCGAACGATCCCTTCCAGCGTCGCATAGGCGCCATTGTGGCCAAATGGACCGGTCAGCTCGATATTGCGCAATTGCGGAGTGCGAAATCTGTAAGCATCTTCAAGACGGTCACTTTCACCCATACGACCGACATCGCGGACATAAGGATCAAAAGGTCGTGTCCGTCCCGGTCCAAAATGCGGCAGGGCCAGCGCGTGAAATTTTTGGTCGGAAAACAGTTTTCCAGAATGACAAGATGCACAACGGGCTTCGCCAAAAAACAGTTTTAGGCCGTGTTTTTCAGAATCCGAAAGCGCTGTCAGGTTGCCAGCAGTATAGGCATCATAACGGCTGTCAAATGACTGCCACTCGAAGTTCATAAACTCTGCCAAGGCATTGACGATGTGATTGATGGCGACGTCAGGCGATGTGTCTACATCATCAAATGCCTCAACAAAAAGGCGACCATATTCAGGGATAATCCGCACCCTCTTGGCAAGAATTGGCCAGACATTGTCGATCCGATCGTGAGCAGCGCCGGCCACCTGATTTTCCCTCGGATTGCCTGCCATCTCAAATTGAGCCGTCATCGGAAACAGGGCTTGTGCAGCCAGAATGTTATCAAGCCCCGGTGGCAGCCACTCTTCTGCTGGAGAATCAAACCCATTTTCGTAGACATCGGATTTGCTCAGCCGGCCGTCATGAAACAGAACATCAATTTCCCGTGCCCCAAGATTCCACAACGCAGACGCGTTTCGCGGAATACGTTTTTTGATACGGTCATCTTCGCGACCCGCGGTGCGGGTGGGTCCAACCCCTTCACCGCCTTCTCCAATACCGAGCGGCAATCCGTCACTGGTGCCAAAATCAGGGCTGTGGCAGGTGCCGCAGGATATATTTCGATTGCCGGACAAGATGGGATCATAAAATAGCAACTGGCCCAGTCGGGCTTTTTTGTCATCTATTGGATAGAAGTCTCCGATACTTAGCGGCGCTGGAATTTCAGTTGCCTGAGCGGTCGATGAGGCGGTAAATTGAAACACAATAGCCAGGCCAGTGATCAAACCAAGAGAGACAACATGCGCAAGACACTTATTTTTCTGACCTGTCTGCTTCCCAGCATCGCGCAAGCGGAGATCGAAACAGGTCGCGATCTTATGGATGCCAAGAAGTATCAACAAGCGATGCAGGAACTGCTGCCAGCGGCGCGTTCGGGCAATGCCGACGCCGAGGAGTTGATTGGCGTCATGTATGCTATGGGGCTTGGTGTGGAGCGCGACGATATCCGTGCATTTGAATGGTATTTGCGAGCTTCGCTCAAGGGGCATCCTGGGGCACAATCTGGCATTGGCTGGTATTATGAAGTCGGCCGGGGAATGCCCGAACCTGATCTCGTTCGTGCCTATACTTGGTATGTGCTCTCCGCCATCGGAGGTGATCCGGACGCGGCCATATCTCAGGAAGAGGTCGTGAAGAAGATGACCCCGGAACAAATTGAAAAAGCCCATATTTTGATCGATGATTACAAAGCGTGGCTTTACCCGTTTCGGTAAAGGCAGAGCGCTGGAAAAACTAGTTAGTGGAATTGGTTAGGGGCCGCCACCGTTACCCAGCAGCGACCCGAAGTATCTTATCTTATTCGATGTCTTTGGCAGCGCCTGCGTTGATATCGGCTTCGGCCGCGGCCACAGCTGATGTCAATGCGTTAAACGATTCAGGTCCGCCCTTAACATTGTCCTTGAACCAGTCATAAACCGGTGCGGCAGCAGATTTGAATGCAGCTTTCTGCTCAGGGGTTGGCACATACAGATCACCACCACCGGCAACAAAGTCCTGGTAAGCCTTGATGGACTTGCGCTTCGGTGAAGCAAATGTTGCCTGCTGCAAAGCAGCAAATCCATCTACAACCACACGACGCAACCCATCCGGCATGGACTTGAATTTGGCGTTATTCATCCACCAAAGGGCACCCATATAGGCGTGACCGTCCAAGGTAACATATTGCAGACCAGCATCCGGGAACTTCATGCCCATAATGTCGGTGATGCCGTTCTTGGACCCTTCAACCACGCCGGTCTGGAAGGAGGTGAACAGTTCAGGCCAAGGAATCGGTGTTGGTGAAGCACCCAGCGCACGAACCAGCTCCTGAGGCAGGTCGGCAACGACGGTACGAATTTTCAAACCATCCATGTCGGCAGGCGCAGCTACGCGACGCTTGGTGTTAGCAAAGTTGCGCCAGCCACCAGTGTTACCGATGGTCATCAGGCGAATGGCATCGTCAGAATCAGCCAGGGCCATCTTGCGCAAAGTGCGCGTAAAGTCACCAGCCAGAACGTGCTCAGCAACACGGTCATCGGCCATCAGATATGGCAGGTCGAGCACCTGCACATAGGGGAAGATGCCGGAGGCGCCGCCAGAAGTTGAAATATAAACATCAATTGAGCCGTCTGCTACGCCCTGAAGGCATTCTGCACCTTTCGAGCAAAGCTGTGTACCGATAAACAATTCAACAGCGATGGTTCCGTTTGACGCAGATTCAACGTAGTTTTTGAATACTACAAGACCGTCATAGTCTTCGTCGTTTTCGTTCGAGTTGGCAGTTGCGCGGATTGTATAATCCGCCGCCATTGCCACTACAGATGTCGTTGCAAGCATGGCTGCCAGCGTGACGGTTTTCATAAATTTTTTGACCATTAGATTCCTCCCGGTTGGTCTTTTTCAAGTTTCTTCACTGCACAAACCCCGTCAGGCGAGGAATGGTCATTGAAATTGCAGGTATGTAGGTGATCAGGAAAATTACGACGACTTCAACGGCCAGAAACGGCAGAATAGCTTTTGAAATCGTCTCGACTTTTTCTCCACTGACCGACGATGCCACGAATAACACCAGCCCCATTGGGGGCGTCGCCAGCCCGACTGTCAAGTTGACACTCATGATGATGGCGAAGTGAACCGGATGTACTCCGAGTTCAACGAAAATCGGGGCCAGGATTGGGCCCAGGATAATGATCGCGGGTCCGGCATCCAAAAACATCCCGACGATGAAAAGTAAAATATTGATCAGGAACAGCAGGATCAGCGGGTCATCCGACAGGTTGAGAATGCCATTGGCCAGTTGTTCTGGAGCATGGCTAAGGCTGACAACAGTCTTGAACGCAACTGCCGCTCCGACCAACAACAAAACCGTTGAGGATCCAAGTGCAGACTTGGTCAAGATCTCCGGCAGGTCGGAAAGCTTCATGCTGCGCAATACAAAAAATGAAATGACCAGGGCATATGCCACCGCCACTGCTGATGCTTCGGTCGGAGTAAACACGCCAACCAGTATTCCCCCGAGAATGATAATCGGTGTTTGAAGCGGAGCAACTGCGCGTTTGCAGATCAATCTGAAATCGTGGGACACACGTTTGCGTTGTGACATCAAGATGAAATGCGCAACCGGCAGGAAGATGGCCATCAATAACCAGTTATTGAGATCCAAATTCATCGTATCGCCAGCAAGATAGATGATGCCCTGGTATACCATCAACAACACAGCCGCGACGTTGATACGCAACAGAACAAACGATACCCAATGTTCCAGCGGCGAGATCGACTGGTCTTTTTTGACGATCCGTTCGGCTTTGGGAAGATCATACTTGTCGGCCAGCAGCCGCACCATCACCATCAATCCAACACCAACCATGACACCAGGAACAATGCCAGCCAGGAACAGGGCTGCAACGCTTTCGCCCATCACATAGGCATAGATGATCATGATGCCCGAAGGAGGTATGATCGGGCCGATCACCGAACTAGCGGCGGTGATCGCTGCCGCAAAGCGTCTGGTATAACCGTTCTTTTCCATGGCCGGGATCAAGGTCGACCCAAGCGCTGAAGTATCAGCAACCGCCGAGCCGGACAAACCAGCAAACAGGATGGATGACAAAATATTTACGTGCGCCAGACCGCCACGCAGGTGCCCCATCAGGGCCTGTGAAAACTCCACCAGGCGGATGGTAATCCCACCTCGGTTCATCATTTCGCCGGCCAACATGAAAAAAGGCAGAGCCATCAGCGGAAACGAGTCCATGCCATTGTAGACATTGCGGTACAGCAGGGCGATGTCGCGCTCCTGACCGTTCAGCCACAACAACAGGCCTGGCGCTACCAACAGGGCAAAGAAAACCGGAAGACCGATCATTAGGAAAATCAGAAATACAGGAAGGAACCAGACAAGCATCAGTCAGCTCCTGCCATGATTGTTTCACCGGTATCCGGAAGCTCCTGATCCGGATTGAACAGAAGAATGATGCTGCGTAAAATAAGCTCGATATTGACGATGAATATCAACACCACACCAGCGAGCAGGGCACCATACATGTAGCGTAACTTGACCCGGATAGATTCACCGCCAACCCAATCCAGCGGGACGCGCATCGCCGAAGCATCAAAATTTCCGCCAAATCCGAATGTGTGCTTCCAGCCGAACTGAATGCTCACAAAAAGCACGACCGTCGACAACAATAGAAGCACCAGCATCAGCACCTGTCCGGTACGCCGCGGCAGCGCCTGAGGCAACATGTCGATGGCCACAAACCCTCCCCAACGCATTGCCGAAGGTGCAATCAACCCCGTCATCCACAGCATGCAGAAGCGCGCCGCCTCTTCTGGCCAGGACAAGGCGTTGTTGAAGATGTACCGCATGACGACCTGCAGCAGAATAACGCCAACCATGATAGCCAACGCGAACCACGCAATATTGCGTCCGATTTTCAAAATGATCGATAACACCGCCGAGAATGGTCTGAGAATCGATGTCAGAATCGCTGCCACGTGATTATCGCCTTTTGGTTGCTCGTCATCGTATTCATTGTCAGGCAAGCTTCGCAAATGAACCAATCTGCGTGTCCACCGCGGTTCACATCTTGCCCTCACCCCACGGTTTTTAAGCCGGGGAAACTGGATTTACATATCAATTCCTCAAAAATGGTACCGGTATCATTTTAATGAGTCAAGAGCTTAGCTCAATGCCTGTGGGATGTTTTGAATTCGTCATTATGCAGATTCCCTTTCCACAAGACTGAATCCCATATCAAAGACGCGCTGCGTTTCAGCTTCACCCCGCAGGGCGGCAAGGACAACGCCTGCGACTTTTTCCCCGATCGCACGACGTGGCACGCCGATGGTGGTCAAGGAGGGTTTTATGAGCTTCGCCAGGCGTTCATCATCAAAACCTGCCACCGCGATATCTCCTGGAACGCGCAATCTGCGACGGTTGCATTCCAGCAGCGCGCCGAGCGCCAATATGTCGGAAGCGGCAAATACTGCATCCAGCGAATTGTTGTTTGACAGCAATTCCCGCATCGCTCTGGCGCCATCTTCAAACTCAAACGGCACGTCGCGAATGAGACTTTCATCGATTGGCAAATTGTGCGCCATCAACGCAGCGCGGTATCCGTCGAGGCGGCTTTGCGTGCGGTCATTGTTCTCAAGCAAACCACCGATAAATCCGATTTTTCGATGTCCCTTGCCGAATAAATAGTCGGTCATCGAATAGGCAGCATCAAAGTTTGAAATACCAACACAAGCACCAAGAGGCTCATCGTTGAGGCTCCACATTTCGACGATCGGAATGGCAGCGCTTTTCAGCAAGGCATTGGTTTGATCGCTGTGTACATGGCCGGTCAAAACAATCGCATCGGCGCGTCGGGACAAAAAGGTGCGCACCAGAGATTCTTCCAGTTCCGGAGAATTATCACTATAGCCAACCAGCAACTGGTATCCGGAATCTCGCAGGCTGTCGGAGATTGACTGCAACGTGTCGGCAAAAATCGAGTTGGACATGTTCGGCAATATGACCGCTACAAGATGGCTGGCATTTGTTGCCAATGTGCCTGCAGCGAGGTTTGGAATATAGTCAAGCTGCCGTGCGGCATCGACAACTTTTTGCCGAGTGGCGGGGCGCACCTTTGTCGAATTCTGCATCGCCCGTGAAGCGGTAATAGGGGACACACCGGCTACTTTTGCCACGTCCCTGATGGTCGCCCGCTTGTTATTTCTATGCCGCATGAGAATCCAATTTGGTCGCGCAGAGTTACATAAATCGTAAGCATAAATTTTCGTCAATTCCAAATATGTCAGTTAATCCCTTGAAATTATTTATTTAAAAAATATTCGTTGACACTTTGAATTATGCTTTGAATTCATCCGCCGGCTTGATTTCAAGTTTTGTCAATTTACCGTCGCTCGGCTAGCATATTCCGGCAGCGATAGGGAACAAAGCTGGCAAAATTCCTATCAAGAAGGTTGAAAGGAATCTGACATGGACAAATACGGCGACTTATACGACCTGGGTGGGCATCATTATCCCGTAACAACACAATCGGATAAGGCTCAAAAGTGGTTCGATCGGGGACTATTGTGGACCTATGGATATAACCACGAAGAGGCAGTCGCCTGCTTTGAAAAAGCTATTGAGGCTGACCCGAATTGTGCGATGGCGCATTGGGGACTGGGATATGCCGCGGGCCCCAATTACAATATGCCGTGGCATCTGTTTGACGATCGAAATCGTGCTGCTGCGCTGAAAACCGGGCACAATTCTTCGCAAGCGGCGCTCAAACTGACCGAAGGATTGACCGGCTGGGAAGCTGCATTGGTGAAGGCGCTGCCTGCTCGATACCCTCAGATCGATCCAATCGACGACATGTCACCCTGGAATGATAATTTCGCCGACGCAATGCGGGCCGCTTTTGGTGACAATTCCGACAGTTTGGAAGTGCGGACAATATTTGCTGAATCACTGCTCAATCGCACACCCTGGAAAATGTGGGATCTGCCGTCCGGCAAGCCAGCTGATAATGCTTCAACCGAAGAAGCTCAGGCCGTTCTGGAAGAAGCGATGGATGAACATCCAGCCGCCATGGATCATCCGGGCCTGCTCCACCTGTATGTCCATCTGATGGAAATGTCGCCATTTCCGGAAAAAGCCCTGAAGGCAGGAGACAGGTTGCGTACATTGGTACCTGACGCAGGCCATCTGGTTCACATGCCAACGCATATCGATGTGTTGTGCGGTCATTACCGTGATGCCGTTCATTGGAATGAACAGGCGAGCATTGCCGACCTGAAATATTGGCATGAGAACGGCTCCTTCAACATTTATTCCGGCTATCGTCTGCACAACTATCATTTTGTCATCTACGGCGCCCTGTTTCTGGGGCAAATTGAGCCGGCTTTGGCGGCAGTTCGCGGAGCAGCAGAAACGGTGCCAGAAGAAATGTTGCGCCTGGAAAGCCCTCCGATGGCGAATTATTTTGAAAGCTATCTGGCGATGCATCCACATGTTTTGGTACGCTTCGGGAAATGGCGCGAAGCGACCGAACTTGAACTCCCTGAAGACCAACAGCTTTACTGCACATTGACCGCAAATGTGCACTATGCCCGTGGTGTGGCCCATGCTGCATTGGGCAATGTCGATGCTGCGGAGGCAGAAGAAAAACTGTTTCTCGAGGCCAAGGCACGCGTGCCCAAAACACGCCTTTTGCACAACAATAAAGTGATCAATCTGCTGGATATCGCAGCAAAGATGCTGCGCGGCGAAATCCTCTATCGCAAGGGCGATTTTGAAGAGGCATTTGCCGTTTTGCGAAAATCGGTCCAGCTGGATGACTCTCTACCTTACGATGAGCCCTGGGGCTGGATGCAACCAACCCGTCATGCCCTGGGGGCATTGTTATTGGAACAAGGACACCTGCAGGAAGCCGAAGAAACATTTCGGGCTGATCTGGGACTGGGCGGAGAGCTCAGTCGGGCATCAATTCATCCAGACAATGTATGGAGCCTGAAAGGTTTGTATGACTGCCTCAAGGCTCGTGGCGAAGCCGTTGAAATTGTTCAGATTGGGCAACGTCTCGACCTTGCAAATGCGCGCGCCGATAAGGCGGTTTCCGCTTCCTGTTTCTGTGCTCAGGCGGCGTTGCAGGCAGCGGAATAAAATAGTTGTTTTTGATGGTTTGGCGGATCACGGTGTGCCAGTGTATCTGCTTGGCTCGCACGACCAATCGACTACCTCCATCAATACCCACGCGAAATACTGCTTGGGAACAATACAATCGGGATCGGCATGTTAAATCGGGATCATCTGCATTTCCTGTTGCTCAATATCGGTCATTTTCTTGACCACCTGTTCACACTGATATTCGCAACGGTGGCGGCGCTGGTGTTGTATCGCGAATGGGGTGTGGGCTATGCGGCGTTGCTCGCCTACGCGACGCCGGGATTCTTGGCGTTTGGACTGTTTTCGCTGCCGGCTGGCTGGCTTGCCGATAAGTGGAGCCGCGACGGCATGATGGTCGTATATTTCATCGGCATCGGTCTGGCCGCAATCGCCACCGGATTTTCAAGATCACCGATGGAAATCGGCATTGGGCTGTTCGTCATTGGCGTCTTCGCCGCAATCTATCATCCCGTTGGTCTGGCTATTGTCACGATGAAATGGCGCAATACAGGGATGCGCATAGCCACCAATGGCGTGTGGGGAAACCTCGGCGTTGCCAGTGCGGCATTGCTCACCGGATATCTTATCGACAACGGCGGATGGCAGTGGGCATTTTACCTGCCCGGCTTGTTTTCGATTGTTATGGGCGCAGTCTATTGGATTGTTCAACGTGAAAATATTGGCCTGGAACGCGTCGCCGCAAAGAAATCTGCAATAGCAGAGACACCCAAATTGTCCAGCAGCAACCGTGCGCTGTTGCTGCGCGTATCAATTATCGTCTTCGTGACGACGGCCGTATCGTCGATCATCTTCCAGTCGACAACTTTTGCCCTTCCCAAAATTTTCGATGAACGGTTGCAGGGACTGGTGACCCAGATTGCTGCATTCATGTCCGGCGGATCGGAAGCAGAAAATGTTGCGACAGTTTTGGGCTCATTGACATTTCTCGTGTTTGCCGTGGCATCGGTGGCACAATTGATTGTCGGTATGATGCTCGACCGGTTTGGGCCTCGCCGGGTGTTCATGGTTGTGGCTTCGATGCAATTGGTGTTTTTTGCAATGATGCCTGGTCTGAGTGATGGCATCGCCTTTGCGGTTGCACTTGGATTTATGCTCGGGGCATTTGGTCAAATTCCGATCAACGATTACATGATCGGCAAAATGGCCAGCGGAGCGCACCGCGCGCGCATATACGGCATACGGTATGTGGTCGCATTTTCGGTGCTCGCATTGACTTTGCCGCTGGTTGCCTACGTCTATAAAAACTGGGGTTTTGATACCCTGTTTCAGATCTTGGCAACGGCGGCTTTCGTCATCCTGTGTGTGGTATCTTTGCTGCCCAAGGCTCTGCCTTCGCAACAGGCTCCGTCAAACACTTCGGTGTAACTGCTCGGTTCAGACCGAGCAGGACATATCCTGACCACAACACATCGGCGATTTGATCTTGCCATGGCCGTTTGGACATTTGGAAATCTGCACCTCGGCTCCACCGTCCAATGTCAACATGTCGTTTGCCAGCGGCGCATCGCATTTCCCGCAGGTCGCGTTGACGCTCATGCCGCATTTTTCACATTCATAGGTGGCCATTAGATACCCTCTGTAATTCCACAATTAACTCATTTTGTCAGCTTAGGGCCAAGCTCTCAATCAATGCAAGCTGTCAAACAAGGTGAAGGGCCACACTCCGTTTCTCAAAGAGCATGGCCCAAGATCGTCATCTGAAGAATTATCGCGGCAGGCGCCCCAAAAAGGCGACCATGCGATCAACAATCTGCCCACCATATTCTTCCAGTGCGAAGTGACCGGTATCCAGCAGATGAAATTCGAGGTCCTTAAGATCACGCTTGTAGGGATGTGCGCCTTCGGCTGGAAAAATATGATCATTTTTTCCCCACATCAAAAGAGTGGGAACCTGATACTTGCGGAACAGAGCCTGCCATTTGGGATATTCGGCAAGGTTGGTTCCATAATCCAGGAACAACTCCAACTGGATTTCCTGGTTGCCCTTGCGGTCCAGCAAATATTGCACATGCCAATAATTATCAGGACTGATCAATTCAGGTTTTTGAGTTCCATGAGTGAACTGCCATTTGGTTGCATCGAGTGTCAAAAATCCACGAAGCTTGTCACCGTTTTCGGGGGTTGGTTGCGCCCAATAGGCTTTGATCGGATCCCAGAATTCGCGCAAGCCTTCTTCATAGGCATTGCCATTTTGAATGATGAATCCAGTTACCCGCTCAGGGTCGTTGGCAAACATGCGAAAGCCAACCGGCGCGCCATAGTCCATCAGATAGACCGAATAGCGTCCGACCTGTTTGCGATCGAGCAGATCGGTCATCATGTTGGCGAGATTGGCAAATGAATACTCAAAATTGTCAGCTGGAGGCATGTCGGACGAACCAAATCCGGGATAATCCGGCGCGATGACATGATAGCCAGTGGCAAGTTCGGAAATGATATTGCGGAACATATGGGAGGATGTTGGAAAGCCGTGCAGCAGCAGAACCGTTGGTTTGTTGGGATCACCGGCTTCACGATAGGCAATCTTCACACCCTGGATTGTTTCAACCCGATAAGTGACCTGTGTCAGGTCTTGGGCTGCATGGGTTTTTACCATGGCCTGTGCAGGCGTGGAGATCAGGTTCGGTGGTGCCGCAGTCAGAGCAGCAAAGTCGTTTGTGAGAACCGCGCCCAAAAACATGGTGGTGGCGGTGAAGGCGGCGAAGGCGGCGAAGGCAAATTTAAATCGGGAGGTCATTTCGACTTCCTTTCAGTTGGCGGGTGGATTGATAAGTTCTGGATCGTCGTGCGGAGTTATTCCGTCTGATCAAGCTTGGCTTTCAGCTCGGCGTTTTCTTCGCGAAGCTTGGCGATTTCCGCACGGACCGGAGCCAGTTGTGGTTCCAGTTCTTCCAGCGTCAACCGTTGGGGAATATGTTGCGGACAGTTCCAGTCCAGTGCTTCAACGGTGATCACCACGGCGCGTTCCGGCAGTGCACGGTAGTCAGGATCACGCAGTTTCGACATTAACAGCGCATCTTCCTTGGCCGCGACCAGCTTAACCCGTCCCCAAATTTTGAGGCGGCGGCGATTGGGATAGTCCATCAGGATCAGTGAGATACGATCATTATCGCTGAGATTGCCGACACTGAGATATTGTCGGTTTCCGCGAAAATCCGCATAGGCGATCGTCTGATCGTCAAGCACCTTCAAAAAGCCCCGCGGGCCGCCACGGAATTGCACATATGGCCAGCCAGTATCGGAAACTGTCGCCTGATAAAAACCGTCCCTGAGAGAAATAAACTGTGTCTCCTCGGGACCAATGCGGTCGCCGCGATCGGCTTCGGGTTGAAGGAATTTGGCATAACCTTCCGCCGACCCTTGTTTTTTCTGAGCCGCAAGAACGGATGGTGTGAAGGTTATTTCAGCAAATGCACGTGACATGATCGTGTCCTTTGTTGGCTGTCTCAGATCAATTGAACTGCGAGCGAATGTATTAGAATGTTACAGACCCTGTTCCGACAATCCGGGATGATGGTCTGGTCGTCTTCCTAACTGCCAATGAAATTTACGTTGGTTTTGATCGATTGCCACATCGTTGATGCTGGCAATGCGTTGGCACATCAGTCCGTTCTCGTCGAAAGCCCAGTTTTCGTTGCCGTAGGAGCGGAACCACTGACCGGTCTCGTTATGCCATTCATATGCAAAACGAACGGCTATGCGGTTGTCGTTGCACGCCCAAAGTTCCTTGATCAGGCGATATTGATGCTCTCGCTGCCACTTGGCGGTCAGGAAAGCTTGAATTTCATCCCGACCCTGAATGAATTCTGAGCGGTTGCGCCACTGGCTGTCGATGGAATAAGCCAGCGCGACCTTTTCAGGATCACGTGAATTCCAACCATCTTCGGCAGCCCGGATCTTTTGCCGGGCGGTGGCTTCGTTGAATGGGGGCAATGGAGGGCGGCTCATTCTGCAATCCTATTCTTTGAAATGGTGGACCGGCCATCCACTGGGAGGAGTTGGATGGCCGGTCAGGTAAGCACAGTGGAGAGGAAGCACCGCACCGAGATATAAAGGTAACCGATCTGTTCACCTTTCTTCTAATAAATGTACCGATCTGTTCACTTTGTCAAACAAATTTCTGATATAAATTTTCCCATTTCAAATTTATGAACCTAGTATATTGTTTTTAAAAGCTAAAAATTTTTTCTTGAATTATCTCGTTCGATAATTTATGTACCGATCAGTAACTAATGAGGTTAATATGCGACCGACAAAACGTGACGAACTGGTGCAAAAGGCGCTCACCGCCTTCTACCGCAACGGCTTTCATGCCACCGGCATGGACATGTTGGCAGCCGAAACCAGAATTTCGAAAACATCGATGTACAAGCATTTTCGAACCAAAGAGGAGTTGATCCTTGCGGTATTGCGCCTGCGCGACGAGAATTTTCGAAACTGGCTTTACCGGCGCATAGAGGAACTCGCAGACACACCGGGCCAGCAATTGATCGCACTGTTTGATGCTCTGGAGGACTGGTTCCAAGAACCTGGATTTCGCGGATGCATGTTCATTAAAGCATCGTCGGAGTATCAGGATGCCGGCCATCCCATTCATCGCCAGTCGGCAGATCACAAGCGGATGCTTGAAACCTATGTCATCGGACTGGCACAGAAAGCCGGATACCGCGATCCTGCTGACCTGGCCCGACAATTATTGCTGCTCAAGGAAGGGGCCATTGTAACCGCCCATCTTGGACATACCGCGCGACCAGCCATGGACGCAAAGCAAGCGGCGATCGCTCTTTTGGAGAACTCAGAAAAATAGTGCTCATCCAAACTTTTTGGAGATGCCGCAGTATGCAATTGCCCAACCAATTCGATAGTATTTCAAAATGTTTGAATTGACGGCGCTGGCCATCATCTTTTGCACATTCCTGCTGGCTGGCACCGTCAAGGGAATCATTGGTCTTGGTCTGCCAACGGTCAGTCTCGCCATTCTGGCTGTTACTTTTGACCTGGCGACGGCCATGGCTTTGTTGATCGCCCCTTCTTTGATCACCAACATTTGGCAGGCGGCTGTTGGCGGGCATGTTCAATGCCTGTTAAAACGGCTCTGGCCATTTCTGCTATTTGCCATGGTGACAGTGTGGATTGGTGCATTGGGACTTAACCGTGTGGACCTTGCTCTCTTATCTGCATTGTTGGGATTGCTGCTGATAGCTTACGCCCTTATCGGCTTGACGGGATTTCGCATATCCATAGCTCGTCACAGAGAATCGTGGGCTGCTCCGCTGATAGGCGCAATCAACGGTGTATTGACCGGATTAACCGGTTCCTTTGTCGTGCCGGGCGTAATGTATCTTCAAGCGATCGACTTGCCTCGCGATCAGCTGATTCAGGCAATGGGCATGTTGTTCACTGTATCAACACTGGCACTGGCTATAGCGCTCGGTGGCAATGGTCTGCTTTCCTCGCAATTGGCGCTAATCTCGCTTTCGGCCCTTGTGCCGGCAATCATTGGCATGATGATCGGTCAACGGTTGCGCACGTTTCTGTCTGAGCGTCAGTTTCGTCGGGTGTTTTTTGTCGCATTGCTGGCTTTGGGAATCTACATCGTCCTACAATCTGGAACACTTGCTGTGAGTTAATACGTTTTGGATTCTTCAACGGCGTCGCATCAATAATGTCCTGCGGATAGGATTTAATATGAGTTCTCGCGAAGACGCTATATTGCGCACAGACCGTTATTTCCAATCGGGGCAATTTGTCGATGACCTGGCCAAACTGGTGGAGCACCCAACCGAGAGCCAAAAAGCCGGTCAACTGCACCACCTGCATGCCTATCTTGACGAGGCCATCGCACCAATTTTAACCGCGATGGACTTTAATTTGGAAAAACTGTCCAATTCTCAGCCTAATAAAGGTCCGTTTTTGATCGGATCGAGAATCGAATCCACGAAACTACCAACTATCCTTATGTATGGGCATGGAGATGTGGTGCGGGGTCAAATTGATCAATGGCGCGAGGGTCTTTCACCGTTCCAGGCAATAGTTGAAGGCGACAGGATCTACGGTCGCGGCACCGCCGACAATAAGGGCCAGCACCTGATCAACCTGATGGCTCTTAGATCTGTTCTGCACGAACGCGGTTCGCTGGGATTCAACATCAAGGTCATTTTGGAGATGGGAGAAGAAACTGGTTCGCCCGGCCTCCACACCCTGTGCACAGAACAGTCAGATGCCCTTTCAGCTGACGCGCTGATCGCTTCGGACGGCCCTCGCCTGCAGCCAGAAACTCCGACATTGTTTACCGGTTCACGTGGCGGCATCAATTTTGATCTTGTGGTCCGTTTGAGGGATGGCGCTCACCATTCTGGAAATTTTGGCGGCCTGTTGGCTGACCCGGCAATTATCCTGGCGCATGCTCTGGCCTGCATAACAGATCAGCGAGGCCAGCTGTTGATCGACGCCTGGCGCCCGACAAGTCTGACGCCGCAAGTGAGCGACCTGCTGGCAAATTTACCCATCGGTGGCGACGACCCCAAAATCGACGAAGAATGGGGTGAGGCGAACCTATCGCCAGCCGAGCGAGCATTTGGCTGGAATTCATTTGCGATCCTGGCGATGAAAAGTGGCGTTCCAGAAGCGCCTGTCAACGCAATATCAGGCGAAGCACGAGCCACCTGCCAATTGCGGTTTGTTGTCGGTACCGACCCTCTAAACATCCTGCCATCGCTTCGCACCCATCTGGACTCAAACGGTTTCGGCATGGTCGACATTGACGCAGAATCAGGTGCATTGTTCCAAGCAACACGCCTTTCAACGGAACATCCATTGCTGAAATTTGTGGCAAACTCCTTGGCGACCACGTCGGGTCGTCGTCCTCACATATTGCCAAATCTGGCAGGTTCTCTGCCAAATGATTGCTTTGCCGACATATTGGAGTTGCCGACGATCTGGATTCCCCACTCCTATGCCGGCTGTTCACAACATGCTCCCGATGAACATTTGTTGAAATCCGTTTCCCAAGATGCGCTTCGTTGCATGACCGGCCTATTCTGGGATCTGGGAGAGATGGAGGCTCAAACCTTCAAACCGATTGGCGAATGAATTTCCAGAGTTCAACAATTGCGTTGCCACCTGGCGAACTTCGTGAGCTATTGTAGAACAATTTCGTTTTCTGAAGAGGAGTTAGATTGTGTCCTTGTTTCACGGTCTATCCGCATTTCCCATAACTCCGACAGACACCGATGGCCAGATCATTTCCGACCAGCTGGGCCTCCTGATGACACGCCTAGTAACCGCCAAAGTCGACTCTATTGGACTGCTCGGCAGTACCGGAGGATATGCTTATCTGGACCGTTCTCAAAGAGCCGCGGCAATTCGTGCAGCCGTCGATTATGCACGTGGTCGTGTTCCAATAATCGCTGGCGTTGGTGCTTTGAGGACCGATGATGCGGTTAATCTTGCACGTGATGCCGCGCAAAATGGAGCAGATGGCGTGTTGCTGGCTCCGGTTTCTTACACCCCCTTGACAGAGGAAGAAGTCGCGCATCACTTTGTTGCAGTGGCGGATGCAACCGATTTACCGCTTTGCATATACAACAATCCCTCAACCACTCATTTCAACTTCAGTCTGGATCTGCTGCGCCGTCTGTCTCAAGTGGATAATATTCTGGCCGTCAAAATGCCGCTGCCACAAACAATGGATCTGGCAGCCGACCTTGCCCGGCTTCGCGAAGGTCTGCCGGACGACTTTTTCATTGGCTACAGTGGCGACTGGGGTTGTGCAAACGCTCTGCTGGCCGGAGCAGATAGCTGGTTCAGTGTCATTGGTGGGTTACTGCCAGAGCCAACAATGAAATTGGCGACAGCAGCGCGAAATGGTGATTCAGCCGATGTTCAACGCATCAACGACTGCTTCCAACCGCTGTGGACCCTGTTTCAAGAGTTTGGCAGCCTGCGGGTCGTTTATGCAGCAGCCAAACTTTTGAAACTGACAGATGCTAAACCCCATTTGCCGCTGCTGCCACTAGGTACAATTGATGAAAACCGGATTCTAACTGCGCTTGGTACTGTTGATCAACTCTAAACAGGAACGAGCATATTCAAAATGAGATTTTGGCACCGGTTGGAATAATTGGTTCTGAATGATTGAGTTTATTCATCGCGAAACCAGCAGCTTGCTTATAATTCGCCATGAACTCGGCACGTTCAGTCACGGAAATAACATCGTCAATATTCTTAAACTCGCCGTCGCACCGTTCATTGACCATATTCAGCAGACCAAACGGTCCTGCACCCCGGTTGCGGAGTACCAGTTCCGATACGGGCCCACACAGGCTTTGGTCATAATCTTCCAACGCATCGACGGAGACACCATGTGTCAGCATTTTTTGCCCCAATGTCCTGGCGTCGATGATCGCCTGACTGGCCCCATTTGATCCGGTTGGATACATCGCATGAGCGGCGTCTCCCATCAGTGCGACACTACCATCGCGCCAGGTCGGAATCGGATCACGATCGATCATCGGGTTTTCGAAAGCTGTTTCAGCGCCTTTGATCAACGCGGGAACGTCCAGCCAGTCAAATGTCCAGCCGTCAAAATGGTGAACGAAATCCTCGATCCGAGCCGGTTTGAACCACCCGCTCTTGCGGTTTTCCGGGTCTTCAAAAGTAACTTCGGCAATCCAGTTGATATCCGCAAATCCATCTTCATCCGGCTGTGAAATCGGGTAAATCACCATGCGCTGTCGATGGCTGCCCAATCCGACAAACGACGATCCCGTGCGAATTGGCCTGGCCCGCGTTTTTCCCCTCCACATTAAAGCGCCACCCCAGTGAATGGGGGGCTGATCCGGGTGCATTTGCTGACGAATAATCGAATGTATTCCATCAGCGCCGATCAGCAATGTGCCGGAGCGTTTGCTTTCTTTACCTGATGAATTTGACAGCAAGAGCGAAACCATACCGTTTGGAGACTGTTCATAGCCGATGGCTCTTGCATCCAATTGCACAGCTTCGGATCCGGCTCTTTCGATTAACTTTTGATAAAGCATCATATGGAATTCACCGCGATGCACGGCATATTGTGGCCAGAGATAACCAGCATGCGTGCCACGAAGTTCGGAATAGATTTCCTGCCCCTGCTGTCCCACCAGCGCCCATTCTTTGGCGGGCAGGCCAACCGCATCCAACTCATCTGCCGTAATGCCCATTTCGAATAACTCACGCACGGCATTGGGCTGGATATTGATACCCACTCCCAGCGGCTTTAGTTGCGGTACGGCCTCAAAGACAACCGATCGCACACCGATTTGATGGAGCGTCAGGGCAGTGGCCAGCCCGCCAATGCCGCCACCGGCAATGAGTACACTTGGCTCAGTCAATCTGAAGAACTCACACAACAATCACTATCAGAGTGAAAATAGGCCAGCTCGTGTAAAATTGACAAGTCAGGTGATTGGCGAATGTTTTTGCGCAACGCCAGCAACATATGTTTCCGCAATTGAGCGGTCATCTGCCATGGTTTGCAGAACAAACAACTCTTCTGACAACGACGTGGCAGTTTCCATGCGAATGCTCATAGGTTTGGTAGCGGACGAATTGAGCACAACGATGTCGGCATCGGAACCAATCGCCAGGGTACCGATCCGGTCCTGCAGACCGAGCGTGGTTGCATTGCCGAGCGTAATCCAGTGAAAGGCGCGCAACGGATGCATTTTTTGACCCTGCAATTGTAATATCTTGTAACCCTCACTAAGTGTCGTCAGCATCGAATAACTGGTTCCCCCGCCAATATCGGTGGCAATCGCATTGGAAATACCGCGCGACCGCAAGCCCGCATCGTCAAACAGGCCACTTCCCAAAAACAGGTTGGATGTGGGGCAAAATACCGGGTGTGCCGCCGTTTCGGCCAGTGCGTCAATTTCACGTGGTTTTAGATGAATAGCGTGGCCCAGGAACATCTTTTCGCTGAGCAGGCCGTGGGATTGGTAGACGTCCAGATAGTCGCGGACCTCGGGGTATAATTCAGCTGTAAAGGCAATTTCGTCATGGTTTTCAGAAAGATGCGTTTGGATGAAGCAATCTGGATGTTCCGCCGCCAAAGCTGAAGTCATTTCCAATTGCTCGGGTGTCGAGGTAATCGCAAACCTTGGCGTAATGGCATAGTGGGCACGGCCATTACCATGCCACTTGGCGATAAGTTGCTTGCTGTCATCATAGCCGGACTGCGGTGTGTCCTGCAATTTGTCAGGTGCGTTACGGTCCATCAGCACTTTGCCGCCGATCATGCACATGTTGCGACGCTGGGCTTCCCTGAAATAGGCATCTGCAGATTGCTTGTGGACCGAGCAATAAGCCATCGCCGTGGTTGTGCCATGGGCGGTCAGTTGATCAAAAAACTCACCTGCCATGCGGGTGCAATGCTGCTCATCTGAAAACCGGGCCTCTTCAGGAAATGTGTAATTGTTGAGCCAGTCCAGCAATTGCGCGCCCCAAGACGCAATCACATGCATTTGCGGAAAGTGAAGATGGGTGTCGATAAATCCCGCCATCAGCAAATGGGGACGATGATCGACGATCTCGACGTCGCCTGCGATCTCAGCCACCCGATGATATTCGCCAAACTCGACAATAATCCCATCAGACACAAGCAATGCGCCATCTTCGATGTAGGAAAACGCATCTTTATCTTCAGGGCCAGTCGGTTCGGAGATGAAGTTTAGCAAGCGGCCACGGAGTAATTTTTTGGAAGTCATGATGACATTTGATCCGTTGAAGATTTACGTGAAAAGGGCCCCCACGATGGAAGGCCCTTGGGGTTACATATTGCCAAATTCAGGCATCTGTTGGCCTCGGTGCCGCTTCTTCAACCACGGCATCGGGGTTTGCCAGATCCTCTTCCTTGTGGAACATCGGATAGATGTAAAGGAACGCGGCAACGATCAAATAGCCAGATGTCACACCACTCAGTGATGGCATGTGCAGACCGGCGGAATGAACGATACCGATCAGTGACATGACGGCAGCGGCGAGAGCAAAGCCACCAGCATTCTTAAACCGACCATCAATCACGCTGGCCACAATGGCGCCCCAGATCAAGCCGGTTAGTATGGCTCCTTGTGACAGCGCCAGATGGCCCTGGAAATGAGCTCCCTGCTGGAGCAGCGCAGCTGTAAGAGCGTCATCCCCCAAGCGAGGCAGTCCCTCAACTCCGGTTGCGCCAAGTGCGCCCATAAGGGATCCCCATTTGGTCACCAGAAAACTGGAAACATGCGGCATCATGGCGATGGTCACGGCGGCCATATGCTCGGTTTTCACCGAATGAGCCGTATTTGTAATCAGGCTCAGTGCCACGAAGACAAGGACGGGAGCAGCGGCGGCAACCGGGATCAGGTTGTTGAGAAATGCCAGCAGGCCGAAGAAGGCGGCAAACGGAATTATTGCACCAACACCGATGATGTAACCGGCATGCGCTTCCATCCGCTTATATGCAGGGTGTCCGATATAGACAGTGGTTGGGAACGGTGAACCGAACAAAGCCCCAATCATGGTACCGGCACCATCGGTTACCTGGCAAGTTGCCACAGGATAATGGTCGCCAGCAGCTTCGGCGCTTTCCACATTGTTCATGGTTTCAATGAAGTTATAGATCTGCACGGGAACAAGAACCAGGAACAGCTCCGGATTTGCAAACAGATGCTGAATGCCGGCAACAAGATCACCGAAATAAGGAACTGGAGGATAGAATCCGACGCCTTCAAAACTGAAAGAAGCCTCGCCGATCAAAAACGCAACGACAGTACCGACAATCAGCGCCAACAAACCAGCTGGAATATTAAAGGGCAGACGAAACCGGCCGACAAGACCCCAAAGGATAATGATCAGTGAAGCAAAGCCGACATAGGGATTTTCAAAAATCGTCGCCAGCGGAACCGTGCCAATAAACACAAGCGCGATACCACACAGGGTTCCCAGCATACCGGCTCGCGGAGTCACGCGTTTCAGTATCGGTCCAATTAACGCACCCAGTGCAGCAACAATGCCGCCCATAAAGCCCGCACCAATGCCAACCTGCCAGGCCAGCATCGGATCGTTTGTCGACCAGTAAATCGGCCCAATCACACCAAACAGATAGACAAACATCACTGGCGTACTGATGCCATAAGGCAGCGCGGTGACATCCTTGCCGGTCTTGTTGGCGACGTGTTTGGCCATCAAGACATACACAATGATGCCTGCCAGGATGGCCACGGCTGCGCCAGGCACTATCCGGCCATAAACGATCTCGGCTGGCATTTGGAAAACAAACTGACAGATGCCTGCAAGCACCATCAAATTGATGAGGTTATCGGTAAACAAAGCCCAGAATGCGCTGAAATCACTTCGCGCAATGAGCTTATAGCTATAGGGTTGGTCAGTCATTTCTAGGATCTCCCCAGTTGTTAGTTCAGTTGAATTCCGGCAGCGTTAAAACTTCTGCCGGGTAAGTTATTTGCACCCTTGGCGGGTGCAGAAATTACTTCACGAGATGGTGACGGAATTTTGCATTCATCAACACTCAATATCGCCATCACTTCAGCAGCGACAAATGAGGCTATGACTTGTGGACGTTTATCGGTGCTGGCAGTCGCACCAATTGGGCACACCAGTTTTTCAGCCGAAAGACCATCAAACATTTTGCGACACCAGGATTCAAATTTGGCGCGTTTGGTCTTCGAACCGATCAGTCCCACGTAGGACGCATCGCCTCTTTCAAGTGCGGCAGACGCAAGAAGAAAGTCCAACCCATGATCATGCGTCGCAACGATGAATGCGCTGCCCGCAGGAGCATTGAAAATGTCAATTTCCGGGATTGCCCGATGCCTGATATCGACGGGTGCCGTGCACATGTCGAGTTGGTCGGCGCGGGAATCTACCAGAATCACCTGCACCGGCAGCAAGGCAAAAAAATCCGCCATCGCACGCCCCACATGCCCGGCCCCCAAAATATAAACGCTGGGCAATTCACTTGCGAATTTCGCCTGTGCTTCAACTGCAGCTTCGCGATCGCGTTTGCTCATCCGGGTCAGTTGAACCGTCACATGTCCGCCGCAGCACTGGCCAATTTCCGGACCAAGCGGCACCGCCATCACGCCTCTGATATCCCCGCGGGTCAGCAGCGCTCGCGCGTCGTCAATCACCATTTGCTCAAGCCGGCCGCCGCCGATTGTCCCAAACAGGCTATCGGCCGACACATACATTTCCGTCCCAGCGTCACGCGGTGACGAACCGCGCACATTTGTTAGTCGAACCCGGGCAACCTTTTGGTTGCTGGTAAAATACTGTGACAGTTTTGATCTATGCGCCATGATCAGCCTCCCTGCCGCAATTGTTCGACGGCCATCAAAACCCGTTCCGGGGTTGCCGGACTGTCGAGACATGGGCAGTGCTCATAATCTGCGACGCTGGCAACGGCCATCGAGAGAGCCTCCAGAACTGAAATTCCGAGCATGAAAGGTGGTTCGCCAACGGCCTTGGATCGTTTGATGGTCGGCTCGTGGTTTTCAGACCAGCTCGCCAGGTCGACATTGAAGATCTTTGGCCTATCTGATGCCAATGGAATTTTATAGGTCGAGGGCGCATGGGTTCTCAACTGACCATCTGCATCCCACCATAATTCCTCGGTGGTCAGCCATCCCATACCCTGAATGAAAGCGCCCTCAACCTGTCCCTTGTCGATTGCCGGGTTAAGCGATTTTCCAACATCATGAAGTATGTCGGTACGTTCTATCTGGTATTCCCCGGTCAAGGTATCCACAGAGACTTCCGAACAGGCCGCACCATAGGAAAAATAATAGAACGGCCGCCCCGTTCCAGCTGCTCGGTCCCAATGGATTTTGGGTGTCTTGTAAAAGCCGGCAGCCGACAGTTGAACACGCGCCATATAAGCCTGGCTGATAAACTCATCAAACGACAGGTCTTCAGAACCAATGATGACCCGGTTGTTTTCAAAAACGACCTGGTCTTCGCCAACGCTCCAGTTCTGTACCGCAAACTTGACCAGACGTTCCTTGATCTGGCGCACCGCATCCATGGCCGCCATGCCGTTCAGGTCGGTGCCAGAAGAAGCTGCGGTCGCTGAAGTATTGGGAACTTTTTCGGTGGTGGTTTTGGTAATCTTTATGCGATCGATATCTACCTGAAATCCTTCGGCAACCACCTGGGCAATTTTGGTATTCAGCCCTTGCCCCATTTCGGTGCCACCGTGATTGAGCTGTATCGATCCATCATTATAAACGTGAATCAGAGCACCCGCCTGATTATACCAGGTTGCGGTGAATGATATGCCGAATTTGACCGGAGTTAGGGCAATACCTTTTCGGATGATGTCGTTTTTGGCATTGAATGCCAGGACGTTCTTGCGGCGTTCCTGATAGTCAGCGGATTGTTCCAGTTCATCGACAATTTTGCCGATAATATTGTCTTCCACTTTCTGATGATAAGGTGTGACATCACGACCCTCCGCACCATAGAAATTGGCTTTGCGAATTTCCAGTGTATCCTTGCCCAACTTGTAGGCAATTTCTTCCATCAAACGTTCAGCAATGATCACACCTTGCGGCCCGCCAAACCCACGAAATGCGGTGTTTGAAACCGTATTTGTTTTCATCGGACGACTGACCAACCGGACATTGGGGTAATAATAGGCGTTGTCTGCGTGAAACAATGCACGGTCAGTGACTGGGCCGGAAAGGTCAGCGGAAAATCCGCAGCGGGCTGCAAACACTCCATCAACGGCCTGAATTTTACCATCGCCATCAAAAGTCACATCATAGTCGGCCACAAAGTCGTGTCGTTTGCCGGTCGCCATCATATCCTGGTCCCGGTCAGGACGTATTTTTACCGCACGATTCCATTTTTTGGCAGCCATAGCAGCAACGGCGCAGAACAGGTTCATCTGCGTTTCCTTGCCACCAAATCCACCGCCCATCCGGCGCACATTCAGTGTCACTGCATGGGAAGGCACACCGAGAACGCGCGCCACCATGTGCTGGGCCTCGCTGGGATGTTGGGTTGAAGAATAGACAACCACGTCGTCGTCTTCACCCGGCAGAGCAAAGGCGATATGTCCCTCCAGATACATGTGATCCTGTCCACCAATCGACATCCGACCCTTGATACGATGTTCAGCGTCGTTTTGACCGCTCGATACGTCACCACGCTCCAGTTTGAGCGGGGCCGTGACAAAGGGATAGTCGGCTTCTTGTGCAGCAATCGGGTCGAGAGCATGGGGTAGCGGGTCGACATCGAAAGTTGCCAGCTCGGCAGCTCGGCGGGCCTGATCGCGGGTCTTGGCAACAACTGCAAATAGCGGTTGTCCCCAGAACTCAATCTTTTCAGTTGGAAATACTGGTTCGTCGTTGAGGTGTGTCGGGCTGATATCATTTATGCCTGGTATATCGTCTGCCGTCAGCACGCCAACAACGCCTGGTGCAGCACGCACCTGCGCATAATCAATGCTGTTTATTGTGGCATGGGCAATTTTTGACACCCCCAGATAAGCGTGTAGGGTGCCGATCGGTTCGCTGATGTCGTCGCAATAATCTGCCCGCCCGGTCACGTGTTTTATAGCGCTGTCATGTTGGACGTCTGTATGTGCAGCACCGTGTATCCTGGTTGGTCTGGTCATGCCGAAATCTCCTGTTGGATATGCGACAGTCTGGAAATTTCATCCGGCCCACCGGTGTTTTCCAAATGGAACCGACGCAACAGATTTTGTGCAGATAAAAGCCGGTATTCGGCTGATGCGCGCCAATCGCTCAGCGGAGAAAAATCTTCGCCCAATTTACCTGCAGCCTTTTCGACCACATCAGCAGTAAAGGTATTGCCTATTAGTTCTGCTTCAACTGTGGTTGCGCGTTTGGGAGTTCCCGCCATGCCGCCATAGGCAATTCGGGCATTTTCAACCACGCCGTCGGCAATCGAAACCAGAATTCCCACGGCAACTGATGAAATGTCTTCATCGCGGCGCTTTGAAATCTTGTAGGCGGAAAATACTTCGGATCCAGTCGGCAGAGGGATGCTAATTTTTTCGACAAATTCACCGGGAAGCTGGTCCTGTTTTCCATAATCCATGAAGTAGTCCTGGACATTAATTATTCGGCGCTCGTTACCCTTGCGCAGGGTGACTTGAGCGCCCAGCGCTATTAATATCGGTGGAGCGTCTCCGATTGGCGATCCATTGGCGACATTGCCACCGATCGTGCCCATATTGCGAACTTGCCAACCGGCAATCCTGTTCCAATATTCGGCAAGCTGCGGAAGGTTGGCGCTCATTACCTCTTCAAATTCGGTATAGGTGACGGCTGCACCGATGGATATGTCGCTGTCGCTGACTTCAATGTTCTTGAGCTCATCGAGGTCTGCCACAAAAATTGCAGGGCTGATGGGCTGGAGAAATTTGGTAACCCACAGACCAACATCAGTGGCCCCGGATACGATGGTCGCATCGGGGTGTGCTTCCAGCAATTCAGCAAGGTCATCGAGACTTGCAGGTATGATCGCCCGGTTGTCTTCCGGACCAACCTCCACCCGTTTGCCATCGGTCAATTCTGACAGTTTGCTTTCAATATTCGTTCGTTCCGACTGGAGGAAATCCTGCGCCGGGCTTTTGTCGCGACCCAATTCCATGGCGGCCCGAATAATCGGCTCATATCCGGTGCAGCGGCACAAATTTCCCTGCAGGGCGGTTTCAACCTGTTGGACCGTGGGAGACGGATTTTCCATCCACAGGGCGTAAAGCGACATGACGATGCCAGGGGTGCAAAAACCGCATTGGCTGCCATGAAAATCGACCATCGCCTGCTGGACCGGATGAAGACCGCCATCTGCGCCCTTCAAATGTTCAACCGTGACAAGATGGCAACCATCGAGTGACGCAAGAAATCGGATACAGGCATTGACGGCTTTGTATGCGAGTTTGCCGTCCACAAGCCTGCCGACCAATACGGTGCAGGCACCACAATCACCTTCTGCACAGCCCTCTTTGGAGCCGGTCAATCGCTGATTGATCCTCAAAAAGTCCAGCAACGTGTCTGTGGCTCCCAACTCACCCGTTGTCACCAGTGTGTCGTTGAGCAGAAACTGAATTTCATTGCGCGTGGTCATGCATCCTCCTCCTGTTTGGTGGATCAAAATCCGCCAACTCAAACATTAACCAATCTGCATATTCAAAAATACGCGGCTAAATGGTAATCTCTTTCAACGTTTCGTTGATAATCGAGCTGAAAATTCTACCGAGGAACAGGTCAAATGCCCTATATTGAGAGCCTTCGTGTATTCGTGCGCACCATGGAACTGGGCAGTATCACTGCCGGTGGGCGTGATCTTCGCATAACGCCCGCTGTCGCCAGCAACAGGGTGAAAGAACTGGAGAACCGTCTCGGGGTGCGCTTGTTCAATCGAACGACCCGTAATCTAAGCCCGACTGATGTTGGCAAGGTTTATTACGAACACGCCAAAAAGGTGGTGGAATCGGTTGAGGATTCTGAGGCGATTGTTGCGGGTTTTTCCGATGCCCCCCGGGGCGCTATTCGTGTAACGGCGCCACTGGGGATTGGTCGTCGGGTTATTTCACCTCTTATTCCAAAATTTGTCGATGATTATCCTCACACCGAAATCAGGCTTCGCCTGTCAGATCGAAAGGTCGACATATTTGAAGACGGTCTGGATGTCGCGTTTTTTATCGGCGACCCGGCGGATTCAAATTTAAAGTTGCGCAAAATTGCCGACTGCGAACGCATTCTCTGCGCGGCGCCTGAATATCTGAAAAAATATGGCACCCCAGAAAAACCCGGCGATCTGATAGCAAAGAATCACAATTGCCTGTTACTGCGCTATCCCCGATCACCTGAATATTTCTGGTCTCTCAATACACCCGACGGCATGGTGCGGCTGGAGGTGAGCGGCAAATATGATGCCGATGATGGCGACGTGCTGACCCGCTGGGCACTCGACGGATATGGAATTGTCAATAAACCTCACTTCGATGTGGCTCATCATCTTGAAAAGGGCGAGCTGGTGGAGGTTTTGCCAAATAACAAACCCAAAGGTGCGATGTTCGGCTGTTTATACCCCCACAAACGCCTTCAGGATCCGAAAATTCGATATTTTGTTGAGTTTATGGTGGAAAATTGCCGCCAACCTGCCACGCGATCTTGATCGGCAGCTGCCCGGTTCTTGACGGCTCGCCCTATCCGTACTTCGATAAATGTCATCGGAGAAAGGCGTGGTACAATTTGACCGACAACACCTATCTGGACAATCAAACATGGCACTTTTTCTGGCATCCGGTCTGCACCGTCGAAGAACTGGAAGCTTCTGACACTGGGCGCGGATGTCTGATGCAGGCACAGTTGCTGGGAACCGAACTGGTCATCGCCAGGCTGGAGAGTGGTGTGGTCGCATTGAACAATCGCTGTCCACACCGTTCAGCCAAACTTCATTTGGGCTGGAACCGGGGCGACCGCGTGCAATGCGCTTATCATGGCTGGTGCTACGACTCGCAAGGAACCTGTATTGAAATTCCAGCTGCCCCGGACGGGCCTATCCCGAAAAGAGCCCGTGCCACTCGTTATGACTGCGAAGTGCGCTACGGGCTGGTCTGGGTAAGACTGGACGATGGAGCCAGCACCCAGATTCCCGATCATCAGGTCTTTGACGATCCGCAATTCAAATGTGTTTTGGGACCAAGTTATGACTGGAAAACCCATTCGGCCCGGCGTTTGGAAAATTTCACCGATCTGGCTCATTTCCCGTTTGTACATCCCGAAACATTGGGCAAGGCCGGTCACGTGACCTATCTGATTCCCGATATGCGTTTTGAGGCCGAAGGTAAATTGCGTTATCACTACGCACCGCCCAAAGGAGCGCGCAATGCGATGGATTCAACGGGCAGTCTGTCGCCGCTCGCTTCCACCGACTACACGATTCAATTGCCGTTTGGTGTGACCCTCGATATCACGCTTGAAAACGGCACGCGCTCGGTCATCTGGATGTGGGCAACGCCGTTGAACGACGTTAATTGCCGCAGCTTCTGGTTCGCCTGTAGAAACACCGATCACGATGGTCCGGATCAACCGCATATCGATTTGCAAATGCAAATTCTAGAAGAAGATATTGACGTGGTTGAGAGCCAGGACCCTGAGCAAATCCCTCATCCGATGGAAGAAATCGCTGTCGGTCCCGATAAGGTCTCGTTGACCTATCGCAAATGTCTTTATGAGATGTGTCATGCAAAAGCTGAGAGCGTGGCCAGTTTGAACGCCTATCTCAATCGAAACGAGGACAACATCTGACCATCATTTAGCCGGTGGCCGAACGAGATTCATTCGGCCACTGGCATGACTCTTCATTTCGAGGCGAAAAAGTTGACGCAGTCTAATTACTGACCGCCGTTTCATACCATCTCACAAGCAATTGCCGTTCAAACTTCGTCATGTCTGTAACATTACCGGGTGGCATGGCGTGACTGCGACCAGCTTGCAGATAAATTTCGCGGGCATGGCTGGCAATGTCGGCACTGGTCTCCAGCAACACACCCTTGGGGGGTACGATCAGGCCTTCCCAGACGGGCTCGGCTGCGTGACACATTGAACAACGCCCCTGCACGGTTTCAGCCGCCTGCTGAAATCCTTTGGCATCCATGAACTGCTGCTGGCGGGCCGATGTCGCGGCCGCATTGGCTTCGCCATCTGAGAATTTTGGCACGGTTGACAACCAGGCAGCCAGAACGAACAGAATTGCGGTTGCCAGCCAGGTCCAGGTAGGATTGCCGGTACGGGCATGTGTGCAGTTGAAATAATGGCGGATGGTAACACCCATCAAGAAAACAAGAGCTGCAATAATCCAGTTATATTCAGTGGCGAACGCCAGCGGATAATGGTTCGACAGCATCATGAACAGGACCGGCAAGGTCAGGTAGTTATTATGGGTTGAACGCTGTTTGGCGATCTTGCCGTATTTATCGTGCGGCGTGCGGCCTTCCTTCAGATCTTCAACAACAATGCGCTGATTGGGCATGATGATAAAGAACACATTGCCGGACATGATCGTTGCTGTGAAAGCCCCCAGATGCAGGAAAGCTGCTCTGCCGGTAAATACCTGCGTGTAGCCCCAGGCCATCACCACCAGCAGGAAAAACAGGAAAATCATCAACCGGGTGTTGTCCTCACCGAATTTCGATTTGCACAACTGGTCATAGATAACCCAACCAAAGCCGAGCGACCCGACGGAAATCCCAATAGCCTGCCAGGTGCTCAGATCCGCCACGCGCTTGTCGATCAAAAACAAATCCGCACCGGCGTAATAAACGATTGCCAGCATCGCAAAACCGGAAAGCCATGTGACGTAACTCTCCCATTTAAACCAGGTCAGATGGTCAGGCATGGCGGTCGGCGCGACGAGAAATTTACGGATGTGATAAAATCCACCTCCGTGAACCTGCCATTCTTCACCATGGGCACCCTCGGGCAAATCATCAGCTTTTCGCAAGCCGAGATCGAGTGCTATGAAATAGAATGATGAGCCAATCCAGGCAATGCCGGTGATAACGTGAAGCCAGCGAACGGCAACGGACAGCCAGTCCCACATAACTGCATAATCGTAATACATGCTTTCCTCCAATCTGTGCCACCATTCGGTGGTCTGACGACCACCGATGAGATTCCACAGGATGCTACGAGGTTGACAAAAACCGGCCCGGGAGAGAACAGCGATAAAATTCTAGGACTATCAAATTTTTCCGAATAATGGTAAAATCCAGCATGTCCTACGTGGCCAACATCAAGACTTTTGTGCGCGTTTATGAGCTTGGCAGCATGTCGGCAGCGGGCCGTGATTTGCGCGTTTCCGGCGCGGTCACCAGCAGTCGGATTGCAGAACTGGAAAAACATCTTGGTGTGCGCTTGTTCAACCGGACCACCCGTAGCTTAAAACCGACCGAACATGGCGAGCTGTTCTATAAGGGTGCAACCCGCATTCTGGATACGATTGAAGAAGTTGAAGGCAGTATTGCCGAGGTTACCGACCAGCCACGTGGCTCCGTATTTATCGCTGCGCCTTTGGGCATTGGTAAAAAGCTGATCGCGCCGCTTGTGCCTTCCTTCAAAGAGAAATTTCCTGACATCAATGTGCGACTGCGGCTTTCCGACCGAAAGGTCGATATCACCAATGAAGGTTTGGACGCCGCTTTCGTGCTCGGCGAATTGCGTGATTCTGAAATGCGGTTTCGATTGGTTCATACATTTGAGCGCCTGCTATGCGCGTCTGGCGACTATGTGGACCGCTATGGTGCAATAGAAAACGGCGATTTTTCACAACATCATTGTTTACTGCTGCGATTTCCAGGGGCCGATGAATTTTTCTGGACACTGCAGACAAGTGATGGTCCGCAACGACTGGATATTTCAAGCCCTCTGGAATCCGACGATGGCGACGTTTTGACGAACTGGGCGCTTCAGGGATGCGGTATCGTCAACAAAACCCGTTTTGAGGTGGCTGACCATTTGGCACAAGGCGATTTGGTCGAAGTGGCCAAAGATACTCCGCCAACGCCACTGCCTTTTTCCTGCGTATTCCCGCACAAGAAACTGCAGGATCCAAAAACCCGATTTTTGATCGATCACATGATAGCTGGGTGTCGAGAGATTCTTCCCTAGAAACATACTCCCATGACGTATTTGATCTAGCTGCCTCTGTAAGTTGAAAAACTGAACGGCGACGCCAATAACGGCACATGGTAATGAGACGTCTCATCATCAATGCCAAACCGGATCGGAACAGTATCAACAAAGGGAAATGCACTGTCCGGCGCATGGCCTCTGAAATAGCCGCCGATCATAAAAAGTAATTCATAAACGCCCGCAGACAACTCTCCCCGGGGGATAATTGGCTGGTCGGTGCGACCATCATCATTCGTGACCGTGGTGGTCATCAGACTGCGGTTCTGGCCCTCCAGTCGGTACAATTCAATTGTGACACCTTCAGCAGGGCACCCTCGCGCTGTGTCCAGAATATGGGTGGTTAGGTAACCGAGTTCTGACATATTTTTCACTCTCTGCGCGGTGGATCTTTGGCCAAGGATGAAGCGACTGAGACAAAAAATATAGGGGGCTTTGACTAATGCACCTTCGCATCGAATTTGATAATCCCACCAACTAAATGGGATAGACTAAGAATACAATCCAAAGGGAGTGTTTCAGTGTTCTATCCAAGAGACATGCAGGGATATGGTCAGTTTCCGGTGAACGCTGCCTGGCCAAATAACGCAAATATCGCCGTGCAATTTGTCATCAATTATGAAGAAGGGGGCGAAAACTGCCTGCTTCACGGCGACGCGGCATCGGAAGCCTTTCTTTCGGAAATTGTTGGCGCTGCGGCCTGGCCCGGCCAGCGACATTGGAACATGGAATCAATCTATGAATATGGTGCGCGCGCCGGCTTCTGGCGTTTGCATCGCCTGTTTACAGAAAACAACATTCCCGCCACTGTTTATGGTGTCGCAACCGCATTGCAAAGATCACCTGCCCAGGTTGAGGCGATGTTGGATGCCGATTGGGAAATCGCTTCCCACGGATTGAAATGGATTGAATACAAGGACTTTTCGCGCGAAGAGGAAAGAAAATCCCTCGATCAGACTGTCGCTCTACACGAGGCAGTTACTGGAAATCGGCCTCGTGGATGGTATTTGGGGCGCTGCAGTGAGAACACTGTCGACCTCGTTTCTGAAGAAGGCGGTTTTGACTATATTTCCGATACTTATGATGACGATCTACCGTATTGGCGTCATCATGCTGGGCGGGATCAACTGATCATCCCCTACACATTGGATTGCAACGATATGAGGTTCGCCACTCCGCAAGGTTTCAATGCTGGTGATCAGTTTGAAAACTATCTGCGCGACACTTTCGATACGCTTTATGCGGAAGGTGAAAGCGGTTCACCGAAAATGATGAGTATCGGTCTGCATTGCCGATTGATCGGCCGACCGGGGCGTTTGGCTGCACTGAAGCGGTTTGTCGCGTATGCACAGTCGCATGAGGCGGTCTGGTTCGCCCGACGCATCGACATCGCCCAACACTGGGCAGATACTCACCCGCCAAGGCCACAGACCCAGCGCCCATCGAAAATGACCAAGTCCGATTTTGTCGATGCATATGGTGGTGTCTTCGAGCATTCTCCCTGGATTGCTGAACAGGCCTATGAAGCCGGCCTTGGTGCCGCCAACGACACATTCGGCGGGCTTCATCACGCAATGAAAATTCAGTTCCGTCTGGCTAATGGTCCTCAACGACTGGACGTATTGAATGCACATCCGGACCTTGCGGGCAAGCTCGCCGCCGCCAATCGGCTCACTGCAGAATCAACTTCTGAACAGGCCGGAGCGGGGCTGGAGTCCCTAACCGACGGGGAACGCCAGACTTTTACAGAATTAAATCAGAGCTACATGGATAAATTCGGTTTTCCCTTTATCATTGCCGTCAAGGGCCTGACCAGGTCTGAAATTTTAACCGCCTTCAAATCACGCATTCAAAACGATTTGGATGCGGAGTTTTCGACAGCCTGTCAGCAGGTTGAAAAAATTGCCCTCCTGCGCCTGAAGGATCTGCTTTGATGACCAAACCTGCGACACCAGACAAACATAATCTTGGAAACGGTTATTACGCGCCACGCGGCGGTCTGCCACCACAGACGGCCTTGATGGATGAACGGGCTGTATTCACCGATGCCTATGCGGTTCTGCCCGGCAATACGATGACCGACATCGTAACCAGCTATCTGCCGTTTTGGGACAAGACAAGACTTTGGATAATCTCCCGCCCGCTATCGGGATTTGCCGAAACATTCTCCCAATACATTATGGAAGTCGGGCCGCAGGGTGGCAGTTCCAAGCCGGAACTTGACCCCACGGCAGAGGCTGTAATTTTTGTGGTGGAAGGCGAGTTAAGCCTGTCAATTGACGGCACCGAACACGAGATGGGCACGGGTGGTTACGCCTTCATCCCTCCGACCACCAACTGGTCAGTTAAAAATCAGTCAGCAGACCCGGTACGCTTTCACTGGATCCGCAAACAATACGAACCAGTGGCCGGAATTGATGCCCCGGAAGCTTTTGTTGTCAACGAACGCGATATTGCACCAACACCCATGCCCGATACAGAAGGACGCTGGGCGACAACGCGTTTTGTAGAGCTCGATGACCTGCGCCACGATATGCACGTCACCATCGTCACGTTTCTGCCTGGTGGTGTCATTCCCTTTCCAGAGACCCATGTGATGGAACACGGTCTTTATGTTCTGGAGGGGAAGGCGGTTTACAAACTCAATCAGGATTGGGTGGAAGTTGAAGCAGGTGATTATATGTGGCTGCGCGCCTTTTGCCCTCAGGCCTGCTATGCAGGTGGCCCCGGTCCATTCCGCTATTTGCTTTACAAGGATGTCAATCGTCACGCGAAGCTGGGAAGCTTTACGAGATAATCTGCAGACATGCAGGGTTAAAACTCAGGTGCGGTTGTTCATCAGTTGCGCCATGTCGAGCATGCGCGCAGAAAATCCCCATTCATTGTCATACCACCCCATGATCCGCACCTGACGGTCCGCAACCTGCATGGTCTCAGGCAGGGCAACAATGAGAGATTCAGGCCGACCCCGAAGGTCGCTCGATACGACTGGATCCCTGGTCGCTGCGAGGATGGATGAGGTTTCACATGCCGTTTCGAGAAACGCCTCAATGCCGGTGGTCGGGAAACGCGATAATTGCAGCACAGCATCGATCGCCGAAACGCTGGCAACGGGCACACGAATGGCTGCTCCGGTTAGTTTTCCATTCAAATTTGGCAGAACCTCACCAACCAGATCTGTGGCACTGGTCGTGGTTGGGATCATTGACAAAGCTCCAGCACGCGAACGCGCGGCAGACGCTGTCGGCGCATCAATCAAGGGCTGGCTGTTGGTATAACAATGAACCGTCGAAACATGGCCGCGCTGAATGCCCAATTCATTGTCCAGCAACTGCAATAACGGCGCAATGGCATTGGTGGTGCAAGAAGCATTGGAAACGATCTTCGCCGACCCCAATTGATTCTCGTTAGCTCCCATTACCACTGTAATATCCGCGTCACTTGCCGGTCCGGAGATGAGAATGCTTTTGGCCTTTGCCTTCAGACCTCGCTCTGCAATTTCCCGATTTTTAACAGCGCCGGTACATTCCAGCAGAACATCCACTTCCGTCAGGTCCAAAATGCTGATGTCAGGTTCGATCGTGACTGGAATTTTCACACCGTCGACGTTCAACTGGCCCGAACCGGCAGTAACTTCTCCCCCATAGGGACCAAATACCGAGTCATAGCGGAATAAATAGGCGCAGATATCCAATGGGGCAATATCGTTGATCAACACCAGTTCGAATTGGTCTTTGAGCGATGTTGACAACACCTGTCGAGCGATGGTGCGCCCGATGCGTCCAAAACCATTGATGGCAATTTTTACAGGTCTGTTCTGGGTCACATGTAGGCCACGAATTCAGAAGATGATCGGTTCACCGTTAGCCTTGTTTTGAAGCTGTGTCACCGCAGAGTTTGAGTTTACTCTCCGTGGTGGCTGGGTTCCGATCGGGGCGGTGACGGCGGCATAAGCGAATTGGTCGGATCAAAGATCGATTTCGATTGCCTTGCCATTCGCCACAGCCAATTCGACCGCAGCTGATGCAACGGCCAAGTCCTGAAGCCCCACGCCGGTACCATCAAACAAAGTGATCTCCTCGTCAGAAATCCGACCCTGGTGGATACCGTTAATGACTGCCCCAAGCGGAGAAATTTCGCTGGCTTTCATTTGCCCACCGGCAATTGCGTGCTGACTTTCTCCGATAGTTACAGACTGGGCGATTTCATCTGTGAACACGGTGGCCGCGGTAATCAGGTCGACCCCGACTTCCTGCTTGCCCTTGGTATCCGTTCCCATGCAGGCCAGGTGGGTTCCCGGTTTCACATGATTTTTCAGCAGGATCGGATCGAAGGAGGACGTGATGGTGATAATAACATCAGCCTCGGTCATTCCTTCCAGCTCAACGGCCTCAAATGGAAGCGAGGCTTCGTTTGCGACTTCTTCAAGATTTGACAGCATTTCCGGATGGAGATTCCAGCCGATCACCTTCTCAAACTGGCGATGTTCCAGCGCGGTACGCAGTTGGAATTTGGCCTGATGACCAGCGCCAATCATGCCCATGACCTTGGCATCCTGCCGGGCCAGATGCTTGATCGAAACGGACGAGGCAGCTGCGGTACGCAATGCGGTAAGCAGGTTGCCGCCTACCAAAGCCTTGACCATTCCAGTATCGGGGTCGAACAGAAATACCGTCGATTGATGATTGATGATGTTGTGGCTCTCCAGATTGTTCGGCCAATACCCTCCAGCTTTCAGCCCGAGAGCCATTCCCGCCTTGTCGAAACCGCCCTTAAATCCATAGAGGGCATCCACATGACCAATGGCCTCGCGAACCACGGGGAAATTATAGGCATCACCTGATGCCATCGCGGCAAATACACTTTCAACTGCCTGAAACGCCGCTTCGCGGGTCACGAGACTTGCTATTTCACTCTCTGGAACAATGATCATGGGACGATTTCGCTCATTTTCTGGGGCCCCGTTCGGCCCGGATTCGTGATATGTTTAGTAGGCCATTCCGCGCGCCGATACGGGCCAGACGGATTCAACTTTGCCGTTACGAACTCCCACATACCAGTCATGTATGTTGCAAGTCGGATCACAGTGGCCGGGCACGAGCTTCAGCTTGTCATTAACTTTCAGCGCGCCGTTGTCGTCTTGAACCACGCCGTGTTCGTCGGAACATTTGACATATTCAACATCATCGCGTCCATAGATGAATGGCAAACCGCTATCGACAGATTGTGCTTTCAAACCAGCATCAACAATCGCCTTATCGGTCTTTGCATGTGACATCACGGATGTGAGAATGAAAAGCGCATTTTCCCATTCACCCTGGTCAATGCGTTTGCCGTCCTTGTCCAGAATTCGCCCGTAATCGGCATCCATAAAGGCGTACGAACCGCACTGCAATTCGTTGTAGACGCCCGAATTACTCTCAAAATAATAAGAGCCGGTACCTCCACCACTGACCAGTTCACAGCTAATGCCCTGAGCCTCCAGACCGCGCACGGCGTCTTTCACCATATCGATTGCAACCTGCAGCTTGGCTTCACGATCTTCATACTTGTCAAGGTGCTGCATCGCTCCCTGATAGGCTTGAATTCCAGTAAATTTCAGTCCCGGTGCAGCTTCGATAAGACGGGCGATATTTACCACATCCTGGGTCGATGAAACGCCACACCGACCAGCACCACAGTCGATTTCAATTAAACATTCCAGAGTCGTGTCATGTTGCTGTGCCGCAGCCGACAAATCATCAACGTTTTCAGCATCATCAACACAAACGATTATGCGAGAACCGAGTTTCGGCAGTCGGGCCAACCGGTCTATTTTGGTGAGATCGCGCACCTGGTTCGAGACCAGAACATCCTTGATACCACCGCGAACGAAGACTTCAGCTTCACTGACTTTTTGACAGCAAACACCGATCGCACCGCCAAGTTTTTCTTGGAGTTTTGCAACATCCACCGATTTGTGCATCTTACCGTGGACCCGATGGCGCATGCCGTGGTCTTTAGCGTAATCGCCCATTTTCTTGATGTTGCGTTCCAGGGCATCGAGATCCAGAATCAGACAAGGCGTTTGAATGTCTTGTTCACTCATGCCGGGTTTGGCTGGAATGTTAAAACCAACTTCGAATTCGGTGTTTCCGGTCATTGTTTCAAAAGCGGACATAGGAGTTTCCTTTCAGATTAGGACTGCATCCAGGGCAGTTTTTCGAGATCGACATTGCCACCGGTGATGATCAATCCAACACGCTTTCCGGCAAAGACTTTTTTGTTTTTCAATATGGTTGCCAAAGGCACTGCGCTTGACGGTTCCATGACGATTTTCATGCGCTGCCAGATGAGAAACATAGCATCGACGATTTCCTCTTCGGACGCCAGTAGAATATCGCTGACATGATTACGGACGAAGTGCCAGGTGAGATCTTTCAGCGGCACTTTCAATCCATCGGCCACCGTAACCGGTGCATCATCGGCGATGATGTGACCTGCTTTAAACGAGCGGCAGGCATCATCAGCCTGTTCGGGTTCTGCAGCGAATATTTTTGTCTCGAGCGAAACGTTTGACAATGACAGGCAAGTTCCCGAAATCATCCCGCCACCGCCAATCGGAGCGACCACGGCATCCAGCGGACCCACATCTTCATGCAATTCCAATGAACACGTGCCCTGCCCGGCAATCACGCGCGGGTCATTATAAGGGTGGACAAAGTCGGCGCCTGATTCAGCAACGACTTCAGCAAATACCTGCTCGCGCGAAGTGGTGCTTGGCTCACATTCCACGACGGTTGCGCCATAGCCACGCATGGCTTGTTTCTTCGCCTCTGGCGCGGTGCGTGGCACCACTACCGAAGCCGGGATTCCCCGACGTCCAGCCGCATAGGAAAGGCACAGACCATGATTGCCAGATGAATGCGTGGCAACGCCTTTGGCAGCCTGTTCATCTGACAAGCCAAAAACTGCATTGGAAGCACCGCGCGCCTTGAATGCCCCGGCTTTTTGCAGGTTTTCGCATTTGAAATAGAGTTCGGCACCGGTCAAATCGTTCATAAATTGCGACGTCAGAACCGGCGTGCGGTGAATGTAGGGGGCGATGCGCTGGCGAGCAGACAGGACATCATCAAAGGTAGGAATGATCATCGGTTCAATTACCTGTTCAGTTGCCGGACTTATGCGGCGGCCTGTTGAGTTAGGTTTGCTGCAACGTCGTTGTGGCGAAAAAAGTCCTGTGCAGCAGCAACTCCGGAACCCGCCTTGATTGGGAAGTTGAGATCCAACATGGTCATTTCCGCCGCACACAGTCCAGCACAAACCATGACATCTGTCAGCATGCCCAAATGACCGATGCGGAAGACCTTCCCGGCAACTTCTCCCAATCCGACGCCAAATGCGACGCCGTATTTATCTGCCGCGTGGGTGACAAATCCAGTGCCATCAAAACCCTTTGGAACCACTATGGCGCTGACCGTATCAGAATAAAGATCGGGTGACTGGGCACATAGATGGAGCCCCCAGGCTGAAACGGCTTCGCGGACCCCCTGAGCCAACCTGTGGTGGCGGGCAAATACGTTATCCAAACCTTCTTTTTCGAGCATTGCGATGGCGTGATTGAGACCACGGATCAACTGCAAAGGTGGCGTATAGGGAAAGCCACCATTGGCATTGGCCTTTAACATATCGCGAAAATCGAAGAATGTGCGTGGCAGTTTGGCGGATTCCATCGCCGCAATCGCTTTTTGGCTAACCCCGAGAATGGCAAGGCCAGCAGGCAGCATGAAGCCCTTCTGTGAACCGGCGATGGCAATGTCTACGCCCCATTCATCCATGCGGAAATCCATCGATGCGATAGAGCTGACACCATCAACCAGCAGCATTGCTGGATGGTTTGATGCGTCCAGCACATCACGGACCGCGGCGATATCAGATTTTACACCAGTAGCAGTCTCGTTATGGGTGACCATAACCGCCTTGATGTCGTGATCCTTGTCACCCTGCAGAGCCGATGAATAGGCATCCAGTGGAACTCCTTGTCCCCAGGGCGCCTCAACAACAATTACTTTCAAACCATGACGCTGGCACATGTCGATCCAACGATGGGAGAACATGCCCCAGCGTCCAATAAGTACCTTGTCGCCTGGTGAAAGTGTGTTGGTAATCGCTGCTTCCCAGGCACCAGTTCCGGTAGAGGGGAATATCAGGCTCTCGCCGGTTTCCGTTTTCAAAATTCTTTTCACACCTGACAGAGCTGGCAGGAACATCTCAACAAAATTGCTGGAGCGGTGATCGATCGTGGCATAATCGATGGCACGGCGCAGTTCATCCGGCATATTTGTCGGGCCGGGAATAAAGACAGGGTTCTGCGTAGACATTTCATTTACCTCGTAGCTGGCAGGCGGTTGACCTCAACAACATGCAGCAATCAAGGTTTTTTTTCAATTTTTTCAAAAAAGTTTTTCATTTTGGGTTCAAAAGTGTAACCTACTGTAATTGATGAGAAATTGATTTTTCATCCTTGGCAAGTGATTATCTTCATTTTCGACGAGGATTATCAATTTCTGCCAGACAATGACAAGGAACAGCATTTTGACTGAATATGAATCCAGAAAACGGGGCCGTCCCCGTTCGTTCCATTCAAAAACTGAAGCGACGATTGTTCAGTCAGTCGACAAGGCCATAACGTTGTTGAAAGTTGTGTCGCAAGGCACTGGTCAATCGCTCTCGGAGCTGTCCGAATTGTCGGGCCAGCCTGCTGCCAGCGCCTATCGTGCTTTGGTGACGCTGCAAAAACACGGCATGGTGAGTTTCGACGAAGATGCACAATTGTGGCAGGTCGATGTTGAATCCTTCAGGATTGGCAGTGCGTTCCTTGCCAATACTAATATGGTCGAACAGGCCCGGGCCGTGATGACCTCCTTAATGTCGGAAACTGGCGAAACCACCAATCTCGGCATAATTGCCGGCGACGAGGTGGTCTTTCTCAGCCAGGTGGAAACCCATGAACCAATAAGGGCCTTTTTTCGGCCCGGCACTCATGGATCCATTCATGCTTCCGGTATCGGCAAAGTTCTGTTCGCTTTTCGACCGGAAAATCAAGCAGCCCAGTTGGCTAAATCCATCAGTCTCGTCCGGTTTACCGAAAACTCGATTATGACGACAGAAGAATTGTTGCAAATGAGATTGGAAACACTGAAACAAGGATTCTCCGTCGACGATCAGGAACGCACAATGGGCATGCGCTGCATTGCCGCCCCGATCTTCAACAGCTTTGGTGAAGCGGTATCGGCAATATCGATTTCCGGTCCAACGGTGCGAGTGAATTCTGGCCGGATCGAAGTATATGGAGAAAAGGTCAAAGTTGCCGCCGATGCCATCACCCGCAATATCGGTGGCAAGATAAATACATTTGAAGCGTAAGATAAGAACGCTTTGATCGCACGATGCAATCAGCGGGCCGGCTGCTGTCTCAACATAGGCTGGTTATGTTGTTGGGGTCATTTAAACCGAAGTTTCCAGTGCAAGTTTGCTAATCAGTGAATGAGGAATGGTGGGCGATACTGGGATTGAACCAGTGACCCCTACAATGTCAATGTAGTGCTCTCCCGCTGAGCTAATCGCCCGTCCATCAAACGGTTTGCCGGAAAATAGAGGTCCAGCAAGGTCCGGGAAGCCTCAAAAGTAAATTCAAAGCCGAAGCGCATACACCACATTTGCGGGGTCTACGTCAACTGCAAGATTATCGAGAATCATCGATAATGTGCAGTTTGTCAGGCCGCCAGCATCTTTTCGACTTCGTTGACCAGATCCCGCAAATGGAATGGCTTTGAGAGCACCTTGGCGTCTTTGGGCGCATCTGACTCCGGATTGAGAGCAACGGCTGCAAATCCGGTAATAAACATCACCTTCAAATCGGGATCCAGCTCGGTGGCTCGGCGGGCTAATTCGATACCGTCCATTTCCGGCATCACGATGTCGGTCAGCAACAGGGTGAACGGTTCCTCGCGCAACCGCTCATAAGCGCTCGCACCATTGTCATAGGAAATAACGTCATAACCAGCATTGGCCAGCGCCTTGGCCAAAAAGCGGCGCATATCATTATCGTCTTCTGCCAGGAGAATTTTATTCATGCTTTTCCCATAATTTGGATTTCATTCGTATCTTCACGCGGCGACATAAACAGTGAAGATAGCGACGATTGGCCAATCAATTGCAACTCTGCCTCTGTTTACACACCATTTAAGTAAATATCGAATAAACAACAGGGAAATCACTTTCCAGAAACCACCCCGTGAACGGCTGGACAGTTGGCTGACCAACTGACACAGTTGGTGCAGCATCAAACGGGTAAAATCAGATTTGGACAACGTCGAATTCGGCACCGAAGAATATCCACCATTTCGCTTGCATAGTCCCGCGGATCAACGGGTTCCGTTCGTTTTCAATTCGCCACATAGCGGGCGAAAATACCCGATCAGCTTTTTGAAAGCGTCCAGTCTTTCTGCTCTGGACATTCGACGTTCAGAAGATGTTTTTGTTGACCAGCTATTCGCCGGTGTGGTGGGGCTTGGCGCGCCTCTGCTGGCAGCAGAATTTCCGAGAGCCTGGTTGGATGTCAACCGTGAGCCCTACGAACTCGATCCCAAACTATTCAATGAATCGCTGCCGGCACATGCCAATTGCCGCTCCATTCGAGTTGCCGGCGGTTTAGGAACCATACCCCGGTTGGTTGCAGAAAACGTGCAGATTTATCGGAAACGACCGTCTCTTCCTGAAGCCATTTGGCGGATCGAAAATGTCTATCGCCCTTATCACGAAACCCTGCGGGGCTTGATGGCAAAGTCTTCGGTAATGTTTGGCTATGCGGTATTGGTGGACTGCCATTCGATGCCGTCAAGCGGTGCGCGCAATGAGGGGCAAAACCGGCCAGACATTATTGTTGGCGACCGGTATGGAACGTCCTGTGACGGAGACATTAGCCGTTCCATCATGCGTCAGTTCGCCGATCGCGGCTACACCGTCGCCAGAAACAAACCGTATGCGGGTGGGTTTATCACCGAACATTATGGACGCCCGCTCAAAGGCCTCCATGCCGTTCAAATCGAAATCAACAGAGGCCTGTATGTCAACGAGAAAACACTGGAACCGACAGTTGGTTTCTCTGCTCTTTCTCAAGATATTACAGCGATTGTGTCACAAGCGATGAGTTTGCCGGACTCGGGCTTTTACGGCCAGTCAATGGCTGCTGAATAATCTAAAAAAATCTGACCATGTCACTTCCTTCTGCTGCCGAACTTACCCAATTTATTGACCATCTTTGTGATGGCGCAGCTGCTGTAACCTTGCCACTTTTTCGATCAAAACTGGACGTTTCCAACAAACTTACCGATGATTTTGATCCGGTTACGGAAGCTGATCGTCGCGCGGAATCAATCATTCGGGATTTGCTGGAAAAACAATTTCCCGACCATGGAATTATTGGCGAAGAATACGGCGCCGTTCGAAGTGAAGCCCGTTATCAGTGGATCATCGACCCTATCGATGGCACCAGAGCATTTATTTCGGGATTGCCAGTCTGGGGCACGCTGGTCGGCCTGTATGAAAATGGCAAGCCGATTGCCGGAGCAATGGACCAACCGTTCACCCGAGAGCGATATCTGGCGATTGAAGGCAAAACACATCTGCGCGTCGATGGCGGCCAGCCGATGCAGCTCAACACCGGCTCGGTCACCGAACTGAGCCAGGCGATATTAATGACGACATCGCCTCATCTGCTGACCACACCCGCTGAAACAGCGTATTTTGATGTCGAGCGGCAGGTCAAACTGTTTCGCTATGGCTGCGACTGTTACGCATACTGTCTGCTGGCGGCTGGCCAGGTGGACCTGGTGATCGAATCCGGTCTCAATATATATGACATTGCCGCCCTGATACCCATCATCGAAGGGGCGGGTGGCATGGTAACCAGCTGGTCGGGAGGAGAGGCTTCAAAGGGTGGCTCAATTCTGGCCGCCGCAAATGCTGGAATCCATCAACAGGCTATGGAGTTGTTAAACAAACGCGACGCCTGATCAAATTTCGGTGCCTGGTACAAAAGCATCAAAAGCCGCAAGAAACTGCTCCCGATACAAATCGCGCTCCTGCAGCAATTCATGTCTGGCACCGGAAACGGTCAAGAACGCTCCGGAGCGCATATTTCTGCCGAACAGTTCCACTGCGCTGGGCGAAACAATTGGGTCGTTGCCAGCTGCAACCAGCAAAGTCGGAATTGAAATTGAGTTGGAATAACCGGGGCTGTTGACGCGGGCCATTGCCCGGCAGGCTGCAAAGGTCCAGGAGATCGTCGGATGGCTGATGGCCAAATCCTCGTGAGATTCGATAATGTTTCGGTTGCGATCAAATCGCTCTGTATCTGAGGTCAGATTGTTCGACAAAAATTCTTTTTGATTTTCGGGACTGCGATCGCGAGCCAGATTAATCCGACCCAGGCCGATAAATGTCAGCGCGCCAAGAATGCTCTGCAACCTGGGCTGACTGACCGGCAATCGATTAAGGGCAAGCAAAGGCGCCGCCAATACAATGCGGCGAATGCGGTTGGACAAGGCCGGTGCCGCCAGCAGGGCAACCAGACCTCCGGTGGAATGGGCCAAAATATAATGTGGCGGCTTGCAGTCCGGCAGGGCAATCTCGGTCAGAATGGACTCAAAATCGCTCAGATACTGATTGAAATTTTCCACATGGCCTTTTTTGGGATCACGCAACAGGCGCTCTGAACCACCCTGCCCGCGCCAGTCAAATGTCAGGACACCAAAGCCACGCTGACGAAGGTCCTGAACAGTCTCGAAATATTTTTCGATACATTCTGTGCGACCGTGCAGAACGATGACGGTGCCTTTTGACGGATGTTGCAACGTATCCCAGCGGGCGAAGCGGATCCTGACCTTATCCGGCGTGGTGACGAAGCCGGTTCTTGCGCCTTCGGGGATCGGATTATCCCCCGTGGCAAACAGATGGTCCATTGGTGCTGAGTCGACAAAAGTCATAGTCGCCCTGCTACCTGCTTGGTTACAATTGCTCAAGCAAAATCGCGCTGTCGCCTCCGTTTCGCTGACCAGTGACACCTTGAATTGAACACAGGTGGACCCATATCAATAAGGCAGAGGCCATAAATGGCTCTGCAGCGGCAACCGGCATCGTCCCAAGGAGATGCAGCGCCGTAGATTATCAGTCATCGCTCCAAAGAGGATAACAAGATGAGACACGTAGATTTTAGCCCACTTTACAGATCAACCGTTGGTTTTGACCGGCTGTTCAACCTGCTCGACAATATGGGGCAACCTGAACATTCCGCTCCCGCTTACCCACCATATAACATTGAAAGAACTGGCGAAAATGCTTATCGCATTTCAATGGCAGTGGCTGGCTTTGGTGAGCAGGACCTGGAGATCGAGGCCAAGGAAAACACGCTTCTGGTTAAGGGTAATCAGCAGGCAACCGAAGAAAACGAAGGCGAGATGTTGTTTCGCGGCATTGCCGCCCGCAATTTTGAACGCCGCTTCCAACTCGCGGACCATGTCGAAGTGCGAAATGCCCATTTGGAAAATGGCCTCTTGCATATCGAATTGGTGCGGGAAATTCCAGAAGCCATGAAAGCCCGTAAAATTGCGATTTCCGCAGAGGCAGCTCGTCAGATCGAAGGCAAGGCCACCAAGAAGAAATAATCCTGAATCAATGTGATGCAGACCCAACCCGGGGCAATTGAATATCTGCCATAAGATTTTCAACATATCCCCGCAATTAGAGCCGTTCACGTTTAAATGGAACCATTCTGAAGAAGCGCTTTTGTGACAGAACCAAGTAAAGGATCGCCGGTCGTATCGGTTATACGTCCTAGAGACTTTGCGACGGTCATGGCGCAAAAGCGTCCTTCCCGAAGGGTTTGTGATTGGCGGACGCCCCTATTTGTTGACGCGAGAACTGAGCCACCCTTGCCCGATGCGAGGGCATCGCGCTGCGTGCGTCTCAACTCTGGATCATCTCGCCAATCACAAACAGAATTAGCTCCATTTAATCGTGAACGGCTCTAATAACCACGCCCGGTATCAGCGAAAAATGCTGGTATCGGGCATTTCATTGTCCTTATTCACATCAATGGCGCAATAAACTGCTGAATCGGCATTTGTGGCGAATATTTCCTGCCCAAAAAGGGGTTTTACCGCAGTTGACGAGCGTCCAGCGGTTCGAAATAATAGGACAGCTTTACTTACCCATCTTGAAATTACTGTCATTCTCGTTTAGAGCATTGCCAGCGTTCGGGAATTCCTGAAAATTAGTCGTGTTGTTCAGCTACACGAACACAAGCAAACATGGCAGACGAGAACGGCGTCGCAGATTGGTGATGCGCCGTTTTCTTGTGCCAAATACAAGACCCGTCCATTAAGATGGGCAGGTTCGGCGGACCGGATTGTAAGGAGATCAAGATGACCAGTAATTATAGATTGTTCAGTGGACTGGATACCGAAACGAGCTCCCGCATCGTCAAGCCTGCGCGAAACGCAGCTGCCGGCCTGTATGATCCCAGAAACGAACACGATGCCTGTGGCCTTGGATTCATCGCCAATATGAAGGGTGAGAAATCCCACAAGATCATCGAAGATGGCATTCGTATTCTGGAAAACCTCGAACATCGCGGTGCCACGGGTGCCGATCCCTTGATGGGGGATGGTGCTGGCATGCTGGTTCAAATTCCACACAAGTTCTTTGCCGAAGAATGTAGTGCTCTCGGCTTTCAACTTCCCCAAGCCGGTCAGTATGGCCTGGGCTATTTCTTTTCGCCTCATGGCGAAGATGAACTGGCGAAAGTAAAGTCGATCGTCGAAACCGCTGCAAAAGCTGAAAAGCAACCTGTCATCGGTTGGCGTGCTGTACCAGTCGATAATTCAATGCTTTCGCAGGACCCGGAAATTCTGGCAGCTGAACCTGACCACTGGCAATGTTTTTTCGCCCGGCCAGATGGTCTTGACGACGACGAATTTGAACGCCGCCTGTTTGTATTGCGCCGGGTAATTACCAATGCGATTGGCGTCGAGTCGTTTGAAGGATTTTACGCGGTCTCGCTTTCTTCACGCACGGTCATTTACAAGGGCATGTTTCTGGCCGATCAGTTGGGGCCCTATTACAGTGATCTGCGTGACCAGCGTTTTGAATCGGCTTTGGCACTGGTGCACCAACGGTTTTCGACCAATACATTCCCGTCCTGGAAACTGGCTCATCCCTACCGCATGGTTGCTCACAATGGTGAGATAAACACAGTGCGCGGCAATAACAACTGGATGGCCGCCCGTCAGGCAACGCTTGCTTCACCGGAATTCGGTGAAGATATCAACAAGCTCTGGCCAATCTCCGCACCGGGTCAGTCTGATACGGCCTGTTTCGACAACGCTCTGGAGCTGCTCTACCAGGGCGGATATTCGCTGTCTCACGCGATGATGATGTTGATCCCGGAAGCCTGGGCCGGAAATCCTTTGATGGATGAGGAACGCCGCGCCTTTTATGAATACCACGCAGCGATGATGGAGCCTTGGGATGGACCCGCTGCGGTGGCCTTTACAGATGGCCGTCAGATTGGCGCCACACTGGACCGAAACGGCCTTCGTCCGGCCCGCTATTTTGTTCTTGACGATGATACCGTAGTACTGGCGTCGGAAGCTGGAACGTTGCCGTTTGATGAAAGCAAAGTGGTTACAAAATGGCGCTTGCAGCCCGGCAAAATGCTGCTGATTGATCTTGAAAAGGGCATTATAGTCTCAGACCAAGAGATCAAAAATCAACTGGCTTCCGCCAAACCGTATGACAGGTGGCTCGACGATACCCAGATCGTACTTGAAGAACTGAAAGGCAAGAAATCCTCGCCGCGCAAATATACCGGTCAGGATCTGCTGGATGGCCAGCAAGCTTTCGGATACACGCAGGAAGACGTCAAGATTCTTCTGACACCGATGGCGACGACGGGACAGGAAGCGCTGGGTTCCATGGGTACCGACACGCCAATTTCGGCGATGTCCAACAAGGCGAAGCTGCTTTACACCTATTTCAAACAGAATTTCGCGCAGGTCACCAACCCGCCGATTGATCCAATTCGTGAAGAATCGGTGATGAGCCTGATATCGTTCATTGGTCCACGTCCCAACCTGTTTGACCATTCTCATCAGTCCAGTGAAAAGCGCCTGGAAGTGCGTCAACCAATCCTGCGGAATTCTGATCTTCAGAAGATCCGTGACATCAGCGATATTGGTGACAACCAGTTTGTCTCTCGAGTGCTCGATATCACCTATAATGTTGAGCATGGCCCTGACGGCATGAAAGAATGCCTCAACAAACTGTGTGCCAAGGCCGAAAAGGCCGTCACTGGTGGCGACAACATCATTGTCCTGTCCGACCGTCAATTCAGCACCAATCGGGTTGCTGTTCCGGCACTGCTGGCGACTGCTGCGGTCCATCACCATCTGATCCGCAAGGGCCTGCGCACTTCTGTTGGTCTGGTGGTCGAATCAGCCGAACCGCGCGAAGTGCATCACTTTGCAGCCCTTGCCGGTTACGGTGCTGAAGCGATCAACCCTTATCTCGCCTTTGAAACGCTGGCTGAAATGCACGCCAACAATCTGTTTCCCAAAGAGGTGGATGAAAGAGAGGTCATTCAGCGCTACATCAAATCAATCGACAAGGGTCTGTTGAAAGTCATGTCCAAAATGGGCATTTCGACCTATCAATCCTATTGCGGTGCGCAGATATTCGACGCCGTCGGCCTGTCCAGCGCCTTTATCGAACAATATTTCACCGGCACTGCGACGACCATTGAAGGCATTGGCCTTGATGAAATCGCCAAAGAAACATTCGAGCGTCATCGCGCAGCCTATGGCGACGTGCCGATATTGCGACACGCCCTTGATGTCGGCGGCGACTATGCGTTGCGCCAGCGCGGTGAAGCTCATGCCTGGACATCTGATGAGGTAACCAATCTGCAGCATGCCGTGCGTAGCAACAGCCAGGACAATTATCGGGCATTTGCCAGCTCCATAAACGAGCAATCAGAACGGCTGTTGACCATTCGTGGTCTGTTCCGTCTGAAGGATGCCGCCGAGACGGGGCGCAAGCCGATAGATATTGATCAGGTCGAGCCGGCTGCGGAAATAGTCAAACGCTTCGCCACCGGCGCCATGTCCTATGGTTCGATTTCGGCTGAAGCCCACGAAAACCTGGCAATCGCCATGAACCGCATCGGCGGCAAGTCGAATACCGGTGAGGGTGGCGAAGAAGTTGAACGTTTCGTTCCGATGAAAAATGGCGACAGCAAACGCTCTGCAATCAAGCAGGTGGCCTCGGGCCGGTTTGGTGTGACCACAGAATATCTGGTCAATTCCGACATGATCCAGATCAAGATGGCCCAGGGAGCAAAGCCCGGAGAGGGTGGCCAGTTGCCCGGTCACAAGGTCGATGCCGTCATCGCCAAAGTGCGTCATTCCACTCAAGGTGTTGGATTGATTTCACCACCTCCTCACCACGACATATATTCAATCGAAGATCTCGCCCAGTTGATTTACGATTTAAAGAACGTCAATTCCTCCGCTGACATATCTGTCAAACTGGTATCGGAAGTTGGAGTGGGCACGGTGGCAGCGGGAGTCGCCAAGGCGCGCGCCGACCACGTCACCATTTCAGGCATGGAGGGCGGCACAGGAGCGAGTCCTCTAACGTCCATCAAACATGCCGGTTCTCCGTGGGAAATCGGTTTGGCCGAGACCCATCAGACGCTTTTGAAAAACAAGCTGCGCTCGCGCATCGCCGTTCAGGTTGATGGCGGGTTGCGTACTGGCCGCGATGTTGTTGTCGGTGCTCTGCTTGGAGCTGACGAGTTCGGTTTTGCCACGGCACCTCTGGTGGCTGCAGGTTGCATCATGATGCGCAAATGTCACCTTAATACCTGCCCCGTTGGCGTCGCCACGCAGGACCCCGTGCTGCGCAAACGGTTCAACGGCAAGCCCGAACACGTGATCAATTATTTCTTTTTTGTGGCCGCAGAAGTTCGCGAACTCATGGCTGAGCTTGGTTTTGCCACATTCAATGAGATGATCGGCCAGCTTGACGTGTTGGATCGCAACCGGGCGGTTGATCACTGGAAGGCCAAGGGACTGGACTTTGGTGGCCTGTTTTATGATCCGGATATGGGTCCTGACGTTGCCATCCATCACTGCGAAGACCAGATCCATCACATCGATGACATTCTCGACCGCAAGTTCATTGAGTTGGCTAAACCGGCGCTTGAAAACCGTGAACCGGTGAAGATGGATCTGGAAATCAACAATGTGAACCGTTCAGCAGGCGCAATGCTGTCTGGCGAAGTTGTCAAGCGCTTTGGGCATGTCGGACTGCCGGAAGACACGATCCATATCAAACTTTCAGGCACCACCGGACAAGCCTTCGGCGCCTGGGTTGCCAATGGAGTTACGCTGGAAGTTGAAGGCGAAGCAAATGACTATGTCGGCAAAGGTCTGTCTGGCGGCAAACTGATCGTCTATCCGCCAAAGCAAGCCACACAAATCGACCCAACCCAATCCATCATCGCCGGCAACACGGTGCTCTATGGTGCCATTGAAGGGGAATGTTACTTCAGTGGAGTTGCGGGCGAACGTTTCGCAGTCCGCAATTCCGGAGCCATAGCGGTTGTTGAAGGTGTTGGTGACCACGGGTGTGAATATATGACCGGTGGCGTTGTCGCGGTTCTGGGCCACACTGGACGCAATTTTGCAGCTGGCATGTCCGGTGGCATTGCCTATGTGCTCGACGAGGATGGGACTTTTGCAAATCGCTGTAACCTGGCGATGGTGGAACTCGAACCGGTACCCGAGGAAGATGATCTGATGGAATCAGAACATCATCACGGAGGCGATATCGAGCATCATGGACGGGTCGATGTGTCTTCCGACATGACGCGTCATGACGATGAACGTCTGCGGCAGCTGATCGAAAATCACAAGCAATATACCGGCTCCAAACGAGCAGAGATGATTCTGGATAATTGGGAAGATTATCGCCCCAAATTCGTCAAGGTCATGCCTACTGAATACCGCCGGGCACTGGCGGAAATCGAAGCCGCGCAGAACGCCGCTGGCGTCGCAGCTGAATAAAGATAACTGGGGCAAGCGGTGTGGAAACACCGCTCTGCCGACTGAGGAGAATTGATATGGGTAAGGTAACAGGCTTTTTGGAGATCGACCGGCAGGACAGGAAATACCGTCCCGCGTCAGACCGAATCCGCAACTACAGGGAATTCATGATTCCGTTGCCGGAAACCAATCTGCGTGATCAAGCCAGCCGCTGTATGGATTGCGGAATTCCTTTCTGCCACGATGCAAAGGGATTGAAGGGATGTCCGGTAAATAACCAGATTCCCGATTGGAACGATCTGGTTTATCGCGGAGAGTGGGAACAGGCGTCGCTGAATCTGCATTCAACCAACAACTTTCCGGAATTTACCGGTCGCATCTGCCCCGCCCCCTGCGAAGCATCCTGCACGCTGAATATGATCGACAGCCCGGTGACGATCAAATCGATCGAATGCGCGATCGTAGATAAAGCCTGGGAGAATGGCTGGATCCAGCCACAGATCGCCGGTCGGCAAACTGGCAAGTCTGTCGCTGTCATCGGTTCCGGTCCTGCGGGTATGGCTGCCTCTCAACAATTGGCGCGCGCCGGCCACGATGTTCACCTTTACGAAAAGAACCAGAAGATCGGTGGACTGATGCGCTACGGCATACCCGACTTCAAAATGGACAAAGGCCATATCGACCGCCGGGCCGAGCAAATGGCTGCTGAAGGGGTCATGTTGCACACCGGCGTTCACGTGGGCGAAGATGTGGCGATCAACGAACTGGTCGCGCAGCATGACGCCGTGATCTTATCCGGCGGCGCTGAAAAACCGCGCGATCTGCCGATTGAAGGCCGCGATCTCAATGGCATTCATTTTGCCATGGACTTCTTGCCCCAACAAAATCGCCGCGTCGGCTTGGAAGGCAATGTCGGCGTCGAGCCGATTCTGGCCAGCGGAAAACATGTCGTGGTCATCGGCGGCGGTGATACCGGCTCAGACTGCATTGGCACTTCTATCCGTCAAGGCGCACTTTCAGTCACCCAATTGGAGATCATGCCGACGCCCCCCGAAAAAGAAGACAAGCTGCTGACTTGGCCCAATTGGCCGTTGATAATGCGCACATCGTCGTCTCAGGAAGAAGGCGCCGACCGTGAATTTTCTGTTTTAACTCAATATTTTGAAGGCGCCAAGGGACATGTCAAAAGACTCCATTGCATCAAAGTAGATGAAAAATTCCAACCCATTGATGGAAGTGAGTTCGAACTCCGGGCTGACCTGGTTTTGCTGGCCATGGGCTTTGTATCGCCTGTCACAGAAGGCATGCTGGAACAGTTGGGAGTTGAACTGGATGGTCGCCAGAACGTCCTGGCAGACACCGATGCCTACAAGACCAGTCATGAGAAAGTCTGGACCGCTGGTGATATGCGCCGTGGCCAGTCTCTCGTGGTCTGGGCAATCCGTGAAGGTCGTCAATGCGCCCATGCCGTCGACCTGGCGCTGACGGGGTCAACAGATCTGCCGCGTTGACGTTAAGAGAATTTACCTGGCTTCGGGCAATTACTGCAGATTTGCGGCCGTTTCGGGCTTTGGCGCAGCAATGGCGATTGGGGCAATACTGGGCGACTCCTGCGGAGGCCAGGCAAAATTGTCGACACGCCCCGACTTGTCGGTGACGACGGCGGCAGCGGCAGCCGATCTAGACGGGTTGATTTCTTGATTCCTCGTCAAACCTGGATTTAGTTCGACGGTTCCCCCCGCCAGTGTGTCGCCACCATCAGCGCTGGGGTCATTGAGCCGCACAACATATGTCTTGCCGGTTTTTGCCGGATCATATTCAGGAGACCTTGCGGCATAGGATCCAAGATCAATTCCAGGGCTGGAAAATCCCGGATTGTTGCCGATATCACCATCAAACAGTTTTTGGATTATGCCTTCGACATAGTAGGCAAGTCGGCGTTTGCCGGCACGGGTCAAGTTGATACCGTCCTTCGACCTCAGCAGAACAATTTGGCCATTCACGTCAGGGCCAGAACGCGAATAATTGCCATCTGCATCAGAGAATCCGTCCCACACATCGATAAATTTACCCAGCCGGGACGCGGCTGCCTTTCCATACATCTCGTTAAATCTGAGAAAGTCCTTGTTCATCGTCTTAAAGCGGACCGAAGGAAGTCCAACCCAAGCATAATTGATCTTTGTGGCCTTTAGAGATTTGCCAAGACGGGTGACACGTTCTCCGTAGGCTTCAAACCACTCAGGCGTCTGTTTTTTCAATCGTTTGCCGCCTTGCAGCAACTGTTGGCGATCGTTTGAACCTAACATGGCCACGATGTAGGACGGTTTGGTTTCCGCAACCAAAGCTGGCAATTCGGCCGGCCAGTCAACAATGTCGCTGCGCACGAATCCTGAAAGGCCCTTGGACCTGTCGACCACTCTCAACGCTGGAACCTGGGCCAGTGCCGTTGTCAATCCATCTGCAAGACCGCCGGCGAAAAAATCTCCGACAACCAAAATAACCTTGGCATCGTCAGTTTTCTCCACCGCCGCGACCGCCCTTGCTGCGACCGTTCGGCTGCGTTTCGAGCGTAGTTTCTTGCTGCGACTGGCGCGATTTCTTTGCAGGACAACGGCCTTTTGCTTAGTCCTTTTGCGGCCGAAAATAATACTGAACAGGCCGCGGCGTTTCTTTTTCTTGGCTTGCTGGGCCATCGCGGGCGATGTGCCATAGATCGCCTTCACATCACCGAATGTTGAATTCAATGGGATACCAAAGACACCAATCATAATTGCAGCAAGGGCGACAATTGCTAGTCGATGAACACGAAACACTTCAAATTGCTCCAATCGGTCTACACAACCCCATTACCGGATCAGACCCTGCATAGACCTTAGCTTCTTTTTCGCAGGCGGGACAGGAATCTCGGTGATTCAAACCCAGTAGGGTTAAGGCCCATTTTTATTTGGGCGCGCCGAATGGCCGCTCTGGTTCCGCTGCCGATATTTCCATCAATATCCTTATCATACAGCCCCATCTTGGCGAGCAGTCTTTGCAATTCCTTGCGCTGCGACAATGACAATTTGGGAAACGGCCGGGGAATTGATCGAACCAGTTCGCCTGCTCCACCAATTTGATCAGCCAGATGACCAACGGCCAGTGCATATTTGTCAGAATTATTGTAACGTTTTAAAACATAAAAGTTTTTTAGCATCAAAAATGCAGGACCGTTTTTGCCGGCCGGAAATTTCAACACGGCACGATCATTCGAGGCAGGAAATTTTCTGTTTGCGACCCGCGAAATGCCGCGTTTGGCCCAAGCCGACAAGGTGCGGGTTTTACCAGATTGGGAGTGCATTTTTTTCGGCACCTTCACTTCATAACCCCATGTCCTGCCAGTTCTCCAGCCATTGCGTTTGAGTAGATTTGCCGCTGTTGCCAGCGCATCAGGCACCGAAGTCCAGATATCTTTTTTGCCGTTTTTATCGATATCCTGGCTGTAAATGAGATAGCTGGTAGGTATGAACTGGGTATGCCCCATGGCACCTGCCCATGACCCTCTCAACTGGTCTGCCCGAACTTGACCCGACTGGAGGATCTTCATCGACGCGATCAACTGCGACCGGGCAAATTTGCGCCGTCTTTTGTCGGCATAGGCCAGAGTCGACAGCGAATGCACGACACTCCGCAATGATTTTGGTTTTTTCATCGCCTCACCATAGGTCGATTCCATCGACCAGATTGCCAGCAATATGTTTGCGCTAACTCCATATTGACGTTCTATTCTGGATAACCAGCGCGACCAGTTCTTCTTTTCTTTCTGGCCACGTTCGATGGACGTTTCGTTGACCCGACTGTCAAAATACATCCACAATTTCTGGCGAAATTCCGGCTGGTAGCGGGCCAGTTCCAGAACTTCACTGTCCGGTGCATTGATCCCCTTAAACGCGCGCCGGACAGTGGTTTTGGTAATGCCTTTGCGATAAGCATAGGTTGAAAAATTTCGTTTCCATTTTCGAAATCCAGCATCTGCCGACGCCTGTTGTGGCGCAAATGCGACCATCAACACAGAAATAAGCAGAGCGGTTTTGATCCATTGGACCGGAAGCAGCAAGTGATTTGCTCGGCGTTGTACTGCAGCTATCCCATTCTCACCCAAATTCGGTACTACTAAGCTTTGGTTAACCATGATCGTTGCCTTGAGAATCACGAGTACCTAATTGGTAACATAAGCCTGTCAAAAGTGATGAAAATTAGATCAACAATTGCGTACACGCCGGATGCGGCTTCGTGCAAAGCCAGTTGGGAGCCTTCCTTGACCAATTCAGCCCTCAATCGTCCAGTTCGTAAAGCGGTATTTCCTGTTGCCGGTCTTGGCACAAGATTCCTTCCTGCATCCAAATCTGTTCCCAAAGAGATGCTCACCGTAGTGGACATGCCGGTCATTCAGTATGCGGTAAATGAAGCGCGCGAAGCCGGAATTGAACATTTTGTATTTGTGACTGGCCGTAACAAAGGCGTCATCGAAGATTATTTTGACGTTCAGCCCGAATTGAAGGCCACGCTGAAGGCCCGCAATAAGGCGGAAATGCTTGATGTCCTGGCCGACAGTCAACCCGAGCCCGGAAAGACCAGTTTTACGCGCCAACAGGAACCCCTGGGGCTAGGTCACGCGGTCTGGTGCGCCAGGGACATTGTTGGCGATGAACCTTTTGCCCTTCTGCTGCCGGATATGGTGATGAAATCGAGCAATGGCGGATGCCTGAAATCGCTGATGGGCGTTTATGATGATACCGGGGGCAACGTCATCGCTGTTGAGGAATGCGACCCGCAGGAAGTTTCAAATTACGGTGTGATCAAAAAGGGTCGGACCATTGGTGCAGGATTTGAAATCCACGACATGGTGGAAAAGCCAATGCCCGAAGACGCCCCGTCAAATCTGTTCATCAACGGTCGCTACATTTTGCAGCCAGAGATTTTTCGCCTGTTGGAAAACCAGGAAACCGGCGCCGGAGGCGAAATACAACTGACTGATGCGATGTTGCGACTTTGCGAAACTCAACCATTTCACGGCTACAAATTTGAAGGCGCGAGCTATGATTGCGGCTCCAAAGAAGGCTTCATCGCCGCCAATGTGGCCTTCGCATTGGAACGTGAAGACACCGGTCCCATCGTGCGAAAAATCATTGAGGACATGCTTGGAAGATAATGCACTTGTTGAAGGCTAACGCTGCAAACGCAGTCCGATGCGCGCTGTGGTCGCCTCATAGGATGAAGCATCTTCTGTGGAATCAAGGATTTCGTGGCCCAATGTTGCGATCACCGCAGCGCTTCTGTTAAGCCGCCATTCCGCGCCAATCTGACCCTGAAGCATTTCATCCTGACGGCCTGAATCATCATAATCACGCAATGAGGCCAACACGCGGGCATTCAATGACAAGTTCGGTCTCAGGTCATGGACCGCATCAAGAGAGATTGCGTAGGTCACTGATCCGGCTTCGTCAGCATTTGTAGAGCCGGTGAATTCGGACTGAGCGGTTGCGGTAAATGTTGTCAATCGCTGAGGCGACCAGTTGATGCTTGCATCAATAGTTAAACCGTCGAGATTGTTTATCGCATCATCGTCAAATTCTTCGTTTGAATAACCGACAGAAATTTCGCCGTTCAGTTTGTCCCCGCGGTCAAATTCGACACCAGTACGCAGGGCGTAGAGCATGCTGTCGCGGCTGTTGCCGTTTCGGTCAAGCGCACGTTGATAGCGCCGCGCCCCAAGTGAGGCTTCTACAAAAGGCTGAAACGATGGTGAAATTTCATAACCGACCCGGCCTTGCAGTTCATACAGCGTGTTGGTGCGATCTTCCTGACTCAATGTGGACCCATCGCTGAGTGAGGCGTCTTCATAATTTGTCTGGGTAATGGTACCGCGCAGGGAGGCAAAATATCTGCCGGCCTGTTTTTCCACCTCAGCGTAACCACCGAAGCGATGGACATTAGGGTTGTCGTCCACAGTCAGCGGAAATGGCACCGTCAGATTGTCACTTTCGGCGCTTTCAGTAGACAAATTGTAGGTGCCTCCGAACCGACTTGTCAGGTTGTTGCTGTGATCAATACGAAGCTGCAGACTGGCATCAAGCGTTGGCAGATCATCGGTATCACTGTCAAAGAATGTCTGATGGGTGCCTCCGATCTCGCCACGCAACTCATGCAGCGCCCAATTGCTGACCGCTGTAAGACGCGCATCGGTTTGAGAAAATAGTGACTCTTCGCCATTGCTGGCAGCGGCAGCGTTGCTGGTACTGCCGAGGCTCTGCGTCAGGACGGGTGATAACGTGAAAGTGCCAACCCGAATTCCCAGTGCCGCATAGGGGGATTCATCTGCCTGCGCATTACCTCCCTGCACCGGCCCTGCAGGCCGATTGGCCAATGGAGAAATCGATCCATCTTCCCGAATATTTCCTACTGGCTGTGTTCGGCGAACTCTTGGATTGCCCTGATCAGTAGCCGGCGATGCCGAATTTCGCTGTCCGGTTGCTGTGCTGGGATCATCAAGTTCGACAACCAACGGTGCGTCTTCGAAGCCCGACCTATCATCGCCGTCTATTGAAGTCGAAAATTGCACGTCTTGCTGCTGCGACTGGTCGGCAGATGTGGCCGGATCGTCTTCAATGCCGTCAAAATCGTCATCGGTGAGGGGAATGTCGCCGTTTGTTGAGCCAAACCCGCTATCAATCTGCTGTGCCCAGACACTATTCACCGGTGACAAAGCGATTAGCCATGCCGAGACAAGGGATATTGAAATTTTGCCGATATGCACCATCGAGTGAGAACAGTCTTTCACTGGAAACCAGAAACCTACAAACCACCAATTGGCAGCCAACCGACGACCCACAGCCGGTGCTTACTGAAATGTAAACGGACGTGGTTAATGGTTTCTTTCGATTTTGCGGTGCAACACGATGATTTTTCGTTCACCTTGCCGCTCAATTGAGATACGACACAGCCATGAACAGCACCATCAACACCACTCAGGTCATCGGCTCGGCCAAACGAACAGTGCAAATCGAAAGCGCCGGCCTGCAGGCACTGAACGATGCGTTCGACAATGGTCTGGCGAAACCGTTTTGCGAAGCGGTCAGCAGGTTTCGTGATATTCAGGGCCGCGTGATTGTCACAGGTGTTGGAAAGTCCGGCCATATCGCCAACAAGATCGCTGCCACGCTGGCATCGACCGGCACACCAGCATTCTTTGTCCATTCGACAGAGGCTAATCACGGCGATTTGGGCATGATCGCGCGGGATGATGCAATTTTGGCGATTTCCTGGTCTGGTGAAACGACGGAGCTGCGTGGCACGCTTGATTATTCCAAGCGTTTTTCAATTCCGCTTGTCGCTTTGACCGCAGATGAAAATTCGACCCTCGCCAGGCATGCAGATGTGGTATTGCCTCTGCCCCGTGAAAAAGAAGCATGCCCCCACAATCTGGCTCCGACCACCTCATCTTTGATGATTCTGGCGCTTGGAGATGCGATCGCAGTGGCGTTGCTGGAAAATCGCGAATTTACTGCCGATCAGTTCAGCGTCTTCCACCCCGGTGGACAGCTCGGCGCCAAGCTATTGCACGTGCGTGATCTGATGCATTCTGGTGAAGCGTTACCGCTGGTGGAAAGCGGAACGCAAATGATGCAGGCCATTTTGCAAATTTCGCAAAAAGGGTTTGGCTGTGTTGGTGTTGTCAAAGATCAGGCGCTGATCGGGATTATCACCGATGGAGACCTGCGGCGCAGCCTGTCAACCTCACTGCTCGACGAGAATGTGGACGATGTAATGACTGCGGATCCACAGACCATTTCCGGGGATCTGCTGGCTGCAGAAGCACTTGAGATATTGAACAAGCGCCAGATCACCGCTCTTATGGTCACCGAATCGCAAAAACCGATTGGTATTCTGCACCTTCACGATCTGCTGAGGGTCGGTGCAGCTTAAGCAATGTTATTGAGCCGCGGTGCTAGGCTCGTTCCACAACCAGTGCGCCGTTTTGGTTTCCGATAACGCGTACTCGAGTACCGATTGGAAGATCGGTTTCACTCAAAACGCGCCACGTCGTATCACCAAGCTTGACCCTGCCGTTTCCATTTTCCACCGGTTCAACCAGAGACGTTTCGCTGCCGGCATAGCGGCCCAGAGGGTCGTTGATCTTTGAGGCGTCATCATTTTCGGTGTCGGCTGGGAACAATCTGCGCCCGACCAATGCCAAAACCAGCGACAAAACGCCAAATGCAACGATCTGCGCCTGCCAGGGCCACCACGCCACATCGGTAAACGAGGCCAATGTCAGCGTTCCGATGACCAGAGCGGACAGCCCAAACCAGACCAGGAACACGCCCGGCAGGACCACCTCACCTATCAACAAAACCAAGCCGATCAGAAACCACGACCAGGGACCTAGATCAGTTAATGTCTGCATCACCATGTCAGTCTACCTTTCAGCTTGAGATTGGGCGGCTGGTCAAGAAAAATCCGAACTTAGGTTACTTTGGGAACGCCGGAAGGTGTTCTCAACCGGTCACCGCCGTTGCCACCGTCGTCGCCGCCGCCGTCTCCGAATGTGTCTTTTGCGATTTCCGCAATACCGGCCAGCGAACCTATCATCGCGGTGGCTTCCATCGGCAATATTATAAGCTTTTGGTTCGGTGCCGTACCGATCGACTGGAGAGCTTCGGTGTATTTTTGTGCGACAAAATAATTGATTGCCTGACTGTTTCCAGAGCTAATAGCCTCGGATACAGCGCGCGTTGCTTCGGCTTCCGCCTGGGCCTCGCGCTCACGGGCTTCGGCTTCCAAAAATGCCGCCGCCTTGGTGCCTTCGGCCTCGAGAATCTGCGATTGTTTTTGACCTTCAGCGCGGGCAATTGCGGCTGCCCGATCGCCTTCAGCTTCCAGAATTTGGGCGCGTTTTTGCCGCTCCGCTTTCATTTGACGCCCCATAGCATCAACCAGATCAGCAGGTGGATTGATATCCTTGACCTCAATGCGAGTCATCTTGATGCCCCAGGGGGCGACGGCGTCGTCCACCACATGCAAAATTCGTGTATTGATTTCATCCCGTTTAGACAGCAGTTCATCAAGATTCATCGAACCCATAACCGTACGAAGATTGGTCATGGTAATATTGAGAATGGCATTTTCCAAACCGCTCACCTCGTAGGCAGCTTTCGGTGCGTCAAGCACCTGAAAAAACGTCACCCCATCGACACTACAAGTGGCGTTGTCCTTGGTTATTATTTCCTGGGTTGGAACATCAAGTACCTGTTCCATCATGTTCATCTTTGAGCCAATTTTTTCAATAAATGGCCAAATGATATTGAGACCCGGGTTCAAGGCACGGTCAAATCTGCCAAACCGTTCCACCGTGTAATTGAACCCTTGGGGAACAATTTTGATCATCGACATCAAGATGATGATCAACAAAAAACCCAGAATGATAACAGCTATGTCGCTAATTGGTAAAACCATGATTCCTCCCACTATTTCCCACTATATGGGATGAATAGAGGACAAATTCAATGCCGGTCGGCCGGTTAACCACTTGATTTTAGGCCGTCAGATCCAACCCAACAGCTCTCGCCGAACTACTGTTTCGATCAAATCCATGCCTTGTGAGCCATCGTTGAGACAGGGAATATGAGTGAATTTTTCGCCACCATTTTCGACGAATTCGCCGCGAACCTCTCCGTCAATTTCCTCAAGCGTCTCCAAGCAGTCAGCCGCAAAGCCCGGATTGACCACTGCAAGGCGCTTCACCCCTTCGTGGGCCAAGCGTTCTACAGTCTTATCGGTATAAGGCTGCAACCATTCTTCGGGCCCGAAACGCGACTGAAATGTTGACAACAAAAAACCGTCGGGCCAGCCCATATGCTCGCGCAGCAGACGCGACGTTTTCAAACATTGGCAATGATATGGATCTCCCTTGTCAAAATAGCTTTTTGGGATGCCGTGGTAAGAGGCGATGATGTGCTCGGGTTGAAAGTCCAACTCGGCCAGGTGGGCTTTTATCGAACTGCCCAAAGCTTCGATATAGGCGGGGTCGTCATGGTAAGGTGGCACAGTGCGCAGGGCCGGCATCCAGCGCATTTTCATCAGTGCATCAAACGTTTTGTCATTGACGGTGGCCGTCGTTGCAGCGGCATATTGCGGATAGAGTGGAAACACCAAAATGCGCTCGCACCCCCGTTCTTGCAGGGACTTGAGCCGACTTTCGATGGATGGATTACCGTAGCGCATTCCCCAGTCAACCACCAAGTTTTCAGTCTCGCCCATTCGCTCAGCAAGTTGTTCGGCTTGAGAACGGGTAAAGGTGCGCAAGGGGGACTCGTTCTTTTCTTCATTCCAGATCGACGCATAGAGCGCCCCTGATTTCTTTGGTCTGGTGTTCAAAATGATACCGTTCAACAGCGGCCACCAGATAATTCGGGGCGTTTCAATTACTCGCCGGTCGGACAGAAACTCCTTGAGATATTTGCGCATGTTCTTTTTGTCATGGCCATCAGGGGTCCCCAGATTGACAAGCAACACGCCAACTTTGCCGAAATTGGTTTTCGGATGGTCGGGCGGGAAGGTATTGCCGGAAGTATCGCGGCGAAATGCAAAAGACTTGACGGGTGCATTCATGGCAGTTCCAGATAGTGAGTGCAGCAATCGGCAAGCCATAGCCCATCGCCAGCATGCCTTTCAACTGCGGCAATTGATACGCACTGTCCAAGACCTTCAAATTTCATCCACAGGTCGAATTTTACTGGCCGCATGTGGTGACGATCCACCACGAAGCTGTCATGCTGAATGGCAAGGGTACGCCCGATAAATTCTCAACATCCCAATCGGAGAGTTAGATGCTCAAGACGATAATGAAATCAATTATTTCCACTTCATTGATTGCCGGTCTCAGCCTCACGACGATGGCCGCAGCAATGGCAGAAACGGTCAATGTCAGCATAATTGTTGCCAGTGACATGGACACAATGTCCGGCAAGAAACGCGGCGGCGTCGCCCGTCTTGCCGGTGTTGTCAATGCCGAGAGGGCAAAGGGTGGAAATACGGTCTTTGTATATCCAGGTGACCTGTTATCGCCCTCCATTTTGGGAGGTTTTGACAAAGGCGAACACATGGTCGAACTGCTTAATATGGCACCACCAGACTTTCTGGTGCCTGGCAACCATGAATACGATTATGGACCAGAAGAGTTTATCAAGCGGATGAATGAAGGCAAGTTCACCAAACTGGCCACCAACACGCGTTACAAGGACGGTTCCAAACTACCTGGCTTTGAAGATACGGCGATGAAAGAATTTGACGGTGTCAAAATAGGCTTTATGGGTCTGACTACCGAAGACACACCAGATATTTCTTCACCCGGCAATATCACATTTTCCAGCAATATCGATACCGCAAAATCCACCGGAGCAGCACTGCGTGAAGCCGGAGCCGATATGGTTGTGGCCGTTGTTCACACTGCCCAGAAAATGGATTTCGATATTCTGTATAAAACTGGTGTAGATGTTGTGCTGTCTGGTCACGACCACAACCTTCACGTTTTCTATGATGGGCGCAAGGCCTTGGTGGAATCCAAGGAGGAAGCTGAATATGTCACCATCATGGATATCGAATTCGACGTTGGTGAAAGCCGTGGCAAGCGACGCGTACGCTGGTGGCCAAATTTTCGTATCATAGACACCGCCAATGTTACACCTGACCCGGCGGTCGCTGAGAAAGTCGCAGGCTATGAAGCCACATTGTCGAAAGAACTCGACGTGGCAATTGGAAATTCCGACATCGAGCTCGATACCCGCAAAGCAAGTGTGCGCACCGGAGAGGCTGCTTTTGGCAACCTGACCGCCGATGCAATGCGTGCTGCAGTAGGTGCCGATATTGGCTTCACCAATGGCGGTGGTATTCGTGGCAACAAAATCTATGATGCTGGCCACACGATTACCCGTCGCGACGTATTGACTGAACTGCCTTTTGGCAATGGAACAGTAATGCTGGAAGTCGCAGGTTCGGTCATATTGGAGGCTTTAGAACACGGTTACCGCTCGGTTCCTGAGGCCCAGGGTAGTTTTCTGCACTTTTCTGGTATGAAAGTAACGGTTGATTCGTCCAAGCCTGCTGGCAACCGCGTGGCAGACGTAATGGTAGGTGATGCACCGCTGGAACCGGCGAAAATGTACACATTGGCCACTAACGATTTCATGGGGCGAGGCGGTGATGGCTATAAAATGTTGCGCAGTGGCAAGGTGCTGATTGATTCGTCGTCGGCGAAACTGATGGCCAATGACGTGATGGTCTACGTGCGCAAACTCGGCACAGTGACAACAGGTATTGATGGTCGTTTGACCATAAAATAACGCCGACCACTTTAGAGATCAAAAGGCCGCTCCATCCGGGGCGGCCTTTTTTACGCCGGTTCAGGCGTCGTAATCACGCTCGTCTGAAATGACCTTGCCATCGTTTGGCAGAGCGTCGACCACTTCTACAGAGCCACCCAGTTTGGTAACTTCACGCAGCGTTGCTGCAACCTGCTCCACATCAATGCCCTGGCCGGTGACCTGCAACCGCATCGCGTCGCGGTCCCCATCTCGTTCCACCACCAGTCGGGCGCCAGACAATTCGTCTGTTCGTTTGACAAGAACCGCGATCTGCTTGGGATCAACAAACATGCCCTTGACCTTGGTGCGTTGGTCTGCACGTCCCATCCATCCCTTAATGCGGGAATTTGTACGGCCGCAGGGCGATTGCCCCGGCAGCATTGCAGACAGATCGCCCGTTCCAAAGCGCACCAGTGGATAGGCGGTTGAAAAATTAGTGACCACCAGTTCCCCGACCTCGCCTTCGGCTACTGGGTCATCTGTTCCGGGGCGAACGATTTCGACAATCAGGTCCTCATTGATGATCATGCCTTGCATCAATTTCCCCTGATGCTGGCTTTCAAAGGCAATCACACCCAAATCAGCGGTGGCATAAGCTTGCAATACTTGCACCCCGCGATTGGAATATTCTTCTCGCATTGAAGGGAACAGAGCACCTCCCGAAACCAGCGCCCGTTTGATACAAGTCAGGTCCGCGCCAATTTCCTGTGCCTTGTCGAGGATGACCTTGAGATAGTCCGGAGTGCCCACATAGGCTACCGGCTGCAAAGCACCTGCCGCTTCCACCTGCATCTCAGTATTGCCAGTGCCCGCCGGAAATATCGTACAGCCAAGCGCACGTAATCCCTCATCTAGAATAAACCCACCAGGGGTCATGTGATAGGAGATCGTATTTTGAACAATGTCGCCTCGGCGAAATCCAGCGGCAAACAATGCGCGCGCGCCCAACCAGGGATCTGCACCGATGCCCTGTGGCTCCCAGATTGGTCCCGGAGAAAGAAATATGCGGTTACCAGCCAGTTGCCCGATATTTGCAAACCCCCCAAATGGCGGATCGGCCATTTGAGCCGCCATCAATTCAGGTTTTCGCAAAACCGGCAAATTGGCCAACGATTGACGGTCAGTTACAGCGCTCAGATCGCATCCCTTGAGATGATGTTCCAGACCGGAGGAAAACTTCACCGCATTCGGGAGATGGACTGCCAGACGGACAAAAAGATCTGTCTCGCGGACTTGCGGATCCCGACACTCTTGTTCGTCAAAATGCTCACTCATGGTTTCTCCCCAATGCCTCAATTTTCTTGAATATATATACTCTTATGCTCGGCAAGCGCCTGCAAAATCTGGTCTAGTTTGCCATCAAGTGGCGACAGATCAACGGTGAATGTCGGGGCACCATTTTTTGCGGTCCGATTTCCGGGCCACAGATAGACCCCAAGTTGAAAGTCGTTTTCTGCTCGTTCCAGGCGCACATCCTTAATCTGATCCCACGGGATGGCTTGCGATGAATATCGAGCATCGAACAAACCATCTGGCCGGATTGCGAATACAACGTCATTGCGCAGATAACGCCAGATCATCGCGGCCGAACAGAAGCTGAAAAAAATCAAACCCGACACGACAGTGATGGTGTTGGCCTGAGGCAATCCCAGCAGCCGCGCAAACAACCAGACCAGGAATGAGACGATCAGGGTCAGGCCGACGGCTGTGACCACCGAACGGTTGAAAGAATTTCTGGAATAGCGATATTGATTGGCCATTGGTTATACATAAGGGGCAATCTGTGGTTGGACAATTGCGATCATGGCCTGTTCAGCAGATTGCACACAAATGACGGACTCAACCCAATGACAGACTATCAAACACCACTGCTTGATCCACTTGACCCGCAATTCGCCCGCAATCCTTATGCTGTCTATGCGCAATTGCGGGAGCTTGATGAGCCGTATTTCTACAATGCACAGAACATGTGGATGCTGTCGCGATACGATGATGTCTGCGCGATTGCAACGTCACCCCATGCGGTGCGTTCACTGGTCGGCATTGCCGATGACCAGGACATCACCAAATGGCAACGCAAGGCCAATTGGCACGATATGCCCTATCACGAGCGGGTGGTTCAGTTCAGCCTGCTGGACAGCGATGGTGATGTTCATCGCCGTCTGCGAAGACAGATTTTCGGAGAGTTCAAGGGCGATTCAATAGCCTATCTTGAACCTGTCGTTCAATCCTATGTCGATCGTTTGCTGGACGGCCTGTCGGAACGCCCCCAGATCGACTTTATGGAAGATTTTGCAGTCCATATCCCTGGATACGTGATTGGTCACCTACTGGGAGCACCAGCTGAAGATTGCCATCAATTGAGACTTTGGTCCGAACAGGTCGTTCAGTTTTTCGATGTCGACCGAAGCGATGAAAAGAAACAAATCGCTGAGACCGCAACACGAGAGTTTTTTCATTATCTGTGCGATTTGAAAGCCGATCGCGCTGCAACCCCCAAAAACGATCTAATCTCTAAAATGATAGTCGATGAGAAGGCCGGGAAATACAGCGAGGACGAATTCATATCCACCTGCATGTTGATCCTGATGGCCGGCCACGGATCAACAATCGACGTGCTGGGCAGTGGCATGCATACACTGCTGACCCATCTTGACGCCTTGCAAACGCTAAGAGCATCGCCGTCGAGACTCCCTCTCGCCATTCAGGAAATGTTTCGTTACGAACCACCGCTGCCATTTTTTCACCGTCACATGACAGGTGAGGTCAGTATCCGGGGCCACAAATTCCCCGCTGGCACGACATTCGGCCTACTCTATGGTGCTGCAAATCGCGATTGCGAACAGTTCGAACAGGCGGATAGGTTTGTTATCAACCGAAGCCCTAATCGCCACCTGGCTTTTGGTATGGGCGCACATCTATGCCTTGGAAACAATCTGGCGCGGCTGAATATGAGAATTATATTCGAAACCTTGCTAAAGCGTTTCTCAAGCATCGAGCTGATTGATGAAACCGTTGAATACAAACAGGGGTTATCGGTTCGTGGGCCGAAAAAGCTCAATATCGCGTGGACAAATACCTGACCACGGACAAGACTGAGATCAGGCCAACCAGCGCTTTCGGCGCTTATAATGTTTGACATCACGGAAAGATTTGCGCCCCTCGCCGCCGATGCCGAGGTAGAACTCCTTCACGTCTTCATTTTCGCGAAGAGCTGCCCCCTCGCCATCCAAAACAACCCGACCTGATTCAAGAATGTAGCCATAAGTGGCGTAGCGCAGGGCGATATTGGTGTTCTGCTCTGCCAACAGGAACGAAACCCCCTCGTTGGAATTGAGTTTCTTGACGATTTCGAAAATTTCTTCGACCAGCTGTGGAGCCAGGCCCATGGATGGTTCGTCCAACAGGATCATTTCCGGCTTCGACATCAGCGCCCGGCCAATGGCGCACATCTGCTGTTCGCCGCCCGATGTGTAGCCAGCCAACGATGACCGCCGCTCTCGCAGGCGGGGAAAATAGTTATAGACCAGTTCAAGATCAGCTTTAATTGCAGCAGCGCCATCTTTTCGGGTGAACGCGCCTGTCAGCAGATTTTCTTCGACGGTCAAATGGCCAAAACAATGACGGCCTTCCATCACCTGAATGCAGCCACGACGAACAAGATCATTAGGCGACAGGGACTGAATCTCATTCCCCTTGAAAACAATATTGCCCTTGGTCACATCACCACGCTCTGCTCCCAGCAAGTTGGAGATGGCTTTCAAAGTTGTCGTCTTGCCGGCACCATTGGCGCCGAGGATGGCGACAATTCCACCACGTGGAACGGTCAGCGACACACCCTTCAAAACCAGGATCACGTGATCATAGATCACTTCAATATTGTTGACCTCAAGGATGGTCTCAGCAGGTGAAATCTCTTCAGCAGTCGACATAAATTTCTCGATGGATTGAAAGTTGGAAATGCTTATTGGCAGTTGGGGAAACGAACCCGGACTTGCCGGGTTCGTTCAATTTTCAGATCAGTGCGAAATTAACCGCAGGTCTGACCTTTCCAGTCTGGCTTGTCAGCAACATATTTGTTGGCTGCTTCCTCAAGCAAAGGACGTACCACTTCGGTCATTGGTGTGATCAGATCGGAGACCTTAGTAAAGGTCGATCCATCCCATTGCTGGATAAAGACCGAACCAGCTCCTTCATGGTCAGAACAAGAGCCTGAAAGTGCACCTGTAAAACCTCCAAGACCCAGCTCTTTCAAACGAGCATCATCCAGTTTGAAGTTTTCCAGCCCCTGACGCATATCGACACCTGTAATGACCTTCTTGCCGGTCATTTTCTGGGCTGTAGCAATGGCTTCAGCAACAATCACGGCGTTAAACAGGCCACGATTGTACAGGACGTTACCAACGTCTTCCGCATTGGTTTGCGTATTGCCAGCACTGACGACGTGTTTGATGACGTCCTGCAGAGCCGGATAATCGGTGCCAATACCGGAGAAGTTCGCGCCGAGATAACCCTTACCAGGTGCTCCGACAGGTTTCAGGTCAGCGTGAGCTGATGACCACCAATTGCCGATGAAGCGATCCATTGGGAAACGAATTTTCGCAGCTTCCTTGATTGCTGTCGGGTTCATGGCGCCCCACCCCCACATGATCATCCAGTCCGGACGTTCTTTGCGGACGTTGAGCCACTGAGAGCCCTGGCTCTGCATTTCTTTAACGCCGACAGGAAACTTCGCGACTTCAAAGCCAAGCTTTGGCCCCAACTGATCGAGCAGTGGAATAGGCTCTTTACCATAGCCAACATCAAGATAGATGAAGCCGATCTTTTTGCCTTTCAGGCCACCATTAGCGTCAATATATTTGAGGATTGACGACAATTGGCTCCAATAAGAAGTCGGATAGGTAAAGGTCCAAGGGAACTTCTCGCCGATAGCCGCGGCGGACAGACCATAGCCCATAGAGAGGACTGGGATCTGGTCAACAGGGGCTTTTGGGATCAGCTGCAAGGTGATGCCCGTAGACAGTGGGTTATAGACCAGCGCGCCCTTGGCCTTGGTTGCCTCATAGCACTCGACGCCTTTTTGGGCGTTGTAGCCTGTTTCACATTCTTCCACTTTAACCTTGATACCGCCAATACCGCCATCGCGAGCATTGAGCATGTTGAGGTAGTCTGCGAACCCATTGGCGAATGGAGTTCCACCGCCAGCAAAGGGGCCGGTGCGATAGCTAAGAGATGGAATATACAGTTCTTCTGCCGACACAGTAGCGACTGTTGAGAGCGTGCCCGTAACGGCCAAAGCCGACGCTGCTACACCCATGACAAGAGATTTCATTCTCATTGTTGTCCTCCAGTTGATGGCGCCTCCCAGCGCCTTACCTTGAAACCTTGATAATTAGGACGGGAACCAGGTTTCTTTAGCTCCGTCCTTTTGCATTTCCGCACCATGTGCGGGGTCAACCTCAATCCTATCCGGTTTATCCGTATGGGAAAGGCCAATTCCTCAGTTTCTCTTTGACGATCTGCCACAACCGGGCAAAGCCATGTGGCTCTACGATCAAGAAAAGGATAATTAACGCACCGATCACCATGCGTGAAATGTGATCCACGGTAGACGCATGGATAGCAACGTCCATCCATTCTGGCAGCTTTCGAATAGCAATTGGCAGTCCAAAAATGAAGGCGGCACCGAGAAAGCAACCGATCAGGGACCCCATGCCGCCGATGATAACCATAAAAAGGATCAGAAATGATACATTGATAGAGAAGCTTTCAACTTCCGCGGCGCCAAGCCACATGAACACCATCAGCGCACCGGCCACACCACAGAAATAGGATGAGACGGCAAAAGCTGACAGTTTGGCATATAGCGGTCTAATCCCCATCAGTTCGGCCGCAATGTCCATGTCTCGGATCATCATCCATGATCGACCAATGCGACCGCGAATAATATTGGAGGCAATCCAGGTCAAAAAGATGACCAGCGCCAAAATAACATAGTAGCGCACAGATGGCGTTGATGATGGCCCGGTAATCGGGACAGTCAGGAGTGTCCTTGTCGGCACTTCAATCGCGCCTGAATCGTTGTAATTATAGAGCCATGGAATTCGAATAAAGCACCATTCCAGAAAAAACTGAGCCGCCAATGTTGTGATTGCCAGATACAGCCCCTTAATGCGTAAGCTGGGCAGACCGAATATACAGCCAATGCCGGCGGCAAAAAAACCGGACAGCAGGATGTGGACAAGAATATTCACGTCCGGAAATATTGTCGCAAGCTTGTAACATGAATAGGCGCCGACCCCCATAAACGCCCCGCTTCCGAGTGACAACTGGCCACAATATCCGGTCAATATATTGAGACCAATCGCTGCCAGTGCAAAGATCAAAACCGGTATCATGATGGAGTTGATCAGGAAATCGCTGCCAAAAAGCGGCACGAGCAGCGCTGCAACGATGATCAGACCGAGACCTACCCTGTCCTGAAAAATCGGAAAGATCGCCTGATCGGCCTTGTAATTTGTCTTGAACTGACCGGCTTCGCGGTAAAACATCAGCTCACTTTCCTTTTTGTTTCAATCAAGAGGAACAAATCCCGCCTGACACACACAATTGATTTCAACACGATCCTATGCATCACACGCGCTCAATAATTTTTTCACCGAACAGACCCTGAGGTCGAAACAGCAGGAAGATCAGAGCCAAGACATAGGCGAACCAGGCTTCGGTTCCGCCGCCAAAAATGCCCCCCCAATACACTTCAAAGACTTTTTCGCCGACGCCGATGATCAGACCGCCGACAATCGCACCCGGGACCGATGTAAAACCGCCCAGGATCAGGACGGCCAGCGCTTTCAGTGCAATCACCTCGAGTGCAAATGAAACGTCAGAACGGGCACCCCACATGATGCCGGTCACCAGAGCGACAATACCAGCGGCGAACCAGACAATGACCCAGATCTGGTTTAGCGAAATACCAACCGAAAGTGCCGCCTGATGGTCATCGGCTACCGCGCGCAGCGCCCGGCCTATACGCGTCTTGGAGAAGAACAGTGCCAGGCCAGCCACCATCAAACCGGCAATGATAATCGCCGCCACATCAATGTGTTGAAACGTCACCCGACCACCCAGCACATGCCAGTCGGTTGCACCGGTTGGCAATCCCAACTCTTCGGTGATCATGCTTTGCGGTTCACCACCGAATATGGTCTCTCCCGCTCCTTGAAGAAACAAGGTCAGACCAATTGTCGCCATCAATAATATGGCATCCGGTTGCCCCACCAGAGGCCGCAAGACTATCCTTTCAATACCTATGGCCAACAGGCCCATGATTGCAATGGCCAGCAGCAGGGCGATCCAGGCCGGCACTCCAAATTTAGTGTGCAGTGATACCAGAGCCAATGCAGCAAACACCACCATAATACCCTGGGCAAAGTTGAACACGCCGGACGCTTTGAAGATCAACACGAAACCCAGCGCGATCAAGGCATAGAGGATGCCAGATACGAATCCTTCCCACAGTGTTTGAATAAACAAATCGGGAATGTCGGCGATTAGAATGAACGGCTCTATGAATATTTCGCTCAGCAGTCCCATTACTTATTCCCCGCCATGCTCATTGCTGCACCAGTTGTGGAAATAACCCCATCAGTCCCAGGGCAATCATCAATACCGCAATGGCCCATCGGATCCATTTTGGCACCATGATAAGCGCGACACCTCCTGCCAGCATGAAGACTGAAACCGCCTCGGGATAGTCGGCGAGTATGTCCATGAATTACCTCCATCAGTGCGGAACCCCCAGATACGCGTCGATGACGTCCTGGTCGGCCTGAACGTCGGCGGGCTGGCCATCGGCAATCTTCTTGCCGTAATCGAGAACAACAACACGATCGGCAAGGTCCATCACCACTCCCATGTCGTGTTCAATCAGCGCGATGGTTGTGCCGAACTGCTGGTTCACATCGATGATAAAACGGCTCATATCCTCTTTTTCTTCCAGATTCATGCCGGCCATCGGTTCATCCAGCAACAGCAGGTCTGGTTCAAGCGCCAACGCCCGCCCCAATTCCACGCGTTTTTGCAGCCCATAGGGCAATTTGCCAACCGGCTGACGGCGTATATGTGCGATCTCCAGAAAATCGATGATTTCCTCGACTCTGCGCCTATGAGCGATTTCCTCATTTCGAGCCGGTCCGTAGTAAAACATCTGGGTTAGAAAATTTTGGTTCATCTTCAAAGAACGGCCCGACATGATGTTATCGAGGGTCGACATGCCGGTGAACAGAGCAACGTTTTGGAATGTGCGGGCGATGCCGGAAGCAGCGGCCTCATAGGGTTTCATTCTCGATCGGGCCTCGCCACGAAATCTGATTGACCCTTCCTGAGGATGGTAAAATCCGTTGATGACATTCAACATCGATGTCTTGCCAGCGCCATTGGGTCCGATAATCGCACGCACTTCGCCTTTTAGAATGTCAAAGGAGACATCCTGAATGGCCGTTACACCGCCAAACCGCAATGTCACATTGGACACGCTGAGCAGTTCTTCCCCGACCGCGATCCCATCCTCGCGACCGGAATGAAGGTTCATCGATTGGGTGCTCATTGAGCAGCCTCCCTGATCACGTCAGACTGGTGCAACGGTGGATGTGGTTCAACTTCGCGGATCTGGACGGTCGCAGTGATACTGCCTTTGCGCCCATCTTCAAAGACGACCTCGGTCTCAACAAATTTTTCGCTTTCACCCTCATAAAGCGCGTTGATTAGTGGTTCGTAGCGTTCGTTAATCAACGAGCGACGCACTTTCATGGTCCGCGTCAGTTCGCCATCATCGGCATCGAGTTCCTTATGCAGCACAAGGAATCGGTGAATCTGGGCGCCAGCCACCCGTTTTTCGGAAGCCAGGTCAAGATTCACCTGATCCACATGCTCGGCCATCATGTCGTAAACCTGCGGATGGTTGGCCAGTTCCTGATAGGAGGCATAGGCGATGTTGTTGCGCTCCGCCCAATTGGCTACTGGCTGGAGATCAATGTTCAGCATCACGGCAACAAAATCACGTCCATCACCAATGGCGACCGCCTCTTTGATATTCGGGAAGAATTTCAGTTTGTTCTCGATATATTTCGGAGGAAACATCGACCCGTTGTTGAGTTTGCCAACATCCTTTGCCCGGTCGATAATGCGCAAATGACCGTTGGAATCGAGGAATCCCGCATCGCCAGTGTGTACCCAACCTTCTTCTGTTTTTGTGTCCCGGGTGGCCTCATCATTCTTGTAATAACCCATGAATACGCCGGGTGAGCGGTACATGACTTCGCCGCTATCTGCGATTTTGATTTCAACGTCTGGCGACGGCGTACCGACAGTATCGGCGGAAATTTCGCCATCGGGTTGAGCCGTGATATAGACGCTGGCTTCGGTCTGGCCATAGAGCTGTTTCAAATTCAATCCCAGTGACCGATAGAATTTGAATATTTCCGGGCCGATCGCTTCCCCGGCCGTATATCCGACCTTCATGCGGGTCATGCCAAGGCGGTTTTTCAGCGGACCGTATACCAGATACTCGCCGATCTTGTATTTCACTCGCTCCACGAACGAGACGGCTTCTCCATTCAGAATTCGTTCGCCGGTCTGCTTGGCAACATCAAGAAAATAATTGAACATTTTCCTTTTAAAATTACTAGCATCTTCCATACGCACCATGATTTCCGTGAGCAATCCTTCAAACACCCGAGGTGGAGCGAAGAAATAGGTCGGCGCTATTTCGCGACGGTTTTCAGTCACCGTGTCCGGGCTTTCCGGGCAACACACACAATATCCAGCCGTCAGTGACTGGCCATATGAAAAAATATGGTCGCCAACCCAGGCCAGGGGCAGGTAGGCTATGATCTCATCGTGTTCGTCGAAACTGTCGAAACTATTGGCGTTTTTCGAAGACACTACCAGATTGTCATAAGACAACATGACGCCCTTGGGCTTACCGGTGGTGCCCGAAGTATAAAGCATCACCGATAGATCTTCGCCTTTACCCTGCTCGATACTGGTCAGCCAATCGGCTTCGGCCTTGACCGTTGAATCGACCAAAAGCTTCTCGCCGGTCTCCTGAACCGCCTTGAAATGGTGCAGGAATGATTCATCATAATCCCCCAGTCCGCGCTGCCAGTCATAGACAATCGTTTCCAGCTTCGGCAGATCATCCATGATCGACAGCAACTTATCCACCTGCTCCTGGTCCTGAGCAATCGCAAAGCGCACTTCTGCATGCTGTAATACATACACCATTTCATCCGCCACACTGTCAGCATAGACCGGGATTGGAACGCCACCCAGCGCCTGGACTGACAGAAAACTCCAATACAGGCGTGGTCGGTTGGACCCAATCACGGCAACCTTGTCCCCCCTCTTCAGGCCCAAAGCCTTCAGACCGATGGAAAAGCTGCGGACTTCGTTGAGCATTTCGGCCCAGGTCCAGGTCTGCCAGATGCCAAAATCCTTGTGGCGCATGGCGGGCCGTGCTTCGAATTTATTCGCATTGCGCAACAAAAATTTTGGAAATGTGTCCAACGCACCCGTATCGGTTGCCATCTATAGAACGTCCTCCCAAACGCCTAAGGGTCCGATACTTAGCCGGACCAAATTATGTTACAGGATTTTTAAAATTCACCCCGATTTGTAACAAGTCTCTCGTGATCGACCCAGTTATGCAAGTGGTACTTTGGATTTACACAAGTTCAGTCAAGCGCACAGTTGACCACTAGAGGCCGCACCAATCAACCCAGCGCGCGTGAAAATCCGCTCTGCCCAACAGACAATCGATTCCACTGGGCCACATCTGCAATTGGACACCACCACCGGGTGATTTTCCGTCGGCCTCAAAGCGCAACCAGGCCAGTTCAGTCTGGGTACCCAGCAACGATTTGCCACTGTTAAATATCATCTTCGCACCCACCTCGCGAGCAGTCTGTGGCAAATATTGCCAGGCAATCGTTGAATAAATCACGGTGCAGGTTTGATCCGGCAGGTTCGATAGATGGTGTTCGAGCCAGGAGATCGCATCCTGACGATCAACCCTTGCCGGATCGGACTTGGCAATTTCCAGTGCCGCATCCATTCGGGCCTTGCGTTGCGCCTGATCAGGCCAGACATAGGCGCGTAGGCGCAATTCGTCATCGACGTCTTGCGGATCAAGCGGATTGAGGTCACAGGCAAATCGACCGGCAAATTCCGGCGCAGCCAATACCGGTTGAACACCGTTCCATTCAGGTTGAAGTTGCAAACCGCTATCCAGCGTTCCGCAACGTAGGCCGCCCAGATCATAACCAAAGCGGCTGGCCTGCAAGTTAAGTCCACCAGACGCCCCAACCTCCAACAGATTCAGTGGCTTGCCGGATATGTCTGCAATGGTCATCAAGGCAGGCCAGATAACCGAGGACCGAGAGACTTCGTTGGTTTGTGGGGGTGAAAGCATCCAGTTCAGTAAAAACGCTTCATGCACAACCAGAGCTGCGTTTATGTGAGACCAATCGGGCACCTGTGAGCGTTGAGGTGGGTAACGTTGAGCCAGATTTTGATCACGGCCACTCAGCACCAGAGCGTGTAATCCACCGCATATCCGCAGAGGAACGCTATCTGCCGAAGACCCTGGATCGCCCGACCAATCAAGACAAAATGCGCCAACTTTGGTCGAGTGGTCGAGATTTTCTGCAAACAAGGAACATAGTCCGGCGGTAAAAGCAGATCCCATCGGGCCGCAGACTTCGGCCTGAGTAATAAAAGCTTCAATTACTTTTTGAGACATTTATTCGGCGGCTTCAAGAGTACTCAGACCACCCACATTCTTAAAGCCTGCGCGCAGTGACATCCGTTCAGCATCAGCCTTTTTAACATTCCGCTCTTTAACGTGACCGAATCCTTTGATGATATCGGGATAATTGGCCAGCGCGACAGCAGCGTCGAGATTATCTGCATCCAGAGCGGCGATTATTTCGTCCAATACGATTTCGTAATCTGCCAGCAATCGCCGTTCCATTTTGCGTTCTGTCGTATAACCGAAAATATCGAACATTCCGCCACGCAGGAACCGCGCCCGCGCCAACCATCTAAACGCCTTCATCATGCGAGGGCCATAAACGCTTTTCTGCAATTCGCCTTTATCATTGCGTTTGGAGAACAAAGGCGGAGCGAGGTGGAATTCAAGCTTGTCGAACTTCTCAAACTGTGTTGCCAACTGGCTGAGAAAATCCCCGTCCGAATAAAGCCGCGCGACTTCGTACTCGTCCTTGATGGCCATTAATTTGTAGAGATTTCGAGCCACGGTTTCAGTCAATTTCTGATTTCCATCGATAGCTGCTTCAGCGACACGAACCTTTTCAATGCGCCGGGTAAAGCGATCTGCATAGGCGGCGTCCTGATAAATGCTCAGGCGTGCAACGCGACGCTCAATGGTCTCATTTACATCTTGCGACGCTCGCCGATGTTCCAAAATGTCGGCAACAGGAGTTTCGCTGACCGGTAACAGGCTTGCATCATAGGCCGCCACGCGCCCCCACTCAAACGCCGCCTGATTCATTGGAATTTGCGCACCGTTAAGTTCGATGGCGCGTGTAATTGCTTGCCGCGAAACCGGCAATCCACCATTCTGCCAAGCAAAGCCCAGCATGAACATATTGGCACCAATGGCATCGCCAACCAGTGCGACGGCCATTTTTTGAGCATCAACAACCGACGTTGCCCCCTGCCCTGCGGCCTTTTCCAACGCCTTGATGATACGCAATGTGGGAAACGAGAAATCAATATTGTGGGTAAATTCCCCCGATAGTTTCTCATGCGTGTTGAGAACCACTTTGGTGCGGCCAATTTCAATCGACCCAAGAACTTTTTGGGTTGAGGCTGTTACCATGTCGCAACCGAGGATGAGGTCAGCGCCAGAAGCAGCAATGCGGATTGATTTGATGTCTTTCGGGCTGGGCGCAATGCGTAAATGGCTTGCGACCTCACCACCCTTTTGAGCGAGGCCAGCCATATCGATGATGGCCGTGCCTTTGCCTTCCATATGGGCCGCCATGCCCAGAACCGCGCCAACGGTGACAACACCAGTGCCACCAACGCCGGTTACAATCACACCGTAAGAACCGTTTAGCGTGGGCAATTCGGGTTCTGGCAAAGGCGGATAACTGATGCCGTCTGAGCTGCCCCTGCCCTTTTTCAAGACACCGCCGTGAACGGTAACAAAACTCGGACAAAAGCCGTTGATACAGGAGAAATCCTTGTTACACGAACTCTGGTCAATCTGACGTTTGCGACCAAACTCCGTTTCCACAGCACCGACCGCAACACAATTTGATTGAACCCCACAATCACCGCAGCCCTCACAAACCTGTTCGTTGATAACGATGCGCCTGTCCGGATCAGGAAACAATCCGCGCTTACGGCGGCGGCGTTTTTCGCTGGCGCAGGTTTGATCGTAGATCATTGCAGTCAGACCCTTTATGGCCGCCAATTCCTGTTGCACCGAGTTGAGTTCAGAACGGTGATGAATGGTTGTGCCAAACGGCCACTCAATCGTCGTATCGTATTTATCCGGTTCGTCGGTGACGACAACAACCCGGTTTGCCCCTTCGGCATAGACCTGATTGGCAATCGCCCAGGGTGTCAGGTCTCCCTCATTAGGCTGGCCACCGGTCATTGCAACGGCATCATTAAACAGGATTTTGTAAGTTATGTTGGCGCCGGAGGCGGCGGCTGCACGGATCGCAAGATAGCCGGAATGATTGTAGGTTCCATCACCGAGATTCTGGAATACATGATCGCGTTTGGAGAAATGGTGCTCACCGATCCAGTTGGCTCCTTCGCCACCCATCTGAGTAAAACCTTCGGTAGAACGGTCCATCCACTGTGACATGTAGTGGCAGCCAATTCCGGCATAGGCACGGCTGCCTTCTGGAACATGGGTTGAAGAATTATGCGGACACCCGGCGCAAAAATAGGGAATGCGCATGGCCACGCCTTCGGTTGCAGCAAGTGCCACCTGGGCGTCTCTTAAATGTTGGACGTGCGCTGCCAATTTCTTGTCTTTGGCAAACTTGTTCAGACGGTCACCGATTGCGATTGCGATGGTATTTGAATCCAGCTGGGCCTTCTGGGTAAACAGCCAGTCACCACGCTCGTCCTTCTTGCCAACTATCACGGGCGGCTTGTCGGTTCCATACAAAGCTTCACGGACTTGCGTTTCTATCAGGGCACGCTTTTCCTCAACCACGATGATCTGATCGAGACCCTTGCCAAAAGCCAGCAGTTCCTTTTTTGGAATTGGCCACACGCAACCGACCTTAAACACGCGAAGCCCGAGATTGTTGCTGCGGACTTCGTCGATGCCCAGATCGTCCATTGCCTGCCGCACATCCAGATAGGATTTGCCCGCCGTGATGACGCCGATACGTGGTTTCTTACCACCCGACTGGATGGTTTTATTGATCTTGTTGGCAGCAACGTAATCCAAAACGGCGTCGATCTTATGGTCGACCAGCCGCGCCTCCATCGGCAGCATTTCGTCATTGGGCCGAATCGACAGCCCATCCGCGGGGCGGCGGTCAACTTTGGGATCAACCAGTTTTATCCGGTCGACCCGCCCATCGACAACAGACGTCGATTCAATCGTATCCTTGACGCATTTGATACCAACCCAAACACTCGCATAGCGCGAAAGGCCATATCCAATGACGCCATAATCGAGGATTTCCTGAACACCGGCAGGTGACAAAACCGGAATGCCATAATTGATGAAGCCAAATTCACTTTGATGCGCGGTTGTTGAACTTTCTGCGACATGATCATCGCCCATCAATGCCAGCACGCCACCATTAGGAGAAGTGCCAGCCATATTGGCATGTCGGAAAACATCTCCGGTGCGATCGACCCCCGGACCCTTTGCGTACCAGATGCCAAACACGCCGTCGAACTTGCCTTCGCCACGCATTTCCGCCTGTTGTGCCCCCCACAAGGCAGTTGCTGCTATATCTTCGTTGAGGCCGGGTTGGAAATAAATGTCATTTGCGGTCAGCCGGGCTTGTTCTTTCCACATCGCCAAATCAAGACCACCTATCGGCGAACCGCGATAACCAGAAACGTAGCCACCGGTATTGAGACCAGCCCGCCGATCCCGTTCCTTCTGCATCAGTGTCAGCCTGACGACGGCCTGGGTGCCGGTAATAAAGATCTGATCCTTGTCGAGATCATATTTGTCATCAAGGTGAACGGGCTTCAGCCTGGGCGCAGTTTTGCCGGGTGTTTTCGTACCGCTGGATGCCACTTTTCGACCACTTCTTGAATATTCAAATTGCCGGAGTTCTGGTTGGGAGTGTCCCAAATACCACGGGTGCGCGTCAATGCAAATCGCTCGACTTGTTCAGATTTTGCAACTTTTTGGAGTCAATTCTCAGTGACACGATGCTTAGCTGTTGCGATTGTTCAATTCGCCGAATTTTGTTGCGCCGATCATTCGCCATACAGCGATTGGGGAAGAATCGTTGCGATTTCAGGCCAAATCATTACGCAGGCCAGCGCCAGAAGCTGCAGGGCAACAAACGGGATAACGCCTCGGTACAGCGCAATCGTTGGCAATGACCGGTCAGCGACGCTGCGCAGATAGAACAACGACAGGCCGAACGGTGGTGTCAGAAAAGACGTCTGCAAATTGATGGCAATCAGAACACCCAGCCATACCGGACTCATCGCTGAGCCATCGGCCAGAGGCATCGCCAGCAATACCGGCGCTACCAGTGGAACCACAACCAGCGAAATTTCCAGAAACTCAAGAAAGAAACCCAAGCCAAATATCACCAACATGACGATGATCAGCGCTCCGTAAGTGCCGCCGGGCAGATCTGACAGCAGACCTGTTATCGTATCTTCACCTCCCAGTCCGCGAAAAACGAGTGAAAAAATCGATGCTCCGATGATAATCAGAAAAATCATGGAAATCAGGTGAACGCTATCGGCAAGCAACTTATTGATCGCCGGTTTGCCCAGACGCTTTCGGGCCAGAGCAACCGCACCCACAGCGCCAATGCCTGCAGCCTCTGAAGGTGTGGCGAGGCCAAAGAGGATGGAACCCAGCACAACAAGTATCAAGACAATTGGCACCAGAAATGCCGACATCAAATCACCTGTGGGCACCGGGGTGGCCTGGCTTTCCGGCACAAAGTCGTGTCGTGGTGCAATAATCATGAGATAGACGACAAACAACACGACGATCAACAACCCCGGCAGTAAAGCCCCCGCAAAAAGATCGGCAATTGACACCGTTTCAGGGGCAAACTCCCCGGCATCCAACTGCTTCTTCTGCCAGGCATTCGACATCTGATCGCCAAGCACTATGAGGACAATTGATGGTGGAATGATCTGACCCAAAGTACCTGATGCAGCGACCGTACCGGCTGCCAGATGGGGCGGCACACCGTTGCGCAACATTCCCGGCAGCGCAAGCAATCCCAGAGTCACGACGCTGGCTCCCACAATGCCCGTCGATGCCGCCATCATCGCACCAACAATGACCACGGAAACCAGAAGGCCTCCAGGCAATCCTGCGAACAGATTGGCCGACGCATCCAGCATTTCTTCGGCCAGTTTTGAGCGTTCCAGAACGAGGCCCATAAAGACAAAGAGTGGAATCGAAAGCAGGATCGAATTTGTCATCACTCCGAACAGTCGCGATGGCAACGCGTAGAGCAAAACCGGGTCGAATTCACCCAAGACAACTCCCAGTACTGCAAATATAACCGATACGCCACCCAGCGTGAGGCCCACCGGAAATCCACCCATCAAGACGGCTACCAAAGCCGCGAGCAACAGCAGGTCCAGAGGCATGTTCATTCCCTGTTGAGACGCAGCATGCGTGACAGGCCAGCCAGAACCATTAAAATGGCAAATACTGGCAGCAGCGTTTTGAGTAAAAACAGTCCAGGCAGTCCGGAAACTTCTGTTGAACCTTCAGCAATTGACCAGCTTTGCCGCACATAAGGCAAAGACGTAACAAAGATTACAGCCATCATCGGCAATAGCAAAAGCCCTGAGCCCAACCATTCGATGCGTTTTTTTCCCGACACCGTCAGGCGACCCCAGATCACATCAATGCGCACATGCTTGTTGCAGACCAAGCCCCATGCCGCAGCGAGCATGAAAATCGATGCGTGAAGGTAAATGACCAATTCCTGCAACCACAGATAATTTACGGCAAACAGGTAGCGTGCCAGAACTATTGCAAACTGTACCGCCACCAGCACCAGCAACAAGCGCCCACACAGATATGCCAGAGCCGATAACAGCCGTTCCATGTCGACCGTGAATTTCTCTATGAGACCTTTCATAAGTGTCTCATATCTGCCTTTTCTCCCCGGCCCAAGGGCCGGGGAGAAATCTTCATCAGAAGTTTAGCGAAATATCCCGGTGACCAGACTGACAACCGGCAACAAAAAGACCCTGTTCGCGGGTCATGCGGTTTTGCTGACGCATGCCAACGGTGCTTCGCAAGGCATCCTGATAGTTCGCAACAGCTTTTGCGAAATCCCCCTCTGCATTCGCACGCCACTCAAGCTGTTTGGTATAGGCCTTTTCAGCCCGATCAAACTCCTTAAGCGCTTTTTTAACATCGGGTTTCTTCTTTTTCAGAGCACGGCGGACTTTGTTGAGTCCGGATTTTACCTTTGTGGCTCCTTCCATGTCCAATTTCTTGGCAAACTGGTTGACAACTTCGTGCATTTTGCTGGCATCACCATTGACAATTTTTTCTCTCAATTGAGCGAATTCTGTCGCAAGTGCAGTGTAGGCTTGTGAGCCGGCCAGGGTGTCGGCCAATGTCGAAATCCCCTGATAGAGCCCATCGGCCTGACGGCGGAACTGTGTGCGAATTTTATTTTCTTCATTGGTCAATTTGGCAAATTTGGTTTGCTGGGCTTCCCATTGGGTCGGAATTTGAGCCAGCAACGCGTCGCGTTTTTGGGTTGCCGCTGCAATGCGTACCTCAATCTTCTCGCGGGCCGCAGCAAACTCGTCACCCCGGCGGCGTGACAGGTCGGTTTCCCAGCCCTTGATCTGAACCTCAAAAACGCGGGAGTCTCTTTGTAATGCTCTTACAGTGCGATGGGCGGGGCGATATTCAACTGCCGCGGCAGCGACGGCTGCCTCTGCCGTCTTGGCATCAATCAGCAATTGTTTGGCTTTTTCAACGCCATCAAAACTGGCAAGGAAATCCGTGCTAATATTCTTTGGTAGAAAGCTCGCATCCAAACCACGGGCCACGGTTGTCGCCGCAGACAGTGCCCGGCCGTCTTTCACCAACTGACCGTGAATATATTCTTCCACACAATACTGGATGCGCGGATTGCGCGGCGGTGGAGCGGTTTCCGACAGGAACGATACTCGGTTCGGGAGATAGTTCACCAGAGGCGGATAATTGGCGACAATTACCAGAGCTATGAGCTGCAACAGGATGAATGCAATCACCCCTTTGTACATGTCGATCGTTTTAACTACCGCTGGAGCCACACCGCGCAGATAAAACAACGCGAATCCAAATGGTGGCGTCAGGAAAGATGTCTGAATGTTGAGGCCAATCATCACACCCAGCCACACGGCAGTGATATTTGCTGACGGATCAGCCAGCAGGATTGGTGCCACGATGGGTACCACGACAACGGCGATTTCAATGAAATCGAGGAAAAATCCCAGAACGAAGATTACTGCCATAACGGTGATAAACTTGGCCCAGAATCCACCTGGAATACCTTCAAGAAAGTGCTTGACCAGTTCCTCCCCGCCAAAGGCACGGAACGCAGCGGTCAACATGGCTGCACCCAAAAGAATGATGAAAACCAATGAAGTGGCCTTGGCGGTTTCTATCATCACCTCGCCAAGTGTGTCTTCGATTTTATAGGCCCGCCAGGCACTCCAGATCAGCGAGGCGAGTAAAACCGTCACGGCCACCAACGCCACTGCGATGGCAATGGCGTCTGTGGAGTTGGAAATCGATTTAATATTGGTGTTGAAGTTGGCAACAATGGTACCGATTACCACCAGTGACAGCAACGACAGGATGGCTGGTGTAAACGAATTCCGCTTGCCCTGTGTCAACCTATATCCAGCCATCAGCAGCGCACCCGCTGCACCAATGGCACCGGCCTGGTTAACTGTCGCAATACCGGAAATAATCGAACCCAACACCAGAAAGATCAGCGCCAGCGGTGGCACCAGTGCCAGACCCAACTGAAAGAAAAATTCTGCGTTGAAACCTTTGTCGTTGCGCACCGGAGGTGCAACATGAGGACGCAGCATGGCGTAAACCAGAATGTAAATCATATAGAGGGCAACCAGCACAAGGCCCGGCACCAACGCGCCGAGGAACATTTCACCGGCTGATGTAGAGGTTACGTCAAACGCCGACGGCATAGAGAGTTCGCCTGTCGTTTCCTTGTGCAATGTCTTGCGCAAGGTCGACGCCTGATCGGTGGCCGACGCCAACTGGTCAGCAAGAATGATCAAGACAATGGACGGTGGAATGATCTGACCCAAAGTGCCTGACGCGGCAATTGTACCTGTGGCCAGCGATTTTGAATAATTGTTGCGCAACATAGCGGGCAGTGAAATCAGACCCATGGCAACCACGGTGGCACCAACAATACCGGTTGTCGCGGCGAGCAAAGCGCCAACAAAAACCACCGAAATGCCCAGACCACCCGGCACCGGACCAAACAGTTGCGCCATTGTGATCAACAGGTCTTCGGCGATCTTGGAACGCTGCAGCATGATGCCCATGAAAATAAACAACGGAATCGCGATCAGCGTGTCTCGTTCGACTTCCCAATAGACCCCGCGCAGGTTCAGCACGCCAGCCGACAGCCATTGCCCACCATCGCCCTGAGCGAAATAAGCTCCCGGGTCACCAGCAAACAAATACCCACACGCAGTAGCCGCCGCGATGGTTAAAATTGCCGATCCGGGCAGGGCAAATGCAACCGGATAGCCAGAACCCAGTGCGGTTGCCATCAAGACGACCAACAGTGCGAGAAATACGAGTTCCATTTATCTTACCCCAAAATCCCGTTAATGCGCGACGACTTCGCGGTTTAGCCGCGTACCGGGTTCATCTCGATAGTCGGCCACGGATTCCATCATATAGCTGACAAACTGAATCAGCATTGTGATTGCAAAAATCACCAAAAACGACGCCATGAGATATTTCACATACATGCCAAAACCGGACTGGGAGACTTCAAAATTGACCACCGGGCCATAAACAATGGCCCCCTTGCCATCGAGGCAGACAATAATGATGGTCCAACACAGCGTGATGCCTAGCAAAATGGTGCTGATGGCATTTAAAAAGCCTTTGGTCTTGTTCTTCAAACCTGCATAAAAAATATCGACCCGCACATGACCTTCTTCCAACAGGGTATAGGCTGATGCAAACAGGAAGAGGGCTGCATACCAAAAGCGAACCAGATCACCCATGAATGCCTGTTCGTAGGAAAACACAAATCTGGTGATCACGATGGCCAGTTCTGCAATCACGATCAGCAAAGCCAGCCAATGAAAACCAAGCGTTTTGGCGCGCAACGCAACCAACAATGCCAGCAGGATCATTGGAATATGCACCCAGGGACCTCGAAATGCCGAACGTCCAAGATCAAGCGTCAGTTGCTTGCCGACAATCGGTTCCAGCAATCCCTCAACCCGAACGAATGATATTGCCATATCCGCCAGTCCGATAAATAAGACGGCAAAGAAAGCCCAACGCACCAGCACGGCGTTAAAATCTGAAATTGCCGCTGCGTCCTTGCGCAACCCGACAGACGGACTGCGCCAGACCCAGGCGACGGCGAGCCCTATGGCGACCGCATAGACGATCCATTGAATGTAGGAAAGCACTGAAGCAGCATCGCCATAAACCGATGCAGCACCGGGCCAGCCATACGAATGGGTGAGAATGTTGCTTACCATCCAGACCGCGAAATGAGCTAAGATCGCCCAACCAAATGCGCGCGTGACAAATACCAATCTGCTTTGCGAATCAATGTCGCCAGCTGAGTCCAAACTCATATTCCCCTGTGCCTCCCAACACGATAGACGCGGATGGTTCCTGGGACCAACCGGTCCCGCGTCCTGGGTATTTTGCCTGTCGAATGAAAAGGCAGATATTCTCTTGAATATCAAATTCTTTTAAAGCGCCGGTACCGCCGGCCGTAAGAGAAGAACGGGGCCGTGGCCCCGTTCTCATAATCCGTTATGATTGGACGTCTAGATGTCCAGCACGCGGTTGCGCTGGCCAACATAGGCAATTTCAGCTTTCGCGCGCCATCCGGCGATTTCGCGCATGGAGCTTTGATAGCTTTCGTCAATTCTCTTGGCGAGATCTGAATGGGCACGTGTTTCTTCAAACACAGCCGCCGCAGCTTCACCAAATGAATCCCAGACATCGTCGCTGAATTCACGAGTCTGCACACCGTTTTCTGCAACCATTTTGGCAAGATATTCGCCGTTTTTGGCGATTGCCTCTTCCGGTTGCGCGGCATTTTCTTCGTTACAAGCAGCGGTGATTACGGCCTGTTCCCAGGCAGAAAGTCCATCCCACCAGGCTTTGTTCATGCCAAAGGCAAGTCCACCACCTGGCTCATGCATGCCAGCTGTATAGTAAAATTTGGCAGCTTCGTAGAACTTCATGAAGTAGTCGTTGAACGGACCAACCCATTCTGTAGCTTCGATCGAACCGGAAACCAGGTTTTCATAAATTTGACCACCAGGCAGAGATACAGGTGAAGCGCCAAGTTTGGCCATCACGTCGCCGCCAAGACCAGGTATACGCATTTTCAGACCTTTGAGATCGTCAGCGGAATTGATTTCTTTGTTGAACCAACCGCCAGCCTGGGCACCGGTGCCACCGCAAGAAATTGCTTTCAGACCAAATTCGCCGGACAGTTCATCCCAAAGTTCCTGACCACCTTTAAATTTGACCCAGGCGTTCCATTCTGGCGTCGTCATGCCGAAGGGCACTGAAGTGAAGTAAGCGAAACCAGGGTGCTTACCTTTCCAGTAATAGTCAGCAGCAATATAGGCATTGGAGTTGCCGTTGCGGACTTCATCAAAAACGTCAAACGCGCCAACGCGCTCACCTGCGGCGAAGTATTTGGTTGTCAGCTTGCCGTCAGAAATCGCGGTAATGCGTGAAGCCAGACGCTGCGCCGATATACCAAGTCCCGGAAAGTCCCGTGGCCAGGTTGACACGATTGTCAATTCCTTGATGCCCTGAGACAGAGCAGGCGTCGCCAGTGCGGCAGCCCCTACTGTACCGGCGACACCGGCTTTTTTGATAAATGAACGTCTATCCATGGTTTTTATCCTCCCATTTCGTTCACAAAAACGTCCCGACCGAAAATCCGACCGCGACAAATGAATATGCTACGGTTCCTTTACACCACGCCTCAAAGTCCCGCACAATTGGGTACTTCTACGGAGGTGCATTGCCCCAATCCTGAATTTAGGATCGAACCCACAAATTGCATATGGTTGATTTACAGAGGAAATGGCGTTGAACTTCAAGACAAAACTTCTCGCTGCAGCCGTATTGCCAGTGATTTTGATTTCTCTGGCATCCTTCTGGGTCATCCGCGGCCAATCTCAAACTCTTGCCCGCACACAAATTGCCGAAGTCGAAAATCGCACAATGGCGGCGCGACGTGCCGAACTTGAGAAGATGAACCAACTGGCCTTGAACGCCATCCGTGGCCTTTACGAAGACACAGCACTTCCCGAACACGTTGCCCAGCAACGCGCCAGAAAAATGCTGCACGACATGGCATATGGCGAAGATGGCTATTTCTTTGTCTATGATGAAACCGGCACCAATATCGTGCATCCACGCCTTGCCGACCTTGTTGGGAAAAACTGGTGGGACCTGCAAGACCCCAATGGTGACTATGTTATTCGCAATTTGATCAGAGTTGCCAAGGCTGGTGGCGGGTTTCATGAATATGTCTGGAACAAGCCGTCGACCGGCAAACTCGCCAGCAAAGTTGGCCACGCAGTGTTTTTGGACAAATGGAAATGGATGATCGGGACCGGCCTATATACGGATGATGTAGAAGCCGAAGTTGCGGCCATGCGCGGAACCTTGCAATCCTCCATCAATCAGACGACTTCGGTTTTGCTGGTGCTCTTTGCAGCTGGAGTATTATTGGCCGCACTGTTCACCTGGGCTATTCGCCTATCTGAGCAACGCTTTGCCAATCAGCGGCTCAAGGATCTGACTCACCGGATCGTAGAAGTTCAGGAAGACGAACGCAAACGGGTATCAACGGAACTTCATGACGGCATTTCACAAATGCTGGTTTCAGCGCGTTATGGGCTGGATCAGGCAATGGCCCATGTTGGCAAAACTGCCTCAGCCAAATCAGCACTGGAAAAGTCCATGGTGACAATCGAAAACGCCATTGCCGAAGTGCGGCGAATTTCAATGGCGTTGCGACCTTCGGTGCTTGATGACATTGGATTGGCCGCGGCGATTGCAAGTCTGGGTCGGGAATTCGGCGAAGACGCGGGTATTCATGTAATAACCAATGTGGTGCGCCTGGAGAAACGGTTGAACTCAAAAGCTCAAACGGCCCTCTATCGAGTGGCTCAGGAGGCACTGACCAATATCGCAAAACACGCAAAAGCCAGCAACGTGTGGATAACGCTTCAACCTGATAGTCAAAACGTTGTGTTGACCATTGAAGATGATGGCCTCATACGCGGTGATGTCTTAAGCCGTCAAACTGGCGATAAATTGCAAGGTATGGGTTTGCGAAATATGCGTGAGCGCATGGACGCCTTTCAGGGGCACCTTGACATCCGGAGTTCAAAACATGGTGGGCTGGTGGTGGAAGCCCGCGTTCCGATAAATCCGGAATGGTTCAAAGCACAAAATGATAACCAGGGACGGGGCAAACCACATGCAGCCTGACAGGACCGTTCGATTGCTCATTGTTGACGACCACGAACTGGTGCGTGATGGCATTCGCGCCCGACTGGAAAGCGAGAATGAACTTGAAATTATTGGCGAAGCGGAGGACGGGCGACAGGCCGTTTCCTTGGTGGAGCAACTGCAGCCCGATCTCGTGATGCTGGACATCAACATGCCTGAAATGAACGGGCTTGACGCGGTCGAAGAAATTCGCGCCCGAGAACTCCCGTGTAACATTTTGATGCTGTCGCTGTATGACAATACCGAATATGTGCGCCGCGCGATGGCCTTGGGCACCAATGGTTATTTGCTGAAAGATGTGTCGCAGTCAGAGATGGCCAAGGCCATCAAAATTGCCGCCGGGGGTGGATTTTATATTAGTGAAAGTCTGGCACTTTCGCTGGAAGATCTGGGCGAATCAAATGATCCCTATCACCTGACAGACCGGGAACGGGAAATTCTGGTGGCCATTGCAAATGGCAAACTTAACAAACAGATTGCCGGCGAACTGAATATTTCAGTTCGAACTGTGGAAAGCCATCGCAGTGCGATCAGGCAAAAAACCGGTGGTGGAAATGCTGCCGGCCTTACCAGAATTGCCGCCAAGCTCGGTCTTACCTGACAAGGCGTGACTGGGCGTGACTGGGCGTGACTAGGCGTGACTAGGCGTGACTTGGGCGTGACTTGGGCGTGATTTCGGAAAATTGAACAGTCCCGATGAATTCGCGTTTCACAATCGCATATGATCGCCTATATTATGCTGCAGCATCCCCTTTGCGGAACATTATAGCTAAACTGGACTGCCCCATGTCAAAACCTCTGGTCGCCATCACATCTGACTACAAAGACGCTGAGCCCTATATGTGGCACGCGGCGCCCTCCCCCTACATCGATGCGGCAACCCAGGTGTCGGACGTGATTCCGATGATTGTGCCAAGCATCGGCGACAAGCTGGAGATCGATTCACTGCTGGACCGGATTGATGGCCTGATGGTGACAGGTTCAAGAACCAATGTGCATCCCAGCAATTATGGGCAGGTCGCCACCTCAGATCACGCCCCTTTTGATCAGGCTCGCGATGCCACCACTCTGCCGCTCATCCGCCGCGCTGTCGAACGGGGCATACCGGTATTGGCAATTTGCCGTGGCATACAGGAACTCAATGTTGCCTTCGGTGGATCAATCACTGCCAATTTTCAAAAAACCCGCCAGATCGATAATCATGACTATCCATGGGTAGGTACAATGGACGAGCGATTCGCCTTGACCCACGGATTGCAAATCAAGCCGAACAGCTGCATCGCAGATATTCTCAGGAATGAAATTGTCGATCATTCCGTTAAGGTCAACTCGCTCCATACCCAGGCTCTGGATCAATTGGGGCAACGAGTGGAGGTTGAAGCAGTGTCAGAAGACGGCACAGTTGAAGCCGTTACGATTGCAAATGCTCCGGGGTTTGTAATCGGAGTTCAGTGGCATCCCGAATACTGGGCCGTAAAGGACCGCACATCCAATACGATCCTACGGTCTTTTGGCGACGCGGCCCGCCTATATCTTGCGGGCAAACAGGGCATTCCGGAGGCAGCTGAATGACCCATAACCACGGCGACGGCCCCAGCCACGACCACGATCACGATCACGATCACGATCACACTGGCGGCATGTCTCATCTGGGCGAAATGGACGCCCGGGTGCGTGCGCTGGAAAGTCTGCTGGTTGAAAAAGGCTATGTTCAAAGCGAGTCGATCGATCAGTTAATCGAAATCTACGAGACCCAAATTGGCCCCAAGAACGGCGCCCATGTTGTCGCCAAATCGTGGACCGACCCTGAATTCGCCGACTGGTTGCATCGAGATGCAAATGCCGCAATTCATTCACTCGGCTACACGTCGCGTCAGGGTGAACATATGCAAGCTGTGTTCAATAGCGATGACACGCACCATCTGGTGGTCTGCACCTTGTGTTCCTGCTATCCGTGGTCGGTCCTTGGCCTGCCACCCACGTGGTACAAGTCGCCTCCCTTTCGTTCGAAAGCGGTAATTGATCCACGCGGCGTGTTGTCAGATTTCGGTCTCAACCTGCCCGAAACCACAAGTGTGGAAGTGCATGATTCAACCGCCGAAACCAGATATCTGGTTATCCCCCAACGTCCCGAGAAAACGGAAAACTGGAGTGTTGAACAATTGGCCGCGCTGGTGACGCGCAACGCCATGATTGGTACTGCGACAGTGGATGGTCCGCTATGAACGGTGGAGCAGATCTAGGCGGTATGCAGGGTTTCGGGCCTGTTGTGGAAGAGGACGATGAGCCACATTTCCATGCCGACTGGGAGGCCCGTGCAATGGGCATCGTCGTTGCACTCGGTGCCTGTGGCAAATGGAATATCGATCAGTCGCGCCACTCACGCGAGACTTTACCACCTGCCGACTATCTACGTTTCCCCTATTATCGCATCTGGATCGAAGCTGTTGAAAAGATGCTTGTTTCTCGTGGAATGATAACTGAAGAGGAACTTAAGTCGGGTCGTTTGCAGGTGGATCCAGTAGAAGTTCGAGGAACACTCGCACCCGGCGCAGTTTGGCAAGCAATTCACTCGCTTGCCGGCGCGGCTGATCGTCAAGAGAAGGACCTCCCCCTGTTTGAAGCTGACGATCAGGTGCGCACGTTAAATGAGCACCCGGAAGGCCACACCCGCCTGCCCCGCTATGCGCGTGGTCATATCGGTGCTGTCGTCAAAGTTTTGGGGTTTCACGTTTTTCCCGACAGTTCAGGAAACGATCTGGGCGACGACCCGCGCTGGCTGTATCAGGTGCGATTTTCCGCGCAAGAATTGTGGGGCCCGGGGAAGAACCCAAAAGATTCTGTGACGCTGGACCTCTGGGAACCACATCTTGTCAAAATCTGAACTGCAACCGGATCTGACAAGCCTGCCAGATATTGTACTGGACGACGGCGAACCGGTGTTCGATGCACCCTGGGAAGCTCAGGCCTTTGCAATGACAGTTCGGTTGTTTGAAAACGGTTTGTTTACCTGGAACGAATGGGCTTCCAGTCTGTCGGCAGAAATTCATGGTGGAATTGAGCGCGAATATTATCGCCACTGGCTTTGTGCACTTGAAAAACTGGTTGCCGAAAAACAAATCATGTCACTTTCAGATATCGATAGCCGCGAACGGGCCTGGCATGATGCTGCTGCACGCACACCGCACGGAGAGCCCATTGAGCTGTGATCAACCCAACATGTCCAGAGCGATCTGGATCAGCCGTTTGTCACTGCCGCGCGGGCCAATCAAACTAAGGCCGAGTGGCGCTCCATGAACTTCAGCCAACGGCAAAGTAATTTGCGGCAAACCGCTATTGCCTGAGAGACACAGCAGCATCAACGCCTGCTCCCGGAATGCCTGCAAGGTTTGTTCACTTTCGCTTTTCAACGGCGCACAACTGGGTACGGTTGGCAATACCAGAAGACCGTCCTTGCCAATCCATTCCTCCAGTTTCAGCCGCATTTCCAACCGGTCGCCGCTGGATTGTTCAAAATCCTGTTTCGATGTCGAAGCACCGAACTCAAACCGGTCTTTGATCCCCGGACCCAAATCGGGATTTCGGGTGCTGATCCAGTCTCCCAGCGACTGCCAGGCTTCATATGCCTGGCATTTTCTGAAGGCCCAATAGGCCTTATTCAAGTCAAATGGCAAATCATCAAATATGCGCTCGTCGTTGAAATGTTTTTCCAACCGCTCGGCGCCATTGGCATAGGCCACATAATCATCGTCCCCCAACAACAGGGAATCCAGATCAGGGCAGCCGATCAAACGTCGAAGTGGCGTGGAAACCGGATCATCGTCGAGAACCACGTCGCCAACTTTGGCGTAAGTTACCGCGTCCTTTGCAAACCAGCCGAATACATCAAGACTTGGAGCCAACGGCATCGTTCGATCCAACGGTATGCGACCATGAGTAGCCCGCAGGCCAATCAATCCGCAATACGATGCCGGAGCACGCACCGAGCCGCCGGTGTCGGAGCCGAGCGCCACATCAACTATTCCATTTGATATCAAGGAAACCGACCCCGAAGATGATCCACCTGTAACGCGATCGGGTGCAGCACCGTTTACAGGTGCGCCATAATGTTTGTTGATCCCGGTCAACGAAAAACATAATTCTTCGCACTGGCTCTTGCCCTCAACAACAATGCCCGCATCCAGCATTTTTTGCACGACACTTTGGTTTTCCGTATCGAGTTCAGCTTCTGCCAAACGTGTCGGCTGACCCCAGCCATTGGGGTAACCCGCCACTTGAAAGATGTCCTTGACGGCAAGCGACAACCCCGCAAGCGAACCGCTCTGTGCGTGGGCGACTTCGACTCGCGGATAATCACACCATGCCTTGAGTTCAGGATTTTTCATTACTCCGATTTCCTATTCGCTGACCGTTATCAGACCAGCCTCGCCTGCTTCACTTCCGAAAACAAGCCGATCTCCTCGCCGGTCCCAGCATAGCGATGAGATAGCCGATTTTCCCGGTCGTCGAAGCAGGGCTTCTGCTGCGTCTTCAATTTTGACGGCCATGACCATCCCATCGTTGTAGCCCACAGCCACGACATCTTCGACCGGGTGACAGGCGACTTGCGTGACAATCGCGTCGGCACGGGTTCCAAGCTCCTTGGGTTCCTTGCCCATCGGTCCCTGTTTGCCCGCAAACGGCCAGCAAATGGCGGCCTGAGCCCCGGAACTGGCCAACCATTTTCCTTTCGGAGACCAGGACAGGCTTTTGGGTTTGGCTGGATATCCGGTCATCCGCATATGCGCCCCTTCTGCGGACTTCACATTGTCCAATCGCCAGCCATGCAAGGCATTCTCTGCCATCGATGTGACAATGTATCGGCCGTCGGGAGAATAAACGACGCCCGTGTGGGCACCATCCCAGTGCAGATCGACGGGCGCTGCCTGGCTCGCAACCCAGTGTATGGAGACACCATTATACCGTGAGCAAGCGATGCGCATTCCCTTGGGTGCAAATGCGATACCTTCAACTGCCCGTTGATGGTCGAACTGCCTGACCATGTCTTTTGTGGCGACCCAGACAGTTCGCCCGGCAGCAAAACCAACGGCGTTGTTGGGACCACAACTGACCACATCAATCCATTTACGCTCTTGTTCAGCAACCTGTTCGACACCTTGCAGACCAACCCGCATCACGCGTCCATCTTCTCCTCCAGTGACAAGGCTGGCGTAATCCTGAGACCGTTCAGCACAGAGCAATCCGACGTTCGCCTCAAACACTTGCTGATTATAAGTCGGAAACCGAACTGTTCCATCAACCAGCGCAAACGCGGGTTGGTCGTCAACAAAGGTAGCCAGTTCGACATGCTCGTCGAAATCGTAAGGTGCAATGATTGCCATTCAGGCCGCAACGCAAGCTTGGAAACTTCGTTCGATCTTCTCGCGATCCAGATTTCGACCAATGAAAACAATCCGCGTTTCACGTTTTTCATCCGCATGCCAAGGGCGCTGATGGTCCCCCTCGACAATCATGTGGACACCCTGGACCACGAAACGATCATCATCACCTTCAAAGGCGACGATACCCTTCAGGCGCAGAATATCTGGCCCATCAATCTGGGTGAGCTTGTTGATCCAGGGGAAGAATTTTTGATGGTTCATCTCACCTGCCCGCAGGGAAATGGACTTGACGGTCACATCGTGGGTATTGCTGTCCAACTTGTGATCCTCGTGGTCGCAATCGGGACCACAATCGTGGTCATGGTGATGGTGGTCGCCGTGGGCGTGGGCCTCCCCGTCGCCGCCGTCGCCGCCGCCGCCGTTGCCGTTGCCGCCATGGTGATCGCAGTCCGGGTCACATTGATGATCAGGATGGTCGTGGTTATGCACGTCCAGAAAATGTGGGTCGTCTTCAAGAATTCGATCCAGATCAAACGAGCCACGATCGAGAACTTGATCTAACGATATGTTAGAACGCTGTGCGGTGTGAATAACTGCATGAGGATTGATCTTGCGAATGGTTGCGCGAAGTTTCACCAATTCAGCTTCATTCACCAGATCCGTCTTGTTGAGGATCACCACATCGGCAAAGGCCACCTGATCCTCTGCTTCCGGCGCATCCTTCAACCGCAAAGGAAAGTGTTTGGCATCTACCAGAGCAACAACTGTGTCGAGTTGGGCCTTGGCACGGACGTCGTCATCCATGAAAAATGTCTGAGCTACCGGCGCCGGATCTGCAAGCCCTGTGGTTTCAACCAAAATGCCGTCAAACCGACCCTTGCGCTTCAGCAGACCCTGGACCACCCGCACAAGATCACCTCGCACGGTGCAGCAGACACAGCCATTGTTCATTTCATAGATTTCTTCGTCGCTTTCGACAATGAGATCGTTATCAATGCCAATTTCACCGAATTCATTGACGATAACGGCATATTTCTTGCCGTGTTCATCGGAAAGAATGCGGTTGAGAAGCGTTGTTTTGCCAGATCCGAGATAGCCGGTCAGAACAGTGACAGGAGTTTTATCAGACATAATGGAGCTCATAAAATTGTGACTAGAGGCAAAATAGGGTTCAGGCGTCTTTCAGCAAGGCCAAATCGAAACTTGCGATTTCTTCCAACAGTTCATTCAACCCGCTGACTGCCAACTGGACCAGTGCCTCGCCTTTTTCTACTGTTGCAATTCCGGCATTGCCTGTGACCCCAAAATGGTTCAGGTCTGCTGCCTTCCAACCAAATGCATGTGGTCCATAGGCGCGCAGGTGCTTGAAATTCAACGCCAACATCTCCTGTAGGTTGGGATAATCACGTGCTTCAGACATTTTCACCAGGTCACTGTGCAGCGCCAGCATGACGCTGGTTTCAATATCTCCACCATGAATTCCGAATGCCTCCTCGCTGGCACTCACGATTTCGCTGTGTTTAATAAAACGCGTCCAGCTTGTAGCAACAGCAAGTTGTGAGCATCGAACTCTCAATTCCTGCGCAACTATCGACATGAGCGCAGAATTTCCACCATGTGCGTTGAGCAGAACAAAGCGGTGGATGCCGGATTTGGCGGCGCATTCGCCAAAGCCGATCCAACGATCGATGGCCTCACCATAGCTCAGTGTCTGGCTGCCGGCATGGTCCATGTGTTCCGGGGAATATCCGACGGAATCGGCCTTCAAGAACCGAACATCCAGTCCTGAACCAAGTATCCCCACCAAACGGTCGCATATGCCTTGTGCGATAAGCGTATCAGTCTCTAACGGCAGGTGTTTGCCGTGTTGCTCGGTGGCGCCCAGTGGCAGCACCATAATTGTTGACGGCGTTACGGGCGCCGCGCCCTCCAATATTGCCGAAACTAAGCTTTCTGGTTCCTCACAAGCAAATTTTCTGACCATTACACGCTTTCAAGAAAGGCCTTCGCCGCTTCACCATGCTCACGACGTAGTTTCGCCACATCCATGTTGACCGGCATCGTGTCTTCGACCAGCCAATTGCCGGCAACCATCACCCGGTCTGCTTCATGGGCCCCGCACAATACCAAAGCAGCGAGTGGATCTCCGGCTCCCGAAAAACGCAGCTCGTCGAGCCGATAAAGCGCAAAGTCTGCCTGTTTGCCAACCGCAATCTTGCCTATATCATCGCGCCCCAGACATCTTGCAGAACCCTCCGTCGCCCAGCGAAAAACGTCAAAATGGGTCACGCTGGCCGCGTCATAGGTCAGGCGATTGATCATCAAGGCGTGGCGAACACCTTCCATCAGGTTGGAATTGTCGTTCGACGCGGAGCCGTCAACGCCGAGACCCACGGGGGAACCAGCTGCTTCCAACTCCTTCGTGCGGCAATGGCCTGATGCAAGAACCATGTTGGACGTTGGACAATGGCAAACCCCAACGCCTGCCGCCCCAAGTCTGCGCACTTCATCGTCATTAAAATGAATGCCATGAGCCAGCCAAACACGGTCATTCATCCAACCCAGTTCATCAAGATAATCCACCGGCCGGCAGCCAAAATGCTGCAAACAATAGTCATTTTCATCATGGGTTTCACCCAAATGAGTGTGACATGTGCAATTATGTTTGTGTGCAAGCTCCATGGTTTCCATCATCAGACGCTTGGTCACAGTGAATGGCGCACATGGCGCCAACGCCACCTGCAACATCGAGCCTTCGGAGCGATCATGATATTTATTCAGCACCCGCTCACAGTCAGCCAGGATCGTATCATCGTCCTGAACAATGGAATCAGGTGGCAGTCCACCATCTTTTTCAGACAAACTCATTGATCCGCGGGTTACAGTCATGCGCATGCCCAACCGCTCAGCCTCTTCGACCTGAATATCCATGGCGTTTTCAAGGCCTGCCGGATAGAGATAATGGTGGTCAGAAACGGTGGTGCAGCCGCTCATCAACAATTCGGTCATTGCCAGCCGGGTGCCAAGTCGAAACGAATGTGGATTCACATTTTTTGCCCAGATCGGATACAGCGTCTTCAGCCAGGGGAAGAGTTCCTTGTTAATCGCATCGGGGTGCGCCCGGGTCATTGTTTGAAAAAAGTGATGGTGCGTATTGATCAGCCCAGGAAGAACCACGTGTTCGCTGGCGTCAAAAACCCGGTCCACGTGTTGTGATGGTTGCTGGCCGCTTGCCAGACATTCGCTGATCCGCACTCCGTCTATGACAATGCCACCTTCGGCTTCCTCTGCGAGCACAGAAAGCGGGTTTTTGATCCAAGTACGCATTAATCGTCCCTATTATTTGAAGCGAATTGACCCTAAACCTGCCGCACATTGTTCACAACCCGTCTCAACGACGCAAAATCATTGCGGAGCCAGTTTCCTGTCGGCATAGTGTTGGTCAGGCAAACGCAACGGTGGCGCGACAAAGGAAAACACATTGGGCATCAAAATAACCCTGTCCACCATTGCTGACGATTTGGGAGTTTCAACCGCAACCGTATCTCTCGCCCTGCGGGATTCCCCACTAGTTGCTGAAGCAACGAGAGAAAAGGTTCGCCTGCGGGCCAAAGAGATCGGTTATGTTTACGACCGGCGCGCCGCCAGCCTGCGTACCCAGCGCTCCGACATTGTCGGAGTAATCGTACGCGACATAATCAACCCGTTTTTTGCTGAAATTCTGCGTTCCATCGAAGCAGAGCTTGGAAGTAATCGACAGACCTTTTTGCTGTGCAACCATGGCGATGACATTGCGCTGCAGGAAGACTTTATTTCGACCTTGATGCAATTTGGTGCCGATGGCGTGATCATGTCACCATCAGTGGGGACCAGCAGGGAAGATATCGAGCGTATTGAGCAGAACCGTCTGCCGGTCACGTTGGTTGCCAGAACCGTTGAAGACGCTTCGGTTCCAGCCTTCCTTGGAAATGACGAAGCCGGATTTCATCTGATCACTAAATATCTGATCGAACATGGGCACAAGGATATCGCGCTGGTGGGCGGCACAAGGCTGACTTCAACCGGGCGCGCGCGTCGTGCTGGCTTTGCCAAAGCTTATGGCGATGCTGGCATCGCATTGCCACAACGCCGGGATATTGAAACACCCTATGACCGCAAAGCAGGGTTTGACGCAGTGGAACAAATTCTGTCGCACGGCCCGGCGCCAACAGCCATAGCCTGTTGTAGCGATACGGTGGCGCTTGGCGTCATGCACGGATTGCGCAATCGGGGACTGGAACCCGGCAAAGATATTGCGGTGACCGGTTATGATGATATTGAAGAAGCAAGTTTTTCCGCACCACCTCTCACAACTGTTGCCGATGGTCACGACGAGATCGGGCGGCTCGCCGCACGAGCTTTATTTGCCAAGATCAGCGGAAAAGGAGCTGAAAATCAGGCGGTGTTTATTGAACCGCAACTGAAAATCCGGAATTCGGTGAACAAGCTTCACTGATCCCCCTTGATCCTGCAAACTTTTCAAGACCTGGCCTTCAAGACCGGTGCTCAATTTTACATTTCGGACAATTCGTCTTCGATATGCACCCGAATGATGTCTTCGAAGCTAGTTTCTGCAGAAAAACCCAATGAAACAGCTCGTTCGGCAATGAATTTTCGTGGCCAGTTGGCGACAATTCCTGAGATGGTTTCATCCGTTTTGCGCTCAATCAGCGATGCGGTATCAGCACCGGCCACTTTCTCAAGCGCCGCGATCATTTCACCAACCGTGATTGCCAGGCCCGGCATGGTCAGATTGCGTCTGGGTCCAACGGTATCACCGTCAATTTCGGCCGCATGGATGCAAAATCCGACTGCCGATCGCGGGCTGGCCATCCAATGCATGACATCTTCTGATACGGGCAGAACTGCTGGCAATCCGGCAAGCGGTTCACGTATGATGTTTGAAAAGAACCCCGATGCTGCAAGATTTGGCTTCCCGGGGCGCACCACGACGGTAGGCAGTCGCATACCAAGCCCGTCCATGTGACCCTTGCGAGTATAGTCGGCCAGCAACAGTTCCCCAATCGCCTTTTGCGTGCCATACGAAGTCAGCGGTGTCAGATGAAACTCGTCTTCAATGGACTCTGGAAATGGCGCGCCAAAAACTGCAATGGAGGATGCATAGACCATTCTGGGGCAATATTCGTCGCGCGCAACAATCGCGTTGAACAGGTTTTGCGTCCCCAGCAGATTGACCCTGTAACCTTTTTCGAAATCGCTTTCGGCTTCTCCTGAAACGATCGCTGCCAGATGGAAAATCACATCGGGTTGGTTCTCGACCAATGCATCCACGACAGCGGCATCCGAAATGTCACCAGCCGTCATCGAAACATTGATGGATCCGGCATTCTGGAAAGAGCCTTCAACCACATCAAATCCGTGAATGTCTGTGATTGCGGCTCCGCGTAGCTGACCATCATTTAACAGGCGTTCTATCAATTTGCGGCCGATCATGCCTGCCGCACCCATCACGAGTATTTTCATTACAGTGTCCAACCTCCATCAACCGGTATTGCGCCACCGGTCGCAAATGCACTTTCATCGCCTGCCAGATTAGTCGCCAGTGGGGCTTTATAAACATTTGTGGCGATTTGCCTCGCACCTTCTGAGACAAACATGTTGGCAATGGCCAGGCCAATACCCTGACCGACGGCGCTCACGATGGTTTTTTTGCCCGCCAGACGTTCACCCATCAATGGATTTCCTAAATTGCTGCAATTTCTTGATCTGCCGACCATCGCCATCAAAGTTGGCCGGGTCAAGCCAAGCTTCAAACGCTGCACGCATTTGCGGCCACTCTTTGTCGATCAGTGAAAACCAAGCTGTGTCGCGATTTTCACCTTTGACCACTGCGGCTTGCCTGAACACTCCCTCAGCGGACATACCAAAACGGATCGCAGCAACTTTCGACGGTTCATTGGCATTGTTGCATTTCCACTCAAACCGACGATAACCCAGATCATCAAATATATAGCGGGCGAATAGAAAGAACGCCTCGGTTGTGACCGGTGTGCGCGAAATTCGGCCACCCCAAAAAATATGCCCGGTTTCAATGACCCCATTTGGCGCATCAATGCGCATCAAGGTTTGTCGCCCCTCAACGGTATCAGTGCGCTTGTCAATCACAGCAAAATAAAGCGGATCATTGCTGGCTTCTGCAGCCTCGAGCCAGGGTTGAAATGCTTCAAGGCTCTGCGGTGCTTGCTCGGGCAGATAGGCGAAACGGCCATCCGCATCCGACAGCGACGCAGCGGAATAGAGTTGCGCACCATGAGCTGTAGCATTGAACGGCTCCAAGCGAACATAACGTCCCTCCAGCACCTTTCGTTCCGGTTGAGGGCGAGAGACCCAGTCAGCAAGATCCGCCAGATGATCCTCCGTAAATGCAGGCACTAATTTCAACAACACACTTGCGGTATCGCCCGATTGCATGGACAATCCAAGCCACATTTTTCCCAACACACAAGTGCTTCATGATAAAGACCATCGCTGGATTTGATCGCATTGGCGAAGAAAACGCGTTTGCCGTTCTGGCCCGGGCAACCGAACTCGCCGCTGGTGGAATGGATGTTATCAATCTGGGCATCGGCCAGCCAGATTTCCCAACGCCTGGCCACATTGTCGAAGCAGCAATTAAGGCCCTGCGCGACGGCCATCATGGCTATACACCGGCGACCGGAATTCTGCCGCTTCGCGAAGCCGTCGCAATGAGGACGTTGCAAACGACTGGCGTCGAAGTTTCGCCGGAAAACATCTGCATAATGCCCGGCGGCAAAGTGACGATGTTTGCAGCGATCCTGATGATGGGTGAACCAGGCACCGAGATCATGTATCCCGATCCAGGATTTCCGATTTATCGCTCAATGATCGAATTTACCGGCGCCAAGCCGGTCCCGATTCCGGTGCGCGAGGAAAACGGATTCGCATTTTCCGGCGAGGAAGCGCTTTCGCTTGCCAACGACCAAACAAGGTTGATCATACTAAATTCTCCGGCCAACCCCACCGGAGGCGTGACCCCACGGGCGGAAATTGAAAAGCTGGTCAATGGTCTGGATCAGTTTCCCAACACTGCCGTTCTTTCAGACGAAATATATGACGTAATGACCTACGATGGGGAGGAGCATGTTTCGCTGCTCACTTTCCCGCAAATTCGAGATCGCCTCATCGTCCTCAATGGCTGGTCAAAGACCTGGGCAATGACCGGCTGGCGCATGGGATGGTCGATCTGGCCGACAGAGCTGTATGACAACGTGCGAAAGCTTGCGGTCAACGCCTGGTCCTGTGTCAATGCGCCGAGCCAATATGCAGGAATTGCTGCCATTGAAGGCCCGCAGAACGCAGTCGCCGACATGATGAAGGCGTTTGATGAACGTCGCAAACTTGTCGTGTCGCGCAGCAATGCTCTGCCCAACGTTTCCTGTGCCATACCAAAAGGTGCATTTTACGCTTTCCCCAATGTTTCCAAGACCGGATGGAAGGCCAAGGAATTAGCCTCAGCCTTACTGGAAGAATCAGGTGTTGCGATCATTGGAGGACCGGATTTTGGTATTCTGGGGGAAGGGTATATTCGCCTGTCTTACGCCAATTCAACCGAAAATATTGACCGGGCACTGGATCGGATCGAGGCGTTCTTAAGCAAATAAGTGTCGAATTAATCCGCTAAAGAGCCTTGTTGGCGTGCACAACAAATTCCAACAACTTGCGGTTATCAAATGCATCCCAAATTGATTTCAAACTGGTGATCCAGACCTGACGTTGCAGCTGGGTGAGCCCGCGCACCGGAACGCCGGCTCGAATAATGGCGCGTTTGGCATTGATCTGGCGTTGCTCGGCATCAAAATTGGCCTGTTTGGTTATTCTTGAAATCAATTCAGCCAATGATCGTTTCAATGGAGCGTCGAGCCCACCCCACCAGGTTCGCGATGCCAGCAAGACATGACCACGATAGGAGTGATTGGTTTGAGTGACCCCCTTGTGTAATTGCGCGGTCTTGTTGGCAGTCAACGTCACCCAATCCGTAATTTGCGCGTCGATGCGCCCGTCCTTGACGGCTGCAGCCAGTTGGTCCTTATCAACCGTTTGTTCAACGGCATCCAATAAATCGATCATTTTGGAGATGCTGGGACCGGTTTGTACGCTCATCTTGAGCCCGGCAATATCGGCCGGCATAATGACGGGTTGCTTGGCCGAAATCTGATGAAAATGCCCGTGCCAGATTGCAACCTGTGTAACGTCAAACCTGGTCAGCGACTCACTCATACGATCTTCTGCCAAAACCAAAAATCGTTGCATTGCCCGGGCGTCACGAAACGCAAATGGTAAATCAAACACCTGATAATCTGAAGCGACAGCAGCGAGTTCCGAAAAGGACGGTAATGTCATATCAACCGATCCGGATTGCAGGGCCGTCACCGACAATGCAGAGGCAAACAATTTGTTGTCTGAAATAATCTGCAAACAAGCGCGGCCTTGCAGCTCCAGATTGATGGCCGATTGCAGACTTGTTATGGCTGATTGTCGGGCCGGCGTATCAGTTTGCGGTGTCAGACCGAGGCGAATCACTTGCTCCCGATCATCGCAACGTGCTTGGGCGTGAACTGTAAACAAGCACATCGAAGCGAGAACAAGGGCAATCCTCATGTGCTCGCATCGTCCCGCCGCCGCGTTGTTGCCGGCTGAGTTGCAATCCTGAATTCACCGGGGGTCAGTTCCTGATTTACTGTACCGCCATCGATGGTAAAAATCAGATCGGCCAGCTGCAGAATTTCGTCCCGGTGATGGCTGACATAGACAATCGGAATTGTTGTTTCGTCTCGCAACCGTTCGAGATATGGCAGCACCTGTGCACGTCTGGAATCGTCAAGACCTGTCAGCGGTTCGTCCAGCAACAAGACCTGTGGATCGGAAAGAATGGCCCTGCCCAGGGCCACTCTTTGAGCCTCACCACCGGACAGATTACGCGGCATACGTTCCACGAGTTCTCCAAGATCAAGCATCTCGATGACCCCGTCCCAGCCGGTTTCGTGTTTTTTCATGCCAAAGGCCAGATTGTCGCGAACTGACAGGTGCGGAAACAGGATCGGTTCTTGAAAGACCACGCCCAGACGTCGCTTTTCTGTTGGTAGATTGATTTCACTATGGCTGTCCAAAAGCACATTTTCACCGACTTGGATAAATCCGCGTCGGGGTTGCCACAGGCCAGAAATGGCCCGCAAAATGGTCGATTTTCCAGCGCCCGAAGGGCCATAAATTGCAGTGACTCCAACACCGGCTTCAATGTCGGCGGCAATTGGAAATTTGCCTATTGTACCTTCCAGCTTTACTGTCAGCATCGCCTAACGCTCCAGTTTTCTTTGACTGGAATTTGCCATCCATTCAGATGCCAATATGGCCCCGAACGACAATACAATCGAAATCGAAATTAACGCCAGGGCTGCGTTATCACCGCGAGGCGATTGCAAAAGCGTATAAATCGCCAGCGACAAAGTTTGAGTTTCGCCGGGGATATTGGAGACAAAGGTGATTGTTGCCCCAAACTCCCCCAACGCCTTGGCAAAGCCAAGCACGACACCAGCAATTATTCCCGGAAACGCCATTGGCAGAGAAATCTTGATAAACCGTTTGCTACGCTTTGCTCCTAAAGTGGCAGCCATTTCGGCCAATCGCTTGTCCTGGGTTTCAAATGCCAGACGAATGGGGCGAACCAATAGTGGAAATGCCATAATTCCTGCAGCCAGTGCCGCACCTACCCAGGAAAACGTAAACCCAATGCCCCATTGATCCAGCACGGATCCGATCCATCCACGACGCCCGAAGACCACCAACAGGGCATAACCTGTCACAACCGGTGGCAGGACCAACGGCAAATGCACCAACGCGCTCAGGAAGGCTTTGCCGAAAAATCCAGGGCCAGCGAGGATTTTGCCAACAATGATTGCCAGCGGCAGAGCCACGATCATCGCAACACAAGATACTTGCAAAGATAAGCTGACTATGGCCCAAACAGATGGTTCAAACAGATGAGACAGCATGACTAGTTTCCACCCTGTTGCGGTGGCGGTACGAAACCGGATTTCGCAAAAACCTGTCCGGCATCGGTATTTTTCAGGAAACTGACAAAATTCAACGCTTGGGTGCGCGGTTCCCTACCAGTTGCCGCCGCCCAATAAATGATTTTGTCGTGGGCTTCGTTGGGAAATACAAATAATGATCTAACCCGTGGCTCGATTGCCGCATCGGTACCATAGACTATTGCTGAACTCACTTCTCCTCTGGCAAGACGTCGTAAGGTCGTGCGTACATTGTCGCCAAACACAGCCTGTCGCGCCGCCGCTTTCCATATTCCTCGGTTTTGCAAAGCCTGACGCGCATAGCGACCGGCGGGGACGGTATCCGGTTCTGCCATGGCAAAACGGTTTTCGGTCAGCAATGCATTGAGATCGACCCAGTTTTCAACTTCATTGCGCACCGCAACCACCAGTCGGTTTCCAGCAAGTGGGAAGACCCTATCAACCACGATCAGGTCGCGGGAAATTGCCCAGTCCATCCAATCGCGGTCAGCGGTGATATAGATATCGGCTGGAGCTCCCGCATCCAGTTGACGCGCCAGTTGTTGTGTTCCGGCAAAGGAAAGCACCACCTTGGCACCTGACTGACGTTCGAACAGTTCGGCGGCATCATTGAGGACATCGGTCATGCTGGAAGGCGCAAATACCAATACTGTGTCTCTTGCCTGAGCGGCAAATACCGTCAGTTGAGCGATAATGGCACAGGCAAAAAAAATGATCCGCATGGCTGGTGAACTCCGACCTTGCTTACCGGTCCAGAGCCGATGCGGCTACGGCGAGTTCAGTGATGCCGTCCCAATCGCCAGCAGCAATCTTTTCTTTCGGAGCAACCCAGGAGCCACCGACACAAACGACATTGTCCAGCGCCAGATATTGCGGCGCCTTTTCGGCGGTCAGCCCACCCGTGGGGCAGAATTTCAAGGTTTGCAAAACAGGTGCAATGGCTTTCAGATAATTCGCACCTCCGGCCTGTTCGGCAGGAAAAAACTTCAAAAATTCATACCCTTCGGCCATCAGACCCATGGCCTCGCTGGGAGTTGCTACCCCGGGAAGCAACGGTACGTCCACTTTTTGATTGGCCTCTATTAAATCTTGTGTTGCACCTGGTGAAACCAGAAACTGGCAGCCAATTTCCACACAATCTTTCATCATACCAGGAGTCATCACGGTGCCAGCGCCAACAACGGCACCTTCAACCTGTTTGGCAACTGCGGAAATGCATGCCAGAGCTTGCGGGGTGCGCAGCGTGATTTCGATAACCGGAAGGCCACCCGCTACCAGCGCCCGGCTGGTTTGTATTGCAATTTCTGGATCGTTGAATTGCAGAACCGGAATCACCGGCGCAAGACCAACCACCTCTGACAGTCGCTCATTTTTGTTTTTCATTCTTATTTTTAATTTCAAATCAGGCCTCAATCTAAGTGCAGATTAAAGGATGCGTTTGGAAATGAAAAGCAGTCCGGTCCGAATGGTTCTCTCAGCTCGCTTTTTTGCACCGGCAACAAATTTGTCGAAGCCTTCAATCACTCGATTTTCTCGCTTCCCCGCCATGAGAACCCTGCCTGCCTGTCCGTCCTGCGCGTCTGTTTGTTTGGTTTGCCTGCTCAATCGCTGAAACGCAGCTTCAATTTTTTTGTCATAGGCATATCGGGCATAGGCCGGGCCGTTATAGGTGCGGGCAAATTCTTGCCAATCTTCTGATTGGATGATGGGAATCAAGCCAGCTTTTTCAATATACCGCGCCATCAACCGTACTTGACCCGCAGCATCGGAGCGGCACTCGGTGACCAAGGCATCGACACTGCCATAACCAAGCCATTGCCAATGGGCCCCCATCACTTGTCCGAGCCCCCAGGAAACTGATGACAAGGCGGCAATTCGGTTTATGCAAATAGCGCGGTTAACCAAAGCCCACCGCTTCAACTGACTACGGGGATTGCGAATTTTGCCTGCTTTTGGATGAGCCAACCCTTGTTGGCGGGCCAATTGACGCTGTTGGCCGGTTAGCAGGCGATCGAAATAATGGCCTTCAAAACGAATTATCGGTTCTCGCTTTCCGCCGATCAGGGCGTAAATACTTCCGCCGGATTCCACTTCTGCGATGGCCTGCAATGCTGCACTGGATATCTCCAGTTTATTTGCCATCACGGAAATTTCGTGAAGATTGTGTGCGTCGAACATAAAAATGCTCCTCAATCAGATTGAGGAGCATTGTCACAGATTATTCGTGGACGGGGATAAGTTGTCTCATTCCATGGTTGGAATTGAGAATTCCGCACCTTCCTTGATGCCCGATGGCCAACGCGATGTGATGGTCTTTGTTCGGGTGTAAAACTTGAAAGCATCGGGGCCATGCTGGTTCAAATCACCGAACCCGGAACGTTTCCAACCACCAAATGTATAATATGCCAGCGGCACCGGAATTGGCACGTTAATGCCGACCATGCCGATATTAATCCGGCTGGCAAAATCACGGGCCGCATCACCGTCGCGGGTGAAAATTGCGACGCCATTGCCATATTCATGGCTCATTGCCAGATCGAGACCTTCCTCATAGGTGTCGGCGCGAACCACAGACAGGACAGGACCAAAAATCTCTTCCTTGTAGATCGACATATCCTTTGTGACGTTGTCGAACAGGCAAGCGCCCATGAAAAAACCGTCTTCGTAGCCCTGCATTGAGAAGTCGCGACCATCAACAACCAGATCCGCGCCCTGCTCGATACCAGCATCCACATACCCTTTGACGCGGGTGTGTGCTTCCTTTGTAACAAGTGGCCCAAAATCCGCGTCGTCACCGGCTGTATAGGGAGCAATTTTCAGTGCTTCGACACGCGGCGTCAGTTTTTCCATCAAACGATCGCCGGTATCTTTGCCAACGGGAACAGCAACGGAGACTGCCATGCAACGCTCGCCGGCAGCGCCGTAACCAGCGCCGATCAGCGCATCAACGGTCTGATCCAAGTCAGCGTCGGGCATGATGATCATATGGTTTTTCGCGCCACCAAAGCATTGAACACGTTTTCCGTTGGCACAACCACGCGTGTAAACATATTCGGCAATTGGTGTCGATCCGACAAATCCAACAGCCATGATGTCGGGATGGTCAAGAATGCCGTCAACGGCTTCCTTGTCGCCGTGCACCACGTTCAAGATACCATCCGGCAAACCGGCTTCGCTCATCAGTTGCGCCAGCATATTGGGCACTGACGGGTCGCGCTCAGATGGTTTGAGGATGAAGGCATTGCCGCAGACTATGGCTGGGCAGAATTTCCACATGGGGATCATCGCTGGAAAATTGAACGGTGTTATCCCCGCCACAACGCCCAACGGCTGTTTAACTGAGTGCATGTCAATTCCTGGACCGGCGCCTTCGGAAAACTCACCCTTCAACATTTGTGGTGCACTGATGCAGTATTCTGCAACTTCCAGACCGCGGATAACGTCGCCCTTCGCATCGGGAATTGTTTTGCCATGCTCGCGGGACAGTGCTTCTGCCAGCTTGTCCATATCGCGGTGCAGCAGACGGACAAACTCCATCATCACACGGGCACGCTTTTGAGGGTTTTGAGCAGCCCATGCAGGCTGCGCCTGTTTTGCGTTGGCGATCGCAGCATCCAATTCATCGGCAGATGCCAGCGGCACCTGAGCCTGAACTTCGCCCGTAGCAGGATTGTACACGTCAGCCGTACGCCCGGATGTTCCGGATGCCAGCTTTCCGCCAATATAATGTTGAATTTCTTCCATGATGATCCCTTCCGCAGAACTTGATTGCAGGCTCTTTAGAGCATGTCTGGCTTAAATGGAACCATTCTGAAGGAAGGACCTCAAAGCTTATCTAAGGGCACCTTCAAATAACGTGTTCCGTTGGGTTCAGGTTCTGGCAAATCACCAGCGCGCATGTTCACCTGAACACTTGGGATGATCAATTTGGGCATTGATAATTGCGCATCCCGTGTGGTGCGCATTTCTACATAAGCATCCTCGTCAATGCCGTCCTTAACGTGGATATTTGAAGCGCGCTGTTCACCAACGGTCGTTTCCCAGGCGATGTCTCGTCCGTTGGGGCCATAATCGTGACAAATGAACATGCGCATGGATTCCGGCAGACTGAGAACCTTTTGGATTGAATGATATAGCTGCCGCGCATCACCACCGGGGAAATCTGCCCGGGCCGAGCCACCATCCGGCATGAATAAAGTATCGCCAACGACAATGGCGTCACCAATCACATGAGCCATACAGGCAGGTGTGTGACCGGGCGTTGCCAGAATAAACGCGTCGAGACCGCCAATCTTATAGGTATCGCCCTCTTCAAACAGAGCATCAAACTGGCTTCCATCGCGTTGAAATTCCGTACCCGCATTAAAAATCTTGCCGAATATATCCTGAACTTCAACTACCCGCGCACCGATACCCAGCTTGCCGCCGAGCTTTTGCTGCAGATAAGGAGCTGCAGACAAATGATCCGCATGAACGTGCGTTTCGATAATCCACTCCACCGAAAGTCCCTGATCATTGACAAACTCAATCAGCGCATCGGCGGATGTTTTGGAAGTCCACCCAGAGGCAAAGTCAAAATCCAGCACGCTGTCATAGAGCGCACAGGCACTGGACTGAGGATCTTTGACACAATATGAAATCGTGTTTGTTTCAGGATCAAAAAACCCGGTTACCTCGGGTTTCAGATCTACATTGATAGGCCAGTTGGACATTGTTACCTCCTAGGCGCGCGCTGCAAGAATGCCAGGCACCATTCTGCCTGCCCACATGCCAATCAGCAAGGCAGGGAAAAACGCAATGATCCCAGTCGACATGAGCGGCAATGCCGTAAAGGCTGGTCCGGGGCACAAACCGCCCAGTCCCCAACCGACACCAAACACCGCTGCGCCGGTTAACAATTGACCGTCGATGTCTTTGTTCTGTGGCAGGTGAAATACCCCGCTCATCATTGGACTCGCCCGGTTCAACACCACGCGGTAACCGAAAAACGTCACCAGCACAGCTCCACCCATGACGAAGGCGAGACTGGGGTCCCATGTTCCTGCAATATCCAGAAAATTCAGAACCTTGGCAGGATTGCTCATGCCTGAGATCACCAGGCCGACACCAAATATTAACCCGCAAATAAATCCAGCAAATGTCTTCATAATTCAGACTCCCACAACATGGCGCATGACAAACAGGGTTATGAAAGCCGTTGCCATGAAGGTTAAAGTAGCAAGAATGGAGCGCATCGACAGGCGCGATACACCGCAGACCCCGTGGCCCGAAGTACACCCGCCACCATAGACAGCACCAAATCCGGTAACCAGACCAGCAACAACCATCAAACCAATATTGCCAGAAACGGTTTGCTCAATGGGTTCGCCGTTGACCATCTGGACCAGAAGCGGTGCGGCAAACAGCCCCGCAATAAAGGCTATGCGCCAGGCCATATCACCATTGGCGATTCGCTCGCCCCACGGCGGCAATACGGCTGAGCTTATGCCGCTGATGCCAGCAATACGTCCGTTCAAAGCCAACAACAAAACCGCTGAAAGCCCGATCAAAGCTCCACCAAAAGCAGAGGTCCATGGGGTGAAATCCGTCATAGTCAAGCGTCCTTTCACAGAGTGCTGGTTGATTATATATTAGGAACTGCTAATTTATCAATATGAGTAAACTGGATTTATCGGCGATGCAAGCTGGCGCCGCACAAGCGGAAGCTCTGCTTTCGCTGCTGGCCAACCGCCATCGGCTGATGGTGATGTGTCATTTGATTGATGGGGAAAAAACAGTCACCGAGCTATTGGTTCTTGGCGAACTGGGCCAAAGTGCCCTTTCTCAGCATTTGGGGAAATTACGAGATGCACATCTCGTTGCGACTCGACGACAAGGACAGAAGATTCACTATTCCATTGCCAGCAAGCAGGCGCAGTTGCTCATCGAAACCCTGTGCGAAATGTATAAGCCCTGATCACGGTAAACACTTGACGTCGACCAGGCCCAAATAGTCCTCCAGACGCTTACCCGCTTCATCAGAAAATACAGCTTCCAACTGCTTGATCTGGCGAATGCGATCGACCCGAAAAACCCTGAAATCCTGTCGCGCCTCACACCAAGCGGTGCAAGTCCATACCTGCCCCCAAAACTCAACCTGCAAAGGTCGTATGACACGGCCCGATACAGTGTCTGCCAGACTGCGATAGTCAATTTTCAGTTTGTGGTGGCCAGCGATTGCATTTCGCAAAATCGGCAGATGCTCAACATCAACGGCGATATTGTCGCTGTAAACCGACATTGGCCAGATTCGGTCGGCGCCCTGCTGATTGGCCGGCAAAACAGCATGAACCTTCTCAAGTAGCGAATTGGCAGCCGCGTTAAGTTCGCTGTCGGAAGAGCGTTTCGCCAGTTCCATGCCGAATTGAAGCGCCTCCATTTCAATATGGGAGAGGTTCAAAGGTGGCAGAAAGATTGGCTCCCTCAACAGATAGCCAACCCCTCTCTCACCTTCAATCGGAATGCCCGACGCCACCAAAGTCTCGATGTCACGGTAAATCGTGCGCAAAGATACACCCAGATGGCCGGCCAGATCCCGCCCAAGCTTGAGCCGACCGTCCCGGAATATTTGGATCAATTCAAAGAGACGATCAGTTCTGCGCATCAGGTGTGTGACAATTTCAGATTGTTGTGACCCATAGCGACCGAATTACCCTCAATGGCAGCCATGAACGGACCGGCCGCCTCGAACTGCATGAGTTTTTCGGAAGCAGATTTTGCCTGTTCCATGGATTGCCACTCAATATGGTCAGTCCAAACTCCGTCTTCGGCGACAGAAAGATGTCGGCGGACAAAGCCATCCGATTTATCTAAGAAACTATTGACAGCATGGGCGGATTCAAGAAATTGGCCTTCCGATACATTTTCGACCAGTTTGAAAGTCACGACTTCGACGACAGATTTTAACATTTGCTAACTCCAGTGGTTGCTGACCACACGGAGATAACATAGCCCAACTGACATGAATCTGTCAGTTGATATCGCTATTTATGTCATCGACAGAATTATCTTTGGTGGAGCCTTGCCCTCGTGGATATCGATAAAGCTCTGAGCACCTTGTTCGAGCGGGCGAACTTCAATCCAGTCACGATTTGTCACCAAGCCTCGGGTCAGTAGCTTCAGAGCAGCAGCAAAGTCGTAGCGCGAATAACAATAAGTGCCGGAGAAATGAATTTCTTGCAGTGTGACGCGCCGTGTATCAATACCATCAGCCCCATCCTGCAGGCCGATATGAACAATCGTCCCGCCCGGGATTACCAGTTCGCAGGCAGCTTTTCGAGTTGCACCCATACCCACAGCATCGAAGACGATATCGGCACTCGAGAGTTCTGGCGCTTCCGACATCGGGTCATAGGCTTTTACAGCACAGGCATTTTCAAGAACTTCGCGGCGCTTGGCATTGGGTTCCGCAATCAACAGGTCTTTGCAACCCTGATCTGCCAGAACCATCGCGGTCAGCACGCCAATCGCTCCACCGCCCAACACAATGCAGCGCCCCTCGGCAATTGGGCGCCGAGCGGTCTTGCGCGCCACTTCAATAGCATGAACACAAACGGCCAACGGTTCTGCAAGCGCCGCATCTTCATCTGAAACTGCATCCGAGAGCGGATAGAGATTGCGTTCTGCCGCGACTGTCTGTTCCGCATAGGCGCCGGGAAGTTGCATGCTCATCAACTGACGGTCAGCGCAAAGGTGATCATCGCCAGCCAGACAGTGGCGACAAGAGCCGCACGTGTGGAGTGGGTTAATCGCCACGCGTTGGCCTGCATACCTTCCACTACGCGGCACCCCAACAGATTCATGGCCAAGGATGAGTGGCGGCACCCGCCGCTCATCATGTCCGTGCCAGGCGTGCATATCAGAGCCGCAAATGCCGCAATGGGAAATATCCAGGTGAACCTGACCTTCTCCTGCAACCGGGTCCGGCGCATCGCGCAGTTCCGATTGCATGGTTCCGGTATAGTACAGAGCACGCATATTCTGTTTTCCTATTCAATGCCGAGGTCGAAGTTTTCGCCCGGGAAATACTTCCGCAAGCGTGCATCACCAGCTCTGGCATGGGCTTCCATACCTTCAAGGCGAGAGATACGCGCCGCGGCCTGACCGACTTCACGATTGGCTTCTTGCGTCATTCGCTGGGTCGTTACAACCTTCATGAATTTATGGACCGAAAGTCCGCCGGTATAGTGAGCAGCACCTTTGGTGGGCAAGATGTGGTTAGTGCCTGAGCACTTGTCACCATATGCAACTGTTGTCTCTTCTCCGATGAACAAGGAACCATAGGAAATCAGGTTATCAGTATACCAGTCATTTTCTGCGGTATGCAGTTCAAGATGTTCCGACGCATATTGATCGGAAATTTTGACACATTCTTCCTTTGTATCGCAAAGGATTACTTCGCCATAGTCACGCCAGGACACAGTTGCTGCTTCACGAGCGGTATCGGGCAATGCTCGGATCAAACCGTCCATCAAAGCGATCGTATCATCGGCCAATTTTTGCGACGTGGTGAACAGCCATGCAGGTGAATCAAAGCCATGTTCGGTCTGAGAAACCAAATCTTCTGCCACAAGTTGTGGATCAGCATGCGCATCAGCAATGATGCCTATTTCAGTTGGACCAGCAAACATGTCGATGCCGACACGGCCGTAAAGCATGCGCTTGGCTTCGGCGACAAAGCGGTTGCCCGGACCAGCAAGAAAATTGGCAGGCTTGCCGGTGAACAGGCCAAACGTCATTGCCGCGATCCCCTGAACACCACCCAACGCCAGAATGTGGTCAGCACCGCATAGGTTCATGGTGTACAAAATGGCTGGGTTGACCCCTTCACCTGGCTTTGGCGCCGAACAAGCAACAACGTTTTTCACGCCGGCTTCTTTTGCAGTGCCCACAGACATGATGGCGGACGCCACATGGGCGTATCGTCCACCTGGCACATAACAGCCTGCGGTTTCCATGGGGATCAGTTTTTGCCCTGCCCACAGCCCCGGAGACAATTCGGTTTCAAATTCATTGATCGATGCAAGCTGTGCCCTGGCGAATTTGCGCACCCTGTCATATGAAAATTGGATATCGTCTTTCAACCGCTGCGAGATTTTGGCGGCTGCAACTTCGACTTCTTCGGGGGTGACGACAATATTGCCGGTAAAATTGTCAAGCTTTTCACCGTAATCACGCGCAACTTCATCACCACCGGTTTCAATTTCAGCCAGCATTTTGGATACGATATTGCGGGTTTCATCTTCGCCAGTCGAAGGGTTCTTTTCAGCCTTTTTCACATAGGTAATGGCCATGACGTTGCATGCTCCTAGTTTGTAAATTGAATTTGGTGGGCGGGAGGCGAGTACGCCTCCCTGCCCGGGTTAGTTTCCGTAGCCGGAATAGCTGAAGAAGCCCGGCGAACCCGCCGACGACAGGAAGTCGGGCAACCACAGTGCAAATCCCGGGAAAATAAAGATCAGCGCCAGTCCTATCACCTGAATGACCATGAACTGCATCATGCCCAAATAGATGTCGGAGAGATCCCATTCAGGTACCACACCTTTCAGGAAATAGGCCGATAAGGCCACCGGCGGACTGAGCCACGCAGTCTGCAGGTTCACCGCCACCAGAATTGCGAACCAGACGAGGTTCACTCCAAGGCTTTCCAGCAGTGGCACAAGAATTGGCACGATGATCAAAACGATCGGCACCCATTCCAACGGCCAGCCCAGAAGGAAGACCAGTGCCATTACGAAAATCAGCATCGCCGCGGTGGACAATTCGAACGACAGCAGAAGTTCGGTCAGGAACTTTGGAGTGCCAAGGTTGGAGAACACTGCGCCGAAGAAGTTTGATGCCGCCACCAGGAACATGATCAAAACTGTGATCTCAAGTGTCTTGATCAACGCGTCATAGAACCGCACGGCAGTCAGTTTTCGATATCCGAGCGACAGCAGGATTGAACCCAGCGCGCCACAGGCCGAGGCCTCTGCAGGTGTTGCCCAACCAGCAAGGATAGAACCAAGCGCAAAGGCAATCAGCACCGTCGGTGGCACCAGACCCATGAAAAACTCATACCACAGGTCTGAGAAGAAGAATCCACCGGGGCGCGTCTTGCGTGTCCACTGATAGATCGCAAACATGATACCGATCCAGACAATGGGTGCCAGCAATCCAGCCAGCGGGAAGATCGCTAATTCGCCATTGGCACCTGCAACCATCAACCAGATCAACATGCCCATGCCGACGCCAACCAGGGCGACTTCTGCAAAATAGTAAGGCGAAGTTACAGGCTGTTCGTCTTCAGGTAGGATCGGACCAAGGCTCGGATTAATCATGCAACGGCCAAGCGCGTAGATCATGTACAGAACAGCCAACAGGATGCCCGGCACGATCGCTGCGCGGAACAAGTCCGTCACCGGCACTTCCAGCACCGGCCCCATGACAATCAACATGATTGAAGGTGGGATCAAAATACCCAATGTTCCGCCCGCAGTGATCGTTCCGGCTGCCAGCCTTACATCATAACCTGACTTGTTCATGGTTTTCGCAGCCATGATACCAAGAATGGTGACTGACGCTCCAACAATGCCAGTAGCGGCGGCAAATATTGTCGATACGAACAGAACCGCAATATAAAGCGCACCACGTGTCCTCGACATCATCAACTGCACGGCGTTGAACAGACGCTCCATCAGGCCCGCCTGCTCCATCATGATGCCCATGAAGATAAACAACGGCACCGCAACGAGCTGATCATCCAGCATGGTGGAGTTCACCTGCAGGGTCATTAGAAAGAAAGTGACAGCACTGTTGGTGCCCCAGGACCCAAAAGTGAACGCCAGGAAAATCAATGTGAACGAGATCGGGAAACCGACAAATATCGAGAACAACATTGCCGCAAGCATCAGCAGACCAATCGTCGGCTTTTCAAAACTGAAAACTCCGGAACCGCCGACAAGGGCATCCCACCAGTTATCGAATGGTACGGACTTGCCAAAAAAGGTCGTTACAAACACGATTGCCAAAATTACCAGATACATGGGTAGCAAACGAACAAACAGCCTTTCACGCACTTTGCCCATTTGATGGAAGGCGCGGAACAGTTCGGGCAGGCCCTGCAGCATCAACAGCAAGGCACCGACCGGCATAGCCAGTCGTGCGGGCCACAAAATTGGTGCCCAGGTGGAGTCCATTGTGGTCTCGCCCCTTATGAAGGCCGCCCACCAGAAATCAGCGGCCGACCAAAAAAACAACAACATGGCCGGGAAATAAAACAGCAGATAGAGCGACGCATCGACAGTCGCCTGTGTCTTGGGGGTCCAATTGCGAAACAAAAAGTCCGCCCGGATGTGGACACCACGCATCAACGCGTAACCGGCGCCGATCATGAACAGGACCCCACCTGTCATGCGCGAAATATCATAGGCCCAAAGTGTTGGACCAAGCCCGATAGATATGGCAAATTCGTTCATTCCCCAACCGGTGAAAGTGCCGAACAATGTTCGCGCTACCACTTCAAACACCATCACGAATATCAATGGGACGAGCAGCAAACAGATCAGTCGACCGGCCCACAGGTTCATCACATCAATGAATGCCGTGATTGGACGTTGCCAGGGCGTCATATCTTCGGGTGTTTGTCCCGGCTCTTCAGAGCGGCGTTCGGCGATCAATTCATCAGTGATATCAAGATCGTCTGGAATAACTTCTTCAGCCATTTGGCTTACTCCCCGTGGTATTTATTTCTTAATGTGTCAGCGTCGAGTGATGCGGCGTTCACACATGTAGAACGGGCGGAGCAGCCAGGGCCCCGCCCAATTAGTCAGATGTTTACTTCACGCTATCCGCGAAGGCTTTACCCAAAGCTGCATTTGAAGCCTGAGCACCAGCCCAGAAAGGTACTGCGATGGCAGCAAATGCTTTCTGGCTGTCGTAGACTTCTTTAAAGAATGCGTTTTCAGCAGCATTTTTCTCGAGCAGAGCCTTTGCAGCATTCATGTATGCCGGGAAGTAATCTGCAGGAGTGTCATGCAATTGAACACCGTGGTTTTCAGTCAGGTCTTTCAGAGCCTTGCCGTTTTCATAGATCCGGTAGGACATAGCTTTTGACAAAGATGCGTTTGCAGCAACTTCGATAGCTTTTTTCTGATGGTCGGTCATACCGTTATAGACATCACCATTGATGTACATGTCGGCGTTAACAACAACCTGGTGAAGGCCTTGCAAATAGTAGTGCTTGAGCACTTTCTGGAATCCGAACACGGAGTCAGGCTTCGGGCAGCACCATTCGGCTGCGTCGATTGTACCTTTTTCCAAAGCTGGCAGAATGTCACCACCACCCATAGCAACAGAAGCAACACCGATATCCTTGTAGGCCTGGCCAGGAATTCCTGGAGGCGTACGGAAACGGTATTTACGGAAATCAGCCATGGACTGAATTGGCTCTTTAAACCAACCAAGTGCTTCTGGGCCAACTGGCTGCAGCATGAAGCCTTTGACGTTCATACCCATTTCTGTCCAGAGCTGATCATAAAGCTCTTTACCACCAGCGAACTGGAACCATGACAGGAATGCCAGGTTGTCCATGCCGATACCACCACCAGCAGGCGGGGAACCGAACAGAGCGGCAGCAGGATGCTTACCTGACCAATAGTGGGTCCAGGCGAAGCCGCCTTCTACGAGGCCTTTATCAACGGCGTCGAGTGTTTCTTTAACACCAACAACAGCGCCAGCAGGCAGCACTTCAATTGTCACCGGGTCGTTGGCAGTCAGAGCCAGAACGTCAGCGGCAAAGTCTTTCAACATAACAACTTCGTCACTCTTGGCCGAAATCACGGACTGAATGCGGATGTTGACAGGCTCAGCGATAGCGGCAGTAGCAACAGATGCCACCAGCGCAGTTGCGGCAAAGGTTTTGCCGAGTTTAGCAAGAACAGACATGGTATTCCTCCCTATAGTCTCTCTTCATTCCTTCGACGAAAGTGATGCCACCATAGTTCCCGCCGAAGGCTCGGGATGATGTACGTTCATCACAATTAACTTGATCTGCTGAAACGTCAGCGGATCAAAGATTTATTCAGGCACCTCCGTTGAGAAATGCCAGAACTCCGTTAGCCGGGTCCCAAACACCCCGGTAGAACATTTCACCTGCCACGTAGATCAGCACGACCAGACCTGCCCAGGAAATCCCCGGGTAGCGGGTCAGAAGTTTCATGATAATTGTAGCTGCAAATGCCATCAGCAAAATCGCCAGGCCGAGGCCGAAAATCAGCAAATTGGTATCACCGTCAGCGATCGCGGCCACCGCCAGGACATTGTCTATCGACATTGAAACGTCAGCCAATGTAATGGTCCACAGGGCCTGACCAAGGGTACGGCGCGGCTTGCCAGTATAGCCCTTTTCAGGGTCATCGGCCAATTCCAGCGCGTCAGCAGCGGCTTCGTCGTTATTTGCGCGAATTTCTCTATACAGCCCCCAGCAAACCCAAAACAACAACAATGCACCGACCAATAACAGGCCCGGAATGCCCAGCAGTTTAGTTGCGACAACGGCAAATACGATGCGCAATAGCGCTGCAACGATCATACCGAACAGGATTGCTTTTTTGCGCAACTCTGGCGCCAGACCGGCCGCGGCCATGCCAATGATAAGGGCGTTGTCCCCCGATAACACGATGTCGGCGATTACAATTTTACCAAAATCAAAAACCAGATCCAACATCAGGCGGCATCCTCTAGAATGAAATCAGACGCCCGTTCGCCAATCATGATTGCTGGCGCATTCGTATTGCCAGAAACGATGACCGGCATGATGGACGCGTCCGCGATACGCAGACCGTCCACCCCATGCACTTTCAATCGTGAATCCACAACTGCCATAGGATCTCTGCCCATCTTGCACGTTCCGGTTGGGTGATAAATGGTTGTTGCAGTGTTGCGAGCCCATTCGAGAATTGCTTCGTCGTCATTTGCCCCGACTGCTTGGCCCGGTGAATATTCCTCGATAATTTCCGATTTCGCAGGCTCGAACCCAGCGATGCTCCGGGCAATCTTGATACCATCGACAATGGTTTGCTGGTCAAGCGGAGTGGACAAATAGTTGGGGTGGATAATCGGGTGATCTGAAATATTCGAAGATCGCAGCTCAAGGTGGCCGGTACTTTCTGGCCGCATCTGCAATACCGAAGCAGTAAATGCGTCAAATGGGTGAGTGCTCGTTCCAACTTTGTCGGTTGAGAATGGTTGCAGATGAAATTGGATATCCGGAGTTGCCAGTTCGTCACGGGTTTTAAGATAACCCGTCCCCAAACTTGCAGCCATGGTCATCGGACCGGTCCGCTTCAGAGCATATTCCAGGGCAATAATGGCCTGCTTCCAAATTGAATTTGTTTCGGTATTTATGGTCGACGAGTGACATTTGAAGACCGTACGAGCCTGCAGATGATCTTGCAAATTTTTGCCTACACCCGCCAGTTCCTGACGCACTTCAATGCCATTGTCTGACAGGTTCTGACCCCGTCCATAGCCCGACAGCATCAAGATTTGTGGGGAGCCAATGGCACCGGCGGATAATATCACCTCACGGCGGGCACGAATGGTTTTTTCGACATTTCCCTGCAGCACTTCAATACCAACAGCGCGGTCACCTTCTACCAACACTTTTTTGGTCAGCATGCCTGTCAAAACAGACAGATTTTCCCGATCCCGAACCGGCGTCAGATAGGCCTTTGCTGCGGAACACCGCTGACCTTTGCTGGCGGTCAGTTGAAAATAACCCATGCCTTCCTGAGTATCACCGTTGTAATCACTATTGTAGGGATAGCCCGCTTCCTGAGCTGCCTGAACGTAGGTATCAACGGCGTGGCGATTGAGGCGTGTCGCGGAAACAGCGAGCGGGCCATCGCCACCTCGCATGTCAGACGCGCCACCTTCCCAGTTTTCAGCGCGTTTGAAGCATTTAAGAACGTCATCCCAGCCCCAGCCGACATTGCCAAGTTGCCGCCATTGTTCATAGTCTTCTTTTTGACCGCGCACATACAGCAGGCCGTTGACCGATGAACAACCACCCAAAACCTTGCCACGTGGCCAGTTGATGGATCGTCCGTTCAATCCCGGATCCGGCTCTGTGACATACTGCCAATCCAATTTTGGATTACCCATCGTTTTGAAATACCCAACCGGAATATGGATCCACGGCGATGTGTCTCGCCCGCCCGCTTCAACAAGCGCAACGGAATACTTGCCGGACTGCGAAAGGCGATAAGCCAAAGCGCAACCGGCAGAACCTGCTCCCACAACTACAAAGTCAAATTCCAATCGGTTCCCTCCGATCGCTTCACGACAGGTGCCTGAGTGGAGTTTTGGATTCGCAAGTCTCATTTAGTGAAATTATTTTCACATTAGCTCTTGACCATTACCCACAAAAAATGAGACTTTTTGTCTCGTTATTTATAAAAACATGCTTAGAGGCATGTGGCAATGGCAAACCGCGACTTTTTGCATCGTCGCTCAACTTATGTGGATGAATACCATGAAATCTGAGGAACGTGTCGCCACAAACTTAAGGACACTGATGATCCTGGAAGCTGTAGCGCAGGCTGATCGTCCCTTGTCGCCAACCGAGATCAACCGCGAAATCGGCCTGCCCAAGCAGTCGATTCACCGCCTGTGTCAAACGTTGGTAGAAGAAGGTTTTTTGATCCGCGAAGTCAGCGGCAAGAAGCTTGAAGCCGCGCCCCGTAGTTTGCGTTTGGCACGCGGACTAACCACATCGCGTCATCTTAACATCGCCCGCCACCAGGTCATGATGAAAGTGTCGGCCACGACAAGTGAAACCGTCAACTTCGTGGTTCCCGAAATTGACGGCATGACCTATCTCGACCGGGTTGAAACGGACTGGATATTCAGAATTGAACTGCCCATCGGATCGCGGGTTCCTTTTCACTGCACCGCGAGCGGCAAGTGTTACCTGGCCAGTCTCGACAGCAAACAATTCAACTCAATTGCCAGAACCATTCACTTTGAACCACGCACTTTGAACACGATCACCACGACCCGAAGGCTGGACGCAGAAATCCAGGAAGTCCGCAGGCGCGGATATGCAATTGATGACGAAGAACTGTTCCGTGATATGATTGCGCTGGCAGTGCCGGTCACCGATGCAGATGGAAACTTTCTTGCCGCTCTGGCCTATCATGGCCCGACGCAACGACTGAGCTGTGACACTCTTGTTGAACATCTGGACACGATGCGCGAAGGTGCCGCAAAACTTGCCGAGCTGATGCGGTAGGAACTTTCTTTCCTGCCTGCTTCGCTGTCGATAGGGGGCACTTTTGGCCAATCAAAAATTTCAACCGGTTTCAGGATTTGATCTGCCACGATTTGCCGGCGTTCCTTCGTTTATGCGCCTGCCACATGTTGAAGCGGGTGACGTTCTGTACAAGGAAGTTGATATTGGTCTGGTCGGCGTTCCCTGGGATGGTGGTACAACCAACCGACCCGGAGCCAGGCACGGCCCACGTCAATTGCGCGATCTTTCAACCATGATCCGGGCGGTCCACCCGGTATCGCACATCAAGCCCTTCGAACTGGTCAATTGTGCAGATTTGGGTGACGTTTCGCCAAACCCAGCCGATCTGATGGCCAGCCTCAATCGGGTCAGCGAGTTTTACACCCGGTTGAAGCACGACAATATCATGCCGCTGACGGCGGGTGGCGATCATTTGATTTCCCTGCCCATTCTGCGGGGTCTGACGCAAGACGGACCGGTGGGCATGATTCATTTTGACGCCCATACCGATCTGTTCAACGAATATTTCGGCGGCACCAAATACACCCATGGCACGCCGTTTCGACGTGCCATTGAAGAGGGTCTTCTTGATCCAGAACGGGTCGTTCAGATTGGCATCAGAGGCACCATGTATGACGGTGAGGACATCGAATTTGGCCGCGCCAACGGGGTCACAATATTGATGATTGAGGATCTTATGGAGCGTGGTGTCGTTGATGTTATGGCGCAGGCTCGCGATATCGTTGGTGACCGGCCGACTTATTGTTCATTCGATATTGATTTCATCGATCCGGCTTTTGCTCCAGGAACCGGCACGCCGGAAATAGGTGGACCTGACACCTATACGGCCCAACAGGTTGTACGCCATTTGCGCGGTCTCAATTTGATTGGTGCCGATCTGGTTGAAGTTTCTCCCCCGTTTGACTCGTCCGGTGGAACTGCGTGGGTGGGTGCTTCGATTATGTTCGAGTTGCTTTGCGTGCTGGCAGAAGCCAGGGCCAATGGCCGGGCACTCTGATAAAAATTATCGTTGCAAATTGACTGGAGCGGTCAATTTAATGCCGCAATTGTCCTATTTGTGCCTGTAACTCAACTTTTCCAGTCCCTTTATGCTTGATTAACCAATTTTGTTGAGCAGCAGTTAAGAGCCTTTGGTTATCAATTGGTCACCAAAGCCACAACAATTTGAACTTTGACAGGAGTCCGGCTCATGCGCCTGACCAACTTGACCCATACCACATCGAAATTCGCAATTATGCTGCCGCTTGCCACAATGCTGGCAATTGCTGGCTGTGCAAAAAAGCAAAAGCTACCCGACAATGCTGCTCAACTGGGCATCGGCAATAACAACGCAACAGCGACGCCAGGTTCCACTCAGGACTTTACCGTCAATGTCGGAGACCGCGTATTCTTCACCACAGATTCTTCGACATTGACGCCAGAAGCGCGGCAGATTTTGGACAAGCAGAGCGTTTGGCTGAACAAGTACGGCACCTACGGCATCACCATTGAAGGCCATGCGGATGAACGAGGCACACGTGAATACAATCTGGCACTTGGCGCCCGTCGCGCCGCTGCCACCAAGAGTTATCTTTCTACCCGCGGAGTCGGCCGAAATCGGATAAAGACAATTTCCTTTGGCAAAGAACGCCCTGTTGCAGTTTGCAATGACATATCCTGCTGGTCGCAGAACCGCCGGGCGGTCACCGTTTTGGGTGGCGGCAACAGCTAATTGCCAATTCAACATCGCCAACAAAGTCACCCGAGTTGCATTTCTTGCGCAGCTCGGGTTTTCTCGCTAGCTGTGTTTCAGAGCCCCGCTTGCCGGGCGCAATTCGGCCTAATTTGTCATTAAACTTGTCACCCAGACGAAGGGGACACATCGATGAAGACTTTTCTTTCTACCACCCTGGCATTGGTGCTGACATGCTCAGCGACGCTAGTACATGCTCAACGACTGGTGCCACCAGGTGATGTTCCATCTGTAACTCGCCTCGCCCAGACACAGGACAGTTTCCGCGTCAACGAGTTGGAAGAGCAGGTTCGACAGCTGAACGGCAAGGTCGAGGAGCTGAACTTCCTGCTTCTGCAATTGCAGGAAAAAATTCGACAGATGGAAGAAGATACGGAGCTGCGCCTTCAGGAAATCGAAGACAAGCGATCGCAACTGGGCGAAACAAGAAAACCCGTTGCAGCACTCGAGCCCAAGAGGCCCGACCGCCTGGAAAAGCCTGATACGTCCGGGGCAGTTTTGCCTTCGGACGCGACACCAGCAAATGATCCGACGGTCTTCCAACCTGAAAAACAAGCCGCTGAACCACGCGCATTGGGGACATTGACTTTCGACGATGAAGGCAATGTCATCGATTCCCGTAGCGACGAGCGTCAACTATCGGGGCTGCCCGGCATTTTCAACGACGGCATTGATGGAGGAATTGAGGCAGCGGAATTCGGTGTTACGCCCAAGGAAGTGTTGAACGCCGGTTTGGGCGACATGAGAGTACGGGATTTCAAACGGGCTCAACAGGCTTTTTCGGCATTTTTGAAAGCCTGGCCAAACGATCCGGACATTGGCAGAGCGAAATTTTATTTGGGAGAGAGCCTGTTCTGGCAAAAAGAATATTATCGCGCAGCCGATTCCCATCTCGATGCCCACAATAATTATCCGGAATCGGAAACTGCGCCGGACAATTTGTTAGCTCTTGGTCTCGCACTGGCCGGCCTCAATCAACGCGAAGTGGCCTGTGCAACCTATGCTGAAGTGCTCAAGCAATACCCCGAATCGGAACCCCGCCTCGGCAACCGGGTACGCGACGAACAAGCGGCAACAAAGTGCTAGGGCCATCCAGACATTTAATTTAGAATCTCCCAATGTAAATTCCGGCAAGGCTGGTCAGTTGGACGCACTTTGGAAGAAATATTTGACCCCGACGGAAATCAGCCGACGGCCGGTCCTCATTGCCGTATCTGGTGGCAGTGATTCTGTTGCCCTGCTCCACTGGATGGCAAAACGATTTCCGGGACGGCAACTTCATGTGGCTACGGTTGATCACCAGCTACGGGTTGAATCTGCTGACGAAGCTGCAATGGTGGCCCGCACGTGCAGCGGTCTCGGTCTGCCTCACGATATATTGCGATGGCAACCTGAGGGAACTGCATCCAGCGCAATGGCCAGAGATGCCCGTTATGCGTTGTTGCGAGCATTTGCCGATAAAATCGAGGCCGACGTGATCGTGCTGGGTCACACTTTGGATGATCAGGCGGAGACTGTATTCATGCGGGCACAACGTGTGCGCAAGGACAGTGATACCCGCGGATTGTCAGGAATTGCGGAATGGTCCAGTTTCAATGGCATCCGACTTTGGCGCCCACTGCTCGACCAATCTCGCAACCAGTTGCGACAGAATTTGACAGATCGCAAACTTGGCTGGGTTGATGACCCATCCAATGAGGACCAACGTTATGAGCGGGTTCGGGTACGTAAATTATTGTCGTCGGCAGGAAATGACTCCCTTCCTGCCTCCAAAGAGCTTGCACGCCTCGCCGAGCTGTCATCCCGATCCCGCAGATGGATGAACTGGCAGGTTGCAGATTACATCAAAGACCACGCCTGTATCAAAACAGATGGCTTGATTTCGCTGGTTCGCGGCGCCGAATTGCCGCGCTCAATCTTGCTTGAAATACTGTCTCTACTTGTTTTGGTTGCTGGAGGCCTGGCCCATCGCAGCCCGACATCGAAGCTCGCTGAAATTGCCGATGCGGTTAAAGCAAATGGCGAAACAAAAATCACTCTGGGGCGCTGTTTGGTATCGACCCGGAATGGTTTGATAAAAGTCCAGAGGGAAGCAAGGAATTTGCCTCCAATTCCGGCACAAGTCGACGATACTGTCATCTTTGACGGTCGAATACAGATAGAGCCGTCACGACCGGGCGCGCCTCCTGTGCAAAAGCCTTTTATTTCTTCGCTGGAATACTATCGACCTGAAACAGATGATCTGATTTACGCTGCATTGATGGAGTTACTTGATTCGACCGCGCATTCAACTTAATGCGACGAATTAACTGATGATTGAAGTTCCACCTTGGCATTGCCCTATTGGCAACCTATCTTGGGGGGACAGGGCAGATTATCTTGCATGACTGCAATTGGATTTATCGGTCACACAAAGTACTAAAGGCAGGAAACTCTTCTATGAATCCCAATTTTCGCAATTTCGCGCTCTGGGGGCTGATCGCTCTGCTGCTGATCGCCTTGTTCCAGATGTTCCAATCTCCGGCCAGTCAAAATGAGTCGAGTGAGATCTCCTACTCCCATTTTTTGAAGGCCGTCGATAACAATCGAGTGAAATCGGTAACGATTACCGGGGGAGAAATCACTGGCTCCTACGTCGATTCCAGCTCACGGTTCGTGACCTACGCGCCGCACGACAACGAACTGATCAAGCGGCTTGAAGAGCGAAATATTGAAATTACTGCCAAACCAGTAACCGATGGCCGTTCAACCTTTGTCGGCATGCTGATTAGCTGGCTGCCATTGATGCTGCTCATCGGTGTCTGGATATTCATCATGCGTCAAATGCAAAACGGACAAGGCAAGGCCATGGGTTTTGGTAAGTCCAAAGCCAAGCTGCTGACCGAATCTCAGGGGCGTGTTACATTTGACGACGTTGCCGGAATTGATGAAGCCAAAGAAGACCTGATTGAAATCGTCGAGTTTTTGCGCGATCCGCAAAAATTCCAACGGTTGGGTGGCAAGATGCCACATGGCGTATTGCTGGTCGGTCCTCCCGGAACCGGCAAAACTTTGACTGCGCGTGCCGTAGCTGGCGAAGCAAATGTTCCGTTTTTCACCATTTCCGGTTCGGATTTTGTTGAAATGTTTGTCGGCGTCGGTGCCAGCCGCGTACGCGACATGTTTGAACAGGCTAAGAAAAACGCTCCTTGCATCGTATTTATTGACGAGATTGACGCGGTCGGTCGTCATCGTGGCGCCGGTCTCGGCGGTGGCAATGACGAACGCGAACAGACGCTCAACCAATTGCTGGTCGAGATGGACGGTTTCGAAACCAATGAAGGCATAATTTTGATCGCCGCGACCAACCGTCCGGACGTACTCGATCCGGCGCTGTTGCGTCCAGGTCGTTTTGACCGTCAGGTGGTTGTATCAAACCCCGATATTATGGGCCGCGAAGCCATCTTGAAAGTGCACGTCAAGAACGTTCCTTTGGCACCAAATGTCGATTTGAAGGTTGTGGCACGTGGTACTCCTGGATTTTCCGGCGCGGACCTGATGAACCTGGTAAATGAAGCTGCATTGCTGGCAGCGCGACGAGAAAAACGTCTGGTTACTGCCCAGGAATTTGACGACGCAAAAGACAAAGTCATGATGGGCGCCGAGCGCCGCTCAATGGTCATGTCCGAGGAAGAAAAGCGTAATACAGCCTACCACGAAGCAGGGCATGCGCTTGTCGCCATTACAGTTCCATCATCGCCTCCGGTTCACAAGGCAACAATCATTCCCCGCGGACGGGCATTGGGCATGGTGATGCAATTGCCGGAACGTGATCAGATTTCCATGTCCTACGAGGAAATGACTTCCCGCCTGGCCGTTATGATGGCCGGTCGCGTGGCAGAAGAGCTAACGTTCGGCAAAAAAAATGTCACTTCGGGTGCTCAATCCGATATTGAACAGGCAACACGTCTGGCTCGGGCAATGGTCACCCAGTGGGGTTATTCCGACAAACTGGGCAAAGTCGCCTATGGCGAAAATCAACAAGAAGTATTTCTCGGGCATTCAGTGGCCCAGTCCAAGAACGTCTCGGAAGAAACCTCACAGATCATTGACGAGGAAGTGCGTCGGCTGGTCGACGAAGGTTGGGCCTGGGCCAAAAAAATACTGACCAAGCGCAAAAAGGATCTTGAAGCTCTGGCGCAGGGTCTGCTGGAATATGAAACGCTGACCGGGGGTGAGATCGATGATTTGCTCGAAGGCAAGCCACCGGCGCGTGACATGGGAGACGATACCCCACCAACACGCGGAAGTGCTGTGCCTAAATCAGGGGCCAAAACACCCAAGGGCAAAAAGGGCGGTGCTCCCGGAGATGCTGAACCGCAGCCGACTTCTTAACCGCTCATTAAGCGAACCTTAACTGCGACGGTGGCATTTTGTTGGTGCTATCGTCGCTTTGGTTTTGACTGCACCCGGTTGAAACCGGCCAGTTTGATACAATTGGTCACAAATTGTGACGTGCCATGGCCGAGTCGTTGTAATAAACAAAGGCAACATCTCGCCTGATTACAGGCCCGCAGACGTTGAAAAGTCGGGCAATCTTTAAAGGCGCACTGCGGAACAATATTCATGAGTAAAGCACGCAAATATTTCGGCACCGATGGAATTCGGGGATATGCCAACAAGTCGCCCATGACAGCGGAGACTGCAATGCGGGTGGGAATGGCGGCCGGGGTCGCGTTTACCCGTGGTGACCATCGTCACCGGGTTGTCATTGGCAAGGACACACGGCTGTCAGGTTACATGATCGAAAATGCACTGGTGGCTGGATTTACAGCGGCAGGCATGGACGTTTTTCAACTGGGGCCGGTTCCTACACCAGCTGTTGCCATGCTGACCCGTTCATTGCGCGCCGATATCGGGGTAATGATTTCAGCCTCCCACAATGCCTATCATGACAATGGAATTAAACTGTTTGGCCCTAATGGCTTTAAACTATCTGACCAGATCGAGCATGAGATTGAGCGCTTGATGGATCAGGATCTGACATCCAGATTGGCGACAGGCAAGGAAATTGGTAGGGCAAGCCGGGTTGATGGTGTTGATGACCGCTATATCGAATTTGCCAAGCGCACACTGCCCAAACATATGTCGCTTGAGGGTATTCGTGTTGTTGTCGACTGCGCCAACGGAGCTGCCTACAAGGTGGCACCCGCTGCTCTTTGGGAATTGGGTGCAGATGTTGTGACCATTGGTGCGGAACCAAATGGTACCAATATTAATTACGAATGCGGATCCACCCACACCGCGGCGCTGGCCCGTAAAGTCAACGAAGTACGTGCTGATATCGGCATCGCTCTGGATGGCGACGCAGACCGCGTCATCATCGTCGATGAGAAAAGTAACGTGGTCGATGGAGACCAGCTTATGGCGCTGGTCGCCCAGTCCTGGAAAGAACGCAACACATTGTCCGGTGAAGGCATTGTCGCAACCGTCATGTCCAATCTCGGTTTGGAACGGTTTCTCTCCGATCAGGGGTTATCTTTGGAGCGAACTGCGGTCGGCGACCGATATGTCGTCGAGCACATGCGTAAAAATGGCTACAATGTTGGCGGCGAACAATCTGGACATATTGTCCTGTCAGATTATGCAACAACCGGAGACGGACTTATTGCTGCTTTGCAGGTACTTTCAGTCGTTCAATCCTGGGACAAACCGGTCAGCGAAGTCTGCGCCAGATTTGAGCCGGTGCCTCAGGTTCTAAAAAATGTCCGGTATGATTCCGGCGACCCGCTAAAGGACAAGTCTGTCATTGAATCGATTGACGATGCTCGTGCGCGCCTGGCCAGTTCCGGACGGTTGGTCATCCGAACTTCCGGCACGGAACCGTTGATACGGGTGATGGCAGAAGGCGATGACGAGAACCTTGTTCGTAAGGTTGTCGATGATATTTGTTCGACATTGAGAAAAGTCGCCGCCTAGAGCTGTTCAGATTTTAGTGGATTGACACCCAGCGACACTATTGTTCATTAACGGCTTCCAGATGGCCAATGAACAGTTCTAAAACATGTCCCAACTCTTTTCGACCGCTAAACTCGGATCGCTTGATCTTGATAACCGCATCGTCGTTGCACCGATGTGCCAATATTCGGCTATTGAAGGCTCGTTGACCGACTGGCACCTGATGCATCTTGGTCAGTTTGCAGTCGGTGGCGCAGGTCTGGTTTTTGTTGAAGCCACCGGAGTTGAGGCGACCGGCCGCATCACACCGGGATGTCCAGGTCTGTACAACGATCAAAACGAGGCCGCCATGGCCCGCGTGATAAAGTTCTTCAGGAATTATGGCGCGGCCAAAATCGGTATTCAGCTAGCCCATGCCGGTCGTAAGGCATCGGCCGACTTGCCCTGGAACGGTGGGACTGCCCTTGCAGCTGACAATGACGCTTGGGAAACATCGGCGCCCTCAGCACTACCCTATGCCGACGGATGGCACACACCAGCAGCCCTCGACAGCAATGGGCTTGAACGCGTCACCGAGGCATTCGTATCAGCCGCCAAACGCGCCGTCCGGCTTGGGTTTGACGTCATAGAAGTTCATGCAGCGCACGGATATCTGTTGCATCAATTCCTCTCACCAATCTCCAACCAGCGAGCCGATGAATATGGTGGATCACTTGAAAATCGGATGCGTTTTCCGTTGAAAATATTTCAGGCGGTTCGCAACGTCGCTCCAACCACGCCGATCGGTGTTCGATTTTCGGCAACCGACTGGGTTGAGGGCAGCGGTTGGGCGTTGGAAGACTCCAGCCAATTCGCCGCAAAATTACAGCAGATCGGCTGCGATTTTATCGACGTCTCCTCAGGCGGCAACAGCCCTTCGCAGAAAATCCGTGTCGGAGCCGGCTATCAGGTGGGGTTTGCCGATCACATCCGTCGCGAAACCGGCCTCTCTACAATTGCGGTCGGCATGATCACTGATCCGCGACAGGCCGAAACCATCATTGCGACCGGTCAGGCCGATTTCGTCGCCCTGGCTCGCGGCATGTTGTATGATCCGCGCTGGCCTTGGCATGCAGCAGAAGTGCTGCGCGCCCAAGCCAAATTCCCTCCGCAATATATGCGAGGACATCCCACATTGCAGGGAGAACCTATACCTGGCAATCCGCCCAAAAAATAGACTTTGGCAGATTATACAATCGGCGCACGCTGGCCAAACAGGTACCGTGCCACGTCATAATAGTCGAAGACCAGTGCAACGAAGCAAACAATCATTAAGATGGCCATCGCAGCTGAATGAATTTTGCCAGGCGGATCGTTGCGCAAACGTCGCCAGATATAGATGATCATCGGTGTCCAAAAGACGATATGAACAACGCCCAGAAGGCGGACCATGCCCATCTGGGCATGCATTGATATCATGATGATAAGCGTGGCGACGGCTGTTCCAAGGACATAAAGGCCAAGTGGGCGGGTTAGTTTGCCTACCAGCAATGTGACCGTCGTGATGACCAACACAATTGCGATAATATCCATCCATATTTGCACCCACTGGGGCAGCTTTTGAACGTCTGCATCAAATGCCTGAAATGCTTCGATCATAGGTGGCTCCTTAAAGGGGGAGGGCAGTAGGGATTGACTGGTACCTGATCAACAATAACCTTCCGCGCCAAGCCATTGTTGTCGTGAATAACGATCTCCATGAGCCCAGCCAACAGGCAAAACTCGATCGATTGCGGCCATATCGGCATCGCTGAGACTGAGCTGAGCGCCTGCCGTTAGTTGCTTGAGATGTTCGGACGTTCGAGTTCCTGGAATGGAAAAAAGATGATCATCGCGGGCCAGAACCCAGGCCATGGCCAAAGCTGGAGACGTGGTGCCCATGTCGGCTGCAAGTGCCTTGAAATCGGCCACCTTGGCAACGTTTTTGCTGAAATTAGGTTCGATGAAACGCGGCGATTGATGGCGAAAATCAATATTTTCAAAAGTCGAAGGGTCTGGAGCCTGTTGGCTAAATATTCCTCGACCCATCGGCGAAAACGCCACAAAAGCGGTTCCCAGCTCTGCACAGGTTTGCAGCATTCCCAAATCAGGATAGCGCGACCATAGCGAATATTCGTTCTGTACCGCCATGACATCTCCACAGGCCGACGCGCGACGAAGAGAAAATGGAGCAATCTCGGAAAAGCCTATACCTTCGATCTTGCCTTCCTGTTTGAATCTCAGCAACGTCTCCATCACATCTTCAATATCCATCTCGGGATCCCGGCGATGAATGTAATACATTTGAACCTGCTCGACGCCTAAACGGCGCAAAGATTTTTCAAGCTCCTCGCGCAAGTAATCCGCATCATTCTTAAACCAGCGCTCCTTGGTCTCGGGATTGCGATACAAACCGCCTTTGGTATGAATGGCAAATTGGCCGGGATTGGTTTTGATAAAGCGCCCGATAATTTCTTCCGACAGGCCCATGCCGTAGACATTGGCTGTATCCAGAAATGTGATGCCTTCATCGATGGCGGTTTTGAGGGTCTCTATGGAATTGGCCTCTTCGGTCGGCCCACAAGCGCCGGTGAAGTTCCAGCAACCGAGGCCGATTTCGGAAACAAGCGGGCCGTCACGGCCAAGAGAACGTTTTTTCATGGGACATTATTTTCGCTGAGGATCTTACCCGGCAAGTTTGCTTCAAAGCCAATGATTTGCCAAGAGCCTGTATCGGAGCACAAATCTTATTCTGCCTGGCAGCCCGGCATTACAAGACCTGCAGGACGTGGACAAATCCCAATATGTCATCTTTGTCGTAGGCAAAACCGGTGAAAGGTGGGCTGATCTCCACCGGCTTGATCAGACCGACCTCCTCCTGCTCCTGGAGTTTGGAGGCAAAACCGTTTTCTTCAAAAATGCTTTGGCGAATGTTGAATATTGCATAACCGCCCGGGCGGGTAATGCGTACCAGTTCATCAAGGCTGTGCGACGGCGCATGGCCGGCGGTGAAAACACCGGCGCTGATAAATGCGGCAAAATGATCGTCGGACCACGGAAGTTTTTCACCGAGAACCGCATTCTGCAATTCATCATAGCAGCCCCGCGTCCGGGCCATTTGAAGCATTTCGTCCGACATATCGATCCCCGCCAGACCGGTATAACCAAGCGCTGCAAGATATGGCCCAGTAAGACCCGTACCAACACCGGCATCAAGGATCGGGCCGGCACCTCTTGGAAGGTAGCGGGCAACGAATGAAGTTATGAAAAATGGCAGGACATACCCCTGCTCCAGCAAGTCACGGTCATAGCGGCGCGCCCATTCGCCGTAGGCAGATGCCAGTTCTTCGTTGTCTTGTGCGTCATAGACACGTTGCAGTATTTGAGAATGTTCACTCATGTCACTATCCGGTCCACCGCTGTCACTGCAATGATAGACCCGGACAGAACCAATGCGATAGAGGCTGGTGGCTGTCGCAAACAAAAAACCCGGCACATGGCCGGGTTCTTGAATTGATTAAATGTGTTGTTGATCAAGCGCTTTCGGCGAAGTCCATATCTTCAATTTCACGCAACACATATCCGCGACCCCAAACGGTCTCGATATAATTCTTGCCACCGGTCGCAGATGCCAGTTTCTTGCGTAATTTACAGATGAAAACGTCGATGATTTTCAATTCCGGTTCGTCCATACCGCCATACAGGTGGTTGAGGAACATTTCCTTGGTCAACGTGGTGCCTTTGCGCAGCGAAAGCAGTTCCAGCATCTGGTATTCTTTACCTGTCAGGTGAACCCGCTGGCTGTTCACTTCGACGGTCTTGGCGTCGAGATTTACCTTGAGATCGCCAGTCGTGATAACCGATTCCGCGTGCCCCTTCGAGCGACGTACGATTGCCTGAATACGGGCGACCAGTTCATCCTTATGAAACGGCTTGGTCATATAATCGTCTGCACCAAATCCAAGGCCCCTGACCTTGTCTTCAATGCCTGCAAGACCGGAAAGAATGAGAATTGGTGTTTTAACCTTCGACAGGCGCAGGGTACGAAGAACTTCGTAACCCGACATATCAGGAAGGTTCAGATCAAGCAGAATGATGTCATAATCATATAGCTTGCCCAGATCGACACCCTCTTCCCCAAGATCGGTGGTATAAACGTTGAAGCTCTCAGACTTCAGCATCAGCTCAATTGACTGTGCGGTGGCGCTGTCATCTTCAATCAGCAAAACTCGCATTTCATTCCCCTTAAAGGAGCGTCCCGATCGGTACGGTACCGATTCTGGAGGCCGTTATCTCTAAAACTCGAACTCAACGCTATGACGGAATGGTTAACAAAAGATGATTCTTTATGGCAAGTGCTTATTGCAAGAATCTAGAACTATCCGACAAACCCTTGAATTCCTTATCTTTATTTTACTTCGTCATGGTTAATGTTTCACTACGGCCTATCCAAAACGGCCCAACCGAAACACAAATCTGACAAATCAGATGAAATCCCTAAGGTGATTTGCACCAAACAAGCTTGTGCGAACCTGATAGGGTTTCGTTCACCAGTATTAATCAGGCAGGTAAACGACCCGTTAATGAGAAACGATTTTGAAAGGATTGTGAAGAAATCCTTTCACTGCAGATTGACGCTGCAATAAATCGCCTCGATCAGGGTGCCTGCTGATTTCTCTGCATTAATGCAAATAAAAGCGATTTTCGTTAGGTAAATTTTTAACGATCATGGGTGATAGTTGCATTTCCGGTGTGCGTTTTTCTGCCGGAGAGTAGCGGAGTAATGAGTATGAAATCGCGTGAAAGCGTCCTTCGTCTGAAAAGGTTTCAGGTGCAGGATAAAGCCCGACAAGTGGCACAGATCGAGACGATGATCTCGCAGTTCAAGTCAATGGCAGAAGATCTGGTGTCCCAGATCGCCTATGAAGAAAAGAAGGCAGGGATCGACGATGTCAATCACTTTGCCTATCCGACATTTGCCAAGGCTGCCCGCTTGCGGCAGGAAAACTTGCAAACATCCATTCAGGACCTTCATGACCAGCAGGACGCCGCAAGGCTTGCGCTGGAAGAAGTTCAGGAAGAGCTCAAGAAGGCTGAAAAGCTGGAACAGCGTGATGGAAAGTCGATTGAGCCAGAACCACCAAAGGCTTACGAACAAGCCGGTATGATCGGCTAACTTCGCCGCCTGTCAAACGCACATGTTAAAAATTGCTTGAGCGCCGCGGCTGTCAGCGGCGCTTTTGCTGTTTCAGGAATGCCTCGCTGAGCGCTTCATAGGTGTCATCAGGCTGTTTGGGGTATAGCAAACCGTCGAGCTGTAACCATTTTTGAGCTGAACTGGTCCAGATATGCCCCACTGGATGAAGCCAGTCTGTTTGGTCCAGCGTTCCAGCCTTGATGCTGGAGCCGGAATCCTCCCCCCTACCCCGGTGTAGGACCCTGGTTCCACATTTCGGGCAGAATACGCCCTGCGCAGCGGTAGGTTTCCCCACATCGCGTGTAAAATTGTCAAAATCACCTTCAATTTCAACACCATCGGCGGCGATCCGCAACGACATGCCAAATGCGCTGGCCGCCTGTGCCTGGCATTCGGTGCAATGGCAGCAATAGAGTGTCATTGGCATTTTGGTCACTCGATAGCGCAATTGACCGCACTGACAGCCTCCGGTCAGCGGCAATTCGGGCATTGGTCGGTCGGTCATGATCCCGCTCCAAATTCGTGGTTTTGTGATCTTCTATCAACCAATATAGAGCCAAGCAGCTCGAACAGTGGTCAGGGCGCGAGACGCATCAAATTGATGAAGGTTTCACCAAATTGCTGAAGCTTACTTTTGCCCACCCCTTTGACTTCTGCAAATTCCTCCAGATTGGATGGGCGCTTAAGCGCCATGTCAGCCAAAGTCTTGTCTGGAAAGATGACATAGGCAGGAACGCCCCGTTCCCGAGCCAGGCTGAGTCGTTTCTTCTTCAACTCCGCCAGCAGGTCCAGATCTCGGCTCGACAAGTCGACAGTTGGCTGGGATGGTTGTGATGTGCCAAACGCACTCTTGCCTGCTTGTTTGGAACTACGCCGCTTTAATGCTTGCAGCGTGTCAGCCCGATAGCGGAATTCGCCCTGCCCCCGGCTGAGCGCATTTCCCTGTTCGGTAATCATCAGGCTGGAATAGCCGGCAATATCCACCTCCAGAAAACTACCTGCAATCATTTGACGGATGATCGCCTGCCATTCAACTTTTGAGTGCCGTGCACCGCTGCCGTGAACCTCCAGCTGATCATGGCGCATTTTGATCATCTTTTCGGTTTCTGCACCGCGCAATACGTCAACAATATGAGCCTGGCCAAATCGCTGACCTGTTTCAAAAATGACGCCGAATACAAGTTCCGCATCGTCACGGCCATCAACCATTTCGACCGGATTGAGACAATTGTCGCAATTTTCGCAGGGCTCGGTTGGGTCGCCAAAATAAGCCAGCAAAGTCTGACGACGGCAGCCTTGTGCCTCAGCATAGGTGACGAGAGAATTTAGCCGAGATACCTCACGCCGGCGGTGATCGTCATCGGTGTCTTCCTGCTCAATGAACTGACGGCGAAGGCGAATATCTCCGGGACCGAAGACCATCATGGCATCCGCAGGTTTGCCGTCGCGTCCGGCGCGGCCGATCTCCTGATAATAGGCTTCGACCGAGCCAGGCAGATCGGTGTGAAAAACAAAACGCACATCCGGTTTGTCGATGCCCATACCAAATGCGATGGTTGCAGTAACGACGAGGTCTTCTTCGGTGACAAATCGATTTTGACGCGCTTGTCGCTCATGCCGATCTAATCCGGCATGATAGGCGGTCGCGTTAATGCCGTTGGCACGCAGTGCGTCGGCGCATTCCTCGGTCTTCTTTCGAGACAGGCAATAGACAATACCGCTTTGACCCTGACGCGCTCCAACAAAGTCAAGCATCTGTTGCTTCCAACTGGCTTTTGGGGAAACATTCAAAGTGATATTCGGACGATCAAAACTGGACACAAATGTTTGAAAGCGGCCAGCGAACAAATTACGCTCAATATCGTTACGGGTGGCTTCGTCGGCAGTGGCCGTCATCGCCGCAATAGGAATATTTGGAAAGCGATGCGACAATTCGCCAAGCTCGGCATATTCAGGACGGAATGCTGGTCCCCACTGGCTCATGCAATGGGCTTCATCAATGGCTATCAGGCAGACCGGCAGACGCGACAACGCCGACAGCATGCGTTCAGACATCAACCGTTCGGGAGCCATATACAAAATGCGCGTCTGGCCAGCGGTGACTCGGTGCCAAGCGGCAACGTTGGCATCCCGGTCCAGGGTCGAATTGATGGCGTCAGCGGCAACACCCGCCAGTCGCAAAGCTGCAACCTGATCCTGCATCAGCGCGACCAAGGGTGACACAACGATGGTCAATCCGTCCATCGTCAGCGCAGGAACCTGGAAACACAACGACTTACCAGCACCCGTTGGCATGACCGCCAGTACCGATATACCGTTCAGCAGAGCATCGATAATTTCTTCCTGGCCCGGACGGAAATGGTGATAACCAAAGATATCTTTCAAAACCGCATGCTTACTGGCAGCGCGGAGATTTGGTTCAGGAGTAGAAGGTGCAACCGCGGGCATAAACAAACAAATGACTAATCGAATCAGATGCCCAGTCTAACCATGATACCGCCCGATTAACACGGCGCATCTATGTCAATGAGAAGTTGAGTTTAAACTGATGTACTCAAACACCTCTAATCTGAACTCCGCTGGTATTTTTTTCTTGTGATTTAGGATAGCGTTCAACTTGTGACCGTTTCCACTCTGCAAACAGGGTTTTGCGCCGTTTCGGCAACGGCATGTCCAGTATCTGATAGATTGAAATCCGATCAATGCGGAATGAACGAAAATCGTTTCGCAAAGTACACCATGCGGCAAGTACGGTTGAGCCCTGAAAGAAACTGATCAGGATTGGCCAGATTGTTCGGGTCGAAATTACACCTTTCAGATCTTCATAAGTGATGGCGACCTGAGATTCACTGCGCAAGGATTGACGGATCGAAATCGGATCAATCGCAAGTTTCTGGGCGTCGACGATTTGTGGTGCAAACAGAGGGGTGTCGATTAAAACCTCACGCAGATCTTTGGGAATTACCGTTGCAATCTTGGCAACAGCGTCCTTCGCTGCCCGGGACAAGGACTGGTCGACACGGCCATCGAGCATACGCGCACCCAACATCAAGGCTTCCAGTTCGCTGACGGTAAACATCAGCGGCGGCATGTCATAGCCGTCTTCCAGAATATAGCCGACACCTGCCTCACCCCGGACCGGGACACCGGTGGATTCAAGCGACGCCATGTCGCGATACAGGGTGCGCAACGAAACTTCCAGTTCTTCGGCAATTGTCGACGCGGCAATCGGCCCATTCACACGGCGCAAAATCTGAATGATTTGTAACAGGCGGTCAGCACGTCTCATGCGGACAGTATAAAACATGTTTTTAATGCTGACACCATGGTGTCAGTTGTCGGATATTATGATGGCGGATATTTTAAAAACCTGGTCGATTTTTACCTTCCCTTTCGGCAGAATGTCTAATATGTACGATGACCTTCCCCCTGAAGTAGATGCCGCCTTTAGCGCTTTTGATCCGCAGGTTCGCGATCTCCTGATGCAGTGTAGGACGCTTGTATTCGACACCGCTGCTGAAGTTGACGGTGTTGGACAAATCACTGAGACGCTGAAATGGGGACAGCCATCTTATCTTACCCAGACAACCGCCGCGGGCAGTACAATCCGCCTTGCCATGGCTGCGCCTGAATCCGGCACCGCAGCTCCCTGCCCGGCCCTATATGTCCATTGTGCAACCGATTTGATTGAACAATTCAAAACATTCTATCCGAACACATTTGAATATCAGGGCAAACGGGCACTGATAATCACCCGCGATATTGGCTCAGTCACAGCAGAGTTACGTCACTGTATTGCCCTGGCGCTGACTTACAAATTGCGCAAGCGCCAGACCAGTTAGGTCGCGGACAAATTGCGTTCTCGTCGCAGGTGTTTGCAAAAACCGTTGTAAAACCGCGTCCCCTACCAATGAATAAGGCCGATTGGGGCTTTTAAACTGGACACGCGGCACGTTTTCCTTTTTATGCCCCCCAACGCATGTCCCATCGGACATGGGAACGTAAACTTGTGGCCTGTTTCCTGAACAATTGATTAGGGACACAGGCTGACCTCCAGGCGGAGGTAACGTGAAAGAGGGGGCATTATGCTCGACTACATTCCACCACTCATGGGCGTGATCGGCCTTGTCGTCGCCTTCATCCTTTATGGGATGGTTATGAAATATCCTGAAGGCGACGCAGCGATTAAAAAGATCGGCGATCAGATTCATGACGGCGCTATGGTCTTCATGAAACGCGAATATCAGATCCTTCTGATTTTCCTTGCTGCTCAGATTATTCTAACCCTGTTGTTTTTGGGTTCAAGCGTTGCGATCGCTGTGTTTGTCGGTGCCGCGTCATCTTCCATTGCTGGCTGGATTGGCATGTATTCTGCTACCAAAGCCAACATTCGTACAGCTACCGCTGCACAGACCGATGGAGCGTCCAGCGCGCTATCAGTCGCTTTCTTTGGCGGTTCAATCATGGGCCTGTCTGTCGCATCTCTCGGCCTGATCGGTCTTGGTGGCCTTTATTGGTATTTGGGCGGCGACGCTCATTCCCTTGAAGGCTTCGGCATGGGCGCATCGACCGTTGCTCTGTTCAGCCGTATTGGCGGTGGTATCTTTACCAAGGCCGCTGACGTTGGTGCTGACCTTGTTGGTAAAATCGAAGCCGGCATCCCGGAAGACGATCCACGCAACCCTGGCGTTATCGCCGATAACGTGGGCGACAATGTGGGTGACGTGGCCGGCATGGGTTCCGATATCTTTGAATCCTATTGTGGAGCAATGATCGCGACCATCGCGATTGCTGCAACTTCGGTTGCTGTTGCTGATGGTCAGGCGAACATGATGTTCCTGCCTCTAGGCCTTGCGGCTCTGGGACTGGTCGCATCCATTGTCATGATCTTCGTTGTGAAAGCCCGCTCCTCTGCTGAACCTGCTTCCGCATTGCGCACAGGTACGCTGGGGGCACCAATTATTTTTCTCATCGCCGCATACTTCCTGGTGTCTTACCTCAACATTGACACCGCCGTATGGTGGGCTGTTGTTACGGGTGCTGCAGGAGGTGTCGCTATCGGTCTTGTCACCGAATATTACACAGCGGGTGCCCCAGTTCGTCGGATTGCTAATTCTGGTGAAACCGGCCCGGCAACTGTGATGATCACTGGTCTTGCTGTTGGTATGGAATCAGTGGTTATCCCGCTGTTGTGCATCGCAGCAATCGTTTGGGTCTCTACTTCCCTTGCTGGTCTTTACGGCGTTGGTATTGCTGCAGTTGGCATGCTGGCAACCGTTGGTATCACCATGGCAATCGATGCCTACGGCCCTGTTGCAGACAATGCCGGTGGTATTGCTGAAATGGGCGGCATGGGCGAGGACGTTCGTGAAATCACAGACAGCCTTGACGAACTCGGCAACACAACCGCTGCGATCGGTAAAGGCTTCGCGATTGGCGCTGCAGCACTGGCGGCTTTGGCAATCATCGCTGCTTTCGTTCAGACCGTTGCTGTAAACAACCCTGGTTTCTCGCTGGAACTGTCTGAGCCACTGGTTCTGGTTGGTCTCTTCATTGGTGGCACGATCCCATTCCTGGTATCTGCTTTGACAATGACTGCCGTTGGTGAAGCCGCCTTCGACATGATCAACGAAATTCGCCGTCAGTTCAAAGAAATTCCAGGACTTATGGAAGGCAAAGCCGATCCGGACTCGTCAAAATGCATCGACATTGCAACATCTGCTGCTCTCAAACGCATGATGCTTCCTGGGGTTATCGCTGTGTGCGCTCCTCCTGTTGTTGGTCTTTTGATCGGTCCACAGGCTCTCGGTGGCATGCTGGCTGGCGCTCTGTTGGGTTGTGTTCTCATGGCTCTGATGATGGCGAATGCCGGCGGTGCCTGGGACAACGCCAAGAAATACGTTGAAAAAGGCAACCTTGGCGGCAAAGGCACCGACACCCACGCTGCTGTGGTTGTTGGAGACACTGTCGGCGACCCTTTCAAGGATACTTCTGGCCCGTCCATGAACATCCTGATCAACGTCATGGCGATCGTCAGTCTGGTGATTGCACCGCTGCTGTAGTCGGATATTGAAACTAAATCTGAAAAAGGCCCGGAACTCCTCCGGGCCTTTTTTATGAGCCGTTGAAAAACCACAAGTGTTTGCAATGTCTCCACGAACATCTGCGATTTGCAGCACCTGCACATCTCATGCACAATGCCAGCACCTACCTTGAACAAAGGGAGTTTGATGCAATGGCTGAATGCAAAACTGCATTTTGGTCGACGCTGTCCGCCGCACTTGCCGTACTAATTACATCGGGAATTGCCCGGGCCGAATCGACGAAATTGCCTTTGAAAAAAGTCGACATCCTTTCATCTCTCGGCAGCGAGCGCGTTGATATGATGATTTGCCTTGCTGCTGACGTTTCCGAAAGCGTCACCACCCTGGAGTACGATTTACAAAAGCAGGGACATGCTGCTGCTATTTCCGACCCACGCGTGGTTGAAGTCATTCAGGGCGGTTTGCGCGGAAAAGTGGCAGCCATTTATGTCGAATGGGCAGATCAGGACCAGCAATTTCTTGCCGCCGACTGGCATATTATTGAGGATCAAGTGTCTGCGGACCTATTTGCAGATAGTATACAGAGTTCCCCCTCCCCGCCATGGATTGACTGGAGTGTCCGCAATACTTCCATAAGTGAGGTTGTACGATACTGTTTAAACCAGTTTGAGAATTCTCCCGGGCATTCCATGCGCCGCGTCATAGATATATCGTCCGACGGTACCAACAATGTCGGCCGCCGGGTCGATGGCGTCAGAGATCTGGCCGTGAGTCTTGGCGTTGTTATTAACGTTTTGGCAATTGAAGATTCCAAGGACCCGTTTCCCGACGGCACTCATACGAGACCGTTTGAAGGACTGGTCAGTTATTTCAAGAACAATGTAGCCGGGGGCACCGGATCTTTTGTCCATGCCGCCAGTGGCTATTCGTCGTTTGGCGAAATGATCCGCAAAAAATTCATCTTGGAACTGGCCAGCGCCAGATAGTGTTTTCACCAGGCTTTTGTCCTGATTGCGAGCGTTGGCCTGCTCAATTTGCCGAATAGCGGCCAGTCGACCAAAATTCCCACACTTACGCTTGCCGCACAGGATTTGAGTTCCTATAAGCGCGCCACAAAGTTGAATGATCGGGAAATCCCGGAGAGATAAATGGCAGGCCACAGCAAGTTCAAAAATATCATGCATCGCAAGGGCCGTCAGGACGCGGTGCGTTCTAAAATGTTCGCCAAACTCTCCAAGGAAATTACCGTCGCGTCCAAAATGGGCGGCCCCGATCCAGATGGCAATCCACGCCTGCGTCTGGCCATTCAAAACGCCAAGGGCCAGTCGATGCCCAAGGACAATATCCAGCGGGCCGTCGAAAAAGGTTCCGTTGGAGAAGGTGATGATTATTTCGAAATTCGCTACGAGGGCTATGGTCCGGGTGGTGTTGCTGTCATTGTCGAAGCGCTGTCCGACAACAAAAACAGAACCGCCGGAAATGTCCGCGCCTGTTTTACCAAAAATGGTGGTCAGATGGGCGAAACTGGCTCGGTCGGGTTCATGTTCGACCGGGTTGGTGAAATCAAATATCCCGCTACAATCGGCGACGAGGACACGATCATGGAAGCGGCGATTGAAGCCGGCGCAGAAGATGTGATCAGTGACATGACGGAAGATGGCGAAGGCCACACGATATATTGTGGATTTGAAGATATGGGGGATGTAGCTTCAGGGCTTGAAGCATCGCTCGGTGAAGCCGAAAGCGTCAATCCTGCCTGGAAACCCCAAAACGCTGTTCCGGTTGGTGAAGACAAGGCCGGCACATTGATGAAACTCATCGCTGCCCTTGAAGACGATGACGACGTGCAAAACGTCTATTCGAACTTCGAAATAGACGACGAAGTGATGGCCACACTGGAATAAAGTGCGCCGCCGCCGTCATCGCTTCCGCCGCGGCCGGGTCGCGGCTGAAACCTGCAGGTATATTACTTTATACATTTGACCCGACCATCTAGGCTGCCAATTGTGCATTTCAATTGGGAGCCTTCGCCATGTGCCACCACTGCGTGATCCAATCCACCAAACGGAAAATGCTGAACCGCCGCACTCTGTTGCAGGCCGGACTGGCTGGTGCTGGCGCAATATCAGCTTCCATGGCTGCAACGAGTAGTCTTGCTCAGCAATCCGTGCCGGCCCTGAAAGGCCGCACAGGTCAAATTATCGACCTCACTCACACTCTGTCACCAGAATTTCCGACCTTTGGTGGCCAACCCGGTATCGCCTACAAGCAGCAATTCAATTTCGAAGAACATGGCTATAATATCAACCAATTGATGATTGATGAGCACACGGCAACCCATATCGACGCGCCGTTGCATTTTTCTAAAGATGGGAAATCAGTCGATCAAATTGAACCATCCGATCTGGTCGCGCCGCTTGTCAATATTGATATCCGGGAAAAAGCCGCGCTGAATTCCGATGCCCAGTTGACACCGCACGACATCAAGACATAGATCAGCAAGCATGGACCTTTGCCGGAAAAATGCTGTGTGGCGATAAATTCCGGTTGGTCGAAAAAGGCTGAAAATACGGCTGACTTCACAGGCCGCGACGACAATCGGGTGATGCATTTTCCGGGTTTTCACATCGAAGCCACACAAATGCTGTTGGAAGAATCTTCTGCAGTCGCGATTGCAGTTCATACGCTGTCACTTGATTACGGGCCTTCGCAGGACATTGCCACTCACTATGCCTGGCTGCCCGCAGGACGCTACGGAATTGAGAATCTCGCCAATCTGGACGCTGTTCCTGCCAATGGGGCAACGGTCATTGTCGGAGCCCCAAAAACCAAAGGTGGATCTGGTGGTCCCGCCCGGATATTTGCGGCCATTTGAACGGAACTAGTAGTCAGCATCCACCTTTTCGCTCATTGCCGGATTTTTGTGCCAGGTCCAATAGGTTTCATTGAACTGGCGCGTTAGTTCCCCGGGCGCGTCATTTGAAAAAACCCGGTCGTTGATCCGCGTAATCGGCACCGGACCACCACCTGTCGTGGTGGCAAACACCTCATCTGCCTCGAGAAAATCGGCAAGTGAAATATCTCGCTCCGTAACGGAAACACCATGGTGCTCGCAGATTTCCATCGCCACCCTGCGAGTAATGCCCTCCAATACTCCCGATCGCGGGGTTTGGACCATGCCATCCTTGATCATGAAAACATTGAATCCGGGACCTTCAGTGACATGCCCCTGATGATCGAGCAGCAATGTATTGTCAAAACCCGCCTCTTTCGCCTCAAACAGCCCCTGGGTGAAATCACCCCAATGGTAATTCTTGGCGGTTGGATCTACCGAGTCCAGCGCAATCCTCGAAATCGTTTCCGGCACCTTCAGATGGGCGCCTCGCTGTACGACGTCTTCAAGAAACACCCAAACGAATGGCACACACCAGGCGTAAAAATGATTGTCGCAAAGCCTTGGGTCGCGGCTTCCGGGGACCGAAGGTTGTCCGCGGCTGGCTACCATTGACACATATGATCGATCCAGTCCGGTGCGCGCCACAATCTGATGAAGAATGCGGCGAATATCTTCGCGGTTCTGATCCACCGACAACCGGCATTTGGCAAGACTGCGTTCAAACCGTTCCAGATAATCATCCATGCGGAAAAACTGGCCATCCCAGACATGCACGACATCATAAGTAATGTCCGAGTGGGTCAATCCCCAATCCGTCACCGGAATTGTCGCCTCTCCGATCGGCATAATTTTTCCAGCCATCCAGGCAGCGCCATTGGAAAATTCTTCGTTCGCCATGCCAGATTACCTCCCAGGAGTTGAACGCAGACGTTGACAAGAAGCGCTGTCGGATTCAAGAGAGGATATTCCGGCTCGGGCTAATAAAGGCTGCGACCACCCAAATAGGTTTCCCGTGACCAGCCAGCCAGCAAATTCAATTCGAATCATCGGCATCGATCCAGGCCTGCGCAGCACCGGTTGGGGAATTGTCGACAGCACCGGCAGCAGCCTCCAATTCGTTGCCTGTGGAACAGTGCGCTCCAACGGAAAAGCAGACTTGTCCAGCCGACTTTGTCAGCTCCATGACGGCCTGGTGGATGCCATCCATGCTCATCTGCCGCATGAGGCGGCGGTAGAGCACACTTTCGTCAACAAGGATGCCAGCGCCACATTGAAACTGGGACAGGCACGGGGCATTGCCATGCTGGTACCCGCCCGTGCCGGACTTCAGGTCGCTGAATACGCCCCCAATGCTGTTAAAAAAGCTGTCATCGGCGTCGGCCACGGCGACAAAGCGCAAATCAAGTTGATGGTCGGCATGTTGCTGCCGAAGGCCAAGTTTGACAGCGCCGACGCGGCTGACGCGCTGGCCATCGCGATCTGCCATGCTCATCATCGTGGCTCATTGGGAAGCCGCATGGCAGCGGCGCACGCTGCGAAGTGAGCCACAGAAGCTGGTGGTTGAACCGCAAATGTTCTTGACGTGTTCTCCTACGCAACCTATCCAAGGTGATTAAGAGTCATCCCAGATTACGGGCCCGAATGCGATGATTGGTAAACTCAAAGGCATCGTTGACGGTACCGGAGATGACTGGATCATTCTCGACGTTCAGGGGGTAGGTTATCAGGTACACTGTTCGCCCCGCACGCTTTCAGGTCTGCCGTCAAATGGTGAAACAACGTCGCTTTCCATCGAAACCCATGTTCGAGAAACCGAGATCAAACTCTATGGTTTCCAATCTGACTTCGAACGGGACTGGTTTCGCCTGTTGCAGAATGTGCAGGGCGTTGGAGCCAAAGTTGCACTGGCCATTTTGGGCACCCTTTCTCCCGGCGATCTGGCCTCGGCAATTGCACTGCAGGACAAGGCCATGGTCTCGCGTGCTCCCGGCGTTGGCCCAAAAGTGGCCCAGCGCATCGTAACTGAACTGAAGGACAAAGCGCCTGCACTGTCTGGCGACACGTCCGGCACAATCGGCCTGCAACAGGAAATCGGTGAAGGAGTGGCGGGCGGTGCGGTTCAAGACGCCGTCTCAGCACTCACCAATCTCGGCTATTCCGGACAGCAGGCAAGTGTAGCAGTTGGTGCCGCGTTGAAGCAGGCTGGTGAAGATGCCAGCAGCGCTACTCTCATCCGTCTCGGCCTGAAGGAATTGAGCAATTGAGTGATGAGCGCATTATCGACGGCCAGGTGAAGGGCGAAGACTTTGATACCGAAATTCGCCCCGAACGACTGGTTGATTTCACAGGGCAAAAACAGGCACGCTCCAATCTAACTGTATTTGTTGAGGCCGCCAAACAGCGCGGAGAAGCCCTCGACCACGTATTGTTTGTCGGTCCACCAGGACTGGGCAAGACCACACTGGCACAGATCATGGCCAAGGAATTGGGCGTCAACTTTCGATCCACGTCAGGACCGGTCATTGCTAAGGCGGGAGACCTTGCAGCCCTGTTGACCAATCTTGAAGACCGCGATGTGTTGTTCATCGACGAGATCCATCGACTCAACCCGGCGGTTGAAGAGATTTTATACCCAGCGATGGAAGACTACCAGCTGGATCTGATTATCGGTGAGGGACCAGCTGCGAGATCAGTAAAAATTGACCTGGCGAAATTTACGCTGATCGCGGCCACCACACGGCTCGGTCTGCTCACCACACCGCTGCGAGACCGGTTTGGCATTCCAATCCGGTTGCAATTTTACACGGTGCCTGAACTTGAGCGAATCGTGCGGCGCGGGGCGCGTATATTTGGCATAGGCATTGATGATGAAGGAGCATTGGAAATCGCCCGAAGAGCTCGTGGCACGCCGCGTATCGCTGGCCGTTTGCTACGCCGCGTGCGCGATTTTGCAATTGTCGACGGCAGCGCCACCATCACCGTTGCTATAGCTGACAATGCGCTGAACCAACTTGGCGTAGACCCGTCCGGACTTGATGAACTTGATCGACGGTACCTGGACATAATTGGGGTGAATTTCGGCGGTGGCCCGGTGGGCATTGAAACAATTGCGGCTTCACTGTCGGAGCCACGTGATGCAGTTGAAGACATTATCGAACCCTACCTTATTCAGCAGGGATTTCTGCAGCGAACCCCGCGCGGCCGTGTTTTGACCCCGAAAGCCTTCGATCATATGGGGCTGGCCGTTCCAGGCGGGCTGGCAACGCGACAAGCAACCCTGTTCGAAGAAGAAAATTCTGATGGTCAATAGCGGCTCTCTGGGTGATGGATTTCACACACTTACGGAGCGTGTGTATTTTGAACACACTGATTTTTCCGGTGTTGTCTATCACACCCGCTATCTCGATTTTCTGGAACACGGCCGCTCCGACTACGTTCGCATGCTGGGTGTTCATCACAAACAAATGAATGCGGCTGAATTCGGCGAACCTCTGGTCTTTGCCGTTCATCGCATGGAAATTGAATTCAAGGCCGCCGCGCGCATAGATGATGTTTTGACGATTGAAACCCAACGGGGTCAGCTGCAGGGGTTGCGCCTGACATTCAACCAGACAATACGGCGCGACGCGCAGGTATTGCTGGAAGCTGTGGTCACAGTGATTTTGATGAACCCGCAGGGCAAGCCGCGGCGTTATCCTGGCGAGCTGCTGCTGCGACTGGGCGTTTCGTAAAGCCCGATTGGCCTGCCGCCTTAAATCCTAACGCTTCATTAACCATAAATCTGCCAATATATTGCGACGCTTACTCGATATTGAGCCATTCGACGGATGGCCATCGTTTCACCCCATTTTACAGCAATGCAGGGAAACGAAATTGCGGCAGTTCTTTATCCTTGTTGCCTTTGTTTCCTTTCCCTTTGAGAACCAAATTCATGAATGATTCCCCACTCAAATCTGCTGCGGTCAGCGCACTGATACTGGTCGCAGCCATTTCCGTGCCAACACAATCAGCAGCGCAGGTGGCGGGAGGGGATCTGACCGCACCTACGGTAGACACATCGCTGCTCAGTTTGTTCTTGGATGCCTCGATCGTCGTTCAGGCAGTTATGGTCGGACTGCTGTTGGCTTCAATCTGGTGCTGGGCGATCATTGTCGACAAGACATTGCTTTTTGCCCGCTCCAAAAGACAGCTCAATCAGTTTGAGCAGGTTTTCTGGTCTGGGCAAAGCCTTGAAGACTTGTACCGCACGGTGTCAGAGCGCCCAAATTATGGAATGGCGGCCTTATTTGTTGCGGCGATGAGCGAATGGAAACGTTCATTTGAACGCAATGCCCGCTCACCAATTGGTCTGCAGACCCGTATTGACAAGGTTCTGGATGTCGCCATGGCGCGGGAAATGGAGCGACTGGAAAAACGCTTGCTGTTCCTCGCAACTCTGGGTTCATCAGCACCATTTATCGGCTTGTTTGGTACTGTCATCGGAATTATGACATCGTTTCAGGCAATCGCCGGGTCGAAATCGACAAATCTTGCAGTAGTCGCCCCCGGCATTGCCGAAGCGTTGATGGCCACTGCTCTTGGTCTGCTGGCCGCAATCCCCGCTGTGGTGGCCTATAATAAACTTTCTGCAGACGCGGGAAAAATCGCAACGCGGCTGGAAGGTTTCGCTGATGAATTCTCAGCCATACTTTCGCGCCAAATCGATGAGAAGACTGCGACCTGACAGCATCAGGCGTAATTGGATGGATGAATAAGCATGGGCATGTCAGTTGGAAATGGCGGTGGATCAAGCGGGCGTCGTCGACACCTGCGTCGTCACGCGCCGATGAGCGAAATCAATGTCACGCCGTTTGTTGACGTGATGCTTGTGCTGCTGATCATATTTATGGTGGCTGCACCGTTGCTGACCGTCGGTGTCCCGATTGACCTGCCGGAATCCCAAGCCAAACAGCTGAACTCAGAAACCCAGCCTATTACCATTTCGGTGCGTGCCGATGGTCAGATTTTTCTGCAGGAAACCGAAATTCCCGGCGACGAATTGATCCCTAAACTGAAGGCAATCGCTAAAAACGGATATGATGAACGGCTCTATGTCCGCGGAGACAAATCAACCGATTATGGCTCGGTCATGCGCATCATGGGTGCTTTGAACCAAGCCGGTTATCGCAAAATTGGCCTGGTGACCCTGCAGGAACAGGACGGTTAGGTGAAGGCGGGCCTCACAACATCTGCGCTTGCGCATGTTGCCGTGCTCGCATTTGGCATCGTTTCTCTGGCCGCCCCAAAGCAGTTGATAGTCCCCGATATTGAGGCTCTGCCGATCGATATCGTCCCCTATGAAGAACTTACCAAATCGATCGCCGGTGCCAAAAAAGCCGACCCATCAACCAAACCGGCTCCCCGGCCAACCAGAACCGTGCCGATTAACGAGCCCGCTGTAAATGTAGGCGATACCAAGACTGACATCAAAGCAGAAGCACCAAATGACAATAAGCAACCTCCAAAGGAAAAAGTGGAAGCTCCTGCCGCCGAGCCGGATCCAACGCCGCCGAAACCTAAAACCCCCGTCCCGACACCTGATCTGGCACCGGACCCAAAGCCTAAAACCGACATCGCGTTGTTATTAAAGCAGAATGAACCCGCCGATGCCGAGCCCCCGGAGGAAGAATCTCCTGTCGTATTGCCCAAAAGGGTGGCGGTGCCGAAAAAGCGACCTCAACACCCAAAAGCTGAAACTGCGCAAACCCACAAGCGCAAGGATGAAGTAAAACCCAACAAGACGACCAAAACCAAAGCTGAACAAACAAAACAATCTGAAGTTGCCAAAAAAGCGGTACTAGATAAAGCCAAGACAAGTGCGGGCGGCGCCAAGCGCTCCACCGAGAAGGCATCGCTTGGAACGAAAAAATCTAACAACGCGACCAAGTTGTCGCAAAATGAACTCGATGCACTGCGCAGCGCGCTTGAGGGGTGTTTCAACGCGGGCGACCTGCCCGGTCATCAGGATGCCGCCAGCATGCGGGCACGGGTGACGTTCAAATTGACACTGGCCGGCGATATTGAGGGATTGGTCAGAGCCAAGGTGACGGGCACCAGCGGGGCGACACGGGCGGTGTTTTCTCGCCGGGTGAAAAACGCTGTAAAAGAATGCGCTCCCTACAAACTGCCCGCCGACAAATATGAAACCTGGGCCGACGTGGTCGTCAATTTTTCTCTCTCCGATTTGCTGTAGCAATGAAAATACAGGATTAAATTCATGAAACAGGTGAAGAACCACCAATCCTTTGCAAAGATCCTGCTGAATTGCATTCTGGCAGGCCTGATGGTGACCTGCGCTGCAACAATTGCGCATGCAAAGATCGAGATTGATGTCACGCGCGGCAATGTTGAACCCTTGCCGATTGCCGTTCCGGTATTTCTTGGCGATGCCAAATTGGGGCGCGATATTGCATCGGTGGTGGAGGCTGATCTTCGGCGCTCAGGACTGTTTGCACCAATCGATCCAGCGGCGCATATTGAACGCATCAGCGACACCAACCGTCGCCCAGATTTTGCCAGCTGGACAGCAATTCGTGCCCAGGCATTGGTTGTCGGACAGGTGATCAGTGAAGGGGGCGGACGTTTCCGTACCGAATTCCGGCTCTGGGACACTTATGGCGCAGAACAAATTCTTGGCCAACAGTATTCCACCGACCCGAATAATTGGCGCCGCGTCGGACATATCATTTCCGATGCAATTTATAAGGCACTGACCGGGGAAAGCGGGTATTTCGATACCCGCATCGCTTATGTTGCGGAATCCGGGCCAAAGAACAAACGGGTCAAGCGCCTTGCAATCATGGATCAGGATGGCTTCAACAACCGCTTTTTGACAAATGGTCGAGACCTTGTGCTGACCCCCCGATTTTCACCGTCGCGGCAGGAAGTGACCTATATGTCATTTTCGGGAGGACGCCCCCGCGTCTATCTGCTGCAAATCGAAACCGGGCAAAGAGAAGTTGTTGGCAATTTTCCCAACATGACATTCTCTCCACGGTTCTCGCCCGATGGACAACGCATCATCATGAGCCTGGAACAAGGCGGCAATGCCAACATCTACACAATGGATTTACGGTCCCGCAACACCACCAGACTGACCAGTACAGCGGCGATTGACACGTCTCCGTCTTATGCACCGGACGGACGACGCATTGTCTTTGAGAGCGATCGGGGCGGTCGTCAGCAACTCTATGTGATGAATGCTGATGGGACTAATCAACAGCGCATATCGTTTGGGACCGGTAGTTATTCAACTCCCGTATGGTCGCCACGCGGTGATCTGATCGCATTCACCAAACAGGCTGGCGGTCAGTTCCTGATCGGGGTGATGCGGCCAGATGGCAAGGGCGAACGTATCCTGACGGAGGGCTTTCACAATGAGGGGCCAACATGGGCACCCAATGGACGAACTCTTATGTTCTTTAGAGAAACACCCGGTGCCGGTGGAGGCCCGCGATTGCATACCATTGATTTGACGGGCCGCAACGAACAGCGCGTCAGTACCAAGTCATTTGCATCTGATCCAGCCTGGTCGCCCCTGTTGGATTAAGGGCAGGTATAAATCGCACTACAGCCGTTCACGATTTTAGCGCAGTAATCAGATTTGAAATATCAGGTGGCGGATCGGCACTGAAACTGACGGTCTCGCCGGTAATCGGATGTCTGATACCGAGCGTACGGGCGTGCAACGCCTGTCGTTTGAAATTTGCAAAAAGTTGCGCTGCACCTTCCGGCAGACGAACGCCTTTGTTGGCGAACTGCTTGCCATATTCTTGATCACCCAAAAGCGGATTGCCAATATGCGTCATATGAACGCGTATCTGGTGCGTTCGGCCAGTCTCCAGTCGACATTCGACCAGCGAAACCAGAGCTTCTCCATTGGCCTTGGGATCGTTAAAACGCTGCAGCACCTGGTAATGCGTGATCGCAAGTTTAGCATCGTATCCGTCTTCTTCCACCACAGCCCGTTGCAGGCGTTTGGTGGGATGACGTCCCAGAAAGGTTTCAATTGATCCTTTCATCCTGGGTGGCGTTCCCCAGGCCAGTGCCCAATAAGAACGCTCTAACGGCCCGGTTCTGCCGTGATCAGCAAATTGTTCTTGCAGGTCCAGATGTGCACGATAACTTTTGGCAACCACCATCACACCGCTTGTATCCTTGTCGAGCCGATGGACAATGCCCGGTCGCTTCACACCACCGATACCCGACAGGGTACCGTGACAGTGATGCAGCAACGCATTGACGAGTGTGCCGGACCAATTGCCCGGCGCCGGGTGAACAACCATGCCCGCGGGCTTGTTGATGACGATTAGATCATCGTCTTCATGGAGAATATTCAACGAAATGTTTTCAGGTAACGGAACAGCTTCCTCTGCCGGTGGCATGGCAAAGCGGATGACATCGCCAGCGGCAATACGGGTGCTGGTGCCACGCGGCAAGGTGCCGTTAATCGTGACATGTCCTTTGCGAACAAGCGCCTGTACTCTGGCACGGGAAATATCGTCGGAAGCATGAGCTGAAACGAACTTGTCTACCCGCTTGCCGTCGTCTGAATGAGGTACGATCAATACTTCCATTATTGTTGGCAATGTGGCGGGCTCTTTATCTGGGGCTTTCATTGTTTCTCCACTATCGTTATCACCCACAGGAACGCCCCAATTAGTCAGTTTGATGAGCCGCAAAGCATGAGCCAGCAGGAAGAAGAACCCCTCGACCCGGCAGTTGAAGCCATTCGGGTAAAAATGGTCCGGTTATTGGCCATTTCCGGCGGTATCATGATGTTTGGGCTTATGGCCGTCCTGATCAGCATTGTCTACAAGGTCACTCAGGATGATGTGCCAAAGGCCAAGCCTGTTGCTGTTGATACCGTCAACGAACTGGTAATCCCCACTGGTGCACGGATTGTTCAAAGCAGCCAGGCAGACGGTCGACTAATGCTCACTTTGGAACTGCCTGACGGTTCCACGCGCGTTCAATTGCACGACCTCAAGGGCGGATTGATTTCTTCCTACACAATTAGGGAACAATAAACCCGTTCGCCGTAATCTTGTAGCCTCAATCGTGCGATGCCAGGCTAGGATATGCTGTGAATAACGATGACAACCGACTGAATCTGCCAGTATTCCTCACCCTGCAGGACGGCCGTGAGCTGACGATTGATCTCATTGTCAATCTTGGCGGTGCCATAGACCGTACAATGAACAACGATGCCCGCTACATCCTGGTCGGCGAAGCCGACGGAAGCGAACGTCTGATTGCCAAAAGCATGATCACGGAAGTTCGCGATGCCAAGAAATCTCGACAACCATCGGCAATTGCCCCGGCGACGACGACGGCGACGGTTGCTGCTCCGGGCATTGTCCCGGAATTCGCCGATCCTCATCAAGTGCTTGGTGTGTCACCAGTGGCAGGTGTTGAAGAAATCCGAAATGCATTTGTCGAGCAGGCACAAGCCTACAACCCTGATCGGTTGGCACATGTGGGCCTGCCGGCGGACGTCACAGAGTTTTGTGCCAACAGGTACCGCCAGATATCGGAAGCCTATGCCACATTGACCGAAGGTCAGACGCCCGCACTGGCAGACCGGACAATGATGACGTCCTAAGCGGCGCTAGCCAGCCGGCATTGACCGTTCCGCTATTTTTGCCCAATAGCTCGACCCGACTGGAATTGCTTCATCGTTGAAGTCGTATTCTTCGTGGTGCAAACCAGCAGAATCGCCATTACCCATGAAAATGAAGGCGCCCGGACGCTCCAGCAGCATATAGGAGAAATCTTCGCCACCCATGACCGGTGGACGGTCCACATCGACTTTGCTGTCACCGGAAATCTCCTTGGCAACGGCGGCAGCAAAATTTGTCTGCTCGGCATGATTGGCGGTGACCGGATAACCTTCCTTGATATTGATGTCGACTTCCGCCCCGTATGCCTGTGCAATACCTTCAACAATTGTTTTCAAGCGGCCAATCACAGTTTCACGCACCTCCGGATCCAGTGTTCTGACAGTTCCATAAAATTGAGATTCCTGGGCAATAACATTATACGCCTTGCCCGCATGGATGGCGGTTACCGTCAGCACGGCTGATTTGAGGGGGTCAATGTTGCGAGATACGATGGTTTGCAATGCCTGCACCATCTGAGTGGCGATGATGATTGGATCATTACCACCATGCGGCATGGCAGCATGAGCGCCCAGACCACGGATTGTGATGGTGAATTCATCTGTTCCGGCCATGATCGGTCCTGGTCGGATGGCAAACTCGCCAATCGGAAGTCCTGGCGCATTGTGCAGTCCATACACTTCCTGAATACCAAAACGCGCCATCATGTCGTCTTCACACATGGCCAGGCCGCCTGCACCACCTTCTTCAGCAGGTTGAAAAATCATCACAGCGGTACCGTCAAAGTTGCGGGTTTCAGCCAGATATTTTGCAGCTCCCAGCAGCATTGCTGTGTGCCCATCATGGCCGCAAGCATGCATTTTGCCTTCATATTTCGACTTGTAGGGTGAATCGTTTTTCTCAACGATTGGCAGCGCATCCATATCGGCGCGCATGCCGATAACCCGGCCGGACTCGGTCTTCCGCCCCTTGATCACCGCGACGACCCCCGTGCGACCAATCCCCTCGATCACTTCATCAACGCCAAATTCTCGCAGTTTTTCACTGACCAAAGCTGAAGTTTCCTCAACATCATAAAGCAGACCAGGATGTTGATGGATGGTACGTCGCCATTCGGTGATTTCGTCATGAAAATCGGCAATACGGTTGTTAATGGGCATGAGTTGTTCCGAAGTTGATGGGATTCGGCTAAAATGCGGATGTTGGCAGCGAAGCGCAACCCTAAATATTCAACCACGATGGCACCGTCCAACCACAATCAGAACACATATGAGCGACTGAAAACTCCGTTTCAACGATATTTCGAACACGCGAAATATGATCTAACCATTTGATTTTTTTGAATATTACAAATTTGTAACAAAAAATTGCAGATTCATCGTAAAATTACGATGAAATGTCGAATTTTGTTCCTATGTGTTTATTATCGCACGCCGGGGACCCCACCTGTGCGGTACGGCACCAACAAGGTGTGATTTTTTGAGAATTGCGATGACCGCTCAAGGTCACCGTGAAAACTGGAGAGGACCAACATTATGGCAAACGCACTCCCAACCATTTCCGCCAGCGGCAACGGCCTGCAGCGCTATATGGATGAAATTCGCAAGTTTCCCATGCTGGAGCCTCAGCAGGAATACATGCTGGCGAAACGTTTTGCAGAACACGACGACACAGAAGCCGCGCATCAGCTGGTGACAAGTCACCTGCGTCTGGTGGCCAAGATCGCGATGGGTTATCGCGGCTACGGTTTGCCAATCGGTGAGGTAATGTCTGAAGGCAATGTCGGGCTGATGCAGGCCGTCAAGAAGTTTGATCCTGAAAAAGGCTTCCGACTGGCCACATATGCGATGTGGTGGATCAAAGCATCTATTCAAGAATATGTCCTGCGCTCCTGGAGCCTTGTAAAAATGGGCACCACGGCCAACCAAAAACGCCTGTTCTTCAACCTGCGCAAGCTGAAAGGCAAGCTCAAAGCTCTCGAAGATGGCGATTTGAAGCACGAGAACGTCACCAAGATTGCCAATACGCTCGGTGTCAGTGAAGAGGAAGTGCGTTCGATGAACCAGCGCCTTTCCGGCGATGCGTCTCTTAACGCCCCTATCAAGGCAGCAGAAGGTGAGTCCGGTCAGTGGCAGGATTGGCTGGTTGACGAAAGCGAAAGTCAGGAATCCATGCTGATTAAGCAGGATGAACTGGAGGTTCGTCGCGAAATGCTGACTGATGCGCTTGATGTGCTGAACGAGCGCGAGCAACGCATCTTTGTTGCCCGTCGATTGTCGGAGGATCCTTTGACACTGGAGCAACTGTCCGGCGAATTCGACATTTCCCGTGAAAGGGTACGTCAGATCGAGGTTCGGGCATTTGAAAAAGTGCAAAAAGCCATGGTCGGTGCTGCCAAGGAACTGGCCAAGCCAGTCGCACAGATCGCGGTTCACTAAATCACATTTTTGGCGAGAACATTTCCCGCCAGACACAACAAAACCGATGCAGCATCTGGCCCGGCCTTCAAAAAGGCCGGGCTATTTTTTTGGGCCACAAAGTTGCCGGAACTCTTAACCGGATTTTGTATCGCCACTTTTTCTCATTTTAATTCAATGGCATATGACTCAATTGGTGCAATCGCGTCGATTAATCCACTGTCTTTCATGAATTTGGCGAAACGCTCGTAGCGTCCCCGATCCAAAGCAGCTGGCCGTTTGGCGAAGCGCGGCAGCGTATCGACCCAGGCGCGTCGGTTCAACTCATTGTCCAGATCCGGATAGGCCTTCAGAAATTGATCCAATGCCTCGTCCGGGTGATTGGTCAGATAAAGCGTCGCCTTCTCAACGGCGTCGATGAATGGGCGAAAACGGCTATCGTCGGCACGGTCATTCTTGGCGATAAAGATCAGTTCATCGTAGACCGGAACGCCATTTTCTTCCGGATAAAATGCGATGCCAGGGTGGTTTTCGATGTCGAGCTGGTTCAGCTCAAAGTTGCGAAACGCACCGATGACAGCATCCACCGCACCGGTTATCAATGACGGGGACAAAGAGAAGTTGATGTTGATCAGTTCAACATCTGCCAAAGATAAACCTTCCTGTTTCAGCATGGCTGCCAGCAACGCGTCTTCAAAACCACCAACGGAAAAGCCAACCTTTTTACCCTTCAGATCCGCAATTGATTTGATTGGACCATGTTTCAACGCCACCAGCGCATTGAGCGGTGTTTCGGCAATGGTCCCGATGCGGATCAGCGGCAATCCCTCAGCAACTTGCACGTGCAGTTGGGGCTGATAGGAAATCGCGATATCCCCCTGCCCAGCAGCGATTAGCCGGGGGGGTGCGCTTGGATCCGAGGGGGCAATCAGCTCCACTTCAAGGCCGTTTTGCTCGAAATATCCCTGACTCTGTGCGATCACCAGCGGGGCGTGATCGGGGTTAACGAACCAGTCGAGATATACGGTCAGTTTTTCGGCGCTGAACGCCGAGCTGGCACTCAATGTCAAAGCCAGCATTAAAGTAGATAGAAATTTCAGGTGTCGCATAATTTGTTCCTTCAAGCGAAAGGCTTGTTTGTTCTGGGTGCCCAGAAAATCAGTTTATCGAGAGTGATATCGATGATGAAACGCAACGCCACCACCATCAAAACTAGAAGTACGAGTCCGGCGAAAACCGTGTCGGTTTGCATGCGTGCATTGGCCTGATTGATGACATAACCGAGGCCGCCAGACGCCCCGACCCATTCGCCTACAACTGCACCGATTGGAGCCACTGTGGCCGCTACACGAATGCCTGAAGCGAGAGAGGGCATGGCAGCGGGCATGCGAAACCTCATCAAGGTCTGCAGAGGTGAAGCACCATACATGCGGGCAATATCAATAAAATTGCTGTCTGCACGTGCCAGACCGTCGTTGAGAGCGGAGGCAACCGGAAAATATATGATCAGAGTTGCCATTGCGACTTTGGAACCGAGACCCAGCCCGAACCACAAGACCAAAAGCGGAGCAATTGCGAAGACGGGGAGCGCCTGACTGGCAATGATGAGGGGCAGCACATAGCGCCGGGCGAGAGCCGAGGCGTTAACGAGCAACGCAGTCGTTACTCCAAATACAGTTCCCAGAACCAAACCGAGAATAATCTCGGCAAGTGTTATGCCTGCATGATGCATCAGTGATGTAAATTGCCCGACCAATGCTGACAGCACGCGTTCCGGTCCCGGCAAAATAAAGGGTGCCGGCTTAAACACAGCCACCGCGACAGCCCACAAACCCACAAGAACAAGCGCTGTTGCGCCCCCGCGCAGCAAACGTACAAACCTGCCGTCACGGCCTGACTCTTTCCGCTCGTTGCCAAACAGCATGTCGTCCAATCTGGTTTTGATCGAAACCCGTGGGACACGCCTGTGAAGAAAACTGAGCAATTTGACTGGATGAACAAAAATTCACCGCTGGCGCCAATACGTCCTGTCCCTTCGCCGGCATGACCCGGATCAGGTTCCCGATCGACTAATCGATCAAGGGTCCGGCAATAAGCCATCTCAGTCGCTACAAACGACACCCCTTGGAACTGGACAAGTTGTGACTAACAAAAGCCCGTATTGCAAGTATTTTTGGACCGCTTTTCAGAGTTTGGACCACGCCTCAAATACTTCATCAAACACTTTGGCGCCCGGCACACCTTTTTCTATGGTCATCAGCGCCCGGCGCCCCGTACGATATTGCAACGGAATATCAATCCAGTCGCGGGATTTCAGCAGAGACTCGTTCTTGGTTCTGGCTTGGTCGAGATTGTTCAAAGCAATAAGGAAAATTCCATCTGCGATTCGGGCTGGCACACCGACCAGACCTTCCCCCCGCCCCTGTTCGCTTTGCTTGAGCACAAATCGACTAACCTGTCCGACCGCACCGCCGGAAAAATCATCGGGTACAGCAAACACAAGTTCAATCAGGTGACTGGCTGGCAGGGCTTTATCGGCGTTGCGCTTGATCTTCATAATCAGAACAACATTTCGGCCAGGAATCTCAATTTTTGCCTGTATTGCCGGTTCTTTCGCAGCACCGCTGGCCGGCTCTTCCTCAATTACACTCCAGACGACGCGACCAGCATCAACCGTATTATCAGCAGCCGTCGCTCCTTCTTCGTAAAGAATGGCGTCCTGGGCAATTGGCAATGTGCCGTTGGTTGGCGGTTCGGTTGTTGGCGGCTCAATCACCGGCTGTAACGTAGGCGGTACCGGCGTCGTAGCTGCCGGAATTGCCACTTCTTCACCCTCTGCGTTTAATCGGCTTTCCACCTTTGGCGGCGAAATGCTCTCTTCCGGCACTTCAACTTCCGGGATAATGGTTATTGTTTTGACCGGTTTGGGACGAGTTGGATCGTCCAGCAAATCGCTCATACCGATTTTTTCGAATACAACCTCTTTGTATATCCAACCAGATACGCCCGCGACTCCAACAAGCACCACCGCCAAGGTGATCAATACCCACTTCAAAGCACCCGACTTGCGTTGACGCTGGTTACCACCACTACCAAAACCCGGTGCCGGCGGTATTTCCAGTTCGTCGCTTGAACTCGCATCGAATGACTGCTCGAACTCCGGCAGTGCTGCAACAGCCGCCGCTGCATTTGTGGGCGGGTATGCTGCGTGTTGATCAGCTGCAGGGTCTGTCAGATCAGCTTGCGGAATTGGTGGCCAGTTCGGCTCTTCAACATTCTCGGCAGGTTGCGGATGTTGCACTTCTGCGGGTAAGGGAATCTCCGTCGGTTCTGGAGGAATTGCTGTTTGGGCCGGATCCATCGCCGGAGGTGCAGGTTGAGAATCCGTTTCGCTACCCGTCGGATGCGACAGAAATTCCTCGGCCCATTGATCAACAGCAGCATCATTGACCGCCTGCTGTTCGAAGGTCACGGCGGTGTCAACGGCATCAGCAACAGCGGTCGGCGGCTCCAGAGGTTGAAATTCCGGTGGAGGTGCCACCGATTGAGTTTCATCGACAGCAACGGCAGTGGCGGTCTCTGCTACTTGGGGGGCCTCTTCCGGCGCAGCTGCCGGGGTGTTGGCAAGTGTCTCTGAAAAACTTGGCTGGGCGGCTGATGCAGGCGCTGATTCCGGCGGTGGCGAAGCAAGCGGAATTGGCGGATGTTCATCCTGTACTGTTGACGGCTCGGTTTGCGCTGGTTCTGTGGCTTCAGGCTGAGCTTCTGCCGGCGGCGGGTATCGCAGCACAGGTTCGGGATAATCGGGATCGTATTCCCTCTCAATCTGGAAAATAGCATATTCCAACTTGTCGAGTTCAGCTGTAAGCGCGTCTCCGGTTACCGCCGGAGATCGATTTTCCAACTGCCGTGCAATCGTGGTGCGCGCCCTGTCATAGAGTTTGAACCTCAGTTCGGGCTTAGGCTCGCTAAATCCCGAAAGGGTTCGCAATAGGACAGCATGATAATCAGCCATAGGGTCGCCAGTCTTGTGACCGATGATCGGTCAATCAGAAAATTCCAGTGTTAGATGACAAGTTAGTCATGAAAAGGGTCTTCAACAAGTATTGTGTCGTCTCGCTCCGGACTGGTGGACAACATGGTGACCGGAGCACCAATCAATTCCTCCACATGGCGGACATATTTGATCGCCTGAGCAGGCAATTCATTCCAGGTGCGGGCACCAACGGTTGGTTCTTTCCAGCCTTCCAATGACTCATAAATCGGCACAACCCGCGCCTGTTGACCCTGACTGGCTGGCAAATGATCTATCGCCTCGCCATCAATTGTATAACCTGTACATATCTTGATTTCATCCAATCCGTCCAAAACGTCCAGCTTGGTGAGGGCAATGCCAGTTATGCCGTTGGTCGATACCGATTGCCGCACCAGAGCCGCATCAAACCACCCACAACGGCGCTTGCGGCCAGTAACCGTGCCAAATTCGTGGCCTTTTTCTCCGAGAAACTGGCCAATTTCATTTTCCTGTTCAGTGGGAAATGGACCTTCACCTACGCGTGTTGTGTAGGCTTTGGTGATGCCAAGAACGAAATTCAGCGAATTGGGCCCCAATCCCGAACCAGCGGCCGCCTGACCAGCAACCGTATTGGAAGACGTTACGAACGGATATGTGCCGTGGTCGATGTCGAGCAGCGTTCCCTGCGCTCCTTCAAACAAAATACGTTTGCCGTTATGCTTGGCGTCTGCCAACAGTTTCCACACGGTTTCGCGGTACGGCAATATCTGTTCTGCAACTGCCATCAGTTCATCAAAAATTGTCTGCTCTGCAATCTCGGGTTCGTTGAGGCCACGTAGCAAGGCGTTATGATGGGTCAGCAGTCGGTCGATCTTGCCGCGCAGAGATTCTGGATTCGACAGGTCCATCACCCGAATCGCGCGCCGTCCGACCTTGTCCTCATAAGCCGGGCCAATACCGCGGCGGGTCGTCCCGATTTTGGTGCCTGATCTTGCCGCATCCTCGCGCAAGCCATCCAGCTCGCGGTGCAGCGACAGGATTAACGTGGCATTGTCTGCAATTCGCAGGTTTTGCGGTGAAATCGTAACGCCTTGCTCTCCCAGCCGGCCAATTTCTGCAACCAGCGCATGCGGATCGATCACCACTCCATTGCCGATTACACCCATTTTGCCCGGACGAACCACACCCGATGGCAAAAGACTTAATTTATAACTGACCCCGTCAATTACCAGTGTATGACCAGCATTGTGCCCACCTTGGAACCGGACGACCAGGTCAGCCCGTTCGGACAGCCAGTCGACAATCTTCCCTTTGCCTTCGTCTCCCCATTGGGATCCTACAACAACCACATTGGCCATGATTATTTAACCTTCATCATTTGGCGCTGCTTACGGTTTGATTTCCGCCACCGGACGAGGAACGTCAAGGGCAATTGCAGTTTAAATAGCGTCGTCCAAAACAGATATGCAATTTGGCGACCGTAAACTTCCATTTCGGGCAGTTTGTCACCTGTTGGGCTCGATTCGCAAAGCAGCTCAGTCCGGCAGCTCAATGTCATAAACCAGTATGCCAGCCGCACCATCTTCGGCAGCGTCAACCAGACCAGCTCCGGCTTTAGCGTGCTCGGCATCTGCCAGATATGTGTCGCGCGCAGCAGGATCAGAAAAATCAACCATAAAACCGTCGGAATAACCTTTGTCCATACCCACTTCCGGGCTAACGTTTTCGCCGATATGAACGGCCAGGATACCAGGCAGGTGGGCTTGCAGCGCCTTGATGTTGGTGAAAAGTTCGGATTTATGAGCCTCGGTCACCCCATTTGCGAAATTTATAAACACACAATGTCTGATCATTATCGTCCTACCCTCACAGACCCATCTGGGCTTTGCCAAGTTCCGTCAGATCATCAATCGTCGCGCGTCCCCGGAAGTCCACTTCGTAGTCTTCCGCAGCAAAGTCGGGGGCGCTTTCGCCAGCCAGAAACTTGACCGCCTGCTTGCGAATATAGGCCTCATTCTTGCTGCAACGGGGTGATACGCCGATATAGATCACATTTGCATAGTCTTTGCCTGCATGTTCATCCGCGACGGAATGCACAACGTCGGGATGCCACCAAACCGTGTCACCCGGTTCGACCGTGGGAATGGAAACCAATCCACCAATGATGTCTGAATGCAATTTAGGATCAGCCGACAATGCACGACCGGGCACTGCACCACACAAATCATCTTCTGCAATATCATCCTGCAATGCCCGAAGCAGAAAATAAGCGATGCCTCTGGAGACTGGAATAAGGCTTAGCGTGCCATCGTCAGGCCCCTGCGTCGTCAAACACGTCCACCCCTGAAAAGTCCTGAACATGGAACACACAGCCGGTGAGGAAAATTCCCGTGTCTGAGTTCTGAAAGTTGCTTTCCACGGGTCATAACTTTGCCAGTCACCTTCGAAAACGGCTCCATAAATGCGCTGATAGGCTGGATCAAGCCAGCGCTCATAGGAACCGGAATCCATATGAGGGGACAAACCAAGCGTTGTATCGCCGGGCTGCCGACGCCGGGTACGATCAGCATAGGCATAATCATTGTCGGGGTCGAATTCATTGCCCATTGGGCCGGTGACATCCCAAAGAGAGTTCAAAAATCTTTTCGTCTGAGCCATGCTATCTGCTTGTCGTGCCATGACCTGCGGTTTTGACCAATACAGCCCATAAATCTGGGGGCTGCCCGCCTTCAGCGAACTGAAATACTTATCCAGCCCGGCTTTTTCCTCGGCCTTCGTGAGGTAGTCGTTGGTTTCGATATATTCGCCAAGTTCCGCGTTCCACTCTTCCGCCTGAGTTTTGGGAAACACTCCGCGAACAATAGCAACACCAGCCTTCTTAATCGCCGAGATCGCTTCATCATTGACGCTGCCCGACTGAACTGCTCGGTAATCAACTTCAGGGATATTGGGTCGGCCATTATTTGCGTTGTCGCGGATAGCCTCGACGTCTCTCATTATCTGGTCGCGGATTGAGCCGAACGCTGTTGTTACGTTTTGCTTGCTGCGCAGATATTTCTTTGCGTCAACAACAAATGAGCGGATTGTATCATCCATAACTTACTCCCGGGCGTACTCCCTGAACAGTGACTCTGCAAACCCGGCGTGGCAAGCCCGGACTGTTTGTTCAGAGAATTTCGGAGAACATGTTCGACAATTCAGATTATCTAGGGGCATGACCCCAGTCTGGCTTGAGCTTATGGACTTGTTGGGTTCATACAGTGTGATAAGGCTGGTCCTTCCTGGTATTTGGAACCTGACTTTTGGCTCTCATCCGCAATCCACACCTGTTGCTTGCCCTGACCGCACTCATCTGGAGTGGCAATGCGGTTGCCGGCAAACTAGCTGTCGGCCACGTGTCACCCATGATGCTAACCATGAGTCGGTGGGCCGTGGCACTGCTGATCATTGGCTTCATTGCGCGTCGAGAGATTCGCACTGACTGGAACATCATCCAGAAAAACTGGCTCTATCTGCTGCTGATGGGTGGACTTGGATATACCGGGTTCAATTATTGCCTCTATTCGGGCTTGCAGCACATTTCCGCCATCAACGTTACGCTTGAGCAAAGCGCCATGCCACTGGTGATATTTATTCTCAATTTTGCAATCTATCGAACCGGGATTACCTGGTTGCAGGTAGTCGGCTTTCTGCTGACTCTGTTGGGAGTGGTCATCACCGTCAGCTCAGGCCAACCACTCAACCTGCTCACCGGCAAAGGTTCGGGCATTAACATCGGTGATGTTTACATGCTTTTTGCGTCGATTTTCTATGGAGGCTATTCGGTCGCATTGCGATCAAAGCCCGACATGAACTGGAAAAGTTTTTTGGCCTGTCTCGTCGCCGGCGCATTGGTTTTTGCGATCATTGGCGCGTTGGTCGAATTTCAAGCCGGGCAATTACAGATGTCGATGACGCTGCAAGGGATATCAGCAATTCTCTATGCAGGCGTGGTTGCGTCTCTGGTAGCCCAGGGACTGTTCATCAAAGGTGTGGAAGCGCTGGGGGCCAACATTGCGGGCTTGTATATCAACTTCGTCCCGGTATTTGGAGCCATGCTGGCGATCCTCTTGTTAGGCGAACAATTATATCGCTTCCACGCGGTGGCTTTTGTATTTGTGGTTGGCGGCATCATGATCGCGCAGCGGAAATCGAAAACCAATTCCACCGCGCGACCATCCGCTTCAAACAAAACTTAAATCGTGAATTCGAGCGGTTTGGCCGAATCGATCTCGGGTGTGTCCAGGAGTTTTTTCAAAAATTCCTGGGTGACCGGCTGATCCAGCTCGACAAGCGCAATGGCATCACCACCTTCATGATTTCGACCGAGATAGAAATTCGCGATATTCAGCCCCTCATCACCAAACATGCCACCCAACTTACCGATAATACCGGGCACATCGCGGTTGGTTGTATAAAGCATGTGAGCTCCGGCTTCCGCCTCCATATTTATGCCCTTGATTTGGATAAATCGAGGCTTGCCGTCAGAAAAAACCGTTCCGGCAACGGAGCGTGTCAATCCATCGGTGACAACGTTGAGTTGTATATATCCATCAAAAACACCAGATTTTTCACGCGTCATTTCCAGCAGTTGAATGCCGCGTTCGCTGGCCATGATCGGCGCAGAGACCATGTTTACTTCTGACACCTGTGCTCGCAGCAAACCCGCCAGTACCGCGCTTGAGAGCGCCTTGGTATTCATCGCAGCGACATGGCCATCATACAGAATTTCGACTTTTTTGACCGGAGCATCGGTGACCTGACCAACAAAGCTGCCCAATGTGTCGGCGAGTTTGACAAATGGTGTGAGGCGTGGCGCTTCTTCGGCCGATATTGACGGCATATTGAGGGCATTGGTAACAGCGCCACGCGTCAGATAGGCCGACATCTGTTCGGCAACCTGAAGCGCTACATTTTCCTGCGCCTCCGAGGTTGCAGCGCCAAGATGTGGCGTGCAGACGACGTTTGGAAGTCCAAACAGCACACTGTCCTTTGCTGGTTCGACTTCAAATACATCAATACCGGCACCGGCTACTTTGCCGGCGTTAATGGCATCGGCCAAGTCGGCCTCGACGATCAGACCACCCCGTGCGCAATTAACGATACGTACGCCATCCTTCATATTGCTGATTGCCGCAGCATCAATGATATTGCGTGTTTTGTCGGTGAGCGGCGTGTGCAGGGTGATGAAGTCGGCACGTGGCAGCAATTCGTCCAATTCAACCTTTTCGACACCCAGTTCCTGCGCCCTTTCCTCGGAAAGGAACGGGTCGTAAGCGATGACCCGCATCTTCATGCCGATTGCCCGGCTGGCGACGATTGAGCCAATATTACCAGCACCAATCAGACCCAGCGTCTTACCAGTGAGTTCAACTCCCATGAATTTGGATTTTTCCCATTTACCGGCCTGGGTGGAGGCATCCGCGGATGGTATTTGACGTGCCACCGCCATCATCATCGACAGGGCATGCTCAGCTGTGGTGATGGAATTGCCGAACGGCGTGTTCATGACAATGATGCCACGGCGAGATGCAGCTTTGAGGTCAACATTGTCGACACCGATACCGGCGCGCCCGATCACTTTGAGATTGGTGGCTGCGTCGATGAGTTTTTCCGTCGCTTTGGTGGCAGAACGGATCGCCAGACCATCATAGCCGGCGATTTTTGCAAGCAGCGCTTCCTTGTCCTTGCCGAGATCTGGTTCAAAATCCACGTCGCATCCGTTGTCCCTGAATATCTGAACTGCTGTCGGTGACAGGGCATCGGATACGAGCACACGGGGTTTTGTATTGGTCATTGGGATATCTTTCGTATAGGCAGCAGACCACCGAACAGCCTTTCGGCGTGCCTGCTGAACTTGGGGGAATCAAGCTGATTTAGCAGTGGCAAATGCCCAATCGAGCCACGGGGTAAGCGCTTCCAGATCAGAAGCTTCAACCGTCGCGCCAGTCCAGATGCGCAATCCGGGAGGCGCGTCTCGGTATCCGCCAATGTCAAATGCCACGGCCTCATCGTCCAACAGTTTTGTAAATCGCTTAACGAACGCGTTTTGCGCAGCGTCGTCTTGCGTAGCAATATCTGAGTCCACGATCTTCAAACATACAGACGTGTTTGATCTGGTCTGCGGCGCCTCAGCCAGAAATTCGACCCACGGTGTTTGGGAGACCCAATTTGCGAGTACAGCGAAATTCGTGTCTGCCAGTGCCCGCAATGCTTCCAGTCCGCCAAGCGACCGGCCCCAGTTCAAGGCATCAATATAGTCCTCGACGCAGAGCATGGAGGGGGTGTTGATTGTTGCACCGGAGAAAATGCCTTCAATCAACTTACCGTCTTTGGTCAGGCGGAAAATTTTTGGTAGCGGCCAAGAAGGCGTATAGTTTTCAAGCCGTTCAACTGCGCGCGGAGAAAGAATTATCACCCCGTGGCCACCTTCACCACCCAGCACTTTTTGCCAGGAGAATGTCGTGACGTCGAGCTTGTCGAACGGCAGATCCTGGGCAAAAGCGGCAGATGTCGCATCACACAAGGTAAGTCCCTGGCGATCGGTGGAAATGAAATCGCCATCGGGAACGCGCACGCCGGATGTCGTGCCGTTCCAGGTGAAGCAGACATCGCTGGCAAAATCGACCTTATCAAGGTCGGGCAGTTGGCCATACTCCGCACTCAAGCTCGTGACATCTTTCAATTGCAGCTGATTGACCACATCACTCACCCAGCCAGAACCAAAACTTTCCCAAGCGAGCATTGTGACGGGTCGAGCGCCCAGCAGCGACCACATGGCCATCTCAAATGCTCCAGTATCGGACGCTGGCACGATGCCAATGCGATAATTGTCAGGCACCTGCAATACGGTACGGGTCAGATCAATAGCTTGTTGTAGTTTGGCTTTTCCTTCTGCTGCACGATGCGAGCGGCCGAGCGAAGCACCATTCAGCGCAGCCAATTCCCAACCGGGGCGTTTGGCACAAGGGCCAGAAGAAAAGCGAGGGTTTTGCGGGCGCACCTGTGGCGCCGCGACGTCAAGTCTTGCTGTCATGTCCTATCCTTCCAGATAGCAAGCCTCTCGTTGGGGAGAGGTGTCCCGCCGCTGGCTTTATTGAAAGGTGTACATGGCGTCAACAGAAAAGTGGCGCTTTTGACAAACTTGATGTCGCCAATTCCAACGGCGAATGGAAAGAGCACCAATAGCAAAAGGCCGAAACTCGGTTCCGGCCTTTTGGGTATTCTGGTGGACTTGACGGGAGTCTTACCAGATTTCGTAGCGCAACCCCATGCGCACTTCGTGAATGTTTGTGCTGCCGATGGTCAGGTCTGACAGTATCCCTGAATTATCTGCGGCCCGCGCGACGCCCGCTTCACCGAGATAAGTGTAGCGATAACCAAGGTCCAGGTTCAGGCCGCGGCTCAATTCATAAGAAACGCCCAGCATTGCATTTGCGGCAAGTGCCCAGGAGTTTTCAGTTGTGTAAGTACCCTGATAACGGGTGGTCAAACCAACTCCACCGCCGACACCACAATCAGTTGACTGGCTTCCATCGCAATAGTCGGAGATGGTGAAATCGTTCCATGAAACATAGGCGGCACCCAAACCAGCACCAACATAGGGCCGAATGCCCAAATAGGTTCCAAGATCTGCATAGACATTTGCCATCAGCGACGAAGCGTTGACTTGCGCATTGGCGGACCCATAGCAATTGCCGGTTACCGGTACGGGTGCAGTTGCTGTAAAGCCACCGAACCCATCGGGTATGTTAACCGGACTACCATCACCATCGTGATCTTCCAGGCCACAATCGGGATAGGAAGACCGCGAGGCAAAGGCGAGATTGTTGAAGTGATTAAATCCGATTTCTGCTCGAAGTCCTTCTGCAAACGTATATCCGGCTGCAACGCCAACCGAGATTGGAGTCCCTAAATCTGCGTCCCCGGAAATAAAATTTGCTTCGACACTGACTTCCGACAGACCGGAACCAATATCGCCGCGCAGGTACCAGCCTGTGCCAAATTCAACTTCGGTATAGTTGTAGGAATCATCAGCCAGCATATCGGCGGCAGAGGCATTGTCTGTAACTATAATCGTGCCGACAAACTGGCCCATCAGGGCGATGCTTGCGGCAATCGAAGTTAGCTTAAAGCTGGATGTGGTCATCGCAGCAACTCCCCTACTACACGATACGATCAAAGGTCGGGCAAAGTACGCCGGATCCGATGAAGCTAGATTTTTGGGTGGTGGTTGGGGGCGCTATTGCCGCCCCCAACAAACTCGTTGGTCAACTCTGCCGGGCGCGATCCAAGCCTACCAGATCTGGTAGCGAATACCGGCACGGATAACGTGGCTGTCAATGCCTTCATCATATCCCTGAGTGCCACCGGCACCTGCCCATTCAAACATGTCGCCACCTTCGATGCGGCTATAGGTATAGCCGAAGTCGAGTTTGGTATTATGCGCCACGTCGTATGAAAAACCAGCATGCAGTGCCCATGCAAAGCGCCAGGATTCTGTTCCACCTTGCGTCGCTGTGGTCGTTGTCGTGGCCGGCACGCCGCCAGGGCAAGCTACAATGCCGCTGAAGGTACAGGTGTTCTCGCTGACTGTATCGTCCCAGCGGACATAAGCGCCACCGAGGCCGGCACCAACGTAAGGTGTGAAGCCGCTGAAATTACCGAGATCGACATAAGCGTTGCCGAGAAGTTTGAAAGCATCAAAAGTGGATGAATCTACGGATGAACAATTGAGGTCGCCGAACAGGAATGCGTCGTAGTCACAATATCCCTGAGTGGTTCCATCGAAATCCGCCTCGAACACATATTCACCAGTCAGATCAACGCGAAAACTCTCGTTGATCTGGTAACCAATACCGATTCCGAGATCAAAACTATCACCAGCTTCTGTGGTGGCAAATGATGTATTGCCCCAGCCGTTAGAGTAATGAGCGCCATCGATTTCATTAAAGTCATAGGTGATGTCACCACGAAGGTACCAACCGCCAGACGCATAAGTTACGATTTCCGGTGCTTCCACAACCGGAGGATCTATCAGCAAATCGGCGGCAGTCGCCGTGCCGGTGTGGACAACGGCAGCCGCCAACATCGCGGCAGGCACCATTGCCATCAGTTTCTTAGTGTTGCCCATTGCAACGTCCTTCCTACTAAACAATCCCACGACAACGCGGGAACCCATGAATTCCGGATCCAGCATGGGCAAAATTGGTTAAAGGTGGATTAACTGTGTTTTTTAACCGAGATTTTTAACGTTAACAGATGGTTAAGTTGCAGTTTAAACAGAATGTTGGCACCAAATTTTAGCTCGAATTTCCTAGTGTTTCGACGTAGTGGCCCGACTGTTGGCGCAAAAGCCCGCGCGCTGAAGCCCTTGCCACGAGAATACGCCGATAGGAATTCACCGCGCACTTCAGTTGTCATTCGCGCAAATGTTGGTGCTGAGGCGCAATGATTGCGATCGGCAGGTTTCGTTGACATCAACTTGTCAATCGTTATCTTAGCTCTGCATGAAAATAAGATTGCTATGTGAAAATTCAGCAAGCGGACTTATCTGGCAGGCCGAATGGGGCTTTTCAGCTTTCGTCGAATACAACCAGCGCAAGATCCTCTACGACACGGGGTATTCTGACGTCTGGCAACGCAATGCGAAAATCGCTGGAATCAATCTCAATGATATCGATGTCGTCGTCCTTTCCCACTTTCATGACGATCACACCCGCGGTCTGCTTTCTCATCAGTTTGTCCAACCCAAACGCGTAATTTGCCACCCAAGAGTTCTGACAGAATCCTATGATTCCGATGACCCGGACGCGATGCAGGATTACCGCGACATCCGGGCGACGCTGAACAAGGATTTTGTCGTGGAAACCACGCGGGTTTCACTGGAGTTTTACGAAGGAGCATTTTTTCTCGGGGAAATTCCTCGCGTGACGCCATTTGAAAAGGGCGTGTGTTTTGATGACCCGATGGAAGATGACACAGCCATCGCATTCAAGACCGACAAGGGTGCGGTCGTAATTGCCGGTTGTTCACACGCGGGCATCTGCAACATTGCCACCCGAGCCCGTGAGGTGACCGGTCAACACCTGCATGCTGTCATCGGCGGCTTTCATATGATGAAAGCGGAGGCACCGCCAGTGGATGAAACGATACAGTGGTTTCGGGATGAAAGGGTTGAGGTTATTCTGCCAATGCACTGTGTTGAATTTGAATATCTGGCAAAATTTCATGCCGCATTCGCAATGCCGAAGCTTGCTGCAGGTGATCTGATAGAATTTTGATATCAACTTCAGCGGGGACCAGTAGCTATTCCGGCAGATAGCAATGCCTCCATGCCGCCCTCGACAAAACTGACATCGGTAAATCCCATTCTGGTCAACACATTCGCCGCAGAAGCTCCCCTAAAACAGGGGGATCCGCCGCAAGTTGTCAATATGAGTGTAGATCGGTCCTGAAGTATCGGCGACCGATATTCGCTTTCCAAGTCGGCCAGCCATGCAACTGACCTGCCTGGTGCATGAAATGCTCCCATACCCATTCCAGTGGCATCGACTTCAGATTCGTCTCGGACATCCACCAATAACGAATTCGAATTATTTTTGAGAACTTGCAATGCGTTTTGAGGTGTCACTGCATTCGCGTTCGATATCTCATGGTGTTCCATTTGCGCATAAGTCTCCGCCATATCAGCCTCCCCGCTCCACGTTATGATCAATATGGCAGAAACTGGGTTTGAGGCAAATTACTGCGCGGCCAAAACGACATCTTCCCCGTCGACCGTTGCACTGAGGTTTAGCCCGGCCTCTTTGGCCAACAAAATGGCATAATAGGGCTGAATGGCGTGGGCAGACATGTCCCCCTCAAGCGTTCCGTTCAACATATCCAGGAATTCCCCTGGAACCCGGGCCTTAGGACCGGAGCAACGCAAAGAAAATGTGGTTTCTTCACCTTCACCATTGATTGTCACCGCAACCGTACCACCACGTGGGATTGCGCCAAGCGAAGTCAGCACAAGATTCAACAACAACTTGACCCGGTTTTTGGGAACCAGTGATCTTGTGCCCTGCCACGTATAGTCAGCTTTCTCGCCTTCCATATACAGACCCACCACTTCTTCTGCTTCACCGGTATCGATAGAAGCTCCGGCTGAGCCAGATGCGCCAAAGGCGAGACGGGAGAATTTCAACTTTGCAGTGGCGGATTTGGCACTTTTGGCGATCAGTTCCATCGCAAACTGGCGCATCTCCTCGCCCTGGTCCTCTTCCAGGACTTCCAGACCATTGGCCAAGGCGCCCACAGGCGAAATGATGTCGTGACATACACGGCTTGCCAAAAGTGCGGCAAGGTCCAGCGCGGAAAGGGTTGGAAGGTCTGGCATGTTGTTCCCTGTGATTTTATCTCAATTGGAAGAATCAAAACGAATCGATACTCCCACTGCCCCACCTTTCGTTACACAAACAGGCGAATCCTGAAAAGCCCGCGCGAATATCCTTTGGTCCGAAAACCGAATAATCGCCACGATTCGCCGCTATTCGCCGCTATTCGATGCAAATCACTACTAAACGCTGCTAATCGGCAAAATTCGCCACAAATCGCTGCAAATCGCAGCTAACCGTGTCTGGGCAAGAATTTGTTTACCGTATCGCAAACCTTTTGATTCAAATTGTCTGTAATTCCCAGAAACGGTCGCAATTCGGTTTCATGACTGTTGGAAACAAAATCACGACCCCCCACAAGTTTTCGCGTCAAACCGTGAAGGAACAAATGAGATGAAAATCTTCGAATCTCTAAATCTCAAATTCGACATGCGCAGCATTGCCATGGCCGTTTGTCTTGCAGTTGCCACCTCCCTTGTGGCGCCATTGATTGCGCCCGGTTCAACTATGCAGGCAGCTGCCCGCGATGGTCAGCGCTATGCCAGTAACGAATTGGTGGACGCCGGACATCAGTTTTTTGGTGCCGCTTCCAGCGGTCTTGCGACAGTTATCGAGAGAGCTGTGGAAGAATATGGGCTGCCAAACGGATATGTGCTCGGTGAAGAGGCCTCCGGCGCGCTTGTCGCAGGACTGCGGTATGGCGAAGGCAAGTTATTTACAAAAAATGCCGGCGATCATCCCGTCTTCTGGCAGGGACCGTCCATTGGTTGGGATTTCGGCGGTGATGGAAATCGCACGATGATGCTGGTTTATAATCTCACAAATACCCAGAAAATCTACCGTCGTTTTATCGGCGTTTCAGGTTCGGCCTATTTTGTCGGTGGGCTGGGCATGACGGTCTTGAAGAATGGCGATACCATATTGGTCCCTGTTCGCACCGGTGTTGGCGCCAGATTGGGTGTCAATGTCGGCTATTTGAAGCTGCGCGAATATCCAACCTGGAATCCGTTTTAGCCGGATCGTTCAAATGTTATCGATTCTGTTTACGCTAAACATGCAAAACAGTGGGAAAAGCCTGCACTTTGTGGCAGGCTTTTTTGTGATCGCGGGTGAAACCTGCCGGTGGTCAAGAACGCATATAGGAATTACGAGGACATAATTCACCGTGCTTGAAAGTGGTCTGTTTTTTACACTTGGATTTCTATGTTCGGCGCTGCTGGCTCTGATGGTCGCACCGGCCATCTGGCGTCGTGCCGTCGTGTTGACACGCAATCGCATTGAAAGCTCTGTGCCGCTGACGCTGAACGAAATTCAGGCGGACAAGGATCAGCTGCGCGCCGAGTTTGCGATGAGTACCCGTCGACTTGAGGTGAATCTTGAAACTCTTAAGGAACGGGCTGCAGAACAGCTGATCGAAATTAATAGAAAACGCGACGAGCTGCTTTCCCTTGAGGATCTTCACGGAGAAAAAACTCAACGCGTGAGTGAACTGGAAGCCCAAGCCAGCGAATTGCGCAGCGAATCGAAAGAACAGGAAAACCATTTGAATTCGACTTCCACCGACCTCGCGGCGGTCGAACTCAAACTGGAAGAGAAGGCGTTCGCCTATGAAGATCTGGAACGCAAATACCGGTCTGCTGTAGAAGATTTTGACAGCAAGAAGGTGCAAATGGTGGCACGCGAAAACCGCATGGAAATCGTTGAGGTTGAGGCACGCGTGGCAAAACAAGCCGGTAAGGACGAAGCCGCCGATAATGCCAAGTTGCGCAAGGAATTAAAGGCATCAGAAACGGCGCTGTCGAAAGATCGCTCGAAGCTCGAAAACCTCAACAAGAAGCTTGAACGTATGCAAGCTTCATTTGCCGACATGGAAAGCCGGGTTGAGCGTCGCGATGCCGACCTTGCTCGTCTGCGCAGTAAATCTGGTGAATCCGGCAGCCAGATGTTGGCTCTGCAAAATCTAAATGACAAGTTGCAGGCCCAATGCTTCAAACTGGAATCAGAAGTTGCCCAAACCACACTGCGCATGGAAGCCCTGTTGAAAGATGCTTCGGGCGAGAATATCGAGAATGCCATTGCGACATTTGAATCGGAACGACAGGAACTGACAGACAAATTAAAGGCCGCGGAAATGGACCGGGATTCCCTTAAGGTTGAGTTGAACTCCATGCTGCTGTCGAATGGTGAAGATTGGCAGGTCGAGCGCCGCGAAAACGCAGTTATGCGCGAGCGTATCAATGATCTTGCTGCCCAGGTTACAGCGATGACAGCATCGCTGGAGGGGCCGGAATCTCCGATCAACAAGGTTATCGGTAAAAAATCGACTGCCCGGGGCAAGCGGTCTGCAAAGGCTGACGAGGCCAGCACACCCACCAATCTGGCCGAGCGCATCCGCGCCTTGCAGGCAGCCGCTGAACAGGCGTGACCTTGCATTGTTAGATTCGGTCGCCCGAGACGGGATAAATAACCGCTATTTGATCTGCATTTGGGTGGACTTGTACCGATAATCGGGGCATGCAATTTGGAGATTGTAAAAAGAGCCGGTTGCGGTGTTTAGAGCCTTAAATAAAGATATGCCGCTGTTACGGACCTTATGTCTGATCATTGTGCTTGCCTTTGTTTTGGCCAGCCCGGCCCGAGCAGTTCAATTGCAAACCTCCCCGGCCACACCGGCCTCATCGACTTGGAATCTGGGCGCTTTTACGCTGCCCGATGGGTTGTTGCCGGTAATCTGCTTTGGCAACGGCGCGCCCCAGAGCAACATCGATGACCACTGTGATGAGTGTCTGCAACCGCTTACAAATCCGGTAGTTGTTGCCGATACTGATAATTGTTTCACCATCCCGCTTGTTTCCACACAGTTGTCGGTCAATCGACGGTGGGCCATTGATGAGTTGCGTGAATTGATTGCCAATCCAGCGCGCGCGCCGCCTTTTTCCTGACTTTGATCACCCCAACAGTCAAATTTGTCTGGCGCAAATGAGGCGCCGATACTTTCAGGATCAAAACATGCCTAAAAAAATATTCATGGGCGCTGCCCTGCTTGCCGTAATGGCCACCTCTGTTCTTGCAGATGATCACAAGCTCGGCGATCTGAAAATAATGCACCCGATTCTTCGTGCAACAGCACCTGGTGCCAAGGTTGGAGCCGGCTATATCAGCATCACAAATACAGGTGCCTCTGCCGATCGCTTGATTGGCGGAGCGGCTGAATTTGCTGGAAAACTTGAGCTCCACGAAATGAAAATGGAGGACCAAGTGATGAAGATGAAGCAGCTTGCAAATGGTGTTGCAATTCCCCCCGGAGCCACCGTTAAGCTGAAGCCCGGCGGCAATCACATCATGTTCATGAGACTGAACACGGCGCTTGAAGAAGGTGAAGAGCACAAAGCTACTTTGATCTTCGAAAAGGCAGGTCGCAAGGAATTCATTTTCAAGGTGAAATCGATTGCCGATACGCTGAAGATGAAACACAGCCACTGATGCTTTCACACGTCAATACAGCAACTTCCGGGAAGCTATGAACCCGCGGATGCAAACCATTAAACAGCAGACCCGGTCTGTCTATCAGGATCGGGCGCGCGACTTTGATAAGGAACGCTCCCGGTCTTTGATGGAAAAGCCCTGGCTTGATCGATTTATGTGTGGCCTGCCCAAAGGTGGAAACATCCTTGATCTGGGCTGCGGCAGCGGTGAACCCATCGCTGCATATCTGATTCAACAGGGTTTCAGACTGATTGGAGTTGATTACGCAGCGGCGATGATCGACATCGCGAAACAACGATTTCCCGGGCACATCTGGATGGTACAGGATCTGCGTCAACCGGTTGAAGGTCAAAAATTCGACGGTGTAATCAGCTGGAATGGCTTATTTCATCTGTCGCCCGAAGAACAACGACAGGCGTTGCCAATGCTTGCCCAGTCGGTTGAATCCGGTGGCAATCTGATGCTCACCATTGGCGATAGAGAGGGAGAAGTCACAGGAACGGTGGCGGGAGCAAAGGTTTATCACGCCAGCCTGGAACCGACTGAATATCAAACGGCGCTATCGCAGGCCGGATTCAGCGAGATCGAATTTCAAGCGCAGGACCCAAAATGTGGTTTTCATTCGGTGCTGCTCGCAAAAAACAAACAGGCTTAAATCAACCAGCATGCTCCTGCCAGCTGGCTTTGATCTCATCCAGTATTGCAGGATCATCAATGGTGGCAGGGGCTTCGAATATCTCTCCATCAACCACTTTCTGCATTGTCGCTCGCAGAATCTTCCCAGACCGGGTTTTGGGCAGACGCGCAACCGGTACAGCTATCTTGAAGGCCGCAACCGGTCCAATTTTTTCGCGCACCAGTTTCACTACTTCCGACTGAATTTCAGGAATTGGGCGGTCCACCCCGGCATTAAGAATGAGGAAGCCTGCCGGCAATTGTCCTTTTAATTTGTCAGCTATCCCTATCACCGCGCATTCTGCAACGTCGGGATGTTCGGCAATGACTTCTTCCATGCCACCGGTCGACAGTCGGTGTCCGGCCACATTAATGATGTCGTCGGTGCGCGCCATAATGAACAGATAGCCGTCTTCATCCATGATTCCCGCATCAGCAGTTTTGTAATAGCCCGGGAACTCGTCGAGATAGGCTTCGCGCATACGTGCTTCAGCGTTCCAAAGAGTTGGGAAACAGCTCGGCGGCAGCGGCAGTTTGACAACGACGTTGCCGAGTTCGCCGCGCGGCAATTCCTCGCCTTCATCACTCAGCACCCGAATATCAAAGCCGGGCATGGCCACCGTCGGCGATCCATATTTGATTGGCATCAGTTCAATACCGGTTGGATTTCCGGCAATCGTCCAGCCGGTCTCGGTCTGCCACCAATGATCAATCACCGGGGTTTTCAGCACCCGCTCTGCCCAGTGAATTGTGTCAGGGTCAGCGCGTTCACCGGCAAGAAAAAGCATCCGGAAGTTACTGACATCATATTCATCAATCAGGCCACCTTCGGGATCTTCCTTCTTGATCGCCCGGAAGGCGGTTGGTGCGGTGAACAGCACCGCCACTTTGTGGTCGGCAATGACGCGCCAGAACGTACCGGCATCTGGAGTGCCGACCGGTTTTCCCTCAAACAATATGGTGGTATTGCCTGCAATTAAAGGGGCGTAGACGATATAGGAATGGCCCACCACCCATCCCACATCTGAAGCCGCCCAAAAGACTTCACCTGGATTAACATCGTAGATATTTTTCATCGTCCAGTGCAGCGCTACCATATGACCACCATTGTCACGCACCACGCCTTTCGGCTGACCTGTCGTGCCGGAAGTATAAAGGATGTAGAGCGGGTCTGTTGCCATCAGATCCACACAAGGGACTGCAGTTCCAGCATGGCGATGCCGAGCGACCTCACCGGCATAGTCAAAGTCACGCCCTTCAACCCTCTCACAGCTGAGTTCATCACGTTGCAGGATGATTGTGGATTCTGGTTTGTTGGACGACAATTCGATGGCTTGATCGAGAAGCGGTTTATAGGCGATTACCCGGCCTGGTTCGATTCCGCAGGAAGCGGAGATGATACATTTGGCGGCACAATCGTCGATGCGCGTGGCGAGTTCCTTGGCTGCAAAGCCACCAAACACCACTGAATGAACGGCGCCAATACGGGCACAAGCCAGCATTGCAAAGGCGGCTTCCGGCACCATCGGCATATAGATGATGACCCTGTCGCCCTTGACCACACCACGATCCAATAAGACTGCGGCAAGTGCCTCAACTTCGGTCTTCAGTTGCGCATAAGTAAATGTGCGCTGATTGCCGGTAATCGGGCTGTCGAAAATCAATGCGTCCTGATCAGCACGACCAAAGTCAACATGACGGTCAACGGCATTGTAACAGGTATTGCACACACCATCGGCGAACCAGTGGCCATAAGGTCCTTCATCGGGGAAATAGGCTTTGCTGGGTTTTGCAGACCAATCTATCGCCTCAGCTGCACCCATCCAAAATGCTTCAGGATCGTCCTTCCAACCCTGATAGATGTCGGCATATGCACCCATGGTATTACCTCCAAATCAAACCTGAGTTGATGTAACAGCCAGCGCATCGTTGAGTCTATCGGGCATTGGTTGGATATTTCGCCAAGCAAGGCGGCTTGTTCATATAAATGGAGCGGCTGCAGGAGTAGCCCGGGGCTCAAAATCGAAATGCTCAATCATATGATCAGCCCAGGCGTTATAGCCCAGTTCACTGGCGTGGAAACCATCCCGGCAATAACCTTCAGGACGCACATCCTGGAGTGGAGGCACGCAGACCGCTCCTCTTTCAACACACAGCTGGGCACCCTTTCGGTTGAGCAAACGCACACGCAGGTTCAAAATGGCACCCAATGTTGAAGGCAAAGCTGGAACTTTGCGCATGTCGATCGCCTGATGCCAGTACAACTTTGCCTCGGGATAACGGGTCCTGACCGCATAAAGCAGTGTTCCAAATTCCCGTTTCCAGCGTTTCACGGAATGCCAGTTTTTCATGTCATTGGTGCCGATCATAATGAGTATATGCGTATAGTTTGCCTCCGGCAGATTTGGTACAACATGGTCCCTGATCTCTCCGGCCACAGCGCTGTTGTGTCCCGATATGTGCCAACTGACGGTGTTTCCTGATTTTTCATGCATTTTGCGCGCAATCTGTGGCCCAATAGCGTCTGATGTTTGGTCAACACCAACTGCGGCTGCGGAAGAATCGCCCAGCGCCAATATTTTAATGACAGGTTTGCCTTTGCCAAATTGGCCGGACCGTGGCCCCTTCGCTGGCGACAGACGCAATGACTTCTGGCGAATGTATATGCCCTGGGCGACATAAAGTGGAAAACAAAGCCAGGAGAGGAGCGAGGTGAGGATCGAAGACATGAATTATTGATGGAAGGTCAAACAGGTCCCCTAGCAACCACAATTTTCAGGCCGCGTCATCCCCGGAACTGCTCAGATCAGTCAAATTCTTTGCGCAATGCTGCGCCATGCTGATCCAATTCCGGCACCGCGCCAAATCGAGGTCTGGCACCGTCAATGATCGCCGCCGGAGACAGAATTTCGATTTCTTCCTCACCAGCCTCGACAGTAACCCAGTTGTTCTGGGGATGCGCAACAAAATCATCCAGATCGGACAGGCGACCAAACGCTATCTTTGCCTGTTGAAGCAATTCAATCATCTTTTCGCGATCATGTCGGGCAAAACCCGACGCGACGAATTCGTCGACAATCTGCCGATTTTCCATGCGCTCTTGATTGTTGCGGAACCCAATCTTTGATGGCAGGCTTTCATCCTCAAGCACAGTGCAGAGACGCTGCCATTCCTGCTCGTTTTGAATGGAGATCAACAATGGTTTTGCGTCTCCACATTCAAACATGCCGTAGGGTGCAATGGTCGGGTGTTTAAGTCCAAGGCGCCCCGGGGTTTTGCCTCCATACCGGTGTTGCATCATTGGTACATTCATCCAGTCGGCCAGAGTATGAAACAGCGATACGGCAATCGCCCTGCCCTGCCCGGAACGGGTTCGCGCAAACAGCGCTTGCAAAATGGCCGCGTGAGCAGCCATTCCCGCCGCGATGTCGCAGACCGATACCCCAACGCGCGCCGGTCCTTCAGATGTTCCGTTAATGGCACACAGACCACTTTCAGCCTGGATCAGCAGATCATAGGCCTTTTGATCACGACGTGGCCCTTCTTCACCATAACCTGAGATTGAGCAGGTAATCAGCGCCGGATTGGCCAAGCGCATGTCTTCCAACCCGAAACCAAGGCGTGTTAAAGCTCCCGGTGCCAGATTTTGAATCACAATGTCGCAACTGGCGATAATTCTCTTCAGACTTGCAAGGTCCTGAGGCGTCTTCAGATCCAGTGCAATGCTCTCCTTGCCGCGATTTAACCAGACGAAATAGGCGCTGTTGCCCTTTGCCAGACTATCATAGCCCCTGGCGAAATCCCCTTCAGGACGCTCGACCTTAATGACACGTGCTCCTGCGTCAGCCAGTCGGCTGGACGCATAAGGAGCCGCCACCGCCTGTTCGATGGCAACAACGGTAATGCCTTCAAGGTCTTTCATGGCCATTTACCCTTGTGCTGTTCGATCGCTGCTTATCATTTCTATCCAAAAGCCATTGTTTTGGTCGCAAATCAATCGACTTTTACTGGACAAGTGGCATGACTAATTTCAGCATGGGTCTATGGTCGTGCTCAAAATCCTCCAATTTGTGGCGTTGGGCGTTGCACTCCTGTGCTCAAGTCACGCCGTATCTGCCGATATCGAGGTCGATGTCGAACTGGTGCTTGCGGTTGATGTTTCCCGATCAATGACACCGCGAGAATTGGAAATTCAACGGCGTGGTTATGCCGAAGCGCTGCTCAGCAATGAAGTGATCGGTGCCATTGAAGGTGGGTTGATTGGTCAAATCGCCCTGCGCTACATCGAATGGGCCGGGCATGGATCCCAGCGGGTCATTGTCGACTGGATGCTGGTAAGAAATCGCCAGGATGCAGAACGGATTGCAGCGCAATTGGTGGCCAAATTCGATTCGTCCCTGCGCCGAACTTCAATTTCCAGCGCCATTGACCATGCCCGTCACAGCTTTGGCGAAAACAATTTCACTGCACTGCGTCAGGTGATCGATATCTCCGGCGACGGCCCCAACAATGCAGGAATTCCGGTTCTGGAAGCGCGCGCTGCTGCTCTGGCCGCGGGAATTGTTATCAATGGGCTGCCATTGATGACCAAGGATGGGTATTACAGCCGCTTCAATCTCGATGATCTGGATGAATATTACCGCCAGTGCGTGATCGGCGGACCCGCATCATTTGTGATTCCGGTTCTGGAATGGGAACAGTTTTCTGCGGCAGTGCGCCAAAAACTTGTGCAGGAACTGGCGTCATACAATGAGGTGTCTGTCCACAAGGCAAGCTTTCATCAATCCACTAATCCCGATTACGATTGCCTGATCGGGGAAAAAATCTGGCAGAGACGGCGACTGAATTGGGGAGATGATCTCTAAAACCGTTGCGACTTCAACTCAGCCGGTTTCCAGACCCTCATTCCATTCACCTTTCGCAGCCAGACTGTTCATTCTGGCCCGTTTGGTGAATGCGGAACTTCCCGCCTCGATGTTATCGGAATCACCATTCCACGCCTGAAGAGCTGATGCCTGCAGGGCACGGCCATAGGAATATGTCAGCGCCCATGGAGTTTCATAAGCCGCGTTCATGGCATTGAGATTTGCCGTTGCCTCAAGCACCGACTGGCCACCTGACAGAAATGCTATGCCCGGAACAGCGGCCGGGACAGCTCTTTTCAAAACTGCGACCGTGTGATGGGCAACTTCTTCCGGTGAGTTTTGTTTTGAACATTTGCTGCCCGCAACGACCATATTGGGCTTCAGGATCATGCCCTCGAGTTTTACATTCTGGTCATGCAATTCCGTGAAAACCGTTTGCAGCACGGCGCTGGTGACTTCATGACACCGTTCGATTGTATGGTCAGCGGGATCGGCATCCATCTGCACTTCTGGCTCAACTATCGGTACAATACCGGCTTCCTGGCAAAGAGCCGCATATCTGGCCAGAGCATGCGCGTTGGCTTTGATGCCGCCATAGGTCGGACGAACCGCATCGATGGAAATGACGGCACGCCATTTGGCAAAACGAGCACCGGCATCGTGATATTTAGCCAGTCGGTTGCGCAGACCATCGAGACCTTCAGTGACGGTTTCGCCCGGCGCTGAAGGCAGGGGATGTGCACCCATGTCAACCTTGATACCGGGGACCGCGCCTGTAGCCTTGATCAGATCTACAAATGGTGTGCCGTCGGCAGCTTTTTGATAAAGTGTCTCTTCAAACATAATGACACCGGAAATGCAGTCATTCATCGCTTCTTGGGAGCGGAACAACATTTCCCGATAAGCCTGACGATTGTCTTCCGTATTCTCCGTTTGAATAGAATCAAAACGCTTTTTGATCGTGCCGGTGGATTCATCAGCGGCCAATATGCCCTGCCCCGGCAGCACCATGGCTTGTGCAATATCTTCTATCCGCTCGCTCATCGGGGAATTCTCCTGGTTGGTGCTGTATGCAAGGTTCGTATCAGGGTCGCTGGCCTGTGGAAATATCGATGCATTGATTGAATCGATTGATTTGGCAAAAACTTAACAAAATATGCTTCAAACCATCACGCCAGTGCCGCAACTCCGGGAAGTTCTTTGCCTTCCATCCATTCCAGGAAGGCGCCACCGGCAGTCGAGACATAGGTAAAATCATTGACCACTCCAGCATGGTTAAGTGCGGCCACTGTATCTCCACCACCGGCAACGGAGATCAGCTGACCCTGGCGCGTTTGCAGAGCGGCTGCTTGTGCTGCCTGCACGGTCGCGATGTCAAATGGTGGGATTTCAAAGGCTCCCAGCGGTCCATTCCAGACCAAAGTTTTTGCCTCTGCTATCCGCCCACAGATTGTCACAACAGTGTCGGGGCCAGCATCCAATATCATGCCGTCATCGGTTACTTCGTCTACCCCCATAACCTGACTCGGTGCATTGGCCTGGAAGGCTTCTGCGACCACGACATCGCTGGGTAGAATAATTTCACAATCAGATTTTGCAGCCTGCTGCAGAATGGCTCTCGCAGTCTCGGCAAGATCGTGTTCACACAAGCTTTTGCCAACAGCTTTACCCTGTGCGGCGAGAAATGTATTTGCCATGCCACCGCCGATGACCAGATAATCCACCCGGCTGACGAGATTGCCGAGCAGGTCCAGTTTGGTTGAAATTTTGGCACCGCCGACAATGGCGATGACTGGATGAACAGGGGCGCCGAGCCCGGTCTGCAAAGCTTCAAGTTCCGCCTGCATGGTACGGCCAGCGTAAGCTGGCAAATGTTCGGCAATTCCCACTGTCGATGCATGTGCCCGGTGGGCAGCACTGAATGCATCGTTGACATAGATGTCCCCGAGATCTGCAAGTTCCTTGCCGAATGGTGGATTGTTCTTCTCTTCACATGGGTGAAAGCGGGTGTTCTCCAAAAGCAAAAGGTCGCCATTATCCAGAGAAGCGATCGCATCAATTGCCAATGAACCACAGCAATCTTCTGCAAATTCAACTGGCTTTTCGAAAACCTCGGCCAATGCAGGCACGACCGGACGCAGCGACATATGCGGCACAACCTGCCCCTTAGGGCGACCAAAATGAGCCAACAGAATTACCTTGGCGCCACGATCGCTCAATTCAGTGATTGTCGGTTTGATTCGTTGAATTCGCGTCAGGTCGGTTACCCGTGGGCCATCCATCGGCACATTGATGTCCACACGCACCAAGATTCGCTTGCCTATAACGTCTGGAAGGTCGTCGATTGTCTTAAATTGCATATCAGCAGGCCCATTTTAACAGGATGATAACCATCTCTGCTTACTCACTAAACAGAGTTTATGTGACTGGAAAGTTTGCCTTGTTGTCTAGCGTAACTAAGTGTTTGAGTATTCCCCTCAATATCACTGATTTGACAATATCCCAGCTTCATAGCCGCGAGGTGCGGTAATATGAAGAGCTGGCGATGGTATGACCGCGCAGACCAGGTCTGCAGACTGCGTCGCGAACGCGACGACGGAATTCATGTTCGCAAAAATGGCGACTTATACCTGGTTCATCCAGGATATCGCATCCGCCGGCCGAAAGCTAAGCAAGCTCAGGGCTAGGTTTTTCCTGTCCAAGTTCCGAGGGGCTTAAGTCCGGTGATTGCGCGGCGATCGACGCATGATTGAGCACATTACCCATATGCACGGCGAGATCGGTCATGCGGCAGGAAAAACCCCATTCATTGTCATACCAGGCCATTACCTGAACCATGGTGCCGTTCATAACCCGCGTCTGCGCCGGGGCAAAACATGAAGAATGTGGATCATGGCTGAAATCTACCGACACTTTTGGGGCCGGATCGTAGGATAGAATTCCGCTCAGTTGATCACCAGCAGCAGCTTGCATCGCAGCGTTAATCTCTTCAGCGGAAGTGTCGCGTTTGGCAACGAATTTCAGATCGATCAGCGATACATTTGGTGTCGGTACTCGAACCGCGGAACCATCTATCCGGCCTTTCAACTGGGGCAGAACCAGCGCCACTGCTTTGGCGGCCCCAGTGGAAGTCGGAATCATTGACATCGCCGCAGAACGAGCCCGGTAAACGTCCTTATGGTTGCGGTCCAGCGTAGGCTGATCGCCGGTATAGGAATGCACCGTGGTCATAAATCCGTGTTCAATGCCGATAGCATCGTCAAGCACAGCACAAACCGGTGCCAGACAATTGGTTGTGCAGGACGCTGCAGACACAACCAGATCTTCCTGGCAGATGTCATTTTCGTTGACACCATAGACAATCGTACGGTCTGCAGGCTTGCCAGGACCCGACAACAGGACCCGCTTGGCTCCGGCTTCGATATGCGGCATTGATTTTTTGGTGCTGTTGAATGCCCCGGTGCACTCCAGAACAACATCCACATCCAGATCTTTCCAGGGCAGGTTGGCAGGGTTACGGTCTGCCAGAAATGGAATTGAGCCCCGGCCGAAATCAATGGTTGAACCGGTTGTGGTTATGGTGCCCGGAAACGGCCCGTGAACGCTGTCATATCGCAACAGGTGCGCGTGGGTCTCGATATCACCAGAATTGTTGATGGCAACAATTTCTATGTCATTGCGATCTAGCTCATGGGTCGCGCGCAACGTGTGGCGTCCGATTCGACCAAATCCGTTAATGGCAACTCTCACGACCATGACTTACTACCTCGCATTTCGCCAATAATTCAAGCTATTGCGGCGCTATAGGCACAGAAGTACTAACGGTCTACCCCTGCTTTGGAACCTAAACGATTTAGATCAGAACTAAACGATTTAGGTTTCAAACTGATCGGTGGATTGCTTAACTGTTGCTCAATCGAACTGGTGAATTGTCTATTCAGAAACTGATGCCAATTTTTCCTCAACAGCTTCAACGACGGCCTCTGCGGTTATGCCGAAATGGGCATACAGCTCTTTGTAGGGAGCCGATGCGCCAAATCCGGACATGCCGACAAATATCGCATCGGAACCGATGATAGCATCCCAGCCCTGTCGTATTGCTGCTTCAATGCCAACGTTGACGGTTGCATTGCCGACAACACTCGCCCGATAGGCGTCGCCCTGAGCTTCAAACAATTCAAAACAGGGGACGGAAATCACACGAGTCGCATGTCCGGCCGCATCAAGAGCGGCTTTTGCAGCCATTGCGATTTCCACTTCCGAACCGCTGGCGAACAGCGACACTTCAGCCTCTTCGCTTCCAGATGAAGCAGCTTCGTAAGCACCGCGACCGCTCAAATTCTCGCTTTCAAACGACATGCGAACCGGTTCCAGATCCTGACGTGTCAATGCAATCGCGGAAGGACCATCTGCAGATTCCAGAGCCAATTGCCAGCATTCGGCGGTCTCGGTCACATCGGCGGGGCGAAACACTTTCAGATTTGGAATGGCCCGCAAGGCTGCCAGATGTTCCACAGGTTGATGGGTTGGACCGTCTTCACCCAAGCCAATTGAATCATGGGTCAGCACGTGGATGGCGCGAATGCCCATCAAAGCGGCAAGACGGATCGACGGGCGACAATAATCTGAAAAGATCAAAAAGCCACCGGAATAGGGGATCAAACCGCCGTGCAGGGCGATACCGTTCATGGCCGCCGCCATAGCATGTTCGCGAATGCCCCAGTGGACAAAGCGACCTGAAAAATCATCCGGTGTAATCGGCGGAGTCTGGCTGGTATTTGTGTTGTTCGACCCGGTCAGGTCAGCTGATCCACCCAGAGTTTCGCTCAAAATTCCATTGATCACTTCAAGCACCGCCTGAGACGCCTTACGGGTTGCCTTTTTCGGCGGCTCGGCGGCAATTTCTTTTTTCAACTCTTGAATTTTCTCATCGAATTTCGCGGGCAGATCGCCACGCTGGCGACGTTCAAATTCACCACGCAGATTGGCGTCGGCTTCAGCAAGACGCTGTTCCCAGTCTTTGCGCGTATGAGTGCAGCGCAATCCAGCTATCCGCCAATTGTCCAGCACGTCTTCCGGCACGTCAAATGGTTCAGCCTCCCATTCCAAAGCCGCGCGGGCACCGGCGATTTCTTCCGGCCCCAGGGGAGCGCCGTGAGCGGCCGCCGTACCTGCCTTATTGGGAGCGCCAAATCCGATTTTGGTCTTACAAGCAATCAGTGTGGGCTTCGGTGATGCCTGAGCCGTTTCGATAGCACCCGCAATGGCGTCGTGGTCGTGACCGTCAACCGAAATGGCATTCCAGTTGGCGGATTCAAAACGGCCGATCTGATCGGTCGAGTCTGAAATGGAGACAGGACCGTCGATCGATATGTTGTTATCGTCCCAGAAGACGATCAATTTGTTCAGTTTCAAATGACCCGCAAGCGTTATGGCTTCCTGACTGATTCCCTCCATCAGGCACCCATCACCTGCCAGGCAATAGGTGTGATGGTCCACCAGATCACTCCCAAATTCGTCGGATAGCTTGCGCTCTGCCATTGCCATGCCCACAGCATTGGCAATGCCCTGCCCCAGCGGGCCGGTCGTGGTTTCGATCCCGGCGGCATGGCCATATTCGGGATGGCCGGCAGTTTTTGACCCTATCTGGCGGAAATTTTTGATCTGCTCGATATCAATATCCTTATAGCCCAGCAGATAGAGCGAGGAATAAAGCAGCATGGACCCATGGCCAGCAGACAGCACAAACCGGTCGCGGTCTGGCCAGGACGGCTGTTTGGGGTCGAACTTCATAAATCGGGTAAACAAAACCGTCGCAATGTCGGCGGCCCCCATTGGCAGTCCCGGATGTCCGGAATTTGCCTGCTGAACGGCGTCGGCGGAAAGAAACCTGATGGCATGCGCCATGCGTGTATTTTTTTGCTGGGTCATATCAAATCGCGGATAATCCGCTTGCCTTGTTTTGCCATATGTCGGCCGGAACCAAACCGGTTAAAAATCGCGGCACACATAGCACCCGAGCCCGATGAATCAAAGCTGCTATTGAACAAACTTTAAAAAACCACAATCAGATGCTCTGCAGCCGTTCAGGTTATATTGAAATCATATTGAAGCAGCGCATTTGAGATCTGATAAGGAGCAGCATCACCTGGCGTATTGCATATGCGCTGCAGGACATCGCACCGGGTGATAGGTGACGTGGATTTGAGATTGGTGCTTCCGGTCGGGCGCTGGCGGTGGTGTTTTCAATAAATCTGAATGGCTGCAGGTCTATCAGTCGACTCAAAAGAATCTGGATAACGTATTCTGGCGATTGACGTTTTCATGGTTTTCGAGTTTGACTTGACCATGGCAGATTTGAGTCGACTGCTTCAAACCTGTGTCAGTAGAGAACATATGAGCGATTTGCAAAGCAATTTGACATCTGATGGTGAGGCCGGAGGTGGTCTTGGCGCGGCATTGGTGCGACTTAACAAGGCTCTGGATTCACTGGATAATGCTGTTGATGCTTCGCTCGAATCAACGCATACAAGCCGCAGTTCAGGTGAAGAAGTTCAGCGCATGGCCGAAGATCGGTCGAAGCTGGCACAAGAACTTGACAGCAGCGAAGATCGAGCCAAACGACTAGAGGCGACCAATAGAGAGGTCTCCAGACGGCTGGTGGCTGCTATGGAAACAGTTCGTGGCGTGCTGGATCAGCCCGCCTGACGCAGAGCGAGATTGTCATGCCGCAAGTAGCAGTACAAATTAACGGAAAAACTTATCGCATGGCGTGTGATGAAGGTCAGGAAGCCCATTTGCTCGACCTGGCTCAGCGGTTTGACCGGACGATCCACCAGTTGAAAGGCTCATTCGGTGAGATCGGCGATCAACGTCTGACCGTCATGGCAGGGGTCATGGTGACCGACGAGCTGGTCGCTTTGCAGCATAAAATCACAGGGCTTGAATCTGAATTGGCCAAATTACGCGTCGGATCCGGTGGGCAACGCGAAGATCAGATCTCGGAGGCTCTCAACAAGACAGCCGAGCGCATCGAGAAGATCAGCGCCAAGCTCACCAGCGTCGACTGAGGAACGCTGCCGGTTGTTGCCATTTGGCTGGCCGGATATCAATTTATTTTAACGCAAGCTACGAACTATTTATTCGCAATCTGCAAGATGCACCCCTATAGTGGATTAGCGCGGGCTGCGCAGTTGGTGTGACAATCATCCTCGGGGCCTTACCGATTCTAAAGGGAGCTGTCCCTGTCTTCGCTCGTGGGCTTGGACACACGGCGCCCACCTACGCTGTAGGTTCCAGGATCGATAAAACTCGCACGGCTGGTGCGGCTCGCCACTCAACAGCATTACTGTCTTTCAGGACCGCCCATTCGATGCGTTCTCTTCCGGATACCAAATCGGCGTTGCGCAAAGATGTTCTGGCTCGGCGTAACCAGTTGGGGGATGCTAACCGCATCGAAATGTCCCTGCGCGCCGCTAAATTTGGACTGCAGGCACCCCAGTTTTCCACCGACAACCTGCTGACTAGCACCGTAGTTTCCGGATTTTTGCCAATCCGCTCTGAAATTGATCCACGCCCGCTGATGGCAGAATTGACCCGGCTGGGGGCCCAACTGTGTTTGCCGATGGTTACGTCAAAAACCAGCCTGGAGTTTCGCCTGATGGTGCGCGGTGCGCCGTTGATTGAATCGGCTTTTGGAACCATTGGCCCGGATGAAAATGCTGCAGTGCTTGATCCACAGATATTGCTGATGCCGCTCAGCGTCTTTGATAATAGGGGAGGCCGCATTGGCTATGGCGGCGGTTTTTACGACCGGGCCATCAAAAAATTGTTGGACAAAGATATTAAGGTACATTTGCTTGGCATGGGCTTTTCGATACAAGAAGTCGAAGAAGTGCCGATGGAGAAACATGATCAATTTCTTCATGGGATCATAACAGAGAAACCATATCGCAGCTTCTGAATTGCGCCACAGCGTGAATTTCTCCATTAAGATCGAACCGAAACCGCTGGATTTCCGGGACCTGTTTTATGCGAATACTCTTTCTTGGCGACATGGTTGGCAAAACCGGCCGCACCGCAGTCTATGAAAATCTTCCACAAATCAAAAAACGCCTGGCAACCGATCTGGTCATCGTCAACGGTGAAAACGCTGCATCCGGGTTTGGCATTACCCGCAAGATCCTGCACGAAACTCTTGATGCCGGGGCAGATGTCGTGACATCGGGCAACCACGCCTTTGACCAGAAGGAGACCTTGAGCTGGGCAGATTCTGAAGACCGTTTTCTGCGACCGGCCAATTTTCCCAAAGGCACGGTGGGACGCGGCAGCAATCTTATTGAAGCTCAAAATGGAGCTCGCGTTCTGGTAGCCAATATTATGGGCCGCATCTTCATGCATCCAGAACTGGACGATCCCTTTGCCGCTGTTGAAGCCGAACTTGCTGCTTGCCCAATGGGTGAGGCCGCCGATGCAGTCGTCATCGACTTTCATGCCGAAGCGACCAGCGAATCCCAGTGTTTTGGGCATTTTGTCGACGGTCGTGTCAGCCTGGTGGTTGGCACACACACCCATATTCCGACGGCTGACCAGCAAATTCTGACTGGCGGGACCGCCTATATGACCGATGCGGGCATGTGCGGTGATTATGATTCTTCCATCGGCATGGACAAGGAAGAACCACTGCATCGATTTCTGACCAAACTGAGCAAGGGACGAATGGAACCGGCACGTGGAGCAGCGACCGTCTGCGGCGTTCTGGTTGTCACCGATGATTCAACCGGATTGGCAACGGACGTTGAAGCCTTGCGGATGGGCGGACGGTTGTCGGAATGCTGGCCAACAATTTGACTTAAAATCAGAGTCTTAGGTTACAGTAGTGTACGCTCAACCAACCACCAGGCTCCCATGACTGCAATGGCAAGCGACGCTGGAACAGTAACGCGGTTTCTGTACCAGGACGCACCAACAAACCAACCCACAACGGCGAATGCCGAAACAATGACCGCCAGCTGACCGAATTCCACACCGACATTGAACGCAACAAGTCCAAGCAAAAAATCTGATCGTGGCAAACCAATCTCGGTCAAAATACCAGCGAAACCAAGTCCATGCAGCAAGCCGAACAGGAACACCACCACCGGACGCCAGGCATGCAATCGATTGGTGAATATGTTCTCTACCGCTACATAGACGATCGACAGGGCAATTAATGGCTCAACTATCGCTGGCGACAGAGCGATCACACCATACAGGCCCATCGCCAAGGTTACCGAATGGGCCAGGGTGAACGCTGTTACCTGTACCAACAGCGGACGCCAGTTTGTATTCAGCAGAAACAATCCGAGCACAAACAAAATATGGTCCAATCCCCTTGGCAGAATGTGGGTAAAACCAATGATGCCATAGTCCCAAGCCTTAAGCGCCCAATCCCTCGGCCTGGCAACGCCTATGTCGAAGGCTTCACTGCGCCCGCCAGCACCAAAGAACTGAGCCTGCAGTTCCTGTCCTGGCCGCTCAATCCGCAATACGCTCGATCCGAAATTCTTGGGATATAACCACCGAAATTTGTTCGCTTCCGGGGGAATATTGCCGGACAGATACACCAGTGAATCCCGGGCTGTTTCCAGATCGCCCACTGCTGGAATCTGCATCGAGGTGACCAACATTGGGACTGGCGATCCATCAAAGGTCAATCCAATCTGATTTATCCAACGCGGTGCAAATGCGGTAAACCGACCCTCCAGCTCGTCAGCCGAAAGTTGTCTGAGTTGTTTGTAGATCTGCGCAGTTGGCGCGTCATCGGTATCCTCATGCTCAGCACCGATGCCGGCAACCAACGCTTCGACATTGGTGTCAGCAGTCAGCGTAAAAGTGCGATCCACCGCCAGTTTCAGAGTGAAAATTGATGGACGAACTTCATGGGCGTGCGCAGTTTGGGCGAATAACACCGTAAGGAGAAGAAATCCCAATCGGCCGTAAATTCGTATCATACTGATATCTCAAACTGGCCATGATCTGCCTTATGATTTACGCAGAAACTACACGATTGCATTATGAAGCCAACAAACAATAGATTCGGAATTTCGCTTTGCTCAGACCATTTTTCCTCTTTGCCATGCTTTCAATGGCCTGGACGACCGCTTCCGGGGCTCACGAATATTATTTGATGCCGGAAAGCTTTACACCAAACAGCGGCGTGGAATTCGCCGTTCGCCACCGCCTTGGCCAAAAATTCAAGGGCAACGAGCTTCCTTTCATCAACAACTGGAACATTCGCTCAGAACTTTGGAAAGATGGTGAGAAGACGTCGATCAGAGGCATGGATGGCGATCGACCGGCCTTGAAAATTACCGGCCAGGGCAAGGGTTTGATGTCGGTGGTTCACCAAAGCAATGTCGATTTCATCACCTTTAAAACCTGGGAGAAATTCAAAAATTACGTCACTAAGGAGGGGCTCGGTCATGCTCTGCTTCCCAGTCAGCAAGGCAGAAACCCCAAACTCGATCTGAAAGAAGGCTATTCACGATTTGCCAAAACACTTGTCGCATTGGGAGCAGAACCTAGTGGCCGTGATCAGCCAACGGGTTTGAAAATCGAACTGGTCGCACTGGCTCATCCACTGGCATTGAAGGCCACAGATCCGATGCCCGTCCAATTGCTTTACGAAGGACGACCTCTGGAAGGGGCCCGGATCAAGGTATTTGTCGGAGTTGGCACCGAATTCGTGCATCAGATTAACACCGATAAAGAAGGCAAGGCACTGATCCCGGCAGGCGGCCCGGGACCATATCTACTCAATGCAATTCACATGACAGAACCGCAGGGCAGCGAAGCGAGAGAAAAAAACGCCCACTGGGAAAGTTTCTGGGCCTCGCTTACCTATCAGCGCGGCAAATAAGGTCACGGCGGCTTAACTCCATGCGTGTATTCATCGCCCTACTGCTGCTGACTTCGGCTTTCTCATTCGCTCTTGGGATAACGCTGCCGATATTGCATATGCAGAAATTGTATTTTTTTGAAGAAACCCCATCCATCATATCGCTGCTGGGTGCCCTGTGGAATGACGGGAGCCAACTGATTGCGCTTGCGGTACTGCTGTTTTCGGTTGTGTTTCCGCTGATGAAACTGATAATCGTTTTTATCGCAGCAATCGCACCGCAGGCGCAGTTGGCGCATTCTCCGATCATAAAATGGGCAGGTGTCCTGTCCAAATGGTCGATGATGGATGTATTGCTGGTGGCTCTGGTCATTACTGCAGCGAAAACCTCCGGACTTGCAGACGCATTTGTGCAACCGGGTCTATGGTTTTATGCGACCAGCGCAATTTGCGGTGCGCTTGCTGCCGGTTTGCTGAAAGTCAAATCATCTGGTTCAGGGAATTAACCGGGTTTGTCAGGAAGGTCGAAGCCGACCGGTTTCAAACCTCTGCAATGCCGCAAAATGGGCATCACCCTCCCGCCTGGTCGCCCGGCCGGTTTTCGGCGGGATGTCCTTGGCAGCATCATATTGGATCATTTTGTTGCGCAATGTGCGCACAGAGATGCCGAGAATTTCTGCAGCCCATGTGCGGTTGCCACCACAACGAGCGAGCGTGCCTATAATTAAGTCGCGTTCAACATCGTTCAGTTTTCGCCCAATATGAGGCTCGATGTCACACTGAATATTAAGGCTGCTTTTTTGTTTCATATAAACGGAATTCCCTGCGGGTATGAATGTCAGTCAGTCCAGAGTGGCTGATGACATAATCTTTCCAACAGGATGGCGCTTTATGGTAAACCAGCGGTTAAAGCTTTAGATAAAAACGCAAAAAACCGCTCATTGTCCAACCGAATGGTCACACAAATTGCGGTCTGTTTGGGAAAATTTATTGCTAGCTCAAATAGCTGCAGAATTTTATTGAAGATCAGTGTCTGTATTGCTGGATGCGAGTAGTGCGCAATCCGGCCAGGCCATGATCGTCGATGGAAGCTTGCCAGGAAAGAAACTCTTCAACGGTCAGCGTATAACGCTGACAGGCTTCATCCAGACTCAGCAAACCACCTCTTACCGCAGCAACAACTTCCGCCTTGCGTCGAATGACCCAGCGCCGTGTTGATGTGGGCGGAAGGTCTGCAATCGTCAGCGGACTTCCGTCTGGACCTATGACGTATTTCACCCGTGGGCGCATATGTTCGGTCATATTACTCTCTACTCAATACTTAAACTTGTCCGACCGGACAGATCAAAGTTACGCCTTACCACTTAAAATTTGGTAACGGCCCAGTTAGGTGTTTGGTAGGATTTGCCCCCACGAAGTCACACCTGTCATGGAATTGGCAGGCTGGATTCTGGTTTTACCTATTCAATTTCGTCGAGTTCGACCACTTCGTCATTAAATTCCACATGTTCCAGACCCCACAACAGATCGAATTCATGGTCATTCCACATGACATAGCCGGTACCATCCAAAGTCTTGGCAATTGTATAATCCTCACGGTTGCCGTCGACTTTGAATGTGTCCTCACCATAATGGGCAACAACGTATTGGGTTCCCTCACCGTTGAGGATCGTGTCATCTCCAGCACTGCCACCAATCACCGACTCGTCGTCTCCGGTATATTCGTGGCGGGATGCTCCAAATTCCATGTCGATTGCATCACTGTCGGTGACCTCGATCAACCAAAGAGAATTGCCCTGTTCGTCTTTAATCAGAGTGCCGGTCGAATATGATTTGATCGTCAGGCCATCCTGGCTGGAAACACCGACAAATTTTGAAAAATCAAGCACGTCGTTTTCAACATCAAAATCTTCAACAACATCGGCACCTTCGGAAAAATGGATGCGGTCTGCACCGGATCCACTCACCAAATAGTCGTTGCCGTCACCACCATCCAACGTATCGTCGCCGCTTCCAGCAGTCAGAAAGTCTGCCCCTGACCCTCCTGCAAGGTGATCATCGCCATACTCGCCATGCAACTGGTCATCATCGCTGTCACCCACAAGCCAGTCATCGGCGGTCGAACCAAACAGTTTGTCCTGTCCACTACCGCCATGCATTTCGCCAGCTGTGTTACCCGCAACAATGATATCATCGCCATCCAGACCCATGACCAGCAAAGAGTTATCTTCGACATAAATCGTATCTGCTTCTGCGGTACCTGCCGAACGCTCCATGGCAGCGAAGACGTCGTCCTGAATCGTCTCAATGCCCGAATTGCGTTCAATGACGTCAGACAGGCTCGTGGCTTCAATTGCTGCTATTTCATCGTCGGTCAGGCGACTTTCATACCAGAAAGCATCACCGTCGCGCAGGCGGGTAAACTGATCGACCAACGCCGTGTGGAACAACTCACCCAACATTGAACCGGAGACCGCATCTTCAGCCAGTCCGCCAACAAAAACGTCGATATCATCAACCGAGCCGAACAGGTCTTCGAGTTTCTCCTGCAGTTCCTCATCAGACGTGATTTCGGCAAAACTTGTCACCTTGTCGAGCCCATAGGCTTCGCGAACCGAATTATAGTCATCAAGGCCGTGATCGCGGCCTCGTTGGATGTTTAGCGAGGCCAGGTCGAGTCCACCGGCTCCCGGTGGTCCAAACAGGAAGTTACGAACGTCATCGATGATCTGCGTATCGACTGATTCCGCCTCACTGGTGGCTGCTCCGCGCAATACGGCATCGATTCCACCTTCAGTAGTCAGCTTGTCGGGACGGAAGAAGGCATCTTTCAACGACAGGTGACCATAGGAACTTTCGCTACCATCTTCATCCACCCGATGGATTTTGGAAGACAACAATGTGTGCCCAAGGCGGTAGGCAGCCGTTGAAAAAACATTGGCAATCTGCGGATTTATACCAACTTTGTAGCCATCATAATCGTCGAGCGCCCCTTCTCCCAATAATTTTGGCAAGAATTCGTTATAGGTGATGGCTTGTAATTCAGCTTCGACAATGCGCCGCGCTTCCTTGTAAAGCGTATCAGCATCCCAATCTGGATTTGATTCCTCAAATTCCGTGACCAGCCGATTGTGCTCGCGAATAAACGTAATATGGATTGAGGTGAGCACGACATTTTCATTGGCCCGCACGTCCCCGCCGAGGAAAAAACTGTCAGCCGTACTCATAGCATTGGGCAATCCGTCAGTATTGAACGGCATCATTTCGCCAGTCGACATTTTCATACGCCCGTCGTCGTCACGCAACGCTGCTTCCCTTATTGAATCTGAACCATAAACGTTGGATGCGTCGATATAGGGTGTGATGTCGTTGACCTGTTGACGTGGATTATCGGCATCGGTGCCCGTATCCGGGTCGAATTCGGACCTGGTAAATCCAATGGTTGCCGTGCCACTTGCGGTCGGATCAAAAGATGCATCATCACTTGGGACTGAAATTGGAGCCTTTTCGTCAGCAGATTTGCTGTTTTCCGTTATCGAAATGTCATGATCCAGGAACTGACCCCAGGCCCAGAGAAAATCGCTAAAGCCATTGGCATTTGGCAATTCTTCGCTCTGGGCAAATATTTCATTTGAAATCTCACGTGCAGAGGGGCGCGTGTCACCAGCCAATGTTGAAATTCCGTCGCCATAGTCGGGATCAGCAAATCGCAGCAACGTATCCTTGGTCTGTCCCAATTCGGGATCAAGCGGACTATTGTTTGCACCGTCAACATTTCTATACGCGTTGGCCATTGGCTTCAGTCTTTCATTTGTTCCATTTCGAGACAGGTTCGCGTGCCAAACCTTTCTTGCCCTGAAAAAATGCAATTGCCGGGCCAATTGGCACAGGTGATGTATCTGGGGGTGGCGGTCATTTGTCGGCAGGCTCGCGTCGCCTTCCTCAAATTGTGATCCGACGTGTTCTGGAAAACGGCTTTAACTGCCACTAATTGGCATTAGACTGTCGAAAACACATGATATGGACGTCGCCACCATGCAGACCCAACTGAACGCCACCACCGTCAAATCGAGCTTTCCCGGTCATTCGGGAGACCTGCTGGCTGCAAGACTGGACATACCAGCCGGCCCGATCAGGGCGACCGCAATATTTGCCCATTGCTTCACCTGTTCCAAAGACATTCTCGCTGCTAAACGCATCGCGTCCGAATTGGCACGGGTCGGCATTGCTGTGTTGAGGTTTGATTTCACCGGACTTGGTTCGTCAAAAGGCGAATTTGCCCACACCAATTTCTCTTCCAACGTGCAGGACCTGGTTATTGCCGCCGACTATCTGAGGCAAAATTACAGCGCTCCGAGCCTGTTGATTGGTCATTCACTTGGTGGCGCCGCCGTCTTGGCGGTCGCTGCTGACATCCCTGAAGTCAAAGGGGTTGTCACGATTGGTGCACCGGCTGATGCCAAACATGTGCTGCACAATTTCTCAGCCGATATCGATTCCATCGAACGTGACGGCAAAGCCGAGGTCAGCCTTGCGGGGCGGCCGTTCACCATCGAACAACAATTTGTCGAAGATGTGCGTGCAAACAATCTGGCGAACCGCATTGCAGCGATGAAACGGCCTCTATTGGTATTGCATTCTCCAATTGATCAGACCGTCGGCATTGAAAATGCCGGCCAGATCTTTGGTGCCGCAAAACACCCCAAGAGTTTTGTCTCACTGGATCAGGCTGATCACTTGTTGTCGCGCAATGATGATGCCGCCTATGCAGCTTCGGTAATTGCAGGTTGGGCTAACCGATACCTGCCTGATGATGCCCCGCGATTTGACGAGGCCACCGAGAGTGTGCGTGTGACCGAAACGCTGGAAGGTAAATTTCAACAGACCGTGCTGGCCGGAAGGCACAGACTTTTTGCAGATGAACCTGAAAGTTATGGCGGGTTAGACTCAGGCCCATCGCCCTACGACTACCTATCCATTGCGCTGGGAGCCTGCACGGGAATGACATTGCGCCTTTATGCGGAAAAGAAGGGGCTCGAACTTGGTCGCGTCAGTGTTGAGGTCTCGCATGCCAAGATACATTCACGCGATTGCGTCGAATGTGATCACGCCCGACAGGATTCAAATACCCGCATAGATAAGTTCAGGCGGGTGATTACCATTGAAGGCGGCGCGCCAGCCGGGATGGAAGGCAAGTTGCTGGAAATTGCTGACAAATGCCCTGTTCACAGAACTCTTGAGGCATCATCGGTCGTTGCCACAGAAATTTCCGACCAGGGTCAGTGATCGCCACCGGGTAATTTATCCCAAAGCCATTGCACTCCGCCGAGCAGCGCACAGGCAACAAACAGCATTGTCAGCAGACCAAATTCGGACCAAGTGGACCGAAACAGCGGCCAGCCGCGAAGCTGGGCCTGTATCAAGCCAAGCCCCTGCTGCCAGAACCAATACAAACCCATTGCCAGCAGGGCAAAAACTATCAATCCGAAAATATGGCGCAATGTCATATCCCTACTGTACCTTTATGCTGTCGACATCGATCTTGAAGACATGCAGATCACCGCGTTTTTCGATCGCACCTTCGGCGCTCAACAAGACCGCCGTTAGGCCATAAAGCTGCTCGCCGAGAGCATTGCCTTGGGAATCGGCCAGCATGAAGAAGGAGGCGCCGTCGACCTTCCCGCTGGCAACGAATACAGCCGGAATGCCGCCAACCAGGCAAAGATTAGCGCAGGCCTTGTGGGCCAGACCATTGCCGGGACGCATGGCACCAGCATAACATTTGCCATCACAAATTTCGCCACTGATTTTCCAGCGACCTAACTGGGTAATTTCGACCTTTTGCGGTTGGGAATCAGTCATCGGCTTTATCCGTTGGCCAACCTGAAGCATGTCGAGATCGCCCCTTTTCAACAAAGCGCCACGGGCCTCGACCACCTGCCCTTCCAACGCCATGGCCTGATCCATGACACCGCGCTTTCCCGGACCTGACAACATGATGGAATGGCCATTGGGATATTTGCCACCCGCTGCAATGTGGATCACCGGATAAGGGTTGGAGGACATAACACCGACGATTTTCTGACGACCCATAAATCTGCCACCACCCGGGTCATCCTGGCTAATAACGAATGAAAATGCAGTCCCAGCAAACAGGCCCACGATAAACAGGCTGATTGCGATCAAAAACCCGCGCAATCCAACTGGCAGTTTCTTACCCCAACCAATGAAAAACCCGTCATAGGATTGACCACTCATGTCCCGTCTCCCTCAGTCGACGGTACGACAAGTGGTTCAACATAAGTGCCAGCCGGGTTGGCCACCGGATCAATAAAAACCTGACCATCTTGCATCGACAGATTGAATGTCGGCACCTTTTCAGTAAATGGCGGCGGCGAGCGTCCATCTTCCGGTCGATACTGGTAGCCGTGCCAGGGGCACGTTACACATCCGTAAATCAAACGTCCCTCACCGAGCGGGCCATTTTGGTGAGCGCACAGATTGGAAAGTGCAGAGATCTTGCCGTTATATTTAAACACTGCTGCTCGTTCACCATCCGGCAGCACCACAACCCGGCCCCGCTTTTCTTCCAGTTCGGCAACTTCGCAGACGTGAATATGACCTGATGAATGAAACTCGCCGACATCTCGCGCCACCTCCATTCGTCCTGAGACAATATGCAATGCGGTGACAACAAGAGCGCCACCCAAAAAGACAAATCCGAAAAGCCCGCTATCTGAACTCTGGAAATAACCGAAAGCTACATGGGCAACCAGCGAGGCATAGGCAAAATAGATGCCCATATGCAACGTCTTCCAGATTCTGGGAGTCAGGAAACTAAGCCAGAAATCATGACTGGTGGTTGCCAGTACGATCAAAATGATCAGTGAAAAAATTCCAAACAATTCAAACGGAAAACCCAGCAATTGATCAAAGCTTACATTGCTGTTGAGCAGTGCCACGAAACGATCTGTAGGCGAAAAAACATAGTACCAGTTCACCACGTAGGTAGCATGGATCAGCGCGACCATACAGGTGAGAACACCAAAGTGGCGCCTGTTGTATAGCAATGGCAGGAAGCGTCTGTCCAAACGCGCGAGCGGCCCAATGCACAAGATGAATGTCAGCATTAAAAAGGCACAGGATCCAAAGGCGCGCATCCGCAAAATCGGAGTTTCGACCGGCCGCGTAACATCGTGAAGCGAAGGCGCCAGTTTCAAAAATATCAGCAGATAGGCAATCGTCGCGATCACAAGTATCGCGTCATAATAATACTTATTCTTGTTCCACAGAACCGGACGATATGAATCGCTCATCAACCACTCCCTGCCGATGGGCCTTTCGGCGTCGGCGCCGGCGACGGCGACGACAACTGCGATGCAGGTGGCGCAATTTGCACTGGTGGCTCAAGCTTTGTTGGGTCCTGACGGATGAAAACAGCGGCAATAATGATGGCTGGGATTACAACCATCAACACTCTCCAAATCGCGTTGTGGGACTTTCGTAAACTTTGCTTCATGCCCCGTCTCCATCCGATTTGTGGGCAGGGCAGCCATTTTTGGACAATTGTTCCAATGACCACCATCGCCACAAGACCAGAGGCCAGATGACCAGGACACCTGGAATCAACAGAGGTCTAAATGCATAGGCGTCATGGGCGGCTGGATCGACCCTGTCGATGCCGACAAACAGGAACAGAACACAGACCAGTGCGCCAATTGCGCCCCAAATTTCCACGAAACGGATAATCAGTTCAGCCAGCGACAAATCGTACCTCGATATTGAATTTGCTTGGTGACCGCCTGATCAACCCAAACCACCATAAGCCACGCCAGACAATTCGGCCATCTCCTTTTTCCAGGTCGTCAAGTCGTCCTGATTGAACCCCGTCAGGTGATCATGGCCGCAGGCCCGCGCCATCACCTGCATCAGTTCCACAGAAGCCGCAAAGAAGTTTTGTAACTGCTCGGCAGATTTCTCCACCACCAAACGGCTGACAAGGTGTGGTTTCTGGCTGGCAATACCCACCGGACAATTATTGGTGTGGCAGGCCCGCATTGCTATGCAGCCAATGGCTTGCATAGCCGAGTTAGATACCGCAATCGCATCTGCCCCCAAGGCCATCGCCTTGATGAAATCTGCTGGTTTTCTCAATCCACCGGTGATCACCAGCGAAATATCGGAACGGCCATTGGATTCAAGGTGCATGCGTGCCCGGGCAAGTGCCGGAATGGTCGGGACCGAGATATTGTCCCTGAACAGGATGGGCGCTGCGCCCGTGCCACCACCGCGGCCATCGAGAATGATGTAATCAACTCCGACCTCAAGTGCAGCATCAATATCTTTTTCGATATGTTGGGCAGACAGCTTGTAACCAACCGGGATACCGCCGGTGCGATCACGCACTTCGTCAGCAAATTCCTTGAGTTGGGACACTTTAGTCCAGTCGGGAAAACGGGCCGGTGAAATCGCCGACTGGCCCGGTTCAAGATCACGCACTTCGGCAATCTTGCCCTTCACTTTGGCTCCCGGCAGATGCCCGCCGGTGCCGGTTTTTGCACCCTGACCGCCCTTGAAGTGAAACGCCTGTACCTTATCCAGCAGTTCCCATTTGAAGCCAAATCGGGCAGATGCAAGTTCGTAGAAATATCGGGAATTCTCCGCCTGCTCTTCCGGCAGCATACCTCCTTCACCGGAGCAAATCCCGGTTCCAGCCAGTTCCGCGCCACGAGCCAAAGCGATTTTAGCCGGTTCAGACAACGCGCCAAAGCTCATGTCTGACACAAACAGTGGGATGTCCAGCTTCAGCGGTTTTTGAGCATTTGGGCCGATTACCACATCCGTGCCCACAGGATCTTCATCAAGTCGTGGCGGTTTGTGAAGTTGAGCCGTCAGGATTTGAATATCATCCCAACTTGGCAATTGATCGCGTGGCACTCCCATCGATTCCACTTTGCCGTGATGGCCGGTTCGTTTCAGTCCGTCTCGGGCATATTGCTGGATCAAACCGTTTAGTGGTTCTTCTTCGGTGCCGTGGGATGTGTCGGCATAAACACCAAGATAGGCATCCCGGTTGAATGGCTGGGGGTTGTCCAGTGCCCAGGCAGCGATTTCATCTGCATCCACCAGCACGTCGCCATCTTCAATCCACGAATTGAACTTCGGCAAGACTTCGTTGTTCGCATATTCAGAAACGCCGGAATCAATCCGGTAGTCCCAGAAATGGACACCGCACATCAGGTTTTTACCGCGGATGAAGCCGTCGGACATCAGCGCGCCGCGATGCAGGCATCGACCGTAAAAGACAGATACTTCGCCATCAATTGGCACGATCACCAGATCAACTTCACCAACCAGTCCATGGGCTGGTTTTCTGTTTTTGAGCTTGTCGTGTTTGGCAATGCTGACTTTGTCCATAGATGCTGATTCCCGGCGGCAATTGCCGCAAGGATCAACGCATTCCAGTCATCTGACAAGTCCAATCAACGCGTTTAGCGATTTGATAGCGCATAATTGATGGTCGGTGATTGGTGCCTGGTGGTCTATTTTTCAGCTCGTTTTACGTAGCTGCGTTCATCGGTTTCCACGATAATGTCATCTTCGACATTGATAAATTGCGGCACCATGACCCGCAGACCATTAGAGGCAACTGCCGGTTTGAAGGAAGAACTCACGGTCTGACCCTTGAGAGCCGGTTCGGTCTCGGTAATTGTCAATGTAACCTGAGTCGGCAGAACGATATTCAGCACATCTTCCTCGTGAAACTCGACACCAACTTCCATCCCGTCATCCAGAAAAATCGCATCGTCACCAACCACATCGGATGACACATCGATCTGGTCGAATGTGTTTGGGTCCATCAAAACAATACCGGTGTCGCTTTCATAGAGAAACGTCATTTTACGCTCTTCCACGCGAGCCCGCTCAACGGTTTCGGAAGCTCTGAATCGGGTGTTCTTTTTGGTGCCCGTGGTAATGTTCTTCATTTCAACTTGATTATAGGCACCACTTTTGCCAGTTTTCGTTGCTTCCGTCTTGGTCACCCGCCACAGTCCGCCTTCGATCAGAAGCAGCGTCCCTTTGCGAATCTGGTTGCCGTTAATCTTCACTGAACTATTCCCTTCATAGACAATCAACACAGCTTTCTGTGCAAACAATCTGCTGGATTTTTATTCTCGCTCCGCAACGCCTAGCCTCTTTGCCGCTTCAGCGCAAAGCGAAATAATGGTCTGGACAGTATCTTTGTCAGCCTAAATCTGGCTAAAGCTAAGGCTCACGCACAATCGACGTTGTTTAACGACTTAAGCGGAACTTCATGTAGGATTTTTGGCGAATGGCAAAAAAAACCACCAAAAAACGTTCTGCCAAGTCACCGGATAGTCGCAAACGTCGATCAGGTACCCGCAAACAGGTGGCGAGATCCGGGGATTCCGATCGACGGCGTGCAGATAGTGCGAGGACGAGCCACACCGTTGAAACCGCAGCTGCCAAACCAGTTGCGCAACTGACCCAATCGGCGTCCGGCGCGGAAGTCATTTACGGCAAACATTCTGTCAAAGCAGTGTTCCTAAAACGCCCCCAGGATGTTGAAAAACTAATCATCGCCGGAAAGGAGGAATACCATTCAGACCTGATCGGTCTGGCGAATAACCGCGATATTGACACCTATCTGCTGGCCTGGCCCGATTTCATTGCAGAAGGTGACTTTGGTGAAGATGACAAACACCAGGGTGTTATGGCCGTGGTCAAACCACGCGAAATATTTCTGGAAAGCGAACTTCACCAACTGGCCAATGCGCGGTGTGTGCTGGTTCTCGATCAGGTATCAAATCCTCAAAACCTTGCCACCATCATTCGAAGCGCTGCATTCTTCCATGCTGACGCCCTGCTCTACATGAAAAACCGGGCCGCCACGCCAACTGCCGAAGTGGTGCGGTTTGCAGTGGGCGGTGCAGAAATGATCGATATGTATCAGATCACCAATGTCTCCCAGACATTGGACATGCTGAAAGACATGGGCTTCTGCGTGCTTGGCATGGACGAACGCGGTGAGCGCACTCTTGCCCAGCATGATCTCAGCGATCAGGTGGCCTTCGTTGTTGGAGCCGAAGGGGAAGGCTTACGAAGCAAGACCCGTCAATATTGCTCTGATCTTGTCCGCATTCCAGGTGGAATGCAGGGAGTTGAATCTCTCAATGCGGCAGTTGCCACAACAATTGCGCTGTATGAGTTTGCCCGACTCGGACCGGTCGATAAAAACTGAATCTGCAACTTGGCCCCGAATCATTCCAGAACGGAAGAATCCTTAACGGCTTCCATTGCCACATAGGTTGATGTTTGAGAGACATGCGGCAGCACACTGAGCACCTCTCCCAACAGATTGCGATAGGCGGTGATATCGCGGGTACGGACTTTCAGCAAATAGTCAAAACCGCCGGCGATCATGTGGCACTGCTCGACTTGAGGAAGTCGGCGAACTGCTGCGTTAAACTTTTTCAAAGCCACCGCCCTTGTATCAGACAGTTTCACTTCGACAAAGGCAATGTGGTCGAGCCCAAGCTTGACCGGGTCCAGGAGTGCCCGATATCCAAGAATATAACCGTCCTTTTCCAACCGCCTCAGCCGGGTGTGACAGGGGGTCTTTGACAACCCCACCTGATCCGATAATTCAGTAACTGTTATTCGAGCATCCCGGCTGACCACCTGCAGGATTTTCAGATCAATGGTATCAAGATTTTCGTCTAAATTCCCGTAAAATCCGCTCATTTCAGACATTTTTCCTTGGTAACCATGCAAATTTGGAGTTTTCTCCTCAGTAGATTTGCAATAATAGGGAAAAGTTGGAGGCACGTCCATGAACAATATCAGATCACAAATCCGGCAGGCCCACATTCAGTCTGAGGACAACGCCTTGACTGACCTGCTGAAAGCAGCACAACTCGACCGTCAGACCCGCCAACGGATCACCGAACGAGCAGTTGAAATCGTACAGCAGATTCGCGATTCCTCCGATCCTGGCATGATGGAACTGTTTCTTGGCGAATACGGATTGTCGAGCGACGAAGGTGTTGCATTGATGTGCCTGGCCGAGGCGTTGCTGCGCGTTCCCGATGGATCCACAATTGACGCTCTGATAGACGACAAGATTGCCCCCAGTGCCTGGGGACAGCATTTGGGCAAATCCCATTCATCGCTGGTCAACGCGACGACTTGGGCGCTGTTCATCACAGGTAAAGTGCTGGACGATGATGACGACAATTCCATTGCCGCCACGCTACACGGCGCCATAAAGCGCTTGGGTGAACCAGTTATCCGTCAGGCGGTCACTCGTGTCATGAAAGAACTTGGTGGTCAGTTCGTTTTGGGGGAAACCATCAATTCTGCCATGAAACGGGCTCAGGACAAAGAAGCCGAGGGGTTCACCTATTCCTACGATATGCTCGGTGAAGCTGCCCATACAGAGGCAGACGCAAAGCGCTATCACCTTGCCTACAGCAACGCTATTACCCAATTGGCTGGTTCGTCCAATTCACTGGATATTCGTGAAAATCCAGGCATTTCCATTAAATTATCAGCGTTGCATCCGCGATATGAAACACTGAAAAAACAAAGAGTAATGGACGAACTGGTTCCCCGCGCCCGGTCGCTCGCCATTCTGGCAAAGTCAGCAGATATTGGCCTCAACATTGACGCTGAAGAAGCCGGCCGATTGGACCTGTCGTTGGATATCATTGAAGCTATCCTTCGTGACCCTGTCCTGAAAGGGTGGTGCGGTTTTGGCGTTGTCGTTCAGGCATATAGTCTGCGGGCGCCCTATATTCTTGACTGGCTCTATGATCTGGCCCAACGGCTCGATCGTTCGATCATGGTCCGTTTGGTCAAAGGTGCGTATTGGGATACCGAAATCAAACGCGCCCAGGTTGAGGGTCTCAACGGCTTTCCGGTCTTCACACAGAAACCCTCAACCGATGTCAGCTACATATGCTGCGCCAAGAAACTGCTGGGCATGACCGACCGGATCTATCCACAATTCGCCACCCACAACGCCCATACAGTCTCTGCCATATTGGAATTGGCCGAAGACAAATCCGCCTTTGAGTTTCAACGCCTGCACGGAATGGGAGAAGCCCTGCACGACACGGTGCTCAGACGACAAAAAACAAGATGTCGCATCTATGCACCAGTCGGCGCCCATCGCGAGCTGCTGGCCTATCTGGTGCGCAGGCTCCTGGAAAACGGTGCAAATTCGTCCTTCGTCAATCAGATCGTTGACGAAACTGTCCCGCCAGAAGCAGTGGCAGCCGATCCATTTGACGCGGTGGAGGCCTATCTCATTTCGCCCGAAAACCCGATTATCCGCCGACCTTCCCATCTGTTTGCACCACAGCGCATTAACTCCACCGGCTATGATCTGGAGGACCCTCAAACTCTGGCCGATCTCCAGAGCGCATTGATCGATATCGAAACCAAAAAATGGCACGGCGACGGCGACGGCGACGGTGACGGTGACGGTGACAATCGCCAAATTACCAGCCCGGCAAACGGCGGTTGTGTTGGGACGATCGCATTCATCACCAAACAGGATGTCGATCAAGCCGCTGATCGGGTGCAGAACTGGGCAAGTACCGCTGCAAAAGACCGGGCACAAGTTTTGCAGAGAGCGGCACACCTCTATGAACAACACGCCGCTGAATTATTCTCCTTGTTAATGCGTGAGGCTGGCAAAACGCTGCTCGACTGCGTTGGCGAATTGCGCGAAGCGGTCGATTTCTTACGCTATTACGCGGCAGAAGCTGCAGCACAGGATGCGGAGCCGGCAGGGGTCTTTGCCTGCATTTCCCCATGGAATTTTCCGCTGGCTATATTCACCGGCCAGATTTCAGCCGCGCTGGCTGCGGGAAATGGGGTGCTCGCCAAACCAGCAGAATCTACCAGCTTGATCGCAAGGTTTGCGGTTTCATTGCTGCATAAGGCCGGTGTCCCCGTTGACGTACTGATCCTGCTGCCGGGTACCGGCGGCGAGGTTGGCGCGGCCCTGACGGCCAATAGAAACGTGGACGGTGTCTGTTTCACCGGGTCCACTCAAACTGCCCAATTGATCAATCGCAGCATGGCCAGCCATTTAATGCCGCAGGCGCCATTGATTGCGGAAACAGGTGGACTGAATGCGATGATCGTCGACAGCACCGCGCTGCCCGAACAGGCGATCACTGACATTGTTGCTTCATCGTTCCAGTCAGCGGGACAACGCTGCAGTGCCCTTCGGGTACTCTATCTTCAAGAGGACATCGCAAAACCATTTTTGAAAATGTTGTATGGCGCGATGGACGAGTTGAGTGTGAGTGACCCAAAACATTTTGATTGTGACGTTGGGCCCCTTATCGACACTACCGCTTGCGAAAAAATTAACGCATATGTCGTCCAGGCCCGCAAAAGTGGACGACTTTTAAAACAGATTGATGCCCCGCAGAAGGGACATTTCGTCGGGCCCGCCGTCATCTCTGTGTCCGGCATCGAAGATCTTGAAGAAGAAATCTTCGGTCCTGTTCTGCATATTGCAACATTTAAGAACAAACATTTCGAGCGGGTGCTTAACACCGTCAATTCGATGGGATTTGGCCTTACATTTGGACTTCACAGTCGTATCGATGAAAGGGTGCAGCTCGTGATCGATCGGATTGAAGCCGGAAACATCTATGTTAACCGCAATCAGATCGGCGCCGTCGTCGGCTCACAGCCATTTGGTGGTGAAGGCCTCAGCGGCACCGGGCCCAAGGCGGGTGGACCGAGATATCTAAATCGGTTTTACAAACAGGAATGCCAGCTCAGTCCGGCGGTTAAGGGCAAGCCGGTAACTTCAAAACAGGTAGAATTGGGCTTTAAGCGCGGCGATTCCAAGCTGCCGCCTGTGGCACCGGCGGTTGAACTGCCTGGGCCAACGGGCGAATCCAATCGATATTTCGTATTGCCCCGCAAACAGGTGCTATGTCTTGGACCCGGATCCGCAGCAGCCCAGTCGCAGGCCAAGCGGGCGAGAATATTGGGATGCAACGCGCTTGCTGTGGCTCCGGGGTGCAAGGACGGTATCGATGGCATCATCGATGCTCGCGTCCTGGCCGATCTGGATACCATCGATGCAGTGGTGAGCTGGTCTGATCAGCCGCACGAACATCGCAAGGCTCTGGCTGAGCGTGATGGGGCCATCGTACCGATTTTGTGTGATCAAAATTTTGAACAATGGCTGATGCTGGAACGTCACGCCTGCATCGACACCACCGCAGCGGGAGGAAATGTTGCGCTATTGGGTGGTTGACAAAACGCCTCAAGAGGCCTGATTGTTCCTAGTCGAAACAATTGCGTTGTAGTTTCTTTAAGTGAGATAATTGCCATGAAGCTGGTTCACATTTCTGACATCCACATCCATCCGCAGCCGATCCATGGATACGACCCGATTGCCAATTTTCAAGCATGTATGGCGCATGTTGATGAACACAATGGTGATGCGGATATGGTCATCATTTCAGGAGACTTGACCCATCATGGTGATCCATCGAGTTATGCCCGATTGAGAGAGATGCTGGATAAATGGCAGTTTGCACCGCTGCTGATGATGGGAAACCATGACCATCGCCAACGATTTCAAACTGCCTTCCCGGGGGTGAAGAGGGATGTGAACGGATATATTCAATATGTTCATGAAACATCTCTCGGCCGCTTCATTCTGCTGGACACCGCTGAAGCAGGCACCCATGCCGGTCATTATTGCTCCAGGCGGCAAGACTGGTTGCGCGGTCAGCTCGACCTGGCGAGGCAAGATAACCGACCCGTCTATCTGGTCATGCACCACAATCCAGTTGAAGTGGGCATTCCCAATACCGATGCAATTGGCCTTATGGACGGCGCCGCCTTTCGCAATATTTTGAGAGACTACAGGGCTGAAATCCGGCACATATTTTTTGGCCACTGCCACTACGTGCTTTCCGGAAGTGTCGGTGGCATCGCGTTTTCAGCGCCACGCTCGACAAGCCATCCCTGCGTTCCCGATTTCAGTGGAATTGACCGCATGGGATACGGTGATCTGACACCTACCTATAACGTCTGCCTGGTTGAGGAAGACTCAACCGTGGTCCACTCAATTGACTTTCTCATTCAGCCAACAGTTGTCTGGAAAGACGCCAACGCCGATGGGTTGGTTGAAGACGACACCAGTTGACAATGACAGCTAACCGTCAATCCGAAGATCGACTTTGACAGATTTTTGGAGAACATATCTGGCATTTGGAATATCGTTTTCCAGTGCCCGGGACTTCGCCTTTTCAGCATCCAGCCCATGGTTCAACCAACGCTCAATCAACCGTTTTTCTATAATATCAAGACCGGGATCGATAAACAAAGTGTAGTCCCAACAATTGTTCAGCGGTGCCCACGGAGCCTCCTTCAACAACAGGTAATTGCCTTCAAACAACAAGATGCGCGTGTCCGCGGCAACGACTTGCGCTCCGGCAATGGCTATATCGCGACTGCGATCAAAAACCGGGATAACCACGTCGCCGTTAAGCTCTGGATCAGACAGCCGCTGCACCAGACTTACAAAGCCATCTGCATCAAATGTTTGAGGCGATCCTTTTCGAGCCAGCAAGCCGCGACTTTCCAGGATCGTATTGTCCAGATGGTATCCATCCATGGGAATGATGGCTGACCGCTCTCCCAGATCCACCAATGCATTTAGCAGTTTTTCAGCCAGAGTGGATTTTCCGGCACCGGGTGGTCCGGCAATTGCCACCATAAACCGTTTGTGCTGGCTCGCGGTGCGAACCAGCTGAGTCGCAATTTCATTGATTTGCTGAGTCATTTGCCAATTGCTTCAAATGTTGAGTCGTGGTTCATATTCCAAACTCTGTGATCCTAGAATGCCTGGGCAATCTATTGAGACTTGCAGGAGCAAAATCAACCGTTTATTGCTGCTATCGCGCTGGCAATTCGCCCGCAAATCGAACAGGCAGTCATCATGAAACGTTCCACCGTCAATCAGATCATCGCGTCAGCAGATGAATATATCCGCTCTCACGGCTTTCGTTTGCCGCCTTTTGCGTATTTCACTCCCGATGAAATGGTCGCTCGCAAGGCCGAGTTGACGAATATACTGAACTCCCGTTTGGGCTGGGATATCACGGATTATGGTGCTGGAAAATTCGAACAATTGGGCCTTTTCCTGTTCACCACACGCAACGGACAATTGTCCGATCTGCTGGCGGGACGCGGCATGTGCTATGCAGAAAAGATCATGATATCGCGGCAGGATCAGATTTCACCTTGCCACCGGCATATTGTCAAAACCGAAGACATCATCAACAGGGGTGGTGCCATCTTGGCGATTGAAATGTTTGAAAGCGATGCGCAGGGCAAAATCGATCGATCTGCCCCGGTGCCCGTGGTCTGTGATGGCATTGCCCATACATTTGAACCGGGCCACGTGCTGGAGTTGGCACCTGGGGCCAGTGTCACGCTGGAACCTGGCAATTGGCACAAATTCTGGGGCAAAGGCGGCGATGTGCTGATCGGAGAGGTTTCCACCGTCAATGACGATCTGACAGACAATATATTTGCCGACCCCATCGGCCGTTTCAGCGAAATCGAAGAAGACTGCGAACCCACCCATCTGTTGGTATCTGACTATGAAAAATGGGGCCTGCTCTAAAGCATCTTCAGATCGGCGTGTCTTCGCTTTCCTTATCGAGAATACGCACCGACGCCCCTTCAAGATCATCATACTGACCAGACCGCAAACTCCAGAAAAAGGCCGCAAGTCCAAGAGCGCCCAATGCCAATGCGAGTGGAATGAGGATCAATAAATGGCTCACGCTGCAACCCTCCCGGCTGGTGTCTGATCCGTGGACGACGCGGCGTCGAGACGCAGCGATGTAGCGTTTGTTTGTGGCCGCTGAATTATTCGGTCCTTGTAGAAGTTTAACCGCATGCTGTTGGCAATCACCACAATAGACGATGTCGACATGGCGATGGCGGCAATCAGCGGTGTTATTTGCCCGGCAATTGCCAGCGGCACTGCGATGCAATTGTAAAAAATCGCAAAAGCGAAATTCTGACGCACGAGCTGACCGGTCTTCAATGCGATGGCTCTGGCCGTCAAAACCGCATCAAGCCCTGGACGGGTAAAAACAAAGTCCGATGCAAGCCTGCCCACATCTGATGCTGAAGCCGGTGCCATCGATACATGGGCCGCAGCCAATGCCGGCGCGTCATTCAATCCATCACCAACCATCAAAACTTGAGTGCCCGACTGCTGCAGGACTTGTATATGGTGAATTTTTTCAGCGGGTGTCATTCCGCAAGATTGTTTTTCGATCCCCAAAACCTTGGCAACCGCAGCGACTGTTGAAGAGTGATCTCCAGAAACTATCTCTACTTCCAGACCGCTTGCCGTGAGGCTTTTGACGGTTTGGCCGGCGCCTGGACGCAGGCGGTCTTCCAGGACGAAATTGCAGATCACTTCATCTTGCATGGCGAAGGCTACACCTGACGATCTTGCATTTGCCGCATCTGCTGCAGCAATTTCAGCCACCCAAACGGCCCGGCCAAGCCGCACCAACTTGCCCCTGTAACGCGCTTCAACACCAAATCCAGGAACTTCTTCAACACCGGACAGGGCAACACTATGGGCGACGTCCAGATGCGCAGCAACAGCCCGCGCTGCCGGATGTGACGAATGACCCGCAAGTGACTTCGCTAATCTTTCATTGATGGTATCCAACCCATCCGAGTCCGCAACCAATGGTTCTCCCATGGTCAGAGTTCCCGTTTTATCAAAAGCAATTGTGGACACTTCTGCCAACCGTTCAAAGGCTGTTCCGTCTCGCATCATAATGCCCCGACGCATCAGTTGATGGGCGCCAATGACATGCACAACTGGTACTGCCAGGCCCAATGCACAGGGGCAGGTAATGATCAAAACCGAAATCGCTACATAGATCGAACTGTGCCAATCACCTCCCGTATAGATCATCCAGCCAACAAAGGTGAGCAGAGCCAGCACATGCACAGCCGGGGCGTAGATTTGCGCCATGCGGTCGGCAATCCCCACATACTGACCCCTCCCCTGTTCTGCCGCATCCATCATTGCGGAGATTTCAGCAAGGAAGGAATTGCTGGCATCGGTGGTGGCGGTGACGTCGATGGAACCGGTTAGGATCAGCACTCCTGCCTCAAGCCGGTCTCCTGGTTGGCAGGTAATTGTGTTGGATTCTCCGGTCACCAGCGCCCGATCAATATCCGAAGAACCGCAGACCACAATTCCATCAACCGGCAGTCGTTCACCCGGATTGACCCGCAACCGCATGCCTTCGCTGATCTCTGCCAGATCGATGTAGTGTGGGTTTTTGCCCTCACCGATCAAGACGCCGCCTTTCGATGTGAGTTGCACCAAACGATCAACGGCGCCACGAGCGCGTTGTCGCATCAGATGATCCAGATACCGGCCAATCAGCAGGAAAAATAACAGGGTGACCGCAGCGTCGAAATAAGCATCTGATCCATTTGTGACACTCTCAAATATGCTCATCGCCAAAGCGAGCACTACGGCCAGCGAAATTGGCACATCCATATTCAACCTGCGAACCGTGAGAGCTTTCAAGGCCGAGGTAAAAAATGGCTGCCCGGCATAGGCGACAGCTGGCACCGCAATAAGCCCGGATATCAGGTGGAATAGCTTTGCAGTCTCGGCATCCGCACCGGACCATACAGATACAGATAACAGCATGATGTTAGCCGCCGCAAAGCCTGCCACGGCAAGAGCCTTCAACAATCTGCCGCCCGCCTCGTCGACAAGCTGAGAAGTTGCTTCCCCGGGGAAATGCAAATTGGCTTCGAAGCCAAGACGTTTCAGGAAATTCATAATTTCTGAACCCGACCCTTGATCTGCGTCCCAGACCACAGAAACGGTGCGGTTTGTCAGATTAGCCCGTACTGAGCAAACCTGCGGCATCGACAGCAAACCGCGCTCAATCGTGCCAATACAAGCGGCGCAATGCATGTCAGCAACGATAAAATCGGACTGATGCTGCATCCCTTCCAAAGGCCGCGAGGCAGCCCTCAAACGCTCCTCATCCAACCGCGAAGCAAAACTCAGGCTGCCTGACGCAGCACCTTTTAAATCTGTTGAAGTCTCGCAACAACTCATTCAATCTTACCTGTTCCCAATTTGACGAACAGTCGCAAGTCACGTCGGTATGATTGTTCACTCGTGCTGGCATCGAAACGCAGCATCCACATGCCATCCTCCAATTCAATCCGAGTTCCATAAGCGCCTGACTTCCCGACTTGCAGTTGAATTTGCCGGTCTTGCTGCTCAAATGCGGGGCGACCAAGCGACACGTTGACGACTTCTGGAGTGAGCCGTAATCCGTCGCGATCAAGCAGGCTGAATTTCAGCTGTTGGTTTTGATAGGTGACGTTGGACGTCCATCCAAGTTTCGCCTGAACTTTGGCCACGGCCAATTCAGCGTTGAATTTCTGGCTGGCAACATAGGAATTCTTGACCACCAGTCCGGTCCAGCTGCTTGACGCAAACGTCGCCATGGTCACGTTGACTGCGATGATCACACCGAAGAATGCGACCATGCAGACCAGCATGTGCATGCCGGTAAAACGAAATTCCTGTTTGGTCTTGTTGGACGTCATTGGGTTTATCTTACTCATTTGTCAAACTTCGCTGGTGCTTCGAATTTGGCGGCTGCGGTGGTGTTGTCGCTGCCGCCTATCGCCAGAATATTGAAGGAGAATTCAGTTTCCGACCCACCAATTCTATCCTTCGGAACACGAACAAATATACGACTGGCCTGCAGTTTGTCTGCTCTGGCATCTATGCGCAGCGATCGACTCTCAGGTGCAGCAGAACCAGACGTTTTCATAGTTGCTCCAGACAGTCCGTCAATCGTGATCAGGAAGCTTCTGTTATTGCCCGTCATATTCAAAATTTTGATCTCGTAGCCATTGCGGATGGCGCCATCGCTAAGAACCGTGAATACCGGATTCCTGTCGTGCAGGAGGTTGACCTTCAACGTGTCGCGCACCGCCAGCGCCCAAAGCAGTGCCATACCGATTGCCGCGTATATCGCAGTATAAACTATCGTGCGAGGACGCAGCAAGGAACGCAGGTTGGTGTGTCTTACTTTGTCAACCAGCCTGCCATTTGAACCGCGAATATTTTGCGGACTTATGGTCACCGAATCAATTCCATTTGTCAGCCAGGTATCTCCACCGGTCGCAAGTTGCATATTTGAACCGTATTCCTCCAATGTGGCATAGGCAATCAGACCCTTTTCCAGCCCCAACTTGCTCATCACCCCATCACAGGCGTCGATGCACAATGCACAGGTAATGCATTCCATCTGTTGACCATCGCGAATATCGATGCCCATCGGGCAGACTGCCACACATGCGTTGCAGTCGACGCAGTCACCAATATGCTCGCCCGCCGCCCGCATGCGCTTGGCATGCCGGTCACGCGGTTCACCGCGCCAGTCATTATAAGTTACCGTCAACGAATGCTCGTCCAGCATGGCTGCCTGAATGCGTGGCCAGGGGCACATATAGGTGCACACCTGTTCGCGCATGAAACCACCAAAAACATAGGTAGTTGCGGTAAGTATCCCTACGGTGACGTAAGCGACGAAAGCCGCCTGCCCGGTGAAGAATTCAACCGCTAGTGTTGGTGCATCGGCAAAATAGAATATCCAGGCCCCACCTGTGGCAAAGCCAATTAATATCCAGACAATGTGTTTGAACGTGCGTTTGGTGATTTTCGAAGTTGACCAGGGCGCGGCGTCCAATTTTATGCGGGCATTGCGATCACCTTCAAAATAACGCTCCACAACCAGATAAAGATCAACCCACACTGTTTGTGGACACGCATAGCCACACCAGGCGCGTCCAAGAGTTGAGGTCACAAGAAACAGACCAATGCCAGCCATGACCAACATGCCAGCGACAAAGAAAAACTCGTGCGGCCAGATTTCAACAAAGAAGAAGTAGAACCGCCGGTTCGCCAAATCGACCAGCACGGCTTGATCGGGGGCGTCGGGCCCACGATACCAGCGCAACCATGGGGTCAGATAGTAAATCCCCAGCGTAATGCCCATGATCCACCACTTCAGGCCCCGGAACCAGCCAACCGCACGTTTGGGGTGGATCTTCTTGCGTGCTTCGTAGAGAACCCGCTTCTCCTTTGAATTGACAGCCTCGGCATCGAAATTCTCGATGCCGGGCTTTGTCGAATCGGGCTTTTCTGTCGTCAGCATCGCTTATTCAGCTTTCGCTTTTTCCCCGCCGCCAAGACCATGAACGTAAATTGCCAGTTGCTTGACGCCGGCCTCTGTCAGCTTGTCACCCCACGGTGGCATAACACCGTGTTTGGGATTGTTGATCTGGGATCGCAGCGAGGCACGGTCACTACCGTAAAGAACAATGGAATCGGCCAGATTCGGACCGCCAAACTCGCGATCGCCTTTACCGTTGTCTCCGTGACATGAAGCACAATTATCTGCATATAAATGCCGCCCGGCATCGGCTAGCGCCGGATCGAATTCCATGTTGGATAATTGCAGCACATATTCAACAACCGCTTTAATCTCTGCGACTTCAAGCAGCCCGTCCGCACCAAATGACGGCATCAGTGAATCCCGTGTGTCGTCGTCGACATCATTGCGGATACCATGTTTGATTGAGGTGTAGATCGACTGAAGATCGCCGCCCCACAGCCAGTCATCATCGTTGAGGTTTGGATATCCAGGACTGCCGGAAGCTCCTGATCCATGACATTGGGTACAATAGACTTTGAACAAAGACGAGCCACCAGCCGCCGCAAATCGACTTAGATCCGCATCGGCTCGAATTGCCTCCAGGTCGGAATCGGCAAGTTTTTCAACCGTTGCCCGACGACCTTCTTCAACTGCTTTCAATTGCTCAGACAAGATGCCCCGGTTGGTGGTTCCTGAAATACCCATGGTTGAGGCATTTAGCAGCGGGATCGCCGGATACCAGATTATGTATCCTATCGAGAACACGATTGTCGCGTAGAACGTCCACAGCCACCAGCGTGGCAGCGGGTTGTTGAGTTCCTTGATGCCGTCCCATTCATGGCCCGTCGTTTCAATGCCACTGGATTCGTCAATTTCTTTTTCAGACATCGTCATTGTCCTCTTTCAGTGGAATTTGCGCGATCTCTTCAGCCTTCTTTTTGGAGCCAGGGCGAAACGTGAAGACTATTACGCCAACAAACAGCACAAACAGGTAAAGCAGCCCCCAGCTATCGGCGAACTGACGAAATGCAGAATAATCCATGATCTCACCTCACCGCAGGTTTTCGTTTTGCTGATAGGCCTTCAGGTCAACCAAAGTGCCGAGCATTTGAAGATAGGCAACAAGTGCGTCCATCTCGGACACTACTTTGGGATTGCCGTCGAAATCGCGAATACTGATTTTGGCGTAGCGCTCCTCCAGACCGGATGTATCCGCGTCAGGATCGGCCTGAGCCTCAAGATCGGCCAGAGCGTTCGTCACCATGGCTTCGCTGTAAGGCACACCGACCGCAGAATTGGCAGACAAATGGGCGGAAATGTTTTTCTTGGCCAATGTTGTTTTCGCCAGGAACGAATATTTCGGCATGATCGATTCAGGCACCACACTTTGTGGATCAATCAGATGCTGCACATGCCAGTCGTCTGAATATCGCCCACCAACTCTTGCCAGATCAGGGCCGGTTCGCTTTGAGCCCCACTGGAATGGGTGGTCATACATGCTTTCAGCGGCAAGAGAATAGTGACCGTAGCGTTCGACCTCATCCCGAAACGGACGGATCATCTGACTGTGGCACAGATAGCACCCTTCGCGAATATAGATATCACGACCGGCAAGCTCCAGCGGTGTATAGGGCCGCATGCCCTCGACCTTTTCGATGGTGTTTTTGAGGTAGAACAGCGGCGCAATCTCAACGATACCTCCGATCATAACAGCGACCAGGGAACCAACGAAGAGCAAGGTCAAATTACGTTCAATTTTTCCATGTTTGTCCAGAATTGACATAATCCGTCCCCCTTACTGTGCTGCTGCAATGGCGGTTGGAGCTGATATGCCACCCATCAACTTTTCCTGACGCACATCACCCCGGATAGTGCGCCAGACATTATAGACCATGACCAGCGCACCGGTGAGGTAAAGGAGACCTCCAACCGTCCGCATGACATACTCTGGATGAATCGCCGATACCGTCTCAACGAAGGAATTTACAAGGAATCCCTGATCATCATATTCGCGCCACATCAAACCTTGCGTGATGCCGGCGACCCACATGACGGCGGCGTAGATCACGATGCCGAGTGTTGCCAGCCACAAATGCCAGTTGACCAATTGCAGTGAGTACAATCGCTCACGATTCCAAAGTTTCGGCACCAGATAATACAGCGCTCCAAAAGTCACCATTCCGTTCCATCCCAATGCTCCTGAATGAACATGTCCAATTGTCCAATCTGTATAATGGGACAGCGAATTGACCGCCTTGATCGACATCATCGGACCTTCAAATGTCGACATGCCATAAAATGCCAATGACATGACCATCATTCGCAGCACCGGATCGGTGCGCAACTTGTCCCAGGCGCCTTGCAAGGTCATCAGACCATTGATCATGCCACCCCAAGAAGGCATCCACAGCATGATTGAGAACACCATGCCCAGGGTCTGAGCCCAATCCGGCAGAGCCGTATAGTGGAGGTGGTGCGGGCCGGCCCAGATATACAGGAAGATAAGCGCCCAGAAATGGATGATCGAAAGCCGGTAGGAATAGACCGGACGATTGGCCTGTTTCGGCACGAAATAATACATCATGCCAAGGAAGCCTGCGGTGAGAAAGAAGCCCACCGCGTTATGACCGTACCACCACTGGGTCAGTGCATCCTGAACACCGGAAAAAGCCGAATAGCTCTTCACTCCGAGGAAGGAAACCGGCACCGCGGCATTGTTGACCAGATGCAACATGGCAACGGTGATAATGAAGGAAAGATAGAACCAGTTGGCGACATAGATGTGCGGTTCCTTGCGCCGCACAATCGTGCCGAGATAGACAATCAGATAAGCCACCCAGACGATGGTCAGCCAGAGATCAACGTACCATTCTGGTTCGGCATATTCTTTCGACTGGGTGATACCCAACAAATAACCGGTTGCCGCCATGGCGATGAACAGCTGATAGCCCCAGAAAACGAACCACACGAGATTGCCACCGAATAACCGTGCCCGGCAGGTGCGCTGAACCACGTAGAAACTGGTGCAAATCAGGGCATTGCCACCAAACGCAAATATCACGGCCGATGTATGCAGCGGGCGCAGTCGTCCGAAATTGAACCATGGCTCGATATTGAATATCGGCCAGGCCAATTGTGCAGCAATCACGACACCGACAAGAAATCCTGTAACCCCCCAGAATATGGTGGCGATGGTGCCGTAACGAATCACGTCGTCCATATAACCGGAAGCGTCCTTTGGTGGCAGCGTCTGCCCGGCCGGTGCAAACTCGACCCGGCGCATCAAAACAATCGTTGTCGCTGCCAGAATTGCGACCAATATCCAAGCATGTATACGGAACAATTCGTCCTGTGCAAAAGCAGCGCCCAATACCGCGAGCAGCGTTGCCGCGCCGAGAATTATCGGCTCAGTTCCGTTTCGCATGCTGTTCCCTTTCCTGTAGTGATTCCAGTCGGCAGTACGGCCCTCAGATTCGTGCCAACCAAAAGCATAAATCTCTCATTTGACCCCGAATAACCTTGATCCAGATCAAGGAGTTTCTGGACACCGCATATCATGGTCACCGATTAAGAACGACCATCCGGGAGAAGGCAATGGCCAAGTCTCATCTTAAGCAGATGAAGGATTGCTCCAAGCCATGTACAGGTTCATGCAATTGCGGCGTCAACCCCGTTTGCGTTGGGCCGATTGAACAGGAAATGCAGCGTTATTTTTCCGTACAACTTGATCTGTGCCATCAGTTGGAGGATATCGCCGACGCTCTACCGCAAAAAATCGACCGCCAGAAATTGTTGATTGTTGCCCGCAGCATCCTGCCTACCGTGAAGACGGCTCATCGATTTGAAGAGGACCGGATATTTCCTCACATCAAGATGCAAGCGAAGGAAAAGGAAGCTCTCCATATCAGTCTGGAACGGCTTCAATATGAACATTGGGAAGACGAGAGTTTTGCAGAAGAACTGTGTGATGGACTGATTCGGTTTGTCACCGGTTGTGATGAACCAAGCGCCAATACGTTGGCTTATATGTTGCGCGGGTTTTTCGAGGGATTGCGTCGCCATATAGCTTTTGAAGTCGAACATATATTGCCCCTGCTTAGGGTCAGGGTCTGACAATGCGATCCTGATCGACCGGTAAGACTATTTGGACAAATCCTGCTCCATCGCAGCCTTCAGGCGATCAATATCGGTAATGATCACAGTGCGCCGGTCCTGAATGTCAATCAGACCTCGTTTTCGCAAATTGGTGAGTTGGCGGGAGATGGTCTCAATGGTCAAACCAAGAAAATCAGCTATATCACTGCGTTTCATCGGCAGTTCCAAAGTGACCGACTTGTCGTGACTGGTGATTTCCGGGTCAATATGGGTCGCCAGGAGAAAAAGAAAACTTGCTACTTTTTCAACTGCCGATTTACGACCCAGCGTCAGCATCCAATCGCGGGCTTCGTCCAATTCCCTCAACTTTTGAAGGTGCAACCGGTGCTCCAAGTCAGGGGCATCCGCCATAATCTCTTCGATAACTGATCTTGGAAATGAACAGAGCCGTACATCTGTGGCAGCTTCAACTGCTACAGTGCTCTCGCTGGCAAATGTTCTGCCGACCATGTCGGGGGCGAACTGCAAACCGACAATCTGTTGTCGCCCGTCGCTCATCAGCTTGGAGAGTTTCGCAACACCTCCCATGATATTGCTGCAGCGATCGGACTCTTCGCCACCACGGTGCAACTCACTGCCGCTCTGGATTACCTTTCGCGAGGTGTGTTTGCTCAGCTTGAGCAATTGTTCAGCATCAAGCGCACCGCAAACACCCTGATGACGCACTTCGCAGGCCTGACACACCAGAGGTAAGTCAGAATTGTGAATGTCCTTGCGTTCATCTTGGCTCATTTCTAAAAATCACTTTCAAATTGTCGCAAATTTGTCTGCTACATATAATGCCAGCTGGCAGCAATTGTAATACTCGACAATCGTCTAGGAAACCTGCGAGATGACCTTGCAGAACCGGTCGGCCATGCCAACGTAAGCTGCGTTGACCTACCTGGTTTGTATCGGCGACTGACATAGTGTCTCATTTGGACTATTCTTCTCGACTTAAACAAAGGAATATTTGCTTGGACACCACGATTTACCGGCCCGGTTTGCCGCAACATTATATGGTGCTGAGGTCGATCGTCAGGCGAATAATCATTCGCTTGCCCGACGGTTCGCTGCTGGCAGATACCAAAAATGCGATTCGATTGATGGAAGCAGGTAAAACTCTTTATGATCCGGTTGTTTATGTACCAAGGCAGGACATCAAGGTGAACCTGCTGGATGAGGTTGAGCAGACTGTATGTCCGCTTAAAGGTACGGCCTGTTATTATGGCTGCCTTGATCAACAAAACCACCACGAAAAACTGGCCTGGAGTTATCTCGAACCCTCCAGTTTTGCACAGGAGCTCACAGGACTTGTGGCATTTTATGCCGACAAGGTCATACTCGAACAACATCCCATATGATTGATCCTGAATGGGGTCAGGACGTGTAAATGAGCCGCAACCAAAATTCCATATTTATTCTTTGCAGCCGGTGACAGAAACTCCCATATAGGTCTTCAATGACACAGCATTTGCAACAAACTTCCAACGATTATGGCATTTGGGTGCAGTCGATTGGCCATGAGGTTAAGATTTATCACGGGGACACCCTGTTAGCGGCCAGTTCCCGCGCTCTGGTGATGCATGAAACTCGCCTGCCGATCACAGTTTATTTCCCAATGGAAGATGTTTGCGGGATGTTGTCGCCAAATCAGGACCATCGAACCTTTTGTCCGTTTAAAGGCACTGCCAGCTATTTCGACCTGGAAATCGACGGCAACTCCGTTCCAAAGGCGGCTTGGAGTTATGAAAAAGCCCTGCCCGAGAGCAAGGATGTGGAGGGGTACGTCGCCTTCATGCCCGGCGTCATTACGCACATTGATCATGGTGACAACGCCATCGAGCTCATGGACAGTGGCAATATTGCTGGACCAACGGTCGACTGGGTCATGCGCGAAGCATGGTTGTGCAAATCTCCCGAAGAACTGACAGCAGCGCTGGCGCGAAAATTTCTGCATGACGGCATCGCCATTTCCAGATTGAGCGTCATGATCTGGTCGCTGCACCCAATGATTGCGGGCAGGAATTACATCTGGACCAAGGAAAGCGACGAAGTTACGTCGGTTTCGGCATCCTACGAGATCCATACCAGTCCGACCTTCATCAACAGTCCGCTGCGTCACGTCTCAAAGGGTCTCGGCGGGGTGAGACAACGATTGGATGGGTCGCCAATTGAATTCGACTTTCCCATCATTGGTGATCTGATAGAACAAGGCGCAACGGATTATGTTGCCATGCCATTGCCGTTCTCCAATGGGCAGATCAATGTGATGACGTTGACCTGCGACCATCCCAAAGGCTTCACCACGCCCAATCTTGGTTTGGTGTTTGAATGTTCTTCGGTGATCAGCCGCTATTTCGAAGTATTTACCCTGCAGGAGAACGCCCAGTCATTGCTGGAAACCTATTTGGGAAAACGCACCGGGGCGCGGGTGCTGGGGGGTGAAATCCGACGCGGGGATGGTGACGATATTCAGGCTGCCATATTGTTTTGCGACCTTCGAAATTCAACTTCGCTTGAAGAACGACTGGGCCGGAAAGCATATGTCTCCCTTTTGAACCAGTTTTTTGAGGCGACTACTGATATAATAAATCAGCGCGATGGCGAGGTGTTGAAGTTTATTGGCGACGCGGTGCTGGCAATATTTCCGGCCGGCGACGACAAACAACTGGCCTGCGCAAAAGCGCTGGACTCGGCGCAAGAGATTGTTTCGCACCTGTCCACCACTCGTATTGGTGAAGCTGCAGAGCAAATTGACTGCTCTATCGGAATTGCCTTCGGCGATGTCACCTACGGCAATGTTGGATCACGCGAGCGACTCGATTTTACCGTGATCGGCCGCGCCGCAAATATCGCAGCAAGACTGGGAGATTATGGCAAGACAATCGGGCAACAGATTGTGATAACAGATGACATTGCTAGCTCTCATGATCTGACCGAGCCATTGGGCGATGTATCACTTCACAATGTCGCCGAGCCGGTGGCAACATTTGCTTTGACCACCCAACCTGCACCTTCACCTTGACTCCATGTTTTTGACATAAACACACTTATGGCCAGATTCCGTCAGTCTATTACAATGAAACTGTTCGCCGCCATGCTGGCCGTGGCGGCGGTAATTATTATTTTTGTAGCAGTCACGCTGACCATCAATATGCGTGCCGGATTTGCCCGCTATATGTCTCTGGCCGAACTGGCCGTGTTTGATCAGCTGCATGACGACCTTGTGGCAGTTCACCAACCCGGCGGATGGCCACAATTTGAAGGCAATGACGCGGCCTGGAGTGAATTCATGCTAGCGGCCGTACCGCAGCCTCCGCGTAGCCTCGGACCACAAGATGGCAACCGCCCGCCCCCAAAGCGGCAAGACGGTAACCGCCGCCCCAAACGACGAAACGGCGATCGCCCCTCCAAGCAACAGAGCGGCAAACGGCGTACATTACTGACAATTGACCCAATGAGGTTTGGATCGCGGCTCCAGTTGTTGAACAACCAGGGTCAACGGGTTGCCGGGGCCGGTCTCCGCAGACCGATACTTGCAAAAAGGCCGATCATTCCACGTTCCAGCGAGCCAAATGACCTGCCGTTGGGATGGATCGCTTTAACCGCTGACGGTAGCCAGACATCGGGCAGCGACTATCTGTTTCTTCAGGATCAGTTGATGTCATTGGCTGCAACTTTGCTGCTGGCGCTGATGCTAAGCGGAATTGCAGCCTATTTCCTGGCAAAGCAATTTCTCAAACCGGTACGTGAGCTTGCTTTGGCTGGTGATCAATTATCTTCCGGTAACTATTCGATCCGTCTCACCAACACTCGATCAGACGAATTGGGAGCTCTGTTATCGCAATTTAATCAATTGGCGGAAAATCTCGACAAGCGGGACAAGATTGAGCGCAAATGGATATCCGACACCTCCCATGAGTTGAAAACGCCACTTGCCGTGTTGCGTGCTCAAATAGAAGCAATCCAGGATGGTGTTCATGCACCCGATCCCAATCGACTTGAAGAATTGCACACTTCGACCATGCGCCTGTCGCGATTGGTGGCTGATCTGAATTCCTTGTCAAACCTGCGCGAAGGGCATCTGGTTACAGATCTTAAGTCGGAAGATATCAACCAGATCATCAACTCTAGGCTGGAAAATTCGCTGGAGCATCTCACTGGCAAGCAATTGTCTGTTGAAAGCAATCTGCAACCTGCGCTGCTCGTTGAATGTGACCGGCTTCGAATCGGGCAATTGCTCGACAATCTGTTGCAAAACGCGGCGCGCTATACAACCGTTCCGGGCACCATTCGGGTCATTGCCCGGTCGGTTGGTGAAGACGTTGAAATCCGAGTAGAAGATTCCCCACCCTGCCCCCCCAAAGAGGCCAGGGAGAAGATGTTTGACCGCTTTTTTCGTGAAGAGGAATCGCGCAACCGTCGATTTGGTGGGTCTGGCCTTGGTCTTTCCATTTGTCGGGAAATCGTATCAGCACATGGCGGCACTATTTCTTTGTCACAATCTGATCTGGGCGGTTTGTGTGTGACTGTCATTCTACCCAAAAAGGCATCTGAACATGAGTAAACTTCCACATATTCTGGTGATTGAAGATGAGATGACTCTGGCCGGGGTGATCAAGGACTATCTCGTTGATGCTGGCATGACGGTCACATTGCTGCATGAGGGCACTACAGCCACTCAGACCATTCTCGGCGTAAGACCGGATTTGGTCGTTCTGGACATCATGCTTCCCGGCAAAGACGGCATTACGATTTGTCGTGAGGTTCGGGCTCAAAGCGAGGTTCCAATCATCATGGAGACCGCCAAAGTCGAAGAAATCGACCGATTACTGGGTCTGGAACTGGGAGCAGATGACTATCTGTGCAAACCATTTTCACCGCGCGAACTCGTCGCACGGATCAAGGCTATTTTGCGCCGGACGGGAATCAATCGAGCCGCTCAGGACGGGGGCACGGCTCATTCTCGGTTGCATTTGGATGAGGAAAAGTGGCTGACAATGCTGGATGATCAAATTATCAAACTGACACGGCGGGAGTTTCAGCTTCTGCTGGTGCTGCAGAAAAGTGTCGGTCGGGTCTATTCCAGAAGTCAGTTGCTGGATGCGGTGTTCCATGATGATGCAGATGTATTTGACCGAACCATCGACAGTCATATCAAGAACCTGCGAAACAAACTCAAGCAGGTGGCTCCTGATTACGATCCTATTCGCTCGGTCTATGGTGTCGGCTACGCTTTTGAGCTGTAGAGCCGTTCACGGTTAAATCCCAAAGAAGTGCCAGGTTCTTCACAATGCCTGCACATTCTCTCCAAATCCAATTCGTTTTGCCGCGTTAACCTGCTGGAACAACGCACCAACGGGCGCGTTCCATGCCACATATTTCCGCAGGAACGGGCCCCAGCACAAGTAGGATCAAAATGCCCCGTTTGAGATATTCAAGACCTAAACTCCGGTGTGCAATCGAGACCGCGGCAAACGCCGTTGCCATGAGTATCGCTACAATGTTTCTGTTGGTTTCACCGGCCGAGGCTCACAACAACAAAGTTTCGGTTTCTGTAAAAGGCGGTCAGCGCTGCATTGTTTCCAATGGTTTGCCAAACCACAATACCGGAAACTTTCCCAATCGCAGCAATCCTCATCGCATCTCAGAACAGAACGTAAATTTATGTGTTACCGCCTCGCCGAAAAAGGGACGCCGATCACATTGGGTCAGGAGTTCGATCGGCGTTGGCATAAACGGTGTGCAGTTTCGCCCGACAACGGCAGATTATTTTGATGCCCGCAGCCGACGGGGCTTCAGCCGCAATGCGCGGTCAGGATGGAACCTCGATGGACTGGGTGCACGCGAAAAGCTGGGCATGGATCGCAACAATGCACATGTCGATAAGCGTGGCTTGTACCACTATCACGGTGTGGCAAATGCATTGGTTAATTCCGGCAAGGGCAGCTTAATTGGCTGGGCCGCTGACGGATTTGAAATCCACTATCTGGGCAGCAAAAGACGCTCCGGCTACGCGCTGAGAAAGGGTACTCGCGCCTCTGCACCCGGTGGCACATATGACGGCACTTATGTTCAGGATTGGAAGTTTGTTGGCGGTTCCAAAGCGCTCGACAGATGCAACGGTGGCACACTTAACGGCAAATTCGTTTACTTCGCCACTGAGACTTTTCCATTCCTGCCCCATTGTCTGTGGGGCAAGGTGAGCCGCGATTTTCAACATCGAAGTCGCGGAAATCGCGGGATTCTCGGTCTGTTTCGTAAAACCAATCTGCAACAGAGCCAGAAAGAGCGCCGCCGCACTACCCGCACAGCATTTGTCCGACACGGACCTCCACAAGAGACATGGTCGGCTTGTCAGGGTGGATTGTCGGGAGTGCGTTGCACAATCACCAACCAACACCAAAACCGTCAGATCACTGGAAGTTGCCGCACTCTACGCGGCGGCATCAGTGGGTGCGTGCCCACACGAGGAGCCTATGTTCGCCCTTAACTCCTCATGCACGCTCGGCCGTCGCACTTGGTCTGCAAATTGGTGCGACGGCCTCTTCTTTGAAAGATCCGAATCTGAATTTGATCAGACGGAAAATGAATCCTTCAACCGGGTGCGCAGAATATTCTTTTGAACTTTGCCCATTGTATTGCGCGGCAATTCAGCAGCAATCTCAATCAGCTTGGGTTGTTTGAATCGCGCCAGATGCGGTTTGATATGTTCTGCCAGTGTGCTGGAATCCAATTCATTTCCCGACGGCACAACCACTGCCACAACCGCTTCGCCAAAGTCGGGATGGGGTACGCCGACGACGGCGCTTTCCAAAACTCCCACCTGATCATCAATAACAAGCTCGACCTCTTTGGGATAAATGTTGAGACCGCCCGATATGATCAGATCTTTGGACCGGCCGACAATGTGCAGATAACCATCTGCGTCAATCTTGCCCAGATCGCCTGTTATAAAATAACCGTCGTCGCAAAATTCCGCCGCCGTCTTTTCCGGCATATTCCAATAACCGGAAAAAACGTTGGGACCGGATATTTCGATCATGCCAACTTCGGTCGCCGTCGTCGCCGCGAGCGGTTTGCCCGTGTCCGGATCGCCGATCCGCACATCAACACCCGGCAGCGGAAAACCAACTGTTCCGGCGCGCCGTTCGCCATTATAAGGGTTGGACGTATTCATGTTGGTTTCGGTCATGCCGTAGCGCTCAAGTACACGATGGCCAGTCGTCTCTTCGAACTCGACATGCGTCTCCGCCAATAGCGGTGCACTGCCGGAGACAAACAGGCGCATATGGGCGACTAATTGACGCGTAAAGCGAGGATCGTTCAACAGCCGTGTATAAAATGTCGGCACGCCCATCAAACTTGTCGAACGGGGCAGTTGTTCAATCATCGTGTCGAGATCGAAACCGCTCAGAAATATCATCGATCCGCCGGACAACAAGGTCACATTTACAGCCACAAACAGGCCATGAGTGTGGAATATGGGCAGTGCGTGCAGCAAAACGTCTGACTTGGAAAACCGCCAAAGCTGTTTCAGAGCCTTCGAATTCGACAGCAGATTGTCGTGACTCAGCATTGCTCCTTTCGACCGCCCGGTGGTTCCAGAGGTATAGAGTATTGCCGCAAGATCACTGCCTCGTCTGTCAACATTAACAAACGACGGCTCGACCAGCTCAGCTGCATCGACTAGCGACCCGACAGCAAACCCTGCCTCTGTCGCGATGCCAAGTGTTTCAAGTCGACAATCATGGTCCAGCGCCAGATCCGCATAGGTAGTGCGATCCGGAGGGTTGCAAACCAACAGGTTCGCACCAGAATCGTTGACAAAATAAGATACTTCCGAACCTGTATAGGCCGTGTTCAACGGAAGAAACACAGCACCCATACGAACGCAGGCGATATACAGCAGGACAGCTTCAATGGACTTTGGCACCTGAACAGCAACGCGATCGCCCGGTTCAATGCCGTAGCTATTGAGAACATTTGCCAGCCTTGCTGAAAAATTCAGCGCATCTGCATAGGTCCACTGGCCGCCATCAGGCAGCACGGCAAATGGCGCTTGGGGGTCCCCATCTGCAAACAAGCCGTCGAACAAATGATTTGTCATGAAACTTCTTTCTCAACACTTCGACGCATATCTGCTGGCACTTTGGATCTGGCCAGTTGGGATACCGGTTTTGATGCGCCAACTTCTCCAGACTGGGCAAATGCCTCGTGCTGGCTCTCAACTTTGTCCATGTCATAGTGATAATTGACCATAACACCAAATGAGTGTTGCAGCCCGTTTGGCGACGTGTCTGCCAAGCCATGAAGTTCTAACACCGAAGCGCCGTTGCTGAGATGGAAACGGGCAACGGGATCAAGCGGCGTTCCATCTTCGCGCTTGGCACCCAACAGATATTTTGCCGCCAATCCACGCAATTGATTATTATGGGACACCAACAATTCGGAATCGGAATTGTCTGATTTCGCAATCGCAGATCGTTGCAAAGTATCAACATAGTCCTGACTGACGGGACTCTGTTCACCAGAAAGCCAATCTGCAAATCCCGGAAGCGGGGACAATGTCACAAATGTTTTCAAATGGGGCAATTGGACTGACAAGTCAGCAACCACCTGCTTGATCAAAAAATTGCCAAATGAAATGCCTCGCAGCCCCTGCTGGCAATTCGAGATTGAATAAAACACGGCTGTATCGACCTCTTCCCGGTCGAGTTCACTGCGCTCGTCCTGCAACACATCCTGAACAGATCCGGGAATCCCGCGACACAGGGCGACTTCAACAAAAACCAAAGGCTCGTCCGGCATGGCTGGATGAAAAAACGCAAAACAGCGTCTGTCGTCAGGTTGCAGCCGACGCCGCAGGTCATCCCAGTCAGCGATTGCGTGGACCGCCTCATACTGAATGATTTTAGCCAGAATGTTTGCCGGGCTTTGCCAGGATATCGGACGGATTACGAGAAACCCGCGATTGAACCAGGATACAAACAGGTGACTGAAATCGAGATCGATGCGTTTCAGTTCAGGATTATCGGGCAACAGATCGAGCAAGTCTTTGCGCATGTTGACAAGGGCCGATGTTGCACCCGGCACATGATTTAACCGCCGCAGCAACTCCTGACGCGGCGCTTCCGCAGCTGCCGACAAGGCCGCCAGATTTTTGACACTGCGATCTCCACCATAAGCCGTAACCGCATTGGATAATGCCGCGATGTCGAGGTCCATTTGTGAACAAAGCAACTGGAAGAAAGCCCGCCGGTCCTCACCATCCAATTCCTGATAACGCGTCAAAACGGCGGAACCAATTTTTCGGCTCGAGACTTCGCCCTTGCTGGACAACAGATCGGCGCAGAGTTTATCGATCGACCGGTCATCTCGGAAGGCCGAAAAACTCGACCCCCGATCAATGATCGAAGCAATCAGTTCACCTAAAAAGCTGGAATTTTTCATCGGCCTTGGGAAGGTCCTATTTTAGAATAACCTGTTTTTGCGAAAGCCTGGTCTCAAATGATGGCGATCCTTCGTTGACCAACCATTTTCGCAACTTAAAAGTGCGGCAACCTTCCGAATGCATCGGGTCCTGGTTCGCCAGATCAACCGCCTGCTGCATGGATTCTGCCCGGTATATGATCAGTCCTGATCCCTGCATCTGTTCGCCGGTGTCATCGGAAAGCGGACCTGCCAGGAACAGTTTACCAGCAGCCTCCATTTCCATTTGATAGGCCAAATGGCGCGGCAAGACTTCCTTCATAATGTCAGGAGCCACCGCAGGAGTGGATTCCACGACAAATAATTCAAATGCCAATGCACCCCGTTCTCGGGCAGTTTCTTTGTATTCATTCCATAAGGGCATGGGTTTTTCTCCGGTCAGATTTGGCTCATCCTAGCAAAAAATTCCTCAAATGAAAATATCGATATTTATTGACTACAGACCCATAATGTGGGTATTTTAGCGCTAACAAGGAATACCAGATAGCGCCACCCAGGGGGCTGAATTGACGTCTGCTGATAATTTGAAGCCGGATCTTGAGACCCTGCGGGCGACTGCTCAGCAGGATATCAGGCAGCTTCGGGCTGAGATCACGCAACTCGACCAACCGTCACTCGATCTTATTCTGGAGCGGGCCCGTTCCCATTATGCCTGGCAGGACCGGCCGGTGACCAAGCAACAGATCTCGCGCATGTATGACATCGTGAAGATGGGCTCCACCAGTATGAATTCCTGCCCAGCCCGATTCGTCTTCGTTCAAACGCAAGAAGGCAAAGAAAAACTGGCGAAATCGGTTAAACCAACCAATCTGCCCAAGCTAATGGGCGCACCGCTAACTGTCATTATTGCTTATGATGTGGAATTCTGGCGCGAATTGTTGAAGCTTTTTCCGCATGAAGACAGGCGCGGCCATTTTTCTGACAAGCCGGACCATGCCGAGGATACGGCGTATAGAAATTCCACTTTGCAGGGTGGCTATTTGATGACAGCCGCGCGCGCAATCGGCCTTGATGTCGGCGCTATGTCCGGATTTTCAAACGCCATTGTGGATGAGGAATTCTTCGCCGGCACCACGACAAAGTCGAATTTTCTGTGCAATATTGGATATGCCGACGAAGCCGCTTTATTTCAACGTTTGCCGCGATTTGAATTTGACGAAGTCTGCGAGTTCGCCTGAAATGAATACAGCGCCAAAGGGAGTAAATTGATGGCTTTGAATATCCGACCAAAAACGACGGTCAAGCTTAAAGCTGAAGCCCATTGCCCTTCGCATTCGCTGTCGCAAGTTGCGGTCCGAGATCTCGTTTTCGCTATCGACGAACCGATTGAACGCGATGGAACGAATACAGGTCCTACACCAACCGACACCGCTTTGGCGGCACTGATTGGATGCACCAATGTGATTGGCCACAAATGCGCTGCCAGCCTTGGCATCAATATCGGCCATCTCAATATATCTGCTGTCTGTGATTTTGACCGCCGCGGTGTGACGCTGCAGGAAGAAATCGAAATTCCGTTTACAAAAGTGATTTTAAAAATCGAAACGGGCGAAACAGTTTCGCAGTCCGACCTTGACCGGCTATCTGCTGAGGTCGCAAAATTTTGTCCATTGTCAAAACTTTTTCGGCAAGCAGGCACTGTGATTGACGAAGAGTGGGTATCAAAACCAAATTAATCGGCCCCACAACAATACAGGGACCATAAACCGGGAGGAAAATATGTTGAAAAAAACTTTGCAAACAACACGTAGAGGATTGCTGATTGCTGCCGTTGCAGCCGGAACGTCTCTATCGTTCAGCGCGGCCCCGATCCAGGCTGCCGAAACAATAAACATGATCGCGATCGATGGCTATCCGGCACGCGCCATGTGGGTTAAGGAATTTTCCGGATTCTTCATTCCCCGCGTCAACGAACTGCTCGCGGCCAAGGGAAATTATGAAATCAAATGGCAGGAAGCTTATGGCGGCACCATCGTTAAACCGCGTGGTGTGCTTGAAGGCATTAAGCTGGGTCTGGGGGATATTGGAATTGTCACCACGATTTTTCACAACTCCAAATTGCCAAGTCAGGGTATTTCAGCGGTAACGCCATTCATCGCTGCTGACGCACGAATTGTCGCCAAAGCGGTAGATGAAATTGCCAAGGAATTTCCACAAATGGCCAAAGAGCTGGATGCGGAAAACCAGGTCTATCTGGCGACTGGTGTGGTGCTGGACACTTATCAGATGTTTTCAAAGACACCGATCAATTCACTCGATGATCTGAAGGGCAAGAAAGTCGCTGGTGCCGGTTATAATTTGCGTTATCTGGAAGGCATTGAGGGCGCTGCAGGCGTCCGCGGTGGTCTACCAAATTTCTACAACATGCTGCAGACTGGCGTTGTAGACGCAGCCATGCTGTGGCCGGAGGCCGCCAAAACCTTCAAGATCGCGGAAGTTGCACCTTACATGCTGAAAGCTGATCTGGGTGCGGTGAACTCGAAGACCGTAACCGTCAACAAGGACATGTGGGCTAAACTGCCGGACGAAGTGAAGGGCATCCTGCAACAGGTAGCTGTTGAATATCGTGACCACATTGCCGCTGTTGCGATGGATCGTGCAACGGCATCGTTGGAGGCCTATAAAAAAGGCGGCGGAACGGTGGTCGAACTGTCAGCTGAAGCTCGTGCTTCCTGGGCCAAATCGATGCCAAATATTGCGGTCGACTGGGCCAAGAAACTTGACGACGCCGGTGCTCCCGGATCCGACATGTTGAAGGCTTATACTGCCAAGCTAAAAGCTGCAGGCAAGACGCCAGTGCGCGACTGGGCCAGCGAGCTTTAAGCCGGCAAACGCAATTGCGGTGAGGAAATAAATCGATGTCCGATATTCTTCACCGCATTAGCGCGCCATTCATCGCCGTGGCGATCGTGTCAAACGCGGTTGGCACGGCGGTAATTTTTCTGCTGGTCGGCATCATGAATGTCGACATCATTGCCCGCGGGGCATTTCATTCGCCGCTCCGTGGCGTCGTGGAAGTTGTTATATTCTCTCTGATTCTGATTGTTTTTCTACAATTACCTGACGTGGTGCGAAGCAATCGATTGACGAGATCTGACGGTTTTCTGGTCTTTGCAGAACAGCGTTATCCACGCTTTGCCAATAGTGCGGCACGGATGATCGATCTGTTGTCAGCCTTGTTCATGGGCCTGATCGCCTGGACAGTCTACCCGGAATTTGTTGATTCAATCGAGACCTGTCATTTTATCACTCCGCCGGAATTTGGCGCACCACCTACCGGTGATTTTTTTGCCGATCTGGCCACTGCATTTGCCCGGTGCGAATATTTTGGCACACCGGGAATTTTCACAGCGCCCTGGTGGCCAGCCAAATTGGCGATATTCTTCAGTGTCACCCTGTGTTCCATTATTTTTCTGCTGAAAACGCTGATCGGTACGCGAAAACCAGTTCTGGTTGATCAAAGTGAGAGCCCGGTATGAGTCCCGTTGAAATCGGTGCACTATCTGTCGCGGCAATTGTTGCCTTGGTTTACTTAGGCGTCTACATCCCGGTGGCGCTGGGAATGGTGTCTTTCATTTCCATCTGGATTATCAGCGGCAAGTCCATTTTGGCATTCAACTTTTTGAAGATCGCCGTCAGTGACGGTGTAACCGAATATCCGTTTGCCACAATTCCTCTGTTCACCGTGATGGGCCTGCTTGTATCGCGGGCCGGACTGGGAACCGACATTTATGCTGTGATGAACCGCGCCTTCAAGGCGCTGACAGGCGGTATTGGCATGGCGACGGTTGGAGCCAATGCGGTGTTTGCAGCAGTCACCGGTTCATCGATTGCTTCAGCTTCGGTATTCACCCGCATTGCCGTGCCGGAAATGCGCAAGCTGAATTACAGCAAACGCTTTGCTGTGGGAGTTGTTGCGGGATCGTCGGTTCTCGGCATGATCATCCCACCCAGTGCGATGTTGATCATCTATTCCTTTGTCTCTGAACAATCGGTTGGCGAGATGTTTTTGGCAGGCATTGTTCCCGGTCTTTTACTCACCGCGGCCTATATCACGTGGATATATGCTGCAGGCAAACTGCGGCCAGATTATCTCGGCAAAAATATCGATCATGGGGTAGATGAACCCATGTCGGCGGCAGAAATCCTCGACAAGACGGTGCCGATTGTCGCCTTGATCCTGATCGTGCTGGGTGGCATTTATACCGGCTGGCTAACCCCGGTTGAAGCTGGTGCTGCCGGTGCACTGGCGGCACTTCTTATCGCTATATTGCGGCGTAAAATATCCTGGCGTGGACTTTGGGATACGGCGATTGAAACAGGACATATCACAGCTTCGATCCTGTTCCTGATCACAATGGCTTCGCTTTACAGTCGAATGCTTGGATATGCCGGGTTGCCCAATCAATTGAACGAGGTTTTGCAAAACTACAATCTCGGTTTTGTCGAAGTGATGATTATCTATGTCGTCCTGATGCTGTTTCTCGGCACATTGCTGGATACAGCCTCGATAATCTTGATTGTCGTGCCCCTGTTTATCACCCTTGTTGAAGGTATGGGCATGAGCCTGGTATGGTTTGGAATTGTCACGGTGATCGGTGCCGAAATCGGACTGCTGACACCGCCGCTTGGCATATCCTGTTTTGTCATCAAATCCAGTCTCAACGACCCCGATATATCGCTTAAAGATGTATTCTTCGGAGCCTTCCCCTTTGCCGTGATCATGCTTCTGGTACTGATCCTAATTATTGCCTTTCCGGTATTGTCCACCGGCATACTCAACTAGCTCAACCAAGGGAGATGCGCCATGCGCAACGTCACCTCAGAAACGATCACCAAAGCTTTTCTTGACTATTGTAGCGACGATACCGACCCAAGATTGATGTTCATCATTGAAAAATTGGCAAATCACTTACACGATTTTGTCCGCGAAACGGACCTGACCCACGACGAATGGCGAAAGGGTCTGGAATTGCTGATGGCGGCTGGTGAAATTTCCACTCCGGAACGCAATGAGTTCATCCTGTTTTCCGATGTCCTGGGCCTCTCCTCACTGGTCGACATGGTCAATTCTGCTGAACATGGCACACCATCCAGTGTGTTGGGGCCTTTTCACATTCTCGGCGCACCAGACGTGCCGGTTGGTGCTGATCTGAAAGGGGAAAATGAGGGCACCACAGTAGTGGTTGGCGGGCGGGTGACTACCAGAGAGGGAGAGCCCATCACGGGGGCAGAACTGGAAATCTGGCAAACCGCCGACAACGGTCTTTATTCAAACCAGGACGAAGCGCAACCGGAGTACAATCTGCGCGCTCATATGACGACGGGTGCTGACGGACGCTATCTGTTCTCAACGGTCCGGCCGGCCCCTTATACGGTGCCCGATGACGGCCCCGTTGGTGAATTGCTGAACTCAACCGGCCGCCACCCGTGGCGCCCCTCGCATTTGCATTTCATCGTCACAGCGCCAGGTCACCGGTCGCTGGTCACAGAAGTATTCCCCAGCGATGACCCCTATCTGGATGAAGATCCGGTATTTGGTGTGCGGGAACAGCTGGTGATGGATTATCAAAAGCGCGAAGATCCTTCCAACCTTCCCGATGATCTGGAAGCCAAAGCAGAGCTCGGATCCCCGTTTTACGTGGTGGATTTTGATTTCGTTCTGGCCGAAGCAACTGCAAGTTAACGCCACGTTCACACGTTAGCGTCCTGTACCCATTGTTTGAGTCTAATTTACCAAGTCATCGCTCAAAAAATTGCTGGTGCGGCGATAGTGATTGATCAGCAGTTTTGCGGCGAGGTCGGCATCACGAGCCAGCACGGAATCGCAGATCGCACTATGTTCTTCGGCTATATCACGCTCAGGATAAGCTTTGGTTCCTGACAATTGGCGATAGCGAATATTCTGATCATATAACTGGTCACAGAATTTCAACAGCATTGAGGAACCACACTCGCTGATCAACGTCATGTGGAAACCCTTGTGTTGTTCTTCCCAGTCTTTGTTGGCGACAAAATGATTGGAATCGGCGGAACGGGGAATACGCGACAAACGGTAGTTGGCAAGAACAACCCGCTCCTCCCAGGCGGCAGCTCCATTTGCAATGGACTCCCGTAATGCCCGCTCCTCAAGCCAACATCGCGTTTTCAGTAATTCTTCAAATTCCTGCACACTGACTTCAGAAACCCGAAATCCCCGTTGGTCGTTGCGCTCAACAAAATGATCCGACGTCAAAAGGCTCAAGGCCTCTCGGATGGGCGAGGTTCCCACGTCATAAGTACGACGCAATTCCTCGATTTTAAGTTTGCGGCCGGGTTTCAGGGTGCCTGATATTATGTCTTCGCGAAGCCGCATATAAGCACGGCTGGTCATCGATTCTGAACCAGCGCTGTCTGTCGCACTGATATCACGGAGCCCAACCCCCTCGCCCATTTCTGCTGGATCGCTCATGAAGTCAAAATCTCTTTCGTTGGTATAATCGAACCGGGAAACATCCTGTCCCGGTTCGCTTGGCTGTTTCTCACATTGATAGGGTCAGGCTCCCTTCATTTGAGCCCTAGGGCAAGGACCCATTAATCTGATGTATTCTGCGATGGTGAATTTTGTTGCTGGCAAGGAGCAGAGACGCAGGAAACCTGTTGGTTTTCAAGGTTCTGCGACGATATCCAGCGGCAAAAATCGCCCCGCCCACCCAAAACAAAAGGGGGTTGGACATGTCACGCCCGCCTAAAGCAAACCAATGCTCGAAAGGGCCACCGGCTCTTGCTTGCGCTTGTTTTACTTTATCCAGAAGTGTCATGACCAACACAATACACCACATTAATGAGTCCTGACCCTAGCCTATTTGACAGGTAATTGCACCGTTGCCAGGTCAGTACCCACCACTGTATTTCCTGAAAAACCACCATCCGTGACAGCGGCCTTATAAGCTGCTTCATCCAATGCACCACCGGGAATAGGATAGGGGCCTTGACGCTTTGCTCCCATTGGCGGGATCAGATGGGTCAGCATCAGATGTTTGGCACCAGTGCGTTGGGCCATACTGCCAAGATCTGTTGCTGTGGACTGCCTGAAATATATGGGCGGCGGGAACCCACTTGCTTTGTCTGGGCCCATAACCGGATGGATCGTCGAGTGAACGATGATATCCGCACCCTTCGCCAGTTTTTCAACCTGCGCTGATGTCGATGTATCGCGCGGTGGTTTTGGTTTGTCGTTGCCAGCATCACCACCAATGACGACGCTGCCGGCCGGGGAATCTACACGATAGGACGCGTGGCCGGGAATGTGACGCGAATTGATGGCGCTGACCTTAACGTCGCCGGAGGTCCAGACAACCACAGGTTCCTTGGCTGGTGCAAAGGCCATGACATTAATCAGGTCTTTGGGTCCTCCGACCAACCGCTTGGGGTTTTCCACCAAACGTTGCGCCATCTCGCCGGACTCAATCAACGCATCGCCAATATGCGCCGCAAAATTACGCCCACTCAGCGTGTGTCCACGCGGTGATTTTGCATCTTCGCTGACCACCAGATCGACTTTTGGTCCGCCGGAATTAAAGTGCCAGCGCAATTGCATCATATCAGCCAGACCTTCGGTATGATCTGAATGCATGTGGGTGATGAAGATCGCATTAAGCTTGCCAACCGGCACCCCAAGCTGCGACAGGCGCTGCGTGGTGCCACGCCCGGTATCAAATTGTAGTTTGACCGCACCACATTTATTCTCATCATCTCCAAATTGCACCAGAGTTCCGGCACCGGCCTGCCCTTTGAATACAGGTGGCCCTCCCTGGGTTCCGGTCAGAGTTACTTTCATACAGGGTGCAGCCCAGGCCGCTCCGCTCAGGGCCGCGGTAGACACCACCAAGGCGCTGATTATCGATTTAAGATATAACTTCATTGAAAACCTCCCATGAGCGCTGAAACTGACATTGCACTGGGCATTTGTCAGCGCGATTTGCTGGACCGACGCCGATCCAGATTGAGACAGCTCACATCTCTTTGACTGATTTTATAGATATTTTTGGAAATTTGCAAAATATATCGTTTTTATTTTCTTCGGAACCCGGTATGATCAATCAGTATTCAAAAGTGAGAGATGGGGAGTTGGCATGCGTCTGGTGTCATTTAAGGGAGCGGATGGACCGCGTATCGGAGTTGTGCAGGATGATGGTGTCATCGACCTGACGGCAGTGGATGCTGCAGCACCTCGAACCATTGCAGCAGCAATCCGGGAAGAACGCTTGAATGAGCTTGAGTCACTGGTGGCTAAAGCAGATCCGGGAAATCGACACGAATTCGACAAACTTGATTTCGAGTTGCCTATTGCCGATCCGGGTAAAATTTTATGCCTGGGGCTGAATTATATGGATCACGTCAATGAAGGTCCGTTCAACAAACCCGATTTTCCGGCAATTTTCATGCGAAGCCCGACCTCTCTGGTTCCGCATGGCAAGCCAATTATTCGCCCGCTTCAATCTGAAACGATGGACTACGAAGCCGAACTTGCGCTGATAGTCGGCAAACGCTCCCGCCATTTGACACTGGAGAACGCGTTGTCAGCCGTTGCTGGTTACAGCTGTTTCAACGATGGTTCGGTGCGTGAATATCAGCGCCATACTATCCAATGGACAATGGGCAAGAATTTTGACCGGACGGGCCCCTTCGGACCGGTATTTGTGACGCCAGATGAACTGCCGGAAGCAGCAGAAGGATTGAAGATTGAGTGCCGGCTCAATGGCGAGACCGTCCAGTCCAGCACAACCGACATGATGATTTTCAAAGTTGCTGAAACTTTGGTTTACATTACCGAAGGGCTGACATTGGAACCCGGAGATGTCGTGATGATGGGCACTCCGTCGGGTGTAGGCCATGCCCGCAAACCACCATTGTGGATGCGCGATGGCGATATAGTAGAAATTGAAATCGAAGGCATCGGCTTATTGCGCAATCCCATTCAGGATGATGTTGCAGGTTAGCTGACATGTATGTGCGACGTTCGACTTTCGGATTGATCTGCGCCGCATGTTTGTGCGCCGGGTCGGCACTGGCCGATGACGATCATCCAATTGGCGAAGCGGTTCACACCTTGCCGCTGTTTGACGCGCACATTCATTACAAGCAGCCGGCCTGGGACGCTTATCCGCCCAGCAGTGTGATCGAACTGATGGACAAAAATGGTGTTGCCATGAGTCTTGTTTCTTCAACGCCGGATGAAGGAACCATCAAACTGTTGGAATATGCTCCTGATCGAATTGTGCCGGAACTTCGGCCCTATCACGGGAGTGCCGGGTCCTCCAACTGGACAAAGTCGCCGGGCATGGAAGACTATTTGCTTGAACGGCTGGACAAATATCCTCACGAAGGTCTGGGTGAATTTCACATTCACCGGATTGATCCGACTGATGAGCCATTGCTGCGCAAGGTCACCGAGATGGCCAGGTCACGGAACATTCCAATCCATATCCATTCCGGTGCCGCGCCAGTTGACCTGCTGTACCGACTTGAACCGGCGCTGACCATTATCTGGGCACATGCCGGTATGAGCGAACCGGCAATTGTGGTGGAAGAGATGATGGCAAAGCATCCGACCCTCTATGCCGATACATCGTTTCGAGAATTTGATATTCTCTCTTCTGGCCAAAGGCTCGATCCGGATTGGGAACGGGTGCTGAAGCGTTTTTCAAAACGCTTCATGGTTGGCACCGACACCTGGATCAACGACCAGTGGGCACGTTATTCCGAACTCATTTCGATTAACCGGCAATGGCTATCTTTACTGCCGCGCGAAATTGCTGAACGCATCGCCTATAAAAACGCCGAAACGCTTTTTGGCCGGTCGATCTCCAATCAGCAGATTGGTACTCGCTGAAAATAGAGCTTGGTCAGATCCTGCCAGATGCAAGCTGAGCCTAGAGCCGATCAGGTTTAAATGGAGCTAATTCTGTTTGTGATTGGCGAGATGATCCAGAGTTGAGACGCACGCAGCGCGATGCCCTCGCATCGGGCAAGGGCGGCTCGACTTTGGACGTCCGCCAATCACAAACCCTTCGGGAAGGACGCTTTTGCGCCACTACCGGCGCAACGGCTCTTGGACGTATACCCGATACGACCGGCGATCCTTTACTTGATCCTGTCACAAAAGCGCTCCTTCAGAATGGTTCCATTTAAACGTGAACGGCTCTAATACCGATCGTGACGTTTCACCCAGGCCATGGCGTGCGGCAGAGAGTCCTCATCCCGCCCTTTCGGCAACAGGTCGAGATACTGATAAGCGACATTCATATTATCGAGACCGCGAGAATAACAGGAATAGGTGTGGTAAACCTGCCCAGCCTCATCTTTGGCAAAAATGCTGATCCCCGGCGCTTCACTGGCTGGAAATTGTGTATCGCGAAAATTGTAATAGACTGATTCCGCTGCTAATTGTTCAGCAGTGAACGACGCCTGATAGTCGTGGTTGAACTTTGAACCCAGCGAAGACACCCACATGAATTTCCAGCCCATTCGCTGCCTATAAGCGTCGATCTTCGATAAACCGGCGTTCGAAATCGCAACAAAAGCGGCGTCTCGGTTCTCCAGATGAACCGTCGTTCCGTCAAACCCATCGGCCCAGAAGGAACAACTGGGACATCCTTCTGCCCAGTCATCGCCCATCATAAAATGTTGAACGATGAGCTGTGACTTGTCACCAAACAATTGGGCAAGGTTGCGCGCACCGTCCGACGTGTCGAACTGGTATTCTTCCTCCACCCTGACCCAGGGCAATTGGCGGCGGCGAGCGCTCAACGCGTCACGCTGGCGCAAAAATTCCTTTTCCTGTTTCAACAATTCCTGTCGTGCGTCCAGCCATTGCTGTCGCGTTGCTACATTTGCCTGTTTCATATTCATCTCCAACATTATTGGGTGTCGTTCAGTCGGCAAGACGTTCCAGTTTGCGAAGCGACGAGGTCCAGCCTTGATTGTGATTGTTGCGGCTCTCTTCGTCTGGAAGCCCGGAATGGGTGAGGACAAATCGAGCCCCACCGCCGGCATTGGGTTCAACGTCAAATCGAACCTGGGATTCATGGCCACGTACGTCCTTGTCGTCATGCCACGCCCAGGTGAACTCGACTGATTTTGGTGGATCGGCCCGTGTCACTTCACCACTCATCTTAAATGTATTGCCATCCGCATTGACAAGGGTCGACCACCATGCCCCCGGAGCTGAAAGATCAAGAGCGTGCTCGTTGATGTTGACACCTTCCGGGCCCCACCATTTCAACAGGTGTTCGGTTGAAGTGATGAAAGCGAATACAGTTTCTGCATCGGCGGCAAATACCCGTTCAATTTTCAGTTCATTGGTCATTTTTTACTCTCCTGAATCAGAGCCCATTCCAGCCTGTCCAGACTTGTCTGCCAGAATTCGCGGTAAGACATAGACCAGGCACCAACCGATTGAACGGCCTCGGGACGCGCCGAATAAAGTCGTCTTTGCTTGTCGACGCGTTGGGTAACCAATCCAGCCGAACGCAACACCTTCAAATGCCGTGAAACGGCCGGAGCCGATATCGCCGTGCCCTCTTGAAGGTCTCCTGCAGACAGTTCCCCTTCCTTGAGAAGCCGTTCGACAATGGCGAATCTGGTGTCATCACCAAGGGCTGCAAATGTTTGAATGAGATTGGACATGTAACACTTTATTTCGCATTAATGTTAATTAACATAAATGTTATTTACAATAAGTCAAGCCATGTGATTTCCCATGTCTCCTGTGTTCTCAACTAAACAAGTTGTCTTGGTACGCTATCTTCAAATTGCCGCTCGAAAATCAACTCGTCGTTGAGGAACGCCCGCAAATGCGCGGTTGAATAAAACAAGACTGCGTCGCAATGCATTTCGGCTGATGCTTCGGTACGCCACATCTGCCCTTCCCGGCCTCCGGTCTGCTCCCAAAATGATGTGCATCGCGCAGAAAGCGGATTGTTGGGATGTATAAAGAATTCTTCCTTCAACCAGCTGCCGGATATCAGACCGTGTTCCAGATCGCGATCTTCGCCGGCATCCGACTGAATCGTTGTCACAACCGCACCGTTTTGCTGGGTGGTTGTAGCTCGCGAGTAGGACGATGGGCGCAGATTTTCACACTGCCACGCTTCGGCCCCTTCCGGTTCATCAAATTGCCATTCGTCATGTTCCACCGGCAACCGCACGGGCACGTCGATCTGTCCCCCAAAAACGGTGATTTCGGCTGATATCGGAGAGGGCCAGATGAATGGCCAATAGGAGGTTGAAATGGAAAGTCTCAATGAGTGTCCCGCCGGCAAACGATAGGCGCACTGATCCAGTCGAAGCGAGACAGATATTTCCACGCCGGGTTCCAAAGCCTGAGGAAACTCATGGGATTGAAAATGCGTGAGGTTCAAGCACCCAAGCGTGATATGTGCCGATTTGCCATTTGGTCCCACATCACATAGTCGCACTGTAATTTGAGCGTTGGGTTGATCGCTGCTCAGGGTCAGTGAGACCAAAGGTGCCCCGACAATATCGACAACGCATTCCTGCACTTCGCCATCGAAGCACAATGATTGATCATCATCCGGCGTTTGTTCGTCCGGCAATTCATCGCTGAAGGCAAATGGGAAATATTCACCAGACTGGCGACCACAGTCATGAGCTGAGGAAACTGCGCGGTTCATAACTGCAACTTCGGGCACCAGTTTGCCGTTACCTGACAAATAATGGGTTAGCGCGCGAACCGAAGGTGACGGCCAACTTTGTTCAGCAATCCAGCGTCCCGGACGTTCATCATACCAACGCCGTGGCGGCAGGGAATCCATCACATAGGCCCGGTAAGCCGGATCGTCCGTTACACCCGTATCTTCGTTCTTCAACCAATGATCCCACCAGCGTTTTGCTTCCTGCAAAAAACCGATGGCAGGTTTGGGACCGGCATAGTGTGGATATTTGTGGTTCCAAGGACCGACGATACCCTTCACAGGCGCCTGCAGATTTTCCACCAGATGAGAAATCGTATTTCGATAACCGTCATGCCATCCACCGATGCTCAACACAGAAGCGGTAATCGATCCGTAGTTCTCACAGACCGACCCGTGTTTCCAATAGTCGTCACGATGTTGGTGACGCATCCAGGTTGACCAGTGCCAGGGTTGATTTTCAAGTCGATGCAGCCACATTTTGCGCCACTCATCTCCGACCAAGGCCTGATCCGGTGGTCGCGAAGAATAGGAAAGCATATTGGTTGACCAGCCAAAGTTTTCCAGTAGTAAACAGCCACCCTTATAATGAATGTCATCGGCATAGCGGTCGACCGTTGAGCAAATGGTGATCACCGCCTTTAAGGCCGGTGGCTGCATGCTGGCAACCTGCAGACTGTTGAAGCCACCCCAGGAAATGCCCATCATGCCGACATTGCCATTGCACCAGGACTGTGCCGCTGCCCAGGCGATAACATCACATGCGTCCTGCAATTCCTGCTGCAGATATTCATCTTCTAACAAGCCCTCCGACTCCCCGCTACCGCGCATGTCGGTGCGAATGCATGCATAGCCATGGCCAGCCAACCAGGGGTGGGTGAACTGGTCTCGAACAATCGTGCCATCACGTTTGCGGTAGGGAAGATGTTCCAGAATAACCGGCACTGGATTTTCTTTTACATCAGCCGGCATCCAGATTCTGGCCGATAATCTGCAACCATCGGGCATAACAATGCCGACATCGGCATGTTCGACTATTTCATTTGGAAAATCCGCCGCCTGTTTCATGGCTGCACCTTTTCGTTTGAGTGTCGCGTCTCTCTTATTGCCACGAAACAATACCTGTTACGCCTTGTCGATAGGAACAGGATGCATTGATGACACAAACCCGATCTGCGGCAACCATCGGCATAACTTGTGCCATGATTGCCTCCATCGCATTCACCTTGAACGACGTCGGCATCAAATTTCTGTCAGGCGATTATGCGCTGCATCAGATCGTATTCGCCCGCACGCTCATCGCCCTGACGCTGACGCTTGGCGTCATGATCCCGCTGGAAGGCGGATTTCAACTGGTGAAAACCAAACACATCAAAATGCATATATTGCGGGGCCTGTCGGTGGTTTTTGCCAATATGGTATTTTTCATGGGGTTGGCGGCCCTGCCTCTGTCTGAAGCCACGGCGATTTTCTTTATTTCTCCACTCGTGATCACCGCTTTTTCCGTTGTCTTTCTTGCCGAAAGGGTCGGCCTTCGCCGCTGGATGGCCGTATTGGCCGGCCTTGCTGGTGCTCTGGTTATCATGCGTCCCGGAACAGAAGCTTTTCAGATTGCTGCCCTGTTTCCCGCCATGGCTGCTGTCGCCTATGCGACTCTGCACATGCTGACCCGCAAGATCGGCCGTGTTGAAAAAGCCTCAACCATGGCGCTTTATTCCCATCTGACCTTTTTACTGGTCAGCTCAACCATCGGCCTGATCGCTGGCGATGGAACCTATGCAACAAGCATCCATCCCTCAATAGATTTCCTGACTCGCCCCTGGGTGATGCCGAACACTCGCGATATCTGGATCATGATCGGTATTGGAGTGGCCAGTGGTACCGGGGGCTATTTCATCACCCAGGCCTATCGATCATGCGAAGCCGCACTGATAGCACCATTCGAATATCTGGCGCTGGTACTGGCAGTTTCCTGGGGGGTGATGATTTTTGGTGAATGGCCTGACTTCTGGGCCTGGACAGGAATCTCGATGATCCTCGGCGCCGGACTGTTCGTCATATGGCGAGAGGCTACGTTGAATATGCGCCTTGCGTCGGAACACCCGATGCCGCGCAACCGTTAAAAAAGGCGGCTGGTTGCCCAGCCGCCTTCTTCGTTTCAGCCAACAAGTGTATCGCTTAAGCGAACCACCAGCGTTCCGACAATTTGTTTCCATCGTTCTGCCAGTTGGCAGCAACGTCTGGACCGTGGGTAACTTTCTTGCTGTGAGCCAGAATATAGTTTGCCCACATCGCAACAATTGCACCACCATCGTCATGGAGAAGCTGTTGTGCCTCAAAGTACTGCTTCTGACGCTCGGTCTCATTGGTCTCAGCGCGGGCCTGAACAATAACTTCGTTGAAGCGATCAGCAGCGGGCGTGTCACGCCATGCGGTGTCGTTCCAGTTATTGTCTTGGGTGTAGGCAGCAGAATACATCCAGTCCTGGGTTGGACGACCACCCCAGTAACACGCACACCAGCCTTTTTTATTCCAGACATTGGACCAGTAGCCATCGTTCGGCTCGCGAATAAGTTCGATTTCAATGCCTGCCTGTTTCGCAGAAGCTGCGATCAACTGACCGGCGTCAACCGCTCCCGCAAATGCCGCATCAGCGACTGACAGTTTAATCGGACCGGAATGTCCGGACTTCTTGTAAAGTTCAGCAGCCTTGTCCGGATTAAATTCGCGCTGTGCGATCTGGTCGTTGTGGAACGGCATTGAGGCATTCACCGGGACGTCGTTTCCGGCAATACCGTGACCCAACAGAATTTTGTCAACCAGTTCCTGACGATTGATCGCCAGTTTCAACGCCATGCGCAGGTCAGCGTTGCCGAATGGCTCAACATCAAGACGCATGGGGAATGTGTAATGCTGCGTTCCGTTAGTCTCCAGAATATCAACTGTTGGAACCCGGCCCAGAAGCGCCACGGTTTTAGGGTCGATGGAGTCTGCAATATCAACATCGCCATTTAAAAGCGCGCTTTGACGAGCCGTCGGGTCTACCACTGACAATATATTTACAGCGTCAAAGTGACCGGCGTCAGCTTTCCAGTAGTTTGAATTGCGTTTGAATTCACCGCGGACACCAGCTTCGAAAGATGATGTCACATATGCGCCCGTGGAGTTATCCAGGGCGTTCACATCAACATTTCCTGTGCCATCAGAGGCCATAATCATGAAGTGATATGCACTCACAATATAAGGGAAGTCGGCATTGCCTTCTTTCAACTCGAAGATAACACGGTTATCGCCATCCTTCTTGATGTTTTCAACTGCAGATACCAAGGCCTTCGCAGCCGATTTGGTGTCTTCCCCCCGATGGATATTGAACGTCGCTATTACATCGTCGGCAGTCATCGTTTTACCGTTATGGAACGTCACATCTTTACGCAGATTGAAGGCCCAGCTCTTGGCACCATCACCCGGCTCAAAACTTTCAGCCAGTTCGGGGCGCAATTTGCCGTCCTGGCCAACTTCCGTCAGGTGATTGCCCCGCGTATAGATCACAGCCTGAGTCATGCCGTTGTTAGAGGTCGACGGATCAATCGAGTCCGTGGTTCCACCATATCCTGTTGCATGGCGCAGCAAGCCGCCTTTGTTCGGTGTCGCAGCCAGAACGTCGCCTGCCATGGTCATTGCGGCCGGCAAGACTACACCAGCAGCAAGCATTGATGTGATAAACTGGCGGCGGTTAATCCCGCCGCTCGCGAGCTTTTCACTTTGCTCGCGCACGAATTCCGTTTTCATGTCACGCATTTATTATCTCCCATTATTGTTTTATTGGATTCCCAAGCTTTCACTGGTTTTCCGGAGTTAAACGAACCACACAGACGCGCCAAATGCAATTAAGCCGACGCAACTGAACTAAAAAATTGATGTATGTAATCAACTTTTGTTGGTTTGGCGGTTTACAGCCGTAGCGTGGTTCGCCTAGCCTGATTTCAGGGATGGGTTGAGATAGTGCCCATATTGAAGGCAGGAGTTGGGAGGCTCTTTTTGCATCCGGTCTTATATACAGTACTGCAGCGTTTGGGATTGGGTTTGCTAACGCTGTTCTTTGTTTCGATAATTATCTTTTCTTCTATTGCGTTGTTGCCCGGAGATTTTGGCCAACAGGTTCTGGGTCAGGCGGCTTTGCCAGAGACGGTCGAAGCCTTTCGCCGTGAACTGGGTCTCGATAAACCTGCTTGGTTGCGTTATATCGACTGGATCGCTGCTGTTCTCCAGGGTGATCTGGGTACGTCCTTTTCCGGTCGTGCCTCTTCGGGTTCCGATGCATCCCGCGGTGTTTGGGAACTGGTCGCTCCACGACTATCCAACACCTTGTTCCTGGCTGGATTCACTGCGCTGATCGCCGTTCCCCTGTCGCTGTTTCTCGGCATTACCGCCGCGTTGAAGCGCAATTCAATATATGACCGTTCGGTCAATGCGGTCACACTAACCACGATTTCTTTTCCCGAGTTTTTCCTGGCCTATCTGCTGATCGTTGCACTGGCTGGCATTTTCCCGACCCTGTCCAACGTGACGCCGGACATGTCGTTTGGAGATCGGATTTTCAAGATTGCTCTTCCCGCGCTGACCATGACACTGGTGATTGTGGCCCACATGATGCGCATGACACGCGCGGCGCTGATTAATCTGCTGGCCAGCCCTTATATTGAGATGGCCCAATTGAAAGGTGCTTCACGTGCCAAGGTGATTATTAAACATGCCCTGCCAAACGCCTGGGCGCCGATTGCAACCGTTATCGCTTTTAACCTTGCCTATCTAGTGGTCGGAGTTGTGGTTGTTGAGGTTGTTTTTGTTTACCCGGGCATTGGCCAGTTGATGGTCGATTCAGTGAGCTCGCGCGATATTCCGGTGGCCCAGGCCTGTGCTCTGATCTTTGCGGCCACCTATATATTGCTGAACCTGATGGCTGACGTCATTGGTATTGTTACAAATCCGAGGTTGCTGCACCCAAGATGACCGAAGAACCTCAATCATATTCCGCATCCGGTGAAGTTGGTCAGGTCCGCCAGCGCCGCTCTTATGGAGAACGCGTTTGGATCGCTTTGAAGAAGGCGCCAATTTCCGCCTGGTTCGGCATGATTGTCATTGCAATCTATGCCTTTGTGGCGGTTTTTGGCCCCTTTCTGGCACCTTATGGTGAAGCCGAGGTGTTCGCCAAAGCCGACGAACCATGGACTGTGTTTGGTGGTGACCCTGCCCATTTCTTTGGAACAGATCAGATCGGCCGCGATGTGCTCACCCGGCTGGTCTATGGCGCACGAAACACAATTGGTATCGCGCTGGCGACGACATTTTTGTCATTTCTAATCGGCGGCACTTTGGGTCTGGTGGCGGCGATAAACGGCTCCTGGCTCGATCAGATACTCAGCCGGGGGGTCGACGTATTGATGTCGATCCCAAGTTTGATTTTCGCGCTGATGCTGCTCAGCATTTTCGGCTCGTCCATTCCGTCTCTGGTGATGATTATTGCGATACTGGATTCCACCCGTGTATTCCGCCTGACCCGGTCGGTTGCGGCAAATGTTGTGGTCATGGACTATGTTGAGGCCGCACGACTGCGCGGCGAAGGCATCGGTTGGGTGATGCGCAAGGAAATCCTACCAAATATCATGCCGCCAATGGTGGCAGAATTTGGCCTGCGCTTTTCCTTTGTGTTCCTGACAATTGCGTCGCTTTCTTTCCTCGGCCTTGGCATTCAACCGCCAACCGCAGACTGGGGTTCGATGGTGCGTGACGGATCACGGTTCATTCAGTTCGTGGCTTACGACTGGACGCTGGCGCTGCCATCATTGTTGCCTGCGGGTGCGGTGGCATTGCTGACGGTTGCTGTGAATTTTGTAGTCGATTGGTTCCTGCATAAAACAAGTGGATTGCGTGATGACCACTGATTCCGACAGGCGCGGCGCTAAGGGCGATGTCCTTATTGAAATGAAAAATGTCGTAATCGACGGCTTTAGTGATGAGCGCTGGCACGACATTGTAAATGGTGTTGACCTGACACTTCGGCGCGGTGAGGTCATGGGGCTCATCGGGGAATCGGGCGCTGGCAAATCAACCCTGGGCAAAGCCGCGATGGGTTATGCGCAGCCGGGTTGCAGAATCAAATCCGGATCCATCATTTTTGATGGCATTGACCTGTTGGCGTTGTCGGAAGCCGAAAAACGCAAACTTTGGGGATCTCGGATTGCCTATGTGGCCCAATCGGCCGCGGCATCTTTTAATCCTGCACACCGATTGATCGAACAGACGGTGGAGGCCACGGTTGATCATGGCATCAACAGCGAAGCTGAAGCCAAATCTGACGCTATAGAATTGTACGGTTCTCTACAATTGCCGGACCCGGCTAATATCGGAGCCCGCTATCCACATCAGGTATCCGGGGGCCAATTGCAACGGATCATGACCGCCATGGCGATGTCGCCGCGCCCTGATCTGATCATTTTTGATGAACCCACGACCGCGCTGGATGTCACAACTCAAGTGGAAGTTCTGGTTGCGATGCGCGACATCGTTGAGAAGTTTAATACAGCCGCCATCTACATCACTCATGACCTCGCCGTCGTCGCTCAAATGGCCGATTTCATCAAAGTTTTGCGTTACGGTGATGAGGTGGAAGAGGCCGAGACGCGGCAAATGCTCAGCGAGCCCAAAGAGGACTATACAAAATCACTGTGGTCCGTGCGGGCATTGCAAAAGGAAGAGAGTCCTTCTGACGATATTGCCCTGGCGATCAAGAATGTTGATGCAGCTTATGGCAACACCGTTAAGGTGCTGCACGATGTGTCCATCAATATACCGCGGGGCCGCACCGTGTCGGTCGTTGGTGAATCTGGATCAGGAAAATCAACAACAGCGCGTGTGATTACCGGCCTTTTACCGCCAATGAGTGGAACTATTGAGTTCAATGGCGAGCCACTGCCGGCGGCGTTGAAAGATCGCAACAAGGATCAGCTGCGCCGCATCCAGATGATTTATCAGATGGCTGATACGGCGATGAATCCCAAACAGACGGTTGCCGAGATCATCGGGAGGCCGTTGGAATTCTATCACAATTTACGCGGTAAAAAACGTGATGAACGGGTCGCCCAGCTGTTGGATTTGATTGAACTGGACGGCAGTTTCATGGACCGTCTGCCGGGCGAGCTATCGGGCGGTCAAAAGCAACGTATTTGCATTGCGCGTGCGCTCGCCGCCGACCCGGAAGTTATCATTTGTGACGAGGTGACGTCAGCGCTCGACCAGATTGTTCAGGAAGGCATTTTGAAGCTGCTGCTGCGGCTACAGAAAGAGCTGAATATAACCTATCTGTTCATTACCCACGACATTGCTGTGGTAACAGCAATCTCGGATGAAATCGTGGTGATGTTCCAGGGGCAGGTGGTAGAACAGGGTTTGAAAAGCAAAATTCTGGAACCGCCTTTTCCAGATTACACCCAATTGTTGCTGTCATCGGTTCCCGAAATGGATCCTGATTGGTTGACCACGTTGGTTGACGAACGCTCCTGAGGTTTTTAACCACCGTGAAGTTTTCCACGCTTCATCCCAAATTTGGCAAAATCGTTGAGGATCTCGACCTGCGGGATGTGACGCGATCCAATCTCTATCCTGAAATTCGCCGGGCGTTTGAAGCCTCTTCAGCCCTGTTGGTTCGAGGACAGTCGCTGGACGACGGGCAACACATCGCACTTGCGGAATTATTCGGTCCTCTGGAAAACCGCGAATCCATGGCAACCGGGAGGAACATCGAGTTTAAGGTCTCGGCCGTTTCAAACGAAATTGGCGAAGATAAAGTGTCTGATCCCGAAAGTCTGCACACACTGAATCTGCAAGGCAATATGTTGTGGCATACCGACAGCACATTCCTGCCGGTACCCGCTCTGGTCAATATCCTGACAGCCAGAGTTATCCCAACCAGAGGTGGCCAGACCGAACTGGCCTCCACCCGCGCGGCATGGGCAGCCATGCCACAAAAAATGAAGACCCCTTTACAGAACGCAATTATTTGGCATCGCCTCTCCCATTCCCGCTCAAAAATTTCCAATGATCTGGCAACTCAAGAAGAAATGACCCGCTGGCCAGACCGACCGTGGCGGGCAATCTGGCCAAACCCGGTGACCGGCGAAGAGGGCTTGTTTATTGCTTCACATGCATTCGCGATTGAAGGTATGGGGCTGGAGGAAGGACGCGAACTGATTGAGCAGGCGATCGATTTCTGCACCCAACCAGAATTCGTCTATTCCCATAACTGGCAAGTGGGAGACGTGCTGATCTGGGACGAACGATGCACCCTGCATCGCGGACGCCCATGGCCCTATGAGCAACCCAGAACGTTGAAGAGCATTTGCTGCTCAGTGACCGCGAACGACGGTCTGGCGAGCGTTAAAATGATCTGACCAGGCTCAGCCACTGACAGAATTCAGCAACAGGCTGGTCTCGCTGTTCAACACCCCTTTGATTTCCCTGATTTCTCGAAGCACGCGGTCGAATTCAGGCAGATTTGCAGTTTCAATTTGTGCGACAAGATCCCAGGTGCCATTGGTACTGTGTAGCGACATAATTGCGTCCATCCGCTTCAAAGTGCGGGTCACTGAACGGGTCAATACGCCTTCCAGCTCAATCATTGTGACGGCGCGGATCAACTCAACATCCAACGCTGGATTGAGATCAATGGTAAACCGTCCAATGGCTCCTGATTCAACAAGCCGGTCCATGCGTGCCTGAACTGTCGCGCGGGACTGGCCAAGCATTAGAGCCAGACGAGTGACCGATGCCCGCCCATCCTGTTTAAGCGCTGCCAGAAGGCGCCGGTCCTGCTGGGATAGATCCATCATTTAGACAAATCGTCATCTCGTATATCATTTTGTATATTAATATCACCATTTTGTTCACTTTTTCAACTATTTGCCTGAGAAAAACACAGTCAAACTACACATGCAATTGAAACAAGGTGTGGGTTTGGCAATGAAAATTGGTCTCATTGGAGCTCCGGTTCAATCCGGTGCTAGTCAACCCGGATGTATTATGGGGCCGGACGCCTATCGCACTGCCGGACTTGCCGGCGCCCTGCAATCGCTGGGCCACAGCGTTGTCGATTTTGGCAATTCGCAACCCGAATCCGTTTGCGGTCGCAAATCGGCAAATCCAGCCGTCCACAATCTTGACGAAACCGTTGGCTGGGCGGTGGCTCTGGAAGGTCGGGCACACCACGCCTGTCGCTCGGCAGATGTTCCGATATTTCTAGGTGGCGACCACAGCCTGTCGATTGGCACCGTTCCCGGTGTTACGCGCTATTCCAACGAACAAAACAGGCCGCAATTTGTACTTTGGCTGGACGCTCATCCAGACTTTCATTGTTTGAATTCAACCGGCAGCGGAAATCTGCATGGAACTCCGGTTGCCTATTTCACCGGGCAGGAAGGATTTGAAAACATTTATCCGGACTTGGCCGCGAGCGTTCCGCAAGAAAATGTTTGCATGATGGGCATTCGCTCTGTTGACCGGTTTGAAAAACAGGCTCTGTCGACACTTTCAATCACTGTTTTCGACATGCGAGCGCTGGATGAACATGGGATTGTTGCCCCTCTGAAGCAATTTCTTGAAAAGGTGCGACAAGCCGGTGGTGCGCTGCATGTCAGCCTGGACGTCGATTTTCTTGAACCGGCAATCGCCCCCGCTGTCGGCACAACTGTCCCGGGTGGAGCAACTTTTCGCGAAGCTCATCTGATTATGGAAATGCTGCACGACAGCAAATTGGTGACGTCGCTTGATCTGGTGGAACTGAACCCCTTTCTGGATGACCGCGGACGCACCGCTCATTTGATGGTCGATCTGTGTGCAAGCTTGTTTGGCCGCACCGTCTTGGACCGACCGACGAAAAGTTTCTAACGCTCTTCCAACTGGAGAAAACCAATGAATGATTCTGCCCCCACTCCATCCGCCCTGGCCATGGTTCCATTTGTCAGCGTTGAAAACATGATGCGGATCGTCAATACGCTTGGCCCGGCCAATGTCATTGGGCAGATGGCAGACTATATCGAAGCCGACTTTCTGCGTTGGGATCAGTTTGATAAAACCCCAAGGGTAGCTGCTCACTCCCGCGAAGGCGTTATTGAACTTATGCCTACAAGCGACGGCGATACCTATGGCTTCAAATATGTCAACGGTCATCCGGCCAATATGGCCAAAGGCTTTCAAACCGTTACAGCCTTTGGGGTGCTGGCCCGTGTCGATAACGGCTACCCCATTTTGTTGTCGGAAATGACCGTGCTCACCGCGTTACGCACTGCAGCAACTTCTGCCGTTGCCGCCAAGCACCTGGCTCCAGCAGGATCACGGACCATGGCAATGATCGGCAATGGCGCCCAATGTGAGTTTCAAGCTCTGGCGTTTCAGCGTGTTATCGGCATTGATACGGTTCGCCTTTTTGACATTGATCCACAGGCGACACGCAAGGCGGCACGCAACCTTGCGGGAACCGGCCTGCAGGTAGTTCAATGTGAGTCATCTCAGGAAGCGGTATCGGGAGCCGATATCATCACGACCTGCACTGCTGACAAACAATATGCCACTATTCTTACCGATAACATGGTGGGCTCGGGCGTGCATATCAACGCGATTGGTGGTGACTGCCCGGGAAAAACGGAACTTCATAAAGACATCTTACTGCGCAGCGACATCTTTGTTGAATTTCCACCGCAAACCCGTATCGAGGGCGAAATCCAGCAACTCGAACCCGATCATCCAATCACCGAATTGTGGCAAGTGATTGCCAACAGAGCCAAAGGACGCACATCGGACCGCCAAATCACCCTGTTTGACAGTGTTGGCTTTGCCACAGAAGATTTTTCCGCTCTGCGCTTCATCCGCGATCAGCTTGAAAGCACTGGGCATTTTGTCGAACTCGACATGCTGGCTGATCCGGATGATCCCCGAGATCTGTTCGGCATGGTCAAGCGCGCTAATATTGAGGGATTCAAACTCACGGCGAGTTGAGCAACCAACCACAGATTCGATTTGCCTATTGGCAGCTTCCCTGTAGCCTTCCCCAAATAAAACTTGCCGACAACCAACGTATTCAGGCGAGTAAATTTGAGGAGTCTGAAGACAATGGCCAGCGGACTTTTATTGGTTGCGGCATTTGCGTTGGCCTATTCGATGATCGCCAAGCGGTTGGAAACCACAATTCTGACAGCACCGATGTTGTTCCTCGCGTTTGGCTTCATACTGTCGACCACCGGGATCATGCCAGTTGCCGGCGCTGAAACGGCATTGCATCTGGTTGCCGAAACAACCCTGATCATCTTGCTGTTTCTCGATGCTGCAAAGACCGATATGACGGCCTTGAGAACGCGCCATGTGTGGCCGTTTCGAATGTTGGCATTCGGCCTGCCGCTGAGCGTGGTGATCGGGGCCCTGCTGGCTTGGCCATTTGTTGGTGATTGGCCGACGATCGCCATATTACTGCTGGCTGCCATCTTGGCCCCGACCGATGCGGCACTGGGTCAATCCGTCATTTCTAACCAGTTGGTGCCGGAACGTGAGCGCCGGGCGTTGACGGTCGAAAGCGGACTGAATGATGGTCTGGCATTACCGCTGATACTGCTCTGCGCAAGCCTGACTGCCAATATGATGGAGCCGGACCAGACCAATTGGTTCGCGTTTGGTGCTAAACAATTGATATTAGGCCCCCTTGTTGGTGCAGCCATGGGATTTGTCGGCGGTCATGTCTTACTCTGGGCGAAAGACAATCACACCACATCCGAACCCTATGAGGGTGTCGGGGCCATTGCTCTGGCCGTGTGCGCTTATATCGGAGCCGATGCGATTGGTGGCAATGGTTTCATTGCTGCATTTGTTGCGGGTCTCATGTTTGGCGACCTGGTCGAGAAACGCTGCAAGTTCATCTTTGAGTTCACCGAGAGCGAAGGACAGGGACTTAGCTGGGCAGCGTTTTTGCTGATCGGCCTGGTGTTGGTACCGGAATCCATTCACCATCTGAACGCGACAACACTGGCGCTCATTTTGGGCAGCCTGTTAATCGCCCGCCCCCTGGCAATCTGGCTCTCGCTGACAGGAACCGATTCCGCTCCGCTAACCCGGTTATTCTTTGGTTGGTTCGGCCCCCGTGGCCTGGCAACGGCGCTATTTGCACTAATGGTCATGGATCGAATTGGTGGCGAATATGGCGAAGCAATACTCCATATTGCCGTCAACACTGTATGGATCAGCGCCGTGCTGCACGGGATCACAGCTGCACCGGCAGCCAAACTCTACGGCCGCGCCATGGCACGCAAAAAAGCAGGATTGAAGTAGCGGCTTCAAAGTAGAAAATGAAAATTGGCCTTGATTTCCGGCAATTGCGGTTTGCCCAATATGAAGTCCGCTGCCCGTGCTGCCATCATTTGAACGGGCGCATTGAGATTGGCGCTGATGATCCTCGGCATTGCTGAAGCATCAACCACTCTCAAGGCTTCCACACCGTGCACCCGAAATTCGCTGTCGACAACCGCGTCTGAACCGCTGCCCATCTTACAAGTCCCGCATGGGTGATAACCAGTCTCAGCGAACTGTCGAACGATATCGGCGATTTCCCGATCTGTTTTTGCCAACGGGCCGGGAACAAGTTCCTCTCCCCGATAGGCGTCGAACGCTGGTTGAGCTACCAGTTCCCTGGCCTTGCGGACGCCTTCTACCAATTGCTGAAGATCATCGGCCTGAGAGAGATAGTTGAAATGTAATGCCGGTTTTTCACGAGGGTCTGAGGAACGCAGCAAGACCTGTCCACTACTTCTGGGCCGCAGCTGATCGATGTGGATGGAAAACGCCTGACCAAGAATAAGTTCGCCACCGATCTCTTCAGCACCCAATGGGCCAAAGTGATATTGCAAATTGGGATAAGAGACAGTGTCATTTCCGCGGATCAAACCCCCAGCCTCCCAGACATTTGATGCAGCAAGCCCGGATCGCGTTAACATCCACTGGATCCCGGCCTTCATCTGTTCGAGCGGTTGAGTCGATCTATGAATAGTCACAGGCTGTTTACACGCCCATTTTGTAACAACCGTCGCGTGATCTTGCAGGTTCTTGCCCACCCCAGGCAGATCCAACTCGCATTCTACACCGTGTGACTGAAGATGATCGGCAGGCCCGATTCCCGACAACATCAATAATTGTGGAGAATTTATTGCGCCTCCGCACAATATGATTTCCTTGTTGGCATTTACAATCTGGTTCTGTCCCTGATGGGTAATTTCCACGGCTTGCGCCTTTTGATCACGCACCACCAGCCTGTTGACCAATGTGTTGGTGATCAGTTCAAGATTTTTGCGCTTCAATGCGGGATGCAGGTGCGCCATCGCCGCGCTGCAGCGCCTGCCATTTTTTTTCGTGGCATCCAGCCGGGCAACACCTTCAGGCTTATATCCGTTCAGGTCTTCAGAATGGCCTTGGCCTGCCTGGGTGCCTGCCAGTTCAAAGGCATCATAAAGCGGATTATTGAAACTCCCACGGCAAACTCCCAGCGGGCCGTCACCACCGCGCCACGCATCTGCACCGCGATCGCTCGTTTCTCCGGATTTGAAATACGGCAAACACTTGGCATAGTCCCATTCCCCCAAACCATGTTCATTTGCCCAACGGTCATAATCTAGAGGATGCCCACGCATGTAAACCATTGAATTTATTGATGATGAACCACCTACCACCTTGCCTCGCGGAGCATCGATCAGGCGGTTATTCAGCGAGCCTTCCGGCTCACTGCGATAATTCCAATTCAATTTGGAATTTCGGTAAATGTAATACACACCGGCCGGCACCTGAATCATCAAATTGCGATCCATCGGACCGGCTTCGACAACCAGCACGGAGTTGGACCCATCGGCACTCAATTTATTTGCCAGCACACAACCGGCAGAGCCTGCACCGATTATAACATAGTCGTAGGACTGTTTGACCAAAATGTTCGGCTCCATCACATGCCTAATTGGCCGTTGGGGTGTAAACACCATAGTTTATGCCGCAACCGGGGTCGACAAAAGACCAACTTGGCGTCACTTTTAGAGTTCGAGCGATTGGACCGGACTTCTTTGTGTTACCTACGCCTTATCGGCAAACGAAAGGTCGGGCATTCAAAAAATTCATCGCCGAATTGCAACACCGTCAAAGCGGGCCGCATAGTATTGTAAAACGGGAGAAAACTTACATGAAGAAACTCATTCTGGGCGCCACTCTGCTGGCTGCACTTGGAACAGTTCACGGCGCTAACGCAGCCGATCCAAAGGGCGCAGATGAGCCCATCAAAATTGCCATCAACGAATGGACGGGTCAAAACTTGTCTGCTCATATCGCCGGTGGCTTGTTGAAAAAGATGGGCTATTCGGTTGAATTTGTAACGGCTGGTGCCGTTCCACAATTTGCAGCAATTGCCGAGGGCAGCCTGCACTTTCAGCCCGAAGTATGGACCAACAATGTTGGTGATATTTACCCCAAGGCAGTGGATTCCGGTAAAATTGTTATCGCGGGAGATCTTGGATTGGAGCCAAAAGAGGGTTGGTTCTACCCACCTTACATGGAAGAAAAATGCCCCGGCCTTCCTGCCTATTCAGCTCTTTATGACTGTGCCCAGGCATTTGCTGCAGCCGACACTTTTCCAAAGGGCCGGTTGATTACCTATCCTGCGGATTGGGGAACACGGTCCAACGATCAGGTTGCAGCCATTGGCTTACCATTTCAGCCGGTTGCCGGCGGTAGTGAAGGCGCCATGCTGGCTGAACTGAAATCCGCAGTTGCTGCAAAACAACCCATGCTGATGATGTTCTGGCAACCTCACTGGATCCATGCGAATATTGAGCTGAATGTGGTTCAATGGGACTCTTCTTCAGCTGACTGCCTTGCAGGCAAGGATCAAAGCAAAGGAAGTGCCTGTGGCTTTGCTCAGGCCAGCATCAATAAAATTGTCAACGCCAGTTTTGCTGACACCTGGCCCGGTGCAATGAATTTCGTCAAATCCTATAGCCTGACCAATGATGTGCAGAATGCGCTGATCCAGAAAGTCGATCAGGAGAAACGTTCAGTTGAGGAAGTGTCTGCTGAATGGATTGATGCAAATGAGTCAGTCTGGGGCGGCTGGGTCAAATAATCCACCAATCACATTGCGCAGCAGGGTTGGGACACCAATCCTGCTGTATGCAATTTTGCGGAGGGGGTTTTTTGCCCCACACCAACAACCGATTTGGAAACAACGATGAATTCTGAAGCCCCAACTTCGTCGCACGTCAAACTGTCCTGTCGCAATATCTGGAAAATTTACGGGGCCGATCCGAACAAGTATTTCACCAATCGCAACGGCAATATCGGCAGTGATGAAGAAGCTTCAAAACATGCAGCGACTATACGTGATTCCGATCACATCGTTGCTTCTGCCAATGTTTCCTTCGACGTTCATGTCGGCGAAATTTTTGTCATTATGGGCCTTTCTGGTTCGGGCAAGTCGACCATGGTGCGATGTCTGTCACGGTTGGTTGAACCAACTGCCGGGGAAATCCTGCTTGACGGCAGCAATTTGCTGGACATCAACAAAGATGAACTGATCGAATTCCGCCGCCACAAGATGGGCATGGTGTTCCAAAATTTTGGACTGATGCCCCATCTCAACGTAGTCGACAATATTGCTTTTCCGCTGGAGCTTCAGGGAATGGGGCAGGTCGAGCGGCGCAATCAGGCTCGCGAAGTGATCGAACTGGTGGGACTTGAAGGGCGAGAATCGAGTTTTCCAAGCCAGCTTTCAGGTGGTCAGCAACAGCGCGTCGGCATTGCGCGCTCGTTGGTGGTGAAGCCGGAATTATGGTTTCTTGACGAGCCGTTTAGCGCGCTGGACCCGCTTATTCGCAAACAAATGCAGGATGAATTTTTGCGCCTGCAGCGTGAACTGCACAAGTCCATTGTTTTTATCACCCACGACTTCATGGAAGCGTTGCGCGTAGCCGACCGCATGGCGATCATGCGCGATGGGGAAGTTGTGCAGATCGGTCGCCCGGTAGACCTGATCCTGAATCCTGCCGATTCCTATGTCCGTGAGTTCACCAATGACGTGCCGTGGGAACTGGTTCTGACTGCTGGCGACATCGCTGATTCCAGCCGAAAACGAACCAGCGGTATGGGGCAGATTTCAAAAGACACATCAGTCGCCACCCTGTTGCCCTATCTGGCCGATCATGAATTGGGTGTCGTCGTGCTGGATGATGACCAAAAGGAGTTAGGCGTTGTCAGTGCACGCAATGTGGTCGCGGCCCTGGCCAGCGGCGTAACAGACCCCGCTCAGGTGAGCGAGTAAGGCGATGGTGCACACGTCTCACCTGCGCTATTGGGTCATCTTGTTGGCGGTGACGCTGATATTGCATTTTTTCCCCGGACCTTTTATCGCTTTGGTCAAATATCCAGACAGCCTGGTGCTGGGGCTGACGGACCCAATGAACGCAGCTATGCAGTGGTTCGTGCAATTGTTCGGCCCGCTGTTTAAAGCCGTGGGATGGTTGCTTGAATGGCCAATCAAACTGGCTCAATGGGTGTTGGGGATTTTGCCCTGGAGCGTCACCTGCGTGTTGTTTATCGCACTGGCCCATGCAGCATCTGGCTGGCGGCTAGCCCTGTTTGCCCTCATTGCTCTGCTCTATATGGCGGCAATCGGCTATTGGCCACAAAGCATGAACTCGCTGGCAATTGTACTGATTTCGGTTCCTATGGCGATTGGCGTCGGCTTTGCATTTGGCGTGTGGGGCTTTCGTTCGCCGCGCGCAAAACGCTTCATCATGCCGCTGCTCGACTTATTGCAAACGATCCCCGCATTTGCCTATCTGTTGCCAATTCTGATTCTGTTTGGCTTTGGAACAACCGTCGGGCTCGTCTCCAGCATTCTCTACGCCTTCCCGCCAATGGTTCGTAATACCATTCTCGGCCTCAATTCCGTTTCGCCCACCTTAATTGAAGCGGGAGAAATCTCCGGCGCCAATGATCGCCAGTTGTTTTGGAAAGTCCGTATGCCGGCGGCTCGCAATCAACTGTTACTGGGCGTCAATCAGACCACCATGGCCAGTCTGTCGATGGTCATCATCGCGTCGATCATCGGTGGAACCAACGACATTGGCTGGGAAGTTCTGTCGACCATGCGTAAGGCACAATTTGGCGAAAGCCTGTTGGCCGGTTTTGTAATTGCTTTGATGGCCATGTTGCTCGACCGAATATCCTACGGCTTCGCAACTCAGGACCGTCGCCAGATTTCGACCTCGCAAAAACCCAAAATTCTGTCCTATCTGGGGGCAGCAATTGTTGGCCTTTGGCTGCTCTCCTTGATATTGCCGTTCCTCGCTATCTGGCCAGAAGTTCTGGTATTTGACCCAGCCCCGGTGATGAATCATGCGCTTGAGAATTTTATTCTCAACTGGCGTATCGCGCTGGAGACAATCAAAAACAGTGCCTTTTTCTTTTTGATGTTGCCGGTTAAAATCGGCCTGTCTCAAGCTGTAAGCCCCTTCACGTGGGGCTTCGTGCTCACGCCTATGTTGGTTGCTATATATGCTGCCATCTGTTTGGCCGCAGCAGCCTGGCTTTACTTCGCAGGAAAATCCGGGGCCGCCGTGGCGTTACTGATGTTTGCTACATTTGCCTATATCGGCCTGACCAATATTCCCTGGATCGCGCTGCTGGCTCTTTTCGTTTTGCTGTCTTACCAAACCAGTGGCAGCAATCTGGCAATCGGCACGGCGCTGGGCCTTGGATTTCTACTGATTGCCGGCATCTGGCCCCAATCAGTACTGTCATTGTATCTGTGCGGTGTCGCAGTTCTGATCTCGTTTTCATTGGGTACGCTGATAGGAATCTGGGCCGCGAGTTCAAACTTGGTATCCTCCTTCGTTCGGCCTGTCATAGATACGCTGCAGACTATGCCGCTATTTGTTATTTTGATTCCCTTCGTGATGATCTTCAAAATTGGTGAATTTACTGCGTTGCTGGCAATCATCGCCTACGCGATTGTTCCGGCCATTCGTTATACCGAGCATGGCCTGCGCAACCTGCCGGCCGACATCATTGAAAGTGCCACCACATTGGGCTGCACTCAACGTCAATTGCTGATGAAGGTGAAACTGCCGTTGGCGCTGCCCGCCATCATGCTGGGCCTCAACCAAACAGTCATTTATGGTATTGGCATGCTGGTTATCACTGCTTTGGTCGGCACCAATGGTCTGGGTCAACGCATCTATATCGGGCTCGGTGATGGTGACTTCGGCGTTGGCATGACGGCAGGTATCGGCATGGCGATCATCGCGATCATTGCAGACCGCATCACCCAGTCGGTAAGTTTGAAACGCCAACAAAAACTTGGTCTGAAAATGGACATCCTGTAGCGGTAGCGAACTCCAGAACCAGAAAGAGCATCTGCATCAACATGGAAAAAATACACATTCAATTCACGTTGTTTTCTGCCTTTTACGCACCTCTGATCGCCACCATGTCGGGTGGCTTTCTCCGTCAGCAAGGGCTCGATCCTGACTGGTCCATCTCAGCACCGGGCGTGTCTGCCATAGCTGCGTTGGAGGATGGCAGCGCCCAGGTCGTGCAATCGGCATTGAGCCAAAGCTTCACACCGCTGTCAAAAGGCATCAAACCAACCTACGCCCATTTCGCGCAGGTCAATGAAATGGACGGGTTTTTTCTGACAGGGCGCGAAGCGGACCCGGGCTTTAGGTGGTCCAAGCTTGAAGGCTCGGATGTAATCTTATTTGGCGGCGGGCAACCACTGGCGATGTTTAAATATGCCTGCCACAAGGCTGGAATCGATTTTGGCAAGATCAATGCTGTGCATGTCGGTGGGGCAGCCGATATGGATAAGGCATTCCGGCAGGGACAAGGTCACTATGTTCAGCAGCAGGGACCGTTTCCTCAACAGCTTGAAGCCGACCGCGTCGGGCATGTTGTTGCGCAGGTCGGTCCAATGATCGGACCTTGCGGGTTTTCCAGTCTGGTCGCCATGCGCGACTGGCTGAGTTCCGACATGGCAGGTGCGTTTACTCGTGCGTATATTCAGACACGCAAATATATGAATGAGGAAAGTGCAGCTGAAATCGCCGCTGCCCAGATATCCTATTTTCCAAAAATAGATCAAAGCGTGTTGGAATCTTGCATCGCCACTTATCAAAAACTGGGTAACTGGACGCCGCATATCGAGATTACACCGCAGGCCTACGAAGCGACACTCGATATTTATCAATTTGCCGGTGGGCTGACCCAGCGGTTTGCCTATGAGGATGTCTGCGCCCTGCCTCCCGTTGTGAGCTAGGGCAAGCAGGCAAAGTTGACTTATGTGTATCCACCAAAATCTGATGACGTGAAACGGTGCGACGATGCTAACACCTGAAGTATTTGCACTGGTTTTTTTAACCTTCCTGATCGCTGGCACTTTGAAGGGAACGGTAGGGCTGGGATTGCCGCTCGTGGCGATTGTCTTCATGGCGATACCGCTGGGATTCAAAGAAGCCATTGCAATCGTGCTGCTTCCGGGCGTCGTGACAAATATCTGGCAGGCTTTGGCCGGACCATATCTGCGTCGGTTGTTGCGACGGCTTTGGAGCTACCTGCTGGCCTGCGCAATAGGAACCTGGCTGGGGGTCAACATACTTTCGATGGCAAGCCAAGACACGCTGCTATCAATTCTTGGCGTCGTGCTCGGTGCCTATTCGCTATATGGCCTGGGGCGCCCCCAAATTGCCGCACCGGGTCGTGCTGAGCCAGTTCTCGGCCCTTTGTCGGGTGGTTTGGGCGGCCTGTTTTATGGCATGACCAGCGTATTTCTGGTTCCCGGAGTTATATACTTGCAAGCGTTGGGTCTGAAAAAAGACGAGATGGTTCAGGCATTGGGGATTGTGTTCATACTGCTCAACTTTTCGCTGATTTCAGCGTTTTTGGAAAAAGGCTTTATCTCACAGGATGTTACGGTTCTGTCGGTGTTTGCTGTACTGCCGACGGTGGTCGGAATTTATGTTGGCCAGAAATTTCGACAGCACATTTCAGAGGAGTTATTCCGAAAAATCTTCTTGCAGGTTTTGTTGGTCGTCGCCGTGTATTTCTTTGTCTCCGCACAATTTTAACAATCCCTGTACGGGGTTTGGAAAAGCCCGTGAACAATAGACCTAGAGCAGTTTGCGAACGTGTTCTGCTATTGCGAGACTGGCGGTTAACCCAGGGGATTCAATTCCCAATAAACCAACCAACCCCGCCACTCCGTGATGTTGAGGGCCCCAGAATTCAAAATCTGCATTGCCTTGTCCGGGTGTTGCCAGTTTGGGTCGGATGCCAGCATAGTCCGGCTCAAGAGCACTGTCGGCCAATCCGGGCCAATAAGAACGTATAGCCGCATAGAACTTCTCGCCTCGAGCAGGATCGACTTCGTAGTCAATCTGGTCGATCCATTCTACGTCCGGCCCAAATCGTGCCTGTCCGGCCAAGTCCAAAGTTAGATGAACACCCAGCCCGCCTGGTTCGGGTACCGGATAGATGAGATGAGAAAACGGCGCACGACCGGACAGTCGAAAATAATTTCCCTTTGCGTATCGAGTTGGCTTGCCACCCATGTTTTCAAATGCCGGATCCTGACCAAGCAGGTGTGAACTATGCAAGCCGGCACTAACGATCAGATTTCGGCAGGAAAGTCTCGTCCCATCGCCGCACTGAATTTCAAACCCTCCTCGTCCAAGCATCCGCCAACTGTCTGCTGATGTGTTAAAAGCAATCTGGCATCCGCAGTTTTCGGCATCTCCCTGCAGCGACAACATGAAAGCATGACTGTCGATAATTCCAGTCGATGGAGACAACAATCCAGCCACGGCGCCAAGTTCAGGTTCCAGTTGCCTCAGCTCAAACTGATCCAAAACAATCAGATCATTGACATCATTATCTTCAGCCTGCGCCTTGATGGCCGACAAGGCGTCCAGTTGCTGCTCGTTTGAAGCAACAATCAGCTTGCCAATACGTTTGTGTGGAACACCGTGAGAGTGGCAATGAGAATAGAGCAGATGCTTTCCTTCAAGGCATAATTGTGCCTTGAAACTGTTTTTTGGATAATAGATTCCCGCATGAATGACTTCACTGTTGCGCGCACTGGTTTCACTACCGATGATTTGGTGTTGCTCAATCACCAGCACTTCGTGGCCATGCATGGCCAGTGCCCGTGCCGTTGCCAATCCAACGACTCCAGCGCCAACAATTACTGTTTCAGCATCAAACAATGGATAGATTGTCCACCGGTTAAGTCAGATTGTTGTATCTTGCAGATGCGGTGGACCGAAGCAATGCGGAGGTGATCGCGTTAGCTCGAAATAAAAAGGCGAGCCATGTTTGACATGACCCGCCTCGATAATAATTTACCCAACCCTCAACGCTTTCCCTCAATCGACAGAATCTAGATCTGTCAGTTCGCAGTCGTACGGGGCTTTGGTTTTGTAATTAGGAACTTTTCGGTTTGCGACCCAAACCAATTTCCTTAGCCAGTTTCGAACGCCGTTCGGCATAAGCCGGGGCGACCATCGGGTATTCGGATTTCAGGTTCCATCGAGCCCGATATTCATCCGGTGTCAGGCCATGATGAGACATCAGATGACGCTTCAGTGACTTAAATTTCTTGCCATCTTCCAGGCAAACGAGATGCTCATCACGAATTGACTTTTTAATCGAAACCGCTGGATCCTTTTGCTCAGGTTCCGGGTTGTTCGCTGTCGCAGAAAGAGAACTTACGGTTTGAAATGTTGATGTAATCAGCTCAGGTAGCTGAGCTGCTGCTATTGGATTGTTGCTAACATAAGCAGCAACAATTTCAGATGTTAGTTCCGTTAAGAACGTGGTATTTTCGGACTCTGCCATTTATAGTTTTACCCCGTTGTGCCGCAGACCCAAACACCATAGCGATGCAAAGTTAAAAAGGCCAGAGTGTTTTCGATAAACATTACAATAGAATAGAAGATCACTTTTCACTTCGACTGATCACTCAAAACATTGTATAGATAAAAACAAAATTCTTCTATACGTTGGTTTATAAATCCTAATCTACCAAACCGTTGCAATGTTTAGGAATTTCAGCTCGCATCAATGAAAAGAATAATTGAAATCTGAAGCCGGGTTTTGAAATTTGCCATGCCCGCAAAGTATAGATGTGGCTTGCCGTCGTTAAATTCGCATAATTGGGCGTTGCCACAACACAAGAGCTGCAGTTAGTGTTGCTTGCTTTCAATCCACAATAGGCAGACCCATACTAAAGTATGATGACTGAATCACAGAGTATCCGCACTGAATGGTCCTGAAATGGTGGCCCAGGCACATTTGCAGCCTGAAATTGTTGGCCCACGCGGGAGTTGGCTTAATTGTCTTCTGTGAAAATATCCAGGAAGCTCGCCGCGCTAAGTCGATTAACTGGTCCAGAAAGCAAGCATATGCAATCGGATCCTCACACCGATAAGTCAAAACCGATGTGGTTTAGCCACGGTACAGTTGGCAGCTCTTGCGCAGGCCTGCATTTGATGGCTGGGGCCCCAAAGGCCTCAGCCATCAGATTTGCGAGAAAGCGCGTCTTAGCGGGCCAGGATTTTTCCGGCGGCGTCGATCAGGCGAAATGCAGCGCGGCTCATGGAATACTCCATGTCAGTACCAGCAGCAGACTGGTGAGACTGACGATGATCCATCGCAATGGATGGGCGCAACAGGTTGGTCATGGCAAACGGGTTCATAGTTGGGTTCCTCCCAAAACAAGGTGTGTGTTGTACAAAGCTCATATGGACCGGTCGGGCTGAATCAACGAATGTTAAAAATGCAGGCAAGCTATGCAGATTTCACTCAGCTCGGTGCTGCTGCATCTGGTGGTCAATTTGCCACCAGCGTCAAAATACAAGGTTAAGCATGACCAGCGAAACAATCAGGAAAATCACCGTCATCAGACCACCGCTTTTAACAAAGTCGATCACCTTGTAGCCGGCCGGGCCCATGATCAAGGCATTCACCTGATGTGTCGGGATAATGAAGGAATTGGAAGTAGAAATGGCGACTGTAAGCGCGAAGATTGCAGGATCTCCACCGGCGGCGAGTGCAATTGAAACTGCCAGAGGCACCAGCAATACTGTGGCACCGACATTCGACATAACCAACGAAAAGGATGTCGCCAATACGGCCACACCAGCTTGCAATGCCCATATCGGCCACCCATCAAGAATTGTAAGTATCTGCTGTGCGATCCACTCGGCAGAACCGGTATTTTGCACCGCCTGACCCAAAGGGATCAGACAGGCCAGCAAGAACACAGTATTCCAGCCGACGGCCCGGTAGGCTTCATCTATGCTCAACACCCGGCTGAGCAACATGCCAACGGCGCCAGTCAACAGACACAGCGACAATCTAATATCGGTAAACAGGATCAACGTCAGGGAAATGAGGAAAAAAACCAGCGCCCAGCCAACTTTGTGGGGGCGCAACTCTTCCTGAGGAAAATCGGATGTCACCACCACAAAGTCCCTGTCTCGTTTCAATCTGGTCAAATTGTCCCAGCGTGTATGTGCCACCAACATGTCGCCACCCTGAAACCTTTCGAGACCTATGGCGGTGGGCTCGTGGTCTTCAGATTCGACATGACTGAGATTATCTTCGCCTCGGTGGATCGCCAGCAAACTCAACCCGTAAGTCTTGCGCAACAACAGATCACGCGGAGATTTGCCGATAAGGTTTGATTCTGGCGGGATAACAATTTCAGATATTCCGGCATTGGTCGGAGCAAATTCCTCTGAAAATGCATCCAACTTCTGGCGCATATGAAGACCGTTGCGTTCGCAAAATTTTTCCACATCTAGCTTTTTGCCGATTATCGCCAGCCTGCAGGGTGCGGCGATTTCGGCCGTCAAAATCTGCACCATGGATACTTTGCCGCGGTAAAATGTGGAGATGATGTATATGTTGTTTTCAAAATTGATGTCGGCGAGCTGTTTGCCGACCAACCGATTGTCGTCCGGCACGTCCACTTCAAATACACTCGCCGTCAGGCCGTATACCCGCTGCAGGTAGTCGGACAATCCCCGGCCTGAAGTCACATCCACTTTGGAAGTGGTTTTTGGCAATACCCATCGACCCAGAACCAGAAAATAAGCGATGCCCGATAACACAAGTGCAAGACCGATTGGTGTTACTGAAAACAGGCTGAATGCCTGCATTTTCTGATCCGGTTGAAGCCCCGTATTCGCGGTCGCTATCAGATCATTCAGCAATATTAGTGGAGACGAGCCCACCATTGTCATCGTTCCGCCCAATATTGCGCAAAATCCCATCGGCATCAAAAGCCTGCTCAGCGGAATACCAGTGCGTGCCGAGATGCGGCTCACCACTGGCAAAAACAATGCCGCCGCTCCAACATTTTGCAGAAAGCTCGAAATCACTCCAACGGTTCCGGAGACAATCGGCAGGATTTTTACTTCGGTTGAGCCGCCATGGCGCAAAATTGTAGCGGCCACCTTGTTCATAATGCCGGTCTTATCCAGACCGGCACCGACGATCATTACAGCGATGATCGAAATCACTGCATTTGAGGCGAAACCATCAAACAGATGATTGACGTCAGCAACATTGGACAGGCCAGGCAGATAGCTGAGCATACCAAGTACCACAAGAACCAGAATTGCAGCCAGATCGATGCGAATGATTTCGGATACAAAGAGAAAGATGGTAAAAGCGAGGGTGAGAAATACAACGCCCATTTCCAGCGTGAACAGAGTTGGTTCCACGATCTGATCCTTCCCGACAAACAGCCAGCTCCAGCAGGAGACGAACTTTGACTCTCATGTCGAATTAAGTTTGTTCTTTTCCTGATACGAAGTCCAGCATCGCAATAACTGGCGAAATTGCCTCAATTTTCGGAATAACCGACTGTCTGATAGTCATTTTTCGAGGTTTCCGTGAAAAAGCGCAAGTTTGGGTCAACCTTCAGATGGCATGGTTGTCCAACTGAAACTCGCTGCGGCCAAAAACATGACTTGCCTTTCAAGGCAGAATGGGGAGTTTTTTGGATTTTCCAGTTCCAGACGGTGAAGCAGAACGCCTCGCATGTCTTTCCGACCTTGATCTGATCGGTGGGCCGGTCATCGATGAACTCGATGCGCTGGTAGATTTGGTGGCCAGCAGCCTGGACTGTCCCAGCGCAGTGGTGTCTTTGCTCGACGAAAATTTCCAGTGGTTCAAAGCCCGCGTTAACTTGGACGCTGCCCGGACCGACCGCAAAGACGCCTTTTGTAATTACACCATTGATTGGGATGGTGTGTTCGTCGTTGAAAACGCTTTGGAGGATCCCCGGTTTTGCGACAATCCCTTGGTCACTGGATTGCCGGGTATCCGTGCATATGCAGGTTGCGCAATTTCTATTGACGGAAAGCATCCACTCGGTGCGCTGTGTGTGCTGGACTACGAACCCAGAAGCTTTGCCGATGCGGAATTGGCTCGATTGGAGAAGTTCAAGTTAATCGTCGAGAGCATCATTCGCGGCCACGAGAACTCTCGGCGAACTGCAAACGCAATTGATTTGGTCACTCAAAAAGAACAGGAGTCAAAGCGCAACCTTCTGCATCTTGAAAAAATCACCGCTGTATCGGGTGTTGGTGGCTGGGAACTTACACTGGCCGACGGAGAATTGACCTGGTCGGAACAAACCAAAAGGATCCACGATACACCGCCCGACTTTGTGCCAAGTCTGGAAGAGGCCATCAAGTTTTATACGCCTGAAGCGCGCAAGAAAGTGCAGAGCGCCGTAGAAGCAGGAATCGCCGAAGGCAAGGGCTGGGACCTCGAATTACCACTGACCACCTACAAGGGTTCGCAGATTTGGACGCGCGCAGTTGGTGAGCCAATTTTCACCGATGGCCAGGTAACCGGACTGATGGGGACATTCCAGGACATTACCCAGCAGCGCATTGATCAGGACAGGCTGCAGGAGTCAGAAGCCCTGGCACGCGAACGATCAGAAGAACTGGACGTGACACTTACCAATATGAAGCAAGGCGTCAGTGTTTTTGACAGTGATGGAAAGCTGCTTCTTTGGAACCAACAATATATCGAAATTTTCGAAAAACCGGATAATGAGATTCGTAAGGGTGTATCGTTGCGCGATCTGATCCTTTTCGAGCAAGCCCGTGGCGACTTTGATGGCGATGTCGATGAAGTGGTTGATGACCTGAATGCCGGACTGAAACTGGGCAAGACTGTTCGCAAACAATTCGAGCTGAAAAGTGGTCGAATCATATCTTCTGTACACGCTGCCATGCCAGGTGGCGGCTGGGTGGGCACCCATGATGACATCACGCTTCAGGAAAATACTTTAAGACAGATTGCCCATGCGGCGCATCATGACCCACTGACCGGTCTGGCCAACCGAACCAAATTCAATCTGCAAGTCGGGGAGGCCATGCAGCGATCGAAAACTCAGGAACATCAGGCCGCCGTCATGCTGATCGATCTGGATGGGTTTAAGTTGGTGAATGACGGATTCGGGCACAATTCTGGCGACGAACTGCTGATAGGTGTCGGCAAAAGATTGCAGGCCAGCGTTCGGCCAGATGATCTCGTGGCGCGCTTGGGAGGCGACGAATTTGCCATTGTCTTGGAGTGCAAACCGGAATTTACCACCCCAATTCATGACATCGCAGAGCGAATTCTTACGGCCCTTGAACTACCGTTTTTGATCGGCCCGAATGAAATTTTGGTTAGCGCCAGTATTGGCGTATCTTTCATCGAGGATGATGAGAATCCAGTAGAAACCGCCTTGGGCAATGCCGATTGTGCGCTATATAAAATCAAGGAAGAAGGCAAGCGCGGCTATCGAGTATTTGACCTGCAAATCAACATGGAAGTAACACAGAAGCGCATTCGTGAACTGGCACTGCGCGAAGTCACAAAAAACAAGGATTTCCAGGTCCACTATCAGCCCATTCAGAGAATGACTGACAATGCGGAATCTGGATTCGAAGCGCTCATCAGGTGGGACAACGATGACTACGAGACCCAGTATCCCGATGAATTTATTCCGCTCGCCGAAGATCTTGGGTTGATCAACGAGATTGGCAATTGGGTCATTGAAACCAGTATTGCGGAAGCCAAAGACTGGCCCGACTATCTGCGCCTGGCGCTCAATGTGTCGCCGCGTCAGTTGGGACGCGGACAACTCTATTTTGCGGTTAAATCCGCGTTGGAAAAGAACCGATTTACAGCCAATCGTCTGGAACTGGAAATTACTGAATACGCCATGATTCAGGATGACGACTCTACGGTATCTGAACTCCGGCAGTTGAAGGAACTGGGCGTTCGCATTGTTCTGGATGATTTTGGAACTGGTTATTCTTCCCTCAGTTATCTGCACCGTTTCCCATTTGACAAATTGAAAATTGACCGGTCGTTCATCAATGGATTTGAAACCAACGACCGGCGCGCAAATATTATCAGAGCCATTGTTTCCATGGCCGTCAGCCTGGGAATTGAAGTAACGGCTGAAGGAGTTGAAACCGAAGATCAGTTGCTGTTATTGAAGCTGATGGGCTGTACTTTTGCGCAAGGCTATTATTTTTCCAAACCCCTGCCAGCCCATGAATTCGCCCTGCTGGCAGATTATCGGCAAAGCAATTCGGCTGCTCAAGCAAGCGCCTGACTCAGAAATTTTACCCGAAAATCTCGTTATCTCCTTATGTCAGAGCCGTTCACGTTTAAATGGAACCATTCTGAAGGGTTTTGCGAATTCCGAACGTCGTCAATTGCCAATTTACGTGACGTTAACCACAATCGGACAGTCTCTAGACCATGTTTTGATTGAGTCCAGTGCCAAGGTTCTGGGTCTGGAGTGCGCGGTGCGAATTGGCGACTTATTTTTTCCATTTGAACGCCCGGGGCTTTTACAGGATCGCTCGACTGCGATCGCCACGCCTGACATTTTGATTGGTCTGAGGGGAACAATCTGATGGACATCAAGACCACTGAAGTTCCCGAAGAAAAAGTTGTGGAAGTGGTTCGATATGCCTCATCAAAGCAGATGTGCTTGAACAAATTGTCCGATCTGTTGGTCCTGGAAGGTGGCGTTGATCTCGACACTCTGGCGCGAGTTATTCGAGAATTTCGAGACGGCACTCGTTGTGCAGAAGAAGCCGTGTCGGCCAAGGTGGTGGTAGCCCCGGACTTCGCCGCCCCTGTGAAGTCCAATTCCAATAGGCTCATGAGCGATCACTGGCCTGAACTGAAGAAAGCCGGCTAGAACCGCTCTGGACTTGTCACGGTTTGGTTCCGTGTCCTTGAATTGGATTATGTCCATCAAGGAGAACTATTATGGCACATCGCCACACAGACGAATTCCGTCGCGAAGCTGTCCGCATTGCATTGACGAGCGGCCTTACACGTAAACAAGTAGCATCTGATTTGGGGATTGGCTTTTCGACGTTATCGAAATGGATACAACAATCCCGGCCTGACGACTTGCCGCCCGCCTCGGATATTGATCTCGCCAAAGAGAATGAGCGGCTTCGCAAAGAGGTTCGTCTTCTCACGGAGGAGAGGGAGATATTAAAGAAGGCCACCGTGTTCTTCGCGGGTCAAAGCAAATGAAGTTTGCCTTCGTTGAAGAACACAGAAACCATATACCTGTCGAACGCCTGTGCCATATTCTTAACGTCACATCACGTGGATACCGTTCTTGGCGCGGTCGTCCTGTCAGTCAACGTCAACGCGACGACATGGTGGTTCTGGCCCACATCCGTGAACAACATCATCTCAGCCTTGGCAGCTATGGTCGCCCAAGAATGACGCAGGAGTTGAAAGAGGCTGGCCTGCGTGTTGGACATCGCCGTATTGGCCGTTTGATGCGTGATAACGGCATTCGTGTCGTCAGAACCCGCAAATACAAGGCGACAACTGACAGCAATCACAGCTTCAACATCGCACCCAATTGGCTGGATCGAAACTTCCATGCTGATTGCCCCAATCAGAAATGGGCAGGCGACATCAGCTATATCTGGACACGTGAGGGCTGGCTGTATCTGGCCGTGATAATCGACTTGCATTCACGCCGTGTGGTGGGATGGGCTGTCAGTAACCGACTGAAGAAAGACCTGGCGCTTCAGGCTCTGAACCGTGCTGTGGCGTTACGCAATCCGCCACCTGGGTGCCTCCATCATACCGATCGCGGTGCTCAATATTGCTCTCACGATTACCAAAAACGAATGCGCCAACTGAGGTTCAAAGTGTCCATGAGCCGAAAAGGCAATTGTTGGGACAACGCGGTGGTCGAGACCTTCTTCAAAACACTGAAGGCCGAACTCATCTGGCGCGGTTCATGGCAAACACGTCAGCAAGCAACCGACGCCCTGTTCCAATACATCAACGGCTTCTACAACAGCCGTCGAAGACACTCAGCAATAGGAGGAATATCACCCATCAAATTCGAACGAAAATCAGCCTAAACGAGAACCGGATGCGGAATTAAATAGGGACAAGTCCA
>JABABQ010000070.1 GCA_014238155.1 Rhizobiaceae bacterium
AACCGCCCAGAACCTCAGAAAACTCGCAAAATTGATCCCAGAACCAAACCCAGCAGCCTGAGAACCAACAAGAACAACGCTGTTTCGAATTCGAACTGCAATTACAACAAATCAAACAATGAGTTTTTCAACGGAATACGCTCGATGCAGTCCTTGGTTGATCTGTGGATCGCACACCATCGAACGGCCGACAAGCGGACTCTTTTGCCCTTCCTCCTGATGAGCTGAACGATTGGTTGAGGCGCGTTGCGACAGGTGCAATTGGTTGTCGAAGATCAGATCTGTCCCAAAACGGGCTTTCCCTGCGATCGACCTTGACGAAATTCGTAGCGGGATAACGGACGTTCGTATGCATGCTAATTTGACCTGCCTTTCTTTGAAACAAGTGATAAAGTAAGCTTGTGAAAATCCTAATGGTTAATCCTCACTTGGCATCTGACCCCGCTGTTGATTCCTGTTATTTCTCTTCCTAATTGCGTACCAGGCCGCACCAACAATAAGAATGACATTTATCGCAACCAGCGTCGCCGAAACCGGTCGCTCAAGAAAAATCCAGTAGCCATCACGAGAAATCAGAAGTGCGCGTCGCAAATTATTTTCCAGAATTGGTCCCAGAATTATTCCGATCACAATTGGCGACAGAGGATAATTCGTCGCACGAAACAGAATTCCTACCAATCCGAAACCCAGCATAACCATGAGATCAAATACAGATGCCTGAAGTGCAAACGTGCCGATGGAACACAGCAGCAGCACAATCGGGATCAGGTAGAATTTCGGAATTCGCAAAACATAGACAAAAACCGGTGTCACCAGGATGCCAGCAAACAGAAGAAATACATTGGACGCCAGATACACCAGAAAGATACCACCGACGATTTCAGGTTGTTGTTCGAATAAGATGGGACCAGGAACGAAGCCGAGGATCAGCAAGGCCCCCAGCAGCATTGCCGAAGAGGCGTCACCAGGAATTCCCAGAGCCAGTGAGGGAACTAAGGTACCCCCTACTGTGGCGTTGTTGGCGCTCTCAGTGGCGACGACTCCTCCCTCTGCACCTTCTCCGTATTTTTCTTCAGGCTTCGAGGCGGCTTTGGCGATTGCGTAAGAGGTGAACGAACTGATCACGCCGCCTGCCCCTGGTAATGCGCCAAAGAATACGCCAATGATTGACGAACGTATCAAATTTTTCCAGTGACGCAGTGTCAGAATTATCGAGTAAAAGCTGGGCCGAACAACCTTGACATCCGGCTTGCTGAGAAGGTCACGACCCATGATCTGATGCGCCATCTCTGAAATTGCGAACAAACCGACGACAACGGCAACGATGTGAAACCCATTCAACATGTGGTGGGAACCAAACGTAAATCGATAGCCAGTGGAAAACTCATCAGTGCCGATCGTTGCCAAAAGCAATCCAAAGCAACCCGAAATTAGGCCTTTAAATAGTGACCCGCCGGAAATTACCGCAATTGCAAACAGTCCTGTGATAGCAAGGACGGCGTATTCAGGTGGCGCAAAACCGCTGGCGAACTGTGCCAACACCGGCGAAGCGACGATTAGCACGATACCACCTATCAACCCACCGATAGCGGAAGCTGAAATCGCAATCCCGATTGCTTCGGAGGCTCGTCCTTTTTGTGCCATTGGATATCCATCGAACAGCGTGGCCGCCGCTAATGGCGTCCCAGGTATTCTAAGTAAAATGGCAGAGATCGACCCACCGCAGGAACCACCAACAAATATTGCTATGAGAAACCCCATTGCAGGGATTGGTGGAAGGGTGATTGCGACCGGCAACAGGAGAATAATGCCCATCAATGGTCCCAAACCAGGCAAAGCGCCGACCAAGAGTCCAATCAGGATTCCCAACAACGTCAGCCCAATGGCGAGTGGAGTAAGAAAAAGCTGAAAGCCGGCGATGAGAGATTCGATTAACATTTTTTTACTACCACGGTATATTCAGGTGAAAGACGCCGCCTGGAAGAACAACGTTAAGAACGGTTTCAAACAGGTATGCAGATAAAAATGAGATTGCGAGAGCCGCAATAATCAGCTTCCAATATGAGCGTGCACCGCAAAGCCACATGATGGCGAGCATGAGGGGGGTGGTGGCCAAGTGATAACCGATCACGCTTAGCAAGCCGAGATAGATTGCGAAGATAACCAACAGAAGTGTAGGTCGACGCAATTCCATTAAGGAGGTCCGCTGTTTCTCGTTCTCGCCAGAGGATCCTTTGAATTTGTCCATAATAAACTGCCCGATTAAAAGTGCGGCAATCGCAATGGCAACGGCACGAGGGTAAGCCGCTCCGTTGTCGTAGGGACCGCCACTGGCGATCCCTTGCTCGGTCATCGAAGTGTAGATTTGCTGAAAGACGACCGCGATGATAGCTGCAAAAAATGCGGTAACCAGCCAGTTCAAATGATTTTTGTGTATCATCGCGACATTGTCCTTCTAACGAAGTTTCTTCATTTCTTCTTCTTCCCACTTAAGGGCGTTGCCCATAGCGCCCAACTGATCAGCGACCGGTCCAACGATCTCATCATACTTGGTGTGGTCCCAATCCAGGGGTACAAATCCAACTTTAGCGATTTGCGCACGGACATCTTCCCGCTCCATCGCGGCTGTCATTGCTGCACGCAATTTGTCCGCGACGTCGTCCGGGGTATCTTTGTTGATGATCCACCAGGTCCAACCCATCGGCGAGAGGCCGGACAAACCAAGGTCGATGCTCAAATCCGCAATGCTTGGGGCACCGTCATACGAAGCCTTGGCACCTGGAAGCTCGGACAGAACGAGCATAATGTTGAACGCTTTTTTGTCCTGTATGTAGTTTCCAACATTGACGAAAGAAAAATCGAGAACGCCGGATTTCAGGTCTTTGATCGCGTTTCCATCCTGGCTGTATGGAATATTTTGCGCCACGACACCGTAAGATTGCAAAACTTTTGCGATCACCATGTGGGGCAAGTTGTTTCGAGAGCCAGATGAATAGCGCAAATCACCAGGATGCGCTTTGCCATAGGCCATCATTTCTTCAAAATTCGACCAGCGCGTTTCGTCCTGTCGCCCGCCGATTGAAAAGGCATTTGAGACAGCCGCGTGAAGCGGCTTAAAGTCGCTGTAAACCCAGTCTGCGTTGCCAAGCACGGGTTGTAATACAAGTGGGGCGACATAGCCGTCAAAAATCGTGTATCCGTCTGCTGGGCGAGACATCGCAGTGATTTGACCCTTTGTCCCAGCGGCACCTGGCGTCGAAATGACAGGCAACGAGACTCCAAGTTCTTCGCCCATCGCCTTGGCAATGATCTGGCTAACGGACATGGCGGTGCCTGGGCCCCAAGGATGAATAATTTCGATCGTGCGTTCAGGAAATTCCGCAAATGCGGATCCCGTTGATACGGCCAGTGCAACCATCGTTCCAAGCACTGAATTTTTTATTGTATTAAGCATAGTACCTCCAAAATCATTGTGGTGTTCCGGTTTACCCACCGGCGGGTATAGTTGAGACATTCATCTCCTCCAGAGCGAAATGCTCGTAAAGTTCGAGCGGTGCATCATTCCTTTGGAAATGCCGGGTAATCTCCTGTGAGAGACGTGCAACCGCACTGGGATCCTTTATCGGGCTATCCTGCGATGGATCGTTTTCCAGATCGAAAAGCGATGTTTCACAATCGCTAAGTGCCTGCCCATCCTGCCCAACTTGTGTATTCTTGGGGTCCAACCGGATTTTTAAAACTGGCACGCCTTTGGTGAACTCAAATGGCGGTGCTAACTCACTCGTTTTGAGCTCTTCGATGTCAAAAAGATCGACCATATGCGCTGGCATGAGGGTGTAGATATTCAGTTTCTCGCCCGTGAGATCGTCTGGGTAGAGATAATAACTGAATCGACCGTCAGTTACTCCAACCGGGCCAGCGAACATGCCAAAAACAACGCTATCATGAAGCGGAATGTCATCGGCCATAAGAGGCAGTATGGATGCGCCAGTAACACTTTCGGGAACCGAGCAACCATGCATTTCAAGAAAGGTCGGCATCAGATCCATGGTCTGGGTCAAGCCTGACCGGCGCGTCCCTGACTGATCTGCGTGATCAGGATGCCAGACCATCATGGGAATATGTGAGATTTCCTCATAATAGGGCATCCGGTTTTTGGCCCACCAATCATGCTCAGACAGAAGGAAACCATGGTCTGTGCTCAGAACAAGAGCCGTGTCTTTCCACAAGTCGTGTTCATCGAAATAGTCGAGAAGCTTGCCAAAATACTCGTCGCACATGGCAACTAGCGCCGCGTAGTTGCCACGAATTTCAGCGATTTCCTCGGCGGAGTTCGTGCATTTCTCGTACATCGGCCAATCCAGTATTTTGCCGTTGTACCCGGTTTCATAGGCCTTTTTGAACCGTTCGGGCGCAATGAATGGCTCGTGGGGGTCAAAACACTCCAGTTGCAAGAACCAATCGTCAGTTTGGCCGTTCACGTCCAGAAAATCAAAAGCAGACGCGAAACACTTTGCCGTCGGAAAATCGGTCTCTTCCTTCATAAAGTCTCGGTTGATTGCAGATCTAGATCTTCTCCAAGACATTTTTTCCGAATTGCGTTTAGTGATCGGGCCGCTGTCATTCAAACGGTCAAGAGGATAATGCCGCTCATCATAGATTTCCTTTAAACGCTCAAGCGGCGGCCTGACCATAGCTTTGACCGGATCATATTCCTGCCCCCGCACGAAATCCCAACTGTCAAAAGCATTCGCGTAACCCCAACCACCGTTTTCGAAATAATGTAGGTGGTCAGAAATTAGATGCGTATACACGCTGTTTTCGCTTAGAATGGTGGCGAAAGACTCGTCAAAGGGCTCCAGGGGCCCCCAATTACGGTGCATGAAATTCAATCGGCCTGTGTGCATGTCGCGACGCGCAGGCATACATGGAAGACTGCCGACATAATGTTTGTCAAAGGTCACCGATCTTTTCGCGAAACGATCAAAATTCGGCGTCGCGATCGCTGTGCCACCGTAAGCACCAAGCGCAAGACGGTTAAGCGAGTCAAATAGGACAAAGACGGTTTTCATACAAATCTCCCAGCCGAACCACTTCCGACGTTTTCATCCATTTTGATTTAGTCTATACATTCTGTAAAATCGATTTTTCGACGGATGACATTCTATATATGAATACCACATGGATCGAAACCTAAGCGCATTTCTCGCGGTTGCGAGAACCAAAAACTTGACGCAGGCATCAAATCTACTTGGTGTGACGCAGCCGTCGGTTACGAAGCGTATTGCCAATTTGGAGGTGGAGCTTGGCGCAGCGTTATTCGAGCGCCATCGGCGTGGGATGACACTAACAACGGCTGGCCGGGTTTTTTACGAACGTGCGAAACGTATCGAAGTGGAATACAGTCAGAGCCGTGAAGAAATCACGGCACTGACATCGGCTGGACTTTCGGTGCTTAGAGTTTGTGCCGGACCGTTATTTCGTCTCAGATTTGTGGCGGAACTTTTCAAAACACTGAAATTGCAATTCCCCAGTCTGCAACTAGAATTGTCAACTGATGTACTAAGTCCAAAAACTCAAGCGTTAAATGGCAACGAGTTCGACGTATACATGGGCATCATTGAGCCCGATAAACCGGATGATTCTATTTTCGTGAAGCACGTGACCTATGTAGAACACGGTATTGTTTTTCGGGCGGAGGATCCGCATGCTCAAAATCTAAAAATCGATCCATCGCTGCTTGCGAGTTACAACTGGATCATTTTTTCGATTGATCCCGAAAACGAAAGATCAATCAAGGACTATTGGGTGCCAGAAACCACGATCACTCCGATGATCGATGTACACACAACGTCGTTCGCCACAGGCCTGGAATTGGTCCGGCAAGACAACTTTGTGATGTCAGCGCCGCTCCAACTCGCGCCGATAATCCAACGCGAAGGTTTGGTGATACGACCAACAATACACGGAATGCCAAGAAGGCAAGCGGGTATCCATTTAAGAAAAAGCTCTCTCGGATACCCAGCGATCCAGTCCCTCTTGGGTTTTTTTGACGATGTGGAATTTTCCGATGATTTCTCAGAGCCCAATGCGTCAGTCCATCGATAGTTCGACCGCGATTAGGGGACGAGATCGATTTGGGGATCTCATCTGGCCCAGTGTTTGACGCATAAATTGCGGGACCTGAGTCACATCTGCTGCCTTCTCAAACAATACGTAAGAATGATTGTAGGCTATTTTGGAATTGAACGTCCGGATTGAAGAAATTAATCGCGTCATACGCACTTGCATCGAAATACGGCCATTCGATAGTCATTCCAATTTTACATCTAAGCTCTGTAACCAGTTCTCCGCGCGCGGAGCCAGATGCAAGCAGCGTGGCATCGGTCACAATGGGCTCGGTGCAGCCGTTGGCCTGTTAACGGCTTGGCTACATTCAACGTCTGCTTCGACGGTTTTCGCAAAGCGGACCTCCAAAACACCAGGGCTCAATCACAAGCTAACGACCGAGAAGCGGACTTTCTACCATTTTCAAATTGCGAAGATGTGCTGACTGCGGCAGGCCTGCCAGCGTCGCAATGTGCCATTAGGAGACATTCACGGGTAACTGACGACTGTATCATTCAGCCAATTGGATTGTAAGAATCTGGAAGGAGCAAGGTTCAAGTTATGTCAGATTTCAAGCGACTTCATGCTCCTGGTGACCAACTCGACGAACTTCTTTGCAGCAGGTGAGATAAACCTGCCTGGTGGATAAACGGCATAGATGGACATATCGGTAGGTGTTTCGTAGTCTGGTAAAATCTGGGTAAGCCTGCCGGTTTTCAGATCATCGGCGATATCCCAACGCGAACGCAGGGCTATGCCAAGACCATCAAGAGCAGCCTGCGTAGCCATTTCGGCGTTGTTGGTGAGCAAACGGCCAAACACCTTGACCTGTACGTCCTCCCGACTGTTCCGAAGGCGCCAGACATCTTGACCGACAAAAACAATGCACGTGTGTTGATCAAGATCGGATGGGCGGGACGGTGTGCCATAGCGTCGGATATAGGACGGCGAAGCACAAAGGACGCGATGGCTGTCGCCCAGCTTGCGAGCGACAAACGTTGAATCCTTCAAACTGCCGATGCGAATGGCAACGTCGATGCCTTGCGCCGCATAGTTTAAAACTTCATCGGACAAGTTCAGGTCAAGCCGCATCTCGGGGTAACCCGTCAGGTACTCGTTGATTGCCTTTGGCAGAAACTTCTTGCCAAAGAGCACTGGCGCTGCCACCCGCAGCAGACCTGTTGGAACATCGGAGCGTTTGCCGACACAGTGGCGGGTTGTTTCGTACTGGGTGATAAGAACCCTGGCGTATTCCAGGAACCGCGTGCCTTCATCCGTCAGAGACATCGAACGGGTCGTGCGGTTGAGCAACGTGCAGCCCAGATCAATTTCCAATCGCTTCAGGCGATCACTTGAAACCGTTGCCGACAGCCCACAGGCACTGCCGCCGGCAGAAACCGAGTTGAGCGCCGCAATTCGTTCAAAGAGGATGACATCATCGATGTTCATTACCACGATAATGCGGATTATGTTTCATCATTTCAACCGATAACTCGGACAATAGTTTCGTGGTACGCATTGCATCACAGCAGAATTACCAGACGGTATCCTGCGATATTCACAGACGAACCGTACCAAACGTTTAATGAAAACAGCGGTTTGTGAGTTCGACCATCACAAAGAAGGAGACAATTTCGATGCGTGCAATTCTCGTAGCTGCACTGGCAGCTCTTGGCTTTCTTGTTGCCAACACCAGCCAGGCGACAGCAGGCGATCCGATCAAGGTGGACATCTACAAGGGTGAAGTCGCCACCGTGAATTCTTACATTTTTTCGAACGGTAAATCTCAGATCGTCATGGACGTGCAACGGGCAACAAGCGAGGCAAAGAAACTTGCTGCGACCATCAAGGCCAAGAAGCTTCCCCTTACCCACATCCTGATCAGCCATGGGCACCCCGATCACTATATCGGCATGGACTGGCTGCTTAAAGAATTCCCCGGCGCGAAGGTCGTCGTTGCCAACAAAGACATCAAGCAGGATATCATCGGGTTTTCAACCTGGATGGAGAGTGTTGGCTGGCTGGATGCCGAACCAGCTCTCAAGCCCAAATCTGTCAAGAACCCGGATGGTTTCGATTATGAGAAAAACATCAGCGTTCTAGAAGGTAACACACTGGAGTTTGATGGTGGTGGTGCCCTAAAGCTCGATACCCAGTACAAACCAGCCGAGTCCAATCATGCAACCACGGTTTACGTGGGGGATCTGAACGGCCTGTTCGCCTCTGACTTCGCCTACAACAAAGTTCACCTGTGGATGGGAACCGGTGTCACCGATGAGCACATCAGAAACTGGAGAGACCAGTTGGCTACGTTTCAAAAGAAGTACGGCAGCAGCAACCCAACCATCTATCCCGGGCATGGTAATCCTGGTGACATGAGCTTGTTTGCCGAACTCATTAAATACATCGAGAACTTTCAGCGTATCACTGCAAATGCCACATCCAGAGAAATGGCCATTACCGAGATGAAAAAGCTCTATCCGGACTATGGTGAAGCCGACTTTCTGCTCAAGAACAGTGTCGACTTTCACGTCCATGACTGATTACCTGGAGCGGGTCGCCACACGCGGCCCGCTCTCAACATAAGCGGCCCGCCAATAGCTTACAGTCCTTTGGTACCTGAATGCCGCACCGCTTAATGTTCAACATTCACCCGGCCGAAGAGGAGCAAACATGGATGCGCTGATAAATGTTGCCTTTCCCGTGTTTGCAATTGTGTTGACTGGTTATCTGGCTGGCCACCTGGGTGTGCTTGGCGAAGTTTCAGCCGCAGCATTGAACCGCTTCGTATACTATTTTGCGCTTCCACCGCTGCTGTTCGTTTTCACCGCGCGCGCACCGATTACCGAGATCCTTCACTGGCCTTTCATATTCGCCTTTGTTGGCGGCACAGCCCTCACACTTTTACTCGCCTTGCTTGTGAGCCGTTTGTTCCTGCAACATCGCGACCGTGCTGAACTAAGCTTGTTTTCGTTGACAGCGGTATTTGCAAACACCGCTTACATGGGCATTCCCCTGTTCGCCACCGCATTTGGAGCTGAAGGTACCCTGCCGGCCATTATTGCGACATTGGCTGCAAACACAGTTCTGATTGGTGGGGCAATTGGAGTTCTGGAAACTGTCCAGACAACCAATGCGTCGTTTTACAGAACAACAGTTCATGTCGCTCGCACGCTGCTTCGCAACCCGCTTATGATCGCTCCCTTTCTGGGGGCAATGTATTCATTGTCGACATTGGCAATTCCCAAACCCGTCGGCAACTTTCTGGATCTAATGGCAGCGGCGGCCGGACCTGCCGCATTGTTCGCCCTGGGTTTGTCCCTGTTCGGCCGCAAGCTGCTTGGCGATGTCAAAGAAGTCGCGTGGCTGACCGTCCTTAAGCTTATCGTTCACCCGGCAATGACATATTTGCTTGCGATGTATGTTTTTGAAATGGAACCCGCCTGGTCAAAGTCAGCCGTAATTTTGGCTGCGCTACCAGCCGGTGCGCTGGTCTTTGTCGTGGCCCAGCAATACGATGTTTATGTAAAGCGCGCCTCGTCCGCAATCGTTGCCACAACCGCCCTGTCGGTGCTTACAGTCTCCTTTTTGTTGATCTGGCTGCAAGTAGGTTGATGTCCTCCTTAGACATGGCGATGTCCGGTTTGGGTCAAACTTACGCATTGGATTCCTGTGGGATCATCGCGTCTGCGACATAGATCGAAGGTCATGATTGGGCTTATTCCGTTGAAAAACTCATTGTTTGATTTGTTGTAATTGCAGTTCGAATTCGAAACAGCGTTGTTCTTGTTGGTTCTCAGGCTGCTGGGTTTGGTTCTGGGATCAATTTTGCGAGTTTTCTGAGGTTCTGGGCGG
>JABABQ010000072.1 GCA_014238155.1 Rhizobiaceae bacterium
AAGCGGAAATCCATCGGGGCTCGCGGCGATGATACTTCTGGCCGCATACAGAAGCCGGATATACGTCAGCAACCGTGAAGCCAATCCAGCCCTAAAAAAGACGTTGCAATAAGGCGGGGTCCATATACATCCACACAGGACAAAATACCGTTTTCAATTTGAATTGCTGTCCAGCCAACGACATGGCCCCAAAGACAAAATGTGCCAATTGCCGCCATTGCAAGAGCTGTGGTTAAAGGTTGAGTTTTGGCTATGCGACTTAAATTGGAACCGTCGCAATGAGAATGGCCGCAAAACATTTAGGTTGTGCCTCAGTAGTCAGAGATTATACGTCGTTGGTTTTCAACGTGACTCGGATCCGTCATAGCTTTCGCCCAGCGCAAAGGGAGCGTGCAATTTCAGACGGGCGGCATTTGTCGATATAATCGCCAATACAACAATTGTTACTATATAAGGAAGGCTGGACAAAAGTTGTGATGGAACCGCCGCTCCCAGAGACTGTGCGATCAATTCTCCCAGTGAGACCATACCAAACAGATAGGCGCCCAGAATTATCCGCCCGGTCTTCCAGGTTCCGAAGACAACCAGGGCAACGGCGATCCATCCCCTGCCTGCAATCATCCCGTCGGCCCAAAGCGGAGTATATATTGTTGAAGCGTAAGCGCCCGCAAATCCGGCGAAGAGACCACCGAAAACCACGGCTCCATAACGTATCAGAGGAACTGAATAACCAAGTGCCTGGGCGGCATGAGGGTTTTCTCCAACCGATCTGATAGCCAGTCCCAATCGTGTATATTTAAGGCAATAACCAATTGCGACAGCGGTCGCAAGCGTCAGATACACCACAATATTGTGCTGAAACAACACCGGCCCCAGCAATGGAATATCGCTCAACATTGGAATATGCACGTTTCCGGCGGATGCAACCGTCAGACTTTCATGTTTGCGTCCAATCAACGCGGACAGGCCCAACCCCAAAATTCCAACCGCGAGTCCGGTTGCGACCTGATTGGCCAAAAACGTAATCGCTACGGTGGCGTAAACTAAAGAAACGATGATCCCGGCAAATCCCGCGACCGCAAAGCCAATCAGATGACTTCCAGTCTCATATGTTGCGACAAACCCAGCAGCAGCAGACACCGCCATCATGCCTTCGACACCAAGGTTAAGCATACCGGATTTTTCAGCGATCAATTCTCCCAATGCAGCCAGCAAAAAAACTGTGGCTGCACTCATTGTTCCAGCCAAAAAGAATTCAATGGTGGTCATGAGCTCACCTTGGCTGACTGAAGAACTCCAGGCCTATGAATGCGAAGACGGTAGTTCACGAACGTGTAAGTTGCGAGATAGAAGACCAACAAAAGGCCCTGAAACACATGCACAGCGCTAATCGGCACGTCAGCGGATACCAACGCAACATCTCCGCCAATCTGAATGACGGCCAGAAAGAACGCAGCGAAAATGATGCCTAAGGGGTGTAGCGCACCCAGATAAGCAACAATAATCGCGGAGTACCCATACCCAGACGTAATTGATCTTTGTAGTTGTGCAATTGGGCCCGCGACTTCACTCATACCAGCCAGACCTGCAGCAAATCCGGCAAGCAACAAGCTGCTCCATACAGCTCCCTTAGCACTGAAACCGGCATAAGTTGCGGCATTAGGCGCAAGCCCGCCAACTTCCAGTTTAAACCCGCCAAACCGCTTCTCCATGAATATCCAGACCGCTATTGTAAAGAGGATTGGAATAATGATGGAGGTGTTCAGCCTTGTTCCCTGAAACAGCGGTGTAAACAGCGCCTCATCTTGAAACATGACGCTTTGAGGGAAATTAAAACCCATCGGATCTTTCCAGGGACCCAACAACAAATAATACAATATCTGCAGGGCGATCGACGTGAGCATCAGTGTGACCAGAATTTCGTTTGCATTGAACCGAGTACGCAAAAAGGCGGCAATAGCTGCCCAACCCATGCCTCCCAGAGCTCCCAGCGCAAGCATGGCGGGCAACAAAAATATAGATGTGCTTTCAACAAGATAAACCGGAACCGCACTGGCAGCGACTGCGCCCATAATCATCTGACCTTCGGCGCCGATGTTCCAGACCTTAGCCCTAAAGCCGACTGCGAGGGCCTGAGCAATCAAAAGCAACGGTCCGAACTTCAGGAAAATCTCGGTAATTGAATAGAAGTTTTCAAACGGAGCAATGAAGAACGAGTACATCGTCAAAGGAACCGATTTACCCAAAATCGTCAACAATATGCTGCTCACAAGAATCGACAGTCCAATCGTGATGACCGGCACGGCAAGCAGCACTTTCTTAGAATATTCTATGCGGCGCTCAAACTTAATGTGCATTGGCAAATTCCGGTTCGTTTTGAGGAGCATCACCAGGTGCACCCGCCGTACCAATCATATATTCTCCAATGTCATCCGGTGTCACATCGGCGGTGATCAGGGACGGCGACAGCGTACCATTCCGGATAACATGCAGCCGGTCGCAAATTTCAAAAAGCTCTTCCAGTTCTTCAGAAATGACCAGAATTGCGATCCCCTCGTCCCGCAAATTCAGCAGGTGTTGACGAATTGCAACCGCGGCTCCGATATCAACGCCCCAGGTCGGTTGTGACAAAAAAATAAGTTTCGGCTTGAGCATCAGTTCACGCCCGACGATAAATTTCTGCAGATTTCCACCGGACAATGAATTCGCGCTAGCCTGTGTGCCGGAACATCTGACATCAAAATCTTCGATGCATTTTGATGTATAATCATTGACCTGGTCTTTGCGAATAAATCCCCGATTCAACATTCCCTTGTCATACGCCGTTAGCAACGAATTCTGCGCCAACTTCATTGGCGGCACCGCGCCCCGACCGAGCCTTTCTTCGGGAACGAAAGAAAATCCAAGCTTTCGTCGTTCCGTTGCGTTGAGCGAAGCAACCGGTTCGTTCAGCATTTCGATTGTTGATACCGGTAGATTATGGCTGAGATCTTCACCGGAGATTATACGGGCCAGTTCCTGCTGCCCATTTCCGGAAACTCCGGCAATACCGACAATTTCACCTCCGAATACTGATAGGTCAATATCCGTGAGATGGGTTCCAAACGGATCAGGATTTTGAGCGCTGAGCTTTGTGATTCTTAAAACCGGCTCGTCCGTATCGCGCTGATGAGGCCTGGCTTCAATTTGCGGGATGTTTCGACCGATCATCAGGGTCGCCAGCTCACGGGCGGTCTTCTCATTCGGGTTGACGGCTCCGGTAACCTTGCCACCGCGAAGAATTGTTGCGGTATCACAAAGCTCGCGGATTTCTTCAAGCTTGTGCGAAATGTACAAAATGGAGACACCTTTTGACTGTAGTTTCCGCAACGCATCGAACAATGAGCGCACATGTTGCGGAGGTAATACCGATGTTGGTTCATCCAGGATAAGAAGTTTTAGATCCTGCAACAGACAGCGAATAATTTCGACCCTTTGACGTTCTCCGACGGATAGCGAGTGAACAGAAGCCTGTGGGTCGACTTCCAGATGAAAGGTCTCACCGAGTTCCAATACTCGTTTGGCCAGTTCCTTGCGGTTGCCAGGAATTGTCATTGAAATGTTTTCGACGACACTGAGAGTTTCGAAAAGAGAGAAATGCTGAAACACCATGCCAATACCCAAGCGCCGCGCTGTTGCGGTGTTACGCAAGTCTACTCTTTCACCTTCCCAGTAAAACTCACCGTCATCAGCTTCTATTACACCGTAAATGAGCTTCATCAGTGTGGACTTGCCCGCACCATTTTCCCCCAAAACGGCATGAATTGACCCGGACATGACATCCAGATCAATCTGATCGTTGGCAATAAGAGCGGGATAGCGCTTGGTGACTTTTCGAAGTGAAAGCAGTGGCGTAGTGGTGGCTTCAGACATATTGTTCAATCGCAAAATTCAACACAGCCGATATCGATTTCGACACCGGCTGTGGTGATTCTGCACTACCTATTTCGGCAGCGGTGAGTTCACACCTTGAACGTGCCAGTTCATTCCCAGGATGGCACCGTCTACAAGTCGCTTACCGGCAGCAACAACTTCTTTGCCTTCCTGATTGACCAGCGGGCCATCATAGACATGCTTTTCTCCTGATGCGATCGCAGCCTCTGTAGCCTTGATCTTGGCCATCATGTCGGCACTAATGTCCGAGCTCCAGTCTTCAACCACTACAGTATCTTCTTTCATACCCAGCCATTGGTTCTGGCCTTTAAATTTCCCAGCCAAATGAGCTTCCACTGATGCCATGAAAAATGGTGCCCAGTCAGTTTTAACGACGCCAAGATATTTCTTCGGAGCATATTCTTTCATGGAACTGTTCAGATTGTATACATAGACACCGGCTTCCTCAGCTACCGAAACGACTGATGGAGTGTCCTGTGCGTTGGAGAACAACACATCCGATCCGCCAGCTATGAGAGCCTTGGCTGAATCCCGCGCCTTGGCCGGGTCGAACCAAGAATTGATCCAGACAACATCAACAGTAATTTCAGGGTCAATACTCCGTGCGCCCAGAGCAAATCCATTGATCGTCGAGATCAGTTCCGGAATGGCAAACGCCGATACCACACCCAGTTTTTTTGTCTTGGTCAGTTCCGCAGCCGCCATCCCCATCAGGTAGGCACCTTCGAAATATTTCGCTGTGAACGGAGAAAAGTTCTTTGCAACCTTATAGCCGGATGCATGAACGAACGACAGGTTCGGGTTTCGCTTAGCCAGTTTCAGTCCACCATTCATGTAACCGAACGACCCAAGTACCAGGAACTTGTTTCCGTCGCCGACCATCTTGTTCATGATACGCTCAGCGTCAGGTCCTTCCTGAATGTTCTCTACCAGATTGATTTTGACTTTATCGCCGTGCTTCGCTTTGACCTTGTCCAAACCGTCAGCAAGTGCTTTTGACCACCCCACATCAGCCAGTGGCGATGGTGTCAAAAGTCCAATCTCAAGCGGTTCCGCAGTTGCAGCTGAATGGGCGAAGACCCCGGCTAGGGTTGCAGCCAATGAAAGCTTTGCCAGGCTCTTTAGAATGGATTTCATGGATTGATATTCCTCCTTTTGTTAAACATTAGCTCTCGCTGTAAACAACCCGATTGACGTGGTGCTGAGCCTGAGCTGCCAATTGCATTTCATCGATCCCAGGAAACTCCCCATCCCTCCAGACAACCTGTCCGTTAATCATTGTCAGGTCAACATTATCCGCAATTCCCACTTTTGCAATCAGGCTTTCAGGATCATGAAGTGTGCCGACAAACTCTATCTTTCGGGTATCTATTGCAAACAGATCAGCGGCCATACCTACTCCCAGCACGCCTAAATCCGGCCGCCTCAACACATCAGCGCCACCGCGAGTGGCGTAGTGCAGAAATCGCTGCGGATCGGGGACAGGATGAGCGCGACTTGAAGCCACCAGAGCCTGCAACATGTAGGCGCTGTGGATACAATGCATCAGATTGGAATTGTCGTTCGAAGCGGCGCCATCTGCACCAAGACTGATCCGTACCCCCATGGCTTCCATTTCAGGTATAGGCGTAACCTCTGCGCCAACCAGATAAACCGGCTCCGGACAGTGAGAGACACCGGTTTTGGTTTGGGCAAGTTTGCTGATTTCTTCGGACGTTAGTTCCCAGCAATGGGCAAGCCAGACATCTTCACCAACAAATCCGATGTCCTCGCACCAGTCTACAGTTCGCATTCCGGTGCGTTGTTTGATGACTTCGCTTTCCCCCTCACCAACATGAGAATGCAGCAGAACACCTTTGTCGCGGGCAAGCGCAATCGATTCGACAAACGTTTCTCTGTAGGAATTGACCGGTTGGCACGGCGCGATTGCAACCTGACGCATGCTGAAAGGGTCACTGTCGTGATAGGTGTCGATTAGTCGCGCGCAGTCTGAAATAAACTCATCCGTGCTCTCCCTCATTTCATCGGGGATTGTACTGCCTTGCGACTTGGGCAGTGTGTTTCCACCCCGGCCGGCATGGAACCGCATACCCAACAGCGACGCAGCTTCAAACTGCCGGTCGACGATGTTTTTGCCGGCATGTCGTGGGAAGTTGTATTGATGATCGAAAGCCGTGGTGCAGCCATGTTTGATCAGCTCGCCCATTGCCACGACGGAAGAATGATAGAAACACTCTTCATCCAGACGGCAAAATACGGGATAGATGCGATCCAGCCACTCAATCACTGTCAGTTTCGTCCAGTCCAGTTCCGCATTGTTACGGACAAAGCACTGAAAGAAATGATGGTGAGTATTGATCAGACCAGGATATATAAAATGCCCCGATGCATCGATGATGTCTGTACCTTCAGGCAAGACATCCCCCGGAATATCCCGAGCAATTTTTTCGACACGATTGCCGGAAACCAACAGGTCAGAATTACGATAAATGGTACGGGCATCATCGCAGGTCACAATGGCATCGCATGACCTGAAAAGTGTGTGCTTCAGTCCAGACACCGTCATAGAGTGTTCTCCGTATCACGCAATTTATGCACTTCATGAATACCGGGCATTGTAACGAAACCATCCAGGCTTCGGATCGCATATAGCCAGTTTCGGATGACCGGATAATCATCGTGTTCAAGTCCGGCATCGGGCGCTAACGCAGCATATGGAAAGCAGGCAATATCAGCGATGGTCGGGTTTTCGCCCACAAGCCACTGGCTTCCCCTAAGGCTTTGCTCTGTAAGACGCGCTTCCAGTAAACGCAGGGCTCGTTTTCCCCCTGCCAATGCACGATCCACGTCGACATCACGATTTAGCATTGAGTGCAGTCGGGCTTCGCCGATTGTCAATGTCAGGTCTGACGCAAAACCGAGCCACTGAATAATTAGCGTTATCTTTGTCGGTTCGTTAACTGGCCACCAATTCTTCCCGGCATCAAATTTGCTGGCCATCCAACCCAGCATCGCTGAAGTTTCGGTCAGGACCATGTCGTCAGCCAGCATGATCGGAAGGGTTTCGGCCGGGCTAATCTGTAGCAGTTTTTCGCCCTTATGCTCTTGTCCGGGATGGAAATCGACAGCTATCGACTCATAAGAAACACCCAGCAAACTCGCAAACAATCTGACTTTGTAGCAATTGCCGGACAGCACATAATTATACAACCTGAAACTCATACAGCCTCCGTCAGCGCGCCATATAGAGCGCCACTTCGTTTCAGCCAGCGACGGTAGGCAATTGACGTCATATCCGCCCGTGTCGGGATTTCCATTCGGGGATCCAGCGGCAATTTTCGCGGTATCTGATTTTCCAAAATGGACCGGTCCTGGACAAATATCATCTGCTGAAAACTGATCATATCGGCCATCGAGTTTTCATAATCATACAGTGCCATCCAAGGCCAGACGTCACAGGTTTCCTCATCCAACGGCTGAACAAACAACGTGATGACGTCCTGTGCTTCAGGCTTTGGCGGGCAGGTTTTGTACAATATCGACACCATCGGAGCCGCGACCCTGTAAACATAATCGGTGACAATCCCGTCGCCCGCCGACTTTGCGGCCTGTGGCTGAAAGAACTTTACCTTTGTCGCAATGACTTCATTTTTAGATTCATCAATTTTAACATCGTAAGGCGCAACTTCGGTGTGCGGTTCTGCTCCCAGAATATCGGTATGCACAAACGGGAAATGGGCAATGTCGAGAAAGTTCTCAACGGCACGCAATGGCGAACACTTCACCCGAACAACACCACAGGGAACCCGCACCCTTCCTGGCTCATCACCCTCAGGAATATCAAACAGGGGGCGCGGGTTGTCGCAAAACGTGGTCCAAACATGATCAAACTTCACCTGGACTGCCAGATCGGTTTCCCCGAAATTTACGGAAATGGCGCCGTTTTTTCCCCCGTGCAGAGTAATTTCAAAACCCAGTAATCTGGTCGTGTGACTTTCGCACTCTCCCATGCTTCCGGCGATAGCGACCGGGTACCAGTCATCTTTTGCTCGTTCCAGTCCCAGCATTATAATTCGTCCTGACAGTCTGAATTTGGTACGTTTTTTGTTCGCTCTGCCTGTCTCCTGACAGTTTCACTCCACCTTGAAATCCCGATCATCCCGTCAACGGACCAATCGCCTGCCGCCAAGATATGCGCTATCATGGATTGATCGGACGGCTGTTGAAGCAACACAACCACACTGTTCAAACCGTTTGCAGATTTGAATTCCAACCGGTTTGAGCCTTCCGCGATATCGTGGATCGACAGTTCACCGCCACTTCCATCAGCAACTGAAGAGCCGATCAAAGCATCTTTGGCCGCTTTAGCAGAGCATGAAAAAGTGATGCTTCTTACCGGTTTAGAATCGCCAGGGAGATCTTGTCCGCCTGCAGCCCCGTCGACAGAGACCCAAAGTACCCCGTCCTGATCGATGATTGAAAATACGGTCGTTTGAATAGTACCAGGCGGTTCGAGGTCGGGGTGAGCTGGAATATAGTTGCAGACACCATCACTTCCATAGTGCCAGCCATGGTAAAGACATGCGAGAGATTCTCCACGAACAAATCCGTGGGAAAGACGCATACCACGGTGGGGACAGCGATTAAGCCAGGCTGACAACTTGCCGGACACACCCCGCCATACAGCGATATCTGCATCTCCCACTCGGGCCTGCATAACCCTTTGGCTGGGAAGATTTACAGAAAGGCCGACCGGCTCTGTTGTCATAAATAATTACAGCGCACCCAAGCGCACTGGTCCCAATGTTCCAATACTCAGCTTAACGATCTAAACAGATTGATTAACGCTTGCATACCGATTGGCCCATCGTGTTTAGCGGAATCGTGGATAAAAAATGCCTTCGAACCATTGAAACAGTTTCAAATAATCTCGACAAAGCCACTAACGGATTTAGTCCAAATTGCTGACGTCGCTTCAATATCATCAACGGTCACGCTGTACGGACCGATACTACAGGCTAATTCCAATGCTTCTAGCAACACGGGGTTGCCATGAACCAGAACTTCAATGTGAGTATCGTCTTGAACTTTCACCCAGCCCGCCAAATTCAGCACGCCTGCCCGATGACATATCCAATCAGGAAACTCACCACTTCGGAATTGCCCGCATATGCTTAGTTGCAACGTGATATCATCCTGCATTGTCGGCGACCATGTTCAATTCCCGAATATCTTATTCATGAATTCTAACGACACACGTCCACAACCCCAAGAATTGTATTTGTATTGGTAAAGGGATTGAGAAAAATCCATCAACAGGTTGTGTCACAAATTTGGTGGACAATGAGTGCATTCAGCTAATTTGGCTTCGCTGTTAACATAGCAAAATTCAAAACTCGAAGTCCGCATTGGGCCATCATTGACAAACTAATGTATGCCCAACTGTTCAAATTGCACCTTCATCGGTTCGGTCAAAATCGGCTCGAAGTAACCCTTGACCAATTTCCTGATCGCTCAAGGTCAACGGCAGGAAGCAGACAAACCACCGTTTTCAAATTTTATAGCTGCTGAAATTGCGACGCGCCTGCCATGGTCGCTTTATGCCTGGAGTATTCATCTGCCATCCCGACATAATCGTAGATCTTCTCAGACTCAGTCGGTACACTAAATGTTGAAGGGGATTGTGCGTGGCGCGTAGGTTATCAGCGATAATGGCCGCAGATATGGTCGATTACTCCCGGCTTATGGGAGAAGATCAGGCACGCACGCTTGGTGCACTCCGGCTATTTCGAGAGACACAGTTTGAGCCCGCAGTGAAAGAGCATGGCGGCAATGTCGTTAAAGGCATGGGCGACGGCTGGATCGTCGAGTTTCCGTCCATTATGGACGCGGTTGCTTGTGCGATAATGGTCCAGGAAAACTTGACGGATCATGAGATCATAAAGATCCGAATTGGCATCCACATCGGAGACGTTGTTTTTGAGGCCGAAGATGTATTTGGCGATGGAGTGAATATTGCTGCGCGCCTTGAAGCGTTGGCCGATCCCGGGCAAATATTGATCTCCGAAAACGCATACCACAGCCTGGATTCGAAAAATGGACAAAGTTTTATTGGGGGAGGACCCCAACAGCTAAAGAATATTGCCCGGCCTGTTCATGTTTGGCGCTGGCAAGGAACTGGGTTGCGGGATACAGCGGCAGTTATTGCAGGCCCGACTCCGACAGGCAATCGTCCCGCGATTGCGGTATTGGCTTTCGACAACATGTCCGGCGACCCCGAACAGGAGTTCTTTTCTGACGGCATCGCTGGAGACATAATCACAGAATTGTCCCGCTTTTCATGGTTGAAGATAATCGCCCAAAACTCTTCTTTTTTATACAAAGGGAAAGCTGTCGACCTACGTCAGGTTGGTCAGGAATTGGGTGTGCGCTACATTTTGGAAGGCAGCGTACGCAGAGCAAGTGATCGCGTGCGGGTGACAGCGCAGTTGATCGATACGCGCATGGGCGACAACATCTGGGCAGACCGTTACGATCGTGATCTCGACGATATCTTTGCCGTTCAGGATGAAATTACGCGAGCGATTACCAGGTCCATCGCTCCCAATTTGGAGTTTGCGGAAATGGACCTTGCGCGGCAACGAGAACCGGCCAATTTGGATAGTTGGGAACTGACGCATCGCGCCCATTCGGAGTACTACCGCCTCGACAAGAATAATACCGTGCGGGCTAACGAACTTCACCGTCAGGCAGTCGAACGTGATCCGAAAGCGGCTCTGGCGCGTGCCTATCTTGCGCTCGGGCTCACCGCATCAGTCATTCTTCGTCAGACGGTGACGCCTGATGAGGCGTTGATTGAGGCCGAAACGCAGGCTCGAACCGCGCTTGAAATTGATCGAAAAAATACCGTCGCGTTGTGGGCCTTGGGCCAAGTCGCATTGCTTTCAGGAGAAAATGAAAAAGCCTGCAGATATATCGAGCGGGCAGTCGCTGTAAACCCTAATGATGCTCGTATCCAGGCTGCTCTCGGGCAGAGTAATATCATGTGTGGGCGATATGAAGCGGGAATCGAGGCCATCCTCAAAGGCATTGAGATTAGTCCGCGCGACCCCCATTTGGCCACAGAATATTCGAATATGGCCTTTGCCAATTTCCAATCGGGTCGTCTTGATATGGCTTGTGAGTGGGCTGAAAAGGCACTGGAGGAAGCGCCGGATTACGGCCCCGGCTTGCGTTATGCAGCGGCGATCCATGCCTCTCTTGGAAACATCGAATTGGCGCGGCGTCATATTAACAAACTAAAGACGTTAGACCCAAAGATTACCATAAGCACCATCGCTGAAATGCCAATGTATTCCGCTGCTGTTGATCTTGTGCGTTTATTGGAAGCTCTGCGCAACGCCGGATTGCCGGAGTAGCGCCCAGCTCCGTAATAGGTAAAAAAATGCCATTGGTGCGTCCATCAATCTATTTAAGCAGCGACAACCTCAAATGGGTAACAACGGGCTCGATGCAGACCTTGCCCCGTATTCCAGTCGCCAAATATCCACGCCGACTCTGGCCGATGTCGATAACTTACATTTAATGCCGCAAATGTCCGCACACCCAAGAGTAGCCGTCAGAATAACTGGAATTGCTGGTTAAGCCAGCAGAGCCTTTCGGGCTTCTTTTTCGCCGCCAGCACTGTCAACACCGGACCAAAAACAGGCGTTCGCGGGGCGAATCTATCGTGATCGAATTTATGCTGTGAAGCCTTGGTAACAAAACAGGTCAACGGCAGCAACGCGAACCTTTTGACTTGGCTTACCAATCACTGATGTTCGAGGAGCGACAGAGCCCGAAATGGTAAATTTGGGGGAAGCGGTCGTTGGTCGATTGTGAATTGGATCAGCCCAGTTCGACGAAGCACACCTAAAAGCCTCTAAGTGCGTGAAATCGCGAACGGCAGGACCGAGCGCCATTTCTACAAGATCGTACGTGTCGTCAAATGAGCATCCACTCCAAGCTTACTTATCTGTGATATCCCCAACCTGTCTTTCAGCCCAATTCCTAATTTCGCTTGAATCTTCTCATGAGCAGCCTTTCGAATGGATGCAAGGAATTCCGCGCGACATGACGGCGATGCGGACAACGCCGATATCACATTTTGTATTTGATGGTCGATTCCATTGCTTCAATGCGTTTCTCGTTGTGTAATCTTCCGCCAATAGAATTACTAATCAAGTGGATATAGAATTGAATAAATTCCGCATAGTTTGAGATGGCAATCCGCTCATCAATACCATGCATGCGCTTGAGGTCATCTGGGCCAAGTCGCATTGGTAAAAATCGAAAACTGTTTTCGGCAATTTCGCTGTAGTGGTGGCTGTCCGTCCTCCCAATTACTAGACCTGGAGCGACTGTTACATTTGGAAAAACCTGCAAGATCGATCGCTTAAGCATCAAATAGCTGGCAGAACTTCTATCAGAAACCATTGTTGGATCTGAAGGTTTGTTGCCAACAATGCGTACGGAAATATCTGTGTCGTCAATGGTGTCGATCACATGACGTCTCACGCTGGCGACCGTGTCGCCGAGAAGAATACGAAAATCAACGACAGCCCGGCTTATGGTTGGTAAAATATTTGGCTTAAGTCCACCTTGAATTATGGTGGGGGCCGTTGTTGTTCTGACTGTTGCATTGCCAGCAGGTGTTTTTTCCAGCTGAGATATTATCATGGCCTGGGAAATCCAGGTATTTGCAAGCGCTATTCGATAGTCCAGCGACATTATGGGTGCCAGATTGGCAAACATTTCGGTGGTGGGACTCTGGAGTCGTGCTGGAAATTGGTTCGCCGTCAATTGGTTCAAAGCTCGGCTAAGCTTACCCACGGCTGTTTTAGATGGTGGCATAGAAGAATGGCCGCCTTTATCGTGGGCAGTGAGTTCCAGGGTGACTCTGCCTTTTTCAGCCAATCCAATTAGCGCTACAGGGCCGGACACACCTGGAACAAGGCCCATGCTTATTGGCATTCCTTCGTCCAGCGTGAACAGTAATTTTACGCCCCGATTTTTGAGTGCTTTGACAATCGAAGCCGTGCCATGCGTTCCGCCGAGTTCTTCGTCGTGGCTAAATGCCAGATATAGTGTTCTGGTAGGTTCAAACCCTTGTCCGACTAAATTTTCGACCGCTTCCAGTATTCCTGCCAGGGAAGCCTTCATATCGAGTGTACCACGTCCCCAGATGAAGCCATCGTCAATTGAACCAGAAAATGGATCGTGGCTCCATTGCGATAACGTAGATTGCTCCACCGGCACAACGTCCATATGGGCGATGAACAATATCGGTTTAAGGTCCGGTCTACTACCAGGCCAACGATAGAGGAGACTAAAATCTCCCAATATCTCGCGCTCCATCTTCGCATGCGCCAAAGGAAAACTTTTCGCAATAGTGTCGTGCATTTCAAAAAATGCATTTTCGGCAACTGGCGATTTTGGGCTGACAGAGATGGTCTTGATTTGCACCAAATCAGCTAGCCGCCGAGCGCTCGCAGTTATGTCGATTTTCGCTGCAACGACTGACTTTACCGACGTATTGGTCGCCTTGCCAAACCTGATCGTGTTGATGGTAATGAAACTTATCAATATGAAAAGCACCGCGCAGATTGCTTGCATTGTGAATTTCAGGGCCATGTTCTTGCTCCTTTGCCGTTGGTGGACCAATTTGGGTTTTGACGTGCCAACCAACTGGGCTCTGGCCGTTTCTTAACTCCGAACATTTTCAGGGTGAGATATTCCAAACCCCGCCAGAATCCGATTGAATCCAAAACCGGGTTGATTACGTTTGTGATCACGCAATAATGGCTGTCTTTGGTACCTTGGTGGTGTCTGGCATGGTGTTTGGGCGACTGCAATATTCGCGCTGCCTGCATCCAGACCACAATCAATGGACGCTTATTGCTTGGCAAATGGTTCCACTTGTGGATCTGATTTGCATTGACGCCAATCGCCACAAACAACAGCAACTGCCAACTCACAACGCCTATCATCCAGGCGATTGCGACGATCAAAGCCCCGATAATCAAAAGCACCGCCGCACTGTGCGACCAAGTGTTGGTGGTGAACGCCATCGGATCTATGTGATGCAAATCATTGGGTTGTGTGACCCATTTTCCAGTCAGGGGGTACTTTGCGTGGCCGTAGCTGTCTTCCAACCAATGAAGCAGTCCCGACCCAAAATCGACTGCCAATACAACCAGGAGTATGTCGATCATAATATGCATTTTTTGGTCTCCTTTCTTTCAAACGAGAGATTGCTATTGGCTCGAATGTTTCATTTCGACATTTGCCTCGCCACGGGTCAGAGGTTACACTCCCCTAAGCTGTGCTTAGGTAGAATGAGATGGCTTAAGAATGACGAAGGGTGTGTATGATCCACTAGACTTGAAGGCCTTGCTTTGTTTTTCAACAATGGCAAGTCAACAAAGTCTCACGCGGGCTGGCATTGAACTTGGTATTTCCGACTCTGCCGTCTCGCAGCGCATTCGAGCGTTGGAGAAACGTCTGGGAACCAAACTTTACGAGGCACGGGGTGGCAAGGTAAAACTGACTGACGCGGGGCGACGAACCAATCAATTTGCTTCTCATCTGTTCGATCAAATTCGCGAACTGGAAGAAGAAGTTCGAGACCAGGAATATCGAGGCACAGTTGTGGTAAGCACCAGTCAGACTGTGATCCGCCATCAGTTGCCCGAAATCGTTGCAACGTTTCGAAACGAATATTCGCTCGCTCACATGCAGTTGCAAAGTCAGTCAATAAGCGACACCACAGAACTGGTTCGCCATAATCAAGTCGACTTCGGAATAATCCCATTCAGAGAGAACCTGCCTTCGGAGTTGGTGTTTTATCCTTGGCGCACCTTTCGCGCGTCCGTTTTGATTCCAAGAGGGCACGCGCTGGCTCGAACTGGCGTACCATCGCTCAAAAACATATTGACAAAAGAAACGCTGTCGCGATTTCCGCAAGTCGTGCCAGTAATCGACGAGGTGCAGGACCAAAGAGTGAAACTTGGGCTGGAGGCCCTGGGGCTTCCCTACAATGTTTCGTTGGAGGTCGGTGACCTGGATCAGGCAAAACACTATTGCAGGTTGGGACACGGGCTAGCGGTTGTGAACGGTGTTTGCTTGTCTGAAGAAGACAAGGAAATTTTTCATATTATTGAAATCCCCAAAGCCTTTGAATCTGATGTTACTTATGGCCTCGTGCTGCTGAAGGGAAAATTTATTTCGAAACCGTTATCCATGTTACTGACATATTTCAAAAATTCTTGCTGATTGGACACAATGTTCCGACCTGTTTTTGGGCGCGAAATTCGAATTCGCCAAATTACGGTTCGACTAATTTCAAAGTCTGCTATCAACGAAAGCTTGCAGAGTACACTTAATAGCGCCAACGACTGCACTCCTGCATGTCTATGACAACAAGTATCGAATCTTGAGCTCGGATTAACATCGTGCCCCTTCACATGAGAAAGACTAAGCCTGAGTTTTGTTGTTCTGTGCCAATCGGTCGTCGATCAGAAGAACCGTGTGATCGACTTCATCCAACCGCATAAATTAAACGGACCGATCATCGATTAATCTGTCAGGCTTGGCGAAGGTTTCAAGAGCGTCCAGATCTTCTAATTCAATTCGATTGCCGAGTACTCGGACACCGTAGGGTTTCAGTGTGTTAAAAGCCCTCGACAAGTTCTCCGGCGTCATGCCTAACAGGCTCGCCAAAGTTTTCTTGTCGTGAAACAGCTCCAACGACCCGGTACTTCCCTGCTCCTTGTGGTATCTGATTAATCGGTTCGCCAGTCGCTCAATCGTTGTTCGCAATTTAAGATTTTTTTGGTCTTTGACCACAGCCCGATAGCAACCAGCCAGTTCGATGACAATTGATCGGGTAAAGCCGGAGTCCGTTTCGAGGGCCGCGCGAACATTTGAATTGGGAATCATCAATACCCGAGATCGCTGTACAGTTCTGGCTGACATCAGGTAGACCGCGTCCTTGAGCACAGCCGCCAGGATAAATGTATTGAAAGGACGAACCATAGCCATGGTCGTTTCATGATCATTGGACTGGGCAAACAGTTCAATGGTTCCTTCCAGAACCACATACAGGAAATCGGATGGATCTCCTTCACGAATGAGTTCCGCTTGAGCCGGAAAGGTTTGCAGATAGGCCGCATTAAGCATGGCCTGAAAGTTGTCTTCCTGCATGTTTTCGAACAAATGCAGCTTTCGAACTTCTAAAATATCGTCTGGGCGCATGCGGATTAGGTTTGATATTTATCAATTCATCTCTTGACACATGTAACAGCCAAACAACCGAGAATCAAACCCGAAGTTAACCATTGGCAAACCGGCAATTGTTTCTTTCGATTGTCGCCGAATCAGATGCCTATCCCCCCTTTTGTTGATCTATCGCAAAGAAACAGGTGCATTTGCCGGACCAACCTCGTGCAGATTTTGTGAAATCCCGAACGGCCACAAACTTCTGGTTTTTGTGAGCCTTCGATATGGAGGACAAATATGAGCACGCTTGTTGGAGTATCACGCACAGATCAAATGCGGGCACTGGGGCTAAGCACATTTGCCTTTACGGTCTGTTTTGCAGTCTGGACAATTTTTTCAATCATCGGCGTCAAGATCAAAGGCGAGCTTGGATTGAACGACACACAGTTTGGCCTGCTGGTGGCAACACCGGTCCTGACGGGATCAATAAGCCGCATCTTTTTGGGTGTGTGGACCGAACAGTTTGGCGGCAGGATCATGTTTCCGCTGCAAATGCTTGTAACCGCTATTGCTGTCTGGCTGCTTACCTCCGTTCAAACCTATGAAATTTTTCTGGTCGCCGCCCTCGGCCTCGGGCTCGCTGGTGGCTCTTTCATCATCGGTGTTGCCTATGTCTCGCAGTGGTATGAAAAAGAACGTCAGGGAACCGCACTTGGAATATTTGGTGCCGGCAATGTTGGTGCAGCGGTCACCAACTTTGCCGCCCCCTTCCTGGTCATTGCCATGGGATGGGAAGATACTGCACGCGTCTATGCAATCGTATTGGCTATCACAGCCGTAGTCTTTTATCTGTTGTCCAAGGACGACCCGGCGTTCGCGGCGCGCAAGCGCACTGGCGACAAGCCAGTATCAACTGCCCAGCAGCTGGAGCCGCTGAAAGATATTCAGGTGTGGCGGTTCGCAACCTACTATTTCTTCGTCTTTGGAGCATTTGTAGCGCTCGCATCGTTCCTGCCACGCTATTATGTGGGTGCCTATGGGCTGGAACTGACGACAGCCGGGGTGTTTGCAGGCCTCTACTCTCTGCCGGGTTCTGTTTTTCGGGCACTGGGTGGCTGGATGTCAGACAAATGGGGCGCCCGTGCCGTCATGTATTTCACATTCATCGTGTCGCTCGTTTGCCTGTTCATCATGAGCTATCCGGAAACCTCCTACAGCGTGGTCGGGATTAATGGCACTATTACCTTTAACTTTGGTCTCAGCGTCGGCTTCTTCGTAGCTATGACCGTGATCCTTGGCTTTGTCATGAGCCTCGGTAAAGCCGCGGTCTATAAACATATTCCGGTTTATTATCCGCATCACGTGGGTTCGGTTGGAGGCCTGGTCGGCATGATCGGCGGGCTTGGCGGTTTCTTCCTGCCTATTGCTTTTGGCATTCTGCTTGACCTCACCGGCGTCTGGACTGCTCCCTACATGCTCTTGTTTGTTCTCGTGGCGGTTTCCACGATCTGGATGCATGTCGCTATTCGCAGAATGGAAAGAGTACGCCACCCTGCACTGGGCGAGGAAAAATACCTTTCCGATTTGCCGGAGAAACCACTGGCTAAACCAGGTACTGCCCCGAAGGCCGTAACCGCCTCTCAGACAAGCTAGTTCAAACACTTGGATTCGGGCGGTTCGGGCCGCCCCTTTCCTGCAAATTCAACGAAGGAGAGCACTGTGGGACAAGACCTCAGAAACTGGAACCCGGAAGATGGGAGCTTCTGGCGCGAAAGGGGAAAGAGCATTGCCAATCGCAATCTCTGGATATCAATTCCCAGCCTGTTGTGCGGATTTGCAGTCTGGCTTTACTGGGGCATTATCACTGTGCAGATGCTCAATCTGGGATTTGCATTTGAGAAATCAGAGCTGTTCACTCTGGCGGCAATCGCGGGCCTGACTGGCGCAACGCTGAGAATTCCAAGCACATTCTTCATTCGCATAGCTGGTGGCCGTTATACCATATTTTTCACTACTGCACTGTTGATGATCCCTGCCATTGGCGCCGGTGTGGCCTTGCAGGACCCTGACACGCCGCTGTGGCAGTTCCAGATCCTCGCTTTCCTGTCCGGCATTGGCGGCGGAAATTTTGCCTCATCCATGTCGAATATTTCCTTCTTCTTTCCAAAAAAGATGCAGGGTTACTCGCTGGGCATGAACGCCGGACTTGGTAATTTCGGTGTGACCACGATGCAAATTCTCGTGCCACTCGCCATGACCATGGGTATTTTTGGAGGTGCATCACGCACCTTGCAAAATGCCAGTGGGACTTTGATCGGAAAAATTCCCGCTGGTACCGAAACTTTTATTCACAACGCTGGCTATATCTGGCTTGTTTTTCTAATTCCGCTGGCTGTTGCCGGTTGGTTCGGCATGAACAATATTCGCGACGAGCATGTCTCGCCCAATGTTGGCAACCCGGTCAGTGCATTCGCAATCATCACATTCATGTTGATTATCGGCTTTTTCACCGCTGCCTGCGGACTGTGGTTGATGCTCCCCGCCGGTGTCGGCGGTTCGGGTTTCGATGTCAGCAAATGGATTGTCCTCCCGCTGGTCATTGCAGCAACCGTTTTACTGCTCAAGCTGATCCCGGGCCAGGTCGGCCAGAGCCTGACCCGCCAATACCAGATTTTTGGAAACAAGCACACGTGGGCCATGACCATCATCTACACGATGACCTTTGGTTCCTTCATCGGATATTCCGCAGCCTTTGCTTTAGCCATTAAGGTAATATTCGGTTTCCAACATATTCTGGTTGAAGGGGTCATGACCCATAATACCGTCAACACCAATGGTCCGAGCGCTTTGACCTACGCCTGGATGGGGCCGTTCATCGGTGCGCTTATCCGCCCGGTTGGCGGCATGATCTCCGACAAGCTCGGTGGTGCAAAGGTGACGCAGATCGTTTCGGTCGTCATGGTGATAAGTGCATTGGGCGTCGCCTACTACATGCAACAGGCCTATGCTTCTGCAACACCGGAAGACCATTTCATTCCCTTCCTGCTGTTGTTCCTGGTACTGTTTACAGCCACCGGTATCGGAAACGGTTCAACCTTTCGCACCATTGCAGTCGTTTTTGACAGGGAACAAGCCGGCCCTGTTCTCGGCTGGACCTCCGCAGTGGCGGCCTATGGCGCATTCATCATTCCAAAAGTTCTGGGCGAGCAAATCAAACTCGCAACGCCGGAAATCGCACTCTACGGCTTTGCCGCATTCTACGTGCTCTGCATCATCATCAACTGGTGGTTCTACCTGCGGCCCAACGCTTACGTCAAAAATCCGTAAGCACATTGCCAATTCATTGTCGGGCGTACAGTCCGCCGAACGAAACTTGAGAGGAACTAGATATGAGCCATCTGCTGGACCGCCTGAACTTCCTGGCCAAAAAATCCGTCGGCACATTTTCCGATGGTCATGGAGTGACAACCAACGAAAGCCGTTCCTGGGAAGACAGTTATCGCAAACGCTGGCAGCACGACAAGATCGTGCGGTCAACCCATGGTGCCAACTGCACCGGATCCTGCTCCTGGAAAATCTACGTCAAAGGCGGCATCGTCACCTGGGAGACCCAGCAGACAGACTATCCGCGCACCCGGCCGGACCTTCCCAATCATGAACCACGCGGATGCTCGCGCGGCGCCAGCTACAGCTGGTACATGTATTCGGCCAACCGGGTAAAATATCCCCTCATCCGGTCTCGCCTGCTGAAGCTGTGGCGCAAAGAACGGGTGCTCAAGACACCTGTCGGCGCCTGGGCCGCCATCCAGGAAGACAAGGCCAAGCGCCGCGATTACACCAAGATGCGTGGCCTTGGTGGTTTTGTACGCGCCACCTGGGAAGAATCAAACGAAATCATTGCCGCCGCCAATGCGTATACGGCAAAGAAATGGGGACCCGACCGGGTTATTGGCTTCTCTCCGATTCCGGCCATGTCGATGGTTTCCTATGCTGCAGGTTCCCGCTATCTGTCTCTTCTGGGCGGGACCTGCATGTCATTCTATGACTGGTATTGCGATCTGCCACCAGCCTCACCCATGACCTGGGGCGAGCAGACCGATGTTCCAGAATCCGCCGACTGGTACAATTCCGGTTTTATCATGTTGTGGGGTTCCAATGTGCCTCAGACCCGCACGCCCGATGCACACTTCTATACAGAAGCGCGCTACAAAGGAGCCAAGTCGGTTGTCGTATCACCAGACTATTCGGAAGCTGCAAAATTTTCAGACATGTGGCTGCATCCGAAACAGGGTACGGACGCCGCTCTGGCCATGGCGCTGGGTCATGTCATTCTCCGCGAATTCCATCTTGACCGGCAGGCTGCCTATTTCGAGGATTATTGTCGACGCTACACCGACATGCCAATGTTGGTGCGGTTGGTTGAAAAAGACGGTCAGTTCATTCCGGAACGCCAGTTGCGCGCATCGGATTTTCCCCGCGCTCTGGGTGAAACAAATAACACCGAATGGAAAACAGTTGCCGTCGATCGCAAGACAAAGAAAATCGTCGTGCCGCAAGGATCCGTGGGCTTCCGCTGGGGCGAAGAGGGCAAATGGAACCTGGAACCGAAAGACGCAAAGGGTAATGACGTAGAGCTCGAAATGAGCCTAATCGTGGACGAAGACCATGATGATATCCTTTCCGTTGCCTTCCCTTATTTCGGCAACCGCGAACACGACCATTTCAAAGGCACAGATCACGAAAGCGTTCTTGAGCGCCGCGTTCCCGCCAAAAAAGTAAAACTGAAGGAAGGTGAAGCCTGGGTGGCCTCGGTCTTTGATCTGTTTGTTGCAAATTATGGACTGGATCGCGGTCTCGGCGATAAGAACTGCGCCAAATCGTATGATGAAAACCTGCCCTACACACCAGCATGGGCAGAGCAGATCACCGGAGTACCCAAGGACCAGATCATCACCGTTGCCCGGGAATTCGGTCTCAATGCCGAAAAAACCAATGGTCGCTCCATGGTTATTCTCGGCGCCGGTCTCAATCACTGGTACCACATGGATATGAACTACCGTGGGATTATCAATCTCCTGGTTATGTGTGGTTGTGTGGGCCAGTCCGGAGGTGGGTGGAGCCACTATGTCGGGCAGGAAAAACTGCGTCCGCAGACCGGTTGGCTGCCTCTGGCCTTTGCTCTGGACTGGAACCGCCCGCCTCGGCAAATGAACTCCACCTCATTTTTCTATGCTCACACCGATCAATGGCGTTATGAAACACTCGATGTTGACGAAATCCTGTCCCCGACGGCTCCGGAAGGGCCCTGGGACGGATCGCTGATCGATTATAATATTCGGGCCGAACGCATGGGCTGGCTGCCTTCTGCACCACAGCTGAAAACCAATCCGCTGGAAGTTGCAAAAGCGGCGGCGAAATCCAAGAAAGAACCAAAGGACTTTATCGCCGACCAGTTGAAATCGGGCAAGCTTCAAATGTCTTGCGAAGACCCGGACCATGAGGCCAACTGGCCGCGCAACATGTTTGTCTGGCGGTCAAATCTTCTCGGTTCATCCGGTAAAGGGCATGAATATTTCCTCAAACACCTGCTGGGGACCAACCACGGCGTATTGGGCAAGGATCTGGGTGATGAAGGACGCCAGAAATCCCATGAAGCCGTCTGGCACGATGAAGCACCGGAAGGAAAACTCGACCTTCTGGTAACGCTCGACTTCCGCATGTCCACGACCTGCGTCTATTCCGATATCGTCTTGCCGACAGCAACCTGGTATGAAAAGAACGATCTCAACACGTCCGACATGCACCCCTTTATCCATCCGTTGACGGCTGCAGCCGATCCGGCCTGGGAGTCACGCTCTGACTGGGATATATTCAAAGGCATCGCCGAGAAATTCTCTGAAGTTGCTCCGGAAGTCCTCGGCGTTGAAAAAGACGTGGTACTGGTGCCCATCCTCCACGATACCCCCAACGAAATGGCGCAACCATTTGACGTCGACGATTGGAAAACCAGCAAGTCGAAGCCACTGCCCGGCGTGACCATGCCGAACGTGGCTGTGGTCGAGCGGGATTATCCCAATCTCTACAAACGGTTTACCGCTCTTGGCCCGCTCCTGGACAAGCTCGGCAATGGCGGCAAGGGCATCTCCTGGAACACCGATCATGAAGTCGAACTGCTGGCCAAACTCAACGGTGTGGTCACCGATGAAGGGCCAACGCAAGGTCGGCCAAAAATCGAATCCGACATTGATGCAACCGAAGTGATCCTGTCTCTGGCTCCGGAAACCAACGGAGAGGTTGCTGTCAAAGCCTGGAAGGCCCTGTCCAAGAAGACCGGCCGCGACCACACCCATCTGGCACTGCCCAAGGAAGATGAAAAAATTCGCTTTCGCGACGTTGTTGCCCAACCGCGCAAGATCATCTCTTCCCCAACATGGTCGGGACTTGAATCAGAAAAGGTCTGTTACAATGCAGGATACACCAACGTCCATGAACTGATCCCCTGGCGCACCATTACCGGTCGGCAACAACTTTACCAGGATCACCTATGGATGCGAGCGTTCGGGGAGGCGTTTTGTGTGTATCGACCACCCATTGATACCAAATCAATCAATCCTGTTATCGCCGAAAAGGACGATGGCAGCCCTCAGGTAGTCCTCAATTTTATCACCCCCCACCAGAAATGGGGCATTCACTCGACCTATTCCGACAACCTCATGATGCTGACACTGAACCGGGGCGGGCCTGTTGTATGGATTTCTGAAATTGACGCAGCCAAGGCTGAACTGACGGACAATGACTGGGTTGAAGTCTATAATGTCAACGGTGCCATATCGGCTCGCGTTGTCGTTTCCCAACGCTTGAAAGAGGGAACGATCTACATGTATCACGCTCAAGAAAAGATCGTGAATACACCTGGATCGCAAGTCACGGGGCAACGCGGTGGAATTCACAATTCAGTCACGCGAGCCATTACCAAACCTACCCACATGATTGGCGGCTACGTCCAGCAGTCCTACGGTTTCAACTATTACGGAACCGTAGGATCCAATCGTGATGAATTCGTCATCGTCCGCAAGATGAGCAAAGTCGACTGGATGGAAGGGCCCTATCAGGGCGACAAACTGGAGGCAGCAGAATGAAGATACGCGCGCAAATTGGCATGGTGCTCAATCTCGACAAATGCATTGGGTGCCACACGTGTTCAGTAACTTGCAAAAACGTCTGGACGAATCGCCAGGGGGTCGAATACGCTTGGTTCAACAATGTCGAGACAAAGCCCGGCGTCGGTTATCCCAAAGAATGGGAGAATCAGAAAAAGTGGAACGGTGGCTGGGTTCGCAAGCCAAATGGCAAAGTGGAACCCAAAATGGGTGCCAAATGGCGCATCCTTGCCAAGATATTTGCCAATCCGGACCTGCCGGAGATCGACGACTACTATGAGCCCTTTGACTTCGACTATGGTCACCTGCAAACGGCCAAAGAGAGTCAAACCACGCCAACTGCACGACCCCGATCACAGATTACCGGCGAGCGAATGGAAAAGATCGAGTGGGGACCAAACTGGGAAGAGATTCTCGGCGGAGAATTCTCCAAGCGTTCCGCTGACTACAATTTCGACGGTATTGAAAAGGAGATTTACGGCGAGTTCGAAAACACCTTCATGATGTATCTGCCACGGTTGTGCGAACACTGTCTTAATCCGACTTGTGTTGCGGCCTGTCCTTCCGGTGCAATCTACAAGCGTGAGGATGACGGCATCGTCCTGATCGACCAGGAAAAGTGCCGTGGTTGGCGCATGTGTGTATCCGGATGCCCCTACAAGAAAATCTACTACAACTGGTCTTCCGGAAAATCCGAGAAGTGCATTTTCTGCTACCCGCGCATCGAAGCCGGCCATCCCACTGTTTGTTCGGAGACCTGCGTCGGTCGCATTCGATATCTCGGTGTTGTGCTTTATGACGCTGACCGTATCGAGGAAATGGCCTCGACCCCTGACGAGCAGGATCTCTACGAAAAGCAGTTGGAAATCTTCCTTGATCCCAGCGATCCCAAGGTCATTGAACAGGCACGCAAAGACGGCATACCCGAAGCATGGCTCGAGTCAGCCCGGAGTTCGCCGGTCTACAAGATGGCCATGGACTGGAAGATCGCTTTCCCGCTGCATCCCGAATATCGCACTCTTCCAATGGTCTGGTATGTCCCACCTCTGTCGCCACTCCAGTCAGCGGCTGAAGCCGGAAAAATCGGTATGGATGGCGACATGCCGGACGTGCGCTCCCTGCGCATCCCGGTTCGCTATCTCTCCAATCTGCTGACGGCGGGTAAGGATGAGCCGGTAATCTCTGCACTTGAACGCATGTTAGCAATGCGCGCCTACATGCGGTCCAAATCGGTCGACGGAGTGATTAATGAGTCGATTGCCGAAAAAGTCGGTATGACCGGCCAGCAGATCGAGGACATGTATCACATCATGGCAATCGCCAACTACGAGGATCGGTTTGTCATTCCAACCAGCCATCGTGAAATAAGCGAAGACGCCTACGACGTACGAGGCTCCTGCGGTTTCTCGTTTGGCAACGGATGTTCAGGCGGCTCTTCAGAAACCGACTTGTTTGGTGCCAAACGGGCCAAGACCGTCCAGACACCAACTGATCTTTTCAAGGAGATAAGCTGATGAACCGCGTTTTGAAAATTACGTCTCTGTTGCTGTCCTATCCGACAAAAGAGCTTCAAGACGAAATGCCTGAACTCGTCGCGGCTCTGATTTCCGCTGATCTTGCAAAAGTTCAAAAGCGGCGCTTGATCAAGCTGGCGGAAGATATCGCGGCTCTGGACCTCTATGATGCCCAGGAACGCTACGTATATCTGTTCGACCGAACCCGATCGCTGTCGCTTCACCTGTTCGAGCACGTGCATGGGGAAAGTCGTGACCGCGGGCAGGCCATGGTGGACCTGAAGACGATGTACGAGGAACAGGGGCTGGAAATCGACACGCTTGAGCTGCCTGACCACCTGCCGGTGTTCCTGGAATTCCTGTCAACTCAGCCGGCCGATGAGGCAGCTGAATTGCTGGGCCAGACAAGTCACATTTTGACGGTTCTTCGCGAGCGTTTGAAAAAACGTGATTCTATTTATTCCGGCGCCTTTCATGTGCTGGAATCCCTGGCTGCGGGAAAGGCTGAACCAAAACTGGTCGAGGAGCTCCTCGGCATGCCCGACGATGACCCCGATGACCTCGATGCCCTGGATAAGATCTGGGAAGAGGAAGCCGTCACCTTTGGCGGTAATGCCGGCGAAGGCGATTGCGGTCCTGACCGCCTGCAAAGGCAAATTCGAGCCGCAGCACGCAAGGCGCCCAACCTGCCCAAAACCGAAAACTCCAGGGAGATTTGACCATGGCCAGCTACCTCAACACACTGCTGTTTGGTATTTACCCCTACATTGCTCTGGTTGTTCTGGCCGTTGGTTCGGTGATCCGTTACGACCGCGAGCCTTATACCTGGCGATCCGGTTCAAGCCAGTTGCTGCGTCGCAAGCAATTGGTCATGGGGTCTGTCCTTTTTCATCTGGGCGTGATTGTCATTTTCTTCGGCCACCTGGTCGGTTTGCTGACTCCAATCCAGGTATTTGATGCACTGGGCATCAGTCACGGTGCTAAGCAACTTTTGGCGATCATTGCCGGAGGCGTGGCCGGTATCATGGCCATTATCGGCGCAAGCATGTTGGTTCACCGGCGGTTGTTTGACGCCCGGGTGCGCGCTACATCAAGCCCATCCGATACTGGCATCATCATATTGTTGTGGTTGCAACTGGCGCTGGGTCTGGCGACCATTCCTGTTTCCATGCAGCATCTGGATGGCCACGAAATGGTCAAGTTCATGAACTGGGCCCAGGGGATTTTCACATTCCGGGCGGATGCCTCCAGCTATGTCGCTGACGCGTCTCCTATATTCAAAGCCCATCTGTTTCTTGGTCTGACCATACTGTTGGTCTTCCCGTTCACCCGGCTGGTCCACATGCTCAGCGTACCAGTCCGGTATTTCTGGCGACCCGGCTACCAGGTGGTACGCACCAAAGTTCCATCAAAAACATCCTACAAAGCACCAGCGGAGTAAAAAAACCATGGTAACGCTTGTCAACAATGTTCAGCCTGCGGCTAACGACCCGCAATCCGGCTACGACACTTACCTCGAACCAGATACACGGGTGCCGCCCAAACCCCAATCAATGATGCCTGTGGTGAGCGTCAACGGTGTGGAGATTCCGGAATCCGAGATACTGGAGGAGGCTCAACACCACCCTGCAGACAATCCCGGAGAAGCTCTTAAAGCAGCGGCTCGCGCCCTCGTCGTCAAGGAGCTGCTCTTCCAGGAGGCACAGCGACTTGAAATTACAGCGACCCCACAGGGAGATGACACCGGAGGGGTAGAAACCGAAGTTGATGCCGCCATTCGGGTTATGATCGGCCAGGAAATAGATATTCCGGTTGCGACCGACGCCGAATCCCGCCGTTACTTTGACAATAACCGGCACCGATTTCGTTCCGAACCAATTTATGAGGTCCGTCATATTCTTCTTGTCGCCTCACCAGCAGACCGTGAAGCCCGAGACAAAGCCAGGCAGCAGGCCGTTTCCATGATCAATGTCTTGCAGAAAATGCCGGAACGGTTCGAACAACTGGCCGAGGAAGTGTCCGCCTGCCCATCTGGAAAGCAGGGTGGCAACCTTGGGCAGATTTCCAAGGGTGACACAGTTTTCGAATTCGAAGAGGCATTGGTCTCAATGGAACAAGGTGAACTGTCACAACAGCCGGTCGAGACGCCTTTCGGGATCCACATTATCGCCCTCGACCGCAAAATCGAAGGTTTCGAGCTGCCCTATGACCAGGTCAGTGACAAGATCTCAGCCTGGTTGCAGGCCGCCAGCTGGTCACGTGCCGTTTCACAATATGTCACCATTCTAGCCGGGCAAGCCAGGGTCGCGGGAATCGAATTAGCCAATTCCGATGGCCCGCTCGTTCAATAGGACCCCAGTATAATGGTACAGGTTCCAGCAGATCGCGACCTGAAATTGAAAACACTTCGGGAGTCGCCCCCATCTTCATTGTTGGACGACCCCCTTGAATATTTGATTGCCGAGCATGCCCGGCAACGCATGATGTGTGACGTGCTGGACGATATTTCCAATTCTGATGAACCGGACAAGGAACTGGTTGGCGAGGTATTGAATTTCCTCAAAGAGGATTTTAAACGCCATGTGCTCGATGAGGAAATGGGCCTTTTGCCAGCGCTTGAACATGTCGGCCAGACCGATGCCCGCTTCCGTGATGTTCTTGCTCGGCTGCGACAACAGCACGATGAACACCGCACACTCGTCACAGAGATCATCTCATTGTTGGAAAACCTCCTGAGCTCTGCGAAAGATTTAGTTCCTGATCGAAAATTGTCAAAAATGTTGCAAATTTTCGCCACGGTTGAACGAGACCACCTGATCCTGGAAAACGCAATCGTTCTTCCCATTGCCAAAGCAGAACTTTCCAGTGGCACGCTGGTCAAACTCAGCAGGGATATGATGGCCCGGCGGAGTATAGAGCCGGAAGGCGAAGACAATGCTGAGTGATCTTCTGAAACACAATCGTGAATGGGCAGCTCAGCGCGAAGCGGAGGATCCCGACTATTTCAAACGCTTGTCGCAATTGCAGAAGCCGGACTACCTGTGGATCGGTTGTTCCGACAGTCGTGTACCTGCCAACGTCATTACCGGCCTTGAACCCGGAGAAGTATTTGTTCATCGCAATGTTGCCAATCTCGTTCACCGCGGCGACTTAAATTTGCTTTCAGTGCTGGAGTTTGCGGTTGAAACGCTTGAGGTGGAGAACATTATAGTCTGTGGGCACCATGGGTGCGGTGGTGTTCACGCTGCAATGGACGGACACCGACACGGGATTATCGATCACTGGTTGCAACCGATCAGGGATATAGCCTCCGCAAATGAGGGCGGGCTGGCAAGACTTCACGATCAGGAAGAAAAACTAGATTCACTTTGCGAACTGAGCATTGCCGCTCAAGTTGACAGTCTGGCAAAGACGCCAATCATCCAGTCGGCCTGGCGACGCGGCAAGAAACTCAATATTCACGGTTGGGTCTATTCACTCAATGATGGCTTGCTGCAAGACCTGGATTGTCGCCGCAGTTCAGTCGACGGCCTCCATCAAAAATTAGCGCACAGGGCACATTATGACTTCTGATTCATCAATTGCAATCGTAAGATTCGACAAAGAACAAAACGTGGATTCGGTATTGGCCGGTGCGGCTAAAATGCTGAAACAACGTGGATATCGCGCCAGCGGTTTTTTGCAAAGGGAGCAGGATGAAAATGGCAGTGGCTGCTGTACCGATGTATTTTTAGAAGATATCGGATCTGGAAACCGCTTTCAGATAACCCAATCTCTGGGCGCGGGTTCCAAAGGATGCCGCCTTGATCCTGCCGGACTGGTTGAAGCTGTCAGTCACATGACGCAACAAATCAACGATCAAGTCGATGTGCTCTTTTTGAACCGGTTCGGAAAGGGTGAAGAAGATGGACGGGGATTCAGGCCGGTAATCGAGTCTGCCTTCATGTTGGGCATTCCAACGCTAATTGCCGTTCGCGATGCCTATCTTGATTCCTTCATGCAGTTTTGTGGCGACGATTACACTACTCTTCCTGTCAACGCCGAAGACATTGCAATTTGGGTTCAAAAACGGTGCCCACAGCCGGAATTGTTACAAAGCGCATGAATCAACAGTCCCTGCAAAAGGATGGTTTCAGCTCAATGCCGATTCATGCGTTTCAATCGTTCGGCATTGGGACAAAATTCGGGGGGTTGCTTGGTACCGTTTGCTTCTGACAGCCACTTTTGACATTCATCAACATTTCTGCATCCCAGGCAGGCCACGATGGCGCTCCTGATGTTACTGGCTCCGCGATGGGAAACGTCGGCATCCACTCTTGAATCAGTTCGTTCCAACATCTGACTGAGTAAATCCAGGCGTTCTGCTGATTTTTGAAAAAATCCCAAGGGACATATCTCCGTATTGATATTGCCATGATAGATTATTCCTGCACGTCTTCCGGGTCCTTGATCTGAATCAAGGATCAATTGGGTCCCGCTCGGCATGTTGGCTGTAAGAACGGGGTTCAAATCGCACCTGCGACGGCCCACCGACCTACAAGATTCCGCTCATGATTGACCCTGAAGCTGTACTGAATCACCATTGCAAGCCAGTCCCCAGATATACCAGTTACCCGACTGCTTCGATGTTCAAGGAAGGGCTTGGAGCCGTATTATTCGAACAATCCCTTGCCGGCCTTGATCCGGCCGATCCTGTTTCGACATATCTTCATATTCCCTATTGTGATCGGCTTTGCTGGTTTTGCGCCTGTCATACCAAACACACTTTGAAATATGCGCCTGTGGCTCGCTATGTGAGGTCCTTGGTTGCCGAAGTAAAACTGCTCAAACAGCATCTGCCCTTTCGACCGCTGCTTGGCCAACTGCATCTTGGTGGCGGCTCCCCCAGCCTTTTGAAATCGGACGACCTTCTGCTTATTCGCGATGCACTCGAACAGGTGTTCACGATCAATGCAGATACGGAAATCAGCGTCGAGATCGATCCCAGCGATGTTAATGGCTCGACAATAGACGGCCTGGCTGAATTCGGCCTGACACGGGCAAGTATCGGCGTGCAGGATTTCCACCCAGACGTACAGCAAGCAATCAATCGCCCACAAAGTTTCGAGATTACCCGCGATGTTGTCCAGCAATTGCGCGCAGCCGGGATCCGGTCATTAAACATTGATGCTCTCTATGGATTGCCGTTGCAGAGCGAAAGCCGTCTTCTTCGCACACTGGAACAATGCGTCAATCTTCACCCGGATCGAATGGCTTTGTTCGGCTATGCTCACGTACCCTGGTTGAAAAAACATCAAAACATGATCAACTGCGACGATCTGGCTGGCCCGCTGGAACGCTACAAACATTCCCGCTCCGCAACGCAGGCCCTGGTGGCGGCCGGCTATCAGGCGATTGGCATAGACCACTTCGCCAAACCTGACGACTCGCTCGCAATGGCAGCGCGCTTGGGTGAATTACATCGCAATTTTCAGGGCTACACCACCGACAATCACCAAACGATGATCGGTTGCGGCGCATCATCTATCGGTCGGTCCACAATCGGTTATGTACAGAACACCGTTCCGAGCAACCAGTATGAATCACAGGTTTCCGCGGGAACGCTGCCAAAAAACAAAGGATTGGTTTTCACGGCCGATGATCGATTGCGCAGACATATTATTGAACGGCTGATGTGTGACTTCGCGGTGGATTTCAACACACTTGACGCTTATCCGATTGAATTAGTTGACGCCTGTCGAAAACAGGCTCAACGGCTTGTATCCGAAGACCGGTTTGGCTTTTGCTCATTTGATGATTCAACTTTGCAGGTTCAACCGGTGGCCAAGCCATTCACCCGCATTATTGCAGCAAACTTCGATGCCTATTATGAACCAGAACAGTTTCAATACTCAAAGGCCGTCTGATGTCAGATCCTGACGACGCACTGACACTCTTTCGATCATGGTATGAGCAGGCGATTGCAGCAGAACCCAACGACGCAAATGCCATGTTTCTCGTGACAGCAGATGATACCGGCATGCCCAATGTGCGCGTCGTATTGATGAAGGAAATGAGTGAAAACGGGCTCGTTTTCTACACTAATCTTGAGAGCGCCAAGGGCCTCGAATTGTTGAACTCAAACAAAGCGGCAGTTTGTTTTGAATGGAAATCTCTTAACCGGCGGATCGTCATTAGTGGACAAACCGGACTGGTGAACGACGAAGAGGCCGATACTTATTATCAGTCCAGAGCCCGCCAGAGCCGCCTTGGTGCTTGGGCATCGCAGCAGTCGCGGCCTTTGAAAAGCAAGATGCATCTGTTGAAACAGGTGGCAAAAATCGCTCTCAAATACCCCATCGGCTCCATTCCGCGACCTCCCCATTGGTCCGGGTTTCGGCTTGTAGCCGACAGAATAGAATTTCTACAACACTGTGAAGGCGTTGAAACCTCACAGGTGGTTTTCAAATCTTCCCCAATTTCAACACAATTGTTGCGACAGCCATCGCAGAGCCGCGCCTAACCCGGCAAAAACCGAACAACACCGATAAATGTCTCACGCATCGGTACGTCCGTGGCCATTGCGGAAATGACGAAAACATTCACGCCCACTGGTGGCGTGATCAGGTCCAAACCAGTCGTTGTCATGAGCAACCGGCCCGGTTTTTAGCGCCCATCAATACAAGCTCTGCTTGCCTTTCACATTGGACTTTAGCCTCCCCTTGCTCCTCTCCGTCAATTTGCGCTTGCGCAAGGACGATGCCCTTGCAGGGTGTGATAATGGAGACCAACATGGGGAATTGCGATGTCGGCCCTGCCTGAAATTGACCCGGATCAATCGATCGACGATATCATGCGCGTCTGGCCGCAAACGATCGCGATCATTCTTGGCTACGACATGCTTTGCGTAGGTTGCCCGCTCGCGTCATTTCACACGTCTGTGGATGCTGCGATCGAGCATTCTGTGAATGTTGAAGATTTTCTCAACGCGCTGAATCAGGCCTGGCACGAAAAACCTGCTATTACCGAAGAATAGTTGCCTTATTGCTGCTGCCCATTTGCGACCATCAGCGGCATTGTCACGTTATCTCGACGATCGGCGCAAGGATGGGTAACTGTTGTTAAATGAGCAAAATGTCCCACGCACGTCACTGATTTCCGTCGTCGGTAATCCAACGAGCAATATGGCTCTGCTTTCGCTTTCCGTTGAGCTTTCGAGACGTTGAGGACATTCTGGCGAAACGAGGGATCGATGTCAGCGCGGTGTTTCGACCGGGCGGCTCTTCGCCGCCGCCTGATACGGATAGTGCGGAATGCGCGGGATTATCGCCGGGGGCGTTGTGTTGTTTGATGTTCTGGGCTCGAGTTTTTGTTGGGTTTGAGCTCACGCTGTCGGGCTTGCGCCCTTCGCTCCGCGGGGGCGGCGCATAAGCGCCGGACGGCGCTTCGCCGTCTCTACGGATGGTTCAGAGTTGGCCGTAATCATCGACCGGCATATTCCACACCCACCGTATCAGGCCGCGAAGAGCGGCCCGGTCGAAAGACCGCCCCAATTTCACAAAGGAGGGGAGCGGCGGCAAAACCGCGAACCAAACCGCAGCGGGCCTTCGCCCGCCTGCGTGAGCGCAAAATAAAACCACGGCGGGTCGCAGAAGCAGGCATCAATGCAGCTGTTGATCTGTCCTATTAATCCGGGACAATCCGCAATTCAGTCGTAAAACCCCAGTCGGGATCATAGCTGTGTAGATGATAGATCGGGCAGGTCGTCAGGTCTGGTGGATAGTCGCCTTTGCGCAACGTTGTCGCGATGCTGGGCATTACCAGAACGGGAATATCTCCAACAAAACCCGCGACACCTCGATGTACGTGGCCACAGAAAATATTCATGACCGATGCGGAACGCTGCAATGTGTGGCGAAAGCGTTGCAGGATTTCATCGGTTTTGAAGTGCAGGGGTTCCGGCCCCTCTGGCACAAGAAATGGCGGGTGATGGGCAAATACCGCTATCGGCTTATCGCTGTCGGCGTCGAGGATTTTAATCAGATCGGCAATTCTTTCCTCACAAAAGTCACCTTTGTTGCTCCCCGGGTGCAACGTATCCAGCACAACCAAGTTGACCGCAAAACCCTCGATCGAATAGGCAATAAATTCGGAATTGGTCGACAAATAATCGGCGGATGAAAATGTTTTTCGAAGATTGGCACGATCATCCTTGTTGCCGACCATCAGATAAACCGGTGCGTTGGCCTTTTCCAGTGCTTCGGCTGCGCGCAGATATTCGTCGGGTCTGCCGTTTTGAACGATGTCGCCGGTATGAATGATAATGTCGGGTGCAGGATCGAGCGCGTTTATATCCCAGATCGTTCTTTCGAAATCCAGGATTCGTCGATCCGCATCGGGCATATCCAGGGCGATGTGGGTGTCAGAAATCTGCGCGATGATCACAGTGTCAAACTCACGGCTAAGATTTCAGACCGGCATAATATTTCTTGAGGATCTTGACCACTTCAGGGCGGCCAAATTCCAACGGAATGTCGGCATCGTCTTCAAGCATCTGGCGCTGTTCGGTGCCGGAAACTGAAATATGGTGCTCCCTGTCGTGGGGACAGGTTTTGCCGGTCGCCATGCCATAGCACTTGCGACAATAGAAGGTGATGTCGATCTTCAACGGTTTGGTCTGCAATGCACCGTTCCAAAGCTCATCGAAAATATTGTGCGCATCGAATGGGCCATAATAGTCACCAACTCCTGCATGGTCGCGCCCGACAATGAGGTGCGAGCAGCCAAAGTTTTGGCGAATGAGGGCATGAAACAGAGCTTCTCTTGGCCCCGCATAGCGCATCTCAATGGGATAGCCGGCCTGGACCACAGTGTCCTTTACAAAATAATTGTCGATCATCGCCTGAATGGCCTCGGTGCGAACTTCGGCCGGGATATCACCGGGCTTGAGAGCCCCCAGAACCTGATGAATGAATACCCCATCGGTAACTTCTACGGCGATTTTTGCGAGATGTTCGTGGCTGCGATGCATGGGATTGCGGGTTTGAAACGCGGCAACCCGGGACCAGCCTTTTTCTTCAAACAGCGCCCGCGATTCCAAAGGTCTCAGATAAAGGTCGGGATATTTTGCCGGATATTCGCCTTCAGAAACAACTCGAACCGATCCTCCAAGATTAACCGCTTCCTGCGCCAGGACCTTTTGGACGCCGGGGTGAGCCGGATCCGTCGTACGATACACCTTTTCGCATTCAAGCTGCTTGTCGATTTCATATTTTTCACCGACCGACAGGATTGCCAGCACCTCACCACTTTCGCCATCACACAGCGCTACATCATCACCGATGGCAATGGTATTGGCGGTTTCAGTGCTGGCCGACAAGGTGACGGGAATCGGCCAGAATATGCCGTTGTCCAGTTTCATATCGACGCAAACACCGTACCAACTATCCTTCCCCATAAACCCGGTTAGTGGTGTGTAAGCTCCCATGCCAAACATGAAAACGTCGGACGCCTCACGGGTGGTCAACGGTATCTGCGCCAGAGACTTTGCATGCTCAATCAACTGCGCCCGTTCGTCTGCTGGCACCAACAATGGCTGAACTGAATCCGACCCGTGCGGCGGTACGAGTTTCGACATGCTTGTTCTCCCGGAAAAGCTCATTTCGCAAATTTCTTTTTAAAACTCTGTGACTTAAGAATCCAGCTTCGACAAGCCTTTTCTAATGGCCCTGGGGGTCTTTTTGGAGATAATCGGCTATCGGGCAGATTTCGGCTCCCGAAGCCTTTCTTCTGGCACCATAAACCTGTATTGTTCAGCCACGAAATTGGATCCGCTTCCCGGTCAATCCGCACCAAGTGCAGTTTGGAACAGGGCCAGCAAATGTTGGGACAGAATATGGCCGAAAAGAAAACCGTCGAAAAAATTCCTGAAGGCCAGGCACGTTTTTTCAAGACCCGGCAGATGGAACCAAATGACAAGGGCTTTGTTGGATTTGAAACTGTCTGGGAACCGTTCCAGAAAGAAGTCGAATACGAGACACCCAAAAAGCCGTAGAGCCGTTCACGATTTGAATGGGTGATGTGCCGAGACCATTATGGTCTGGTGATCGACAGAGAAATCAAAGGGGAACTTTGCGAACCCCGTCGATTTGACTGTCGGGTTGAACAGTTCCCCCAGCAGCCAGTTCTTCGTCGGTGGGCTCGCGCACGGTCAGCACTTCCAGAGTGAAGATCACTTCCCTGCCACAAAGCGGGTTATTCCCGTCCACGGTGAGCGTTTCATCGTCCATCCGCGTAACAATGAAATTTCGAGGTTGTCCCTTGTCGTTTTCCATCGTGATGGTGGTTCCGATTTCCCGATATTGTTCAGGAACGTTCTCTATATGATCGGTAAAAACGAGTGACTCATCTCTGGGGCCATAAATTTGATTGCAATCAATCGGGACTTCCAGAACATCACCAACCGATCTTCCCTCAAGGTCCTCAAGAACTTGCGGAGCAAGGGTATCGTTGTGGCCGTGAACATACCCAAGCGGAAATTCGACGCTACTGAGCACGTTTCCCGATTTCCTGTCCGTCACCTGGTAAGTGAGCTCAACAAACATATCGTCTTGAATCGTCATACCCATAACAACATCAAACCAATCAATCAGAAAATTGAAGCGCCAAAAATTTTAACATCACCGTCTTCGTATCCAAGTACCAGCCTGCCCAACCACTCACCAGGTTTTGTCGTACTTCTTTGACGATACAGCACGGTCACATGTTCTCCGCGGCGGATCAGGCCGAGGCAGTCAATCTCATAGGAAAGACTTTGTGTGAGCTCGCTGCTGGTAAATTGCCGCCCGACTTCAATCTCGTTCAACGCAAGAGCCAGCGACTTGGAAAAGTTGATCGAGAACTCCTGGTATCTGCCTTCGTTTGAGAATTTTACCAGGTCGAGCCACATCGGGTCAGCAACCGAGAGTATCTGTTCATCGGTTTGATCAATTATGTTCATCTGTGATTTTTCACTATTACTTCAAGATGTAGGGTCTGGACCCTGGTGGGTTGAATTACAAAGGCCACCATCATGGATGGCGGCCTTTGAATATTTTTAAGTGCTGTTGTCTTATTCAGCAGCTACGACTTCTTCTTCCTCGTCATCAATCAGATGATAACATGGCGCCTTCTCCATGGTATATTCGCCGGTTTCAGGATCGCGACGAGAAACCGTCAGCACATGCCAGTTCTCATCGTCCAGCTTCATCGCATCGCCACGATAGTAGTATCCGGGCCAGCGCGTTTCCTTGCGGAACAACGTATGTTGGGTAACACATTCTGAGGTACGATGACGGTGCTTCAGCTCCCAGGCGCGCAGCAACTCGTGAAGATCTTTTGCAGCAAGCTTATCAAGGTCTTCTTCCATGACTTTGAGTTTCTTGAGGCAAATGTTCAAAAGCTTTTCGTTGGTCATGTAGCCAACAGTCACACCGCCACAATACTCGTCCATCAGTTTTTGCAGACGGTCGAGACCTTGTTTTGGGTGATGGTAGCTTGGGCTAACCGTTCCAGCGACAATTTCATTGCGATAGATTTTGTAGCGTTCCATCGGCGCAAAGATTTCTTCCTTACGGCCTTCGATCTGTTTGTCCGAAACAACAATTCCATCGGCTTTGCCATCATCGATATATTTACAGGCCGCTTTTGCAGCCAACCGGCCTTCGGTAAATGAGCCGGATGAGAAGGCATGCGGAGTTCCGCCAACAGCATCTCCCGCTCCAAACAGACCCTCAATGGTCATCATGCGGTTATAGCCCCAGAAATATTCTGGTGGCGATACATCTTCCGGCCCACTTGCCCAGCCACCGCAACCGGTCGCATGGGAACCCATGACGTAAGGCTCTGATGTGGTCAATTCCGGGTTTTCGTTCTTCGGATCGACATCAGTTGCCGCCCAAAGAACCGCCTGTCCGATGGTCATGCCAAGGAAGTTTTCCCAACCCACTTCTTCAAGATGCGGGTCCTGGAAGGCCTTCATGGTCACCATGTGAATGGGGCCACGTCCGGCGTTTACTTCACTGATCATCGCATGGTTGCGAAGACAGGTGGGAATTGGCCGGTGCGTTCTGTGCGATAATTCTGGGTCCAGATATTCCTTGCCAACCATTTTTTGCAGACTTGGGAACCACTTGGATTCGTATTCTTCTCCCATGCCGTTCTGCGTATAGGTTTTGAGGTGCAGGAAATAGGCGCCAACGGGTCCGTAACCGTCTTTGAAGCGGGCCAGAACGATGCGGTTTTCCATTTGCGTCATCTTGGCGCCGGCGTTGATCATAAGCCCATATGCGGATCCCGAAGACCAGGGTGCGTACCAAACGCGCCCGGCGCCTTCACCAACAGAACGCGGTTTGAAGATGTTGGAAGCTCCGCCCGCTCCACAGATTACTGTTTTGGATTTAAACACGTGATAGTCGCCGGTACGCACGTTGAACCCAACGGCACCGGCAATGCGGTTGTCTTTCGCGTCATCTGTCAGCAGGTGGGTAACACAAATGCGGTTGTACACTTTGTCAGCCGATTTCTTTGCAGCTTCCGCAACGATCGGTTTGTACGACTCGCCATGGATCATGATCTGCCAGCGGCCTTCACGAAGGTATTGTCCCGTCTTCGGGTCCTTCATGATGGGCAAACCCCAGTCTTCAAACTGGTGGACTGTTGAGTCAACGTGGCGTGCCATGTCGAACAACAAGTCCTCCCGGACCATTCCCATCAGGTCAATGCGTGCGTAGCGCACGTGATCTTCAGGATTATTCTCGCCCCAGCGGGTGCCCATGTAGCAGTTAATGGCATAGAGCCCCTGTGCGACAGCACCAGAACGGTCGATGTTTGCTTTTTCAGCAATAACAATCTTTTTGTCCTGCCCCCAGAACCGGGCTTCCCAGGCAGCGCCTGTGCCACCAAGGCCTGCACCGACAACAAGTACGTCAATATTGTCTTCTACAACGGTTTTGTGAGCCATCAGTAATATACCCCCTTCTTCATCTTCAGTCCGTTGGATTTGAGGGTATGTACTTCGCCCTCATCCATGCGGATGTATTTTGGCTCACTGTACAAATGTTGGCTGTCACGCTGTTCGCTTGTCGGCGCTGGCACATCCTTCAATTGCGGCGTGCCAGTTCCCCAGGGGATCGTCGTGATTGGCGACAGAAAATTCTTTTCAGTGCCATCCCGGAATTTGATCCGCCACGAGATGGTGCCCTTTTCCTCTTCTCTGCGCACACGCACACTATGGCCAAGCGGTGCAAAGTCTGCATAGCCACGGGCGTCAATTGCATTTTGCGGACAGGCTTTCACACAAGAATAGCACTCCCAGCACATGTCAGGCTCAATGTTGTAAGCACGGCGATGGGTTGGGTCGATATGCATGATGTCCGACGGACAAATATCGACGCAATGACCACAGCCATCGCAACTCGTCATATATACAAAGGTTGGCATGATTGCTCCCTAGATTAATTCTCTAATTTTTTGCTGTCCGCCTCTTAATAATGACGCGGTTTTTCTCGTTTAATGCCAAGTCCCATATTCAAGGGAGCATCTTTCAAAAGTTCCATGGAGTGTCGGTCCCGGTCAGCGGCGCCAGTTCGGTCTGCTGGTGGTGGCAAGTTGGCCATCGAACCATTTGCAACACCAACTTTTTTCTGGAAAGCAGCAGCGGGCTTAAAGAACATATGGGCAAATTTGGACCACGGAACCCCGGCAAACAGCACAACCGTTGCAAGAAGATACAATCCCAGAAAAATGCTTGACCAAACACCAACGCCACCCAATTGCAGCAAGGCCCAAATCAGGCCAAATGTTGCGCTTGCCAAAAGCGAAAGAATGAACAGGTCGGCCCTGACAATGCGAAACGGTGAATTACCTTCTGCTGCGACATCAACACGGATGAAGAACCAGAACCAATAGCCGCCCCCACACACCATCAAGGCACCCAGATACCATAAAAACGGCCAAATAGCTGGTGTCTGGGCACTCGGGCTGGCGTACCAGAAGACCATGGCCATTGTCGCGATCAGATTGAAAACGAATCCGTACATACCGAGCAGATGAGCAATACGTCGATGCGGATTGCAGAATTCAGACGAAGTCAGCACGTCCGAGGCAATGGTCTTTACTGCCAACCCGACTTTTTCACCGTCGGTTACGTCTCGTGTACCTTCCTCCTTCGCCTTGCGAGCCGCGTTGAAAAAATATTCTGCGCTCCTTTTGTGGAGGATGTCGAAAAGCGTTCCGCCAACCACCAAAAGGATCATGATGGCAACGAATGTCTGCATGAGTGATGGTGCGATAAAAGCTGAAATTTCGGCAAACGGATTGCTGGTAAACATTTATGTAACTCTCCCCAGACCATAAAGTCTTTTTTTCAGGCGTAGACTATTTGATCATTCGGAGCAATGTGATCCAAACCGTTTAGTCGAGGTTTGAATGCTGGCACTAATTGATAGGGATTTCTGGCTCCATTATTTGTTTAAAATTGAAGCCAAAACGACGGCACCTTGATTGTGAGTTTGAGTCCAGCGAGACTACGCTGAACCCCAAAACGGCACGCGGTATCGATTCTATCGAGCACATTCAATCGCCTTTCAATCGGATCGGAATTACCTGATGAACCATGTCGACCACAAAATTGATCTCTCTGCCCCGATCGGCGACGAGGTTCATCAAACGACGTGCTACATGTGCGCTTGCCGATGCGGCATCAACGTTCACATGAAGAAGGGGGAAGATGGGGTTAGCAAAGTTCGGTACATTGAGGGCAACCGCGACCATCCGGTCAACAAGGGTGTTCTGTGTGCCAAAGGTTCAGCGGGCATCATGCAGCACTATTCCCCGGCCCGGCTCGAACAACCATTGCTGCGAACAGGCCCGCGAGGCTCGGGTGAATTTAAGAAAATCTCATGGGAAGAAGCACTCACCATCGCTTCTGACTGGCTTTCGCCGCTGCGCAAAGACCCCAAAAAACTCGCATTCTTTACCGGCCGTGACCAGTCGCAATCACTGACCAACTTTTGGGCCCAACAATTCGGCACGCCAAATTATGCAGCTCATGGGGGTTTCTGTTCTGTCAATATGGCAGCAGCCGGGATCTATACAATTGGTGGGGCATTTTGGGAGTTTGGGTCTCCGGACTGGGAGCGCACAAAGCTGTTTGTGATGTTCGGTGTCGCTGAAGACCATGATTCCAATCCGCTCAAGATGGGCATTGGCAAGCTGAAGAAGAATGGTGGACGTTTCGTCTCGGTAAACCCGGTTCGTACAGGCTATTCCGCAGTTGCCGACAACTGGCTCGGCATTACGCCGGGAACCGACGGACTTCTTGTGCTTGCGCTGATCCATGAACTGTTTCGCACGCGCAAGATCGATATTGATTTCCTTATTCGGTATTCCAATGCTCCATGGCTGGTGATTGATGATCCGGGAACCGCAGACCACGGTTTGTTTGCGCGAAACCGCGATGGCGTTGAGCTGGTTTGGGACAGCAAGAAGAACAAAGCCGTTGCGCATACCAACAAGGCTATTGTTCCAAATCTGACCCAGGAAGTTATTCTTCCAAACGGTCGAAAAGCCAAACCGGTTCTGCGGTTAATGGCCGATATGTACAGCGATGAGGCATTTGCTCCTGAAGCGGTCGCAGAACAAACAGGAATTTCTGCCGACGTCATAAAGGGTCTCGCAGCCGAAATCGCCAAGGTGGCTTTCGAAGAAGAGATCATTATTGAGCAACCCTGGACCGACATGAAGGGCGAGCGCCACGAACACTTTATCGGGCGTCCGGTTTCAATGCACGCAATGCGCGGGATTTCGGCACATTCAAATGGTTTTCAAACCTGCCGGGCGCTGCATGTATTGCAGGTACTGATTGGCTCCGTTGATTGTCCGGGCGGCTTCCGTTCCAAACCTCCCTATCCGAAGCCGGTCAAAGCACACCCCAAGCCACATGCGCGACGCCCCAGCGGAGATGCTACAGCGCCGTTGAACGGCCCACATCTTGGTTATCCCCTTGGACCGGAAGATCTGTTGATTGAGGAAGACGGCCAGCCGCTGCGCATTGATAAGGCATTTTCCTGGGATGCACCGCTTGCCGCCCACGGCATGATGCACATGGTCATCGCAAATGCTCATGCGGGTGACCCCTACAAGATTGATACGCTGTTCCTGTATATGGCCAACATGGCCTGGAATTCGTCGATGAACACCAAAGGTGTCATCGAAATGTTGGAAGACAAAGACCCCGAGACCGGTGAATACGTCATCCCTCACATCATCTATTCTGATGCCTATTCCAGCGAAACAGTTGCTTATGCGGACCTAGTTTTACCGGATACCACCTATCTGGAACGGCACGATTGTATCTCGCTGCTTGACCGACCAATTTCTGAACCCGACGCGGTCAATGACGCGATCCGCTGGCCTGTCGTCGAGCCCGACCGCGACGTTCGCGGATTCCAGTCAGTGCTGATCGATTTGGGCGGCCGTCTCAAGTTGAATGGTTTTGTAAATGAACGCGGTGAGGCGCTTTACAAAGATTACGCCGACTACATCGTAAATCATCAACGCCGACCCAATATCGGACCGCTCGCCGGGTTTCGCGGCGAAGATGGAACGGCAGAGGGCAGGGGTGCTGCCAATCCTGATCAGCTCGAACGCTACAAAGCCAACGGATCGTTTTGGTCCAAACACATTCCGCTGGAAGCACAGTTTTTCAAGCACGCCAACGCCGCATATCAGGACCTGGCGGTATCGTTGGGTTTTTTCGACGCGCCACAACCTGTGACATTTCAGCTTTACTGTGAAGAATTGCAGAAGTTTCGATTGGCCGCACAGGGCCATGGTAAGCACCAGCCTCCAGAACATCTGCGCAACAGTGTCGAGGCTAGTTTCGATCCCCTGCCCATCTGGTATGAACCATTTGAATCCGCTGATCTTGGTGACCGTGCGATCGAAGAATTTCCCTATCACGCGATTACACAGCGTCCGATGGCGATGTATCACTCCTGGGGGTCGCAGAATGCATGGTTGCGACAAATCCATACGTCCAACCGGCTCTTTGTGCCAGCAAACATTTGCGATGAAAAAGGTTTGAACGACGACGACTGGGCATGGGTTACTTCCTGGCACGGGCGCATCAAAGTGCGGATTATGCGAATGGATGCAGTCAACAGTCGAACGCTGTGGACATGGAACGCCATTGGTAAAAAGGGCGGTGCATGGGCGCTGAACCCTGATGCTCCTGAAGTCAAAAACGGGTTTCTTCTCAACCACCTGATCAGCGAATTGTTGCCTCCCAAGGGCGACGGACATCGCTGGTCGAATTCTGATCCGATTACGGGGCAGGCAGCCTGGTACGATTTGCGGGTGGATATTGAAAAAGCTGAGGCTGGCAAGCCAGTCAGTGAACCTGTATTCGGAATTCAGTCCCCGATAGGCGTCGGCGCCAAAGACGGCGATCTGCGCTACGGCGAAGAATGGACCAAATAGCTCAGGCGTTGCAATTCCAATGCAGGTAAATTGGCTAGGATCACTCCCTGGTTGGCAAATGGTGGTCATTTGACCCGGTGACCGAAATTGGTAGGGTGCAGACGGGCAAAGCAAAATATCCAATGCCTTAGGGAGATGATCTATGTTTAGAGCACTGACACGTGCCGTCGTTGCGGCCTCGATTTTTATTGGAGCACAGGGTCAGCTTCGAGCTGAAACAACATTGGAAATGGCCTATATGCCGATTGTTCCATGCAGCCAGCTCTTTGTGATGGAAGGCATGGGTTGGGCGAAAGAGGCCGGATTAAATCTGCAGCTCACCAAATTTTCCAGCGGACCCGCCATCGTTCAGGCAATTGCATCGGGCAAAATGGATCTGATGTGCTTTGGCATCGGACCCGCCATGGTGACCCGAGGCAAGGGCGTTAAACTGAAAGTTGTGGCGGCTGGTATCACCGAACAGATTGCCGTTATTGCGCAAGGTGATCTGGTTGAATATTTTGATAAATATGATTCAAAAGAAGCCCTGCGAAAATTCGCTGAGGACAAGGGTCGCAAGGTCAAGATCGCAAGTTTCCCCAAAGGGTCTGTTCCCGACACGGTGACGCGTCACTGGCTGATTAAATCACTTGGTATGGACCTGGACGAAGTGCAATTGATCGGCATGGGCGCGTCCAAAGTGCAGCAGGCATTGTTATCACGCTCGGTAGATGCAGCAGGAATTTTGGAACCTATCCTGACAATTGTTGAAGAAAAACTCGAAGGCTCCAAGGTCGTTGTGCGGGCTTCTGAAATGATGAACGGCCAGCCCGGATCAACGATCGCGGTTCGTGAGCATGTCCTGGCAGAACACCGGGCCGCCATTGTCAAATTTGTCGAGCTGCACATCAGGGCAACCGAGTTTCTCAAAGAACACCCGGAAAAGGCTGCGCAGCATGTGAAGGACTTCATTGCCAAGGGGTTGCTTAAGGAAGCGACAGTATTGAATGCGTTGAAATCGCCATCATCCAACTTCGCAGCGGATCCGAATTCCATACTGAAGCAGACCGAGTATATGGCTGATTTTCAAAAGAACTATAAAATCAACACCAAAGTGTCCACGGACGGCTTGTTTGATTTCAGCATTTACAATGATGCAATCAAATAGTCACTGATATTTGCGGTGGAGGAAATTAATCGGTGAATACAGCGCATAGATACGCGCTTTCGGTTACGGGGCTCGTCGGCTTTCTGGTGTTTTGGGAAGCCATATCGCAAAGCGGGTGGATATCCACCACGCTTCTGCCCCCTCCCAGTTCCATAGCCCCCAGTCTGGTTTCGGAAATCCAGGAAGGTATCTGGCATTGGATGGTGTGGGCGAGCTTCCGTCACTATGCGATTGGATTTTTTATTGGTTCGTTTTTGGGCGTGACGCTGGGTGTGCTTGTCGCGTTATTTCCGAAAGTTGAGGCGTCCCAGGCCTGGCTTGCCCGGGTGCTCAGGCCAATCCCGCCGTTGGCGTGGATACCGTTTGCGATCATTTGGTTCGGTATTTCTGAGACAGCTGCCGCTTTCATCATTTCTATCGGCATTTTCTGGATAAACTATTTTACCGCCATGGCAGCGGTTCAGGCGGTCGACAAGGACCTGATCGAGGTTGCGCGTGCTTTCGGGCATCGAACATTTCCGGCGCTGTTGAAAAAAGTCATTTTGCCAGGGGCGGCTCCGGGCATCCTGAGTGGTCTTCGTGCTGGTTTAGGACAGGGGTGGATGACGGTGGTTGCCGCTGAGCTGTTCGGCATCGAAGGGATAGGCCAGCGCATGATGGAAGCCTCGGGCCTGCTGGCGACAGACGTGGTGATCCTCTACATGTTCTCAATCGCGCTTCTATATGGGATCAGCGACTACATATTTGTCTCCATTCAAAATAAGATTTTAGCATGGCAAAGGTGATCGAGACCGAAGACCTGTCCGTCGCGTTCGGCGAAGGTGACGGACAAAACATCATATTCCGCCATCTCAACATTTCGGTTGAAGCCGGTGAGTTCGTCACCCTGGTTGGCGTTTCAGGGGCCGGCAAGTCGACACTGCTTCGTGTCATCGCTGATCTGATTCCACCTTATGAGGGATCGGTTAAGATCGATACACCGCAAGACCGGGCGCGACGGCGCATTGCCATGGTATTCCAGTCTGCAAATCTGATGCCGTGGCGCAAAATCGGCGACAATGTTGGTTTAGGGCTGGAGGGTATTGAGGTTTCCCCGGAACAGTGTCGGGAAAGGGTTCGCTCTACGCTCGATCTCGTGGGACTTGGAGACTTCAGCGACCGGTGGCCTTACCAGCTGTCCGGTGGTCAGCGCCAACGGGTCGGCATTGCCCGTGCACTTGCCGTCGATCCGGACATACTGCTCATGGATGAACCGTTTGGCGCACTGGATGCAATAACCCGAATTGCCCTTCAGGATGAATTGCTGCGCATCTGGCGAGAGACCAAAAAGTCCGTGCTGTTTGTCACCCACGATATAGAGGAAGCCGTTTACCTCGGCGACCGTGTGCTGTTGCTGGGCGACCGGCCAGCCCACATTGTCAATGAATACAAGATCGACATTGCCCGCTCCCAGCGTCGCGAAGGTGAGAATTTCATGCGCAAGGTCGAAGAAGTGAAAGCAGGCCTGGTCGATGCCATGGCACTTTCCGACGGTGCGGCATAATGGGGGTGCACTCATGGCAATAGCACTTGCAGAACGGCCGGTATTTGTCATTGGTTCGGAACGTTCTGGTACCACGCTGGTGATGGCAATCCTGGGCTGCCATCCCCGTATCGCAGTGCCCGAGGTCACATGGTACTACCCGCGCTTTAAACCCTATCTTCACACCTTTGGAGACCTGGGTGACAAGGATAATTTCAAGACACTGGCGCATGAAATGGCGCATGGACTTCGCGTCCCCTATTGGCGCATGGATGTCGATCGGGACACATTCGGGGATAAAATTACCAAACGTGCAATGGAAATCGAACAAAGTTTCGCGGGTGTTTTCGCCGCCATGTTCGAGACCTATGCAGTCCATGAGGACAAACCCCGATGGGGCGAAAAGACGCCCTACAATATATTCTATCTGGACAGTATTCTTGAAGATTTTCCCAACGCTCAATTTGTCTACATTTATCGGGACGGTCGCGACGCAAGCGCCGAATTTCTGGATTCGGCCTTTGGTCCAACGAACATCTACAGTGCCGCCCGGATTTGGAAGGATGGGCAACAAGCTGCGCTGGAATTTCGCAACAAGTTGAGCGACGATCAGTGGTTCAATATCAAGTATGAAGAACTGGTTCTGGAACCGGTCGATCATCTGCGGCGACTTTGTGCATTTTTGGGCGAAGAATACACAGACAGATTAATGGCATTCCACACCACGCCAACAGCAAAGAGACGCGGCGCGACGAAGGATAACTGGGCGTTGGCACACCCAATAACCGATCGTCACGTTGGTATATACCGCCAACAGCTTAGTCTTCGCGATCAAAAGATTATGGCGTGGGTTGCCGGCGACATGCTGCATGAACTGGGGTATGAGAATATTCCCGAACCCCTGGAACTAGATGCGCAGCAGACCGAACTGGCGTTCGAAATGGACGGCCGCTATCGCGCCGCAGAGCTGGATTCGCCGGGTGGTTGGATTGTTTTTGAAAATTATAATGATGGCCTCGTGGATGCCCGGGAAGCGCGCCGCAAAGATGGCATTTGGTCGACGCCGCCCAATCCCGCGCCGTTTCCAATCGGTCACGTTTACGAAGAGTATTATTCGGGCTTGCGCGCGTCGCGAAAATGGAAAGATCATTTCAATATCAGGCGCGATGCACCGGCCGGCAAAAGCCTGTTGTAGAGCGAGCTCGACCACCGTATTTGTCCAACATTTGCAACCTGTTGAACCACCGCCACCGCCAGGCCGGAACTGCCCCTGTTTAAACCCACATCCGGTTCTCATTGAGGCTGATTTTTGGTGCAATTTTACGGATGATCTTCCTCCCATCTCTGGACAAGTCCAGCAAATTTCCTCTGTGCTAAGATTTCAGAAACCTGTACCGTTGATTCCAAATTGGGGTTTTAACCTCAAGCCAGGGATTGCACGTAATGAATGTAACAGAACAACAAATACTTGACAGACTTGCCAAGGTAAAAGGGCCCGACCTGTCAGACAATATAGTGTCACTGGGCATGGTCAGCGGGGTGCTGGTAGACAATGGCAAGGTGATCTTCTCAATCAACGTCCCTGCAGAGCGGGCTCAGGAACTGGAACCATTGCGCCTGGCTGCTGAGCAGAGCGTCAACAAGCTCGATGGTGTGGATCACGTCATTGCGGTGCTGACCGGAGAGCGCAAAGCCGGCGATGTGTCACCGGTCCGACCGGCACCAACGTTTGATCAGGCCTCCGCGATACCCCCGCCGATGCAAGCGCAGGCAAGTAAGGCCGCAGCCGAAATACCCAACCAAAAAGCCGGGGTCCCCGGCATCAAGTCGATTATTGCGGTTGCGTCCGGAAAGGGTGGGGTCGGCAAGTCAACAACCTCGGTCAATCTGGCGCTGGGCCTTCTCAAGATTGGATTGAAAGTCGGTATTCTGGATGCGGATATATACGGTCCATCAATGCCACGATTGCTCGGCATTTCTGATCGACCAAGTGCCAATGGGCGGATACTTAATCCATTGGAAAGCTACGGGCTCAAAGTGATGTCCATGGGATTTCTGGTGGAAGAGGAAACACCGATGATCTGGCGTGGTCCCATGGTCATTTCGGCCTTGACCCAGATGTTACGCGAGGTCGCATGGGGCGAGCTGGACGTCTTGATCGTGGATATGCCTCCAGGAACCGGAGATGCACAATTGACGATGGCGCAACAGGTGCCGTTGGCAGGTGCGGTCATCGTATCAACGCCTCAGGACATCGCTCTCATAGATGCTCGAAAGGGGCTCAACATGTTTCGCAAGGTGGAAGTTCCAATTCTGGGCCTTATCGAGAACATGAGCACCTTTATCTGCCCGAGCTGCGGGGAGCGTTCAGACATATTTGGTCATGGCGGGGCCCGAAAGGAAGCAGAAAGTGTTGGAGTGCCATTTCTCGGGGAAATACCGCTTCATATCGATATCAGAAGCAATTCCGACGGTGGCACGCCGATAACGGTATCAGCCCCCGACAGTCCCCACGCCAAAATATATTGCACAATGGCCGGGCAGATAATCGAGCGAATTCGGGTCGAAAATGACGCTGCGGCAAAGCCGCAAATTATTTTTGAATAAGTTATCAACTGATCAACAATCTCTTGTAAAATTCGCAAATCCGGTATCTACTCAGATTCAGGAGGAGTCCGTTCATTGCGGAATCAAGCTGAATCTTTAGGTCTGGCAGCAGAAGATCAGATGCGAGCGGATGTTTATTTGCTCGTTGGCAGTTTGTTGTTCGATGTGCCGAGGGAAAAAACTCTCAAAAAATTACAGACTCTGAGCGGCGATGAATCCGAAATGGGGCGCGCTTTTGACGCTTTGTCCAAACTTGCTGCGGCCACCAATGTCGCTACAGCCCGCCGAGAATATGAAGATTTGTTCATCGGTATGGGTCGTGGTGAATTGCTGCCTTTTGGATCCTATTACCTGACCGGGTTTCTCAACGAGAAGCCGCTTGCCAAATTGCGCAAGTCGATGACTGATCTGGGCATCGCACGCAGCGAAGAAGTCAACGAGCCGGAAGACCATATAGGGTCACTTTTTGAAATGATGGCCGGCCTTATTGTTGGACGCTATGGTGTGCCGCTCGACATAGTCGGGCAAAGGGAATTTTTCGCCGTTCATATTGAACCTTGGGCGGGGCACTTTTTTAAAGATTTGGAAGCTGCGGAACTGAGTCGGTTATATCAGCCGATCGGGACCATCGGGCGGCTTTTTGTGGAAATTGAAACGGACGCGTTCTCGATGGGGTCGTGATCGTTTTAAAATGATGCGGGTTCTGCCCCCGCATCTGGTGAGACTGGAGAACCATGCTTTTGTCTCGCTCATGGACCGGCAGATTGGAGGAGGGCCAAATGGCCAATGATGAAAAAAGCGTCGAAGCGAGACGCGACTTTCTGAAGCTTGCAAGTCTCGGGACCGTCTTAGGTGGTGCCGCAATTGCAACCGGTGGAAGCGCGCAAGCGTCGCAAACGATCGACGAGACCGGAACCGGTTATCGCGAAACGGCTCATGTAAAGACCTATTACGAATCAACCCGGTTTTAGTATCGATCACCGGTTGGATAATTAACGCGCATCCGTTCAGGGGCGCATCTGGAGGAGAAGTTCATGCTTAGGAAGAAGGTAGGAAGGGTTGCTAGAGGCCCCGGACTGTCATCGACCGCAGGTTCAGCACTTGGCTCGATTACGAATGCGGCGATGGATCGCCGAGATTTTTTGAAAAGTTCCGGCTTGGCAGTTGGCGGCCTCGCAGCCATCAGCGCTGCGACAGTGGGCACGGCAACCACGGCGGAAGCCGCTGGCACAGCAGGCGGCAAAGTTGATGTCGTGAAGTCCGTGTGTACGCACTGTTCGGTTGGATGTACGGTCCTGGCTGAAGTGCAGGACGGGGTTTGGGTCGGTCAGGAACCGGCTTTTGATTCGCCATTTAACCTGGGTGCGCATTGTGCCAAAGGGGCAGCGGTGCGCGAACACGCCCACGGCGAACGCCGCTTGAAATATCCCATGAAACTGGTTTCGGGAAAATGGGAGCGCTTGTCCTGGGATGACGCTATCAATGAAATCGGCGATAGCATGATGAAAATTCGCGAAGAGAGCGGACCGGATTCGGTCTATTGGCTCGGTTCAGCGAAACACAGTAACGAACAGGCCTATCTGTTCCGCAAGTTTGCCGCCTATTGGGGCACAAACAATGTCGATCACCAGGCCCGAATATGTCACTCAACCACAGTTGCCGGTGTTGCAAACACCTGGGGCTATGGTGCGATGACGAATTCGTACAATGACATTCACAACTCCAAGGCGATTTTCCTGATTGGTTCCAATCCGGCAGAAGCGCATCCGGTATCGTTGCTTCATCTGTTGAAGGCCAAGGAATCCAACAATGCTCCGATGATCGTCTGCGACCCGCGTTTTACGCGAACTGCTGCTCATGCGGATGAATATGTTCGGTTCCGTCCAGGTACCGATGTTGCCCTGATCTGGGGTATTTTGTGGCATATTTTTGAAAATGGCTGGGAAGACAGAGAATTTATTCGCCAGCGCGTCTGGGGCATGGATCAGATCAAGGCTGAAGTGGCCAAATGGGATCCCAAGGAAGTTGAGCATGTGGCCGGCGTTCCCGGTTCTCAGCTCAAACGTGTGGCACGCCTGATGGCGCAGAACCGTCCCGGCACCGTTATCTGGTGCATGGGTGGTACGCAGCATACCAACGGCAACAACAATACGCGGGCTTACTGCGTGCTGCAGTTGGCTCTCGGCAATATGGGCAAGGCCGGTGGCGGAACCAATATTTTCCGCGGTCATGACAATGTGCAGGGCGCAACCGATTTCGGTGTGTTGTCTCATACCTTGCCCGGTTACTACGGCCTGAAAGCGGGCTCATGGGCTCACTGGGCCCGAGTTTGGGAGACCGATATTGGTTACCTGAAGGACCGTTTTGCGAAAGTCACCGGTGCGGACGGCAAAGAAAAGAACCTGATGAACGTGACCGGTATTCCGGTTTCGCGCTGGATTGACGGTGTGCTGGAAGATCCGGCCAATATGGACAATCCCAACAAGGTTCGCGGAATGGTGTTTTGGGGCCACGCACCAAACTCCCAGACCCGCATGAAGGAAATGGCGAAAGCCATGGAGATGCTCGACGTTATGGTCGTGATTGATCCATATCCTACTGTATCCGCAGTGATGTCGGATAAAAAGGACGGCGTCTATCTGTTGCCGGCCTGTACGCAGTTTGAAACCTATGGTTCGGTGACGGCTTCAAACCGTTCGCTGCAATGGCGCGACAAGGTTGTCGATCCGCTATTTGAATCGCTGCCAGATCATACGATCATGTACAAATTCGCCAAGAAGTTTGGCTTCGACGGCGAAATGTTCAAAAACATCAAGGTCGACAACGACGAACCTCTGGTTGAAGACATTACCCGGGAATTCAACCGGGGTATGTGGACAATCGGATATACTGGTCAGTCGCCGGAACGCATTCGTGCGCATATGGCGAACCAGCATACGTTCGACAAAACCTCGCTGCAGGCCCGCGGGGGTCCCGTTGATGGAGAATATTACGGCATGCCGTGGCCGTGCTGGGGAACTGCTGACATGAAGCATCCCGGTACGCCGATTCTTTATGATCCGTCCAAATCTGTGGCCGAGGGTGGCCTGACATTCCGCGCCCGCTTCGGTGTGGAACGGGATGGTGACAATCTGTTGGCCGAGGATTCCTGGTCGGTGGATTCAGAGATTCAGGACGGTTATCCGGAATTTACCATGGCCATGCTTTCCAAGCTTGGCTGGGATGGCGATCTGACAGCGGACGAGAAAGCAGCCATCGATAAGGTTGCCGGAGAGAAGACCAATTGGAAAACCGACCTTTCAGGTGGTATCCAGCGTGTCGCCATCGAACATGGCTGTGCCCCATTCGGCAACGCCAAAGCCCGAGCGGTGGTCTGGACCTTCCCGGATCCGGTACCGCTGCACCGCGAGCCGCTCTATACGCCGCGGCGGGATCTGCTCGACAAATACGCCACCTACGAAGACAAGAAGTTCTACCGTCTTCCAACGGCTTACGCGTCGATCCAGAAAAACGATTTCTCCAAGAGTCATCCGCTCATCTTAACATCCGGCCGGTTGGTCGAATATGAAGGTGGTGGCGATGAGTCTCGCTCAAACCCATGGCTGGCTGAATTGCAGCAAGACATGTTCGTTGAGATCAATCCGTCGGATGCCAATGACCTCGGCGTTCGCAACGGTGAACAGGTCTGGGTAGAAGGTGCAGAAGGAGCTCGGGTTAAAGTGATGGCCATGACGACTGATCGGGTCGGCAGAGGCGTTGTCTTCATGCCGTTCCACTTCGGTGGACATATGGAAGGTAAGGATCTGCGGGATAGATATCCCAAAGGTGCGGACCCCTATGTGCTTGGAGAATCTTCAAACACTGCACAGACTTACGGGTACGATTCAGTGACCCAAATGCAGGAATCTAAAACAACGCTTTGCAAAATTGAGCGGGCATAAGGGAGATCTATTATGGCTAGAATGAAGTTCCTTTGTGATGCTGAACGGTGCATCGAATGTAATGCCTGTGTGACGGCATGTAAGAACGAACATGAAGTTCCGTGGGGAGTAAATCGCCGCCGGGTTGTGACCATCAACGATGGTAAGCCGGGCGAGCGGTCAATTTCCGTGGCCTGCATGCACTGTTCTGATGCTCCATGCCGGGCGGTCTGTCCTGTCGATTGCTTCTACGACACCGAAGAAGGTGTTGTGTTGCACTCCAAGGATCTGTGCATCGGCTGCGGTTACTGCTTCTATGCATGTCCGTTTGGTGCGCCTCAGTTCCCGCAGGCATCCAATTTCGGGTCACGCGGCAAGATGGACAAATGCACATTCTGTGCAGGCGGTCCTGAGGAAGATAATTCCGCTGCCGAGTTCCAGAAATATGGACGAAACCGTCTTGCAGAAGGCAAGTTGCCACTTTGCGCCGAGATGTGTTCGACCAAGGCTCTGCTGGCTGGCGACGGCGATGTTGTATCGGCGATCTATCGTGAGCGGGTTGTGTCGCGTGGCTTTGGCGCTGGTGCCTGGGGTTGGGGCACGGCCTACGAATCCAAAACCGGTGGCTGATCTGTTGCACGGCAACGCGTCAGCGTTGGCACTACAATGAACAATGATGAGGCGGCCCAATTCAGCTGGTCGCCTCATTTGCTTTGATGAGTTTGCGTCGATAATGAGAGAGTCTGCAGTCTGGGGTCCTGATCCCGGGCCGTGGCTTCTGGAGAGGTTTAATGACCGCATTGCAATCCGTGTTACGCCCAGTTTTGGGATTGATTTTGCTGTTCCTGTTGGCGGTTGCGGTGGACGGTTCATCAAATGCAGTATTTGCGCAGGCTTCGGGTATCGAAAAACCGGTTTCCGGATCAACACCTGGCGGGGTGAATGAGGGAACATCATCGGATGCCGAGCTTTGGCGGCAAATTCGTCAGGGAAAATCCGGTACCGTAGTTGGGGGCAACAAGTCTTCCGGTCTGATGATCCAGTCAGCTGGTCAGGATTGGCGTTTGATCAGAAACGGACCATTGCCCCGATATTCAGCCTGGGCCATTCTTGGAACATTGTTGCTGCTCTGCCTGTTCTTTGCTGTGCGGGGTCGCATCCGGATTGATCATGGTCCGTCTGGAAAGACCATGAAACGGTTTTCAGCCATCGAACGGGCCGGGCATTGGCTCCTGGCCTCCAGTTTCATCCTACTGGCGTTGACCGGCTTGAATCTGATTTTTGGTAAATTGCTGTTACTTCCACTTATTGGAAAGGATGTTTTCGCCAACATCACCGTGTTCGGCAAATATATTCACAACTATGTCGGATTCGCTTTCATGCTGGGCCTGGCCATGATCACTGTTATGTGGGTGGCCCACAACATTCCCAATTGGAACGATATTAAATGGCTGCTGCGTGGTGGCGGCATGCTGGGCGGCGGCCATCCACCGGCGAAAAAATTCAACGCCGGACAAAAAATCATATTCTGGGTGGTCATTCTGTGCGGCGTTTCGATATCAATATCTGGCTGGGCTTTGATGAATCCGTTTTCAACCCAGATGTTCGCTGACACCTTCAGCCTGAGCAACAATCTGTTTGGCACCGCCTTTGCCACAGATATTTCGCCGATCCAGGAACAGCAATATCAATCGCTTTGGCATGCCGTGATGGCGGTATTTATGATCGTGATTATCCTGGCCCATATCTATATAGGCTCGGTCGGCATGGAAGGCGCCTTGAGTGCCATGACAACCGGCGATGTGGACACCAATTGGGCCCGTGAACATCATTCCCTGTGGGTGGAGGAGGAGGAAGCCAGGTCTGCGTCGCAGTCAAATACCGCCCAGGTTTCGTTGGCAGCAACTGCGCAGGACACGACCTCTGAGCCGGCTGCCAATCCTGTCACATCATCACCGGCCAGCGGTGGGGCACGGGATTAACCGATTGGGGGCCGGTAACCGGCGATGTGATGTGGCAACATTTCCAATTCAGGGCGGTCCATTCCGCCGGACTGATCTGGTGGACGCTGGTTGTCGCATTCATGAGTTTGCCCGCCCACGGCAATGATCTGCCCCTCAAACTTGTCGGCCATGGCGGTCCGATCAAATCAATATCGGTGTCTTCAGACGGCAAGCGTGCCCTGACTGCATCCTTTGATTATTCCATTATCTACTGGGATCTGACCGGTACGGAAGGGAAAATCCGGCATCGCCTCATTGGTCACGACAGCGCAGTCAACGATGTGGAATTTGTGCCGGGAAAACCGCGTGCGGTATCTGTGAGCGATGACGGATCGCTGGGAATCTGGGATCTGACAAATGGCAAGATGATCGCTCGCTTGCAAGCTGAAGTCTTCAAGGTTCTCGACGTGGCGGTTTCTGTGGACGGTGCGTCTGCTGCAGTGGCTCGTTGGGATGGCACGGCGCGGGTCTATGATCTCAACACGCAAACAGAGATTGCCCTGTTCAGGGGACATCGCGGCAATGTCAACGCGGTGACGTTCTCTGCCGATGGCAAGAGATTGTATTCAGCCGCCTATGATGGGCAAATCATTGAATGGGACATTGCGGAGAATCGCCTGTTGCGACCGATTTATCGGCATGGTTGGGGGGTCAATTCAATTGCCCGACTTGATGATGATCGCCTGGTATTCGGCGCACTCGATGGCGCAGCCGGAGTGGTCAGCATCTCGAGAGCCGACAAGATTGCCGATCTTGTTCAGCGGGACCGACCGATACAGTCGGTCAAAGTATCTGCAGACAAAAGACACGTTGGTATCAGTGACGGACGTGGCCGGATCGAAGTTTTTCAAAGCTCAAACCTGAAAAAAGTGGAAGAGTCGGAGGTCGCCTATGGTCCGGTCTGGGACTTTGACTTTATCGCCGGAACGTCACAATTGTACCACGTGGGTCTGGATGACTTCGCCATTCGCTGGCAGGTCAGTCCCCGCGAATTTTCCAGGGTGGAAAGCAAGTTTCCAAGACGATTTCAGCTCAGCTCAAGCGATGATCCCGGGGAACTGGAATTTCGTCGTAAATGCAGCGTGTGTCATACATTGACCCAGGATGACGCCAATCGGGCTGGCCCCTCCCTTTATGCCGTATTTGGCCGCAGGGCGGGAACCTTGCCGGGCTACACCTACAGCAAGGCGTTGCTGAACTCTGACGTCATCTGGAACAAGCTGACTATTGCCCGCTTGTTTGATGATGGACCAGACGTCATGATGCCGGGAACGAAAATGCCCATCCAACGACTCAAAAGCGTTGGCCGCCGGGATGATCTGATACAGTATCTGGAACGCGCCACCGCACCGCGAAAATAGTTTGAAGGGAAGCAGAATGAAATCCGTATTGCTGGGAATCTGTCTCATGGTTGCCGTCAGCGCCATCGCCTGGGTTGTCACCGGAACCCAGGAAACTTCATCTGGTGAAGCATTCGTTTCCTCCAATAATTCCGTTCGCCTGAGCAATTGATATTTCGTTGGAGCCTCCAATTTATCGGGTTCTGGTTTGTCATCTGCCGCGCTGCTGCAGGTGAACTGAATATTCAAGGTGAAGATTGCCGGAACAAGCTTGATTGCGCCCGTTCTTCGGTGGTCAGTGTTCTTCCGCTTTGGCCTTCAAATGTTTCCAGTAACGCCCAGCCGGAGGGATCGGGAATCGTTGTTGCCGATGGTCGTCTCATCGCCACAGCAGACCATGTGATCGGGGTAGCAAAAAAAGTTTTGGTGCGCACGCATTCCGGCCAGGTGCTGGGCGCCGAAATCGTGTTGCGCGATAGCCATAGCGACATTGCCCTGCTGCGCGTCAAACGGCCCATGCAGCCTGTGCAGATTGCGAAAGACATAGCGGTCGGCGCACGTGCCTGTGCAATTGGCAATAGCTTCGGACTGGATGTATCAGTGACCTGCGGCATCGTGTCGGCAACACGAATGTCTGGTACTGGATTTAACAGGATCGAAGATTTTGTGCAGACTGATGCTGCGGTTAATCCGGGGATGTCCGGGGGGGCACTGGTCAATTCAGATGGCCAGCTGATTGGAATGTTATCTGCAATTTTCACAAAAAATTCGGACTCCAACATAGGTGTCAATTTTGCAGTGTCCGCGCGGTTGCTTGGCCGAATGCTGAAAGACTATTTTCAGTATGGCCAGTTGCAGCGCCTCTCCTCAGGCCTGCTCCTCAGACCAGCCTTGAACAAAGGGCAGACCGGGGTGAGTGGCGCTCTTGTGGCCCGGGTCGAGAACGGCAGTGCAGAAGCAACTTCAGGGATTGAGGCCGGTGATATTATTCTGTTTGCCGGAAATCGTCGTATCAAAAGGGCAGGAGCATACCTGGCTGCACTGGCGCTTTTGGGAAAAGGCGATAGTCTGGTTCTTGATGTTCTCCGCGAGGGGAAACGGCAAAAAATATCCGTGAGATATAAATGACGGAATATAATCAACGACGTAAAGGGGTTGAGTGTGAGCGAAGAATTTAACATGTCGATGCGAAAGTTTCTTAAACAAGTTGGCGTGACGTCACAGCAGGAAATTGAGCGGATCGCTCGTGATGCTGATCTTTCCCAACAATCGTCCTTGTCCGTCAAGGTCGTGTTGACGGCTGATGGAACCGATCTCAATCATGTGGTTGAAGGCAAGATTGCACTCGACTGATTGAACCGGAAAATGAATGATACGCATCCGTCTTTTCCACCGCTTTTGAACGGCCACGCTGTTGTCGATGGAGAAAACCCATTCTCATCTGCAATCAGCGGTGCGCGGGCCGGCGAGTTGAGTGCCGGGAACCTTGTGTGGTCGCAGGATCCGAAGCGATTGCGGTTTGCTGTGGTTCTGGAACCAGAAGTCAATCGCGCCAGGTGTGCCGAAATGGTGTATGTCGCGATGGTGGCATTCGGTGATGCGGCAGGGGCTCTGATCCCGCCGGAAGTAGCAATCACCTATCAATGGCCCAACGTCATTCAGATGAATGACGGTCAGATTGGCAGGGTCGGCCTGATCATAAGTGACGGGGAAAGTGCCGGAATACCTGACTGGATGGTGTTGGGAGTTGAAATCCAGCTGTTCCCGGATATGTCGGATATGAACCCGGGCGAAAATTATCATCACACCACTTTTTGGGATGAAGGATGTGGTGAAATCACTCAGACTCAATTGCTTGAATCTGTGTCTCGCCATTTGGTGAATGTTGTCCATACATGGTCAGAAGACGGGTTTAGGCCGATTCACGCGCAATGGTCAGGACGCCAGAATAAGCAACATCCGCTGGTATCCGATGTCGGACCTGGCAATCTGAATTTCGTTGGACTTGATGAAATCGGGAACGGCCTGTTGTCCAATGGCAATCAGACAAACTCTTATGCCGTCATCGATGTGATGAAGGATTGGGAATTACAGCAAGATGACGCCCAATGAAGTTTTTCAAGTCCATCCGTTTTGACCCATCAGACAGCAGGGTGTTCGACAACGCCGCCGGTCCGGATGAATGGGCAATTCCTGGCGGCTTCATCTTTGCGGGGGAATCGGAAGATGAGATCAGGGGAAAACTGAAGCAGGCGTTTAGCAACGGTTTTTTATCGTTGGAGAGCTTTGGTTTTTCCACCTTTGTATCAGTTGCCGAAATTGATCAAACTAAGGTGGCGGCTCTGTCTGCGGGGCTGGCGCAATATTTCCACACTCATTTCGGCGCGCCGTCACCAGAGGTCGCAAAACCGGTCGCTGAGGCTGAGATTCAGTTCGTAATGGACCTGTGTTCAGATGTGTCCATCAATGAGATTTTCACATTGCGACGTTTTTTTGATGAAAATGGCGAAATCAGAGAAGAATTCCGCATCATCGATGCGCCCGGAGCAAAACCCCACGCCCGGGTTTGGGAAGTGGTAGAGGACTGAACCATGGATTTCTGGAAGTCTGCAGGCATGCATCTGATAGAGCGCGACCCAAACGGTTGGGTGCAGGTGACAGATGATTATTTGCGGGCCTATTTTACCCGCCCGGAAATTCATCCCGTTGATGAATCATGTCCGGCTGAACATGCCCTGTTTGAAAAACTGATGACGACACCGGATGTCTCGGTCAGCGAGGCTGAGGTTCTGGCCATAAAGGATGGCGATGCGGCAGACAATTACCGGGTAATTTTGCGATTTCGCGATCACTTGCTTCTACACCAGACGTTGGAAGCCGCCTATAGTGCCCTGTTTGGTGGTGAGCCCATTGCCATTCCGCCGGTCTTCATTGACCAGATGGTGCATCTGATATTGCGCAACATTCTTGATGGCGTCGAAGATCCGATGCGGGCTCGTGCTGGTGAATTGTTTTTTCGTGAACAGATCATCACGCTTGGTGACGATCAGTTGGTGATGGCCGATCAGGAAATCGTCGAGATGCAAAGCCAGAGCGGATTTGGCGGATTGGGACAATTGCTCGCCGAAGCCGGGACGCCAATGCGGGAAGTTGCACTTGATGTGTTGACCGAGGACAATAAAGCCAGCTACTGGGCCCGGTCCGACAGGTTTGATACGGCCATTGATTTCCGGTTCACCCAACCTGCTACTGACGCATTGGGGCGGGTTATCGAGGCCTGGATCGAGCACTTTCTGCAGATCAAGACTCGCATTCAAAGTGTCAAATCCATTCGGGATGAAGCCTGGTCCTGGCACATTGGCTGCGACCAGGAATCAACCCGTATCCTCAACGCGCTTTATGAGGGAGAAATCGTTTCCGATGATGTTCTGGTCAATATTCTGGCGTTGTACAAACTGGAATTCCTAAATCCTGCAGACGCAATGGACTCGGTGCAGGGAAAACCGGTATATTTGGGCGTGGCCATGAACAATGACAAGCGGCTGGTGTTTAAACCGCAGAATTTGCTGACCAACTTGCCGGTGCAACGCGCATGACTACTAGAGCCGTTCACGTTTAAATGGAACTATTCTGAAGGAACGCTTTTGTGACAGAACCAAGTAAAGGATCGCCGGTCGTATCGGGCATACGTCCAAGAGACTTTGCGCAGGTCATGGCGCAAAAACGTCCTTCCCGAAGGGTTTGCGATTGGCGGACACCCAAAGCCGAGCCACCCTTGCCCGATGCGAGGGCATCGCGCTGCGTGCGTCTCAACTCTGGATCATCTCGCCAATCACAAACAGAATTAGCTCCATTTAATCGTGAGCGGCTCTAAGCAGCAACAGAAGGAACCTGAACGTGACAACGGCTGATCAAACATCAAGTTTCGCAGACACCATTGTGGCCCGGTTACTGGCACTGGCAATTGCCATCGTGCTGGCATTGCTTCTTTGGCTGAATTGGTCGTCAGACTTCAAGGTGTTGATGGCTGCCAACGATAGCGCAGCGCCCGCACTGACAGCTTCCCAACCGGCAAAACCTGCCAATCCTGCGCTGCAGGCATGTCTGGTTCAGCGCGTCGGAGATGTTGAGCGAATGAAACAGGAAGGCATTTTGTCCGACGCTCAATATGGCGCATTCCGGGACCGTGCGGAGGGTCTGTGCCGGGCTCAAAACCCAGGCTAGAGCCGTTCACGATTAAATGGAACCATTCTGTTTGCGATTGGCGGACGCCCAGAACTGAGCCGCCCTTGCCCGATGCGAGGGCATCGCGCTACGTGCGTCTCAACTCTGGATCATCTCGCCAATCACAAACAGAATGGTTCCATTTAATCGTGAACGGCTCTAATCATCCATCAAGAAATCCTCGATCGACCGATTGCCACGCTCTGCTTCGATATAGTCTTCAGTGGTGCGTACGCGCGGTCGGGCACCACCGGAAAACGGGTCCTCGGAACTGTTTGCCTGGGCTTCAACCCGGCAGTTCTCACACATTTGAATGAGTTTTGCCCGCTCGCTGCTGGCAAACATCGAATGTTTTCCGGCCAGCTGTTGCGATATGCGTTCAATGGTCGACTTTGTGGCGAAGGGCGTGTCGCAGACAATGCAGCAAAACGGTTCTTCTTCATAAAGTGTAAGCGGCTGCATGGCCGCAGGGGTCAAATTGAGTTGTGGGACCAATGCCAACGCGGATTCAGGACAAGTCGTTGTGCACAGGCCACATTGCACACAGGCGCTTTCCACAAATCGTAAAGTCGGTTCACCTGGTGTGTCAATTATGGCGTTGGCGGGGCAGGCGGACGTGCAGGCCATGCAAAGCGTGCATGCCGCAACATCAATATCGATACGGCCATACGGGGCATTTTCCGGCAGGGGAATAATCTCGGGTTTCTCGACCGATTGTGCCAGCAGATTACTGAACGCAAGTCGGGCAATGTCGCGCTTCGACCCAACAGCGGCGAAACGGCTGGTTTCCAGCTTTGGTTGATCAGCCAACTCCCAGATCACTCCTTCCAGTGCATCGGGGTCGGCCTCGACGACCAAACTGCAGCGAGATCCGTCGGATAAACCCATGCCGGCAACAATCGCATCCACGAGGGCTGTTTCGTCGGTCATTGCGGACAATTCGTCGGGCTTTGCGGGGTTGCAAACAAATATCAATTGTTGAGCACCACTTGCCAGCAAAGCTGCCATTTCCACATGTCCGACCATGCTGACGGCATGAATTTGCAAGGGAATAACACGAGCCGGCAATCCACGCCCATAACGTGCCAGAGCTGCAATGAGATCTGCTCCAAATGGTTCGTCATGGACCAGCAATACCGGATTATCACCACCCGCGGCACGGAAGGCATTAAGCAGTACCTGGCCCCGTTCAATCAAATCGTTGCGCGGTGGATATTGGTAATCGATGGAACCTGTGGGACAAACCGCATGGCATGAACCACAGCCGCCGCAAATTCCGCTGTCGATCGCCACACCGTCTCCGGCATCGCTGATCGCCCCTGCGGGACAGACGTCCAGACACTTTGTACAACCAGTTTTCTGAGACCGTGAATGGGCGCATGTGGTGGCATTGTAATCAACATAAATGGGTTTTTCGAACTCACCCACCATGTCCGAAAGGTCGATAACCGCTCTCAGCACCGCGGCCGGATCGTTGGGATCGACACGTCGATACCCATCCCGATGGGTATGACCGGTAAACAGGGGCGTTTTGCCGGACAGATCAAGGATGAGACTGCAATTGGTCTTTGCGCCGTCGCGGGCCATCGCAAAATCGAGGCCTGCCCGTGCAGAGGGCATGCTGGGTGCATAATTGTTAACGGACAGGGAGAAGCCACCAAATGACCCCTCGGCGATATCTATGTCACCGCGATAAATCGGGATATTGGAAATCCGCGGCAGAATGAGGTCCTCATCCGCACTCAATAACAGGGTTACGGACAATCTCTGCGACAGCAGTTCGGCGGCCTCCATTGCTTGCTGGCCTGCGCCATAGACCAGACACATGCCATCGGAATGGATCGATTTTAGCCGTGCCGGCTTGACCTCATGTTGCGACGCATGGAGCAGCGCCGCCATTTTGGGCGAGGCCTGATCGCATTCGTCAGACCAACCAGCCTGTTCGCGGATATTGACGAAAGTTACAGCTTTGGAGGTGTTGTTTTCTTCGACAATTTCCTGAAAAAGCGGCGCCTCCTGGGTACAGGCGACCACCAGTGGCCGGTCGCCACTCAAACTATTTTCAAATTGCCCAAGTTGGGTGCGACAAAGGTTATTGTGGATGGTGTCAACTTTGAACTCCAACGCTTTCGACAGATCTTTCGCGTTGAGGGCCATTGAGCCTTCGCAATTGCAAATTAAGCAGTTTCGGTCTTTCAGAGTCATACTGTCTCACACGTGGAACGCTTTTTGCCGTCATCTTATACAGCTCGGTGTTTCCGTCTACCTGTTAAGTTTGCCTTGGATTTCAGATGTTTTTCTATAGGCTTCAACGTGAGGAGAATGCCGATGACGAAGTCTCAGAGAAGCATCGACAAAAGCGAAGTCAGCATCCCGCTGGGCATCGTGGTTGAAAAGCGAGATTCTGATCACCCCTGGGCTGATTGTATCTGGATGCCGGTCTCTGTCTTTCTCAATGCTGCGCCAACCGTGAAATGGGAGAAGTTGAGGAGCTCCCCTGGCTGTATCCGTTATCATGCAGGCACTTTGTTGCTGACGTTACACCGCAAGGAAACCGAAGCGCTGCGGGCCAATCTCATGTTGCCCGTCCCTGAACTTTACGTTGTTCTGCAGGAGGATGAGGATCCACATGCTGAATTCCCCTATTTTGCACATGCGGTGACGGCCTCCGCCTATGATGCCCAGGACATGATGGATGCAGGTGATGACATTGTTGAGAAAGTTGCCATGCCTGAAGTTGTAGCGGCTTTTATTCAGGCATTTGTCGAGGAACATCACGTCGATCAGGAATTTATCAAGCGCAAGCGAGACAAGTTGAAGCTTGAGGACCAAAAGTTCGGCAAGACTCCAATTTTTTCCAGCGTGACCAAGCATTGATAATATGGGAGCCAGACGGTGACTGAAGACGATGAAGACGAAAACAGACTTTCGCGCTGGTCCAGGCGCAAAATTGCGGTCGCCAACGAGCAGGTCCTGGAGAAAAATTCCGTTGAACAACTCGACCCAGAAGCGTCGGCTATAAGCGAAGCTGAACTTCAGGCAGAGTTGCAATCCAACCGTGAGACCGCTGAAGCGGTGGATCTGGAGACTCTTAACGAAGAAAGTGACTTTTCGGTATTTATGAAAGCGGGAGTTCCCGAAAGTTTGAAAAGGCGCGCCATGGCCACTTTATGGCGGTCCAACCCGGTATTTGCCAATGTCGATGGACTTGTCGATTATGATGATGATTTCGCTCATCCTGACCTGATCATGAAAACCTTCAAATCTGCCTACGAGATTGGCAGAGGCTATTTCGATCAAAGCGATGAAAACGAAGACGAGGTGATTGCTGAAGACGATCAGCAGCCAGAGGCGGGTGAGGTTGATGACACGATCGCAGACAGCAAACAGCAGGACGAAGAACCTCAGACCGATGAGTTGCAGGAACCCACCAGTCTTGCCGGGGAAGGTGCAGAAGAACTGCCAGAGAGCGTGGTACTGAATGAATATCCGGAACCCGAAGAAGACAGTGAACTTATTGAGCCAGCGCAGCCCAAGATTTCGTTGCGTCGACGCCTGGAGCTGGAACAATCGTCCTAGACGCTGGGGTCGGCCAGATGGTTGCGCAACATTTCCTGATAGGACTTCAACATTTCAGTGACATAGGGTTCGTGTTCATCAACTTCGATGACATTCTTGGCGACATGGGCGTTGTATCGAGCTGCGGCGTATAGAAAAACCATGTGCAGGTCGGTGGCTTGAACAGTTTGGTTTTCGCGGTTTGCCACGTCGATGAATTTGTCCGCAATTTCCATAAAACGTTGATCAGTCATTTCTCCGCGGGCTGCGGCGGCACGTCGTTGTTTTCGGTTGGTGCTCGGATTGTCATCCATGACGGGTCCTCTTAGTTTGGTCTTGCATTGGGAATAAAAAGCATTTCTCCGGCAATTTTATAATCACCAATCATTGCTTGAGCCTTGGCGCTGGTCAGCCAAATTTCCAGGGCTTTGGTGAGTTTGCTTTTCACATGGGGATGCTTTGCCGGGTTGATCGGCAGATAGGCATATTGGTTGAAAAGGACGGGATCTTTGGCAAACAGCAGAGTCAAATTCCCCTTATTGCCAAATTTCAACCAGCTTGCCCGGTCAGAGATGATATAGGCGTTCATACCGCTGGCTGCATTAAGCGCCGCACCCATGCCCGAACCCACCGCACGGTACCAATCAGCCTGAAATTTCTGCGGATCATTTCCGGTAAATTGCCACAAGGCCCGTTCTTTGCGGTGAGTACCACTGTCATCGCCTCGACTGACGAAGTTCGAACGCATTTCATAGATTGCCGTCAGAGCATCTTTGGCAGATTTTGAAACTGCGATGTTGGCCGGGTCATCAATCGGCCCGACCAGCACAAAATCATTATACATGATTTCGCGCCGATGGGTGGCATGGGCGCTGGCGACGAATTTTTCTTCGGCCGTTTTTGAATGCACCAGGATGGCATCGACATCGCCGGCGCGTCCCAGCTTCAGCGCCTGTCCCGTTCCAACGACGATGAGCCGAACATCCAGATCGAGATCGTGCTTTATCTGCGGCAATAAAATATCGGAAAGGCCAGAATTGTGAAACGACGTGGTAACGGCCATGCGGAAATCTTCCGCGTGGACGAGACCCGTTGCTGCGCCCATTGCCAGTGTGAGCAGCAGTTTCACCACCAGTTTCATTCGAGTATTTCTCCATTCAGATAGGCCCTTGCAGCGTCGCTGTGCGGACCTTCAAAAAACACCTCTGCGGTTGAATGTTCACACAACCTGCCTTTGTTGAGGAACACAACTTCTGTGGCCAGCCGTCGGGCCTGCCCAATATCATGTGTCGTCATGATCATTCGCGTGCCGCTGCTGTGGGCTGATTGCAGGATGGCTTCAATTTCCCGGGTCGATTTGCCATCCAGATTGGTGGTCGGCTCGTCCAAAAAAAGAATATCGGGTTTACCGATCAATGCCCGGGCGATGGCCAGCTTTTGGCGTTCGCCACCTGAAAGATTGGCAGCTTCCAGTTGCAGCGCGTCACCAAGGCCAACATTTATTGCCCAATCTGCCGCTTGCTTGCGGGCCTCAGATTTGCTGCTGCCGCGGACGGTTAGTGGATAGGCGATATTATCGAGCACCGAACGGCGCATCATGATGGGAGTTTGAAAAACAAAGGCCTGTCTGCTTTGCGCATCATCGGCACTGCAGTTCCAACTTACCCGCCCGCTCCTCGGTCGTTCCAAACCGTGTATCAACCGCAGCAAAGTTGTTTTCCCAGCCCCGTTCGGCCCCATTACGATGGTCATTCCGGTTGGCTCGAAAGTCAAAGATATGGCATCAATAATTAATTTGCCGCGTTTGCGAACAACTGCATTTTCCAATCGCAAAGGAAGAATAGTGGTGCTCACCATTGCCCCGTCCGCTCGGTTCTGGAGAGTGCATGTATTGCCATGTTGACGGCTATTGCAAGTCCAATGAGAATAAATCCAAGACCCAGGGCCAGGGCAAAATCGCCCTTGCCGGTTTCCAGTGCAATTGCGGTGGTTAATACCCGCGTGACATGATCGATGTTGCCACCAACGATCATGATCGCGCCTACCTCGCCAATAGCGCGCCCAAATCCGGCAAGTGAAGCGGTGAGCAATGAGCGGCGGGAATCCCAGATCAATGTCATCATGCGTTGACGCTTGCTTGTGTTGAGGGAAATCAACAAGTCATGATATTCCGACCACAAGTCTCTCAACGCCTGATGCGCGATTGACGCAATAAGCGGAGTGATAATGATCACCTGGGCGATAATCATGGCTGTTGGTGTGAAGAGCAGGCCAAACACGCCGAGCGGGCCGGACCGCGAGAACAGGATATAAACGATCAACCCAACAACAACGGGGGGCAAACCCATCAGGGAGTTGAGTAGCGCAATTGCGGCGCGGCGAAACCTGAACCGATTGACCGCCAGCAATGCCCCCAGTGGCAAACCAATGAGAGATGCGATAAGGACCGCCGAAAGGGTGACCTGCAGCGACAGTAACACGATCTCGAAAAGATCGGCGTCGAAGCTCAGGATCAGTTTGAAGGCATTTAAAAGCCCCAACCAAATATCGTTCATTGGCCAAAAACCATCGGGTTATTTTTCTCGTTTCAGGGTTTTGGCGTAGCTGACCAAGGCATCGATATCTGAATATTCAAGCTCAAATGGCGCAAGGACAACTGGTTTGTTGGGGTCGATCTCTTCACCCCTGAATCTGATAAAGGAAGGGTGAGGACGGCGGGTATGAAAACTGAGAAACCGTTCTTCCCAGTCGGCTAGTTCATTGACAAGAAGCGGAAAAGACGGAGTTGAAGATATACCTGCAAACAGGTTTACTGTATCGACCACGTGACAACGTGAACAATGTTTTTGTGAAAGTTCATGTCCCAATTGTTGCAGAGGACCATTGGACTGCGCCCATGACGAATGAGCAGACAGCCACAAGGTAACCAGACAAAAGCACCAGACATAACGGTTCAAAAAATTCATGTGTGTAATGTGACATGAAGTTATCAGATCGCAAGCATGTTCGCCCATTTCGACAACCGAGATTATCCAACGCTGCCTTTCTGCAAGATGGTTGCGTCGCGTTAGGACCTGACCCTGGCTATCGCCAAAATGGTCACAATGAGCACGAGCAGGCAGAGTGCGGTCTTTGATACGGTCTCCATCGTGCCTTCGATCAGCATTGCATGAACCACACTGCCAACGACGGTGATCAACGCAAGAATTGTGTGAACAAGACGCCACAGACGTGGCCGCAATCGCCGCCGAAAAATGATCACCAGTGCGGCCGCGAAAACTGCCCACATTGCCATCACACCCCATGCAGAGAACGGCGTCGGTGAGGCAAATAGCAAGGCGTCAACAACATCCGGTGGACTGGTAGCCCAAAGGCCAGCGACGTGAATCACAACTGCTGCGACCAGACCGCCACCGACCCAAAGATGGAGTCGCCGGCTGAGTTGATCCGACAGGCCCGGCAACAAGACTCCCACCAGCAACGGCTGCAGAAGCAACAGGGACATTGCGACAACTCCTGCCAAGCCCGCGGCAATATATACCGGTTCGCGCCAGGCGATTAGCGGGCTTACCGCGGCGATGGCGATCGGTAGGATAGCTATCACAGCAAGCGCCAACCAAACTGAGATCGTGCGGATCAGGTTCTTCAACTTTGAACGGCTCTAAACCGGTTGAAGAACGAAATGCGCGCTCAGGTATTTGTCTTTTGAGCTTGCCATTACCGGGCGCAGGAAAACGGTTTCGAATTGATCATCATCATAGGCAAGGTGGCCATGAGCCTGACCAAACGCCGGAACGATTTGGGGCATCTCAAGACGAAACTCACCAATTTGATTGGTTCGGGTGGCACCATGGCTATGAGGGTCGCGTTCATGCCCCTCGGTTGTGTGGGCCCAGATCTGGATACGTTGGCCCGCAAGCGGAGCACCATCACCTGCATGACGAACTGTCCCGCTCATCCAAAAGCCACCGCCGCCAATCCGATCGACAATCGGGGCACCAGGGAGGTAGTTGTTGGCACCACCGCGCATGGAAGGCGTCGGTTCGAAGCCCTGTGCACCGGCGAAATCATTGCGCCCCGGAATTCCGGTCGCCACGATGGCGCCGCCTGCGGCCAGAAGGGAACGACGGGTGAACAGTGCTGATGGTGGCATACAGAACTCTCCTATCGCGCGAATGTGCCCGGCTCAACCAGATGGGTCGGACACAACAGACCTTGAATTATAACACGTTGGCGAAAAAAACTGAATTGGTGCAGCCGGCGCATTTGGAAAAGATTGTTGAGCGACATCGTTCATCGATGGCCACAGTGTGTGGCCATCGATGAAATTTTCCTGTGGGCTGCTGTCCTATTGTTGTGCGAAACAGTAAAAGAGACCCGCACCGCCTGTCCCTTTCAGGGCATCCTGGCTGCATCCGCGCGAGTTATGAGCCTGGTTCCACGATACATTGCCGCCACCGTGGCGGTCATGATGACCAACCGTGGCGCTGCCTTCTCCATTGCTGGTCCAGCTGGAACAGGTTTTGTCACCTTCTTCCCAAGGAAAGTATGCCGTTCCGTCAGCTTTGGTACCGGTAAGAATATCGTGCTCGTTGGGTTGATCTCCACGGCCTTTGACGGAATTGCCATTTTCATCCAATGCGGTGGATTTGTAGAGATTGGGCAAAATATGAAGCTCATCCAGATTCTTTGCAATCAAGACACCTTTGACGTTATGCCATGGACCGGAACCGATACGATCTCGGGCAGATATTCCGCGTTTGCCCTTTTCCTGAGTAGACAGATAAGCACGCCAGGTTTTGCCCTGTATGCCAGCGGCTTCGGCCAGCCCTGCACAATGGGCGTCAGCGCCGCTCAGACCCCCCAGGTTTGCTCCATTACCGGAGCCTGTGCTGGTGACAAAAAAACTAGCATTTGAATCTTGCGCGATTGCGGTAGCGGAAGCGCAGGTTGCCACTGCGGTCGCCAGAAGAATTGAACGTATGAGTGTCATAGCAATTTGCTCCAAAAAACGTGTTGGTATGGAAGAGACGAAAATTGTAGCTTTGCAAAGCAGAATTTGTGAAGGGGCTGAACCCGAGGCGTCGATCACGGTTGCGTGTTTGTGGCATTCTTGTGACGCAGACATGCCGGGGGTGACAAACCGACTATTGGATGAGGGCAGTTTGGGTCAATCCCCACATCTTGTCTTCACACTTGTGCAATTGAGCCTTATGGATTGAGGTTACGGTAAATGTTGGGAGATTGTACTTGGTTCGTACAAATAGATTTTCGATTTTGATGGCCCTGCTCGGAGTATTCTTCTGGAGCATTGGCGCAGCAGATCTGAACCGGGCTCAAGCTCAATTTCTTCCGGGGTCGGCTGTTTCGGATTCGAAGGAAGGAGCGACCAGTGGATTGGGGGCTGTGCTCGATGAGGCTCGCACGAATGGATCGACGGTAATTATCGTCAGTCCTGAAGGTCAAAATCGTGGGACTTCTGAACCGAGCGCAGATGACACAAGGGCAGCACTGTTCCTAAAGGCGCGGTCACGTGTGAAGGATACTTTCGCCAGTGCTCCCGCGCTTTGGCAAAATATCCAAAAATCTTTCAAGATTGCCAGTCCGGATGGATCGAGCTTCTGGATCTTCAGGGCAATAGGAACAGCTTTGCTGGGCCTGTTTATTGGCTGGCTTGCCATCAAGCCGGTACTTGTATGGGGTCGAGAATATTTCAGTTATATGTATGATCCCAACCCGGCCACCACCGCGGACAAGGCAAAATACCTGGTGTTTCGGGTGGTCCTTGCGATTGTTTACATCGCTATTTTCTTTGTCATGGCCATGCTCGTGGCCCTGATCCTGGATTCAGGTCATGACCCATCAAGACAGATCATTTTCGAAATCGTTCTGGCCTATCTGTTCTATCGGTTGATGATCCGAGGCGTTTCCTGGAATGTGTTTGCCTATGATGCGCCAAGTCACCGTATCGTTAATTTAACAGACGCCGAGGCCATTCGGATTCACCGCGATTGGGGTATTGCGGTTGCCTTTGCTGTTGTTATCGCAGCGTTTTCCCGGTTTTTGAGTTTGACCGGCGAAGCCCAAAACTATGCCGGACTGACTGTCGAAAATATCCTTTTGATCCAGATAGGAACTGCCTGTCTGGTAACGTTGATATTGGCAATCCTCGCGGTCAAAAACTGGAAGGCCTGGCAGCACATATTCGCGCCCAAAAGCGCCAGCGCGTGGCTTTACAAGCTCCGCAAGGGACTCTCGAACACCACACCTGCGATTTTCCTGACCTATATGCTGCTGGCGCTCGGCGCTTTCATCTATCGCCTGGCCCTTGGCCTTCCAAACCCCGGCCAAATTATCGCCGCACCTTTTGTGGTCTTTTGGGCGGCTCTGATGGCCTATGGGGTGGTGATCATCATTATCCAGGCGATGTACAACAGGCGCGGCAGATATTTTGAAGAACGCGCCGTTGCAGAACGGGAAAGGTTCGCGGCGGAAAACGGCCAGACCGAAAGCGACGAGACGGAAGCAACAATTTCCCAGCCGTCGCCTGACGATTTCGAATACCGGCCAGTGTTCAAACCATTTATCGAGATGGCGGCGATGGGGATTATCACGATCGTTGCGGTTGGAGAACTCATCCACAGCTGGGGCGTGGATCTAAGGAGTGAAGGCAACAACTGGCGCGCATTGCTGGATATCGTGCTGGCAACTCTTTTGTGCTGGCTCGCCTATCGTGCGATTTCGGTCCTTATCGACCGCAGATTGGAGGAGGAAGGTGGTGCACCAGAAGCCGAAGAAGAGATCGGGGGAGAAGGTGGTGGTGCCGGGGCAACGCGGGTGGCAACCCTGTTGCCGATTATTCGCTATTTAATGATCATTGTTCTTTTCTCGACCGCTTTGATGATTTTTCTGTCACGACTGGGGTTTGATATCGGGCCAATTTTCGCCGGTGCGGGGGTCATCGGCATCGCAGTTGGATTCGGTGCACAAACGCTCATCCGTGACATTTTTTCAGGCGCCTTCTTCCTGCTGGATGACGCATTTCGCAAGGGAGAATATATTGATATCGAAGGTGTTAAAGGCACAGTCGAAAGGATCTCGATCCGGTCATTTCAGCTTCGGCACCATCTTGGGGCGCTGCACACAATTCCGTTTGGTGAAATCAAGCAGCTGACCAATTATTCGCGCGACTGGGTGATGGTGAAACTGCCACTGAGAGTGACCTACGACACCGATGTGGAAAAGCTGCGCAAGCTGGTAAAAAAGCTGGGTCAGCAATTGCTGGACCATCCTCAGGTGGGACACACATTTGTACAGCCGCTTAAATCTCAGGGCGTATACAAAATGGAAGACAGCGCGATGATCATTCGCGTCAAATTCATGACCAAACCCGGAGAACAGTTTGTAACACGCAAGGTGGTCTATGAAGCTATTCAGGATCTTTTTGTCCGCGAAGGCATTCACTTTGCACACAAGGAAGTCACGGTTCGACTGGCTGATGCAGAAGCGACGCCCGATCTCGCCGACGACCAATCAAAGCCATTGGCTTTGGAGTCGCCGGATGTTGATGGCGGCTCGAAGTCCTAGGGTCAGGTTAGATCGAATCCCTTGGCACGTATGAACTGGCCAAAGTTTTGTCGTTCTTTTTGCGCGTATTGTCGGGCCTTGTCCTCAGACCATCCATACCGGGTTGAAGTTCCAAAAAGATCTGCTCGGCGCTGTTGTTTATATGGCAACTGACGGTCCCGGCGCGCATCATATGCTTCTATTTGTTCATCAATATTGTCTTCATTGTAGCGGTCAGTGTGGACTGTTGCCCTGAGAGGGAGCCGCGGGCTCACTGTCGGCCTGGTCGAAGTCGGATAGCCCACAGCAATGCCGGCGACGGGAAAGACATGTGCCGGCAGGCCCAGAAGATCGCTGACTTTGTCTGGCGCGTTTCTGATGGCGCTGATTGGACAGCAGCCCAGACCCACCACTTCCGCGGCGATAACGAAGGCAGACAGGGCAACGCCAGCATCAACGGCTGCATTGAAAAAGGCATCCAGATGATCATTTACGAATGGGCGATTGCGCAGTTGATGGACACGTCGCTGTCGACGGTTATTGCCGCAAAAAACCAACAGGCAGGGAGCTTCCGCAATCCAGCTTTGCCCGCTCAAAAGCTGGACAATCTCTGTCTTCAGAACCGGATCATTCAGCACGACGATATCGCGCTGTTGCAGGTCGCTTTTTGTTGGCGAAGCCAGTGCAGTGGCGCACAGGAGCTGTATGAGCTCTGGAGCGACTTCTGTTTGTTGAAAGGATCGACAGGACCCGCGACCTATCATTGAACTCAATTGTGAATAGCCAGCCACATCCACCAGATGTTCAGCGTCATGCCCATATCTATCAATCAACGGGGAATGTGGATTGCTCATGCGAAGGCCTTTCCTGCTTGTTTTGAATTCGGTGAGAAAGTTATCAACCGAGCGAACTGAATGCACAAATATTGCCGGCTAATGTCTCACATCATCCATCCGCTGTAGATCAACTGCAAAGCGACCAAGGAAACGAAAACCTTGAAAACTCGGCGAAACGGCGCTCACGAATCCAGTCTTATCAGACTGAACGCCTTTGCTATTTCATTGCACAGCAAGTGCTTGATGGGTGCCATATTTATCTGGTCTGAAACGATAACTCCCAGCTTCAGGGATTTTAGGTGAGCCACCTCCAACGGGACGTAACGCAGCTTGCCTGCTTCAATCTCTTTAAGAAATCCAAGCTTTGTATAGAGCCCCAACCCCCGGCCACGAATGATCATTTCCCGGGCCATTGGTTGCGAGTTTGTAAACATTGTTGTGGAGAGCAAGGGAGCAATGTCGGAAACAACCTGGTCGATAATTGATTGGCCTCCGCGCGCGTCGATGGACCGGATCATGGGGAAACCCGCGAGATCTGCCACGCTCAGACTGTGGCGCTCTGCCAGAGGGTGATTTGGCAGCATCACGACCCCAATCGGGGCAGATTTTTCCGTCAAACTCCTGACACCTGGATGGGCGTCATCGACAAATGAGATGCCGATATCGGTACTGTCATCAGAGACCGATTTTATGATTTCGTCTGGCTGTGCCGTTGTCACTGAATAGGTGACTTGCGGGTAGGTTTCAGAAAACTGGTCCAATATGCTGGGCAAAATTCCAAGCGAAATGGAATCAAGGGTCATTATTTCTACATGACCCGTTCGCATGTCACGAATGTCTTCGATCAGGATGCTCACCCGTTCAAAGTCGAACAGGGTTTTGCGACAGTGCTCCAGCACAATCGACCCCGCGCTGGTCAGTTTCACACCTTCTGAACTCCTGTGAAATAGTTTGACGCCGAGTTGTTTTTCGGTGCCCAGAATATTCCTGTTTACCGATGTGGAAGAGATGTTGAGGATTTTGGCGGCTTTGCGGATTGAACCCTGTCTGGCGACTTCGTCAAAATGCCGCAAAAAACTACTGTGCATTGATTTTCCTGCCTGTTTTGAAGGTGGTGCAGTTTTTGCACCACTGTTAGCATAAATCGACACTATGTGTACCGCAATCGGAATTGTAGCCTCTTTGGGGTCACAAGATTTAAAAAATGCAAAACGGGAGTGAAACAAATGAATAAAGATTCTCTAATGAACCCAAGCCGCAGGGATCTGCTCAAAGGAGTTGGAGCAGCAGCGGGAATCGCCAGTGCCGGAACTCTGATGTCGGTAATACCTGCGCAGGGCGCAGATCCGTTCAAAATTCGCATGCAATTGGGTTGGTTGGCTTCTAACGGTATTTTGGGTGAGGTTGCAGCTGCCAAGCTGGGATATTTCAAGGAAGAAGGTTTGGAACTTGAAATCGTGCCGGGCGGACCAAATGTTGACGGAATTGGGTCTGTTGCATCGGGTGGCAATAATTTTGGTTCTATTTCTTCCAGCCCATCATTGATGCTTGCACGAGCAGCAGGAATACCGATCAAGTGCATCGCTGCGGGCTATCAGCAACATCCGTTCACATATTTCTCGCTGGGTGGCAAAGGCAACGTTCGCACACCGCAGGATCTCATCGGAAAGAAAGTTGCGACCCAGGGAACGGCTCGAATCCTGTTGCGTGCCATGCTGGCGAAAAACGGCATTGCTGAAGATCAGGTAGAAGTGTCTGTTATGGGTGGTGATATGTCGCCACTAATGACCGGTCAGGTAGATGTGGCAACCGGCTGGAAAACCAATGTTGGTGCATTGTCCGTACTTGGCGACGATCGTGTCGATATGACGCTGTGGGACAGCGGCATTCAGCTTTATGCAAATCCTTATTATGTGACCGATAGTGTCCTTGCAGAACACAACGACAAAGTTGTTGGTGCTATTCGTGCGATTTCGCGCGGTTGGGGCTGGGCTCAGGCAAACCCCGAAGGTGCGGTGGACGCATTGGTGGAAAGATATCCAAACCTCAAGAAAGAGAACGAGATGAAGGCCGTCGGTCTGGTTCTCGGGTATTCGTTCAATGAAAAAACAGCAGCCGGAGGGTGGGGTGTGATGACGGCCGATAATTGGCAAGCTCAGATCAGCACATATGATACTCTGGGCCAATTCAAGAACGGCGCACCAAAGCTGGAAGATATCATGACCCTTGATATCCTGAAGGCGACTGCGGATGTCCGCCCGAAGCTCGGCTAGCCAAATGTTGGACAACCAAAAAATTGCGGCGGAAGGAAATTCCGTCGCAGCCTCGCTTGTCGATGCAACTGTCAAATTTGGAAGCTTTACCGCCATTGATAAAATATCTCTGGATATTGATGCTGGTGATTTCTGGACGATTCTCGGGCCTTCTGGTTGTGGCAAGTCAACCTTGCTGCGACTGGTGTCGGACTTGATACCCGCAGCGTCTGGCAGTCTTCAGGTTCTGGGCAAATCTACCGAAGAGGCACGGCTCGCCAGAGAGTTTGCATTCGTCTTTCAGGACGCAACCCTGCTGCCCTGGCGATCCGCCTTGAGCAATGTGCAATTGCCGCTCGAGATTGGTCGAAAACGTGGCGTCAAGATTCCTGTTGGAGACAAGACACCCAAAGAATTACTTGAAATGGTCGGACTCAAGGGGCGTGAAGATGCGTTACCCCACGAACTTTCCGGGGGCATGCGTCAACGGGTAGCAATTGCTCGGGCACTGGTTTGCCAGCCGAAACTGCTTCTTATGGACGAGCCCTTCGGAGCGCTTGATGAAATGACCCGAGATCGCCTGAATTTGCAGATTCTGGACATCTGGCGGGAAACCGGCACGACCATATTGTTTGTAACCCACTCAATCACTGAAGCGGTCTTTTTGGGGCAAAAAATACTGATGCTGCAGGCGCACCCGGGCCGGGTCAAAAAAGTGGTGAATATCGAGCTGCCCGAACCAAGGGAAATCACCGTACGGGAAACGCCAAAATTCAATAAATATTGCGGCGAACTTCGCGAACTATTGGAGGAATGTTGATGTCCGACATGGAAGCAACCCTGGAACAAAATGTGGATCAGAGCCCTGATACAGATACGGCTGATAGCAATGTTCAGGACAGCAGGCTTGTGGAAATTCTTGTTCCTATAGCAACCGCAATTGGTCTGATACTGATCTGGCAGTTTGGTGTTCGAATATTTGGCGTGCCTGAATATATCGCACCGGCGCCCTCGGATGTCGCCGCGGAGTTTGTAAGGGAGTTCCCGCTCCTGGTCCGAAATTTCTGGCCCACTCTATATGAAAGTGTCACCGGATTCCTGGTTGGAAATCTAACCGCGATCCTCATCGCCATAGCGTTCGTGCACAGCAGAACGGTCGAAAGAGCATTTTTCCCGATTGCCGTATTCATCAACACGATCCCGATTCTAGCAATCGCGCCAATTCTGGTATTGATTTTTGGTGCCGGCATGACCGCGAAAGTTGTCATCGCTGCATTAATTTGTTTCTTCCCGACGCTGGTAAACATGGTCAGAGGCCTGCAGGCCGTTAGCCCGCAAGCGCTGGAACTGGCCCGAATTCTTTCCGCCTCCAAGTCAGAGGTATTCTGGAAGATGCGGCTTCCTTCGTCTTTGCCGTTCCTGTTTTCGGCTCTCAAAATTGCTGCAACCACCTGTGTCATTGGGGCAATTGTTGGTGAGTGGATTGGCGCTGACCTTGGTCTTGGGGCGCTCATTATCGACAGCACTTTTAATTATCGATCTTCACTTCTCTACGCGACCGTATTCATGTCGTCTGGATTGTCGGTCTTACTGTTTGCCACGGTCAGTATTGCAGAAAAACTTGTCGTACGCTGGTAGCCAAACATCGTTGAAATAATGGGGTTTTTCGCCCCAACTCTTTGGAGGATAAAATGTCGGAACGTCAATTGGAATTTGTAAATGTAAGTGACGGGCAGATACCCGTTGTAGCCGATTGTGATGTGGTTGTGGTCGGTGCAGGCCCAGCCGGGCACAGCGCCGCTGTATCGGCTGCCCGAAACGGATGTTCAGTTACATTGCTGGAGCGGTATCATCATTTAGGCGGCATGGCTTCTGGTGGCATGGTGCTGGTGCTGGACGACATGGTCAACGAAGGCAATGAGATTGTTACAACCGGGGTTGTGGACGAATTCGTCGAGCGCCTTGAGCGCGTTGATGCGGCCGTTTATCCACCCCGCGAAGATTGCCAGACCAACTGGGAAATGTGGCAGAAATGGTCGCGTTGGGGATGCATTGATTTTCATAAAGCCATGACCCCGCAACCGATAATTCATGCCGTCGCGTTTGATCCTGATGCATGGAAACGCGTCAGCCTGGATATGGTGAGGGAATCAGGTGTGAACCTGCGAACGCACTCATGGTTTTCAGATGTTCTCATGGAGGGTGGCAAAATTACCGGTGTGATTGTCCAGTCCAAACTTGGTCGTCAGGCAATACGGGCAAAGATGGTCGTTGACGGCACCGGAGATCTCGACGTTGGTGTTGCTGCCGGGGCAGATTATACCGACGGTCAGTTTATTGTGACGACGGTGTTCCGCCTTTGTGATGTTGATACAGATAAAGCCGAAGCGTTCGAATATTCCAATCCTGAGGAATACAAAAAGCTTGATCGTGCAGCCCGCCGGGCGATTGGCGGAGCTTGGGGCATGTGGTGGTTGAAAACACCATTGCCTGGAATCGTCTGGTGTAACTGTCCCCACATGCCTGGTTATGATGGACTGTCCGTCGAAGACATGGTCAAGGCAGAATATGAGGGTCGCGAGCGAATGATGAATTTGCTGGCCTTTGCTCGGGAAAATATCCCGGGATTTGAAAATGCCAAGATGCTTGGCGCTGCTGAGCAGATGGGGGTCCGTCAAACACGGTTGTTGCAGGGCGAGTATGTTGTATCCAAAAGCGATGTAACGTCGCGCCGATATTTCGATGATACGGTATGTCGTGGACGAGATTATTATACGCCCTATCGCGCGCTCTTGCCCAAAGGTATCGACAATTTGATCGTCGCGGGAAGACACTATTCGGTGGACAGCGATGCCCAAAAAATGTCCCGCGAAATTCCGCCATGCATGTCTCAGGGTGAGGCTGCCGGTGTGGCCGTGTCACTGGCGCTGAATGGTGATGTTGCTCTTCGCGATGTTGATCCAATTGCCATTCAAAAACAAATGCGCGCACAAGGCGCCGACCCGGGAGATGTCCCCTCGGCAAATGCTCTTCTGGAACCTCCGGTAGCCGCAGAATAAGGAACACATAATGACCGATGCAGTTTTGCCGCTCAGCGGTGTAAGAGTGATCGACTTTACCCAGGTTATGATGGGGCCGTGTGCGACCCAGATGTTGGGTGATTTCGGCGCTGATGTGATCAAGGTTGAGCGACCCGGTGTTGGTGACCTGTCTCGTAACTTTTTTGGTGAAACCAGTGAAGAGGCGATGAACAATGCGGTTTTTGCGTCCCTCAATCGCAATAAACGGTCTGTTGAGATCGATACGAAATCCGAATCTGGACGCAATGCCGTTTTGGAATTGATCAAGACTGCCGATGTTGTTGTCGATAATTTTCGCGCCGGCGTGATGGAAAGACTTGGCTTGGGTTATTCAGAACTTTCCAAGCTGAACTCGCGTATCATCTGCGCTTCGGGAACAGGCTACGGGCCAACCGGTCCATATGCCCACAAGGGTGGTCAGGATGTGTTGGCGCAAGCCATGAGCGGCGTTATGGAAAAAACCCAGGATCCGTCGATTCCCAAGTCCATATATCCAACAACATTGTGTGACTATTCTGCGGGAATGCACCTGGTTCAAGGCATTATGGCGGCTTTGTTGATGCGGGAGAAAACGGGAACCGGTCAGCAGGTAAACGTTTCCCTATACGACAGTATGATTGCCATGCAGATGCAGGAGGCCGCGCAATGGTCGAAGCACCGGGAGGTGCTCAACTGGGCTGCAATGCCACTGACCGGAGCGTTTGAGACGACCGACGGTGCGCTTGTGGTTGTGGGTGCATTTAAAGCAAATCCATTGCGCGATATCTGCGTTGCCCTGGATCTTGAGGATCTGTCGCCAACCTACCCGGACCTGGCCAGCCAGCGGCAGAACAAGCCGTTTCTGCAGGAAACATTCCGCACTCAGTTTGGCAAGAACACCACATCTCATTGGATCGCCAAGCTTGAGGAGCAGGATCTTTTATGCGCACCAGTGCGTTCACTGGGAGAAGCGCTTGATGACCCGCAAACTGAAATTAATCAAATGCTGCAAACCATAGATCATCCGGTTCTGGGCGAGATTACGGTTGTTGGCTCACCGGTTCATTTGAGTGCTGCACCCATGAAAGTGCACCGTGTTCCACCAAAGCTGGGAGAACACACTGAAGAGGTGTTGGCCGAGATTAACGCCACCGATGTAGACAGGATGGCCGGATGAGCATTCGCCTTGAAGTCCAGGACCGTGTCGCCCGGGTGACAATCGAACGTCCAGAGCGAATGAATGCGCTGGACAGTGCCGCACACACAAAACTGGCTGAAATTTGGCAAGAGATATCCGCAAACGATGATATCCGCTGCACAGTACTCACCGGAGTTGGAGAACGGGCGTTTTGCGCCGGAGCAGACCTGAAGGAAAATACCGGTCGCAGCGGGTTGGAATATTGGTCTTCGTTCGACGCGATTGGTTTTGGTGGATCAAAACCCATAATTGCCCGGGTCAATGGCCTGGCTCTTGGTGGTGGTCTGGAATTGGTTTTGGGGTGCGACATCGTGATTGCGGCAGAGACCGCAAGATTTGGACTCCCTGAAGCAAAGGTGGGCCGGATCCCTCTGGACGGTGGCATGACCCTGCTTCCTCGATTGATACCACGCAATATTGCGGTGGGAATGATGATGACCGGGCGCCTGTCCCCGGCATCTGAAATGGCACGGTATGGACTGGTCAACTCAGTTGTTTCTCCCGACGAACTGGACGCGGAAACCGACCGTTGGGTTGCAGATATTCTGGCCTGCGCACCACTCAGCTTGCAAGCGATTAAGGCGACAGTTCGAAAAACAGCGCATCTGTCTGTTCATGATGCCTACGGCTGCAAAACGCCGGAACTTGTGGCGGCACTGGAATCAGAAGACGCGAATGAGGGGGTCATTGCTTTTCAGGAAAAGCGTCGCCCGGATTGGAAGGGATGTTGATGTATGACCCTCGTCATAATTAGCCCCTGTATTGATATTAAGGACGGAATTTGTACCACGTCCTGCCCGGTAGACTGTATCTATGAGGGCGACCGCATGTACTACATTCATCCCGTCGAGTGCATCGAATGTGGGATGTGTGAATCTATCTGCCCGGTCGACGCAATTCGTTATGACGATGAAGTGCCGGAGGAAGACACACCCTTCGTCAAGCTGAATGAAGACGTGTTTAAGAATAAAGATGGCTCTGACATTTTTCCAGGTGGTTGGAAAAAGGGACAAGCTCCATTGCCGGATCCACCGGAACTTGAGTCATTGGCCAGCAGATCACAATAATCGACCGAAGCAGGAAAAAGCGAAAAAAATGAAAAAACACCAATCACTAATCGGCGGCGAATGGGTCGATTTTGGCAATTATAATCAAGATGTTAATCCGGCGGACACGACGGATATCATCGGCGAATTTTCCTACGGAGATGACAGCGCTGTCGACCAGGCTGTTGCCGCCGCCAAATCGGCCAAGGCAGGCTGGGCCGCTTCAACCCCGCAACAACGGCACGATCTGCTTGCTGCGGTTGGCAGCAAGCTTGCCGAGCGGGTTGAAGAAATCGGCAATCTGCTGGCGCGTGAGGAGGGTAAAACCCTGGCCGAAGCAAAAGGCGAGACAATGCGGGCGTCGCAGGTGTTCAAATTTTTTGCGGGAGAAGCCCTTCGACTTGCCGGCGAACTGCTTCCGTCGGTTCGAAATGACATTGATGTTGAAATAACGCGGGAACCTGTCGGCATAGTCGGGTTGATTACACCGTGGAACTTTCCAATCGCAATTCCTGCATGGAAAACTGCCCCGGCGCTTGCCTTTGGCAATTGTGTGGTCCTGAAGGCCGCAGATCTGACCCCGGCCTGTGCTCATGTTTTGGCGGATATCCTGAATGAATGCGGCTGCCCCCCCGGAGTGTTCAATCTTGTTTTGGGTCGCGGTTCAACTGTCGGTGACGCCCTCGTCAATCATCCTGATATTGGTGCGATCTCGTTTACCGGTTCGGTTCCGGTGGGAAATCGAATTGCCGAAACCTGCGGGCGATTGCGTAAAAAGGTGCAACTTGAAATGGGGGGTAAAAACCCCATGGTTGTCATGGACGATGCCGATCTTTCGCTTGCCGTGGACGCCTGTTTGAACGGTGCATTTTTCTCAACCGGACAGCGTTGCACCGCCTCTTCGCGCCTTATTATCCAGTCTGGTATTCACGATGAATTTGTGGATGCTCTGAGCAAGGCAATGACATCCTTGAAAGTTGGAAACCCTCTCGACGCCACCACACAGATTGGCCCGGTGGTCGATGAGAAACAGCTTATGTCGAACCTGGACTATGTGAATATTGCTAAATCCGAAGCCGGGGACGTTATTGGTGGCGACAGGCTGGAACTTGAAACACCTGGGTTTTATCAGGCTCCGGGGCTTTTTGTCGGAACCACCAACGACATGCGCATCAACCGCGAAGAGATATTCGGCCCCTGCGCGTCGGTGATTAAAGTGGGTGATCTGGAAGAAGCAATATCGGTTGCCAATGATACGGAATTTGGCCTGTCTTCGGGCATTTGCACCAGTAGTTTGAAATCAGCACGGGAATTTCGCAAGCGCTCCGAAGCCGGAATGTTGATGGTGAACCTGCCCACTGCCGGCGTCGACTATCATGTTCCCTTTGGCGGTCGTAAGGGTTCGTCCTTTGGACCACGCGAGCAGGGAAGCTATGCCTCCGAGTTCTATACAATCGTCAAGACGTCCTATGTATTTGCTGGATAATTGCCATGAATGATGCGCAAACAAAGTGGGCAAAGCGATTCCTGGGCCTTTGTGATCATGTGTCGAGCTGGTCGGAAGACCGGGATTTTCAGGTTGGTTGTGTCATCGTTGGTCCGGGCCAGGAGATTCGGGCAACAGGATATAATGGACTTCCGCGCGGTGTCGCATCCGATGATGATGAGCGTTTTGACCGCCCAAGTGGCGAAAAGTTCTTCTGGATCGAGCATGCGGAACGCAATGCCATTTACAACGCTGCCCGGTCAGGTGCTCAGTTGGCCGGTTGTACTCTTTATGTAAATCGGTTTCCTTGCGCCGATTGCGGGCGTGGAATCATCCAGTCAGGTATAGCCTGTGTCGTTTGCCCGCCAATTCCCGAAGCAGATGGGGCTCTCGATCATAGCTTTCAGGTTTCGGCGAAAATGCTCGACGAAGCGGGCATAGATGTCTCTCATCCTTCATAATGAACCTTGAAACTGGAATAACAGTCCTGCAGCTAACCACATGGATGACGGGATTATGAGGTGATTATGAAGGGCCACAAGCGTGTCGAGATCTGGTTTTCGTTGCAGAGCGACTATTGCTATTTCCTGATAGATCGCCTTTTGGGGCTCTCCAGTTCGGGGGTTGATGTCGTCGTGCGCCCGGTCCTGGGTCTGGTCTTGAGAATGCCGCAAGCCACTCAAGATAGAAGTATGATGGAGCAACGGTACTTTAACAAAGATACTGAACGAACAGCAGAATACCTCAACCTTCCTTACGCCCGCCCGGACCCGTCTCCGATTCAGCTGGAGCCAGGTTCAGTTTGGATCGCTACGCCAGACCAACCGCTGATTGACCGGCTGTACCGGCTATTTGTCGGGGCCAACATGCAAGGAGCGGGATTGCAGTTTTTGGATGTGGTCGTCCGCGGCCTGTGGAACGGTTCAAATACCGGTTGGGACAAAAGCCAATTTCTCCAAGATGCATTGTCAGGAATTGGTTTGGACCCCGATGACATTCTGGCGAATACGTCCTGGGAAGCGGCGAGCCGGATACTTGATGAAAATCATCAGGGAATGCTTGACCTGGGACATTGGGGAGTTCCGCTGATGGCTTATGACGGCGAACCATTTTACGGGCAAGATCGGTTTGATCAATTGATTTGGCGAATGGGCCAATAAACACCGAAAACGGTCCTTCAAAAACCTGCGGATCAGCTGCGCTTGGCCAGAAAGTTGGCCATCAGTTTAAAGGCTCCCGGAACCAGTTTTTCCATTTGGTGATGCAGGATCAGTGCACAATGGGTGTGGCGGCCTTTGCCAATATCGGCGGTGAGCAATGCGCCACGATGAAGTTGTTCCTCAGGGTCGGCCATTTCCAAAAGCGGTGTGTAGGCGTCTGCCCATGCTTGTGCAAAATACAGCCCGCGCTCCTTGTACCATCCCTGCCAATCTTCGCTGGTAATCCTGTTTGGTGTTGCAAGCAGCGGATGGCCCACCAGATGGGTTACCTCACACGTCTCATCTGTCACACGCCATCTCAGCGACGGTTGCCCAATTTCCAGCATTTCCGGAGATGTCATGTCCTTGTCCCAATTGTCCCAGGGGCGATGATATAGGGTGAGTAATGTGCCGCCGGCTCGAGTCCATTTGTGCAATCGAGGCATTTGTTCCACCAGACCCGCACGAAACTTCAAGGCAAAAATGCCAATGACGATACTGTCAAATTGCGCCAGTTGAGCGTCAGACTTCAGATCATCATCACTTAATGCGGATACATCCATTCCCAACCGCTCCAGCCAGTAATCTACGCGATCATTGCCACCGCCGATATAGCCAACTTTCACGGCAGGGAGCGCCGCGTCGAGCACCAGCACCTGTAATTCTGCAGGGCCGACCAAAGCGCGAGGCGCCACATGGTCATGTTCGATCGTGCGCATAGTTTGCACCGAACTGGCGTCCAGTGTCACCGGAACCATGTAACGGCCAGCTTTGGTATCCCGGGGCAATGTCAGCGTAATACCTGTCTCGTCTGATCGAGAGTTCCAACCTTCGGGTACACTCATTCTGGCTTGCGCCCCACTGGGTACGATATTGCTGATCAGGAGGGGTATTTGACGTCGCGTTGCTGCCCGATTCACGACTTCTTTGAGTGGCGAAATGTCGACTGATTTTTGAGGTATCACCAATGGCGTCACCTCAAACGGTTTGCGGGTCTGGCTTTTAACACCGTTGGTTTCCAAGGTGATGATTACGCAGGGATCTGAAGGTTGTTGAGGCAGGTAAATATCCGGATAGGGATCCGATAGATTTGCATTTTTTGTTTCAATGCCATCTGCCGTTGCGTGCCAGCCTTCTGGAAGCGAGAGCGATGTTTCCAACTTTTTGGCAAGCCCGCTGCGGGTCTCAATCGTGACCAACGCTTTGTCCGTCGGGCGTAGAATGTCCTTGTTCAGTTCCGCATGAATTTCGGCACCGGCAGCAATTTTGATGACGAGAGCCAACTGCTCGCGTTTGCGTTGAAGCTTATGAGAAAACTCTGGTGCAATTGACGCATCTTCAAGTGCATTCAAGGCCAGGGAGGCTTCTTTCAAAACCACCTCAAAATCGGGAAATGCTGCGCGGGCCGCGTCAATATGATTTTGAACTTTCGGCAACCCCAGCGCCTTCAGATCAAATGTAAGTCCGGCAAACACAGTGTCGTCTGGGCCTTCCACATGGGTTTCGGCCAAGTGCAATGGCCAGTTCCGCTCGTTTCCTGCAGGTATCCAAGATCCCATTGCCTGGGTGCGGTGAAATGCCCGACTTTGCTGGCCAATGTGTTCGTAGGACCAGCCGCTCACCGGGTCATATCCATCTGCTTCAATGATCAGGGTTGCAGGCGGTGGTGGCAGGTCATCGTCATATGACTGACCCGCACCTGACCACGCCGGCAGGTACATTTTCTTGACTTGCCATGGCGTCAGGATGCTGCCGGCAAAATCAGGATCTGCAGCGAGTGACATGACCAGATGTGCGGCCTCGGTCATCGCGCGGTGATGCCCGTGTTGTCCGGGAATGTTCAAAAATGTCGGGCAAATGATATCGGGCTTTTCGGTGCGCAAAATGTCTACAAATCGTGCCAGAGTTCGGTCGCGATTCCATTTATCCATCGTCTCGACACCCGATTTCGAGAACCCAAAATCAAAAATCGTGTCTTGAGGGGACACAGAAAGCCAGTACATTCGCAGCCCCAGAACATCACAGGCTCGCTCCATTTCCGCGGTACGCAGAACGCCAAGGGCCTCGGTAGTTTCTGTGCCGATGTCGTTTTGCCCACCCTCACCACGCGTCGAGCAGGCATAGCTGATATCGATGCCGTCCCGAAAACTGAGAGCGGCGAGCATGGCCGAAGTCTCATCATCGGGGTGCGCTCCGGTATTCATGAACGACACCACCGTTTGCAGAGGAACCAGCGCCCGCCACAATTCCAGAATTCGCGGTTGCAGTCGTTCGCGGTCGATACGGGCCCGATCGGTTAGCGGCATGTGGTTTCCTTGGTCAAAGTGACGCGGCCTGTGGGGTGAATGCACGGTTCAGAATTAACGATGCTGCACCGAGCGTTGCTGTCATGCGCCCACACGTGCCGCGCAGCAGGCGAGGATAGGGGCTGTCGACTCGATTGGATACAGACAGTTCCGGTAGAAGGGTCTGCGCGATCAAATGATCTATTACGGTCTCCGGCATAGCCCCACCAAGAATGGTTGTCTGCGGATCGAACAGGTTTTCGATCAGCCCCAGGGCTTGAGACAAGGCCACGGCACTTGAATCAAGCCAGGCCATGAACTTTTGATCTTTGCCCGAATAAAGCCTATCGATCGCTGCGATATCTAAGGGAACTTTGAAATTCATGTGGTTCTGCACCGCAACACGGCTTAGTTGCTGCTCAAGCGGGGCAGGGCCGTTGGCGGTCATCACGGGCACATGGCCAATCTCACCAGCATTGCCAAATGCACCTTCCACGAGTTGGCCATGATTGATCAATCCAAGTCCAAGACCTGCCCCGAAGTAAAGATAGGCAAAGTTGGTCAATCCACGAGCCGGACCCTGTGCAATCCGTTCTGACATAGCAGCGGCATTTGCGTCATTGCTCAACTCGACCGGCAGGCCAAGCGCAGTCTCAAACAGCGACCGGGCGTCGATCTGTTGCCAACCGGCCAGGTCAGAACCAAGTCCGGAAAGGCCGGTTTGCCCAAACGGCCCCGGCACTACAATGCCAGCACCCAGCAACTTGTCTGCATCAATGCCGGTCTTCTCCAACATCTCGTCGCGCAATCTCAGGACTTTGGATACCAGCTTGTCAGGTCTGGTATTTTTCAAACTTCTCCTGCGGGTGACCACGGCGGTGCGGTGAAGATCCACCAGAGCCGCGAAAATGGCATCGGGGCGAATTTCTATTCCCAGAGCGTAACCGCCTTCAGCATTTATCCCATACTGAACTGCCGGAAGACCGCGGCCGCCTGATCTCGTTCCGGCCTCCAGAAGCAGGCCGTCGTGTTCCAGTTCGGCGATAATGTTGCTGACTGCCTGTGTCGAAAGCCCAAGTGCCCTGGCGATCTCAGCCCGCCCCATTTGACCGGCACTTTGAATGCGCCCCAATACAGCCTGACGGTTTGAGGACCTTGACCGCTCTGCATTGCTGCCGGAAACTGAAAACGAATGGCTCATGGTGTAGGAATTAACTCAACTTACTTGATAACTCAAGCGGCTTGAGTTAATAAGAACTGAAAACTGAATAACCTGCACGATAGAAATCGCACTCCACAGCAAACCATCAACGGGAGAAACAAAAGATGATAAGTAAGATCAAAACACTCGCACTTGCCAGTCTGGCGAGCACAGCAGTCTTGTTTTCCAACGCCGCCCAAGCCGTCGAAATCGAATATTGGCAGTATTTCTTCCAGGCTCGCGTCACCGCAATGGAAGAGATAATCAAAAAATTTGAAGCCGAAAATCCAGGCATCACAGTCAAGATGACGCATTTTCCGTATGCCGATTATCGCACCAAAGTGGCAGCAGCAATTCCCGCCGGTGAGGGACCAGATGTGGTCCAGTTGTTCTACGGTTGGTTGAATGATTACAAGCAGGCAAAGTTGATCCAAAAACTGCCGGCGACAGATTTCCCAACTTCGGAAATTGATAAAGATTTTTTCCCGATGGTACAGGCCATGAAAGAAGGCGACAATTACTGGGCGCTGCCAACTGCCGTTCGCAGTCTTGCACTGTTTTATAACACCAGCTTGTTTGATGCAGCAGGCGTCGACGGGCCGCCGGCAACGCTGGACGAGCTGGTCGAGACCGCCAAGAAGCTGACCAAGCTGGACGGTGCCGGAAACATCACTCAAGTTGGCATCACCGCAGGCATGAATGCACAAGACCATCACTGGTTTCGTGAAGTATTGGTGCGCCAAATGGGCGGTGACCCTTACCTCAACGATTACAAAACTGTGAATTATAATTCCGAGGCCGGGCAAAAGGCTCTCGACTTTTATGTGGGTCTTGCCAAAAAGCACAAAGTGACTGCATTTGGCTTCATGGATGAGCCGCAAGCCGCTTTCAAGGCGGGTCGTGCGGGTATGCATATTGATGGTTCATTTCGCATTGGGTCGCTGAATAAAACCCGCGGCCTGAAGTGGGGGGTTGCTGAGCTTCCGGCTGGTCCTGACGGCACAAAGTCGAACTATTCTTCTTACTGGGTGAATGCGATTACCAGCAAGGCAAAGGGTGAAAAATACGACGCTTCAGTCAAGTTCATGAAGTTTGTCACGTCTGATGCCTCAATGCAGATTTGGTTGGATACAGTCGGAGAACTGCCAGCCAAACCGTCAGTAGGCCTGACCGAAGCGAATGCTAATAATGAAGTTTTCGGCCCGTTTATCCGCGGCCTCAAATACGCCAATACCACGAAGTTCGCCAATGAATCTGCTCAACGGCAAGCGTTGATGGACATGGTCTCGCGAATGGACATAGAAGGACAATCTGCAGCTGATGCTATTGCGGCGGCGGCTGCAGAAGAGCAGAAAATTCTGGACGATTACTACAAATAGGCCGTTCTCCCTCGCCATCCCCCGCCAATTGGGGGGTGGCAACCACCCCTGTTGAATGGTCTTCAAAGAACGGCGAGAAACACCCCATGAGGGCCTACCAAAACCTCACCATCAAGCAAAAGCAGATCGTTTGGGCCTGGACATTCCTGGCGATTCCGGTGTTATTTTACGGTGTCATTCGGTTTTATCCCACTGGCACCGCATTCGTGATTTCGTTTCAGGAATGGAATCTTCTGGGAACCCGGTCCTGGGCCGGTTTTGAAAATTACGTAACGTTGTGGAACGACCGGGTATTCTGGAAAGTGTTTCAAAATACTTTCGTCTATCTGCTGATCGGTACCCCGGTTTCGCTGATTGTCAGCTTCATCATTGCCTATCATCTGGATAAGCTGCGCTTCATGCACGGCTTTTTGCGGATGCTTTATTTTTTACCATTCATGACATCTGCGGTCGCTATGGCCTGGGTCTGGCGCTGGTTTTATCAGGGTGTGCCAATCGGCCTGTTCAACAATATTCTCGCCAAGTTCGGCATAGCGCAGATCGAATTCCTGAATTCCACGACCAATGCGCTGCCGGCGGTTTTGGCACCTGCTGTATGGGCGGGCCTGGGCTTCCAGATCATCATATTCATGGCCGGAATTCGGGCCATCCCCGCAAGCTATTATGAAGCTGCCAAGATCGATGGTGTCAATTGGTGGACTGTGCTTACGCAAATTACCCTGCCGCTGCTCAAACCAACCATGGTGTTCATAGTGGTGTTCTCCTCGATCGGATTTCTGCGCATTTTTGATCATGTATTCAACATGACTACCAACAATCCTGGCGGCCCGCTGAACTCTACCAAACCCCTGGTGTTGATGATCTATGACACCGCATTCAACGGGTTTAACATGGGCTATGCTGCGGCACAGACGGTGGTCCTGTTTACCATCCTGTTGGTGGTTTCGCTGGTCCAGCTTCGCTTGCTGAGGAGTGAATAATGACCGTCGCCGCAGATATTTCGGCGCCGATCCGCCCCTCCTCGGATACCTTGTTGGCGACCCGACAGGGCAAGCCCAGAAATATGGGGCAGATCATTCGTTGGCTGCTATTGTTTGCCGGCGGGATCGTCATGATCATGCCCATAGCCTATATGATCTCGACATCGCTGAAGTGGCCGCATGAGGTTTACAACGTCAACCTGATCCCCGTCGAACCGACGCTTGAAAACTATACCTATGTGCTGGAAGACGGGCGGTTCTATTGGTGGTTTGTCAACTCAATAATCATCGCGACCATAACCACGATCTGCAATTTGTTCTTCGACAGTCTCGTCGGTTACACTTTGTGCAAATTTCGTTTTCCGGGACGCCAGATCGTATTCATCGCGATTCTGTCGACGCTGATGATTCCTACGGAAATGCTTGTGATCCCATGGTATTTGATGTCTCAGTCATTCGGCTGGCTGGATAGTTACTGGGGCATTATGTTCCCCGGTCTGATGACAGCTTTCGGCACGTTTTTGATGAAGCAGTTTTTTGAAAGTGTGCCCGATGAATTCCTTGAAGCGGCCCGGATTGATGGTCTAAACGAGCTGCAAATCTGGTGGACCGTGGCCATGCCATTGGTCAAGCCAGCATTGGCTGCGCTGGCAATCTTTGTTTTCCTGGGTAACTGGACAGCGTTCTTGTGGCCGCTGATTGTCACCAACTCTACCGATATGTACACGATACCGGTGGGATTGTCGGGCTTTGGCGATGAAGCAGACGTCGCCTGGGAACTCATCATGACGGGCGCGGCCATCAGCACGATTCCAACACTGGTCGTCTTCCTCATTTTCCAACGCTTCATCATTCGTGGCGTCGTTATGGCTGGGTTGAAGGGATGATCGAAAAAACCACTTTCCCGGACCTGACGTATAAGGAAACGGTTCTTGCGCCACTGTTTGATGGCGTAAAAACCCACTATGTCGACTACTTCACGTCGATCAACAAGGCGCATTTGGTCATGTTGACGGAGACGGAAATATTGACGCGGGAGCAGGCTTCCAGGATTGCCGAAGCGCTTCAGCAGATTGAGCAGGAAACCGACATCGCGTCCCTGCACTATACGGGCGAACACGAGGATTATTTCTTTGTGGTCGAAGCCGCGCTGCGTGACAAACTTGGCGATTTGGGGGGCAGGCTCCACACTGGTCGATCACGTAATGATATGGATCACACGCTTTTTAAGCTCGCATTGCGCTGCCGTGCGGCTCGGATGTTGGTTCAGATGGAAACTCTGATCGCCTCGCTTCTCGACAAGGCGGAGGCCGAGGCGGCAACGCTCATCGTCGCATACACCCATGGCCAACCTGCCCAGCCAACGACATTTGGCCACTACCTTGCTGCAATGATTGAAGTGTTGATCCGTGATATGACACGCCTCAATGCCGCCGCCGAAAATCTGGAGCAATGCCCGATGGGTGCAGCTGCCATCACAACTTCTGGTTTTCCCCTTGACCGCCAACGTATGGCTGATCTGCTTGGATTTGAGGGTCCGCTGCTTAATTCCTATGGTTGCATTGCTTCTGTCGATTATATCACGGGTCTGTATTCGGCGATAAAACTGGTGTTCGTGCATTTGGGCCGCGTGGTTCAGGATATGGGCGTTTGGTCGAGCTTTGAAGTTGGTCAGCTGTATGTTCCAAATTCCTTTGTGCAAATCAGTTCGATCATGCCGCAAAAGCGTAATCCTGTGCCTATTGAGCACATGCGTCATCTTGCGTCTGTCACGGTAGGCCGTTGCGACATGGTGGTGAACACGATGCACAATACGCCTTTTACCGACATGAATGACAGTGAAGGCGAAGTTCAACAGTCTGGTTATGCTGCCTTTGACTCAGGCGGCCGGATGCTGGAATTACTGGCGAGTTTTTTAACGGCGTGCTCGATCAATCAGAACAACGTGAAGCGCAATACCGATGCCGCATGTATCACAATCACTGAGCTGGCAGACACATTGGTCCGCAATGAAAACCTCTCATTTCGCCAGGCTCATGAGATAGCTGCTGCAACCGCGCATGCTGTGATCGATTCCGGTAAACCGCTTGGTTCGGGGTATTCAAATTGCCGAGCCGCGTTTCAATCAGAGACGGGTCGCACATTGGACATGACTGAAAACCAGTTCGCCAGAGCGACGTCTGCGCAAAACTTTGTTGCTGTGCGTAACCTGCCTGGAGGTCCTGCGCCGGAAGCACTGTCGGCTGCATTGAAAATCTATCGATCAAATCTGCGACAGCTGTCGGCCAGTTGTGCATCGCGAACAAGCCGCCAGTCAGACGCGGAAACTGATCTGGATGCTGCTTTCAATTCATTGCTGGAGACCTAGAATCATGGCCAATCTTGCAGTTCGAGACCTGATGAAATCCTACGGCCAAACCGAAGTGCTGCACGGCATCAATCTTGACGTGGCGGATGGCGAATTCGTTGTATTGGTCGGCCCTTCAGGATGCGGTAAGTCCACAACTCTGAGAATGATCGCCGGCCTGGAAGAGATCACAGCCGGGGACGTCATCATTGGTGACCGGGTGGTCAATAATCTGGAACCGAAAGAGCGGGACATTGCGATGGTGTTCCAGAATTACGCAATTTATCCGCATATGTCGGTCAAGAAAAATATCGCCTTCGGCTTGAGAACATCGAAGATGTCAAAGCCGGAAAAAGAAGCACGTATCCAGGAGGTGGCAGAAATCCTTGATATGCAAATGCTGCTGGACCGCAAACCAAATGCCCTGTCTGGTGGCCAGCGACAAAGGGTTGCCATCGGCCGTGCAATGGTCCGCGACCCGGCGGTGTTTCTGTTTGATGAGCCGCTGTCAAATCTAGATGCGCAGCTGAGAACACAGATGCGACTGGAGATCAAAAAACTGCACCAACGCGTGGGGAACACGATCATTTTCGTGACCCACGATCAGGTGGAGGCCATGACCATGGCCGATCGGATTGTCATCATGAAGGACGGCCACATCCAGCAAGTTGGCACGCCTGGAGAAGTCTATCACCAACCGGCCAACGCATTTGTTGCGCAATTCATTGGTGCGCCATCGATGAATATGCTGCCGGGTACATTGAATGGCGACGGTGTTCATCTTGAAGGTGGCGGCAGCTTCAAGACCAGTCAGACACACCCAAGTCCACTTCAGGTCATGGTTGGCGTGCGCCCGGATGACCTGACGTTGGAAGCAGGACAGTCAATTCTGTCTGGCAAGGTCACCGTCCGCGAACCGTTGGGACCCGAAACGCTGATATATGTTGAAACCACATCTGGTGAGATCATTGCCAAAGCGTCTGGCCGGACCCCTCCAGAAGTTGGCGAGAAAGTTGAACTTTCAGCCGACATGGCCAATTTGCACATCTTTGACGCCGATACCGGAAATGTCTTGCGGTGAGAGATACTCCTCCATCAAACACGGTGCTTTGTGCTGGTCGCTTATATTGTGATCTGGTATTTACAGGCGTTCCAAAATTGCCAGTTATGGGGACCGAAACATTCGCCAATGATCTGTCCCTGCATGCGGGTGGTGGTGCGTTTATTACAGCAGCGGCATTCAGTGCCCTGGGTTGGCAAGCGTCACTGCTTGCGACGCTCCCTGCGGCTCCCTTTGATTCAATTGTTTGTGCACAAATCGAGAGTTCAGGTGTTGAGATTGATTTTTGCAAATCCGCGGAACGGGGTGCAGCGCCACAGCTTACCGTTGCCATAACCGGCAAAGATGATCGCGCATTTCTCAGCAACAAGACTGGCAAGGCGATGCCTGATTTTGACTTTTCTGCCGGCGCTATCAAGCATCTTCATATTGGCGAACTTAGAAGTTTGGTGGAGCATCCCGACCTGATCGAAAAGGCTCGGCTGGCGGGAATGACAATTTCTTTGGACTGTGCGTGGGATGCTGAGCTGTTGGCCCAAGGGTCTCAAATGAGCTCTCTTTTATCAAAGGTCGATGTCTTCCTGCCCAATGATTCAGAATATTCCCTTTTGACACAGTCAGGGCTTGCCGAAGACGCAACCCCACTCACGGTTGTCAAATGCGGAAGTGAAGGAGCGCGAGCTCTGCAACAGGGCAGATGGATTGTGGTACCCGCGATTCCGGCCACAGTCGTGGATTCAACCGGAGCGGGCGACGCTTTCAATGGCGGTTTTTTAACCAGCTGGCTTTCTGGAAAACCACTCCGCGATTGTCTGTTGGATGGCAATCGGTGTGGCCATATTTCTGTTGGTCAAACCGGTGGTACCGGGGGGTTAGCCGAACTGCGCAGCGACATACAATATCACAGCAAGCTTGCCTGATATCGGCTGGCGGCCACCTGACATCCAGCGGCGAGCGACGAGCGGCGAGCGGCGTCGAACAGCGGCGAGCGGCGCCCGGTCGGCCCTTTCAATTGTTCAAAACGCCCGCCGAATTCATTGCTTTTGTAAAACAAATCCGCTGCCAGATACGCCCTTAATCTTCCACAAGCCCTTGCAAACCGGGTGTTTTGCCGGGGTGTGCCACAATTCACAGATTTGTGTTCAAGCCAAAGATAGGTTTCCTTCACCACGCATTGGGGAATCCACTTCAGCGTGACCTTTTAGGAAGGAGACCCAACAATGAGTAAGAACAATTTGACGCTAATTTGTACCGCTGCTCTTGCCGCCGGCATGTTGGCAGGAAATGCTCGTGCACAGGAAGGCCCGGTCCTAGAGCCAGGCGACGCTGTCGTCACCGGCTTTTCCGGCACCGCTCAACCAACCACATCTACACCAACACTCCACATCGACCTTGACGGACCCTCTGCACAGATAATGTCATTGGCCGCGATGTCCGGTGCACCCACAGGTGCAATGACCACCGTGACCGCCAAACGGCGCATCACAGCTAAGGAAGTTGGACAGGTTTTTGCCATCGCGCTTGATGATGCCGGCGATGGAGAAACCCCCAACATCTATCTCGGTGCGACTTCATTGTTCGGGCTGTATATTGTTGAAGGTCGAGGTGGCGAACGACTTGAATTCGGTGAGCCCGGAGCGACATTTATGAATGGTCAATTTGGCCCTGGCGGTTCGGCTGGTTCAATTTGGCAAATCGATGGCGTAACCGGTGAGATTTCCGAATTTGCCCGGCTTCCCGGAAATTCGGGTGTCGGTGTCGGCGACGTCGTCTTCGATGCTGCCAGCCGACAGTTCTTTGCAACCGATCTCGACAACGGAATGATTTATCGAATTTCTGAAGACGGAACCGTTGTCGATTCATTCGACCATGGTGTCACTGGCCGTACAAATGCCGGGTTGGACGCTGTCACTGATGATGATTCGCTGCTCGATATCACGAACCCATCTTTCGATGCCTCTGCCACCGATACCTGGGGTTACACCCAGTCGCAACGACGTGTGTGGGGCCTGACGACCAACAACGGCCGTGTGTATTACGCCACTCAAAACGAACCGCAGGTCTGGTCCGTTGGCATCGCTGACGATGGCAGTTTCGCTGAAGATCCGAAGTTGGAGTTCGATGTCAAGGATCTGCCCAGTAATGGTCCGATCACCGATATGCTGTTTGATAAATCCGGGCGGATATATCTCGCCCAACGAGGTCCACAGACGGCAAGCTTCAATTTTTCCGAGTTTATAGAACCTGGAAAAGCTAGTGTGATGCGCTATATCCCGTCGACCTCGGATGAGGGATCATGGGAACCGGATCCTGACTATTATGCGATCGGCATGCCAGCTGAACACGAAGCCGCCAATGGTGGTGCAGCTCTGGGTTATGACTACGATGAAAATGGTGCTGCCCATACCAATAAATGTGGTGGCATGTTGTGGTCGACCGGTGGTCGTTTGGTCGCCAGTGATGGTTCCGACGAAACACCTGCCGACGTTCATGGCCTCCAGGGCAATTCGGTAGGACTCGTTCGACCGGAGAATGTCCCGCCACTGGCTTCATATTTTGTCGATGATGATGGACTGACCGGTGATTCGCATAAAGCCGGCCACATGGGCGATGTTGAAATCTTCCAGCCTTGCCTGGAGACAGCCGAAAACCAATATCCTCCTGGCTATTTCCCGCCATATGATGAGCCACCAACCGATTGGCCGCCGGAATTTCCTCCACCGACTGATCCCTTCCACACCAATTTGCGTCTGACTAAAACGGCCTCACCAAAAGATTGCTTGCCGATGTATGGCGGTTGGTCATGCCAGTTTAAAATTGTTGTGCGGAACACCGGACCCGATCGCTATTGGGGTGATATCCTGGTGAGAGATGTAGTGCCAGCAGCACCTGCGGGCGTCTACTTTGGTGTTGGACCCGTGCCACCTTGGTCCTGCTGGAAGGCAGGTCCGGCGGAATTGCGGTGCTGGCGTCCAAACGTCATCCTCAATGTCGGTCAATACGTGGAATTGAAAGTCAATGTCTGGCTGCCAAATTCTTACAACCGGTGCCGCCTGCGCAACATCGCAGAAATCGAATGGGCTCCCGGTGGAACCCAATGGAACACCGATCCCGATGACGACTTTGATGGTGCGTCTGCTACTCTGCCGTTACGCCATTGCGTGCCTGCACACCGGCCAATAGGGTCCAATGTTCACCGGCCTGTAGGCTCGGATGTTCACCGTCCACAGGGCTCGGTCGTCCATCGTCCAAGAGGTTCGGTCGTCCATCGTCCACGCGGCTCGGTTGTCCATCGTCCAAGAGGTTCGGTCGTCCATCGTCCACGCGGTTCGGTTGTCCACCGTCCACGCGGCTCGGTTGTCCATCGTCCACGCGGTTCGGTCGTCCATCGTCCACAGGGCTCGGTTGTGCACCGTCCGAAGGGCTCGGTTGTCCACCGTCCAAGAGGTTCGATCGTCCATCGTCCACGCGGCTCGGTTGTGCACCGTCCGAAGGGCTCGGTTGTCCATCGTCCTCGGGGTTCGGTTGTCCACCGTCCAAAAGGTTCGAAGGTCCACCGTCCAAGGGGATCCAAGGTTCACCTCCCAAGGGGATCCAGGGTTCACCGTCCAAAGGGATCCAAGGTTCATCTTCCAAGGGGATCCAGGGTTCACCGTCCAAAGGGATCCAAGGTTCATCTCCCAAGGGGATCCAGGATATTGATCCCACGGTCGCAAAATCTGCAACTGAATAGAGCGCCAACAAACTAACTTCTGACTGCGCACTATGCGGACTGAACAAGACGGCCCATCGGCACCTGCCGGTGGGCCAACTAACTGTAAACCTCCACTCTTCTCAATATGTGCAAATACTGGCAACATTCAAAGATGAAGCGCCCAGGGACCCCGACATGACAAGATCAATGATTGAAAATCCAATTTTTCACCGGGGAGCACGTTTGTATTTCGCTGGCGCCTGCCATTGGTTTTTAGCAGTGGCAGCGGCATTGCTGCTTTGGCCAACTGCAACGATGTCTGCCCGGGCGGAAAGCCCCGAGATCAAGACCAATCAGTCCTGGATCGAAAATATGCAAACGGGTGGAGAACTGAAAATCAACAGCGTTGAAGATGCATTTGAATTTGTATTTTCGCGGCTACCCGATCAGGTTTCTGTTTATCCAACCGAAAATTATTACTATTTCACCTTCCCCGCAGACGGAGTGATCTATGCTGGCAATCTGCGTCTTGCAGCTCAGGACCGTGAGCAGGGCGTGATTCATTTTGCCGCTTTCAAACAAGCAAATCAGTCCAGCGAAGCTGGCGAGATGCTGTACAAGCCTTTGACAATTAAAGACGGTGTCGAAGTCAACAAACTTGACCCATTTTCCTACCAGGTGGTTTACAAGGAAAAGTCAGTCACTTTCAATCTCAACGATGTTTCTGCCATCCAGCCACCCAAAGAGATAATTGCCGAAGGAGAGCGCTATCTCGGCCTGGTTGCTGATGAGTCGGGCGTGCGGTTTTTCCTGTTCTATAATCAAATACACAAGGTTTTCGCCTATGTTTTGGACGAAACGAACGGTGTTCTTGACCAGTTTGTTCAAACAGCAGAGGACAGTCGTGTCCTTGTTGGACAACGAACCGGATTTGCATTTTACAATCACCACTATCTCGACCGGCGGGTTTTGATAGGTGTGCATGGCGCCAACACGGTGGTGAATAATTACTATGACGGCCCGGCGGACCAACTGCCGGAAAACCACATTATTGATGACAATTTGCGCAAGTCTATCGTCGATTCAGACCCGGATGTGAAAGACCGGCTCGACAAGTTCGGATATTTCAAGAGTGGTGAAGGCCGGTATCTGATTTCGCCTTATGTTCAATATCTGTATCTGGAGGAACTTGATGGATATCATCAGTGTGCTGGCAATCCAGAGCTTGCGGCAGAAATTTACGACGCCTGTTTCGTTGCGGGTGATGAATAACCCGGTTTGGCGGTGCCGTTTCCACCCAGGCTCGTCGAAATCCTGGTAGATTTTTAATTACCCGCCAATATGTGATAGCCTGTGGTGATTATAGTGGGAGGAAGAAAATGCCAAAAGTAATTTCTACGCACGAAGTCGATGACGTTGCCCATTGGCTCGCATCGCCCAAACGGGCAGAGGTGTTTAGTGGGGTGGCGGAAAACATTCGAACATTTGTTCATTCAACTGAGCCCAATCAGGTCGGTTTGACGATGGATATAGCAGACATGGACGCTTTCCAGGCAGTGTTGGAAAGCGATGCTGGTGCTGCAGCGATGAAGTATGATGGTGTTCGACCGGAAACCGTCGTGGTGCTGATCGAAGGCTAGAGTTTGAACCGCGCTGGGTGACCAGAATGAATGTGGAACACATTTTGCCGACGGATCAGATAACGCGCTCCGTCGCCACGCCTCTGACGTCCATCTCATAATCCAGAACGTCGAGGGGCGGACGACAGAATTGCCAGGTAACCCCGGCCTTCGCGGCGCCACGTGTCACCAGTTCCTCTTCGAGAAACGGGTGAATATCATAAACGCTGTAGACATGGGTTGCCGATGTATCGTCCCAACCAAAATCAAGCGCTTTCATGCGGCGCTCCATTTCCGTGAGCACGAATTGCGCTTTCTCCTGCATGGCATCAGCAGTTTGTTCTCCGCAGCGTACGGTTTCCTCTTCATACCTCGTGTTGCCTTCAGGCGATTCTGCGCTGCCGGCAATTACAAAACTGCCCCGTGAATCCTCTGCCGCTGCAGGCACGGTGTAGGAAAATGCGTAAAATACCGGCTCGCTCGGCGCGTTGACTTTTGGACAGACATTGCTGCGGGCGATCGGGTTGTCGTCATTTTGTACGATGCCCCAATCCTCGAGCGGGCGAATGTACTGGCGGTTAAAATCGCGAAATCCGTCATCGTCAAACGGTGCTGGTGATCTCAATTCGCAGGCGCAAAAAGCGTCAATCGGACGGCCAATTGCCTGCAGATGGGATTTGATTGCATCGAAACCTTCAGCGAGAGGTAAGGGTTTTTCAAACCGGACCCTTTCGATTTCATAGCCCGGCAATGCTGCGACACCGGCGGAATACTGAAACAACCCTTTAATGTAGCGATAGCCACCTTTTTCATTCGTCTTAGTCTGTGACATGAAACTTTTCCTTGCTCACATATGAAATTTCAGTGCGCATTAATTGAGGTCAAAAATCACTGTTTTGACGTCAGTCATTTCGCGCAGCGTATTGGAGCCCCCAAGGCGGCCAATGCCACTGTTCTTTCCCGATGCTCCGCCGAATGGGATGTGCAATTCCCAGTAACAACTGGCAGCATTGATATTGACGATTCCGGTTTGCAGGGCGTCGCCAAATCGATGGGCGGCCTTGAGGTTTTCAGTAAATACAGAAGCGGCGAGTCCGTGTTCGGCGCCGTTGGCGATTTCCAGCATGTGGTCTTCGTTATCACAGACAATGACCGGTGCAACGGGACCAAATGTTTCTGCGGTATTCAACAGGCTTGAAGTTGCAACATTGGTCATGACCGTCGGTTCAAAATAAAGCTCGCTTCCCAGTTCAGGCATGTTTGCCCCGCCGCAAACCAGGGTTGCCCCTTTGGCACAGGCGTCTGCGATATGCAGTTGGATCTTCGCCAGAACATCTTCGTTGTTGAGCGGCCCCATCGTCGTGTCGGAGAGAGTGGAAGGTCCCAAAACGACCTTATTTGCAATGGCCTCCAGACGTTGAACTACTGCATCGTGGTTCTTCCGGGTTACCAAAATCCGACCTGTCGCCGCACAGACCTGACCAGCATTGAAAAAACTGCCAAAGGCAGCGGCTTCAGCGGCTTTGTCGAGATCCGCATCGTCCAAAATGATAACCGGGCCGTTGCCCCCGAGTTCCAGCAACATCGGCTTGCCGGCGCCTCTTTGGGCGATTTTCTGACCGGTTTGCGGACTGCCGGTAAAGCCAATTCCGTTGACGTCCTTGTGAGATACAAATTCGTCGCCAACAACCGCGCCGGGTCCGGTCACCATATTGACCACACCATCGGGTAATCCGGCATTTGACATGACTTGGCACAATTTCACTGCACAAAGCGATGTGGTCGGGGCGGGGGCCCAAACGACGCAATTTCCAGCAGCAATCGCCGGAGCAAGATATTCGACTGGAATGTTGATGGGAAAATTCCACGGTGTCACCACGGCATAGATGCCGCGTGGCTGGCGATAGGATATCACCCGCTTTCCCGGTGTTTCGGTTGGAATGACCTCGCCGTTCATCCATTTGATGAGCTCGCCAGCTTCGCGGAATCCGGTTGCTGCTGCATCAATTTCGCCATAGGCCTCGGTGTTCAGGGGTTTGCCCTGTTCGGTCGCCAAAACCATGGCCAGCTCATCGCGATTGTTGTCTATTTCATCGGCTATGCGGTGGCACAGGCGCGACCGGTCCCAGATCTGCGATTTGGAAAATTCCGGAAAAGCGGCGCGAGCCGATGCGACCGCAGCCCGGGCATCTTGTCTATTACCTTCGGCGAGTTCGGCCAGAATTTCCCCGGTGGCAGGAGCGGAGGAAAAAAAGGTCTTGCCAGAGCGGCCCGTCTGCCAGTGGCCGCCTATGAAATGGCCAAATGTGGTGTTTAACTTATCCATGTTCAGCCTTTCCGTCTTTTCCGATGGTATTTCCGGCAACCATCAACCGGTCACAAATCAGGTGGCGTTTGGTATCCAGGGTTTGACCTTTTGCGTCGACAAATGTTTTTGGCGAGCTCTGCCACTTAAAAATTGCGAGATCAGCAGGAGTTCCAATCGCCAGCGAACCGAGTTCGCTATGGCCGATAATTTCAGCCGGTTTTGCAGTGCAAGCCGTGAACCCGTCTACCACAGGCATTCCCAGTGCAATTAGCTTGTTAAGAGTGGTGAGCTGATCGAATGCTGGTCCGTCAACCGATTGAGCGTGTATATCGCTGCTTATCGTGTCGGGCTTTATTCCAAGGTCCAGCATGATTTTGCACACTTCAAAATCGAATCCTCCCATGCCGTGGCCAATATCGAGCAATACTCCCCGGTCGATGGCTTTGAGCAATTCGGGAATGGCATTCTTGTGGGAATCCACAACGGTATTTGGTCCGGGTTTTGAACAGTGGGTGAGCAGATCCCCTTCCTGCAAATAATCTAAACCCTGCTGTATGGAGGGTGGATGGGCGTCCACATGACACATTAGCGGCAGGTCCAGTTTCTCGGCTATTCGCCTGCCGATTTCGATGGCCAATGCACCATTTTCACCGGCTGCCTTTTTCCCTGCCCGCACCTTGATCCCGATGATCAAATCACGGTTTTGTTCGGCAACCTGCTGGCATGATTCCTCATGCAACAACCGCCCGATCTCACCTTCACCAACCATCAGCGATTTGCCGAATCCAAATATTCCGGCGAATGAAACGTTTAAGAATGCAAAGCAACGCAGGTCGCTGTTTTTTGCAATGAATTCGCGAAAGCCTAAAAAATTGCCCGCGCCGGCCGAGCCGGCATCAACGAATGTACCGGTTCCCGAGCGGCTGGCGACATGTTCTGCATTGACGCCCAGAGAGGTCGCGCCCCAGTAAATATGCGTATGCAAGTCAATCAAGGCTGGTGATACAATACCGCCTGCTGCGTCGATTTCGGGCAAACTGGATGATTTCAGATCAGTGCCGATTTCTTTGATGACACCATCCGAGACCACAATGTCGAGGGGAGCGTCATGATAATTGTCGACTGCGCTGAGAAGCCTGCCGTTACTAATGAGAATCGTGTCAGACACAGAATTTCCAATTCCAACTATTTCGATTGCAAAAAGTGTATCAGGTTTTTCCACAATCTGCTGACACAAAATACATTAACTGACCGGTCTGTCAATAATTTTAACTGAACGGTCAGTCAATTAGTTGACAAGTAATATTTTTGCCTCTATCTTGCCTTGCCATCGGCAGTACCGCGCAACGTTGACGGGGTGGGGTGTCGTCAAACCCAAGGAGGATTTGAAATGAAATCGAGATTTTTAACCGCATGCGCCGTTGGCGCACTCATCGCAGCCAGCGCTGTTTCCACAGTTGGAATCGCCTACGCCAAGGACACAATTCGTGTTCGATTGGCTGAATACAGCACCAAAACCGGCCCTTTTTTCAAAGGCCTGGCTGAAAAATACAATACCATGCAAGATGGTGTTGAAGTTAAAGTTGAACATCTGCCATGGCCGGAGATGCAACAGCAGTTGGTGACCGATATTTCGGCAGGCACCGCACCGGACATTTCGCATATGGCCACCCGCTGGATGGCAGGATTTGCCAAGGATGGTGCCCTGGCGCCGATTGAAGGATTGATGTCCGACAGCTTTACGCAAAGCTTTGTTCCGACCTTCCTCGACCTGCAGAAGCAAGATGGCCACACATGGGGATTGCCGATTGCGGCCTCTGCCCGCGGCATGTTTATCAACAAGGAATTATTCGCCAAGGCAGGCATTTCTTCCGCGCCTAAAACCTGGGACGAAACATTGTCTGTGGCCAAGAAGATCAGTGCACTGGGCGACCAGATTTATGGCATTGGCGTTCAGGGTCACGATCTGGATACAGAGGGCTACTGGTTCTATTCCCTGTGGACACACGGCGGAGCGATCATTGGCGAAGACGGCAAAAGCGGTTTTGCCAGTGCCGAAGCAGTTGCCGCCACTGACAACTATATTCGCCTCATCAAGGAAGGCGTTACTCAGCCGGGTGTCACAGCGTCAAGTCGTGAAGATCTGCAAAACCTGTTTGCCGCCGGGAAACTGGGCATGGTTCTTTCAGGTCCGTGGTTGAACAAGCAGCTGTCTGAGGAAGCGCCAAATATCAAGTATGAGATTGCCGCTATCCCAACCAAGACAACCAGCGCGACTTATGGAGTAACAGACACGATTTCGGTTCTGGAAACTTCCCAGAACAAGGAAGAGGCAATCAAGTTTCTGGAATTTGCCTTCAACGACGAAAACCGTCTTGAATTTGGCAAGATTGAAGGATTTGTACCGGTCCTGAATTCGATGGCCAAAGAGAAGTTCTTTACTGAAGATCCCAATATGGCGGTGTTCCTGGAGATGTCACCGGTGGCTCGTTTTGCCCCATTGGTTCCCCATTGGGAAGAAATGGCAGACGCGCTGAAATCTGGCCTTTCCCAGGCCTATTCCGGCGATATGTCATCACAGGATGCCTTGCAGAAAGCTGCTGCGAAAATGGACGAACTTTTGGCGGAGTAGCTCTGATGAGCTGGCCAGCGACGCCCTCCCAGCCGTTGGCCAGCTTGCGCTCTACGAATTACCCGGTGACAATGATCGGGTGCGGGAGACGATCTGAAATTTAAAAAATCATACGGCGGAAAAATGAGATCAATTGGAAAATTTTCGCCGTATTTATTGATCGCGCCAAGCTTTTTTCTGTCGGTATTTGTAATTGGCTATCCGATTTTCGACGTCGTTCGGATGTCGCTTTTTAAGGTCAATCGATTTGGCAAGCTGCAGAAATTTAATGGTTTTGGAAATTTTACCAAAGCATTCAGCGATGATGTATTTCTCCAAACCATTGGTCAAACTGCCATTTGGACCGTGTCGGTAGTTGGTGGCACGGTATTGCTGTCGATCCCGATTGCGATGATCCTCAACGAAGATTTTTATGGCCGATCTGTTGCTCGCACCATCATTTTGCTGCCCTGGGCGGTGTCATTGGCGATGACTGCAGTTGTCTGGACCTGGGTGGTCAACGGTGATTTTGGCACACTCAATATGACGTTGAATTCCCTTGGTTTGATGGACGGCAATTATGTCTGGCTGGCCAATGCTGATGCCGCCTTTACAATCGTGATCTTAATCGGAATCTTGGTTTCCATTCCTTTCACCGTGACGATATTTCTGGGCGGCCTGACATCAATCCCCGACACACTGTATGAAGCGGCGATGACAGACGGGGCGAGCGGATGGAAACGGTTCCGATATATCACCATGCCACTGCTCAAACCGTTTACCCAGATCGCCGTGGTCCTGAACGTGATTTACGTGTTCAACTCATTCCCGCTGATTTGGATCATGACCAATGGTGGTCCCGCCAATCAAACCGATATTTTGATTACCTATGTCTACAAGCAGGCGTTTCGGTTTGGGAAACTCGACAAGGCGGCTGCAGGTTCGGTGGTGATGTTTTTGATGCTGGTCGTCTTCACCATTTTGTATTTTTATATCACGCGGGACAAACACCCCGCCGCCAAGAAAGCCAAACAACCTGACGGTGCAGCGTTGGAGGATCTCAATGTCTCCAAAGCTTAAACGCAGCCTGATTTGTTGGGGTCTCCTGTCACCAATTGTTGTGGTGATCTTGTTTCCTTATCTGACGATGCTTTCAACGGCGCTGACGGCGAAATCGGAAATATTCGTATTTGAGAAATCCTGGTTTCCTAAAGTGCCAACCTTTGAGAACTTCGCCATGGTCTGGACCGAGCGGGGATTTGGACGGGCGCTGGCCAACAGCTTGTATATATCCATCGGTGCAACTCTGCTGTCAGTAATCGTCGCAATTCCTGCCGCCTATGCAATGTCTCGCCTGCATTTTAAAGGGCGTAATGCCTATCGAATTTACCTTCTGATTACGCAGATGATATCGCCAATCGTCTTGATTATCGGATTGTTTCGGCTGTTTGCATTCCTCGGCATGGTCAATAGCATGAATGCGCTGATTGCCGCGCAAAGTGCGTTTTTCATGGCCTTCGCAATCTGGATGACTGCCAGCTATTTTGACACGGTTCCCAAGGAACTGGAGGAAGCAGCCTGGTTGGATGGTGCGGGTAAGTTTACCGCCTTCATGCGCGTGTTTTTGCCGTTGTGCCTCCCCGGAATTGCCGTGACAGCACTTTTCACATTCATCAATTCCTGGAACGAATATGCGCTGGCCTTAACGCTGCTGCGTGACAATGCCAACCACACTGTTCCGGTTGCCATCGCGTTCCTGACCGGCACTTTGTATGAGATTGAATGGAACCTCATCATGGCTGCCACCTTTATGGCGACCATTCCGGTGGCCATCATCTTCGCATCCATTCAGCGGTATTTGATCCGCGGATTGTCATTGGGTGGCGTCAAATGATCAAAGAGGATTTCCACTCATGTCTTCAATAAACGTTAGGGACGTTGCCAAATTTTATGGCTCGCAGCAGGTGTTGTTTGACGTGAACGTCGCCATCGAGCATGGGGAATTTGTTGTTCTGGTGGGACCATCTGGTTGCGGGAAATCCACCTTGCTGCGGATGATTGCGGGACTGGAATCTGTGTCCGGTGGTGAAATTCGTCTGGGTGATGAGTTAATCAATGATGTATCGCCGCAAAAACGCGACGTTGCCATGGTGTTCCAGACCTATGCTCTGTATCCGCATATGACGGTGGAAGAAAACATGCTGTTCGCCTTGAAAATGCGCAATCAGTCTCCTCAGGAATGCGCGGTGGCGTTAAAGCAGGTGTCGGAGATACTTGGTCTTGGTGATCTGTTGGACAGGTATCCCAAACAATTGTCCGGAGGGCAGCGCCAGCGGGTGGCCATGGGGCGTGCGATTGTGCGAAATCCTCAGGCATTTCTGTTTGATGAGCCGTTGAGCAACCTCGACGCCAAACTGAGGTCACATATGCGCACGGAAATCCGCGGGCTGCACCAAAGATTGGGATCGACTTCGGTTTACGTGACACATGACCAGGTTGAAGCCATGACAATGGCCGACCGCATTGTGGTTATGAATGGGGGTCGCATTGAACAGATTGGAACACCGATCGAACTCTACGATAATCCCGCCAACAAATTCGTTGCTGGATTTTTGGGGTCGCCAACCATGAACTTCATAGACGGTGAATTGCGGGTGGAAGGTAACGATGCGGCGTTTATCTCTCACCATCAACACGAGTTTCAAGTCGACTCACACGCCAATATGGGTGATTTGCGCAAACGTCGGGCGACAATCGGAATTCGCCCGCAAAACATTACCCTTACACCAGTGGATTCCCAGGGTGATGCAATGGTGGGCAGGGTTCGGGTCGTTGAACAAACCGGGTCGGAAACCATTTCAGTGGTTGACTTTCTTGACACTGAAATCATCGTCCAAAGCCCCCGCAGGCAGTTGTTAAATCCTGATCAGATGGTTCTGGTTGAGTTCGATATGGCGGCGGCACATATGTTTGATGCCCAAAACGGCCTACGTTTAAACTAACTGATTCTGATCGATTCCAGGGACCCAACAAAGATGGCAAAAAGAGACCGAGCCCGATCTGAAAGAAATATCCTGAAGGCGGCCCGCCAGGAATTTGCAAAGTCCGGTTATGCCGGAGCCAGAGTTGAAAAGATTGGCTCACGCGCAAAAGTCAGCAAGGGTATGATTTATCATTGCTTTGGCAGCAAGGACGGGTTGTTTGTTGCTGTGTTGGAAGAGCTATACCAACTGCTCAATGAAAATAACGACGAATTGGTGATCAACGACTGTGAACCCGTGGAGGGTATTCAGCGGCTGACTGCTCACACGTTCAGATATTTCGCTGAGAATCCGGAATTTATCATCCTGGTGAATTCTGAAAACCTGATGAAAGGCAAGCATCTAAAGAAGTCAAAAACCATGCGGGAGATGTTTCGCCCGATCCATGACAAGCTTGACTATTTGCTTAAGACCGGCGCTGAGCAGGGGATCTTTCGCAAGGATGTCGAAACCACCCATTTCTATATATCAATTGTTGCGCTGGGCTATTTCTTCCTGTCCAACCGCTACACGCTTGGTGTGGTGTTTGATTCCGATCTGTTTTCTGAAGACATTCTGGACCAGCGTTTGCAGCATATTCAGGAGATTGTTCTGGGATACCTGTCCAACTCGTCTGACCAGACAAGCCTTTTGCCTTCTGTTTGATCAAGTGTTGTCAGATGACTGAAAATCATTTGGGTCATTGGTTGCGGCGTCCAGCTCAATCTCTGTCATTATTAAATTACATTAAATCAAGAGATTAACATGAACTACAGGGGAATTCTGTTCTATCCATGGGACGCAGTTGGTGCGGATGGCCGCTCATCTGAGGGTTTTGAGGATTGGGCCGAGCAAAGCAATCTCAATACATTGACAATGGCGACCAGCTATCATGCAGGCAAGTTCATACGACCGGCCGCGAAGTTCGGACCGAAGGTGGTGTTTCCAGAAGACGGCACGGTTTACTTCCAGCCAGATATTTCTCGATATGGATCGGTTAAACCAAAGGTCTCTGCGTTTACCCAGAAGGTTGATGTGCTGGAGGCATTGTGTCGATCGGGTCGCCACTCAATCGTTGGCTGGACCGTATTGCTCCACAATTTACGGCTTGGATTTGAACATCCCGACAAAACGGTTCGCAACGCCTTTGGTGATCGGTATCCCTATAGTCTGTGCCCTTCGCATCCTGATAACCGGCAATATGTGGTCAATTTGTGCTGTGACCTTGGAGCGAATTACGATCTGAAGGGATTGTCGATTGAGACACCGGGGTTCTTGCCGTTTGCACATGGCTATCATCACGAGTTTTCGCAGATGCGCTCCAATCTCTGGCTGGATCATCATTTGGGTCTCTGCTTTTGCGATCACTGTATGGCGGGGGCATCAAAGGCAGGGATTGATGCTGAAAGCCTGAAGCGGGAAATCGCCGCGCAAATCGATGATTATCTGACTTCCCCGGATGACTTGTCTGCGGCAGATGCGTCGACCCGACTGGCCAATGACCGTCGAACCAACAGCGATCTGGATGCTTATGTTGCCCATCGTTGTGAAACGGTGTCGAAATTGGTTGGCCAGGTCAGAACCGAGTTGCGTGCTGACTGCGAGTTATTTGTTATTCCGACGACCGACCGACCAACTTCCCATTGCTGGGTGGAGGGATCTGACCTGGCTCGTTTGGCACAGGTTGCCGATGGACTTGAAGTGCCGTTTTACGAACCGACGGTTCAGGCGATCCTAAAAGATGCTTCTGAAACCAGAGCGACTGCAGGCCCGAACGCGCGTATTCGCGGGATCCTGCGCCCCGGTCAACCGGATCTGAATGATCCCCAGGACCTGATATCAGCAGTCGGCGGATTGAGCGGTTCCGGGGTTGAGGGCATCTCATTTTACAATTTTGGATTGCTGCGCCCTCATCATCTGGAAGCCATTGGCCAGGCGGCGACGGCAGACGCAGATCCCCCATTCGCCAATTCAGGAGAGAATACATGAGCCAGAACATAGTTTTGATTTCAGGAGCGCCCGGTGGAATCGGTGTCGCATTGTGTCGTAAATTCATCGAGCAGGGATATATAATTGCTGCACTGGACCGCGATGAAGCGGCGATGCAGCGTCTGGAGAAATCCATGCAGGACGAGTTCGGATCAACCATCATTCCGGTGCTGTGTGATTTGACCGAAGGTCAGCAAATTCGTGAAGCCGTCGACCAACTCGAAGCAGATCACGGCGCAATTTCCAGACTGGTCAACAATGCGGCCTTCATTACAGAAACCGGTAATCTGAAGCGTATGACGCCGGAAAAATGGGAAGCGGAAATATCCGTCAATCTAAACGGGGTATACAATCTGACCGCCCCGGTGCTCGACCATATGTGCCGTCGGCAATCTGGAGTTGTGACAACGGTGTCGTCAGTCAACGGATTGGCAGCCTTTGGGCATCCTGCTTACAGTGCGTCAAAAGCTGGCCTGATCAGCCATATGCAATGTGTCGCCATTGAATATGGCCCACGGGGTATCCGCGCCAATTGTGTGCTGCCGGGGACTGTGGCAACCGACGCCTGGAAGGCGCGTATTGAAAAAGAACCAAATGTATTTGAGCTGTTGAAGAAGTGGTATCCGCTGGGAATTGTTGCCACTCCGGAAGATGTCGCAGAGGCGGTCTGGTTCCTGTCTTCGCCCGCCGCCAGGGTCATCACCGGCACCAGCCTGCGGGTTGACGCTGGCCTGATGGCCGGTAACCGGTTGATGGCGCAGGAACTGTCTCAGGAAGACTTTTCATGACCAACACTATTGAGACAGGCTTATGAGCAGTCGATATCTTCCTGACCATATCGAAACGCCCTGTGTCGTAATTGATGTGAATATTGTCGACCGGAATATTCGCCGAGCGCAGGATTATCTGGACGAGCATGGCATCAAGAGCAGGCCCCACATAAAAACTCACAAATTGCCGAAATTTGCCCACCGGCAAATTGAGGCGGGGGCCATTGGCATTACCTGTCAGAAAATAGGCGAAGCCGAAGTCATGGCAGAAGCTGGGATTGGCGACATATTGATCACCTATAACATTCTTGGCACGGCCAAGTTGCAACGACTTCGCCAATTGGCTGAAACATGCCGGCTGACAGTTGTTGCCGATTCTGAACAGGTGGTTGGTGGCCTGTCTGAGACCTTTGCGACAGCCGCCTCTGAATTGTCGGTTCTGGTGGAATGCGATACCGGCCAGCAGCGGTGTGGCGTACAAACAAGCGAACAGGCGGCACATCTTGCAACAATCATTGATGCGGCTCCGGGGCTGAAATTTGACGGGTTGATGACCTATCCGCCGAAGAAGAGCCATCTCCTGGTCAATCAGTTTCTTCAACGCGCCACAGAACTTTGCGCAGTCAACAAACTCGAAGTTTATACGGTCAGCAATGGTGGAACACCTGACATGCAAAATAGCCACCTGGTGAGCTGTGCAACGGAGCACAGGAGCGGAACCTATATCTATAACGACCGCAGCCTGGTGGAATCCGGTGACTGTGAATTGACGGATTGTGCGCTCAAGGTTCATGCAACGGTGGTTTCGCGACCGACCGATGATCGGATGATCATTGATGCCGGTTCGAAAGTCCAGACATCAGACCCGATGGGCCTGATCGGGTTTGGTCATGTTGTGGAATATCCAGATGCAGAAATTCGGGAATTGCATGAGGAACATGGAATTGTTGACCTTTCAAACTGTGTTGGCGCCTTGCCCAAAATTGGTGATGTGATTCAAATTATTCCCAATCATGCCTGCGTGGTGAGCAACCTGTTCGACCGGGTTTTCCTGCGTCATGGTGACGGCCGCATCGAAGTGCAGGATGTTGCCTGTCGCGGGCAGGTGTGGTGACGCGCGAGCTGACCCGTGGTGCTATCTACAAATCAGAAAAGTCGCTGCGCCGCGTTCTTGCGTCTTTGCGTTTGGCAATGTCGGGATTGAGCGCGATGCCCAGTCCGGGTCCGGCGGGGGCTTTGATGAAACCGTTCTCGATCGGCGGTAATTCGGTGACGAGCTCACTGTACCAACCGTAGTAGAAGGCGCGCACGACTTCCTGGATGAACATATTTGGTGCGTGAAGTGCCAGATGGGTTGAGGCCGTCAACGCAACCGGGCCGGTGCAGTCATGGGCGGCAAATGGGATGCCGTGACTGTCGCAAAGGGAAGCCACTTTACGGCCTTCCGATAAGCCACCTCCCCAAACCAGATCCATGATCACCACTCCCATGCGGGCTTGTTCAATCAGCTGTTTGAATTGAAATCTCTGCCCGAGCAATTCACCGCCTGCAATTGGTGTTTGTACGGTGTCGCAGATTGCGGCTGCCTGGCTCGGGTCGTCCATGCGCACCGGATCTTCAATCCATGTAAGGTCAAATTCTTCGAGGGCTTGGGCAATGCGCCGGGCCGTGGGTACATTCCACAAGGAATGCAATTCGGCCATGATTTCCATTTTGTCACCAACCGCATTGCGAATTTTCTCGAATGGCTCGAGCGCCTTTTTTAGATCCTGATTTGAAATATATGTGCCACCGGATGCCTCTGCGGCAAAATCAAACGGCCAGATCTTCATCGCATTGATGTTCATCTCCAACAGGCTTTGTGCCACGTCATCTGCTCGGTGCAGAAAGCCTTCAAGATCTTCATAAGGTCCGGCTTTGGAATCAAGACCAAAATTGGCCGTGGTCTGGGCCGGCGCCTTGCGGACATATTGGTAGCCTGCGCAAGTATTATAGACCCGAACAGAATCCCGACTTGCGCCGCCCAGTAGTTGATAGATTGGTTGGTTTGCAGATTGGCCCCAGACATCCCACAGGGCAATTTCCACGGCTGAAGTGCCACGCATTTCCGCTCCGGATCCGCCGCGGCCAGCATAGCCCGTCATGCGCTGGGCGTGACGCTCAATCTGCAATGGATTTTGCCCCAACAGGTAGGGTGCAATAAATTCATGGATATGCGCCTCTACAGTATCGGCACCAAAATAAGTCTCTCCCAGCCCAATCAAACCTTGATCGGTATGGACCTGAACCCAGAGCAGGTTCGGAAATTCATCGACATAAATTGTTTCTAATGCGGTTACCTTCATGGGGCGTATCCTGGGCTGGTAGCGATTGAATCTGTTGCATCGATCACATGATAACTCTCGGTTACATTGGCTGAATCTGTGGTCGGTGATTATCTGTAATGAAAGGCCGAAGAGAGTTGAATTTGACTCCACAAAAGTATTTTTTGCAAAAATATTCTCCGACAAAATTGGCCGCATTCATCGGTGATTTGGTTACAGGGCCACTTTTTTGTTCTTTTTCAAAGAGTTAAGGTGATATTTGATCTTGTAGTGAAATAAAAATTACACGTTGACATTTATTTCATTTGTGTGAAATAAATACCGCAAGCTGCAAGAAATTGCAAATTCTACATCTACGGATTGTCGTTGTTTGCAGTGTTTGAAGGGAAATCAGCCGGACGGTTGGCCCGATCAACAGCAAAAGGAGTGATGTATTATGGTAATTAGAAAAAACTTAATTGCGGCGGGCCTCGTGGTCTCTTCGCTTGTGGCAGCGGCCAGTGGCGCTGTGGCTGCAGATGGCAAACGGATCGCGTTTTTCGTGTCTGATTTGTCGAACGTGTTTCACCAGTCTCAGGCTGCAGAAGCGCAACGCTATGCAAAAGAAAAATATGGTGCTGAAGTGGTTGTCTTTGATGGACAGGCCGATTCTGCGGTAATGACTCAAAATGTCGATCAGGTTGTTGCTGGCGCATTTGATGCAGCTACTTTGCACATCTGGGACGCCGAGGCGGCGACGCCCGGTGTAAAAGAAGCATTGGGTGAAGGCATCGTCATGACATCCTTCTTCAGCCCGATTACGGATACCGGCATCCCGACTGCACGCAGCGATGAAGCTGGCGTTTCATTCGAGATGGGTAAACAGATGGCGAAGGCCTGGAAAGAAGCTCATCCTGACAAACCGATCGTCATGGTTCAGCTTGGATGGCCAAACCATACTGAGGTGAATTCAGGACGTACCGCTCCGTTTGCCAAAGGTGTTCTCTCCGTTGACCCAGCTGCCGAAAATCTTGGTGCGTTGGATTCAAGCGCCGGACAGGAAGCAGCCAAGCAAATCATCGTTGACCTGCTGACCCAGCGTCCTGAAGTCAATCTGATTTACTCCGAAGCTTCCAACCTGACAGTTGGCACAATGGCCGGTTTGTCCCAATTGGGCCGCGGCAAGTTCAAAGATGGCAAGCCGGTTACCGAAATTGTGGCGAGTGTTGACTTTGACACTGTCGAGTTCAGCCAGATCTATGACCCAAATTCGAGCCTCAAAGTATCAATGGGCCTGCCGCCTGTTGAGACTGCTCAGGGTCGCATCGACCTGGTGATGGACGTGGTCAAAGGTAAGATTCCTTCATCGTCGAAGACGGCTGAAGAGTTCTTCTACAAGGCTTACACCATTTCCTATTGGACAATGCCTGAGTCTGACGCCAAAACCTGGCTTGAAGCACAGTTCGGAAAGTAGTCTGAATAACCAAAGCGGGCGGACGGTTAACATCACAGGTGTGAACCGGCCGGCCGCCCTCCCAGTCAGCAGGCTGGCAAGCAAGATCCGACTGATTTTGATCCAGCCCGCTGATCCCTTCATTGCCAATTTAGGCGATGTTGCTGCACCAGCCGGAAAACAAATTAAACGCCAGGCAAAGGAGAGACCAGATTGACCGATCACAACCAATCCCCGGTTCCTTCTCATGTTTTGGCCGTTAACGGTCTGACGAAGGACTATCCCGGCGTCCGGGCTGTCGACAATGTCAGCTTCTCTATTCAAAGCGGCACCGTACACTGCCTGGTGGGCGAAAATGGTGCTGGAAAGTCGACCCTGGTCAAAATGCTGACCGGTGCGTTGCAACCAACTAGCGGATCGATGAGTGTCAACGGGTCGCAATATTTACCAGGTAATCCTCAAGATGCCCGCGATGGTGGCATTGCCACATTGTTTCAGGAACTTCATGTCGTCGATGAGTTGACGGTATTGGAAAACCTGACCCTGGGAATGGAACGCAGTCGGTTTGGTTTCCTGATCAAGTCGAAACTGGAAGATCGTGTTGTACAAACACTGTATGCGATCGAACCTTCAATTAATCCATCTGCACGGGTGTCGACGCTGAGCGTTGCGCAAAAACAGATCGTCGAGATTGCCCGAGCTGCGTCTTCCGGTGCCAGTGTCATTATCATGGATGAACCCACTGCCGCCCTGTCGGAGCGGGAAGTAGAACGGTTGTTTGCGGTGATCCGGCGGTTGCGAGATTCCGCCGTGACGGTGGTTTATATTTCACACAAGCTTGAAGAAATTTTTCAACTCGGTGATGCCGTCACCGTGCTTAGAGACGGAAAACATATTGCGACCAAGCAATTGTCCGATGTGGCAGGTCGGTCCGAACTGATCGAGATGATGATCGGCCGCAGCGTATTTCAGGACTATTCCCCCAGGACCAATATCTCAGATGAGAAAGTATTGCGCGCCGAGGGTTTGACCAATTCTGTCCTTCGCGATGTTTCATTTCATATCAATCGAGGTGAAATTGTCGGGTTCTACGGCCTCGTTGGTGCTGGCAAAACAGAAATAGCGCGTGCGTTATTTGGCGCCGACAAGGTCGCCGGATCGATCGAATTCAAGGGCCGACCGGTAGGCCGCTCCCCCAAGCAGGCGATCGCCGCCGGTATTGCGCTGGTTCCCGAAGAACGCCGGACCCAGGGCTTGTTTACAAACCTGTCGATCAGGGAAAACATTCCGGTGATGAACCTGCGTCGTTTGTCGAACAATGGGGTGTTTCGCGCGTCGGTGGAACATGATGCAGCGGTTGATTATGTCAACAGGCTGAACATCGCGACTGAGTCGATTGACAAACATACCGAGAAGCTTTCCGGTGGAAACCAGCAAAAAGTCGTGTTCGCCAAGTGCCTTTTTGCAGATGCAGATCTTCTGTTGCTTGATGAGCCGACAAGAGGCGTTGATGTTGGTGCCAAAACAGAGATTTATGACATAATCAGAAACCTCGCAGACGATGGAAATTCGGTCGCTATTTTTTCATCCGAACTGGAAGAAGTTCTGGGGATTTGTGATCGCATTTTCCTTCTATATTCCGGGTCGCTGGAAGCGGAAGTAATCAACGGGACCAATGTAGACGCCCCTCACATCCTCAACGTGGTCACCGGTGGCCATGTGGGAGGTGTGCAATGACCGTCTCAGCAAATATCGGCCGGACGTTGAGTGATGACCGGCGCAAAATGAGCGATGAGTCATTCATCACACTTTTGGTGGCATCGGTTGCCGTTGGATTGTTTTTATTTGCTTCTTTGCTGGTGCCCAACTTTTTCCAATTGCTCAACATGCTCAATCTGGTGACCAACAATTGGGCGGTAATATCGCTTGGCATCGGCGTATCGTTTTTGCTTGTGTCTGGCAATTTTGATCTGTCGGTTGGTGGCATCGTTGCCCTTTCCGGCGTGCTTTCAGTGTGGTTTGCCCAGGCAATTGGTGGGTCGAATGCGTTGTCCACCGGGCTGGGTCTTCCCTATTGGCTGGCAATTACATGTGCCCTGGGTGGCGCGCTTGCGATAGGGGCGTTGAATGCACTGTTCGTCGTGAAGTTTCGCATTCCATCAATTATCGTCACATTGGGAACCATGATGTTGGCGCGCGGGGTCGCTCAAGTCGTTACTCAGGGATCGCAGCGCAATACAAATCTGCCAGATCAATTTGGCGTTCTTGGCAATATGACCATGTTCGACACTTCCGTGAAACTTCCGGTCGTCTTCATGCTGGTGCTGTTGCTGATTGCAATATTTATCGAGAGAAAGACCGTTTTTGGACGGCTGACATACTGGATAGGGGCCAATCCAATTGCTGCCAGCTTGTCTGGGATCGATAAGGAAAGGCACATAACCTATCTGTATTTGTTCAGTTCACTGATCGCTGGAATCGTCGGCATTCTTCTGGCTTCGGAATTCAAGTCTGGATACTCCAACCGCGGAACACTGATGGAGTTTGATGCATTGGTGATCGCCCTGCTGGGTGGTGTTGCAATCGCTGGTGGGTTCGGATCCGTCGTTGGGATGTTCTTTGGGGCAATAATTCTCGCCATTGTCACATCTGCTGCAACCGGAATGGTGCTGTCGCCTGACTGGCAATTTATTCTAAAAGCAATTGCCGTATTTCTCGCGATTGTCACACAGACCTGGGCGCTGGCCCGCAGGAATCGGTGAGCAAGATGGCGCAATCAACCAATATTTCGCAAGCTTCGGTCTCTGCTGGCAATCAGGTCGCGCAGTTTTTGAAGAACTACTATATCTATTTTGTACTTGTCGGCGTGATCGTGGTGTTGAGCGTGGCAAATCTGGACAGATACGATCTGTTTGAACGCGGCAATTTTCTCTACGACAAAAACATCATCAATGTCCTGCGGATATCTGCCCCGCTGCTGACGCTGGCAGGTGCGTTCACGCTGTTGATGGTATCGGGTTATATCGATTTGTCGGTCGGTAGCGCGATGAGCCTGAGTGCCGTGATCTATGCGATGTTGGCGATTAACGGCGTTCCGTTCTTGCCGGCATTTGCACTTACCGTTCTGGCGGGTGTGGGAATGGGCCTGATCAATGGCTTTCTCGTTGTCCGACTGAAGATAACCCCCGTCATTGCAACGCTGATCACCCTTAGCCTCTATAAAGGAGTTGCATTGCTGTTGGTTCAGGACGGCGTTTCGGCGATCAAGTCCGGCGGTGGACTGAAAATGCCGGTCTGGTTTAATTCCTACGGGCGCGAAGCTGTGTGGTTGGGCCTGCCGATGGCGTTTTGGATTGCCGTGGCGGTGACAATTGCCCTGGTGGTTGCGCAAAACCGCTCTTTGCTCGGAAAGTATGCGGCGGCGACTGGAGGTAATCCAACGGCTGCCAAATTATCCGGGATCAACACCAGCAAAGTTGTCATTTGGCTCTATGTGCTGGTTGGTGTTTCGGCCGCATTGGCTGGAATTGCACGGTCAAGTTTCATGTCGCTGGGCGACCCGCTTTCTGGTGACGGTATGGAATTGTCGGCCATTTTGGTGGTGTTGATAGGCGGCACCGCGTTTAGTGGTGGCGAAGGGCGTGTGCTGCGTTCATTTATCGGTGCACTGATCATTATGGCATTGACCATCGGCATGTTGACACTCGTACCTGCCTATTACCAAACATTGGTCATTGGTTCTGCACTGCTCGCTGCAGCAGCGTCCAACCACCTGGTCAGTCGAAAGGAGACGACGTCGTGAACATAGGTACTGGAACCACAGATTTTGAGACGATCCGGCTGATCACGCGCGTGCTTACACTTCATTATGAAGAAGGACGATTGCAATCGCAGATCGCAACCGAACTTGGTCTTTCTACGGCCAAAGTAAACCGGTTGATCAAGCAGGGCCGGGAACTGGGAATGGTGAAAATCACCATCGACAGTCCTTACCAACGACTGGTCGAACTTGAAAACAAATTGATCGGCAGATGGGACATTCAGAGCGCATTGGTCACTCCAACAGTCACCGGCAATCTTGAGACCACGCTGCAGCAGGTTGGAACGGCTGCCGCAAATCTTCTGGTTGAGAATATTCGTGATGGCGACATCATCGCCATCACCGGCGGCAAAGGCGTAAGCGCACTGGTTGACAATCTGAGAGTAGATCGAGCCTTCAATGTCACTGTTGTGCCGCTCACCGGATGTGTCCAGGGAAAGCACTATACGGACGTCAATCATGTAGCAACGAAACTGGCCGAAGGGCTGGGGGGTAAGGCGATGCTTATCCATGCGCCACTGTTTGCTGAATCTGAAGATGAAAAGCGGATGATCTGCTCCTTGCGGCAAATCAACGAAGTATTCGATCTGGCGCGTAATGCTGACATTGCCCTGACCGGCATCGGGTCGATTTTGACACCGGCGTCAAGCTATTACGATCTGCATCCAATTTCCGCCACTGACCGCAAACTGCTGATAGACAAAGGGGCGGTTGGCGAGTTTGTCGCCCATTTGATCGATGACAGAGGCCAGCTATGTGATGTTGAGCTGAACCGTAGACTGGTTGCGCTGGAACCTGAAGAAGTCGCTCGAATTCCAAAAACGGTTGGCATTGCAGCGGGCGAAGAAAAAGCCGTGCCGGTGCACGCAATCCTGAATGGTGAATATTTGTCGTCACTGGTTGTTGATGAGGCAACCGCCAATACGGCGCTCAGCCCGATCAAAGAAGTCGCATAAGAGGTCATAATGCTTACACGTGAAATTGGAACAACTGGCATAACAGCGTCGGCCGTCGGTCTGGGTACCTGGGCTATTGGTGGCTGGATGTGGGGTGGCACCGACGAGGCCGCCGCCGTCGACGCCATCAAGGCGTCAATCGACAAGGGGATTAGCCTGATCGATACTGCCCCGGTCTATGGTATGGGGCGCTCCGAGGAAATTGTTGGACGCGCAATTGCTGGACAACGCGATAAGATAATTTTGGCCACCAAATGCGGCCTCGTCTGGCATGCCCAAAAAGGCAATCACTTTTTCGATCAGCAGGATAAACCAGTTCATCGATACTTGGGGAAAGACGCCATGATCTACGAGGTTGAGCAAAGCCTTGACCGTTTGGGCACCGATTATATCGACCTCTACATCACCCACTGGCAAGATCCGACCACGCCAATCGCTGAAACGATGGAAGCGATGGAGCAGCTCAAAAAGGCTGGCAAAATCCGGGCAATCGGCGCCTCAAATACGTCGGTCGAAGATCTCAATTCCTATATCGCTGCCGGTCAACTGGACGCCCTGCAGGAAGAATACAGCATGGTGAAGCGGGATATTGAAAACACATTGTTGCCGGTTTGCACCAAAAATGACGTGTCGATGCTGAGCTATTCATCATTGTCGCTTGGCTTGCTGTCTGGGAAAATTGGACCGGACAGAAAGTTTGATGGCGATGATTTGCGCAAAGATAATCCGCTGTTTTCGATCGGCAATCGCCAAAGAATATCGCGATTAATGGATGAAATAGCACCCATTTGTGACGCTCACAATGCGACCAGTGCGCAGATAATTATCGCCTGGACGCTCCAGCAACCGGGCATAACATTTTCATTGTGCGGGGCTCGAAATCCGCAACAGGCTACCGAAAATGCCGATGCCGGGCATATTGAATTGAGCCAGGACGACATTAGGAAAATCAGTACAGCAGCAGCCAACCACCTGACCAATTTAGACGGTTAGATAAACGCAACACTCAAACAAGGAATTGCACTGACTTAGTTCAGTGAACCCCCGCCCTATGTCTGTAATCAGAGATCAACATTTTACCAGGATTTCCGAGAACGGCACTTTTGACGTGATTGTCATTGGTGGTGGCATCAATGGTATTGGCGTGTTTCGGGAATTGTCGCTGCAAGGATTGAGGGTCCTGCTTGTTGAGAGAAACGACTTTTGTTCGGGCTGCTCTGCCGCGCCTTCTAGAATGATTCATGGTGGACTGCGCTATTTGGAGAATGGCGAGTTTTCGCTGGTGCGTGAATCCCTGCAGGAGCGCGACGCCTTGTTGAGGAACGCACCCCACATGGTAAAGCAATTGCCGACCACGGTGCCCATTCGGTCAATATTTTCGGGTCTGTTGAATGGTGCGGCTAATTTTCTGCATTTGCCAACCAAACCATCCGAGCGGGGTGCCTTGATGATCAAGGCCGGCCTGATGATGTATGATTGGGTGACCCGGCGCCGCAGAATATTGCCAAAACATAGTTTTCGCGGGCCCTCCAAGACCCGACAAATCTGGCCACACATGCGCCATGATACGCGTTTTAGCGCGACATATTATGATGCCTGGATTAGTCATCCAGAACGTTTGGGATTGGAATTGCTGGTCGATGCGGAAGCCGCCAATTCAGGTTCGCTGGCAGTTAATTATACGGATTTGACGACCGGTGACGATGATGCCCTGACGCTTACAGATAGCGTGTCGGGCAAGTCCTGGCCGGTTTCCGCCATGGCGATGGTAAATGCTACGGGAGCCTGGGTAGACCGAACATCAGCGCAATTGCCTGGTCACAAAGAAGTTGCAGCCCCCATGGTGGAGGGTACAAAAGGATCGCATTTGATAATTGACAATGCCGAACTGAAGGCCGCTTTGGGCGGGCATATGATCTATTTCGAAAATGCCGATGGTCGTGTGTGCATACTGTTTCCCTACCTGTCGAACGTACTTGTGGGAGCAACCGATATTCGGGTCGAAACTCCCTGCAGAACACGCTGCGAGGATGAGGAAAAAGACTATATTTTGAACTCACTGAAAAACGTGTTTCCCGAAATTGATGTGAAACTGTCTCAGGTCGTATTTTCCTATAGTGGCATCCGGCCATTGCCAAAAAGCGATCAGGAATTCACCGGGCGAATTTCCCGCTCACATTTTGTCAAACGCCTGGAGGGGCCTGTTCCGCAGTTCTGCATGATCGGTGGCAAGTGGACCACATTTCGGGCATTTGCAGAACAAGCAACAGATGATGTGCTGGATGAACTTGGTAAAACCCGCACCAGCAAAACGCTGAATATGCCAATCGGTGGTGGTCGTGACTATCCGACCGATACGGCTGGATGGGTTGCTACAATCTGTGCGGAATTCAATATTTCTGCTGAACGCGCTCAACATCTGCTGGACCATTATGGTGCCAATGCACGTCAGGTTCTGGCCGCATGTGACCAATATGGAGCGGAGATAAAACTGTCAGATGATTGTTCCTACACGTTCGCCGAGATTGCCTATCTGGCTCGGTCAGAGCGAATCGTGCACCTGTCTGATTTGGTGTTGCGCCGAACCGACCTGGCGATCACCGGACAAGTCTCCTCTGTAATGATTACAAATATCGCAAAAACTGTCGCCAACGAACTGGGTTGGAGCGCCGCTCGAAGGCAAAGCGAAGTAAAAGCGCTGACCGCAGAGCTGAACGAATTTTACGGTGTTTGCCCGCAAACACTTTCAAACAGGTCGAAATGAAGGAACGAAAAATGCGTATCAGCACCAAAGCGCGAATGAATCGAATGTTCACCAATGGTGGTTGTCTCGATGTCGCCATTGACCATGGGGTTTGCAATGAACCGGGATTTATGGACGGGCTTGAGGATATCGGTTCAGTGGTTGATCAGTTGATTGCTGCGGGGCCCGATGCCATCCAGATGAATTATGGTCAGGCCGACCTGCTTCAGTCACGTGGCGATAAACACAAGCCCGCCCTGGTGATGCGCATCGATATGGGCAATCCCTATAACGACCAGCGCCATCGGGTCATGTGGTCGCAATTGCAAAATGCTGATCAGCCAATAATTGGGGCGCTGGAAATGGATGCCGCTGCGGTCGTCGTCAACCTGTTTATGCTTCCCGATGAACCGGACCTGTTTCACCAATGCGTTGCAAATATTGCTAAAACCCGTTCCGCCTGCTCCAAATATGGCATGCCGCTCATGATCGAACCATTGGTGATGCTGCCCAACGATGTGCGTGGCGGTTACCAGGTAGATGGCGATGTTGACAAGATCGCTACGCTGGTTCGTTTGTCTGCCGAAATGGGAGCTGACGTGATCAAGGCAGATCCGACAACCAACGCCGAAGATTACCACCGGGTGATTGAAGCGGCACGTTGCCCGGTTCTCGTTCGGGGCGGCGGCAAGGAAGATCTGAAGACCGTATTGATCAAATCGGCGGCCGTCATGAGTCAGGGCGCCCAGGGCATGGTCTATGGCCGAAACATCTATCAACACGATAATCCCAAACAGGTTGTGGCCGCCCTGATGGCGATCATCCACAAGGGTGCGTCGGGTGAAGAAGCTTGGGAAATCTATCAAGGTGGCTGAACAACAAAAATATCTGCTGGGTCTGGATGCCGGCAACACGGTTATCAAGGCGGTTCTGTTTGATCTGTCGGGCAATGAAATTGCTAAATTTGCGCGCGATGGCCAGTCATCCACCCCTGAACCGGGTCATGTTGAACGCGATCTGCCGGAGCTGTGGCGGAATGCCTGTGAAGTCATCCGGGTCTGTATCGACCAGGCGAAAATCAACGCCAGCGACATAGTTGGTATTGGATGCGCCGGTCACGGAAATGGTTTGTATCTTTTGGACAAGAAAGATGCCCCGCTGCTGGCGATCCAGTCGCTGGATACAAGGGCGGCCGGGATGGCCGATAAGCTCAATGAAGCTGGCAATGGCGACAGGCTTCATGAGCTCTGCCTGCAGAAACCCTGGCCGTCCCAAACCCCAACCCTGCTGGCCTGGATCAAGGCCAATCGACCGGACATATATGCAGCTGTGGGCACTGTTTTCCTGTGCAAGGATTTTATTACCTTCAATCTGACCGGTGAGAAGGTCAGTGACATATCGGACATGAGCGGTTGCGGATTTCTGTCGATGCCTGATTGCACCTATGACGACGGATTGCTTGTCCATTACGGACTTGAAGACGCGGCCGAATACCTGCCCAGGCTGATTGGCCCTGACGATATTGCAGGTGTTGTCAGCGAGGCTGCCGCACATGCAACCGGTCTGATGCCAGGAACACCCGTCGTTGGAGGTCTGTTCGACGTGGTCGCCAGCGCTCTGGGATCCGGGGTGGTGCGGCCGGGACAAGCGTCCATCGTCGCTGGCACCTGGAGCATCAATCAGGTGCTTTCAAGTTCTCCGGTGATTGACGACAGCGTCTTCATGGTTTCTGGATTTGGCAAAAACCGATTTTCAAATATCGAAGCCAGTGCAACCTCAGCGGCCAATCTGGAATGGTATGTTCGCGAATTCATTGAACGGGGTGACCATCACGATGACCCGTTCGGCTATTGCAATCAGCGGGTCGGCGAAGTTAGCCCCGCTGACGATGATCCGATGTATCACCCTTTCCTCTATGGCTCGGGTCAGGGTGCCCAGATGCGCGCCGGATTTTACGGGATAGCCGGTTGGCACGGTGAAGGTCATATTTTGCGTGCGCTGTTTGAAGGTGTCGTATTCGAGCATAAACGCCATATCGGGCAGTTGACATCCGCCGGGGTTGAATTTGGCGATGCAGTCCTGTCCGGCGGCGGTTCCCGCAGTCCGATCTGGCCACAAATGTTCGCTGACGCTCTTGGCAAATCAATGACGGTGGCTGCCTGCGAAGAGACAGGTGCTCTTGGTGCGGCGATTGCTGCTGGTTGTGGTGCCGGACTGTTTGACACCCTTGAAGATGGTGTCGCAGCGATGACATCGGCGCGGGGAACTTTCGTTCCCGATGCGCTGGCGCAGGCCCATTTTCAGCGACGCTACTCCATTTTTACGGACCTTACTGCCAATATGGGCAGTTTCTGGGCCGCCCAACAAAATCTGACATAAAGGACTTTATTCATGAAAGCCGTAGGTTTCCTCAATTCATTGCCCATCAGCCATGCCGACAGTTTGTTTGAAGTCGAGCTGCCTGACCCCGCTCCACTGCCCAACGACTTGCTCATCAGAATCGAAGCGATATCGATTAATCCTGCAGACGCGAAAAGACGCCTGCGCACGGCGGTTGAACAGCCGCACGAGGAACCCTTCATTCTGGGATATGATGCGGTTGGCATTGTTGAGGCAATGGGAGATGCCGTTTCAGGGTTCAGCACGGGGGATCGGGTTTGGTATGCTGGAGACGCTGATCGGGCAGGTTCCTATGCCAGTCACCAATGTGTCGACCACCGCATCACCAGTCTGGCACCAAATTCGGTATCGCCGGAAAGTGCGGCCTCATTGCCGCTTACCAGTCTGACGGCGTGGGAAATGCTGTTCGACCGCCTCAATGTGCCGGTGGATGAAACTCCGGCCAGTTTGCTGATCATTGGTGGAGCAGGAGGAGTTGGTTCTGTGACAACCCAACTGGCTCGAAAGCTTACCGGGTTGCGGGTCGTTGCGACTGCTTCACGTCCGGAAACGGAACAATGGTGCCGTCAGATGGGGGCCCACGATATCGTCAACCACCGGGATCTGGTTGCCGATATGCACAAGGTGGGTCATCAGACTGCCGACTATATTGTTCAATATGCCGACACGGCTCAACATTGGGAGGCGATGTGCGAACTGGTTGCGCCTCAAGGAAAAATTGGCACGATTGTTGAAACCGAAGAAAAGCTGGATATCTCTGCCTTGCAGGGAAAATCAGCGGCCTTATGCTGGGAATTAATGTTTACTCGTTCCTTATTTCAAACATCCGATATGTACAAACAGGGGCAAATTCTGGCCCGTATGGCGTCGCTGGTTGATGATGGTACAATCACCACTACTGAAACTACGGTCTTGAATGGCCTTTCAGCTGCAACGTTGAAACAGGCACATGAAACCATCGAACAGGCCGCGACAATTGGCAAAATTGTCGTCAAGTTCTAACAATCTTTGGATGACTTTATCATCCATCCCAATTATGCAGTTGGTGGTTCAGTCGCTTGAAAGGCACGCATCGAAATGAACCAGCCCATCCAGCCCAACCAAACCACTCAGCTTGATGGCAGCTATGACTATGTGATTGTTGGTGGTGGAACTGCTGGCTGCGTATTGGCCAACCGATTGAGTGAAGATCCGGCAACCAACGTGCTGTTGCTGGAGGCCGGGGGTAACGACAATTATCACTGGGTTCATATACCGGTCGGCTATTTGTATTGCATTGGAAACCCCCGCACCGACTGGATGATGAAAACCGCAAGCGAAGCGGGATTGAACGGACGCTCGCTGGTTTATCCGCGGGGCAAGGTTCTGGGTGGCTGCACGTCGGTCAACGGCATGATCTATATGCGTGGGCAGGCATCAGATTATGATGGTTGGCGGCAAATGGGAAATTCCGGCTGGGGCTGGGATGATGTGTTGCCCTATTTTGTCAAATCCGAAGATCATCACAAAGGTAAAAGTGCTCTGCATGGCAGCGGCGGTGAGTGGAAAGTCACGACCCAAAGGCTGAACTGGGAAATTCTGGAGGCCTTTCAGGAAGCCGCCAGCGAGTTTGGTTATCACCCGACCGATGATTTCAATCAGGGCACCAACGAAGGCTCCGGCTACTTCGAGGTAAATCAGAAAAACGGAGTTCGCTGGAATGCCACAAAGGCATTTTTGCGCCCCGCCATGAAACGCCCCAATCTTCGGGTACTTACCCACGCCACAACTGAAAAAATTTTGCTGGATGGAAAACGCGCGACAGGCGTTGCTTTCCAACATAACGGCAAGTCGATGAAGGTGCTGGCAGCACGGGAAGTTCTTCTGGCAGCCGGTTCCATAAACTCGCCAAAGCTGTTGGAGCATTCCGGAATCGGTCGTGCCGAGATTTTGCAAGGGCAGGGGATTGAGCTCAATCATGAACTTTCCGGAGTCGGCGAAAATCTTCAGGATCACCTGCAAATTAGGACGGTATTCAAGGTATCCAACACCAAAACTCTCAATGAGCGGGCCAACAGTCTCGCCGGAAAGATTGGCATCGCACTGCAATATGCTCTGCAACGGAGCGGGCCGATGTCGATGGCGCCCAGTCAGTTCGGCCTGTTCACAAAAAGTGACCCGGCACTGGAAACTCCTGATCTTGAATATCATGTGCAGCCGCTTTCCACCGACAAGCTTGGTGACCCGTTGCACCCCTATCCGGCGATTACCGTATCTGTGTGCAACCTGCGCCCCCAAAGTGTCGGATCATGTCACATCACCAGTCGCGATGTTGACCAGCAGCCCGACATAAAACTGAATTACCTGTCGGCAGAATCCGACAAACTAGTTGCCGTCAAATCGATAAAACAGGCGCGCAAGATCATGACTGCGCAAAGGCTGAAGCCTTATAAACCTGAGGAAGTCCTCCCCGGCGCTGAAGTTTCCAGCGATACCGAATTGCTTCGCGAAGCGGGAAATATAGCAACGACCATTTTCCATCCCGTCGGTACTTGCAAAATGGGCAGCGACCCCATGGCAGTCGTCGACCCGGAATTGAAGGTGCATGGTCTGCAGGGACTGCGGGTCATTGATGCTTCTGTCATGCCCAGAATTGTTTCTGGAAACACGGCTTCACCGGTCATCATGATCGCAGAGAAGGCGGCTGATATGATCCGCAACAACCACTAGAGACTGAACCAATCCAAGCGAATTATGTGTGCAATCCAGGCGGTCAGTATCATGTTATATTGGCGTAGATTGCCCGTTACGCATGCTTGCAGTAAATTGGTCAAGATAGATGAGGGAAATGGTCTGCGCTGACTAGATCTCAACAATAGATTGGTGGCATAAATGGCAATTCGCACAATTGTTTGGGGTGAGAATATTCATGAGAATGAGAACCAGACGGTTCGCGAGCTGTATCCTGACGGATTACACGGATGTATTGCCGAGGCGCTGAATCAGGACGCCAATATTGACGCGACAACGGCAACGCTTCAGCAGGCCGAGCATGGATTGACCCAACAAAGGCTGGCGCAAACTGATGTGCTGTTGTGGTGGGGACATGCAGCACACGGAGACGTGAGCGATGAGGTGACCGAGCGGGTATGTGAAGCAGTCTGGTCGGGCATGGGGATCATATTCCTGCATTCGGCGCACTTTTCCAAACCGTTCAAACGGCTTATGGGGTCATCCTGCAATTTGACCTGGCGGGAAGCCGGAGAGCGCGAACGTCTTTGGCTGACCAGCCCAAACCATGCAATCGCACGCGGCCTGCCCAATCATTTTGAATTGGAAAATGAAGAAATGTATGGCGAACCGTTTGGCGTGCCGGAGCCATTGGAAACGGTGTTTGTCAGCTGGTTCCAGGGTGGAGAAGTATTTCGGTCTGGTCTGACGTATAAGCGCGGTGCAGGAAATGTATTCTATTTTCGGCCAGGACATGAAACCTATCCGACCTACCATGATGAAAACATACGAACGGTACTGCGCAATGCGGTGAACTGGGCTCACAATCCGGCCCGTCGTATAGAAGATCCGGTCGGCGCACCCAATGTGCCGGTGAATGAGGCTCCCGAACCGATCGAGGAACGTGGTCCGCGGCTTCATCGCGATGGTGAAGCTGGATTCAGGTGAACTCAACTTGAATTTCTCCCAGGGTGCGGCAGGTGGCGAATGACCAAAATCAAAATTCTTATTGTTGGCACCGGTGGCATGGCGAAAACCCATGTTGAAGCCTATCGCGAAATGGCCTCAGTTGATGTGGTTGGTGGTGTCGATGTTAATCAACAAGCGCTGACCAGCTTCTGCGATCTGCATTCCATTGCACATCGGTTTAACTCACTGGAAGAAGCTATCAGCTGGGGTGAATTTGATGCGGTTTCAAATGTCACGCCGGATCGTTTGCATTATTCAACCACCATGTCCCTTTTGACGGCAGGCAAACACGTGCTGTGTGAAAAGCCGCTTGCCACCAATTTCGATGAGGCGCGTGAAATGGCAGATGCAGCAGCGGCTGCCAATGTCATCAATATGGTCAATTTAAGCTATCGGAATGTGGCTGCGATTCAAAAGGCTGCAGAGATTGTGGCACAAGGTTTGATTGGCCAGTGCAGGCACTTTGAAGCCTCCTATCTGCAAAGCTGGTTGACGCAACCCGCCTGGGGTGATTGGAGATCAGATTCGAAATGGCTCTGGCGTCTGTCTACCGCGCACGGTTCAAAGGGTGTATTGGGCGACATTGGCATTCATATTCTTGATTTTACCTGCTTTGTTGCAGGCAGCCTTCCACGGGATATGTCGTGTCGCCTGAAAACGTTTCAAAAAGCACCGGAGGATCAGATCGGAGAATACGTGCTTGATGCGAATGACAGCTGTGCGATGAATCTTGAGCTGCAGAACGGGGCGATTGGCGTGATCAGTGCAACACGCTTTGCCAGCGGGCATCATAATGATCTGCGATTGCGCATTTATGGTGATCTGGGTGGCGTTGAAGTGCGTTTTGAAAAGGCGGTTGGCCGGGTCAGGATGTGTGTCGGTGATGATATCAATGACGAGATTTGGCGGGATGTGGAAGCGCCGGAAGTTGAATCGACGTATCAGCGGTTTGTCGAGGCGGTTGGTCGCGGGGCGAATGGCGTACCGGACTTTGCGATGGCTGCATCCCTTCAACGTGCACTCGATTGTGCTGAATTATCGGATCAACAGGGTGGCAAACGAATCGTGATCTGAAAGCCTGCGGATCAGCTTCGGCAGTTGTCGCCATGCGAAGCATCGGCATTTGAGCTATCAATTGCAGCCTGCCCGCGTTAATGCTTGGTGTTTGCAATTGAGCATGTTGGAGTGACGTGAAACCTGAGGGCAACTTTCGCGGAATCGCATTTATGCTTCTTGCTATGGGAGCTTTTGCGCTGGCTGATACGCTGGTGAAGCTGGGGTCGGCGGTCATGTCGCCAGCGCAGATATTGCTGCTGATGCTCGGCGGTGGGCTGGTCTTGTTTGCTCTGATGGCCGCGGTGCAGCGTGAGAGTCTGATTGATCGTCGGGCATTCATGCCAATTTTGCTGTTACGTTATCTTGCTGAAATATTTGGGATGGCTGGCCTCGTATTGGCTCTGGCTTATGTTCCTTTGTCGACATTCGGCGCGGTCACGCAGGCCACGCCAATATTGGTGGCGGTCGGTGCAGTGTTGATTCTGGATGAAAAGATAAGCTGGCGGCGCTGGACCTCGATTGCTGTTGGATTTATCGGTGTCCTGATTATCGTTCAACCGGGGACAGAGGGATTCGACCTGTCGATTCTGTGGGCCGTTCTGGCCATGGTGGCTCTGTCAGTGCGCGACCTGACCACCAGAATGATTCCACCAGATATCGCGTCAATCAGCCTGGCAATTTACACCATGTTGGCAACCATTCCGTTTGCGCTTTGCTGGGTGTTGATTTCTGGCGACAGTCTGATTCCAGATCAAACCAACTGGTGGTTGGTGGTGCCAATGGTCAGCCTCGGTGCGGTTGGCTATTTGTTGCTTATCGCTTCAATGCGCATGGCAGACGTCTCGGTGGTCACGCCATTTCGCTATTCGCGCATAATTTATCTGCTGGTTCTTGGCGTAATTGTGTTTGGAGAGAGACCCAGCGCATTGACGCTGTTTGGCGCGGCTCTGGTCATTGGCTCGGGTGTTTATATGATGATCCGCGAACAACGGGTCCAACGCTCGGCAACGTGACATATTTGGACATTTGTTTCGATAATTTTCCGGTTCACAATTTGAATTTGCTCACTGGTCAAACAGTCCAGATCTGGTCTAGGCTTGTTACTCTCCTTTGGTCAAAAGGTGAGCCTGATATGACAGGCAGAAGACCATATTTGGGCAGCGGGGTGTCTACTGGACCCGCCCGGCGCGCGTCGGCGCTGAAATCTCCGCATCGAACCGGCGCCCCAATTTTTACCCTTGAGGCGTGTTGTCGAAGCGAAATCCGGATGGACCGGACAAGAAAGGATGATTGAAATGCACACTGGAGTAATAGGACTTGGGGATATGGGCAGTGGATTGGCCATGAACCTGATCAAAAATGGATTTTCAACAACCGGATTTGATCTCAGCGATCAGCGGATGTCGGCACTGAAAGAAATGGGTGGCATGCCCGCTGCCGATGTCGCCGGGGTCGGTCGCAGTGCTGATGCGGTCTATGTCATGGTGATGAATGGTGATCAGGCAAAGTCGGTCATTTTGGGTGATGACGGTCTGATCAGCCAGATGAACAAAGGTGGCGCAGTCATTTTGACCGCAACCATAAAGCCGCGTGAGGCTCGTGAGATCGGTGCTGCAATGGAAGGGTCGGGTATTGAGTTGATTGACAGTCCGGTATCGGGTGGATTTCCCGGGGCGCAGGGAGGCACATTGACGATGATGGCGTCTGCTCCTGTGGCCGTTCTCGATAAGTTCGCGCCGGTTATGGAAGCAGTATCGTCCAATATTCACCGGGTGGGCTCCGAACCCGGTATGGGGCAAACAGTAAAGTCGTGCCTGCAGACACTGATCGGTTCCATCTTCTCGGCGACTTTTGAGGCTTCGGTTCTGGCCGCCAAGGCAGGAGTTTCGGGACAGGTTTTGTTCGATGTATTTTCAACTTCGGGCGCAGGTAGCGGTTGCACCAATACAGCGCTTGAAAATATTATTGACCGAAAATTCAGCCAGACTGGCAGTCATATCAACACCATGCATAAGGATCTGACGATTTCTCTGGATCTAGCCGAAGAATTGCAGGTGCCGATGCAGACGGCGTCCAGTGCAATGCAGATCTTTCATGCCGGAAAGTCAAAATATCCGGACGGAGACAACTGGGCCTGTACGCAGGTGATTGAAGAAATCGTTGGCGCAAAACTGCACAGATAGGAGATAGAATCATGAAACTTGGAGTTATTTGCGACGGCATCAGCCGGGACCTGAATCACGCTGTAAGTGTTATGGATGAGTTCGGTCTGGAATATGCAGAACTGCAATTTGTTGGCGATACGGAAGTGGGCGACCATAGCAAGCAGGAGGTCGCCGAGATTGACAGCTTGCTGCGCGACCGCGGCAAACCTGTCTCCTGCCTGTCGCGTCACATATTTGCAGGCATGACTGCCGCCAACAAACCAGGTGATCAATTGCATACCAAACACATGGATGCGTTGAAGCGGGTAATCGAGATGGCCCATGTGGTTGGATCGCCACTGGTGCGAATTATGACCCAGCGCAAGGAACAAATTCTGTGGGGGTTGAACGGGGCTGAAAAATGGAACGTTGCTCACGGCGTTTGGGACACAATGCCACCCCTGATTGCGCCGGCGGTTGAACTGGCCAAATCCGAAGGGGTTGTCCTGGCTGTAGAAACCGGTAACGGCACTCTGGTGAATTCCAATTATACGGCCCGCAAACTGATTGATGATCTGGGTGCGAAGGACACGCTGAAAGTATTGTGGGATCCGGGCAATAATTGCTGGTGTCATGAACTGGCCTATCCGGACGGCTATGAAGAAGTTCGCGACGGTTACCTCGGTCACATCCACATCAAGGATGTGTTGGTCGACACGCCCAGGGCGACCCTGGAAGTGCGGCGGATGGGTGAAGGTCAGCTGGCCAATCAGTTTCAACCGTTGGCCGATGCACTTCGCGCAGATGGCTATGACGGAGTTATCTCGTTTGAAAGCGTTTATCATCCTGGCAACGGCGACTTTGAAGCCGGATTTCGATTGTGCATTGATGAATTCAAGAAAATATTTGGCTGAATACCGGCCGCCAGGCGCATGTTATCTGACCTGTTTCCATGCGCGGCAAATGATGTCATACGCGTGTTTTGCATGGTGGGCCGTTGCCGGGATCGGATAAATTTGATCTTCAGACAGCTTGAAATCAGCTCACTGCAAGTCGAAGGCGGCTGTTAGGAGGTTAAACAATGGACAAGGCCCGTCTGGCCCTGATTGGGGCCGGAGTGATCGGTAAGCGACACCTGGAAGCGATAGCCAGTGTAGCGCACGTAGAACTGACCGGTATCGTCGATCCCTTCCAGGGTGCCCGGCAGATCGCGGAACAACATGGCGTGCCGATATTTGCCGATACCGGTGACATGCTTGATCATTGTCAACCGGATGGGGTGATTGTTGCAACTCCGACCGAGCATCACTTGGTACCCACATTGGAATCGCTTGAATTTGGTGCCCATGTGTTGGTTGAAAAACCGATCATGGCGACCGTCGAAGAGGCTCGGAAAACCGCTGCGAAAGCGGACGCTGTTGGACGGCACGTGCTGGTTGGTCATCACCGACGTCATTATGCGCTGGTCAATCAGGCGCACAATATTGTCAGGCAGGGTCAGTTGGGACAGCTGGTCGGTGTGGTTGGCCACTGGAACCTGCGTAAACATGCAGATTATTACCTGCCGGACTGGCGCAAGAAATGGCAGGCGGGGCCGATACTGACCAACTTGATTCATGACATGGATTTGCTGCGCTATATCGCCGGGGACATTGTCAGCATAAATGCGGAAACATCCAACGCAGTAATGGGTTTTGAAAAGGAAGATGCAGCAGCGCTGGTATTAAAGTTCAAAAACGGTGCGTTGGGGACATTTCTGTTATCGGATCAAAGCCATTCGCCCTGGGGATGGGAACAAGCCACCGGTGAAAATATGTCGGTACCACGTACCGGTAGAAATGCCATTCGGTTTATGGGCACGGAGGGAAGTCTGGAGTTCCCCAATTTGAAGATTTGGAATTCTGAAGGAACACCTGACTGGCGCGCTCCGCTTGAATCAAACGACATGGCTGAGACATTGGAAGATGCCTATATCAACCAGATCAACCATTTTTCAGATGTCATCAAGGGAATCACGGCACCCTGTATTTCAGCGCATGATGCAACGGATACGCTGAGAGCAACTCTGGCGGTCTATGATGCAGCCGAAAGTGGCCAGCGGGTAATGTTGTAGATATCGCGGGCAATTACTGGCGCTGTGAGATTTTCAAGTCAGGCCTTGCCAGGACTCGTTAATAGCATTGGCGGCGATCTTCAGGTTTGGCAATATGCTGCGTTGAACATCATCAGTGAGGCGGGAAGAGGGGGCGGCGACCGCAACGGCACCAGCACATTTTTTGCGGTGATCAAAAAGCGGCACAGCAATTCCAACGACGTCCAGTTCAAATCCGCCCTGACTGCGAGAATAGCCAGAATTGCGGATCTGTCGCAGATTTGCTCGGAGCTGCGGCAATTCGGTTTGGGTGTCGGCGGTATATTTATTCAGACCTTGCTTGAGAATATCGTCAACCTGCTGGTCCTCCATAAAGGCCAGGGTTACCAGTCCGGAAGCGGTTGCGTGATATGGCAGAATCTCATTAACATCAACGTGAACCCGAATGCCGTGGCTCAAATCATCAACATAAGCGATGGTGCTCAACCCCACATTGCCTTGAATAACCGAAACATGTGCGGTCTCCGAAACTTCGCGGTTTAAAGTTCGAATTGTCTCAATCGCTGCCCGCCTCGCGGGGAAACTGCTTTCCTTGACAATTTCGAGGCGTGAGATGGCCGGGCCGAGGCGATAGGCCCGGGAAACCGGGTCCTGATGTAAAAATCCGCTATCCCGCAATTCTCTCAAGCGCCGGTGCACAGTGGCTTTATCATCACCGGTTATCTGGACGAAACGAGACAGGCCAATTTCCGGCTGGTTATTGGAAAAATGGGAAAGAAGTTGCAATGCTTTTGCAATGGTTCCCATATCTCGCGTCCGCGCTTTCGATTCCAGAATCCGCTTGCTTGACAGACGGGTGATCAGAGTTGAACATATTCAACTGGTGGTTCGAATAATGAACCAACTATCTCGGGAGGAGTCAATGAACAAATTTTTTACAAAAGTGCTGGGCGCGTCTTTGGCGACGGCTGCTGCACTGGTCGCACTGCCGGCGCAGGCAGAATATCCAAATAAACCGGTGCAATTTATCGTGCCGTGGCCCCCCGGGGACATGGAGGATGTGTTGACCAGGATGATTGCTGAAGATTTTCAGAAAGCTCATGGTCAGCCAGCTGCAGTGGTCAACAAACCTGGCAAGGGTGCAGGGCCGTTCCCTGGCGCGGCAGAAGTTGCCAAAGCGCCGGCCGATGGCCACACCGTCGGTTCCTTTGTTATCGGAGTACCGATCATTGGACCCAGGATTGGCATGCCGGAACTGGCACCAAATCCATTCGAGCCGGTGGGTATTTTCTTAACCTACCCATTTGTTTTGGCGGCCTCAAAGGATGCGCCCTACCAGACGATGAAGGAACTTGCTGAACACGCAAAGTCCAACAAAGTCATATTGGGTCATTTTGGCGCGCCGCTCATGCCAACAAAAGTGTCGCTTGCGATGGCGAAAAACATGGGCTTTTCCTATGCCTCCGATGCTGCATTTGATGCGTTGGATTGCAATACGATTGCATCCGGTGATGTTGATGTGATGAATACGACAATCCAACTGGTTTTGCCGTGTCTCGACAAGATCAACATTCTGGCCGCAGTTACCGATGAGCGCCTTCCTATGGTTCCGGATTCTCCAACGGTAAAAGAACTGGATCCGTCCTTGACGATTACGCTTTGGAACGGCTTGTTCGTACATAAAGATGTTCCAGCTGAGGCTCGTGCTAAACTGGCAGCAGTTGCCAAGAAAACCATCGCCAGTGCCCGGGCACAGGAATTTGCTAAAAAGACCGGCGCTCAGGTGTACTGGAAGGATGCAGCGGCCTCTCAAGCGCAGATTGATGCTGATACCGCAACGCTGGATGAGCTCACCAAAATGCTGGAATAGGCATTTGGAATTGACGCCAATTTTACAAGACTGGTGCGTGGCGAGCTTTTGAAGTTCGCCACGCTCAATTTCAGCACATCAGAAGGCCCCCGGACCTGTCATGGAAAATTCTGAAACCGAAACGGTTCGCCTCACCGCAAACAGCTACCACAAGGCTGAGCTCGTGTTTGCCCTGGCTGCCTTTCTCGTGGCGCTGTTTCTGCTGAGCCAGATTGGCTCGCAAGTAACATGGAGTTCGAATAAAACCCTCACCAACCAGCCAGGCTTTTGGCCGGTTATGGCAATCGTCGGCATGGTCATTTTTGGTGCCGGTGAGATGGTAGTGTCGGTTCGCCGGTTTCGCACCAATGCCGAAGGTGCAATTCCAAATGAGCTGCTTCTGTGGCTGCGGGCCATTGAATTCGCCGCATGGTTCCTGATTTATGTGATGATTGTTCCTGTTGCGGGTTATCTGTTTTCAACAGTTGTTTTTTGCCTGCTGCTCACCTGGCGGCTGGGATATCGGTCGAAGACCTATCTCATGTGGGGAGCACTGACGGGATTTGCGGTTGTGTTCATTTTCAAAACCTGCCTCTCGGTTAAGATTCCTGGCGGACAGGTCTATGAATATCTGCCTGATGGCCTGCGCAATTTTATGATCCTCTATTTCTAGGCCGCATTATGGAAACCCTTGGATCAGCTCTCGACATAATATTGCGGTTGGATGTCGCTTTGGCATTGCTGATCGGTGCGATCGGGGGTGTGGTAATCGGTGCGATCCCCGGGGTTGGACCGGCCATCGCGATTGCAATTCTACTGCCTGCAACTTTTTCGCTGGAACCGGTGGTTGGTTTGACCCTGCTGCTGGGCATATATGGGTCCGCCATGTATGGCGGCGCCATTCCCGCCATATTGATGAATACGCCGGGCACTCCGGTCAATGCGTTGACGACTTACGATGGCTATCCGATGACCAAGCGAGGGGAAGCCCCGCGGGCGCTTTCGCTGGCCTATGGCGCATCGTTCGTTGGTGGTGTAATTTCGGTGATCTGCCTGATGGCATTTGCTCCATATCTTGCAAAAATTGCGCCCTTATTCGGATCCAGGGAGATATTTCTGGCCACTGTATTGGGCATGCTGTTGGTGGTGATCGCTCACAGGGGCCGCAGTCTTGCCGCCGGGGCATTGCTGTTTTTTGGAATATTCCTTGAATCGATTGGTCTGGAACCAGTCCAATACACCAAACGCTATACGTTCGATCAGTCGTGGCTGGCGTCGGGTGTCGACTTGATTGTGATGGTACTGGGTCTGTTTGCGCTGTCGCAGGCATTTGTGCTTCTGGTCGGCAAAGATAATCCGGTGAAGCCACCTAAGCTTGAAGGCGGGTTATTCAGTGGTTTGAAGGAAGTTTTTAAGTTTCCTCAAATTGCTCTGCCCGGAGCTGGTTTCGGCACCATTATGGGAATAATTCCCGGGGTCGGCGAGTTCACCGCACAATTCCTGTCCTACACCTGGGCACAGAAGATTTCGCCAAATCCCGAGCGGATCGGCAAGGGTGCCCCAGAAGGCATCATCGCATCAGAAGCCGCCAACAACGCAGTGCCGGCAGCGGCGATGATCCCACTGCTCGCGCTGGGTATTCCCGGTGAAGCTTTGACCGCGATGATGTTGTCGGTGTTCTACGTCCACAACATTGTTCCGGGGCCAAACCTGTTTCGGGATCAGATGGACTTTGTGATGGCGTTATATCTGTGCCTGCTGATCTTGAATTTCATCGCGCTGCTGTTTTTGATCTTTGCAACCCGGCCATTGCTCAAAGTGGTGTCGATCCCCAATCGGTTCTTGGGTATGACGATATTGACACTGTCCTTTGTCGGTGTTTATTCACTGCGCAATTCAATGACCGACTGTGTCATGGCCGCTGCATTTGGACTTCTGGGCTTGGTGTTGAAGCGGTTGGATTTGCCAATTGTTCCGATCATTCTCGGCATGGTTCTTGGTGGAATTGCAGAATCCCGGTTCAGAACGTCGCTACCGCGCATTGATACGATGTTTGATTGGATCAACCGGCCCATGGCGGCTGGCATTTTCACAATCATCGTCCTCGTTCTCCTGTTCCATATCAGATCACTTTTGAGAGCCAGAAGCGCATCGGTTACGTGATGGCTGAAGCCAGCAAACCGCTTCCACCTTCGGCATCACATGTGATTATCGGCGGCGGGATCACTGGCGTTTCGACACTTTATCATCTTGGAAAACGTGGCGTTTGGGACGCTGTTCTAATCGAAAGAAAACAACTTGCTTGCGGCACCACATGGCACGCTGCCGGAATTGTCGGGCAATTGCGCGACTCCAGCAGTCAAACAGAGCTCGCCAAATATACCGCCCGATTGTTTCAGGACCTTGAAGAAGAAACCGGACAGGCCACGGGGTACAAGCAAAATGGCACCATCAACATCGCGATCAGCGATCTGCGCATGGAGCAGTTGCGGCGCGGCCGCGATCATGCGCAACGAATGGGACTTGAAGGACATATGCTGGACGTGGATCAGCTGCGGAAAAAAGTGCCCTGGCTGAACTATGAAGATGTACTTGGCGGGTTCGCGATGCCATCCAACGGTCAGGTAAACCCGTTGGATGTTACTCAGGCACTGGCCAAAGGTGCCCGGCAATATGGCTGCCAAATATTTGAAAATGTCGCGGCGGTCAAAATTCTCACCGACAAAGGCCGGGTCTGTGGTGTTGCAACCGACAAGGGCGAAATCGCCACCACCGGGGTTCTGCTGGCCGGTGGTATGTGGTCGGCGCAATTTGCAGGGCAACATGGCGTAACAGTGCCGCTCCATGCTGCAGAGCATTTCTATATTATTACTGAACCGGTCGCCGATTTGCCGCGTGATTTGCCGGGACTGGTGGTCGCCGAAGAGCGGATTTACTGGAAAGAAGATGCCGGAAGGCTGTTGGTTGGCTGGTTTGAAGAACGCGGCAAAGCCTGGGGTGGCAAATCCATTCCAGACTCATTTGAATTTGATGAATTGCCGATTGACATGGACCACGTCGAACCCATGCTGGAAACGATTTTTTCGCGCATGCCAGCGCTCGAGAACTTGGGTATACAGACCTTTTTCTGCGGCCCGGAGAGTTTTACCCCGGATGGGCGACCTTATCTCGGTCCGGCGCCGGAATTGCCGGGATTGTTTATTGCAGCGGGAATGAACTCAAACGGTATCCTGAATTCTGGTGGTGTCGGACTGACGATGGCCGAATGGCTGATCGACGGCGCGCCCAGTCGGGGCATGGGGCCGCTCCAGGCCAACCGCGCGATGCCGTTTCAAATCAACTCTGCCTACAATGCTGAACGGGTCACCGAAGCCATTGGGCTGCATTACGGTCTGCATTGGCCAGGTCGCCAGATTGAAACGGCGCGCGGCATTCGGCGGGTCCCATTGCACGACCGCCTGGCCAACCAGGGAGCCATGTTTGCAGAACGCGTCGGCTGGGAACTGCCCATGTATTACGATACAGCGGCGACGGGCTGGCCGACCGATCCGTCAATCGGCTATCAGGCGTGGTTCCCGCAATTGGAAGCTGAATGTCTTTGCGCCCGTGACGACGCTGTGCTGCTGGATCAGTCGATGTATGCCAAAATTATTGTCCAGGGTCCGGATGCAGTGAAGGCGCTCAATCGTGTATGCGGTGCACAGTTGGATTGTGCGATTGGCCAATCGGTCTATTCGCAGTTCTTGAATGCGCGGGGTGGTATTGAAGCAGATGTGACAATATCTCGTTTGAATACCGACAGGTATATTGTCATTACAGGCCATCCAAGTCAGATCAGAGACCAGGTCTGGATTCGTGATCATGCCGATCCTGACTGGCGGTTTGAGATATTTGATGCGACAGCCGCTTACGCTCTGTTGACGCTGCACGGGCCGAATTCACGTTCGATCCTTTCAGCCCTGACCGGTGATGACCTTTCAAATGATGAATTTTCATTCGGGGCAGCGCGGGAGATCGATCTTGCCCATGCAAGAGTTTGGGCAATTCGCCGCTCGTTTATCGGAGAGCTTGGCTATGAATTGTTGATCCCGACCGAGTTTGCCAACCACGTATATGACAGCATCATGCAGCAAAGGGTGGCTACCGGGTTACAGCATATGGGCATGTTTGCCATGAACAGTTGCCGGCTGGAAAAGGGTTTTCGGCATTTTGGTCATGACATTGCTGAACAGGACACGCCCTACGAGGCCGGGCTGGGTTTTGCCGTCGACATGGCGAAATGTGATGCATTTTTGGGGCAGCAGGCTTTGGCGACCCAACACGCAGTGGGGCCTGAAACACAGCAACGAACTGTTTCTGTGGCTTTAGAGCAGACCGACCCGCGGCGTGGTCCGTATCTGTTGCACAATGAGCCGATTCTGGCAGGCGGCGATTTTGTCGGTCATGTCACCTCGGGAGCCTGGGGATTCAGAACTGGTCGCTGTGTTGGTCTTGCCAGTCTTCACCATGAAAACGGTGTCTCAAAAACCTGGTTGGACGAAACCGACTTCGTGGTACGGATTGCCGGGACTGACTATGATGTCGATGTACAATTGAAGCCGTTTTACGACCCCGATGGCAAGCAGATGAGAGCTTAGGAATCAGGAGATGCAGATGTCTGATGAAAAAACCATATTGGTGATTGGTACATTCGATACCAAGTCCGACGAACTGCGCTATTTGGAAGACCGGATAAGTTCTCAAGACGGTCAGGTGATGACTATGGATGTGAGTGTGCTTGGAGATCCGGAGCAAGGCACCCATATTTCCAAACACGAAGTTGCGGCTGCTGCAGATTCAAGCATTCAACAAGCCATAGATTCAGGTGATGAAAACACCGCAATGCAGATCATGTCTCGCGGCGCTGCCAGTTTGACCCATCAACTGTATTCGCAAGGCAAGATCGACGGCATGATCGCCATGGGCGGGACAATGGGCACAGACCTGGCGCTTGACTGCGCACGCGCCTTGCCGGTTGGAGTTCCCAAATACATAATTTCGACCGTCTCTTTTTCTCCGATTATTCCTGCCGACCGACTGTCAGCCGATATTCAGATGATCCTCTGGGCAGGGGGACTTTATGGTCTGAACTCTTTTTGCAAGTCTTCCCTCAGCCAGGCCGCCGGTGCGGTATTGGGAGCAGCAAGGGCCGTTGAACCGCCGACGGCTGATCGTGCGGTGATTGGCATGACAAGTCTTGGTTCCTCATGTCTTTCCTACATGAAAGCGCTGAAGCCGGCGTTGGAACAGCGCGGTTTTGAAGTCGCCATATTTCACGCCACAGGCATGGGGGGCATGGCATTTGAAAATATCGCCGCAAGCAAGGGTTTTGCCTGCGTGATGGACTTCGCATTGCCGGAACTGGGTAATTTGATGGTTGGATCGGTGATCAATGCCGGGCCCGACAGAATGCTCAATGCGGGGAGTGCTGGCATACCCCAGATCGTCGCACCGGGATGTCTCGACCTGATCGACTTTGCTGGCTGGCAGGAAATTCCTGGGCGGTTTCAGGATCGACCATTTCATGCCCACAACCGGTTGATCAAATCATCAGCTCTGAACGATGAGGAACGGCGTGAATCCGCCCGGGAAATTGGCAAGCGCCTGTCAAATTCATCCGCGCCAGTTCATGTGATATTACCCAATCAAGGCATTGAAGAATGGGACAAGCCGGGGGGACCCGCTCATGACCCGGACGGACTTTCGGCATTTTGTGACGAAATGCGCAAAGCTATCCGGGCTCCTGTAGAAATGTCTGAGATAGATGCACATATCAATGACCAGGCTTTTGTTGACAAGGCGCTTGAGATTCTCGACGGCTGGATTGCCGACGGCACGGTGAATTCAAACACCTGAGAACCAGCCGTCACCAAAGTTGCAAAGCTCTGTTTTGCTTGCGAGGCTGATTGATTAGTTTTAAACTAATTAGCGTTGAGCAAATTGATGCTTTATTATTTCACGCATCTCGTGCGGAACCAAACCTACAATATTCATTGACGATGAGCATTGACCATGACCCAGACAACAATGTCAGATTTGGACCCCGTTGCAGAACTTCGGGAAAATGCGGGTGCGCAATTTGAGCAGGCCCATGCGATGCCGAAAAGCGTTTATACGTCTGAGACGTTTCTGCAGCGAGAACTGGAAGACATTTTTAAGAAGGACTGGTTTTGCGCCGGTCGCGCTTCATCTTTGTCGCAACCTGGAGATTATACAACACTGGAACTTGCCGGTCAGCCGATCATGGTGATCCGCGACCGGGAAGGGGAGTTGCGAGCCCAGTCCAACGTTTGTCTGCACCGCATGTCGACCCTGTTACAGGGGCGGGGTAATGCAAAGGCCATTGTCTGTCCTTACCATGCCTGGACCTACAGTCTGGACGGGTCATTGCGTGGCGCACCGGCCATGGGAAAAAACCAGGCATTTTGCAAGGATCAACTGCGTCTGCCGACCGTCCGCTGTGAGGAATGGCTGGGCTGGATCATGGTATCGCTCAATCCGGATGCCCCACCGGCTGCACAAGTGCTGTCTGGAGTTGAGGAGCTGATCAGCGACTATCAGATGGAGACCTATGAAGAAACATTCTTCGAGACCCATGTCTGGAATACCAATTGGAAGATTTTGGCCGAAAACTTCATGGAGAGTTATCACCTGCCGGTCTGCCATTCGGGCACGATCGGTGGCTTGTCGAAGCTGGATGAAATGATCTGTCCGCCCGGATTACCAGCCTTCAACTATCACACGATCCTGAAAGACGAATCTCTGAAGATTGCCCTGGCGCACCCCAACAACAAGCGCATGGACGGGGATCGTCGACGCACAACATATCTTTTGGCCATCTATCCAAGCCTGTTGATTACGTTGACCCCGGGATATTTTTGGTACTTGTCGCTTCACCCGAAAGGCTATGATCAGGTGCAAATATATTTTGGTGGCGGCATGTCGCCGGAATTTGTTAATGACCCGAGCGCTCAGGAGAGTTTTAAGCAACTGAAAAACCTGCTCGACGAAGTCAATATCGAAGATATGGGGTGCACCGAAAAGGTCTATCGGGGGTTGAATTCTGAGCTTGCCCGGCCTGGCCCTCTGTCTCACCTGGAGCGGCCGAACTACGACTTTGCCCAATATCTGGCACAGCGCATTTGCTGACAAACCTGATTGATAAACGCAGTCATCCTGACCCTACAGACCATCAAGACGGACGGAAATTATGATTCACCAACGCATTCGCCCCTTTAATACGAAGCAAACCTATCCGGAACAGCAGCTTGATAATGATCTGGCTCAAGCTGTGGTGGCGCGGGGCAGGACTGTGTTCTTGCGAGGTCAGTGCCCGCAGAATCTGGATGACGCCAAAAATATCGACAGCCATGACCCGGTGAAACAAACCCACAAGGTCATGCAGAACATCAAACAACTGATCGAAGAATGCGGTGGCACAATGGAGCATCTGGTCAAGGTTGTGGTCTACATCACCGATGTCAGACACCGCGAAGCGGTCTACCGGACGATGGGTGAATATATCAAGGGGGTACATCCCGTTTCGACCGGTCTGGTTGTGCAAGCCCTGGCCCGCCCGGAATGGCTGGTTGAAATAGACGGCACGGCGGTTATCCCCGACGAGGAGTAGGAAATGACGTTTTCGCTTGTTGCGCGCTGCGCTTCCACGGGCATGTTTGGAGTGGCGATTTCATCTTCATCACCAGCAGTCGCAGCGCGATGCTCCTATACCCGCGCAGGCGTGGGTTCTGTGGCCAGTCAAAATATCACTGATCCAACTCTGGGTCCTCTCGGTCTGGATCTGATGGAGCGAGGGCTTTCGGCTACAGACGCCATTGCACAGATTCAATCAACCCGACCGCATATGGACTATCGGCAGGTATTAATGGTCGATGCTCGTGGCGACACTGCCATCCATTCAGGTCAACAGGCTTTGGGCATCTGGTCACAGGCCAAAGCACCAAATGTGGCAAGCGGCGGCAATTTGTTGGCCGATTTGTCAGTGCCTCAATCGATTGTCGACGGTTTTTTGTCTTCCAGTGGTCACTTGGGCGATCGGCTGATCGCGGCGATGCGGGCGGGCTTAGTGGCTGGCGGAGAGGCTGGGCCGGTTCATTCTGCCGGAATGAAACTGGTTGATCAGCATTCGTGGCCGGTTGCTGATTTGCGGTGTGACTGGACGGAAGATTGTCCTATACAAAATATTGCTGCGGCCTGGCAGATTTATAAACCCCAGCTGGAGGCCTATATACAGCGTGCCTTGGATCCCAGACAGGCGCCCAGTTATGGCGTGCCGGGCGACGAATAGCCTTAAACCAAGCTGAGAGATAAGGGTCAGGACCCCAGATGCCCACACGGTTTACACTTCGTCAGCTGGAATATTTTGTAGCCGTTGGTGAAACCGGAAGCGTGTCTCAAGCCGCCGAGAAGATGAATGTGTCTCCGCCTTCGGTGTCGGCTGCCATTCAACAGTTGGAAACCGAATTCGGCGTTCAGTTTTTTGTTCGTAAACATGCTCAGGGCCTGTCTCTGACAAGCGGTGGTCGCCAGTTTCTGGCACGCGTTAAGGAACTTCTCAATTCAGCTGAAGGCTTGACGTCATTTGCGTCCGATATTTCATCCAGGATAGGAGGGCCATTGCATATTGGGTGCTTGAAGACGATCGCACCAGTCATACTACCCGAATTACGGCTCCTGTTTCAGCAGGCATATGCTGATGTTGAGGTGCGTCAGCTTGAGGCCGATCAGGCACAGCTTCTGGATCGGTTGCAGAGCGCGGAACTTGATATCTGCCTGACTTATGACCTTGGTATTCCCGGCAATCTGCAATTTGTATCACTGGTAGAGTTGCCTACATATGTCATGTTGGCACCCTCACATCCTCTCGCTGGTCACGCGGGCATTTCTCCCGAGCAACTGACTGAAGAGCCAATGGTGTTGCTTGATCTGCCGATCAGTAATGAATATTTTTTGTCGACGTTCCGCATTGCAGGCTTGAAACCCCTGATCGCTGAACGCAGTCAGGATCTGGCACTGGTGCGCAGTATGGTGGCCAACGGATATGGATATTCGCTGGTCAATATTCGCACGCGTGGTGATATCTCTCCCGATGGCAAGCCATTGAAATATGTTCCGCTGCTGGGCGGCTTGCGCTCACTGCGGCTGGGACTGGTCTATGGCCGCGAAGCCAAACGGCGATTGGTCGTTCAGACCTTTGTGGAACACTGTCGCGAACTGATAAATCACAGCAGTGTTCCCGGGATGAAAATGGACTAGGGTCAGGACTCATTAATCTGGTGTATTCTGTTGGTCATGACACGTTCGAATAAAGTAAAACAAGCGCAAGCAAGGACTGGTGGTCCTTTCGAGCATTGGTTTGCTTTAGGCGGGCGTGTCATGACCAACCCTCCGGGCGGGGCGAATTTTGTCGCTGGACATCGTCGCAGAGCCTTGAAAACCAACAGGTTTCCTGCGTCTCTGCTCCTTGCCAACAACAAAATTCACCACCGCAGAATACATCAGATTAATGGGTCCTGACCCTAGAGCCTGAACAGATCCGGATTCGTCCTCAGCGCTTTCGCGGGCTTTTATCAAATGCTTTGAAGATCCGAAAGAAGGTCCTGCTGAGACTGTAGTCCAGACCGGAATTGTAGCTGTGGGCCTGCGTTTCACGCCAATCGGGCTGAATTCTTGGATTGGTCAGGCTGCTGGTTTCATACGGGTTCATAATGCCCTCCTGTTAGATTTTATAATGTGGCTTATCCGTCATACGCCCAATATCTGGTGTAGTTCCCTAATTGACAAACGAGAAGTTTTCAGCTGATAATTTAGAAAAACTAAATTATAGAATATGAGATGCGATTTCGTTTACCACCATTGAACGCACTGCGCGCCTTCGAGGCTGCCGGTCGTTGCGGCAGTATGAGTGCTGCAGCGGAAGAACTGGCTGTGACACCTGCAGCGGTCAGCCATCAGATCAAAACCCTGGAAGATTATTTCGGTTTTCCAATGTTTATCCGCTCGGTGCGGTCTATTCGCCTGACTGAACGCGGTGCAGCTTTAATGCCGTATCTGAGCGAAGGGCTTGAATCCTGGACTGAAGGCTGCCGCAAACTTGTTGCTGAAGACAGTGACCGGCCTTTGGTGATCTCATCGGCACCGGTTTTTGCCGGCAAATGGCTGGTGCGCCGTTTGTCCGAATTCAACGACCTGCATCCGCAGATTACTGTGCGTCTGGATGGGTCGCTGTCGGTGGTTGATTTCGCCAAAGATGAAGTTGATGCGGCCATCCGTTTTGGCACCGGGCCTTATTCCGACTTGCATGCGGATGCCCTGGTCAATGAAGATGTTGCACCGGTTTGCTCACCAGCTTTGCTGGAACGTCCTGTTGAATTGCGGCAACCGGCCGACCTGGCCCGTTGCACCTTGCTGCATGTAGACTGGTACGCCGCTGCTGGAACCCAGCCGGACTGGGCAATGTGGTTAAAGGCAGCAGGTGTTGAAGATATTGAGGCTTCCAGGGGGCCGGTTTTTACCAGCGATTCACTGGCTGTTGAAGCGGCCATCAATGGTGGAGGCGTTGCGCTGGTCAGTGAGTTTTTGGTGCGTCAGGATCTCGACAGGGGACGCCTCGTCAAACCGTTCGATCTGGTTTTGCCGTCAAATCACTGGTATTGGTTTGTTTGCCCAAAGGATAGTATGGAACGCCCCAAAGTCAGAGCGTTTCGCGATTGGCTGGTGGATGCAATCGTCGGCGAGTCACACCACTGATTGTCTCGTTGCAAGTGACACCAGTTCAGCAACATGGATATTCAGCGCCTCAATGACCGTGTATCCGGGCTGTTGATTATCAAATGCCAGGCCAAGATCAGTGCCGGCCAGAAGTATGGCCTCGGCCCCTTGATCTTCAATCATCTGCGCGCCAGCGCGTAAGAACGTGGTGCGTGTGTCCGCGGTGCATTCTCCGGTCATGGCCATCTTCATGTAGGCGTTACCCAGTTGCTCCACATTGCTTTGCGGTATCACCGTCTTGACCTTATCCAGTTGATTAAAAAGGTGAGACGATAAAACCGGAGGGCTTCCCAACAATCCAATTGTTTTCAATCCATGAGCTTCACAATACCGATCTATGGGTTCGATGGCGCTGATCAGCGGCAGAGGGGAAAGCTGGACCGTTTGCTTGAAACAAAAATGACCAGTCAGGGCGGTGATGGTCGCGACATCGCATCCAGCCCCTTCAAGTTGCCGTATATGATTGGCAAACACCGCCGCCTGGGCGTCATAATCCTGGGTCGTGGCGTTAGTGCCCAGCACCGCCACATCGGCATGGACAATGGTCAGTTCCAGCGGTAGTTGGGCGGCTTTGAATTCCGATACCAAGCGGCCATAATAGGCAATAGTCGCCGCCGGGCCGATGCCACCGATCAAACCTATATGCATTCCCCTTGTGCTCCTTGTGATCAAGTTGGATTTACCTGTCAGATTTGGATGTTAATTCATCATGGGTCTTAGCGGCAATGTAAGTTTCGATGAGACGATCAATCAGCGAAAGTGTCGTTTCGTGACGCGCCAACCGTCCCGCAGTGGCAAGCGCAGTAATTCCGTAGAGCGATGCCCACAGGAGATTGGCATCGAGATTGCGACTGGCCAGCTCATCGGCTTTGAAGAAAGAAGCAATTGCTTTTTCAACCACCCCAACGAGTTTGCCGACACTGTCGAAATAGGCGTCTTGCCTTCGGTAGCCTGTTGGCAATTTATGGTCGATCACAGCATCCCAAAGCTGCGGATTTTCCTGCGTGAAGTGAATATAGAGATGAGACAATTTGCGCAGACTGTCAGCTGCATCATCGTCCAGGTCGAGTTGATCACACATTGATCGAACATGGTCGATGGTCTCAATGTTCAACTGCTCGATCAGTTGGTCGACATTGTCGAATACCTGATACAGCGAGCCAACTGTATAGCCAATCTCCTTGGCGATACCACGCGTTGTCAGGCCACTTAGTCCTTTTTCCAGAACGATCTTTCGGGCGGCATCCAGCGCCATTCGGCGAAGCTGCTCGGGCGTGTGTTCAGCTCTTCTTCCCAATCTGGTGATTCCATTTAGCAACAATTGAGACGCTTGATATATTGAACATCGTTTGATTTCAAGGTTCCGCGGGCATTGGAGATTTCTTTTTATGTGACTCCCAATTTTGTATCTCACTGAAAAAGAACATTATTTTTTATTCTGAGAATCAGAAATGTTTTTAATGAACGCCAAATTAGTCTGCCGAAAACTGCGCCACTTATCGACAGGCAGGATTGGAAACAGGAAGTACCCGGTGAAAAGGAAATCAAAAAACTGCTCGGAGTTATTGGAGCAATCCTTTGTGTTGGTGCTGCTGTTGGACTTTATGACGGTGATAAAATTGTGCGCCTGATGAACGTGAACACGCTGTTTGACCAAGATCGCATCGTTTCAAATTTCTCAAATATCCAGGACATGTTTTTGACGACCAGCCTGAATGCAGCCAGTGACGTGATCGACTGGCCTGAAGCACGGGAGCCTCTTGCTGAGTTTTGTCGGTTTGAAGGAAAAACCAAATTATTCACCGACTGGGTGGAGCAGACCAGCACGAAACCATCGGGATGTTCCGCGCAATTTCACGTCGCAACGCTGCTTGAATTTATGGTCGGCAACGAGAGGGGCGTCATGGCCGTTGAAGGTCTGTGACACGTAGTTGTTTCATGCTGCCGCGCTGCAGGTGTGAATCACTCGCTGCAATTTCCAACACAATTCAAAAAAGCCCTCTTCCGGCGGTCTTTTAGAGGAAATAATTTTCTGAAAACTTCCACGAAATGGCACGATTTTCCAATTTACTCTTTTAGAACAACGCAGTAAGGAGGCTCAGGATATATTTGAACAGCGTTCATTTTTTTCTTGAACGATGTTCAATTATGACTTATGTTAATTTTACTGAACAACGTTTAATTAGAGGAATAGTCCCATGATCGCATCAGACCTTGTCAACCACACCATCTTCCTAGATTCTTGGATGTTAGCTCAAGGCCAGGCAATGTTTTGGGCGTCAGTTGATTTTATTTTGCATTGCCTGGGGATGGGCCGGGTATGAGGGATCAATTGCACCTGTTGCGGTCGCAGAGATTTCTCCCGCTTTTTATCACCCAGTTCTTCGGGGCCTTTAACGACAACGCTTTCAAAAATGCTTTCCTGATCTGGTTTACCTATGACGTCGCCGTGCGTACCGGCCTGGACGGACCAACCATGGTTACATTGGCCGCGGGATTGTTCATTCTTCCGTTTTTTCTGTTTTCCGCAACTGCGGGTCAATTGGCCGACAAACTGGAAAAGTCACGATTTACCCAACGTTTGAAACTGATCGAAATTGGCCTCATGGTGACGGCGTCTTTGTTTTTCTATCTGCAGAATATCTACGGCCTGTTGCTGGTTCTGTTCATGATGGGCGTTCAATCAACGTTCTTTGGACCGATCAAATACAGTCTGCTGCCCGAACATCTTGAAGATGATGAATTGATCGGCGGTAATGCTTTGATCGAGGCCGGGACATTCCTGTCGATCCTGCTGGGCACCATATTCGGCGGCCTGGTTGTCAGGACCGAATATGGACTGCCGCTTCTGGCCGCCTTTCTGATTGGCTTTTCGATTATTGGATGGATGGGGAGTCGAAAAATACCGGCGACTCCGGTGAGCGATCCCAACGTAAAAATTGGCTGGAACATCTTTCGCGAGACCTGGCAAATCACCAAATTTGCCCGTCAGGAACACAGCGTCTGGTTGTCGATCATTGGCATATCCTGGTTCTGGTTTGTTGGCGCAACATTCCTCACCCAGTTTCCCGTTTTCACCAGCGATGTCATTGGCGGCAATGAGCACATTGTTACGCTCTTCCTGGCTTTGTTTTCGATTGGCATCTGTGTTGGCTCTGTTCTTTGCAACAAGTTGTTAAAGGGAGAAATCAACGGCAAACTGGTTCCCTATGGTTCATCTGGCATGACGGTTTCAATCGCAATATTTGTCATTGCCGCCTATCAGTTTGGTGTCGACCGTGCCGCCTACATCAATCAGACCGCCGCCGTTGCTGCGCATGAACTTGGTTTGGCGGAATTTCTCGGCATCGGCGTTTCCAGCTGGGGCATCATGGTTGGATTACTGGGGTTGGCCATATCTGCCGGCCTCTACATCGTGCCGCTCTACGCCATCATGCAGCATCGAAGCGAAGATCGAATCCTGTCGCGTGTGATTGCCGCGAGCAACGTTATCGGTGCCTTCTTCATGGTGGTTGCCAGCGTGATGGTTGCCGCCTTGTATTCTATAAATTTCACCTCAGTTCAGGTTCTGCTTTTGGTTGGCCTGATGAATATCCCAGCGTTCTTTGTGGTTCGCAGCATTGTCAGCCGGAGATTGAAAGATGCTTAAGAGCTTTCTCAAACTAATTTTCAAAACTCTCTACCGGGTAGAGGTAACAGGAATGGACAATTACAAGGCCGCCGGAAAGCGCATTGTCATTGTCGCCAATCATCTGTCATTTTTGGATGGGCTGCTGCTGGCTTTGTTTTTGCCAGGAAGACCAATGTTTGCAATCGACAGCAAGATCGCCACTCAGTGGTACATAAAGCTGTTCAGCAATCTTGTGCGGCTGTTTCCGTTGGACTCGACCAGTCCGATGGCGACCAAGGCGATGATCAAAGAAATTCGCAAAGATCGCCAATGTGTGATTTTTCCCGAAGGTCGTATCACCATTACCGGTTCCCTCATGAAAGTCTATGAAGGCCCTGGCATGATCGCCGACAAGGCGGACGCCATGATTTTACCGATCCGCATAGAAGGGGCGCAATACACACCATTTTCTCGCCTGAAGGGCAAAGTTCGCCTGCGTTGGTTCCCGAAAATTACGCTTTCGATGCTGCCGCCACAACGGTTTGAAATTGCAGAAGAGATCAAAGGCCGCCGCAGAAGGATGGCTGCCGGACTCAAATTGTACGATCTGATGTGCGAAATGCTGTTTGATTCGTCAAATCTGAAACAGACGATTTTCAGCTCAATCCTGGATCAAAAACACATTCATGGCCGCAAACACCAGGTTGCTGAAGATCCGAAGCGGGATCCGATAAATTATGGCGACCTGATCGCACGGAGTTTCATCCTGGGAGACAAGATTTCCAAGGTGACTGATGGTGGTGAAGGCGAATATGTTGGGCTGATGCTGCCCAATATGGTGACTTCGGTAATCACCTTCTTCGCCCTGCAGGCCCATGGGCGGGTGCCGGCAATGCTGAACTTTTCGACCGGCGCTCAAAGCCTGCTTGCCGCCTGTCGTGGCGCGGAAATAAAAACTGTCATAACTTCAAGGCAATTCATAAACACCGCCAAATTGTCACCCTTGACTGATGCACTTGAGGAGCAGGGGATCAACATTGTCTATCTTGAAGATGTCGGAAAAACGGTGACCACTTTTGACAAAATCAAAGGGTTGATTGCCAGCTATATTCCGGAGTTCACCTATAACAGAATTTGCTCCCGTTCTGCCGAAGACCCTGCGGTCATATTGTTTACATCGGGTTCAGAAGGGACCCCAAAGGGTGTCGTGCTTTCCCATGAAAACATACAGGCCAATCGTTTTCAGCTGGCATCCCGCGTTGACTTCGGCCCGACCGATATTGTGTTCAATGCCTTGCCAATATTCCATTCGTTCGGCCTTACGGGTGGCACCTTGTTGCCGATGCTTTCTGGTATTCGGACTTTTCTTTATCCATCGCCTCTGCATTACCGGATCGTGCCAGAGCTGATCTATGCCTCCAACGCAACAATCATGTTCGGCACCGACACATTTCTCTCCGGCTATGCCCGGTTCGCCAACCCTTATGACTTTTATTCCTTGCGCTATGTATTTGCTGGTGCGGAAAAATTGAAGGACGAAACCCGCAAACTGTGGTCGGAAAAATATGGTGTGCGCATTTTGGAAGCCTACGGTGCAACCGAAACCTCGCCGGCACTGTCGGCCAATACGGCAATGCACAACCGTCCAGGTACTGTCGGCAGATTGTTGCCGGGCATCAGATCGCGATTACAGGATGTTCCGGGAATTGAAGAAGGTGGCAAGTTGATAGTCAGCGGCGCCAACATCATGCTGGGCTATCTCTATGCGGACAATCCCGGTGTTCTGGTCAGGCCGGAAAATGGCGAATATGACACCGGTGATATTGTCGATCTCGATTCTGAAGGTTATGTGACCATTAAGGGACGTGCAAAACGCTTTGCCAAAATTGCCGGTGAAATGGTTTCACTGACCGCGGTGGAGGCCTATCTCGCCGAGCTGTGGCCGGAATACCAAAGCGCTGTGGTGGCTATACCCGACAACAAAAAGGGCGAGGCATTGGTTCTCGTGACCAACAACAAAGATGCCACTCGAGAGGCAATCAGTGCATTTGCCAAACAACAGGGTATTGGTGAACTGGCTGTTCCAAGAATCATAAATTTTGTCGACGAATTGCCGGTATTGGGCACCGGCAAGACTGACTACGTGGCTCTTGCCGCTTCTGTTGCCAATTAGCGATTGGGTCTGACGAAGTGGCAGCGGGAACTGGTGGTGGTGACTATGGTGCGGGTGCGGCCGAGCTCACGGCTCCTTCCACACTGGTATAAAGGGTGTTCACTTCCTGACCAGTATCCGCCATTCCGATAATTGCGACAATCGACACCAACACAGCCGCCAATCCGTATTCAATTGCGGTGGCGCCGCACTCGTCTTTCAAAAACTTTCTAACAAGCATCATGCTGCAATCCCCATTCCCAGACAAATTCCGGCAATTGCCGGAATTGATGGTTGGAAATTTAAGGGTCATTCCTCCATTTCAAGTTTAGGAACATGGTTACCGGAATGTGTCATCATCTCATGAATTATTCACTGCATAAGTCAATCGATCATGGCGAGAGCTTGATTGATCTTGAGCTTTTGTTCCTGAACGGCGCTTTCCAGAACCGGCCCAAATCCTCTCATCTCCATCGGTGATGTCAGGATGGTTGAAAGCATGTCTTGATCGGCAGTGCCATTCGCCGCAACTGTTTGCAGGACGTCTTCGTACCAACCGATGAGATTGCGCTGCATCTTGCGCTCCGACAGATAACCGAATGGATCGAAAACTGTTCCCCGGAGTCGCTTCAGTCGCGCCAGGGTAAATAGGGCAGGGCGTATCCACGGCCCAAATTCGATCTTGCGCGGTCGACCTCGCGCATCCTTGCCATTGGTCAACAGGGGTGGTGCCAAGTGGTATCGGATCTTGTAGTCACCCGTGAACTTGGATTTGAGTTCGGCGTCGAAATCCATTTGCGTGTGAAGCCGGGCCACTTCGTATTCGTCCTTGTACACCATCAGTTTAAAAAGCGATTTTGCTGCCATACTGCCAAACGCCTGCTTCTTGTCATCCGACAGCGCCTGCACAAATCTGGTGATTGTCTCTTGATAACGCTTGGCATAGGCCTCGTTTTGATAATCGATCAGGAATTTGGCCCGCTGTGTGACCAGACTTTGCAAATCGGGCTCGATGGGCTGCGGTTCTGTTATGTGCCGTGTGATCTGATTGGGATCATCGGCCAGCAACCTCCCGATAGAAACTGCGCGCTTGTTCTCGGCCACCTTTACCCCGTTGAGTTCAATGGCCCGATCAAGGGCGTCAAAGCCGATTGGAACCATCCCTTTCTGCCAGGCCAGACCGAGCATGATCGAGTTGGCGTATACCGCGTTACCCAGAAGGGCTTCTGCTATCTGGTTTGCATTGATGGATGTGACTTGCTGACTGCCCACAGCTGAGCGTATGGCCGCCTCTCGTGTTTTCACTTCCAGACTTGCATCCCGCGTCAGCACCAGATCACCAGTTGGCATTTCTGCTGTGTTCAACGCGATTTGGGTGCCGGTGCGATAGCAGTGCGATGCCTTGGAAGAGGAAGTTACGACGATATCGCATCCGATGACCGCTTCGGCCGCCCCCTGTTCAAGCCGCACCTGGTTGAGGTCGGCAGGATCAGTCGCGAACCGAATATAACTGAGAACCGTTCCGAATTTTTGTGCAAACCCAGTGAAGTCAAGCAAACTGGTCCCGCGTCCTTCCAGATGAGCAGCCATCGTGATGAGCGCGCCAATTGTGATAACACCGGTTCCACCAACTCCCGCGACCAACAGGTTGTAAGGCCGGTCGAGATTCGCCGGTTGTGGTTTTGAAAGTCTGGTTGCCAGTTCTTCGATCTGTAAATCGGGTAAGTCCGGCGTCGCCCGTTCAGCGTTTTCAACTGTCACGAAACTGGGGCAAAAGCCGTTGAGGCAGGAAAAATCCTTGTTGCAGGATGAGAGATTTATTTGTCGTTTTCGACCAAATTCCGTTTCACGCGGTTCGACCGACAAACAGTTGCTCTCAATCGAACAATCGCCGCAACCTTCGCAAACAAGAGGGTTGATATAGGCATAACGTTTCGGATCCTCGATTGACCCTCGTTTGCGGCGCCGTCGTTTCTCAGTTGCGCAGGCCTGATCGTAGATAAGGACGCTGACCCCTTCTACCCGGCGCATTTCGCGTTGTATCAAATCCAGTTCCCGCCGATCGTCGAACGTCGTGTGTCGGGGGAACTCCGATTTGGTGAATTTTTGTATGTCATCTGAAACGATCGCTACCCGTTCCACACCTTCGGCACGGCAGGCCTGGGCAATATTGGCAACGCTGATTGGGCCATCGACTGGCTGACCACCGGTCATCGCAACCGCTTCATTATAGAGAATTTTGAAGGTTATATTGGTGTTTGCAGCAACCGCCTGACGTATCGCCAGCGACCCCGAATGATACCAGGTCCCTTCTCCCAGATTTTGAAATATATGGCCGCCACCGCTAAATTTCGATCGGGTGATCCACGGCACGCCCTCTCCACCCATCTGCGCGTAGCCTTCGGTATCCCGGTCCATCCAGCTGGCCATGACATGGCAACCAATGCCAGATGCAGCACGACTACCTTCAGGGACTTTGGTGGATGTGTTGTGCGGGCAACCGGAGCAAAAATAGGGAGTGCGCGCCGCGCCACCAATTTGCAATTGGATGGGCTTTGGACGTGTGAGTTTTTCTGCTGTGCCTAAAAAATTTTGCTTTGGGAAAAACCGGTTCAGTCGTTCCGCTACGATGGATACGAGGGCCAATGGATTGAGTTCACCGGTCCAGGGCACCAGATCACGGCTGGCATTGGCGTCGTGTTTGCCAACCATTTTCGCAGGCTTGTCGCCTGGCCAATCATAGAAATACTCCTTGAACTGGCTCTCGATGATCCCGCGCTTTTCCTCGACCACCAGCACTTCTTCTTTGCCGCGTACGAATGCCAAAGCATCGCGTCTCGCCAATGGCCAAACCATGCCGACCTTGTAGATATCGATGCCCAGCTTTCTGCATTTTGCTTCGTTGAGGCCGAGCAGACGCAAAGCTTCCATCAGGTCCAAATGACCCTTGCCGGTTGTCACAATGCCGAAACTGGCATCCTTGATATCGTAGATTCGCTTGTCGATTGAGTTCGCATCGACGAAGGCTTCTACGGCCTTAAGTTTGTATTCAATGCGGGATTCTATTTCTGGACTGGGCAGGTCGCTTCGTCTCACGTGCAGCCCGCCGAGGGGTGTTTCGATTTCGGGAAAACTGAACTTACGGTCCGGTTGCAGTTTCACAGAGCGACCCGATTCCACGGTTTCCGATATGGCTTTGAAGCCAACCCAGGTTCCGGTGAAGCGCGACAGCGCAATGCCATATTCTCCAAAGGTGAGAAATTCCTCCACCGAAGCCGGATTCAGGGTCGGCATATACCAGGTCATGAAGGCGACGTCCGACTGATGGGGCATGGATGAAGAAACACAGCCGTGATCATCTCCAGCGACCACCAGAACACCCCCTTTGGGTGATGACCCGTAGGCGTTGCCGTGGCGAAGGGCGTCTCCGGAACGGTCAACACCGGGGCCCTTGCCGTACCACATGGAAAAGACGCCTTCGACTTCGCAATCTACGTCCAGCACAGCCTGCTGGGCCCCAAGAATGGCGGTCGCCCCCAAGTCTTCATTGACCGCAGGCATGAACTCAACATTTGCGTCTTGGAGTTGGTCACGTATGCGCCATAGCTCCATGTCGAGCCCGCCGAGTGGAGATCCACGATAACCCGACACAAATCCTGCAGTATTGGACCCGGCAACGCGGTCTCGCCGGGCCTGATCGAGCATGATCCGTGCCAATGCCTGGGTGCCGGTCAGAAAAACACGTCCTGAAGTGCGGCTGAAGCGGTCATTCAATCGGTAATCGTCGATCTGTGTGGTGCGCTTTGACGTCATGGTCACCTCCGTGCTGCCCGGAGTTTAATGCTTGGGCAGTGGAGAAGTGTTTCTAATTTTTCGATTTTCAGCTAAGATATGAATGGAAATTACGAATTTGTATGAAAAAATGGATGAAATAACCAAATGAGACTGGATGACAGAGACAGACGTCTTCTGGCGCTGCTTCAGCAGGATTGCCGTCAGTCAGTTGCGCAGATGGCTGAAAATGTCGGAATGTCGGCATCTGCATGCTGGCGCCGGGTGAAGGCGTTTGAAGATGCCGGCGTCATTCAGCGCTATGGTGCAGTGCTTCAATCAGACAAGCTCGGGCTCTCTTTCAAGGCGATTGTCCACGTACAGCTGACGCGTCATGATCGAACGGCCATGAACGACTTCATCAGCGGGATTTCCGAACGCGAGGAGGTTGATGCCTGCTACGCGACGACTGGTCAGGCCGACTACCATCTGATTGTGCTTTGTGAAAACATTGATGCTTATAACCGGTTTCTGGAGGATTTTCTGTTTCGGCTGCCAGCTGTGCGTGGTGCTCAAACCAATGTTGTTCTGAAGCAAATCAAATCGGCAGCGATGATTTGAAAATCATTACGAAAGTGAGCGGCATTTTTGCTATCATTGCAAGCAGGTAATGGACCGCCATTGCGTTGCCAGGCAATGTTCTTCCCACAATACCAGATTTACACTGCAGGCAAGGTGACGGCGATGTCTTCGTCGACGGCAACGCGGGCAAATGTCGTCAAACCAGCTGTGTAGTCGTAGACATTATAGCCCGCATAATTGCCCGAGTCGGTGACATCGAGTTGCCAGCCACCCCCCAAAATGTCCCCGGTGCTTTGCAGATTGAGAAAGTCGTTCAAATCACCATCAATCAGCAATGCATCGTCGCCATTGCCCAATACCGCAGCAATAGCTGCATTGGCCTCATCAGATGCATCTATTATGTTTTGCTCATTGCCAATCAGCGTTGTGATCCCGTCTCCGGTTCCCAGATCGATGCGTTCAAATGACACGGTGTCGGGTCCGCTGTTCAATGTGAAGTCGATCGTCTGTCCGCCCCCCTGAAACACAAGACTATCCTGTCCAGAACCACCGTCAGCGTAATTGAAGTCCAGATCAGCAACGATCACAGTATCATCGTCGTTATTCCCGAAGAAATCATCCAGGCCACCACCGCCCTCCAGCACGTCATTGCCATCACGGCCGTCAAAACGCTCAGCTGCCATCGTGCCCAGCATTGTATCGGCGCCATCGCCACCACGGACATACTCAATGCTTATCAGCGTGTCTGTAAACGCGTTTCCGTCCCAGGTCCCAGTAGCACTTTGTGCCTGCAGGTCGATATTAATATCACCGGCGCCATTCCGATCGTAACGCACACGGTCGAAGCCCAGACCACCATTGACGGTGTCATTGCCGGCACGAGTGACAAAGGAATCATCAAAATCCGAGCCGATCATCATGTCGTCGAAATCCGTGCCCCGGACTTCTCTGACACGTCCGGCACCTATGATAAATTCAGTATTGCCGAATCCATCGTCATTGATTGTGTTTGTTGCCAGATTGATGTCGATACCATTATCGGGTTGGTTGAAGTTTTCATCCCGCCGGAAGTCCAGTCTGATTTCCCCTGAAATGATATTGTAACTGTCAATGCCGTGACCACCTGTGACCTGGAAGAACCCGATGCCGGCCAGATCGATATTGAACGTGTCGTTGAATGCGGTGCCTTCAACACCCATGCCGCCGTCTGCGGATTGCAGGGGTTTGAGAATATCGATCAGTGTATCGGTGCCGTTTACGCCTTTGTTCACGGTACCTGTATTAAGTGTAGAATTCAGGCTGACAACAACGGCCGCCGAGAGTTCGCCGTAGGACACGGTTTGGTAACCCAGCAGATTACCACTGAAATCTATTATGTCATTGCCGCGGGAACCTTCAGTATAATCTCCATTGTTGGGATTATTGTCGCCGGTTTGGATGACGTCGTTGCCGTCACCGCCATTGAAACTTTCTCGGTCATCGCTGCCGATCAGAGTATCGTCACCATCGCCCCCACTCAGATACTCAAAACCTCCATTAGTATTGCCGTTGCCGATGATGGTGTCATTGCCACCTTCACCAAAAAGTTCATCCGCATCGCTGGTGCCAGTGATAATATCGTTCGCGTCTGAACCCTGGACCCTCTCAATGCCTATCAATGTGTCCGTGAAAAGGTTCCCGTCCCACGTTCCAGTGGCAGTTTGTGCCTGCAGATCGATATTCATACTGCCGGCACCATTACGATCATAGCGGATACGGTCGAAGCCCAGACCGCCGTCAACAAAGTCATCACCAGCCCGGGTGATGAAAGAATCATCAAAGTCAGAGCCGATCATCATGTCGTCAAAGTCTGTGCCCCGAACCTCCCGGGCGCGCCCTGCACCGGTAATAAATTCAGTATTGCCGAATCCGTCGTCATTGACTGTGCCTGTCGCCAGGTTGATGTCGATACCATTGTCGGGCTGGTTGAAGTTTTCATCCCGCCGGAAGTCCAGTCTGATCTCTCCAGAAATGATATTGTAGCTGTCTATGCCGCGACCACCCACGACCTGGAAGAACCCGACATTGGCCAAATCGATATTGAACGTGTCGTTGAATTCCGTGCCTATAATACCCATTCCGCCGTTTTCGGTTTGCAGGGGTTTGAGAATATCGATCAGTGTATCGGTGCCATTAACACCTTTGTCGACGCTACCTGTATTGGCAGCTGAATTCAGATCGACAATAATTGCTGCAGACAGATCGCCGTAAGATACCTCCTGGTAACCGGCATAGTTACCGCTGAAATTTATCTGATCATCACCGCGGGAACCCTGAGTATAGTCGCCATTACCGGGGTCATTGTCGCCGGTATGGATGATGTCATTACCGTCGCCACCATTAAAACTTTCACGCTCGTCGCTGCCAATCAGAATATCATTGCCATTGCCGCCATGCAGTAATTCAAAGCCACCGGTAGCATTGCCATTGCCGACAATAACGTCATTGCCGTCACCCGCCATTATTTCATCGGTCTGGTCACTGCCGGTGATGAAATCATTGGTGCTGGTACCGTTCAATATGCCACCACCGATTGCAGCGGTAATTGCATTGAACGTGAAGACGTCTTCGGGCAATGTGCTTGCCGGAGTGAGGTCGACATTCTTGACGACAAGGATATCGCTGGTTCCGTTAAACGCGATCTGGGTGTCGCTTCCATTAAATGTGAAAGTTGCCGCCGCGAGCAGTCCCGCGGCGTCGACAAATCCAAATCCGTTAAAAGATATTACATCGATACCGAATTCAAAATCCTCTATCCGATCATTTCCGAAACCCGGTTCAAATATAAAGACATCCGCATCTGCACCACCGTTCAGGTCATCATCACCGCCCCGACCGTTGAGCAAGTCAGTGCCACCAACGCCTTCCAGTCTCTCATTTGCCGAGGACCCGGAAATAAAATCGACGCCCTGGTTTGAACCTCGCGCCCATTCAATGCTCATCAACGTGTCAGTAAAGGGGTTTCCGTCCCACATCCCCGAGGCGGATTGTGCCTGCAGGTCGATATTCATACTGCCAGCACCACTACGGTCGTAGCGAATACGGTCGAAGCCCAGACCGCCGTCAACAAAGTCATCACCAGCCCGGGTGATGAAAGAATCATCAAAGTCAGAGCCGATCATCATGTCGTTAAAGTCAGTGCCCCGGATTTCCCGGGCGCGCCCGGCGCCGGTAATAAATTCAGTGTTGCCGAATCCGTCATCATTGATTGTGCCGGTCGCCAAATTGACATCAATGCCGTTGTCCGGTTCGTTGAGGCCTTCGCCCCGTCTGAAATCCAGTCTGATAGCACCTGAAATAATATTGTAGGTGTCGACCCCTCGACCTCCGGTTGCCGCGAAAAAAACATCGTTGGGCAGGTCAATGTTAAACGTGTCGTTGAACTCTGTTCCCAAAATAAACAAGCCACCACCGTTGGGAAGTTGGCTGGCCTCGAGTGGCTTGAGAATATCAACCAATGTGTCGGTGCCGTTGACGCCTTTGTCGACGGTGCCGGTATTGGCCGCAGCATCCAGGCTGATGATGACCGCTGCTGACAGATTCGCATAGGAAACTATTTGAAATCCGATATAGTTACCGCCGAAATTTATCCTGTCATTGCCCTGCGAACCTTGGGTGAAATCGCCTCTGTTGGGATTATTGTCACCGGTGTTAATAACGTCATTGCCCGCGCCGCCGTCGAAATTTTCACTTTCATCACTGCCGACGAGAACATCATCGCCAGCATCGCCGAACAGAAATTCATAACCTCCATCAGCGTTGCCATTGCCAATGATATAGTCATTGCCGGCAGTCCCCAATAACACCTCGGAATTCGCCGTTCCCTCGATGACGTTTATCGGTGTTTCGTCGGTACCGTTTATGGCAATCGTAATCGTTCGAGAGACTGTGTCTGTTCCGGATAGGACATCAAACGTGACATCGAATAGCGCCAGATCCCCGTCGGGCAGAAAATCGAACTGGCCTGTATCAACAATAACACTGGATCCCGATACGCTGAGAATTGAGGCCGAACCCGGAGCGTCAGTTCCGCTGCTGTCGGATATAACGATGGAAGAGAGATCAATTTCAGGCGTATCAGTTTGATCAATATCGCTCGCAGTCAGCAAGGTGTTCAGATCTATTGCCTGCTCAGAGACCGTTCCCTGTATACCGGCATCCAGCGACGCCGGGTCGATCACGCTGACAATGGGCGCATCATTTTGCCCGGTGACGGTGATTGAAATGGTGCGTGACACAACGTCGCCACCAGAACGAATGTCAAACGTGACATCGAATATTCCCAACTGACCAGCTGCAAGGAAATCGTAGTTTTGGGTGTCCACATCGATGCGGGTTGAATTGCCCGTACCAAAAACCAGCAGCGGCCCAATCAGCGGCGTGTCGCTGGAGCCATTGACAGCAATCACCACCGAAGTCTCATCAATTATTGGCGTATCATCATCATCTGGATCAGAGGCGGTAAAGGTATCTGTCAGCAGGAAACTCACGACGGTGGCAGTGCCGGTATCACCTTCTGGAACAGCTGTCGGGGAAGTGGCTGGTGAAACGGTCAGCGGATCGTCGTCGCCCGTTATGGTGATTGTAATGGTGCGAGGAAATGTCTCACCTCCGGAAACCACATTGAAGGAGACATCAAAGACACCGGACCCCTCAACACCGAGGAAATCGTAGTTTTGGGTATCCACATCGATGCGGGTTAAATTGCCGGTGCCGACCACCTGAAACGGAGCGATCAAAGCCGTGTCGCTGGAGCCGTTGGCTGTGATTACCACGGAAGATGCATCGACGGTTGGCGTTTCGCCTCCATCTGCGTCAGACCCGGTAAATGTACTGCTCAGCAGGAAACTCTCCACCGAAACAGTTCCTGCATCACCCTCAGCAACGGATGCCGGTGACGTGGCGGCGGAAACCTGGGCCGCATCGTTCTGTCCGGTGACGGTGATGGCGATGGTGCGTGACACAACATCAACCCCAGAAACAATGTCAAACGTGACGTCAAAAATGCCCGATTGTCCGGCCGCGAGAAAATCGTAGTTTTGGGTATCCAGTTCAATCGAAGTGGCATTGCCGGTTCCGATCACCTGCAACGGTGCCGTAACACCCGTGGCGCTTGATCCATTGGCAGTAATGACGACGGAAGACGCATCAATCGTCGGCGTCTCACCTGCATCTACATCAGAAGCGGCGAAGGTGTCACTGAGCAGGAATGTTTCAACTGAAGGTGTGCCGGCATCGCCTTCCAGAACCGCCGCCGGAGACGTGGCAGCAGAAACCACCGGTGCATCATTTTGCCCGGTGACGGTGATTACAAGCGTTGCAGTGTCGGTGTTTCCATGGCCATCGTTGATGGCATAATTGATGGTTTCGGTTGCTGTCTGGCCTGCGGCCAGCGAGTCATAAGCACCGTTGGGATCAAACGAATACTGTCCGGTTGTAGATAGGGTGAACGATCCACCGCCGGGCAGAATGGTCGCAGAGCCCAGCGTGAGTTCAACGGGAACTGCTCCAACCATCACACTTGCAAAGTGAACCGATAAGACGTCGGGTACCGGTGTTACGTCCGGATCGATATCATTGAGAGTGACATCGCCAGAAACAAGGGCGCTGTCTTCGCCGAGCGTGAGCGCGTCATTGAGAGCGGTTGGCGGGTCTTGTTGGGGTGTTATGGGTATCGAATATTCAACTATCACCGGCGCATTCGAACCATCGTCGATAACAATCGTCAGCGAGCCGACATCATCGGCATCGCCCGATGGAGAATAGACGGCCATATTCAGCGCATCCTGGATTTGCTGGGCAGTTCCAGAAACTATCAAATTTGTTTCGTCAACATCCGGCGAGCCCAGAATAAAGATAACGCCGGTTCCCGATGGGATTCGAATGGTTGAACCGGCCGTCAGGCTCGCAGTGAGCGCCCCATTATCATCATCGGTGATGACAAATCCGCTTAAATCGATTGACCCGTCTTCATCGACCGGTGCCGGGGTAGGCAGGTTGATTTCCGGGCTGCTGTTCTGCAGGGGAACAATTGGTTCGGTTGTCCCGCTTTCTACCGGTTGCGTTTCAATCGGTGCAACGGGTGTTGTTGTTGGCGGTGGCGGCGGTGGCAAATCTGTGGTTGTGGATGTATCGGATCCAAATCCATCGCCGGACGTGGTGCCCGAACCTCCATCGATTTCACCGGGGTCGGTAGTGAGATCGGACTCAATTCCGCCGCTGCTGGGTGGCCGGTCCGCGTCGCCCTGCTCGGCAGGAGGTGCATCGCCCGGAGGCGCCTCGCCAGAGTTCTCTTCGCCGTTTTCGGGAGGTGGTGGATCGCCGGTACCATCCTCCTCTACTGCACCGTCGTCGCCGTCTTCGCCGTCGCCGTCGTCTTCGCCGTCGACCTGGTCCTGACCGTCTTCGTTGTCATCGCTTTGATCGTCATTTGCGACAAACTCGCCACCGTCTTCAACGCGTTGCTGAGCTGCTTCAAACGCCCGTATGGCTTCATTGAGGATTGCCTGGTCATTTGCATTGTCGGGGACCCGGCGTTCAACCTCCACCTCGCCACCCTGGGTCGGTGTAATCACCCAATTGTCTTCTGGGCTGGTAATTGTGGCGATCTCATTTCCATTGAGATCCGACAGGGTTATTGACCCCAGTCCGCCATCGGGGTCGCGTTTCAGCGCGACGCTGACCGTCGCCGTGCCGTTGGTTGTTGTGACATCAACGCGAACCGTTGTGCCGCGAATACCAATCGTTGAAACCGGCGTCTTGACGTCCATTCCGCCGGTGCTAGCGACCGACCCTGCGATAAAGACGAACGATCCTTCGACCAGATTGAAAACCGCGGAATTGTCGTTGGCATTTGGGTCATAGATGAAGTCGTTCAGCACCATCCTGGAATTGGATGCCAGGGTGAATATTGTGCCATCGACAAACGTGATCGATAATTTGCCTCCGTCGACCGTCGACACGACATCATTGAGGTAAACTTTGGTCCCGACAGCCAAAGGCTCTACGGAGCCATCGGCCCGCTGCACACTGGCTCCCAACTCAAGGATTTCCACCTGGCCAATTGCTGCTGGACCAGCATCAGCACCAACCTGGGCATATTGGCCAGGGTATAATGGGCCAGCCAGCAGATTGACGACGCCGCCGTCAAGTTTAGCACCCTCTGGCGAGATCAGATCGGCTGGCGTGGCCGCGTCAAAATAATCATTGATACGCAGCGTCTGACCGTGATCGTCCGACAATATAAGGTCTGACCCGATCCTGTTGAAGTCGGCGTTAAACAGCAGATAACTGTCAGGAATGACTATGGCCGCACGGCCGTCAGCATCCAACGACCAGGTAGCGTTCGAAGTTTCAGCGCTGTTGAAGATTGACGCGGCCATACTAATTTCCAATTCCAAACCAAATCGTACCAGTGTTTGGTATTGAAGGAAAGTCGAAACGTAGTATTCATTCAATTATCTAAAGGTAGAACGACCGTCACTGAAAACAAGAATGGAATAGGAATTGGTGAATAAAGTTGGTATCATGAATAACTGAAATAAATGTTCGATATATTGGATTCATTAGATTGTATGCTGCATATCGAGACTCTTTCGACTTCAAGGCACCTTGGTAGCATGCGTTAGCGCTCGCGCATGGCTTCTCCGCGCGCCCTCAATATGGGTTTCATCAGATACGACAAGACTGTGTTCCTGCCAGTCTGCATGTCTACGGTGGCAACCATGCCAGGAATAATCTGATGCTTGCCGGCTTCATTGCCCAAGTAGTTTTTATCGGTTCGAACGATCACGCGAAAAAACTGTTCGCCATTGGCGTCAGCGATGGAGTCTGCGCCAATGCGCACAACCTTGCCGCGAAGGGCACCGTAAATTAGGTAATCGTAGGCTGTCAGTTTGACTGACGCCTGTTCACCCATTTTCACAAAAGCAACGTCCTGTGGACGAATGGCGGCTTCGATCAGCAGGCCATCATCGATGGGCACGATTTCAACCAGTTCCTTGCCGGGCTGAACCACCGCGCCGACGGTTGTCGCGTTGATTTTGTTTACAACTCCGCGCACCGGGGACCGCAACAATGTTCGGCTGACCCGGTCGGTCGCTGCCGTCATGGTTTCGCGAATGACCGCCAGTTCGGCTTCAAGTTTGGCCAATCTTTCGCGTGCCGTCAGAACATAGGTGTTGTTGGTCGTGTGTATCTGTTTTTGCGCTTCATCGATCGAAGCCTGTACACGCGGCACACTGGCACGTGCTACATCCCGGTCGCCCTGGATCTCGGCCAGACGGCTGGTCAATTGCAGAAAATCGATTTCAGGAACGATCCCTCGTTCAAACATGCTTTTGGTGAGCTCAGCCTCCTTGCTGAGAGGTGCAAGTGTGGCTTCCAGTTTTTGAATTCGAGCGCCTAATTCGTCAAAGTCTGCTCGCCGTTGTGCCAGCCGACTATCGAGCACGTCGAGTTCGCCCAGCAACTGAAGTCGGCGGGAATCAAAAACCTGTTTTTCTGCCTCAATGGCAATAGGTGCTGCTGCCTGCAGCTCGCCTGGAAATGTCAAATTTGACTGTTGAGCAGCTTCGGCGGTGAGCCGGATACGTTCTGCTGTCAATGCTCTTTCCTGACGGGTCAACTCGCCCAACCGAGAGGAAAAGCCGGTGTCGTCGATCTGCATCAACGGCTGCCCTTGTTCAACCAAGTCGCCTTCGACCACAGAAATTGAGCTGACGATGCCACCTTCCAGTGATTGCACGACCTGTAGTTGACTGGAGGGTATCACCTTGCCACGCCCTGTCGCGACTTCTTCGATTTCGGAAAAATAGGCCCAGGCAATTATGACCGCGACACCTAAATTGATAAACAAGATGAGTGGCCAATGGTTGCGTCCGCGTGCTGCTGCAGATGCCGCCGATATGGAATTGACATATTGATCATCGACCTGGTTACCAAACATTATCCAGCTCCGTTTCCGGGCTGGGAGCCACCATAAAGTTGCGCAAGAATATTCTTGGATTCTCCGTCGGCTACAATCTTGCCCCGGTCGAGAATTATCAGTCTGTCAACCGTTTTAGCCAGGGAATTGCGGTGGGTGGAGATCAACAGGCTAACACCTTCTTTCTGCAATTCCTGCAAGCGTTGGATGACGGTTGATTCTGTTGCGTTGTCCATGGCGTTGGTAGGTTCATCGAGAAACAACACTTTGGGCCGCCGTAAAAGCAGGCGCGCAAGTGAAACAGCCTGGCGCTGGCCACCGGACAGGCGATTGCCTTTTTCGCCGACAAACTGATGGAGCCCTTCAGGATTTTCGGCGATGAAATAATCCATTCCGGAATAGTACAGTGCCCGGTTGATTTCTTCATCCGTGGCATAGGGACGCCCGAGCAACAGATTTTCGAGAATTGTGCCGGTAAACAGATCCGGGTCCTGGGGCAGATAGCCGATACCGTTGCGCAACATTGATGAGTGATAGTTTTGTATTTCGTGACCGTCGATCAGCAGCAACCCCTGATCGGCCGGGATCAGGCCGACCAACATTTTGCCAAAAGTGGTTTTGCCCGATCCGACACGACCCAATACACCACAGCTCTGGCCAGCTGGCAGTTTCAAACTGATATTTTGCAGAGCAGCAACTTTTGCGTTGGGGTATGTAAATGATACATCTTTGAGTTCGATTGTTCCTTGCCGAACCTGCAAGTCACTGCGTTGACCGGCCGACGTTTCCACCGGCAATTGCATATACTCGGAAATTGCCTTGAGGGATTTTATTGCGTGTTGAGCCCGCACCAGGGTCTGACAGATATTGCCAAGTGGCGCTAAAACGCGCCCTGCCAATATATTGGCAGCGATCAATCCCCCAACTGTAATCCGGCCTGCTGAAACCAGATAAACACCCCAGACCAAAATCACCACGCTGACGCTTTGCTGAATAACCATGGTGCTGCTGATTGCAAAATTGGACCAAAACCGCGTTTTGCCGCTGATGCGAGAAGATGCCGCGACGGCATTTTCCCATTCCTTCTGCATCACCGGTTCACCATTGAGACTTTTAATTGTCTCAATGCCCAGCAGGCTTTCAATCAACACAAGGTGGCGTTTGGCTGATAATTGCTGTGACTTCTCAATAGACGAGCCGATCGGGATCTGAGCCAGCAAAGCGATGATCATGACCAGGGGCACGGCCAACAATGGGACGATGGCAATGGGTCCAACGATGATCCAGAGAACGAAGACAAAAATGCCGATAAACATCAGGTCGATGACGGCAATGAAACTGCTTGAGGTAAAAAACTCGCGAACCGATTCAAATTCTCGGATCTGGTTGGCAATTCCCGCAGCACCGCCACGCCGGTCCAACAGTCTGATATTGGTGGCGTGTTGAAACAGCTGGGCCGCGATTTTCAAATCGATGCGCCGACCTGCAAGTTCCAGAACATTGGCGCGAATAACCCGCAGCACCAGGTCCATCAGCAGCGCAATCACGACGCCAAAGGCGAGGGTCCACAGCGTCACCATCGCCAAATTCGGGATCACCCGATCATAGACGTTCATTACAAAAATCGGCAGGGCGAGGCCAAATATGTTGATACCCAAAGCAGCTATCAGGATTTGAAACCAGGCTCCCCGGTTTTGTCGAATAGGCCTCCAAAACCAATGTTCGTTTGGATTTTCCGATGCCAGTGTGTCGGCATCCATGCGCGATGCCGTAGCGTCTGCTTCAGGCGTAACCATCAATATCTCACGCTGTACGCTGCGCTGAAATCGCTTGAGAGTTTCTTCCTGGGTAAAATCGCCTTCCAGCAGATCAGTGAAAGTGACGCTTTTTTGAGCGAAATCTACCGCCAATAGCAGCACCGGATGCCCGTTTTTTCTCACACAGACGCAGGGCAAGACCATGGGATCGATGTCGGCAATCCGTCGCATTACAAATCGGGATTTTAGTCCGACAGTTTCCAATAATCGTGGCAGGACGTGCCAATCCTGACTTTCATAGTCATAGGGAACACTTTTCTCCACGGCCACATCAGCAAAAGGCAAGGAGTGGTGACGGCATAAAACCTGAACGATGGGCAGATATCTGGGATTGACCGACTTGCGATCGCCGGTCACCTGTTGGGATGTATCGGAGATTTCTTGATTGGCTTGGGCCGTATTTTCATCCATCTATCCAACCTGACACATGCAGCGCAGTGAAACTTGCCCGACAGACACTAGTTGCAAGCAATCCAGAATATTTCCGGTCGATTGCAGTCAACATCTCCAATCTGCCCGGCTACTTCAAAGGTGCTATATCGATGTTGAAGATGCTTTGCCCTGACGTGCTGACCAAACCGCGTTTGGAAGCATTCAAAAACTGGTCTTCAAAATCAGCTCTGGGGACAATCACGTCCTGAGGCATGCCAAAATATTCTGCCAGTTTGCTCTGAGTCGCGAGCATCCGAAACATAGAAAACTGGTGCGCGGCAGAAGCACCTATCTGTTGAAATTCCGAGTTAAAACGCGCCCGTTCCGCATCCAGCACATCGAGCAAAGTACGCTTGGACAGTTCATATTCTTCACGATAATTTCTGACGATCTTGCGGTTTGTATTGACTTGCGACTGCAGAAGTGACCGACGACGGCCGTCATTGATGTATGAGTTCCAACTACGTTCGGCCGTTTCGCGAATTTCCCTAACCTTGACATCTCGCTGATACATGGCCTGGCCCGTGCGCTCCGCCTGGGCGTTTGTCTCACTGTGGGAAACGCCACCATCGTACAGTTTCCAGGAAAGCTTCAGACCGACAAATGCGTCGTGCTCCTCGCCGCTGGATCCTCCACGGTCCTCGCCGATGCTGGTCCGGCCTTCCAGATGGAGTTTGGGCATATAGGCGGCGTCGCCTACATTTTCTGCATATTCACTTTCCGAAACCGATTTTTGGAGGGCCTTCAATTGATAGCTATTGGTCGTGCTGGCGTTAATCAGGCTTGCCATGGAGCGTGGCAGGCTTTGCACACGCGGGACCGACATATTGCCGCTCGGTGAGCGTCCGACAGATTTGCGAAACTTGGCAGCCGCGTCACGACTTGCCTTTTGGATCTCCACCTCAACCGTTCGGGCGGCGAACACTCGCTCTTCAATTTGAAAACTGTCGCTGGCCGGTGATTTGCCGCCGGCAACCCGGTTGCGGATCTGTCGCAGGATTTCGCGGTGTCGCCTGATATTTTGTCGGGCAATGGTGAGCAATCTTCGGTGACGATGGACGTCGATATACGCTTCCACCGCATTCAGCGCGATGGCCTCGCTGGTCGCCAGCACGGAATAAAGCGCCCCATCCAGTCGGGCGGCATTGCGATACATGGCGTTGGCGCGCTCGTATCCGTCAAACAATGTCAATCGCGCAGAAACACCTACCTGTCGGCTGGTCTTCCAGTCATCATTGTCATCGGCACTCAGCGAATTGGGGTTGTCGACAATTTCGGCACCAATTTCACCAAATAGCGAAACTTCAGGCAAATAGCGTGAACGGCTTGCATCCAGCTCATTGGCAATCGCGCGCTGATTTGCGCGCTGTGCCAAACCACTGGGGTGGGATTTAACAGCGGATTGCACTTCACTTTTCATGGACCGTGCGAAAGCGGCAGAACTGGTTAAGTTGGCCACCAACGCACTACCCGTCGCCGTCGCGAAGGACAGCAACACTAACAATTTAGCTCGCTTCAATGTTTAGTCCCCCAGCCCTACTGCTGTTTGCCCAAATGGAAACTCATAAAAACCCGATAAGTGAAGTCGAATAGAGCTTTTTATAAGTACAATAAAAGGCCATGACCAGCTTGAACTGTCAATAGTGAACCATAAATGCGTTGGTGATTGCAGATAATTTTGGACATACATGTTGATCCGACCTGTCTACAATTTGCTGGTAAAATTCGGTTTCCGATCAAAACGGAATTATTACCAGGAAAGTTTTTCACACAAAAAGCAGGCAATCAGGGTTAGCCACATTAATTCGATGTGGCCAAATGCCTGAAAGAACCGTGCGGCTCAGAGTCGACCGCTGCAAGTCGATCCTTTTTGCGTCTCCGCTTGAGAATCTCAAAAGTCTGCTCGGCTGGCCTCACTTTCATTGCAGCTTTGCCTACTTGAAAATCGCCGCGTAACGCGGCGCAAAAAATCTGGTGAAGGCTTTGACCTCGGCGCGCCGATAGGCGGAAGGGGCAATCAGCATCATGTGCGGCACAGTCAATTCTTCAATTTCATCGAAACAGCGGATCAGCGTTTCGTCCGTTTCCAACAATCTGACATTGGAGATACCCAAGCCCCGACCTGACCGCATGGCGGCATGCATTAAATCTATTTCGCCAAATGACATGACAATCTGGTCGGGTGATATTCGAGCCAGAAGCCATTTGTGAAACGCCGTCGGCTGATCACCGCGTTTAAATGTAACAAACTGGTGGCCCTTCAGATCCGTCGGTGATTTTGGAAGTCCATATTTTTTTGCATAAGAGTGCCCGCCAAACAGAGACCAGCGCGCTGTGCTTATTTTCCGGCAGATGAGATCCTTGTCCGGTTCGTTTCTTGCCATTCGCAGAGCAATGTCAGCCTCGCCCGCCATCAAATCCAGTGATTCCACACTGGGCAACAGCTCAAATGTAATATCGGGTCTCATTGCCGAAAATTCGTTCAGTAATTCGGTCATCCGCAGCGAAAAATTTCCCGAATAGGCAGTGATGCGAATGGGCCTTGCGGTTGTCATTTCTCTTGCTTTGGCTGCAAAATCGCCTGCCGCATGCTCGATTGCCTCGGCCAACGGAAATAAAAGTTGTGCCTCCGGAGTTGGCTTGAACCCGCGTGTATCGCGATCAAACAACGTCACTCCGGTTTCATTCTCCAGCGCCTCGATACGCCGCGCGACAGTCGGCTGTGCGATACCCAATTGGTGTGACGCCGCCAGCGTTGAACCTTCCCTCACGACCATCAGGAATATGCGAACGTCTGACCAGTTGCGAAACCCGTTCTTCATTTTTGTAGAACAGCACAATTTTTTATCCGATACCAGATGAACCCGGAGATTGATAACTTTGCTGCAGAAATTCATCCTTAAGGTCCCGGTTATGACTACTTACGCTCTTGAGCAATCCCCAAGCCTGAAACTTCTTAAAGCTATCTGGAAGCGCATCATGCCCGTCCTGAGTCACCAGAACATGTCGGACATTGCGCCTGAAGATTCGCTTTCCAGGCATGATTTTGTGTTGGAGATGGCGAGCAAGTGTCACTCACCATGTTATGGCGAGCCGGATTTTCAAAACATGATGTATTCGTATCCGTGCCGGTTCTGATAGCCGTCGCCGCCGGGCCTGAGTGTTGAACTCAATTGATTTTGCGCACCCGCGTCCCGGTTGCAGGACAGATAACTGGTCCGCTGGTCGTATCGAACTGCACAGGAATGCTGAGCGCGTTAATGCCGGGGTCTGAAGTCGACGTCAGCGCCACCCTGGCGACTTCAAAGTGCAGATGTGGACCTGATGAAAAACCTGTATTGCCGGAGCGGGCAATCATCGCGCCGGCCTCAATCCGGGCACCGGGTTCGACAACCGCCGAATTTTGCGCCAGATGAAAATAGAAACCGGTCGTGCCATCGTCATGCTGGATAAACACATAATTGGCGTCGGCCTTGAAACGACTGCTGGAGCCGCCACGGTTTGAATCCTGTTTGATTGCAGCGACTTTTCCTGACCGCGCTGCATGAACCGGAGTATTTTCGGGCAACTTAAAGTCGAGAGCGAATTTTTCGTTCCCGTGGTGAGAAAAATCTCCATTGCAGCTTTGCGAAATTCTAAAGCTTTTTCCCGAGGCAAAGGGTAATTGATAAATCTGGTCTGCATCATGGACGGCATTGAGGTCGCCATAAACCCAGTTATATTCAAATGAATAGCGCCAGGATCGGCTTCGGTGACTGGGTTTTAGGGAGAATATCTGCTTCCGCTCACCACCCTGCAGGGCAAATATCATTTTGGACTGGTCTACAATTTTGAGATTCTTCAGGTCCAGCCGAATCGAGAATGTGACCGGCAGGTGCGGCATTTTGTTGATCGCCGTAAAGTGGGTTGTGGTGCCCTCGCGTCTGGTGGAAATACACATGACTTGATTGGAGCAGGTCAGCTCTGCCCGCGCCTCCTTGTAGCAGATGACTGTCGGCGAGAAACCAACAGCGATCATCATCATTAAATTTGTGCGCATCTGCCCCGATATCTCCACTGCCTTCGCGAAGAAGGTGGCCTGTGACGAAATTAAACAGATTGACCGCTGCGATGCCAATCCCTAAATTCTTCGGGTGGTGATTTGGCCGGTCGGCTTGCAGCCACGTTAAAGAAATTGCTAAAGGGCCGCTCCTGTTTAAAGGCTCGTTCCATTTGCGATTTCGCAGTTGATCAAAAGCCAGGTGAACACAGCCATGCCCATACGTATTCCAAACGCACTTCCCGCCCGCCAAACTCTGGTTGACGAGGGTGTTATGGTGATGGACGACAACACAGCTGCCCGCCAGGATATCCGCCCCTTGCGCATTGCCGTGCTCAATTTGATGCCCAATAAAATTCGCACCGAAACCCAGATCGCAAGACTTATTGGTGCGACCCCGCTGCAGGTGGAAATGACCCTGGTGCGGGTGTCCGGCCATATATCAAAAAACACCGCCGAGGATCATCTGATTTCGTTCTACAAAACCTGGGACGAAATCAGGTTCGAAAAATTTGACGGCTTCATCATTACCGGTGCACCCATCGAATTGCTCGATTTTGAAAAAGTCGATTATTGGCCTGAACTGCAGCAGATCTTCGAGTGGACCCGCACCCATGTCCATTCAACATTCAACATCTGTTGGGGAGCAATGGCCGCCGCCTATCACTTCCATGGCATCCCCAAATATGATCTGGAGAAAAAGGCTTTTGGTGTTTACCGCCACCGAAATCTGGATCCGACATCACCCTATCTGAGCGGGTTTTCTGATGACTTTCAAATACCCGTCTCACGCTGGACCGAAATGCGTTCCGCCGATATCCAACAGCATGAAGGCCTGCACTTGCTGATGGACAGCGATGTTACCGGCCCGTGTCTTATTTCGGAAAAAGAGGGTAAGCGACTGTATATCTTCAATCATATTGAATATGACTCCTTCTCTCTAAAGGAGGAATATGACCGCGACATTGCCCGGGGCAAGCCGATTGACGTGCCGCATAATTATTATCCGTTTGATGATCCGGTGCAGGACCCGCAGAACCGTTGGCGCAGTCATGCGCATTTATTGTTTGGCAACTGGATCAACCAGATTTATCAAACGACAATATTCGATGTCGCTAAAATCGGGACTTAGCGCCGATGTTCACCAACCTCTTTTTTAGCCTGAAACAAGCTTCTGTTCCGGTTTCGCTGCGCGAATATCTGACGCTGCTGGAAGCCATGCAGCGTGGTGTTGCCATGTGGGATGTTGAGGAATTCTATTTCCTGGCCCGTTCGGCGCTGGTCAAGGACGAGCGCAATATCGATAAATTCGACCAGGTATTCGCCACCGTCTTCAAGGGGCTGGAAACCGTGTCGGGCGGCGGCGAGGCGGCGGCAGCGGCGGCGGCGGCGGCGGCGGAACGGGAGATCCCGGAAGACTGGCTGCGCAAGATGGCGGAGAAACATCTCAGCGCTGAAGAAAAGGCGCAGATTGAGGCGCTCGGCGGTTGGGACAAATTGATGGAGACGTTGAAGCAACGTCTTAAAGAGCAGGAGAAACGCCATCAGGGAGGGTCCAAATGGATCGGCACCGCTGGCACCTCGCCATTCGGTGCTTATGGCTATAATCCCGAAGGGGTGCGTATTGGCCAGAAGGAAAGCCGCCACCGCCGCGCCGTCAAGGTGTGGGACAAGCGCGAATTCAGGAATTTTGACGACAATGTCGAGCTTGGCACCCGCAACATCAAGGTAGCACTCAAGCGCCTGCGCCGCTGGGCCCGCGAGGGCGAGGCGGACGAGTTCGACTTAAATGGCACCATTCGCTCGACTGCAGAAAACGGTTATCTCGATGTTAAAACCCGACCCGAACGGCGCAATGCAGTCAAGCTGTTGCTGTTTCTTGACGTCGGAGGGTCAATGGACGGCCATATCAAGGTTGTCGAAGAGCTGTTTTCCGCCGCCCGGTCTGAATTCAAGCACATGGAAAATTTCTACTTCCACAACTGCCTTTATGAAGGCGTCTGGAAGGACAACCACCGCCGCTATGGCGAACAGCTTGATACCTGGGATGTGTTACGCACCTATGGCCCCAGCTATAAATGCATTTTCGTTGGCGATGCCGCCATGAGCCCCTATGAGGTGGTCTATCCCGGCGGGGCGGTTGAGCATTGGAACAAGGAAAGCGGTGAGACCTGGTTGCGCCGCGCCACCGATCAATGGCCGTCAACAATATGGCTTAATCCGGTGCCTGAAAACGGTTGGCGTTACACCCAGTCAACCGCGATGATCAAACAATTGTTCGATGACCGCATGTTCCCGCTGACCCTGTCCGGCATCAGCGCCGCAATGAAAGAACTCACGCGGGCAGGCTGATGCCCAACGTGGTTATGTTTGCGGGGGTTTTGGTTTGCGCGGGTTTTGGGTTGCGGTTTGTTTGTTTTGCGCTCACGCAGGCGGCTTCGCCGCCGCTCCGCACCTTTAAAAATGAGGCGGACCTGACCGGTCCGGACGGCTCTTCGCCGTCTGGAACGGGCACATCAGAGTTCGCCGTCATCGTCGACAGGCAAACTCCACAACCTGCGTGTCAGGCCGCGAAGAGCGGCCCGCGCCTAATGGCGCGCCCCCGCGGAGCGG
>JABABQ010000074.1 GCA_014238155.1 Rhizobiaceae bacterium
AATGGTCGAGAGAGCACGGACAAAGCCAAAATGCGCCTCCCGGCAGCGCGGGTTACGTTAACCTCAACCACCGGGCACCGACATCCCCCATGTTGACGACGCCTCGAGACACCTCCGAACGGGGAATGTGCGGCGAGTATAACGGCGACGGAGAGGGCGGGGATAAGTTTTTGCGGCGAGGGTGGTGTTTGCTGGGTTTTGCCGGAGTTTATCCCCGCCTGTCGCCGCCGCCACCGCCGTTGGCCCAGTTGAACAAAGCCACCAATCATCCTCAAAGCCGACCCTGGATTTTCAAGAATCCTAAAACTACCAATGCCGCTTGGAGCTCATATCGGCCGATTTGGCCGCGCCGCAATTTGAATTGGTTGGAGGTTTTCTGGCCTTCAATCATGGCCCGGAGCGGAAGTTGGCCTGTAATGGATATTGACGGTTAATCGGACTTTAGTGGGCATTTTCGTTTACCGCGCGAACCAGAACTACACCCTGAGAACCATTGACGATGGAAACCTGAGCTCATCGTTTTGGATTCTGTCCACACAACTGAAGTTTGGAGGGCTTTGAAGGGCAGGGATATCATCATGGGTTTCGCCTTATTTGTCTTTGCCCCATTCGACATGAAGTTCCTGGGACCCCCGAAAGGTCAGTGTAGGGATGAACTTCCAATCTTGGTTTTTGACCAGTTGCAAGCCGGGCAGGCGCATTGACAACTCCTCCAGAATCACCCTCATCTCCATACGAGCCAGCGGCGCTCCCATGCAAAAGTGGGCACCGAGCCCAAGGCCAAGGTTGCGCTTTGCGTTAGGGCGCCGGATATCAAACTGCTCTCCAGCCGGGAACATAGTATCATCTCGGTTGCCGGAACCAAGCAGAAGCAATATTTTTGCATTTTCGGGAATTATTGTATCTGCTATTTTTGTTTCTTTGGTTGCGATCCTTCGCCACGTGAAAATCGACGTGTCATAGCGCAAAATTTCCTCTACTGCATTGGCAGCGAGGCTCGGATCGTCGCATAAGGCCGCCCACTGTGCCTGGTCGGATAACAGGGCGCGGATGCCGTTTGCTGATGCCTGAGTTGTAGTTTCATGGCCGGCGAACTGCATCAGAAACATAACATTATAGAGGTAGTTTATCGTGAATCGAGATGGATCTTCGCGATGAATGCGCACCATATCACCGAGATAGTTATCGCCGGGATAGCATAGTGCCGCATCGACCAGTTCTTTGGTGAATTCCCAGTGTTGGCCCATGTCTTTCATCAGCTTGACCTGCTCGACGTCGGTGGGCCGTCCCCAATTGACGATAGCGCGGCTGGAGCCAAGGCGCTTTACCAGCACCGCGTCATCGTCCGGTGCACCAAGGAAAATGAATATCGCCAGTGCCGGAACCTCATAAAGCATCTGGGAGACAAGTTCCGCCCGACCGTCATTTACGAAACGGTCAATGTAGCTGGACACGATCTGGCGTACACGCGGCTCGACTTCCTTGACCCGTTTGGGAGTGAAGGCATCGCCAAATATCTTGCGATGAGGACGATGAGTGATACTGGCCTCGTCGACAAGGCAGGGTTCAATGGCTATGTCCAGCATGTCGCGGACTTCCGCAGCAGCAGGACATAGCGGCGTGACAGGGTGGCGGGCGAGCGCAGGCGAGAATGTCTCCGGATCTTGGAAGACTTTGCGAATGTCGTCGTAGCGTGTGACCACCCAATAGTCGTTTTCTGGGCTGTAGAATACGGCTTTCTCTGACCGGGCACGGGCGAAAAACTTATAGGGGTCGTCGATATAGGCGCTCGAAAACGGTTCGAAATCCGCGGCAACCCCGTCAACTGGGCATTGAACAGGTGCAGCTGCCTCAAATACCTCGGTGTCTGACTGAAACATGCCTAGTCCGTCAAATTTGGACATCCGTGTTGCCTCTCGTTCCTACGCAGCCGTCGACACCTTATCAGGGTCGAAGTTGAATGAGAAAGGCTTTTGGATAGAGAGTATATTGAAACTGAATTCCGGCGCCACTCGGTTCGGCCTTCCTCCGTTATGAAGTGGTGCCTGGCGCGTACAGCGACATCAACCAACGCCCGCTCGCGCCACTGCTTGAAGCTGAACAGCGTGTTGCCAGTTGAACAACATTCGAAACTGAAAATGGCACTTTGTCTGCCTTGCGGCCATCCAGTTGTTGCATAGCGGGCGGCGTTGCCACTGAATTTCGCCCAAGAGACGGCGCTCCGATTGTTTCCTCACTTTGGACCCTTGTCCCTAACTCATGGACTTTTCAATAGCGTCCAGCACCTGCATGGCGGCCAATCCCTGAGCTACCGAGGAAACCGGTTCGCGCCCTTCCTGAATTGCGCTGACAAACTCCCGGTCAGCCAGTTCAATGCCGTTATTTGAAACCGCAATGCCAGACAGATCGACGGGTTCATTGCGTCCGTCAAACAAATCATCATAGCTGGCCAGATAGGTGCCATTGTCACAGATATAGCGAAAGAACGTTCCAAATGGCCCGTCATTGTTGAACGACAGAGATAACGTACATAACGCGCCAGACGGTGACTTCATGCCAATGGTCATGTCCATGGCAATGCCCAGTTCAGGATGTTTGGGGCCCTGCAGGCCAAATACTTCGCTGGGGACCTCGCCGGTTTGATGAATAAACAGATCGACCGTGTGACAGGCATGGTGCCAGAGCAGATGATCGGTCCATGAGCGGGGCTTGCCCAGTGCATTCATATTGGTGCGGCGGAAGAAATAGGTTTGCGCATCCATTTGCTGGATGTTCAATTCGCCGTTTTTGATGCGGTTGTGAACCCATTGATGGGACGGATTGAAGCGCCGCACATGGTCGACCATCGCCACCAGACCGGTTTGCTTTTGCACACGGACCAGTTCTTCCGCGTCTGCCAGGCTGTCGGCCATGGGAATTTCAACAAGTACATGTTTGCCGGCTTTGAGACACTGGATCGCCTGTGCCGCGTGAACCTGAGTCGGGGTCGCCAGAATAACCGCATCAACATCGTCGCGACTGAGGCAGTCTTCCAGGCTGGTCGATGCATGGGGAATGCTTCGCTCGCTGGCAAAACCATGAATATCGTCCGCTTCAACCCCCATGACTGACGTCACCTGAACATCATCAATGTTTGCCAGAGCATCAATATGTTTCAGACCGAAAGCACCGGCAGCACCGGCTACGCAAATTCGCATGGTTATCGTTCCTATCGGTTTTCCAGGATGATGTGGCCGACGGCCGTATTGGAGGCAGGTATGTGATAGTGACGGTGGATTTCCTCAACGTCGTCGTTGAGCGCACCGCGCATGACATGCCACATGACCATCTCGACACCTTCTGACCCGGCCTCACGAAGATATTCCACATGCGGCATCTGGGCGCCGCCGACAGGATCCTTGGTCAAATTGTCGAGAAACTTGGTGTCGAATTCAGGATTGATCAATCCGGCCCTTTCGGCCTGCAACTGATGGGACATGCCACCGGTTCCAAAAACCATGACATTGAGATCTTCATCGTAGGATTCAATTGCACGGCGAACCGCCTTGCCAAGATTGTAACAGCGGTTGCCGGTGGGTGGCGGATACTGCACCACGTTGACGCAAAGCGGAACCACCAGACAGGGCCATTCGTCCACCTCACCAAACATCACTGACAGGGGTACTGTCAGACCGTGATCCACCTCCATTTCATTCATGATGGTCAGGTCAAATTCGTCGAGAATAACGGACTGGGCGATATGTGAAGCCAGTTTCTGATGACCTTTGACAACCGGTACCGGTCGTGGGCCCCAGCCCTCATCTGCGGGCCGATATTCAGCGGCACAGCCCAGGGCAAATGTTGGAATCATTTCCGCAGAAAAGGCCGTGCAATGGTCATTATAGACCAGAAAAATTACGTCCGGCTTATTGTCTTTCATCCACTGACGGGATTTTTCAAAGCCCGCAAATACAGGTTTCCAGTAGTCTTCGTGGGTTTTTCCCAAGTCCATGGCGACGCCAATTGCCGGTACGTGGGAACAGCCTACTCCAGCGGTAATTTTTGCCATTATTTGTCTTCCCATTCGGATTTGTATCGATTTCCTTCAATTGACCGGCCTCCGTTGACCATCATGGCGCGATAATCTTCGCTTTCCATATTGGTCATCATGGCCGCCAGTTCCTGAAAGTTTATGCCGTCATATGCTGCCAGTTTGGCGGTGTAATAAATGTTTCCTCCAAGCGACAGCATTCGGTTCCACGCACGGTCGCGAACCGCCTGCAACTGATCTTCGCTCATTGGAAATTTTGTCAGATAGGTTTCCGGGTCATTGCGAAAATCAGTCCGGTTATTTTCCAGACGCAATGAAATGCAAAACATGTTGAGGTGGTAGCCTTCGCGAGAGCGGTCGGCGTCAAACACATAAGTGCCGGGGATGTCGTCATATTCTTTGGTGCTGGTCATGTGCCAATCAGTTTCGGAAAGCGTGAAAAATTGTTGTTTTGTCTCAATCAGCTTAACCAATACTCGCGCAGCAAGCAAAAATAATGTGCCGGTATCCTTCAATTTCCGATGACGGATTTAGACTTTAAACCGGGGTAACCGGGGTTGGTCATAAAGGCTTGCGGGCAATGATAAACAGGCTCTTGTTTTTTCCGGGGCTCCATTTGGCCTGAATCTCAAAACCAGTGTCCTCGATGGATTCTATCAGGTTAGGCGTGGTGAAGACGCTGAGCGTCGGCAACACACCGAAGAATTTTCCCAGCGGTGCGATCAGCTTGAAAATCTTCATGTGATCACCGAGGCAGGCAGTGCTTGAGACAAATATTCCTCCCGGTTCCAGCATGTCGTAGACTGCGGCAATGGCAGCGTCGCGATTATCAAGCAGGTGCAAGATGCTCAAACCCAGCACAACATCGTATTGGGCGGAATTTGCAGCGATGGATTCAATACTGGCTTGTTCAAATTCAACGTTTTGAATTCCAGCATCACCGGCTTTGGATTTGGCGATTTCGATCATCTGGGCCGATATGTCTGTGGCATGAATATGTGCAACATGTGGGGCGTGGGCCAGAGCGGTTGAACCGGTACCGCAGCCGAATTCGAAAACTTTCATATGAGGTTTCAGAAATTCCCGGGTCATCTGAAGTTTCTTTTGATAGGTGGCTTCGTCCGCCACCGGGCGTTTGGCATATCGGCTGGCAATGCGATCCCAGAAACGAGCCGAGCGAGGTGTTGCCAAACGATTGCTGTGGGTGACGGTCATTGGTGTGCTTTCAGTAAAAATACGGGTTGATTTGATTTGATCGCGGCGGTTTTTGCAACGTCAAGCCTACGATTTCGCCGTCATTACACTTGTACAGTAGTGTATGGAATTGACGAAATTTGCCTAAATGATATGCATAATTGCATGGACTGGCGCAGAATCAACTTTGACTGGAACCGGGCAAGAGCCGTTTTGGTGACTGCGGAGGAGGGTTCGCTTTCGGCAGCCGCACGGGCGCTGGGCGTGGCTCAACCGACACTGGGCCGGCAGGTGCGTGCATTGGAACAAGAACTCAACGTGGTTTTGTTTGAACGGATCGGGCATGGACTTACGTTGACACCGAGCGGAATGGAGCTGGTGGAGCATGTTCGTGCCATGGGCAATGCTGCCGGTCGCGTTGCTCTGTCTGCGTCAGGGCAATCTCAATCGGTAGAGGGAACGGTCAGCATTACTACGACCGAAGTGGCGGCTGCTTATATTCTGCCGCCAATTGTCGAGCGCCTGCGACAGGAACATCCGGCCATCCATGTTGATCTGGTGGCCTCCAATGAGTTGCGCGATCTGCGGCGGCGGGAAGCAGATATTGCCGTTCGTAGTGCGCGCCCGACTGATCCCGATTTGGTGGCGCGAAAAATTTGCCGCCAATCTGCCCGGCTGTTTGCCACCAGCGAGTGTCTGCAGCGGTTTGGGTGCCCATCTGACAACGCTTCTTTGAGCAAAGCTGAATTCATCGGATTTGAAGATAACCAAACATATTTGCAAGGATTGAACGATTTAGGGTTGAGCCTTACCGAGCGCAATTTTCCAATCCACTGCGGCAATCATCTTGTGCAATGGCAAATGGTCAAACAGGGCTTGGGGATCGGCGTGATGATGTCACAGATCGGTGATGCAGACCCTGGTGTTGAGCGTGCAACTCCCTGGTTGCCCGCCTTTGAATACGATGTTTGGTTGGCGGCTCACCGGGAAGTGAATACCAGCCGCAGGGTACGCCTGGTGTTCGATTTTCTGGTTGCTGAATTGATGACTTAACGTCGAGCCAGACGGCACTTAAGCAAGCAAATCATCGGTTTGCTGAACATTGGTCAAGTCAGGACGGGTAAGGGGTTCATCGTCTTCAGAGGCCGCCTGTGCGAACCAAACATCTTCGGTGAGAACTTTTGTGCCATCTTCCAACGTCGCAGACGAGCGGAACAGATCACGCCCTTCTTCATCCTGAGCATGTGATTCCAGGGTTAATTCAATTTCGGAAATCCCCATTTCGTTCAACGTGAATAATTCACCTTCATCTACGCGGGCATTGCCATCATCCACCCAGAGATTGAGCCCTGTGCCTTCGTCCCCGGAAATAACCCCGTCAGAATTGCTGTCGAACTCTGCCAGTTGCTGATAACCGTGCTCATATTCTCCGCCCTGATCGCCGAACAGACGTGTGCCATTCATGTCTGAGGCAGCATTGCCGTCGACATTATTGACCAGCAGCGCATCGCCACTGCCGTCCAGCCATTCGATGGTTTCAAGATCGTCATCGCCATCGGTGTCGAACTGGACCGTCTCTCCGAGCTCGCGAATTCCGGCTTTGTTCTGGGCGGTGGTTTCGCCGGTGACGTTGATTTCTCCGTCTCGATTCAGGTCAAACGCCAATGGGGAAGTCGCGAGGACTCCATCCTGATCCCAGACAAAGGCAAAGGGTTGGTTTTTGTTTTCGCCGGTATCGTTTTCCAGTTCGACGGGCGTGCCCCAGGAGTCACCGTCCCACAACACGTAGTTGAGGTCATGACCGTCGTCCTGAACCGCCAACATGATTTCATTGGAATACGGATTACTGTCCAGGGTCATTGAATTGATCTTGTCGCCGGCATCAAAAAGAACCTGCTCGGCAGACCAACCACCAACCGAATCCCAGGTCCGATAGTGTACCGTATTTGTGGCGTCTTCGCTATAAGTCACCAATGCTTCGCCGCTTTTGTTTTCAAATGCAACTGCGATATTTGGGCTGGTGATTGACTCTACAGACGTTTCGATCTCGACAGCTGCTTCCCAACTTGTTCCGTTCCAGACACTGACCCAGCCATCCCCACCCTGCGAAATGACCCCCATGACAACGTGGTCGGAAGATAAATCATTCGAGGTGACAATCCACGCTGGATCGCCTGAAACAGTTCCCGGCGCCGACAACGAAGATTCTGAACTCCAACTGCTTCCATCCCATACTCTGTAGAATACGTCGTTGGATCCTTCTTTGCCGTACGTCACAATTGCGTCGCCGGAATCCGCTTCGTGAGATACGGCAATTGCTGTTTGATCGGACTCATTATCTCCTGATGTGTCCAGAGACACGATATTTCCGAAACTGTTGCCATCCCAGACGAACGCATAATCGTCGGCATCCTTGTCGCTGACCACAAGAACCATCTCATCAGACTTCGGGTCGAAGGACAGCTTCATATGCTGTGGTTCGTCACCGGTGTAGCCGGGAACGCTTTGAACGCTGCTCCAGCTGGAACCGTCCCAGGTTGCATAGCGCAGTTGCTGTCCTGAAGATTGACCATCATCGTTCCAGACTATAACGGCGTCGCCGCTGGTTTGTTCATAAGCAATTTCGGCGCCCCACCAGTAGCCTTCGCTTACCTTGCCGAGGGTGCCCAGCGATACTTCTGCCCAGGTCGACCCATCCCACATTTGGGCGACAACATCCTTGTTGTTGATTGTGCCGACGACGATGATTTCGTCTCTGGTGGGTGCTTCTGCCGCCTGCAGAGTGCGAAACTCGTCTCCCAGGTCATCTGTGCTGACATCGCTGCCGAAGGAGGTTCCGTCCCAGTCATTTGCTACCGGAGTGTTGGAACGGTCGGAAAAAATTGCGGTGCCGGTGGTGATTTCGTTGACGTTTGTGACTTCGATGGTGATGTTGCGTGAGAATGTTGCCAAGCCTGAATCCGTTACTTCCACCGTAACCGCATGGGAAGTTGCCAATTCGTAATCAATCGTCGCGCCGGATTTGACGCGCAGCTCATCTCCGACAATTTCAAACAAACCCGATGGATCGCTGGTCAGTGCATAGGTGAACGTATCGCCAATATCGATATCGGTGGTCGTGAATGTGGCGATCACCGTGCCGGCAGCGCTGTTTTCGACCACGCCAACAATGTCCGCTGGAGTGCTGTTGGTAAAACCAGGTTCGCCGGATTGCGTCAGATTCAGATCATTACCGGAGACCACGTCAGTGACGGTTGTGGTTTCACCATCAGTAAACTGCCAGTTTGCCACCATGTTTGGTTCGGCAGCCGACAGCGTAGTATTGGAACCGGCTGCAATTTCAACTGGTGTTCGCACGTCATCAAATATGCGGATGTCGTAATAAGTGCCGGCAAAGATTTGTGCTGGATCGAAGGTACCTTCGAGACTGTCCTGTTCCTGCCCAAATACGGCAACACCTGTGCCGGTGATTGTGTGACCGGGATTCAGGCCGGTGCCGGTGGCCACAGATACGCCATCTTGATACAGCGCCCAATCACCAGATGTGTTGTCCCAGTTAAACGACAGCGTATGCTGACCACCGTCGAGCAGTCCTGAGGGGTCATAAGTCCCCGACGGGATCGACAGAACCGATCCGCCCAGTTCGATCAGGATATAGGGGCTGACACTGGCATCAAAAATTGTGATTTCCAACTCGTCGGTTGGGCCGCCATCGAAATAATTGAAGATCGGAATATGCTGGGCTGTCGTTGGGTTGGTACTGGAAAATTGAGTTTCAATTGTAAATTGGGTCAGGCCACCGAGAATTGCGCCGCTGTTATCCGGTTTGAAATAGGCCGCATCGCCACCGTCCGTATTCAGCGAAGTGCCGGTATTGCCCACTGCCGACAGCCCGGTTGGCGCATCATTGGCGGGAGTTAAAGTCATCGACACAGTTGCCGAGTTTGACGTTGCGCCGAGATCGTCCTGCACCGTGTAGGTGATGGAAGTGACGGTTCCTTCATAATCTGGTTCCGGCGTGAATATGATCTGACCCAACACAGTGTTGACCGTCCAGGTGCCTTCTCCCGCCACGACCAGAGGGTCGCCCGCAGAGGCGGTACCGGCAATCTGGATCGTGGTTGGATCCAAAGTTCCGTCAATATCATTGTCATTGGCAAGTACGGATACAGCGATGAAACTGTCCTCAAGGACTGTGTCGCTGTCATTGGCGGCTACAGGTGCGTCATTGACTGGATTCACGGCGATGGTTGCTATGGCTACATTTGAATTTGCCGCACCATCGTTCACCCGAACGCTAATGGAGCGGTCGGTGGTGACTGGGTCGTCGCTGGTGTTTTCAAAGCGGATTTGGTCTATGGCGGTCTGGTAGTCCGCAGGGCTAGCTGCTCCAGTCAGAGTTAATACTCCGGTAACCGGATTATAGGCCCCCGCTGCAATACCTGGCGGCAATGCCCCAAATACAGATAATACATCACCAGTTTGAACATTTGTAATTGTGATGGTTGCTGACTGAATGTTTGTCGAGTCGATATCAGTCACGATCGAAAGATCGGAAATCTGCACACCGCCAGCATCTTCGGTAAAAGTGCCGCTGTAAGGGGTAGGGTCAGGATAAGCAGCAGCCACACTGATGTTGTCGATATAAGCGACCTCATCTTCGTCTTGGTTGAGTTCAAAACGAATATACGTAGTTGCTGACATATACGGTGTCAGATTGAGCGTGATCCCCTGATAGGAGGAGCCACCGGAAGATGTTGTGTAGATTTGTGTGTAGTTGGTTCCGTCGGTCGATACTTCGACCCGAAACCGGCCGTCTTCGTCCCAGTCACCGGTTCGGCGCAGATCAAAAGTCAGTTCTGCAGAATCGGCCGTTGAAAGGTCGAGAATTCGCTCAATGGCATCTTCGGTTAATCTTAAGGAATTATCGCCGCCATCGCTGACGATTTGAACATCACCGCTTGACGGCCCATTGGCCTCACCGACTTCCATCCAGTTTGATGCCCAGACCGAACTTCCAGTGGAACCGCTGTAGTTTCCGCTTTCAAGATCATCGGCAAATGTCTCACCGGCGGTATTATCTGTTGAATCCAAATCAATCAGCGGTGGCATATTTGTTCCGCCAACAGTTACGCTGACGCTTGCCGTGTCTGAACCACCGGCTCCGTCTGATATGGTGTATGATATCGTATCTGGTCCTGAATAGTTCAGGTTGGGTGTGTAGGATAGAGTGTTGTCGGGATTAACTCCGACTGAACCGTTAGACGCGCTGGCCGAGACAACTTGCAGAGGGCCGCCGTCGATATCGTTATCATTTGCCAGTACGACAATAGTTTGTGTGACGTTGATTGGGCCCGACGAAGCATCGTTGGCGGCTACTGGAGCGTCGTTGACGGGGGTGATTGCTACCGAAACCGTGGCCGGATTGGACGTCGCGCCGAGATTGTCTTCGACGGTGTAGGTGATGTCGGTGACGGCACCATCATAGTCGGCTTCCGGTGTAAAGGTGATTTCGCCGGAGATCGTATTCACCGTCCAGGTCCCCTGACCAGCCACGACCAAAGGATCGCCCGCAGATGCAGTGCCGGTAATCTGAACAGTTGTAGGTACAATAGTGCCATCGACATCGCTGTCATTTGCCAACACATCGATGATCACAGAACCGTCTTCAACAACGGTGTCGCTGTCATTGCTCGCTGTCGGCGCGTCATTGGCGGGGGTGATTGCTACCGAAACTGTCGCCGGGTTGGATGTCGCGCCGAGATTGTCTTCGACGGTGTAGGTGATGTCGGTGACGGCACCATCAAAATCCGCTTCCGGCGTAAAGGTGATTTCGCCGTTTATCGTATTGATTGTCCAGGTCCCCTGACCAGCCACGACCAGAGGATCGCCCGCAGAGGCGGTGCCGGTAATCTGCACAGTTGCAGGCACCAAAGTTCCGTCAATATCGCTGTCATTTGCCAGCACATCGATCACCACTGAACCGTCTTCAACGACGGTGTCGCTGTCGATGGCTGCTACCGGGTCATCGTTGACCGGGGCAATTGTGGCGATCACTTGCGCAAGTTTGGACCCCAGTCCGCTGGTGTCGGATACGGTATAATCTATCGGAGTTGGAAGACCGGAATATTCTGGTTCACCGGTGAAAGTGATTTCTCCGGTGACAGCATTTACCGACCAGGTCCCTTCGCCAGCCACAATCAACGAATCCCCCGGATTGGTTGTGCCCAATATGTGAACCGTCGTTGGATCGATGGGATCATCACCAGCGATGTCGTTTGCCAACACGTTGATAACCAAAGCGATGTCTTCAAATCCGTTGGCGACGTCGTCGACTGAGTTTGGTGGTTCGTCATTGATGCCGAACAGAATAAAGGTCTGGGCAGCGACAGAATCGATAATGCCATCATTGACGGTAATATCGACAATTCGGTTGGTCGCTACAGGGGTTGCCGAATTGCTCTCAAACTGGACCAGTTTCAATGCATCCAGATAAGTGGCATGGGTGCCGGCACCGGTAATTGATATGTCGATATCGCCGCCGGATATGGTTGAAGTCCAGGAAAGTCCATTGACCGTTCCAGAGCCACCATTGGTAACGGTAACGCCATCGACAATAAGTGCGTCGCCATTATCGGCAATTGTCAGGTGAACATGCGCGGATTGCAGTATGGTTCCATCGATATCGACGATACTCGAAGACGAATCCATTAGGCTTATGGGAGCACTGCCATTTTGGTAATCGACCTGATGGTCCGTGTCGCCGGGGTTGGCGTCATTGACAATAACCTGCACATTGTCGATCGAGATATCATCACCTGTGCTGCCCGGGCCGGGCAGGTTCTCCCAGGTGAACTGAATATCTGCCGTGTCCGGGACGCCTGCTGGCAGGTTCAGCTCGATCGTCGTATAGGTCCAGTTAAAATAGGTGGATTCCGAGATCGTCGCAGGCGATCCGCTGGCTCCATTGAGAAACAGAACAGAAGCCGTGCTGCCGCTCAAAGAAGTGGTAATAGTCGCGTAATCCACTCCACCGATGGACAGGGTCAGCTGTTGCGGATTGCCCGTTGGCCCGGTAACATTGTTCCAGCCAAGATCAAACCGGACCAATGCCGTGCCATTTGAACCCGGTCCGTCTGAAAGCCCGGTCAGGCCGGTTTGCGTCAGCGTTGCTGCCGGACCAAGAGTGTCGTTATTGACTGCCGGAGAATTCGGGCTGACACCACCACTGGAAAACGAACCAGAGGCCGACCAACCGGTCCAGTTGCCAGTCGTGCCGCTGGAGAAGCTTGAATTGGCAACAGAATTTTCGAAATCTGAAAGGTCTATTACCGGCGTGTCGTTGACCGATGTAATGCTAACCGAAACGGTTGCAGGATTGGATGTGGCACCGAGATTGTCCTGCACGGTGTAGGTGATATCAGTGACCAGACCCACATAATCAAGCTCGGGCGTGAAGGTGATCTCGCCAGTGGCCGCGTTGACTGTCCAGGTGCCCTGACCCGGAACCACAAGTGGAGCTCCGGCTGATGCAGTGCCGGTAATTTGCACGGTGGCAGGAATCAACGTGCCATCCACATCACTATCATTGGCCAGCACGTCGATGACCACCGCGCCGTCTTCGCTGACACTGTCGGCGTCAGCTACGGCGACAGGTGCGTCGTTTGTTCCTGAAATGCTGACCGAAACGGTTGCCGGATTGGAGGTTGCACCAGAATTATCCTGCACGGTGTAGGTGATGTCGGTGACTGATCCAGAATAGTTGGCCTCGGGGGTGAAAGTGATTTCGCCGGTTAATGTATTGATCGTCCATGTGCCTTGGCCGGGGACGACCAGCGGATCACCTGCAGATGCAGTGCCGGTAATCTGTACAGTGGCTGGAACCAATGTTCCATCGATATCGCTGTCATTGGCCAGCACGTCGATAGCGACCGAACTATCCTCGGCGACGCTATCACTGTCATTGATCGCGACCGGTGGGTCGTTGACAGCAACGATGGTGATATTCACCTGGGCCAGTTTGGACCGCATGCCATTGATGTCGGAGACCGAATATTTAATCGGGGTTGGAACACCTGAAAATTCCGGCTCGCCGGTAAAGGTTATTTCACCGGTGATTGCATTAATGGACCAGGTGCCTTCACCGGCCACGATCAGCGGGTCACCAGCATTTGCAGTATCCTGCAATTGTACGGTCGACGGATCGATGGTGTCGTCGCCAGCAATATCATTGGCCAATACGTCGATAACCAGCGGAACGTCTTCAAATCCGTTACCAATATCATCGGTCGGGTCTGGCGGGTTCACATCGACCCCAAGCAAAATAAATGCCTGTGCAACAGCAGAATCGTCGATGCCGTCGTTGACGGTCATATCAATGATTCGGGCCGATTCAACGGGGTTGCCAGCGGTGTTTTCAAACTCCAGCAAAGACAATGCGGTCAGATAATCTGCATGGGTGGCTGCACCGGTTATGTCAATTTGCACAGTTACTCCGGAAATCGAAGATGTCCATGCCAGACCATTGACGGTGCCTGATGACCCATTCCCGGCAATACTGCCATCAACCAATAATCGGTCGCCAACTTCTGCATTGGTCAAAACAATTCGAGCAGATTGTATAATTGTTCCGTCGACATCGGTGATTGATGAGCTGGTGTCCAGCAGCTGTTTTGGTGGATCGCCGGCGGTATAGGGAATCTGTGTGTCTATGTCTGAACTGTTACTATCAGCAATCAAGACCACGACATTGTCGATCGATGCTTCGTCGGTGTGATCTCCAGACGGATTCAGATTTAACCAAGTGAACGTTATGTCGCCGGTGTCCGACACGCTGGCCGGTAAATTGACTTCAACAGGGTAATAATCCCAGTCATGTTCTTCAGAGCTTGTTATTATGGTTGCTGGACCGGTCGCACCGTTGAGATAGGTGACGCTAGTTGTTGTCCCGGGCCCACTCGATGTCGTGATCCGAGCATAATCCACCCCGGCAATCGACATGGTTATCTGGATGCTTTCGCTCTCGTGACCATGATCACTCCAACCGAACTCAAATGACACCAGAGCTGCACCATTTGCACCTGGACCTGTCGCAAGTCCGCTGAGTCCGGTCTGGGTTACCGTCGCCAATCCATTGGTATCGTGATTGGTAACCGCCGGCGCGTTGGCACCTGCATCGGCACCATCAAAACTGCCAGTTTCGCTCCAGTTCGCCCAGTTTGGGGAATTTCCGTCGGAAAACGAACCATTTACAATGATATTTTCGACATCTGAGAGATCCAGCACCGGAGCATCATTTACTGAAGTTATTGCAACGGAGACAGTTGCGGGATTGGAGGCCGCTCCGGAATTGTCCTCCACCGTATATGTAATGTCAGTAACGGCACCGTCATAGTCAGCTTCAGGTGTGAACGTGATCTCGCCGGTGAGCGTATTGACTGACCAAGTGCCTTCGCCGGGGACAGTCAGCGGATCACCTGGAGAAGCCGTGCCGGTTATCTGAACGGTTGCGGGAACCAGTGACCCGTCAATGTCGATGTCATTGCCCAAAATGTTGATAGTAACCGAATTGTCTTCGACCACGGTGTCTGAATCTGCATTGGCTACAGGGGCATCATTAACCGGTGTAATGGAGACAGAAACGGTCGCTGGATTGCTGGTCGCCCCGAGATCGTCTTGAACCGTATAAGTGATATCGGTGACGGCTCCGTCATAATCGGCTTCGGGTGTGAAAGTTATTTCTCCCGTCAAAGTATTGACGGTCCAGATACCTTCCCCGGGTACCGTGAGAGGATCTCCTGCCAGGGCTGTTCCGGTTATCTGGACTGTTGCCGGAACCAGCGTGCCGTCGAGATCGCTGTCATTGGCCAGCACGTCGATGGTAACGGAAGATTCTTCGACAACACTGTCACTGTCCGCAACTGCGACAGGGGCATCATTGGTTGAAGTAATCGTGACTGAAACACTGGCCGGATTGCTGGTGGCACCGAAATCGTCCTGGACGGTATAGGTGATGTCGGTGACCGAACCGTCATAGTCGGCGATTGGGGTGAACGTGATCTCGCCGGTCGCCGGGTTGATCGTCCATGTTCCCTCGCCGGGTATAGTGAGTGGTGCTCCGGCCGAGGAAGTGCCGACAATTTGTACGGTGGCGGGAACCAGCGTCCCATCAAGGTCGTTGTCATTGGCCAGCACGTCGATGGTGACAGCAGAATCTTCAGCCACGGTGTCGCTGTCTGCAACGGCCGTCGGCGCATCATTGACCGGCGTGATGGTAACGGAAACGGTCGCTGGATTACTGGTTGCTCCCAGATCGTCCTGGACGGTGTAAGTGATGTCGGTGACAGCGCCGTCATAGTCCGCCTCAGGTGTAAAGATGATCGCACCTGACAGTGAGTTGATCGTCCAGATACCTTCTCCCAGGACGACCAGCGGATCACCTGCTGATGCCGTGCCAGTTATCTGAACGGAGGCAGGGACCAGCGTGCCATCGAGGTCGTTGTCGTTGGCTAAGACATCGATACTAATTGAAGAATCTTCCACGACACCGTCGCTGTCTGCGACCGCAACTGGTGCATCATTCACCGATGTTATTGTCACGGAAACTGTTGCTGGGACGCTGGTTGCGCCGAGATTGTCTTGAACAGTGTAGGTGATATCGGTGACCGAACCGTCATAGTCGGCTTCGGGCGTGAAGGTAATTTCACCGGTTAATGTGTTGATTGTCCATGTGCCTTCGCCGGAAACCGCCAGCGGATCACCAGCAGAAGCAGTGCCGGAAATCTGTACTGTTGCCGGCATTAACGTGCCATCAAGATCGCTGTCATTTGCCAATACATCGATGGTAATCAAACTATCTTCGAAAACCGTGTCACTGTCTGCTACCGCAACAGGTATGTCGTTGACCGCAGTTATCGAGACGGAGACAGTTGCAGGGTTTGAAACTGCTCCGGAATTGTCTTCCACCGTGTAGGAAATGTCGGTCACAGGACCCGTATAGTCAGCCTCGGGAGTGAAGGTGATCTCACCTGTGGCGGTGTTTATCGTCCACGTACCCTCACCAGGGACCACGAGCGGATCACCTGCCGATGCAGTACCGGTAATTTGAATTCTTGATGGATCAAGCGTCCCATCGAGATCAATGTCATTCCCCAAGATATTGATGGCGACGGAGCCGTCTTCAGCGACCGTGTCTGAATCGTCGTTTGCAACCGGTGCATCGTTTACCGCGTTTACGAAGATAAACTTGGTACCGATGACAGTCCCGCCATTGCCGTCATCCACCGTATAAGTGATTGTATCCAACCCGTTGAAATTGAGGTTAGGGGTGTAATTCAGGGAAGAATCCGGGTTGATCGTCACTGTGCCATTGGTCGAGCCGGCTATCGTGACAGATAGAATGTCGCCATCAATGTCGCTCGCATGGGTCAGTACGTTGATGTTGTTGAGTGCATTGTCTTCGTTGATATTGCTCAACGGTGGAGACCCGGCAAGGGGATCATCGTTAACCGGTGCAACCACAATATCGAGGCTTCCCGCACTGATACCACCATTGCCATCATCAATGGTGAAACTTATTGTATCGGTACCGTTATAATCACCGTTAGGCGTGTAGTTCAAAGATCCGTCACCATTGATGGTCACACTGCCATTGAGTGCAGATGCTGCGGTGACTGATACGATGTCGCCTTCTGCATCAGTGACGAAGGAAAGCACATCAATTGAACCCAGACTGGTGTCTTCGTTGGTGTTGGAGTTTGGAATGGCACCCGCAACCGGCGCGTCATTGGAGCCGGTGATTGTGACAGAAACCGAAGCCGGGTTAGACAATGCGCCATCATCGTCTCGTGCTGTGTAGGTGATGTCAGTGACAGCCCCGTCAAAGTCGGTTTCCGGAGTAAATGTAATTTCGCCCGAAAGACTGTTGACCGTCCAAATGCCTTCACCAGCGACAATCAACGGGTCACCGGGCAAAACCGTACCGGTTATTTGCACACTGGTCGGATCAAACGTGCCGTCTATGTCTGTATCATTCGCCAATACATCAATGGTAACCGACCCGTCTTCGGCAACAATGTCACTATCGACATTGGCAATCGGTGCGTCGTTAATGTCTGTTATAGCGACCGAAATGCTGATCGGATTGGAGATGGCACCAAGGTCATCCCTGACGGTATAGCTGATGTCGGTTACCGGGCCATTATAGTCGGCGATCGGAGTAAAGGTAATCTGGCCTGAAATCAGGTTGACTGTCCATGTGCCTTCACTGGCAACGATCAGCGGATCGCCTGGGTTCAACGTGCCGACGATCTGAACCGTCGCCGGGTCCAGGGTCCCGTCTATGTCGATGTCATTGGTGAGAATATCAATTGTTGTCGATCCGTCTTCAACAACTGTATCCGTGTCGGCCACGGCGATCGGTGCGTCATTGACCGGCGTAATAGAGATCGAAATATTGATCGGATTGCTGACGGCACCTGTATCATCACTCATCTGATAGGAAATATCGGTGACCGGGCCGTCGTAATCGGCAATCGGTGTAAAACTAATCTCCCCAGTTAGTAAGTTGACCGACCAGGTACCCTCACCAGGGATCACAAGCGGATCACCCGGATTGGATGTGCCGATAATTTGCACGCTGGCGGGATCCAGTGTTCCGTCGATATCTATGTCATTGGAAAGGACGGCAACGGTGACAGTTCCGTCTTCCAGCACTGTGTCGCTGTCAGCCACGGCAATCGGTGCGTCGTTGACCGGTGTGATTGAAACTGAAACCCCGATTGGGCTGCTGCGCGCTCCAAGATCATCGGCCACCGTGTAGCTGATGTCGGTGACGGGACCATCATAGTCGGCTATCGGCGTAAACGAGATTTCACCAGTTGTCAGATTGACGTTCCAGGTACCTTGCCCTGGGACAAACAGCGGTGTGCCCGGTGCCGGAGTGCCGCCAATTTGAACGCTGGTCGGATCGACGCTGCCATCTATGTCGGTATCGTTGGCCAATACGTCAATGACTATGGTTGCGTCTTCCAGCACAACGTCACTGTCGGCGAGAAGTCGAGGCGCATCATTGACCGAATTCACAACCACTGTGAAGGTGGAACTGTCGATACCGCCGTTACCATCACTGATTGTATAAGTGACTGTGTCGGTTCCAAAATATTCGCTGTTTGGGGTGTAGTTCAGCGTATTATCTGGATTGACGGTGACGCTGCCATTGTTGGCACTGACGGAAATGACACTGAGCGAATCTCCATCAATATCTGAGGCCAGAGCCAAGGCATCAATATTGCTCAAAGTTGTGTCTTCGTTGGTGGTTCCCGTCGCAACGGAACCGGTCACAGGAGCGTCATTAACTGGCAGAACACTGATTGCAATCGAACTGTCAGTGATATTTCCACTGGTATCGGAAATTGTATAGGCGATGACATCAGAGCCGTGGAAATTGGGGTCTGGAATATAATCCAGTGTTCCGTCGGCATTGATTGTCGCTGTTCCGTTATTGGCAATCGCACCGGTTACGGTCAGCGAGTCGCCCTCCGGGTCGTAGGCTGCATTTAATACATTGATGCCGAAAAGACCGACATCTTCCGGGGTGCCGACAGAAGGTGCAATACCTGCAAAAGGCGTTTCGTTTGCGGCAGCCGGGCCGCCAGCACCGGCATCAATTGCAGCGTCCTGCGCCAGGTCCACGCTTGATTTGGAAGACGACTTGCTCTGATTTGAGCCGGATCTCTGTGAGAGGTCGATGACGGCAGCGGAGTCTTCCAACAGCAGGTCATCGTCTTCGTTTTCTTCCTCATCGGTGACCGGTCTGTCGCTGCTTAAATCAAGCAGGTTTTGCGCCTCGCTGCCGGTGGAACTATTGTGTCCGCTCTCACCGCTCAAACTGCCAATTTGAGCCAGTTCCAGAGCCTTGGCTTTGTCAATGTTGTTGGACTGGTTGGCGGTTGATTTTGCGGTCAGGGAAAAGCCCCGAGCCGACAGCGCTGCTTGGCTGGCAACCGAATATAGCACGGCTGCGGCAGCAGCATCGCTTTGAGACCCGGCAGGGATGACGCCACGATTCAGGACATCGCGGGTATCAAGGCCTTTTTCCGACTGAATGATCCACTTGAACTGAGTGGACATGACTTGCCCGGTGGAAGTGGCGATGGACACCATGACGGTGTGAGTTTCACCATCTCCTCCGTCGCTGTTTAGTACCCCCTCGATGTGCATGCGGCTGGCGTTATAGTTCAAACCTGGAGGCAGCCCGGAAACTGATACTGCAACATTGTCGTCGATCAGCAGGTCAGACAGATACCCCCCGATATCGAGGCTCACATGGGTATCCATGCCGTCAAATTGATTGGGAATAAGTTGACTGCCCAGCTCTTGAAGCGGCGTTTGGTTCTCGATGCGAATCTTCATGACCTGGGTCGACCAATGACCGTCATGAACAACGAAAGTTATATTGTCGCGAGGTGCCTGGGACTCATCAGGTCGGTATGAAAGGTCTCCATCGGAGAGGATCTCAACTTCACCATGAGCCGCCCAGGCTTTGGTGACAATGGGGGCCTCCCCACTGAATTCCGGCAAATATCTTGCAACTGCAATGCGCGTGGCACCTTCCTGCAAAGCGGTTACCGGTTGTATGTAGTCGCTTGTGTCCTGTTCATTTGGGAAGAACTCGTTTTCGGCAGGCGTCAGACTATCCTGGCTTGCGGCGCTGGAGAGTTGCCCGGCAGAGTCGATTGAAATACTCAGGTCGTCAAATCGAATTTCCTGGCAATTGTCCAACACATCATAATCGGCATCAGTCCAAAGCAGCGCTGAACTTCCGGGTGTCAATTTCCATTCAAAGTCTGTTGAATTACCCGGCACAGTGTAGACGGAGCGACCGTCCACGACTTCCAGGGTTTGACCAAATTTAGCAGTTTCCCGTGGCGGCATGGGGAAATAACTCTCGATTTACCCATTAAAATGCGCCGCGCATACGGGTAACAAATTGCGCCGCGTTGAAGTGCGAAACCACTACACAAATCAATCAATGCCTTATTGTGACTTTTTCGAGTTAAATTAGCCTTAAGTGGGTCATGCCAATTCAATCCAATTTCAACCTTTGATTAATGATAAAAATTCGCGGTTTTCCGCAATGATGGGCGCAATGAATTTTGTTTTTGTTTTCAAAGATTTGACTTTGTTGCCCTGAGTATATTGGTGATTGGAAATAATGGCAGACGCTCGATGTTGCTTCTGCCATAGTGAGCGATAAATTGTGCATTTAGGATTCTCGATTATATGTCTGACTCTCAGCCCTTTGAAGATTTGAAACAGCAGGTAAGCGCTGGAAAAGTGGATACCGTTCTGGTTTGCCTGGTGGACATGCAGGGCCGTTTGATGGGTAAACGTTTTCAGGCAACAAATTTCATTGAACATGCCTTTGAGGAAACTCATTGCTGCAATTATTTGCTTGCAACGGATTTGGAAATGGCAACTCCTGATGGCTATGCAGCTACAAGTTGGGAGAGCGGTTACGGCGACTATGTCATGAAGCCGGATCTCAACACCATTCGACCCATGCCATGGTTGGATGGCACCGTCATGGTGCTGTGTGACGTGCTGGACCATCACAGCCATGAAGAAGTGCCCCATTCTCCGCGAGCAATATTAAAGGCGCAGGTGCGGCGGTTGGCCGATCTTGGCTATGTGGCGAAGACGGCAACCGAACTTGAGTTTTTCCTGTTTGAGAAAAGTGTCGATGAGATACGGAAATCCGGTTTTTCTCAACTTGAACCCATCAGTGGTTATAATGAAGACTACCATATCCTGCAGACGACGAAGGAAGAAGATGTCATGCGGCCGCTGCGTAACCATTTGTTTGCAGCGGGAATTCCTGTTGAAAACTCCAAAGGTGAGGCTGAGGCCGGGCAGGAAGAGCTGAACATTCGTTTTGCCGATGCTCTGGATTGCGCGGATTACCATTCGATCGCCAAACACGCCACCAAGGAAATCGCCTGGCAACAGGGCAGAGCTGCGACATTTTTGGCGAAATGGGACCACAACCGCGTCGGTTCGTCGTCCCATATTCATCAATCCCTGTGGACCGATAAAGGTGAAAGCGTTTTTTTTGATGCCGACGCAGAACATGGCATGTCGGATGTGATGCAGCACTATGTTGCAGGATTGATCAAATATGCACCGGACTGCACCTATTTTTTGGCACCGTATATCAATTCCTACAAACGATTTTCTGCAGGCACATTCGCACCAACCAAAATCACCTGGTCGGTCGACAACCGCACGTCCGGGTTCCGATTATGCGGGGAGGCCAGCAAGGCCATCCGCATGGAGTGTCGCATTGGTGGGTCCGATATCAACCCTTATCTCGCGATTGCAGCGCAATTGGCCGCCGGGATCAAAGGGTTACAGGATAAACTCAAACCTGTTCCGGCGACCCAGGGCGACGTTTATAAAAGGGCAGATGCAAAAAGCATTCCCCCGACATTGCGAGAGGCCGCTGAGACATTGCAGAAATCAAAGATGTTGCGTGAAGCGATGGGTGATGATGTTGTGGACCATTATGTGCGTGCGGCCCGGTGGGAGCAGGAGGAATTCGACCGGATTGTCACAAGTTACGAAGTCGCGCGCGGTTTCGAAAAGGCATAAATTATGATTCGGGCCAGAATCGCCCTCGCATTCAACACTCCAAAGGCAACTTGTTATGAAACTTACCGGTAATTGGACCTATCCCACCTCCATTCGTTTTGGCGCTGGGCGTATTGAAGAACTCGCGCAGGCATGCGCTGCAGCCGGATTACGCAAACCGCTGTTGGTAACCGACCGTGGGCTGACCAATCTGGATATCACCACGCGCACGCTGGCACTGATGGAACAGGCAGGACTTGGCGCAGCGTTGTTCAGCGAAGTTGATCCCAACCCAAGTGACGTAAATTTGGAAGCAGGATTGAAACGGTATCGTGAGGGCGGTCATGACGGGGTCATTGCCTTCGGTGGTGGGTCGGGTCTGGATCTGGGTAAAATGTTGGCATTTATGGCGGGTCAGACCCGACCTTTGTGGGATTTTGAAGATATCGGCGACTGGTGGACTCGCGCCGACCCCGACGGAATCGATCCGATCGTCGCAGTTCCAACAACTGCAGGAACCGGTTCGGAAGTTGGTCGCGCAAGCGTCATCACAAACTCCGCGACACAGGAAAAGAAGATAATATTTCACCCCAAAGTCCTGCCAACAACGGTGATATGTGACCCGGAACTCACCATGAGCATGCCCTCGGCAATTACAGCGGGCACCGGGATGGATGCTTTTGCCCACTGTCTGGAAGCCTTCTGTTCTCCGCATTATCACCCCATGTCACAGGGCATTGCGCTCGAAGGATTGCGGCTGGTTAAAGAAAACCTGCTAACCGCCTTTCAACATGGAAGCGATGTGGAGGCGCGGTCCCATATGATGGTAGCTGCAGCCATGGGGGCAACCGCATTTCAAAAGGGATTGGGGGCCATTCATGCCCTGTCGCATCCCATTGGCGCAATGCACCACACCCATCATGGAACGACAAATGCGGTTGTGATGCAGGCGGTATTAAACTTCAACCGACCGGCAGTAGAAGACAGGCTTGACCAGGCGGCAGCCTATCTGGGTATCGATGGAGGGTTCGATGGACTGTACGATTTTGTTGGACAATTGAATAACGCATTGTCGATCCCCAAAAACCTTTCGCAACTCGGAGTGGAAAATGTTGACATGGACAGGCTTGTCAAGGATGCAATGGGCGACCCTTGTGCCGGTAGTAATCCTGTCAAAATGACGGCTGAAAACACTCGAAAACTTTATGAAGCCTGCTTGTAACCTGAACGGCTCTAAAGGCTCAGTTCTCGCCGTTTGGCCTTGGTCAGTTTGGCCACCACAAGTTGGTGCGCCATGTCAATATAAGCTTTTATGTCGGAATTGCTGAGCGCATCTGAGGTCTGCAGCTGAACCCATTTGTAGCGTCCCAGATAAGGCGAAGGCTCAATGTCGGCTTGCTCGGTCAGCATCATGAAAGCCATGTCGCTGGCCTTGAATCCAATTTTGAAATCACCGCTGTGTTTGCCCCAGGTCGATGCAAGGGCAAACACTTTACCACCAACTTTCCAAACGTGAGCACCGCCCCATTGGATCACCATTTCTGTGGCCGCCAGACCACCGCAAAAGCCATCAAATTCTGATAATTTCATCAGCTTTGCTATGCCTTGCTTGGTACCGGACAGGCGATTCCAACACCCGCCAGATTGCAATATCCTTCAGGGTTCTTGGCCAGATATTGCTGATGATATTCTTCGGCAAAATAAAACGTCGGAGCGTCCAGAATTTCGGTGGTAATCGCACCTTTCCCGATTTTCGCCAGCGCTTGAGCATAGGCATCTCTGGAGGCCTCTGCCTGCTGTTTCTGCTGCGATGTCGTGGTGTAGATTCCGGAACGGTATTGGGTGCCGGTATCGTTGCCCTGGCGCATACCCTGCGTCGGATCATGGGTTTCCCAAAACAATTTCAGCAGTTTTTCAAATGAAATCTGATCGGGATCGTAAACCACGCGCACGGTTTCGTTGTGCCCGGTAAGGCCAGTGCAGACTTCGTTATAGGTTGGATTGGGCGTTGTGCCGGATTGGTATCCTGCCGCAGTGACCCACACCCCCTGCTGCTCCCAGAAAAGCCGTTCGACACCCCAAAAACATCCCATGCCGAAAAACACTTCTTCCCTGCCGTCGGCGGCAGCGGCGACGGCGGCAATCGGTCGTCCGTTGACAAAGTGGTTCTCGGCAGTCGGCAGCGGCTCCGGCCGACCTGGCATGACGGTCTCGGCAGTTGGCATTTTCATTTTGCTGGTCAGTCTGTCGATCAGGAACATGGGAAAGCCTTTCTTATTTTCAGTTTGCGTCTCAGCGTCCGGCAAATCTTCCATAAGGATTTTCACGCCGCTGGCCAAATTTCAACAAAATCATAGCCACCAGAAAGAAAATCAACCAGCTGGGAAGTTTGAGCAGGTTTAACAACACCGGATCCCACAGATAGGGATGAGACCATGTCAGAACAAGTTCGTGGGTAGAATCCAGTGATTGTGGACTGATGGCGGCCCAGGAACCGGCAAGAGAGGTCAATATCATTTCCGAAGCAGTTATTGATTTGGTAATGTCGAGCACTGCCAGCACCACGGCCAGTGCAAGCACAAACAATCCGATAATCTTAAACAGAAAATGAAACACCCGGATGCCCACCCTTTTTCACTTGAATTGTTATAAAGAGGATTCTGGATTTGTCATCCAACAGGTAACGGCATGCTCACTGTGAACCTGTTTATACCCGTCTAATTCACCGTTCAGCGGGACGTTCGGGATCAGCGATATGCAACAATTATGATCAAATCAATTATACATCAACTTCATGGTCACAATGCGGTTGAAACCTGTGTCGTGTTATGTGTATATCCGCGGGCGCTGCGAAATTCAGCGCCGGGATTGAAAAGTGGGTGAGATCAGTTGTAGCTGATTTTGATATGGCTCGATCGACAACGGAGAGGTGGCCGAGTGGTCGAAGGCGCACGCCTGGAAAGTGTGTAGGCGGGTGACCGTCTCCAGGGTTCGAATCCCTGTCTCTCCGCCAGCAACCCATGACACTAATCTCCGATTGGCGAATCCGTTTGTAAGTCGCTGAATTCACGCGACTATCAAAGGTGGCTGGGCATTCCAGTCTGAGTATTTTGAGATAATTTTGGCCTTCGACATAAATTCAGGCGGAAGTATCTCCGCCGATCCGTGGGAAGGGTCAGACGGTACAGATGAGTCAAACGGCTGAATGCAGTCGTAATGTGCCGGTTGACAAGCGTGGATTAAATACCTCGTTCCTGCCTGGCCGGCAGAATTTCAAACCAGGCAGGTTGGCGCATAGCAACCTGCCAACGCCAACAGGCCAAAACCTCCGGTCTGATAATCAGTGTTTCACATTGAAGGTCACAGTGTGGACGGCCGTATTTCCCTTGGACTTTTCAACCTTTTTGGCCAGTTTGAAGGAAATACCACGCGTTGCCGGCTTGTTGGACGTCGCGGCAATGGCTTTTGCGGCTTCAACAGACAGTTTTTCAACGCCTAGCCCCTTTCTGCTGCAATAGATAATCAGGGTTTCGCTGTGGCCCGGTTCATCGAACTCGATGTGTCCAGCGTCTTGCAAGGGAATTCTCTTGGCTTGTTTGGCACGCAACCAAGGATCTCCAACCAACTCCGGCGGGAACACCTCCACATTGCCACTGGACTCCACATACAGGATCTGCATTTCACAGTCGTGATTACTTTGAACAGTAAACGCAAGCTTCTCGCCAACCTTGACATTGGTGCTTGCCACTTTGAGCGAGAGTTCCAGCTTGTCTCCGTCAACATATTCCTTCTGCTGATACTGTGGTACAATGGCTTTGTAGGTATCTGCAGGAGCAACGACCTTTTCGACCGGTCCGGCTTCATATGGTTTTTCAGCATGAACTGCTTTCACCGTTTCCACATATTCTTTTTTTGCAACTTTCTTGCCGTATTGCGTTTGGTGATTCGAAATATGCTGTACCGTCAGCGGATCAAGGCCGGTTAGCGCTTTTTGCAAATACGGAAACTGCTGTTCCACTTCAAATCGGGGAACTTTCGCACCGCCTTCGAGTTGAAGAATTTTCTGCATGGCAAGTTGCTGGACGGAAGGATCGTTGATGCGGAGTACCGCCGACCTAAATTCATCGGCCTCCATATCGAACTCTGCTGAAAATTCTTCGAGATTTAAGTTGTCTTCGTAAAGATCCGCGTACCAGGTAACGATTTCCTTGTTGCCAGGTGCAACACGACTTTTTTGACGACCGTTAATTGCCTTTTCCGTCGCGCCGATTTGTTCGAGACTGCGAACGAACCGGTCTTTGTCACGATCGTAAAGTTTGTCCATTTCGACCTGTTCGATGTACATAGACAGCAGGAATTTGGATTGATCAACGTCGAATTTGTTGGTTGTCTGGATATGCTGGCGCATAGTGTCCAGCTTGGTCAAAATTCCATCTGCATGGCAATCAATACACGATCGGCCGTTTATGATGGTTGGTGCCTTGTCCTTGGGACGTTGTTGGTAGGAAACGATCTTCTCTGGACCTTCATCAATCCTGTTACCTTTATTGTCAGACAGATAGTAGCCCTGCATTCCATTGGGCAGCGAGAAGATCATTTCGCCACCATCATGCTCGAACGGCTTCAAATGCAGTGCCAGTGGCACGTTGTCTTCAGGCCCATGCGGAAAATCACGCAAGCTTTGTGAACCAAAACTTCCAGCAAAATCATAAGACTTCCAATAATATCCGCCTTGCGGAAGATCGTGTCTCTCCACCATTCGGTTATTTGCCGAGACGCCAGACGCGCCGCGATCAAAAGCTGCACGAGCAACATCACCCCGATCAATATTACGCTCAACGTTAATACCAAGGCGTTGTTCAAGCTCGCGAATGTGTTTCGGTAAATTGAGTAGTGCATGATAAATTGCCGGACGCGAGGAATTCGCCATAAACCAGCCAGATCGCAGAATTGGCAATACTGTCCTGGTCTCTTTTGTCAGCGCAGAAAGGGTCGGATCGCTGTAGGGATCAACACCGTAGGGATAGGCATTTACCAACACGTCCCATTGGTATTCCTCCCAACCGAGATCCCGAATATCAATCCGGACCAAAAGATCCTTGGTGTTGTCGACAGGTTCCGGCACGACAAGGCTGGTGCCCAGTGACACCGAGTTCAACATCTTGTTGAAACCAGCAACATACAATGTTTGGCGTTTGTTATACTGCTCGTCGGTCTCACAGGGAAAGCGTCCGTTGTAATGGTTGCGAAAAGTGAAATAGCGAATATATTCTCGGTCCAGCTCATCCTGCTTACCCAGATCGTTCAGTGCAGCACGGACAAACTCTTCGCGTGGAATTACTTTGCGCATACGCGGTGGTTCAGCAATGGATTGCGGAGCGGATTGGGCCGATGCGCTGGTAGCTCCAAGACTGGATATCCATTCACCCAACCGGGCAACTTCGGCAGCAGACGGCTGCGAGCCCAACGGCATGCGACCCGATGTAATCGACGTATAAAGACGTGAAGATGCAGGATCACCCGGTGTCACAAATGAAGCGTCAGCAGCAATTGCAGCAAGCGAACCTGCAGGAAAACTACCTTGAGAGCTTTGTCCCAATCCGTGACAGTTTCGGCAGAATTTACCGATGAAATCGTCAGCGTCAGCAGCGAGCTGTCCTCCTTGTTCAGATTGTGAAGCGGTCGCGGAACTGACAGCACCGGTGCAGGTTTGCACTTCAAGTTTTGGCGGGGCGATCTTGACTTCTGCGCCTTTTAAATAGGCAAATATTGCCAGTCGATCGTCGTCAGAGAGCTTCGCTGTCTGCTTCGTGATCTTTCGCATAACAGGATCAGTAATCGGCTGACCATTTAGCTTCTTTGCTTCGACAAGAACTCCCTTCGTGAACACATCTGGGGAGGATAATCCGTTCATTACAGCCGCAGTAATTGCCGGAGCATAAGCCCCGGTGAGCCCATTAGCGCCTTCCAATGACTTCTCTTCCAGGGTCCCATAAGTCGTGGATCGTGGTGTGTGACAAGATCCGCAAGCGCCAACACTTTCAACGAGGTATTTGCCGCGAGACAATTGGTCTTCGGTGCCAGGCACCCACCTGCGCGTGCTAAAATTGCGCCGCTTCCAGAAAGACATGGTCGAGTTCATGTTGTAGGGAAAAGAAACTTCATGCTCGGGAACAGAATTATCAGACCGAGACAGGCCCATGATATAGGCTTTAACATCGAGGACATGCTCTGGCTTCATCCCTGCATAGTTGGTGTAGGGGAAAACTGGAAAATAATGGCTTCCATCGGGCGAGATGCCGTTCAACATCGCATTGAGAAAATTGGCATTTGTCCACTTGGCCAACCCATTTGAACTGTTCGAGAGATTTGGCGTATAAAATGTACCAACGTAGGAATCCATTTTTAATCCGCCGCTCAGCAGATCTGGATCATCGGCGGTGCCGTGGCAGGAGCCACAGGCACCGGCATTGTATAAAATTTCGCCGTTCTTCAAATCGGGTTTGTATTGTTGATAAGAACCTTGTTCAAAAAGCTCGGCGGATTGAACCGACAGCGACATGGCAGGAATCGTCAGAATTCCTACAAGTGCCGCTAAAATAGTACGCTTGTATTTGTGTGCCAGTTTAATCATCTCATCCACCCTGTTTACCCTATTATCCCGTTTGCACCGTTGAGCTGGCCGAAAATGCCAGTTTGATTATCTGAATTCAAACAACTCAAATTTCACCGATGACAATTTCTTGCCCATATTTTTCAAACCTTTGGTGATCGCCAGCCGCAGCGGCGGCGGACCACAAAACATCATTGAAGCGCCATCTATCTCGAAATCAACCAAATCCGTCAGTTTTTGTGCATCAAGCCGTCCCTCTTCGTCAGAAGAGAAAAGAATGTAAGAGAATTTGTCTACCTCTTCCACTTTGCTAAGCAACGCCTGTTGATCAACCGCTTCACCTGCATCGCGTACGCAATGGAACAGACAGACTTCCTGCGAGAGCGAATTATCCAGTTCCTGTGCCATGGCCAAAAACGGCGTTACACCAATGCCGCCAGCAAGCCACAATTGTCTCGAACTTTTGGAATTAAACTTGAAGCGGCCATAGGCGCCTTGAACTTGCATCTGGTCACCCACGGCAACGTTTTCATAAAGACGCTTTGTGAAATCCCCGGACGCCTTGATTGCAAAACTCAATCCGCCAACTTCATCCCGACCGGCAATAGTGAACGGATGTGGTTCTCGCAGTCCAGACTTCTTTATGTTTATCACGGCAAACTGGCCAGCAACACTTTTCAAGGGTCTGGATACCGGCTTTGCTGATATCAGTGCGGAGCCTGCTTGTTGATCAACGGATGTCACTTCATATTTACGCTTCCGTAAAAACGGTGCCAGTTGCGTGTAAAGGAAACTTGCAACGCCAATTACGGCAAATAAATTCAGGTAACCAGCTAACAATGCATTGCCATCAAAAGGCCGCTTGATGAACATTTGATGGAACGTGATAAAGACAAACGCAACACCAATGAACCGGTGGCTTTGACGCCAGATGTGGTAGGGTACTTCATATTTGGTGAAGGGAATTTTTTTCACCAGGCTGAAAGCAATCAGGACCAGTAGGCTCCAAAATCCGATAGTAGCCGCGTCCTTAGCGAGATCATTCAGCCCGCCAGTCAGAACTTGCCCCTTAAAATTGGGGGTGACAAAATAGTGCACCAAAATTAGTGCCAGCGCGATTTTACCGGTGGTTTTATGAGTGCGGTACATACGATCCAGACCGCCGAACATGCCCTCAAAATATCTGGGACGGGTCGCCAAAAATTGGTTTAACGCCATCGCGACAAAAGCCACAGAAGACGCAGCCAAAGAGCCCCAGGTTGAAAGTCCAGTATGACTTGCAGCGGGTATTGATAATAAAAAGGTAACAATCAACAACAGATAAACACAGATCGTACCGACCATAATCAGACTTTCTAGTACGTGCTGATGTTAATGATTTCGACGCGCCGGTTTTCCGAAGCCGTCGGATCGTGTGTGTTTTTGAGTTTGTGTTCTCCAAAGCCAATGGGAACGAGTCGCTCGGGACTGATATCACCAATTTGAACGACCAGTCGGGCAACGGAATCTGATCTTCTTTGCGAGAGTATCTGGTTGAAGTCATCAGAGCCCTTGGCGTCAGTATGCCCCCCCAATATGACGCGTGTTTCAATTAACAATGGATGATTTAGCGCTTTGGCGAGTTCCATGACCTGAGCAATTGACGTCCCGTTCACTTCGGCTGAGCCAAACTCGAAACCAATTTCGAAATCAAGCTTTGGCAAGTCATATTTCTTCACCACATCGACAATTTTTGATAGGTCCTTGGAACTGTAGGTCGGAGCTTTGTAGTCATTCTTTTTAGCCTCAGAATTGACCGTAAACTTGATGCCACGCGTGTTGCCTAGTGAACCAAGAAACCCTTTGTCGCCATTGGACATGGCCGACTTTGACGCACCTAACGAACGGGTCAGACTACGGGTGAGGGGCTTTTTCTTGGCCAATTTCTCAACAATGTCTGATTGATTGACTTCTGCAGCTTGAGAAAAAGTGGTTACTCCCAACAACAAAATAAGGGAGCTAACGGTCGCAGCACCAATTTCCCTAAACATGATTTTCTCCCGTTCCTTCATCAACATTGCTAGTTCTTAAAATAGAAATTCTTCCTTAGCCCGGAATTCGTCCACGGCGATTGCTGTTGGTCGGTTGCTACAAAAACGTCTGAGCGCACCCGTTTCAGCATCGCCTCGATTTCCAGCTTTGGAGTACCAATGTGGTTCAAAAGCGCTGTGGTGAACGGGCTGTTTTCTCCGTCACCGTCAAGCGCTACTTCTCCTGGTGCTGTGGCAAACCCAATCAGCAGGTTGCCCGAACTTGAAGGGCTCGCAAGACCTCTGCCAATAAATGCCGAGCGGGTTGCACCAACTGAACGAGCAAACCTTCTGGAAAGTGGATTGTCTCTGCAAGCGTCAATCAGGGCGATTGAAACGCGTCCTGGCTGATCAACAAATTGCAATATTGATGACAGCTGAATGGTTTCAAAGTCGAGTGCGGTAGAATCTTCCAGTTTGGCGTCAATGGGAATGAGGTAATTGGAGCCTTTCACCTGCATTGCGTGACCGGCATAGAAAAATAATGCAGCTTCGGAATTTGGCAGTTCTCGTACAAAATCTCGAATGGTTCGTTCCATTGCGGATTTGCCGCCATCAAGCCCAATGATGACGATGAAGCCGAGTTGCTTGAGTTTTTCGGCGACACGGGCAGCATCGTTTTTCGGGTTTGGCAATGCCGTTGTATGTTGATAAGCCGAATTCCCAAGCACCAGGGCAACCCGCTTTCCGATCTTTTCTGGTTTGTCTTCTTCACCCACCGGGCTCGGGTTTTTTATGACCGCAATATCAATCGTTTCGGGTTTTTTCGTGGGTTTGTCTTTCGGCGTGATATCGTTGTCTGGAGGACCAAATGTTGGAACTTCCGCTGCCGCCAGGTAAGTAACTTTGACCCAACCTTCCACCGAAGGTGCAGGCTTTACCCGATACCAATCCTGGTATTTCCCGGTAACCACCAAATTGGTTCCCTCGCGCAATCGCGCGACTTCGAGATAGTTGCTGCCCGGACCTTTTCGCAGGGCCACGAAATCAAATCCAGCTTTTGCCAATCCAAATATTCTTAACTTCGTGCCATTATCGACTTCGCTAATTGCAATCTCTGGTTTGGGAACAACAGGCGTTGCAGGTTTTACCGGCTGTACGTAGGCAATGCCTGGGGTAACGTAGCGACTATACAACCAACCAGATCTACCGGATTGTATGCGGACATTGTACCACCCCTTGCGCTTGCCAATAATCTCAAATGGAGTGCCCTGGGTGAGACGCTTGATCTCTGTTCTGGACGTGCTCGGTCCTGACCTAAAAGAAACATAGCCATCACCATTGGATAACAAACCAGAGACGTAACCTGGCCCGTTTGAGCTGCGGTCAATGGTAACGGGGGTTCCGCCATCGACATTCAGCTTTGTAGAGCTCAATATAGCAGATCCGTTCGTTCCGGTTACTCCGGAAGACGACCATATCAACTCGACGAACCGTTCGCCGGAATGAAAATAGCTGTCGTGAGGAATAACTCCCCGAGACTTTAATCTGCTCGCAATTGTGTTACCGCTCGACCGATTTATCCAGCCCAGGCTAATCGCATACCAACCATTATTAGAGCGAAATACGGCTACGTTGCCGGCACTTCTAGCCAGTTGCCGAGCATAGCTGATGGCAGAATTGGGATTATCACGGCTTGCGACAACGAGCCAGGCCGCGTTTGAACCGGGATAAATCGCTGCACGTCCAGCCAGATTGCTGGCAAATAGCAGCACCATCGCCAGTGCAATTTTTATCACCGTAGCTTTCAGAACGAATGTCATCCCCGATCTCCCACTGCCCCCACCAGATAATGTTTCACAATGCCAATAGTTACAAGCCTGATTGAAATTCGATCCGTGTTTTTTTACACATCGAACAGGTTAGATGCATTTTGGGCGCTATCGAATATCGAATTAATGAAAAAAAAATTTGATAGTTTGTAAATTCATAACTTCTTATCGAAATTAAATTTATTTTACAATTTTGAATTAGATCAAAAGTAACTTAATTAATGTTCATATTATTAAACGCAAAATTTGTTTTCGTTATAATTATTAGTATAAATTTTTACATTATTATAGGAATCGATTTTATTACATAAAAACGACACGATCTCGTCTCATCTGGTTTAATTTACACTGAAACTTGGAATAATCGACACCAACCCCAAGTGATGAAGGGTCTCCAATGTTAAACCGTTTGGTTTCAATTGGTTTCTGGTTTGATAATCGACAAGCGATTTCTTTGATCCCGAACCGAAATCCCCATCAATGTCACCGGAATAAAAGCCTTCATCCTGCAGTTTTCGCTGTATTGTCTGGAATTGTTTGGTTTCCAATACCACAGTAAAATCAGAGCCTTGTAGGTTAACTCTTGATTGTTGGTGGCCCCGTGACTTTGCCGCCATCAAAAGTTTGGTGCCTTTTACGAAATCCTGTTTCACTCCCTGGCCGTTGATATACATGACCCCAAGATTGTTGATGGCATGGATATAGTCTTGATCTGCGGACCGCTTGTAATGAGGGATCGATTCCTTGTAGCGGCCATTTGAATCATAAGCCCGAGCGAGATTGTGAAGCAGGCGCGGATGATCCGGTTCGGTGACCAATGCCTTCTTGCAGGCGACAATCGCTTGTTTTGATTTAATGGCGTCAAAGTCGACGCCCTTTATGCTAAGATTGTTGTAGGGCTCAACGGCCAGATAGTCACATTGGCTGGGTTCTGGGACGCGAAAATAAAACTCGTCAGTGAGTTTGACGAGATATTCAGGTTTCTGGCCACCATTTGTATCCCTGATTACATCAGCCGCGACTCCGCGCAACATCCGGCCAATTTCCATGCCGGGTTCTTCAATCCGCTTTAAAAGTGCCCTGGTAAATGGACTGTTGTCGCCAGTGCCATCTTCGGCAACTTGACCGGGCGCGGCGGCATAGGAGATCACAGTGCCATAGGTCTCAAGGTCGGTCTGTGTAAGGTCGTCCTCATCTAAAATATTGCCCATTTGGCCAAGGCCCGAACCGACAAATCGAGACGCCCCCTCAGATTTTGCAGAGGCCTTGAGCAATTCGACAAATGGATTGTCCCTGCAGGCATCAAGAACAATAATCTTTGTCTTTGCCAAGTCGTCCATCAGGTTGACGAACTTTGCCAATTCAAATGTCTCGTTTACTACGGAAGAAATAGTGTTCAGCTGCGCATCGATGGGAATGAGATAGTTGGCACCGTCAATCTGGACGCTGTGACCGGCATAATACAGCACAGCGACATCGGCTCCTTTCAGCTCCTTATACAACCGATATTCGAGCTTCTCAAAGTCACCAACACTGGGATTATCCAGTCGAATAACTGCAAACCCCAACCGTTCCAGGGCATCGCCAACGTCATCGGCATCTTTGACTGGATTAGGCAGAGCAGCAGTATGCTGATAGTCGCTAACCCCAATGACCAGCGCGATCCTTTTCTGATCCCCATTATAGAGGCTTTTCTGCAGCGCATGGGCGGCCGAAAACCAAATAGACGCCATTGCCAAGGCAGCAATTGCCAACTTCAACAGGTAGTTCTTGCGCACATTTATCTCCAACAATTCAACACCCTTCACCGGAACTCAAACAGGCGGGACCATTGGCAATTGCACTTTTGCAAACAGGCCTGCCCAGCGGGTTGATGACCGGTTTTTTCACCTTCTTGCTCGCCGATTTCCGTTTCTTTACCTGCGCTTTTGCCAGTTTTATCTGGGACTTGTTGGCAGCCTGAAAAGGCAATTGGATGCCAGGGCCCTTGGGATAGTTCCAGCAGATTTCGGATGTGGCGCCCTGAAAAACCGCTTCATTCCCATTCGTCTCGTAACTTTGCCACAATTTACCAACCCGGGCACATTCTTTCCTTTGTGACCGGGTCAAAAAGCATCCGTCCACAGGATGATAGTTGAGTTTGCAATCGCTCCACGGGCGGTTTCTTTTGAAGCAGCGGGATACATTTTTCGCCATGTCCGCAAAGGATTTGCGCTGGATACGCCGACCGGTATCGGGAGAATATTCTGTATAGACAACGACACCCGCCTCAGCGCCGTATCGCTGTTTATACTCTTTGAGTAGCCGCTCGGTGATCTTGAACCATTGCTGCCCTCTTCCTTTGTAGGCCACTTCCGTTGCGGAAAATTGATCAAAAACAACGCTTTGAAGAACCGAGATCCGGGCTGCATTGCTGAACCCACGATCCCTGAGGATCTTCTCCGCGCGCCAAAAGTCCTTTATTCGTCGATCCATTTCGTCGCCACCTGCCACCCGCTTCGACTGACCGCCTCCACATTCGACCAATTGCATAAAGACCCACCCCCAATTTCGGTTTCGGCCCTGGTATTTGCCAACGGCGTAACCCCAGGGGCGACCTCTGGAATCATTTTTTGTTCGGACCACAGATATCTTGCGTCCGTTGCGCAATCGATTGACGACTTTGCCGTTTGGGCGATCCCGAACATTGAGAGAACTATCATTTGGATCTGCAATGATACATTCTTTACCGCTGGAGTTTGACGTGGATCGAGTTGAAGTTCCGCTGCAATTAACCGATTGCATAAAGACCCACCCCCAATTGCGGTGCTGTCCCTGGTATTGACCTGAGGCATGGCCCCATGGACGGCCTCGAGGGTCGTTCTGAATTGCTCCGATGGTTACACTCCGCCCGTTTCTGAGCTGGTTTATGACGGTACCATTGGGACTGTCACGGACATTGAGTGACGTATCGCTGGCATCCTCGATGACACAGTCTCGAGCTTCAGACGCTGAGACCAAAACCAAAACGAACAGCGGAGCCAAAGCCACCAGCAACAAATTTTTCACGAATCCCCGCAATGTTTAGAGCTACCCATCAGCACGAAGTTAAACGACCTCAGTTGCGGATCGCAATGGTTTTTATGATTTTCAGCCAGACAATGCCTCGCGCATGACGGCGTCTAACCGACTGGCAATACAGCAATACTTCAGCTACTAAATACGGCCTATGGTAAGTAAATGGGTGCGGGATGTTCAACAGGCCACTAAAAACCAGCCGTAAAACGGAGTATACGCTTTTCTTCGCCATGGTCTTGTGCGTGACCCTATTGTTCGTCCAGTTCTTCACGGTGAGCCAAGCTCAGGCAGGTAAGTTTGCACTTGTGGTGGGTAATGACAGCTACGACAATGTGGCCGATCTGCAAAAGGCGGTGAATGATTCTCAGGTAATTGGCGAAACGCTGGAATCCCAGGGCTTTACGGTAATCCGGGGAACCAACCTGACGCGCCGGAATATGAATCAGACCATCGCAAGGTTTACCGGACAGTTGCAGCAGGGGGATGAAGCTGTATTTTTCTATGCCGGGCACGGTGTTGAAATCGCCGGCCAAAACTTTTTGCTCCCCACTGATATTCCAGCCGCAGGGGCCGGTTCCGAGGATTTTGTCAAATCTGAATCGGTCGCGGTATCGCGCGTTCTGGACAGCATTCGATCGCGCGGGCCGCGGGTGTCAATATTAATACTGGATGCCTGCCGCGATAATCCATTTCCAAAGAATGGCACGCGCAGCCTTGGCGGTACGCGTGGCTTTGTCGGGATGAATGCGCCCAAGGGCACGTTCATCATGTATTCGGCCGGCGTTGGTCAAACCGCACTCGATCGGCTTTCAGATAACGACCCCCATCCCAACTCTGTGTTTACCCGTAGTCTGGTACCCTTGTTGAAAACTCCGGGTTTGCCAATCACGAAGCTCACGCGGCAATTGCGCCGCGATGTAGAGGCCCTTGCGCAGAAGGTTTCTCACGACCAGCGCCCGGCCTATTACGATGAGATTACCGGCGACTTCTTTTTCAGGGCAAAGCTGGAAACAACTGCGCCACCAAATACGGATACAACCGCCAATCCTCCTACGCCGCCTAAACCGGTTATCACGCAAAATGATAATGCCCGACTGGCCTGGGACATTATCAAGGATTCCAACCGGATTGGTGATTTTGAAGCTTTTGTCGATACATTTGGCAGTTCCTTCTTTGCCAAGCTTGCTGCCAACCGCATTAAGGAATTGAAAGACAAAGTCGCGATAGTCAAGCCAGTTCAACCCAAACCCAAACCCAAGCCCAGGACGGTCGTTACGCCGAAGCTGCCTTCCGGCCCTGAAGTCGTAATTTTGCCATCGAAATTCTGGCCCATTGGCAAATGGCCCGAAGGCCTGGTATCCGATGAAAACAGTCTTTGGGTCGCCGAAAGTGGTCTGCGTCAGATCGCCCAGGTGAGCAAGACAGATGGTCACATTATTAAACGCATCAAGGTTGGGCGGCTTCCGGTCGATATGGAAATTGTACCCGATGGCACAATCTATTCTTTAGTATACACCAGCCGGTTGGTTTGGTCACAGCCCAAGCGCGGCAAAGGCCGTTCTTTCGCTCGATTGCGCCATTATCCTGAGGCGATGGAGAGCGACGAAAGGGCAATCTGGGTTCTCGTTCTGCCAAATGGTTCTTCTGAATCGGCAAAAGTCGTCCGACTTAACCGGAGAAATGGAGATGCCATTGGCTCCCACATCCTGCCTCAAAACGCTAGCGAACTGGTGCTCCATGATAACGTTCTTTGGGTCGTCCACGGCCTTGGACCGGGTGGAGGCATGGTATCAAAACTTGACCCGGACACGCTGGCCGATCTTGGATCGGTTCGCACGCTGGATTCGATTTCCAAGATTGATGCCAACAGCTATGGTGTTTTCGCGGCTGGTGGCATTTGGAATCAGTCGGGCGTGGTGGTTAAATTCGACCCTCATACTGGTGATCAGGTGGGTCGGGTCACGCTGCCCAGCCAGTTCATCTATTCAATGGCGGTCAGTCACGACTATGTCATCGTGGCAGGTTATCAGGGGCGTATCTGGATCATCGATGCCCAAGATATGACTGTGCGGCGCCAGATTGATCTGGAAAACGGTCCATTTCAACCAAGCCACATCCTGGCTGAAGACAACAGGCTGTATATTACGACTCACGGTGGTGGTGACCAGGGTGCCGTTGTGGTGGTGGACAACTGGCGACCCTGAACCAGAATTTTTACAAAGAGATCGGCAGTGGGTTGGTTGATGTTCTGGGCTCGAGTTTTGTGTGTTTTGCGAGATGTTTGTTTTGCGCTCACGCAGGCGGGCGAAGGCCCGCCGCTCCGCGGGGGCGCGCCATCAGGCGCGGGCGGCTCTTCGCCGCCTGATACGGAGGGCGCGGAATGCGCCTCACCATGACGACGGCAAATTATTTATCCCCACGCTCCCTGGCTCTGAACCATCCGTAGAAGACGGCGAAGAGCCGTCCGGGCCGGTCAAGCTCGCCCCCGCGGAGCGAAGGGTGCGAAGCGCCCGACAGCGTGAGCGCAAGCGCAAAGCGCAAAACAAACCGAGCCGTTCCCACGCCCGCAATTTTTAGCGTCTGGGTATTGTTTGTGCTCAATACAACGGTCTCGTCGTATCGCTCAGCTCGGAGAGGATGCTTACGCTTTGTGAACGCGAGGAGATATCGAGAGGGCTTATCATCAAAATGTCACTGCGTTCGATTGCGCAATTGTAGCAACGTTCTGCATCGACAATAAGTCGCGAAGTCAGGCGTAATGGAGGTGCCACGAACTGCCATGCTGCTTCATCAGATGCCGCCGCATGGGGTCGTGCTCAACGCCCAAAACCCTGAAAGTTAGTGGGCAATGACTATCTCTGCCAGCGGCCATGTGTGTCGCGTTAACAGGCCGATTTCAGATAATGGCACAAGACTGCTTCTGACAATGTATCAATCACAAAAAAGGGCTTGCAAAAAGGGAGCCAATGGTATGGACCCCGCCACCTTCAATCGGCGATCT
>JABABQ010000075.1 GCA_014238155.1 Rhizobiaceae bacterium
ACAGATTTGTCGATACATAGCCAAGCAAAGTTGAGCGCCGTCGCAAGACAGCTCAACGAGCGACCTCGAAAAACGCTGGGATACGAAACTCCCGCTGAGCGTTTCAATGCATGTGTTGCATCGACCCATTGAGACCGCCCCGCATTGCTGCCGTCTGATCCTCAAAATAGCTCACGCAATTGAATTACTGCTTTGGAGAAATTTCCTGCGGTCTACGAATAATGGCATGAGTTGGAAACTGCCCCACCTCCCCCTTCCCATATCCCTGCACTCCCGCTAGTCTGCGCACAGAGCCTGCGACACTCGCATGCTTCGGGGCGTAGTAACCTCTCCCAACGCGGCTGACATTGGCCGCAACAATGTCTCCTCAACCTTCGGGTCGGGGAGGCTTTGGCGCATGTTCAGGAGCTTTCCCTCCGGGGAATAATCTAAAGGCCATCGCGATCGTCGTTGGGCGATTTACTAACTCCCTGACTACCAGAGGTTTTTCGCCGCTGCAGCGCTCGCCGCCGCCGCAGCGATGCCTCCGGTAGTGATTTTTTGTTTGCGCTTAACAGCGCTTGCGCTCACGCAGGCGGGCTTTGCCCGCCGCTCCGCGGGGGCGGCGCACGTGCGCCGGGCGGCTCTTCGCCGCCTTGCACGGGCTCGCGAGGGTTCGAGGGAGGTATCATGGAAGATTACAGCATCTGGAAAGACCTGTTCGACACGCTGCAGTCATTTCCAAACTGGCTGAAATTTGCGGCAATGCTGATTCCAGCCGCAACTCTCGTCACCATCACCCAGCAATTCTTTACCTACCGATTACGCCGCGCCGGGTTGGAGCGCGGACGCACGGATTCGCCGCGCTCGTCGCACTCGCCGCCGCATTCGCCGCCGTCGCCGCCGCCGGTAACGTCATTGTCGCAGATGGCGTCGCCGGCGGTGCGGCAGGGGGACCCCGTATTGACGCGAGGCCAAACCTTCCCTCAAAGGCTGGCCCGTCAATCGGAGGTTCCCCTGCTTGATATTTCGGAGATTGAGGGGGTGGGAGATGGGAGTTCGACGCCGAGGGAGAACTGAATTTGGCGCCGCGGTTTGGTTCGCGGGGGTTTTATTTTGCGCTCACGCTGTCGGGCTTCGCCCTGCGCTCCGCGGGGGCGGCGCATGAGCGCCGGACGGCTTTTCGCCGTCTCTACGGATGGTTCAGAGCTGGCCGTAATCATCGATCGGCATATTCCACACCCACCGTATCAGGCCGCGAAGAGCGGCCCGGTCGAAAGACCGCCCCCGCTGAGCGGCGGCAAAGCCGCCTGCGTGAGCGCAAGCGCTGTTAAGCGCGAACAAACCCAACCTCACCCAACATTCAAATCCATCTCAATGCCCGTATCAGGCCGCGAAGAGCGGCCCGGTCGATAGACCGCCCCCGCGGAGCGGCGGCAAAGCCGCCTGCGTGAGCGCAAGCGCTGTTAAGCGCGAACCAAACCGCGGCGGCACACTCCGAACACCCATTTACCCGCAAACAACCCCCGCAAAACAAACATCTCACGCAAAATATAATCCCCGCAAACAACCCCCACCCCACATATTAGTGAAAGCTCGTCCAAATCCGGTTGATTAAGTTATGTTATTACATTACTGGTGGCGCTGCCTCGCTCTGTCAGCTTGATTGAATTGCCAACCAGTGCTGATGGGGCACCCGATGAAAACCCTGCCGCGTAAAACACAAGGACACCAATGAACATCTCAGTTAAAATACCGGTCTTGCTGGCGGCATTTTCCGTGCTGGCATTTGGCCCGACCGGCCTCCATGCCAGTGAGCGAAATCTGGACGCCCATGAACACGGTGTCAGCACGCTAAGACTGGCGCAGGAAGACAAAATTCTGCAGTTCGAGCTGGAAGCGCCTGGCGAAGACATTGTTGGTTTTGAGCACGCAGCTGAAAATGATCAACAGAAACTGGCCGTTGAAAACGCCCTGTCACAGCTGCAAAAACCGGAGGCAATTTTTATTCTGCCGGATGACGCAGAATGCACGGCTTCCGACCAGCATGCAGAGTTCGAAACCGAGGAAGACCATGCCGGTTTTCATGTCACCTGGACGATGACCTGCGAAGAGCCGGTTAACGCAACATCCATGGAGGTTCGGTTTTTTAGTATTTTTCAGCGCGCAGAAGAGATAGAAGTGGAAGCCATAGGCAATGCGGGTCAAGCCGCCATGGAAGTTGAGAAGGATCAGACGAACGTGGACCTTTCACAGGCAATCGGTGGATGACTTTCCATGCCTAACGCCGCCGCCCCTGCCGATGCTACCGCCCCTGCCGATGCTGCCGCCGCTGACGCCGCCGCCGCCGCCGCCGCAGCGGTATCCATCAAAAATCTCTTGTTTCGTTTCTCAAACAGCAACCAATCGTTTGCTCTGGAAATCGGCTCACTGACCATTGAGAAGGGTGAGCGCGTGGCGCTTGTCGGGCCGTCGGGGTCCGGAAAATCCACGTTACTGGGGTTGATATGTGGTGTGCTGACACCAAATGACGGCAGCATCTGGGTGCTTGGGCAACAGCTTGAAAACATGTCGGGCAGGCAGCGCGACAGGTTCCGGGCAGATACGCTTGGCGTCATTTTTCAGCAGCTCAACCTGCTGCCATACCTGTCGGTCCTGGACAACGTCATGCTGGCGCTGGAATTCTCACATCAGCGCCGGTTGAGCCCATCGCAAAAGCAGGAAAAGGCGCGCTATCTGCTGGAATGCCTTGGCCTTGGCGGCGCGGAACTGGCGGCGCAAAAGGCTTCACAATTATCAGTTGGGCAACAGCAACGGGTTGCAGCCGCCCGCGCCTTTGTTGGTACGCCACCGCTGATCATAGCCGACGAGCCGACCTCGGCTCTTGACGAAGACCGTCAATCGGAATTTCTCGATCTGCTGTTTTCGCAGCAACGGCAAACCGACGCCACGCTGTTGATGGTCACTCATAATAACAGGCTTGCAGCCCGGTTTGACCGTGTTTTGAACCTCACCGAATTGTGCGACCTCAACATCACCGAGGGCGCGGGCGCATGATCATTCCAAGACTTGCCCTTCGGAGCTTGCGAAACCGGCGCATCACGGCGCTGCTGACCGTGCTTTCCATCACGCTTTCGGTTGTCATGCTTTTGGGTGTTGAGAAAATCCGCACCGGTGCCAAGACCAGTTTCCTCAATACAATTGCCGGAACCGACCTGATCGTTGGTGCGCGTGCCGGTGATGTCCAGTTGCTCCTTTATTCTGTCTTCAGAATTGGCGACGCGACAGCAAATATAAGCTGGCAGACCGTCGAGGATATCAGGGCTCGCCCGGAGGTGAAATGGGTTGTGCCCATCTCCCTGGGTGACAGTCACCGCGGATTTCGCGTGATGGGCACGTCGCCGGAATATTTCGATCATTACCGGTATCGGCGCAATCAACCCCTTGAGTTTTCATCCGGTCAACGTTTTGACGATCTTTTTGAGGCGGTTATTGGCCATAAGGTGGCGCGGGAACTGGGCTATCAGGAAGGGTCCCAGATTGTTGTTGCACACGGGGCCGGGCGGGTGAGTCTGGGGGCAGATCATGGCGACAAACCGTTTCGGGTTTCCGGCATTCTCAAACCCACCGGCACCCCGGTTGACCGCACCGTCTATCTGAAGATGCAGGCGATAGAAGCCATTCATGTGGGTTGGGAAAGAGGATCGGCACCCCGGGGAACTGATATTCGATCTGCCCAACAGGTTCGACAACTCGATCTGGCGCCCAAATCCGCCACCGCTCTATATGTCGGATTGAAGTCGCGGATGATGACGTTCTCATTGCAACGCTGGGTCAACACATATTCGCAGGAAGCCATCAGTGCGATATTACCGGGCGTCGCCTTTGCCCAGTTATGGAAGATATTGGGCAACGTTGAACTGGCGCTTCTGGCCATATCGGCCATGGTGGTTGTTACAGCCTTGCTCGGCATGGTCACGTCAGTGCTCGGATCGCTCAACGAACGGCGGCGCGAAATGGCGATCCTGCGATCGGTCGGCGCTCGTCCGGCGCATATTTTTGGCCTGCTGATTTCAGAAGCTGCTGCGCTTGTCGTCACTGGAATTTGTTTGGGCATAATTGTCAGCTTCAGTATATTATACTTTGGCCGATCGATGATTGAGGAACAGATGGGATTGGCTCTGGAACTCAAACTGGCAACGGCATTGGAGGCCAAATTATTGTTGGCCATATTTGTCGGCGGTATGATTGCCTCAATTGTGCCGGCAATGCGTGCCTATCAACTGTCTTTGTCAGACGGACTTACAATCAGAACTTGATCGGGAAAATGCAGATGAAATCACTTCAATTATTAGCAGGCGTGATTGCGATACTGGTGTTTGCTGCATTTTCGGCAAATGCGGCACCCAAGATTATTACATGGGCGGATCTCGTCCCACCCAACAGCAATGCGCCGACGATCGATTTCGGCAAGTTCACCAAGCCCAAAGGCATGCCCAGTCTGTCCGAATTCGGTGGCTCGCGGGAAGATCTGAACGAATATGTCGACAGCATGGAATTCATGCGCCAGATGCAGCCACAGGATGGTGACGCGCTGGCGACGAACCTGAATGGTCTGGAAGTCAAAATTGCTGGCTATGTCACGCCGCTTTCCTTTGAGGGAGAAAAGGTCGTTGATTTTCTGTTCGTCCCCTATCTTGGTGCCTGCATCCATGTACCACCACCGGCCGCCAACCAGATTGTTTATGTGGAGAATGCGATGGGCCTGAGTGTTTCGGAACTTTACGATCCCGTTTGGTTGATAGGAACACTGAAGGCGACGCCCGTTTCAACGCTTGTCGCTAATGTTGGCTACATCATAACAGATGCAGATATTGAGCCGTATACGGAATAACGGACTTCTGCAAAATGCGGTCTGTCTGATCAAGACTGCAGTTGTTCCGTGACAGACATGGTCAACCATGGGCGCATTGGAGATTCCATTTAAACGAGAACGGTTCTAGACCCAGAAATGGTGCTATGATCCAGTCATGGCCCAAACATTCGATCCTGAACAAATACTTCAACTTCCGCTGATGGCAAATCTGGCCACCGCAAGTCGCGATGGTCCCCGCAATGCGCCGGTCTGGTTTATTTGGGAGAATAGGGCTCTGTGGCTATTGAGTTCAAAGAACAGCAAATCTGTTATACGCCTGCACGACGACCCCAAATGTGCAGTAGAAATCGTCCATTATGACAATATCAAGGGCATCCTATTGCACCTGGGACTGCGCGGTGAGGCATCCATAGAACCCAGTTCATCAAACCGATTCAGGCGCCTTTTGACCAAATATCTTGGTGAAGATGAATCATCCTGGAATGAATGGTTCGTTGAGAACATTGCGCGTATCGACGATCCATCAACCCGGATGATCAAGTTGATTCCAAGCAGTATTTTTACCAACAACGTTTCTTTTTTTCGAACCGGTCCGGAGCTTGCATGGCCTGATGGGTTGTGAACTGCAGCATCAGTCATCGTTCGCGTTGATTAAAGCCCACTCATGTCTTTCACAAATTGAACGACTGCTGAGACACCAATCATGTTTGACAGGACTGTAAAAATCACCGGTTGATTCTGACGCGCCTTGTCGGCGTCGCGGCCCATGGTATCCAGATCGACACCGACATAGGGCGCCAGGTCTTGCTTGTTTATGATCAACAGATCGGATCGGGCAATCGCGGCGCCCTTGTCGATGAGGTTCGTCAGGTCTGGAAAGTGTCAGTTCGCAAGGCCTGCAGTGCTTTGCGGGTTGATCGATCCCTCTACATCAACAAATCGAAATGCGGCGATCAGGCTGCCGGGAAGCATCTGATCACGGAGATCTGCGAGACACGTGAACGCGCACTGGTTCATGAGCTTTGACGATGCGCGGCAAAAACTGGAAGCCTGGCGTAGAGACTATAATACGCAAAGACCACACAGCGGCATCGGCAACAACCCGCCAATGTCGCTGATAAACTGCTCCAAAAGTGATGCGACACCCTGGGCAATATCCCCGAAAAACCTCCAGCCATGCGGCCCAATATTGGGGAGCAGTTCAAGGTGCCAGAATCTGATTCAAATAGTTGCCCAGACATCGGGGCTGGACAGGGGCAATATGTTGTTACTAAAAAGAGAGAAGATCGAATTCCAGAGGTAGAATGTTTCGATTGCGATGTGTCTTTGTGTTTAGCGAAGCAAATGTTGTGAAGATGATCGTGATTATGAATATATTTTAGACATTTCTATGAATGATGACTTGAATTGCACAATATCGGAGTATTGCGGACATGGCCCACGACCATAGTTCACAGGGTCATGTTCGCGGAGCAGGTAATGAACGCGCCATTGCAATCGCGGCGCTAATTACCGGTTCGTATATGTTCGCCGAGGTAATTGGTGGTCTGGCATCTGGGTCGCTCGCATTGCTGGCAGATGCAGGCCACATGCTTAGTGATTTTGTGTCGCTTGTTTTGGCGTGGTTGGCTTTCCGTCTTGCGCGTAGACCCGCAGATTGGCGTAGAACCTATGGCTACGACCGTTTTTCTGTGCTTGCGGCATTCGTAAATGGAATTACCCTGTTTGTAATTGCGGGGTGGATTTGCTTCGAGGCTTATAAACGTTTTGACCAGCCGGTCGAAGTTCTCGGTGGGCTGATGTTGTGGGTTGCTCTGGGTGGACTTGTTGCCAACATCCTGTCGTTTTGGGTGCTCTCTCGACAGGAGAGTGATAATTTAAATGTCCGAGCTGCTCTATTGCATGTCGCCGGAGATTTGTTGGGATCAGTCGGCGCACTCATCGCATCTATAGTCATCATCTTTACAGGATGGATGCCAATTGATCCTCTACTTTCGGTTCTCGTAGCGCTGATAATCCTTCGCTCCGCCTGGCGTGTAGTAAAAGAGAGTGGCCACATATTGTTAGAAGGTGCCCCAAAGGGTTTTGATTCCAAAGAAGTGGCTGGCGCCATCATTGCTGAAATACCCGGTATTACGGATGTGCGACATATCCATGCCTGGTCGATAACGCAGGAGCGTGCAATGGTGACAATGGAAATTACGGTCGGCACTGATTTGAGCACCCTGCAGGCAAAAAAATCGGTAAAAAAACTGCTGGAGGAAAAGTTCAGCGTAGAGCACACAACGGTCGAAGTAAGTCGGCTGTTGTCTGCTGAGAATGAGAGTTCCAAGTGATATTTCGAACCACCAAGTTGGAATTGCTGAATGCTTGAATTTGACTGGGCATTGGAAACGATGATGGCGGCTCGTGTGCTCTACGCAACTTTTTTGGGTGCGCTGGTGGGGCTGGAAAGGCAACTTCATGGCCGCTCCGCGGGAATAAGAACGTATGGGGCCGTTGCTTTGGGTGCCTGCGCGTTCGGCTTGGTTTCTCAACACGTGATAAATGCTCCCGATCCAACTCGGATAGCTGCTCAAGTCGTGTCAGGTATTGGCTTTATAGGAGCAGGTCTAATTCTGCGTGATCGGGGCGGTATCACAGGTCTTACGACGGCGGCAACCATTTGGGCGGTCGCATCTGTGGGGCTCGCGACTGCATTTGGAATGTATGTCTTGGCTACATTGACCGCAGTTCTTATCCTTTTTCTGCTGCTGGCGCATCATGTTCCCGGTTGGGACAAGTTCAGTGTTTTTTACGAAAAAGACAAGCCATCCGATACGCCCTCCGGTGAAAATTGATACGGGAAGAAAGCAATAATACCGCATCGCCATCGTTCAGTGTGATACGGGATGCTGGCGCGAAACTGGGCCTGTCCTGCCGGAAGGAGGCGCCACCGAAATCTCCGATGATCTGTCGGGCTTCCTCGCATATCACCTGCGCATTCTGCGGCACATGATTTTCAGGTTTCGATCTGTTCCATCTTTGATTATCGGGAAATAGCCCAGCGATTGAATGGATCGGCAGAGGGAAGCTTATAATACAACTTTCTCAGGGTCTGCATCCTGCTTCAACAGGGACAGTTCCAGGACGCGGGCCACATGCAATGCTGCGGTTTGTGTGCCGTCCGCAATCTGATGTCGGCAGGATGTGCCATCTGCGACCACCAGAGTATCCGGGGACTGAGCCCGCACCGCCGGGAACAGGCTCAATTCTCCCATCTTCATGGATATGGCGTGGGTGTCGGTTTTATACCCAAATGATCCGGCCATGCCGCAACAACTGGTTTCCACGGTTTCTAACTTTGTGTTTGGAAGCAGGTCGAGGACCTGTCCAACTGACGACATGACGCCCGCCGCTTTTTGATGGCAGTGCCCGTGCAGCAGGATTCTTGCTGCCGGAGAACCAAATTGTTTTCGTAAGGCGTCCAAATCTGAATGTTGAGCAATATATTCTTCAAACAAGAGTGCGTGTTTCGCGACAAGCTCGGCATCTTCCCCTGGAACAAGTCGCGGGATTTCATCCCGCAATGTCAGCAAACAACTGGGCTCCAGACCCACAATGAAGCGGCCCGCTTTGGCATGAGGCGTCAGCGCAGCCAGCAGGCGTGTGGCTTCCTGCTTTGCCTGCTCCACCAGACCTGTTGAAAGAAAGGTTCGTCCACAACACAGCGGACGATTTTCACCAACCGGCCTTGCAATCGAGCTGGACACACCCGCAGCCTTGAGAACCCTGACAGCAGCCCGGAGGTTTTCCGGTTCAAAATATCGATTGAAAGTGTCAGCAAACAGGACAACATCGGGAGCCGCAGACTGAATAATTTCTGTATCGCGCAACGCATCACTGCGCCAGACCGGAAGTTGCCGCTGCGCAGAAAAACCGGTGGTTTTTTCCAACGCTTTTGCCAGTCCGGGCACCCGGTTTCGAAGATTGATAAGCCATGACAGTCTTGATGCAATGCCCGCATATCGAGGCAAATAGGCAATCAATTTGTCGTGCAATGAGGTTCCATGCCTGGCAGCATGAGCAGCCAGGACTTCCACCTTCATGGCCGCCATATCAACGCCCGTCGGGCATTCTCGTTGGCACCCTTTGCAGGATACGCAAAGCTTCATCGTGTCCAGCATTTCCGGGGAGGCGAAGGCGTCTTCACCAAGCTGACCGGTAATCGCAAGACGCAGCGAATTGGCGCGGCCGCGCGTGACGTGTTTTTCATCCCGCGTGACCCGATAGGAAGGACACATGGTTCCGCCTGATAGTTTTCGGCAAGCTCCATTGTTGTTGCACATTTCGACGGCGCCCAAAAAACCACCTCCGGCCCCGGGCCATGCCGACCAGTCAAGCGCGGTTTTGAATTCTGCCGCCGAATAATCGGGTCCGTAACGAAAGTGATTGCGATCATCCATTTTTGGTGCGTTGACGATCTTGCCCGGATTGAACAGTGCTTTTGGATCAAACAGCTCCTTCACCTGCTCAAACGCGGTGACGATCTGCTTGCCAAACATCTTTTCGTGGAATTCGGAGCGAACAATCCCATCACCATGTTCGCCGGAATGGGACCCCTTGTATTGAGCAACAAGATCGAAAGCCTGTTCGGCAATCGACCGCATGGTCGCGACGTCCTTGTCCAGTTTCATGTTCAACACCGGGCGAACATGCAGGCAGCCAACAGAGGCATGCGCATACCAGGTTCCCTTTGTGCCGTGTTTTTCAAAGATCTTGGTCAGGCCGGCCGTGTAGTCGGCAAGATCGGTCAGTTCGACGGCGCAGTCTTCGACAAAGGAAACGGGCTTGCCGGCATCTTTCATCGACATCATGATGTTGAGGCCAGATTTGCGAACTTCGGCAATCGCATCCTGCAATCCAGGGTCAACCACGTCGACCACACCACCGCATTTTATTCCGGTGCCTTTCCATGAGAACCCAAGCTCGCCCATGGCGTCATGCAGCTCGCTCAATTTGTCCGCGTTTCGATCCGGCTGATCTTCGGCAAATTCAACCAGCAGAAGTGCCTCCGGATCGCCTTTCACAAACTGTTCGACGGTTTTACGAAACATCGGAATATCGCGCGCCAGCGAAATCATGGTGGAATCGACAAGTTCAACGGCCTGTGGTTTGAGTTTCACCAGATGTTGGGTCGCGTCCATCGCCTGATGAAACGAAGCAAAATGACACACGCCCATAACCTTGCTGGCAATCAATGGCGAAAGCTCAAGCTCGATCTCAGTGGAAAATACCAGGGTGCCTTCCGAACCAACGAGTAAGTGCGCCAGGTTGTTGGGAGCGGGGCCGGGCACCAATGCGTCGATATTGTAACCGCCGACCCGGCGAATCACCCTGGGAAAGCGCAACGCAATTTCATCAGCCTGATGCATTCCAATTTCCAGCAATTGGCTGGACAGGTTAGAAATTTCGGGCCCCGAACTTGCGCTAAAATGGGCCTTGGTACCGTCCGCCATAATACCATCGATCGACAACACATTGTCCCGCATGGTGCCATATCGGATAGAGCGTCCGCCGCATGAATTGTTGGCGGCCATACCGCCGATTGTTGCGCGTGACGCGGTCGAGACATCAACCGGAAACCAAAGCCCGTGCGGTTTTAGAGCACGGTTGAGTTCATCCAGCACAATACCGGGTTGAACCCGGCATCGCCTGTTCTCAACATCAAGCTCAAGAAGATCACTAAAATATTTCGAATTATCGATCACAAGGGCATTGTTGACCGTCTGCCCGCATTGTGACGTGCCGCCACCCCGCGCCAGCACGGGAATGCCTTCGGCTCGCGCCAGCGCGATCGCCGCCTCTATGTCGGCTTGGTTCCGCGGCACCACGACGCCCACCGGCATCATCTGATAAATCGACGCATCGGCCGCATAACGGCCCCGGCTGAAACGGTCGAATTGAACGTCGCCGGCAATTTCGCGGCGCAATTGACGTTCCAATCCGGGCAGCATTAGCGAGTGTCCAGCAGTCCCAGTCATAACTTCCAAGACCCTTTATCGTCAGAGTCGATCAGGACACGTTGACGTGAATATCTCCCACACCGGCTACATGTCCGTGCATTTTGTCGCCTTTGACAACGGGGCCGACACCGGACGGTGTGCCCGTCAGGATAATGTCGCCGGAATGCAGCGTGAAGTGATCGGACAGGTAGGAAATCATTTCGGGAATTTTCCAGATCAGCTGATTAAGATCGCCTTCCTGACGGGTTTCCCCATTAATCTTCAACCAAACGGCTCCCTCGCCGGGGTGACCGATATCGGCAGCGGCGACAAGTTCAGAACAGGGAGCCGAATGCTCAAATGCTTTGCCGATTTCCCAGGGCCGCCCAAGTTTTTTCATCACTCCCTGCAAATCACGACGTGTCATGTCGAGCGACACGCCATAACCGTACACGCAGTCCATGGCCTTGTCGGCGGAAATATTGTCGCCACCGGATTTCAGCGCCACGACCATCTCAATCTCGTGATGAACATCCTTGGTCATTGGGGGGTACGGGAAGTCATTTCCTTCGAGCAGGATATTGTCTGGATTCTTCTGAAAAAAGAACGGTGGCTCCTTGTCAGGATCATGACCCATTTCGATGGCATGTGCGGCGTAATTCCGCCCCACACAATAAACCCGGTTGACGGGGAAAACTTCCTCTCGTCCACGGATCGGCAATATCGTTTGATTTTGGGGCGGGAAAATAAAATTCATGTTGATTTCTTTCAGCGGTAGAGGCGCAATTTTACAAGCACCGATAGTTTTACGGGCTTAATGGGCAACCAGCTCTTGGATGTTGAGTTCGGAGGCTATTTCGGTGAGTGCTTTGACCAGATTTGGATGCAGAGGAATGCCATTTTTTTCTCGCTCCCGGCGCACGTTTCCCCGGTCTTGTCCGGGTATTCGCACAGGATTTCCATCAGGGAAAGGTGTGGATTCGCAAAACGAACCAAAAATTCCATCCACCGTGGATTTGAACGCGTCGACAGGTCCGAACGCTTCAATTGATATGGCGGCAACAAATTGCCCGGTATTGGTGGCTGTTGCGGTTTGCTTTGTGAAATTCACCACGTCCTTACCAAATGCAGCGCCATTCAGGGTGCCGGCGATCAGTCCGATCGCCATGGCAAGGCCATATCCTTTTGCGCCGCCGATGGGCAGCAATAATCCGTCACTTTGACGGGTCGGATCTGTCAGAGGATTGCCCTCACGGTCAACCATCCAACCTTCCGGCATCTGCTCACCGCGCTGCGCCAGAACCTTGATCTTTCCAGCCGCAGCATTGGTCGTTGCCATATCCAAAACGAATACAGGCTTTTCACCGGCAGGAATTGCAATGGCCAGCGGATTGGTACCCAAAAGCAGATCAAGGCCACCAAAGGGAGCCACATGATTGGCACTGCCAACAGCACCAACAATTCCAATCATGTCGTTTTCAGCAACCATGTTGACATACAAAGAGGCAGGTCCGGCATGGTTGCTGTTTCTGACACCCACCCAGCCAATTCCATTGGCCCTGGCTTTCTCAATAGCCAGATCAGAGGCATGACGCATCGCAAGATGTCCCAGCCCATTGTCACCATCGACAATCGCCGTCGCCTGCTGTTCATGAACCGTGCGGACATGGGCCACGGGATTGTTCCCGCCATCCCGCAACCGATTGACATATTGTCTTAAACGAAATGTCCCGTGGGTGTCGTATCCCAGCAGATCTGCTTCGACCATCAACCCAGCAACGGTGTGGGAGTCTGCTGCTGGCACATTAAGGGCCATCAACGCATCCGAAAGGAATTGTTCGATCTTTTTGGCCGGGAAATTCATCCTCGACTGGGTCATTCAATTTCCCTTAGTCTCTGGTACCGGCGTAATACTCAACCTTGCTTTCAAGACGCCCGATCAGCGTTGAAAACATCAGGGCGAATACAAACAAAATCAAGGTGAGCGCCCAGAACTCTTCGAACTGGAAATTGTCCGAAAATGTTCGAAACATCCGACCCAGCGCCACGACCGATAACAGAAGTTGTCCGATCACAATTCCCTTCACCGCGCGGATCAGGCCGAGCCGAACGCCGGCAAGAATTTCCGGCAATGCTGCCCAAAACAGGATCTTGACCAAAAGCTGTGTTGGGGTCGCGCCAAATGAACGCCCCATTTCTTTCAGGGAATTCGACGTATGGTGAACCCCGGCATATGTGTCGAGCGCAATGATCCAGATGGAAAACAGAACGACGATCACGATCACCGTCAATTGCCCCAGCCCGAACAGCAACATCAGCACTGGAACCACCGACGACAGCGGAGCACTTGCAAAGATGTTGACCCACATTCCCAAAATGCTGTTGGCCGTCTTGCTTGTCCCCATGAGGAATCCTATGGCAATGCCACCAGTGATCGCGAAGAACATCCCGATGGCAAATGACTCGAACGTTTGCCATGCCGCCGCCAGGAAATCGTGACGCACGATTAACGTGGTGAGTTCACCAAGCACCGATGAGAATGGTGGCAAAATGAACGCCAGGTCCATTTGACCTGCGATTTCCCAAAGGGCAATCCAGATCAGAAGCGAGTAGACAGGCGGGATTTCGTATCCGGCAACTTTCATTTTTCAGCCCTCCTCAGTCCAGATACTCACGGATGTTGCCCCAGATTTCCTCGACTGTATCGAGGTAAACCTTGTCACGACGAATGTCATCGGGACTGCTGGAACGATCCAGTTCAGGGCGGATAATCGAATGGATTTGACCCGGTCTTGGTGAAAGCAGAACGATCTGATCGGACACATACACTGCCTCTTCAATCGAGTGGGTGACGAAGATCACGGTTTTTTTCTCAACCGAAAGCAGGTGCAACAAGTCTTCCTGGAATTTGCGTCGGTTTTGCTCGTCAACGGCGGAGAACGGTTCGTCCATCAACAGGACATCCGCGTCAACCGCCAGTGCACGGGCAAGACCGACGCGCTGCCGCATTCCACCGGACAATTCGTGCGGGTACTTATCTTCGAATCCCGACAGTCCGACTTTATCGATATATGATTTTGCCTTTTCTTCGCGTTCCTTAACCGGAACACCGGTCAGTTCCAGGCCAAAAGCAACGTTGCGCGTAACCGTGGCCCAGGGAAGCAATGCGAAATCCTGGAAAACAAACGCCCGTTCTGGTCCGGGACTGGTCACCGTCTTGCCTTTCACCATAACCTCGCCCGAAGTGCTTTCCAAAAGTCCGGCAATGATCTTCAGCAGGGTTGTTTTGCCGCAGCCCGAGGGCCCCAGCAACGTCGTCATCTGGCCGGTCGGAAAGTCAAGATTGACGTTATCCAGAGCATGCACGTCCGAGCCGTAGAACTTCGTAATGCCGCGCACGGATACGATGTTGGTGCTCGGGTCGGTGGGAGTTGTCTCATCAGGCAGTGACATATGAATTGCCTTGTTCATCGGTGACCTCACTTCTTCTAGAACTGCGGTATTCATCATTGGCCTCGTTTCTTTTCGGGACGAAAGTATTTCACTTCGGCCTTTTCCAGCAGTCCAACCATCACCGCCGAGAAAACGATGATTGACAGGACCGCCGCATACATGTGCGGGTATTTCGCGATAGAGCGGTTGTAGGAGATGATGTCACCTATCCCGGTCGGGGTAATCAGCAGTTCAGCAAGGATAACGCCGATGAAACCTGCTGCGACACCAAGACGAAGACCGGCAAATATAATCGGTGCAGCATTGGGGATGATGACTTTCCAGATTTCCTGCATGCGCGAGCCCTGAAAAGCTCGAGACATCTGCACAAGCACGGGGCTTGCATTACCCACAGCCTTATAGGTGTTCAGCACGATGATCGGTGACGCCAGAATAATAACGGCCACGGTCTTTGCGGTGATACCAATGCCGTATGCATAAGTGATCAGCGGGATCAGGGCAGCCACGGGAGAGGCCTGAAGAACCACGAAGATTGGTTCCCAAAGCCAGCGTGACTTCTTGTTCAATCCCATCGAAACGCCAATTGCGACGCCGAAGAAGGCCGAAATCGCGACGCCCAGCGCCAACGGCTTGAGTGTTTCGAAATATGCGAGGAATAAACTGCCGTCGAAGATCATTTCAAACATGGCCATCATAGTGGCGCTTAAGGTTGGGAATGCAGGACTTATTGGAACATGTCCCGAGATTTCCCAAGCCAGGAAAAACACGACGATTGATATGAGTCGAAGCTGTAGTCCCGAAAACTTTAGACCCGTGCTACTTGCCGGGCGTTTACCGCCCACCGTATCGGGGCTTGCTGTCATGGTCATTGAGCGACCCCTAAAATTGATAATTTTGTTGGTTTGGGAGCCCCCGGTATATCGACCGGGGGCTTCCAGATACGCTTAGTTTGCGTCTAGCTTGGCCGCCGCAGCAGTTGCTGGCCCAAGGTACCAGAAGTCATCTACCTTGAGGTCAGCTGCATTGCCTTCGAGCGAGCCCGACGTGGTGAAGAAGTCGAAATCTTCCTTAACCGAAGCAACGGTTCCGCCATCATTCGGGAACAGGTTGATCGAAACACCCTGCGAGAAAGCCGGCAGGAGTTCATCAACTTCAACCTTTTCGATATCAGGCAGCACGTTGTATTTTTCACGCAGGCTGACGACCTTCGAAGGATCTTCGTTGATTTCGCGCCAAACCTTGATCAATTCTTCCACGAGAATTGCAACGGCTTCTTCCTCTTTCTCCAGCCAGTTTGTATTGGCATAGAGCGCCTCGTCGGTTGCCTTGATATCTGGGATATCCAGGAAGACGAATTTTCCAGGCGCTTCGCGTTCCAGCAAGCGCTTACGCTCATAGTCGACGATCGACACGTCGATCCGGCCTTGCATCAGAGCACCAGCACGCACACCGGATCCCGGTACATAGCTGACAGTGTTATATTTCACACCATGTGCTTTGGCCATCACCTGCATCAGCGCCTCGGTACCCGAACCACGTCCGTGCACAGCGACGTTAGCGCCATCGAGATCCTTCCAACTGCTGTATTTTTCAGCGTTGGCCACTGGATAGAAGCGCAACATTGAAAGCTGATAGAACATGCGGATCGGTGCGTTAACTCGTTGAATCAGGCCATAAGGCGTTCCAACACCGATATCGGCATCGCCACTCACAATAGCCTGCGCTGCGAGATCTTCAGACTTCAAAAATACGGTATCGACCTTGACACCACGCTCTTTGGCGCGGGCTACAGCGATCATGAAATTGGTCATCTCGCCACCGGGCACGTCACCGAAAGCAACACGCATGGTTCCTTTGTCCTGCGCAAAGGCAGATGGTGCGGCAAGTACAAGACCCGCCGCCACCACGGCGGCCGTTGCGGCCCCCTTCAGTATTGATAATCCAATCATTTTATCCTCCCTGGTTTTTCATCTATCCATTATGGATTCTGTGAGCCGAATTCGACATTTGCCTATGCAGCAAATGCCGAAGTTTCGGTGTTTTGAATTGTATTTGTCAGTTCCCCGACACCTTCGATCATGCAGGTAACGACGTCTCCGTCCTGCAGCCAGTGCGGCGGGTCCATCGCATAACCCACTCCGGACGGTGTGCCCGTGGCCAAAATGTCGCCGGGCTCCAAAGTGAGGCCCTCTGATAGTGATTCGACAAGTCGGGGAATGCTGAAAATCATATCCCGCGTGTTTCCGTCTTGCCGCGTTTCTCCATTGACCGACAGACTGATCCTCAAATTGTCAAAATTGGGCAGTTCATCAATCGTGATGATGTGCGGACCAAACGGACAGGTTGTGTCCAGCCCTTTGCCTTTCAGAAATTGCCCGCCATGGGCACGCTGCAAATCACGGGCGGTCACGTCATTGATTATGGAAAATCCAAATATGTAATCAATTGCGTCGGCTTGGGAGATGTTTGTGCCGGTTGACCCAAATATTACCGCAAGCTCGACCTCGTAATCCATTTTTTCTGAAACAACTGGATTAAGTTGAACTTGAGCGTCTGGTCCAACGACCGCCGTTGGTGGTTTTGTAAAAAATACCGGAAGTTTTGGAGTTTTATCTTCTTTCGCCTGAGCCCTGCTCGCCTCGGTGACGTGAGCCCGGTAATTGCTGCCTACACAAAACACATTCTTCAAGGGTTTGGGGATCGGTGCCACCAGCGTGATATCAGCTGCATTTACGCCGTTAAATGGCTGGTCGCCCGATCTGATCGCTGATAACAGCGTGTTACAGGCCCGGCTCATCGCATCCCCCCCGGAAACAATATCGAGAACGCTCGCAGGTGCCTGCAGATCCGCCGCCAATAATCCTGATTTCTGTGCCGCTTGAAAGGCTGGCATAGCATCAAGGATCCGAACGTCATCGACAATCAGGCCGGCCCGAAGTTCATTTCCAGACTGATATGTGACAACCTTCAAACCACGCTCTCCTATTCGAACTACTGTTGCAATGTCATCCGATTGTTTGACCAATTTCAAATTGGTCAAACAATCGTGTAATTGATTGCCAGCAGAAATCCTTGCTTTATGTACATTAGTGTGAACACTTGCTCATTGGATAGCCCCAAATAAAACCCAATATAAGGATTGGTCAGAAATGGTTCACCAATCAAGCGCTCCTGCAGATCCGCTGAAAGTGCTGCGAGAATTCCTGACAGAACAGGAGCTTGCCCTGAATGGCAGATTGCCGGCTGAGCGTGAATTATGCGCCAAACTCGGATTGACCCGAGGTCCCTTGCGAAAGGCGATGGCGATACTGGAAGCCGAGGGTCAGATCTGGCGCCACGTTGGGCGCGGCACGTTTTTTGGACCACGGCCGGTTATGAATTTGAATGACGTTGAATATCTCAATGAAAATTCGCGTCCCAGCGAGGTGATGGAGGCACGTTTGGCAATGGAACCCCAACTGGCCAAGCTGGCGGCAGTTCATGGCACGGCATCAAATTTTGAAGAAATGCGGCGCTGCAAACGGCTGTGCAAATCGGCCGGTGAATGGCGGGTTTATGAATCATGGGATAATAATTTTCACCAGGCCATTGCCAAGGCGACGTGCAACAAGTTGCTGATCAGCCTGTTTGACACGCTGAACATCGTGCGCCGGTCGACGGTCTGGGGACAGTTGCGATCGACTAAGCTGCCGCCTGCCAATCACGGCAGTTTTGCCGAACATGACGCAATCTATGATGCCATCGTTGGACGCGATTCAGATTTGGCAGCAGATCTGATGCGCACGCATCTGCGCTCCGTGCGAAGCAGATCCTATGCGGCCATGGAGCAATAGAGGGACCCCGCTGGTGCCAAAGAACGCCCGCCATAATGACGGCCTCATTCAAATGAGAAACCGCCGGTTAGTGACTGGCGGAGAGACAGGGATTCGAACCCTGGGTACGCTCACGCGCACAACGGTTTTCGAGACCGCCCCGTTCGACCACTCCGGCACCTCTCCACAACAGCGATTGATCTTGATCGCCGACTTTCCATAAGCACAAGCTTTGCCGAGTTACAATCTGAAAATTGACAAAGCCCGCATCCTGTCTGCGGATATCCGCCAACATTCCTCCACCGCTTGGCTATTGGCGATCAGCAGGTGAGTAAAATTGGCGTGAGACCATGGTGACATCACGGAGTTTGTATGGAAACCTTGTGCGTCAATATTATTCTTGAGGTAGAGGTCATTTATCCATGTTTCAGTCCACACGCATTTTGGCAGCAGTTGTCGCTGCAAGTTTTGTTTCTATCGGCCCGGCCCAGGCGGCTGGAGACGCCCCCGCTGAACGACAGGCAGTGATGAAGCAAAATGGCGCGGCCGTCAGGGCATTGGCCCAAATGGTAAAAGGACAAACCCCGTTTGATGCCGCCGCCGCCCAGCTCGGATTCCGGACAATGAATACGGCTGCGCTTGGGTTCGGCTATATGTTTCCGCAGGGATCGGAAACCGGTTCGAAAACCAGGGCAGCTCCTTCCATCTGGTCAGACCGGGCTGGATTTGATGCCGCTGTGGCAAAATATATCGCCGATACGTCAGCAACGATCAGCGATCTGGACAGTTTGAAGTCTGCCTTTGGTGCTGCGGCATCAAACTGTGGATCTTGTCACAAAGCCTATCGTACCAAATAGGCCGGGTTCGCGTGTTTAACCGCATCACGCTTGTCTTGTTTTGTGCAGCCGTGCTGGGCGCGGCGTTGGCCTGGGTGCTGTCTGCACCGAAAATGCTATCCGATCAGGCCATTGCGCAATTTCCAGCAGGTGATGCAGCCAGCGGCGAATTGGTGTTTTGGGCCGGCGGATGTGCCTCCTGTCATGCAAAACCAAAAGCACAAGGTGATGAAAAGCTGAAACTGGCGGGAGGCGCAGAGTTTGATACGCCCTTCGGTGTATTTGTGGCTCCCAATATATCGCCTGATGATCAAGCTGGCCTTGGCAAGTGGTCGTTGCGAGACTTTGCCAATGCGATGACCCATGGGGTGAGGCCTGACGGTGCGCATTATTACCCGGCATTTCCTTATCCCTCCTACAATAAAATGACCGCCAAAGACGTTGCCGACCTGTGGGCATTTTTAACTACTTTACCAAACATTGCCGAATCGGCGCCGGCCCATCGCGTCGGATTTCCATTTAATATTCGCCGCACTCTTGGATTGTGGAAACTGTTGTTTCTTCGTGAAGAAATGGTGGTGGAAGTTCCCGCCACCAATGCGGTACTGCAGCGCGGACGTTATCTGGTCGAGGCTCTTGGCCATTGCGCCGCATGCCACACCCCGCGCAATATTCTGGGCGGTCCCAAGTTTGATGCCTGGCTTGCCGGAGGACCGTCTCCAGAAGGCAAATCCAAAATTCCCAACATCACGCCTCATCACGACGGCATCGGCGGATGGACGGAGACGGATATCGCCTATTCTCTTGAAAGCGGATTCACGCCGGAGTTTGATACATTCGGCTCAACCATGGCTGACGTTCAAGAGAACATGGCGCGCTTGCCGGCAACTGACCGTGAGGCCATTGCCGCTTACCTCAAAATCATTCCTTCAGTGGCCTCGTCGCCGTAAGGTTTCACCGCCCGTTTACTCGATTGGCACATAAGTCACGGGCCGCAGGACCCCTGATCAGCTAACGCATAGTTAACCTTAATTCTTTGGAAATTAAAGACTTTGTTATCCTTATCCGTTTACGAATGGTCGTGTCGTCAGCGAGTATGCGTATGTCCAGCGTTCAAGAAACACATCATTCAGAAAGTTTGAGCAAGAGTATTCTGAAGAACTTCAGATGGTTGCTTGTGTTTTCAATTGTCGCCAATATCTTGCTGCTTGCGATGCCAATTCACATGATTGCCATCTATGACCGAGTGCTGGTTTCCAGCAGCAAAGAAACCTTGCTTTACATCACGTTGATTGCGCTGGTTGCACTGATCATGCTTGGTTTTACCGAAGCGGTGCGTATGATGATCGCTCAGCGCATGTCGGCGAAATTTGTTACAGAAACCGCCGGGAAACTGTTTAACGGTCTGATTCACGCCGGTGACATGGGTGGTCAAAAATCACAATTGATGCGTGATTTTTACGCGCTTCGCACATTCTTGTCCGGACGGGCAATGATCGGCTTGTTCGATCTGCCATTCACCCCAATTTTTCTGTTTCTGCTATTTGCGCTCCACGTCCAGCTGGGGGTGATTACGCTGGTCGGCATCCTGTTGCTTGCTGCAATTGCCTATGCCAACCGCCGGTTAAGTCTTGAAGACAGCGAGCAGGCGACGCGCAGCAATTCCGACGCGGTGTCCTTTTCCCAGGCGCTGCTTACCCGTTCTGAAGACATTCGCGCGATGGGTCTGTTTCCAACGTTTCTTCAGCGTTGGGGTGGGAAAATGGATAATGCGCTGAATCTGGCTGACAGTTCGGCCAAGGTGAATGCCTTTTTCTTTGGACTTTCCAGAACCGTTCGTCAGGGTTTGCAGATTATCATCATGGCTTGGGGTGCCTTTCTGGTGCTGGCCGGTGATTTGTCTGGCGGAGTTATTTTTGCCTCTTCTTTGATATCCAGCCGTGCATTTGTGCCAATCGAGCAGGTCATCGGCTCTTGGGACCGCATCATTCACGCACGGTCGGCTTATGCAAATCTGTCGAATTTCATCGATGCTCAGCCCGAGGATATTCGCGCTGTCGTTCCAGCAATGACGGTCGGCGACATTGAGGTAGACAATCTCTACTATGAGGTTGATACAGGTAATCGCATGCAGACGATCCTGAAGGATGTCAGCTTTGCCATGCAGTCGGGCAATATTCTGGCAATTATCGGGCCTTCCGGAGCAGGCAAGTCGACACTGGCCAAACTTCTGGCCGGTGCACTGAAGCCAACCGACGGTTCGGTCAGGCTGGATGATTTTGAACTGTCGCTATGGCCAGATGATCGCAAGGGCGGATCGATTGGTTATGTGCCGCAGGATTCAAGATTGTTTCCCGGCACGATCGCAGAAAACATCTCCCGCTACGAACGATATCCCGACGAAGATCGCATCATTGAGGCGGCTAAAAAGGCCGATATTCACAGCCAGATCGCAAAGCTTCCGGATGCCTATGGCACTCAATTGGGTGTTGATAATCACGAACTGTCCGGTGGTCAGCAACAGCAATTATCACTGGCCAGAGCGTTTTACGCCAATCCGCGCGTTTTGGTGCTGGACGAGCCAAATGCGCATCTTGATCAGCAGGCTGAGGACGCTTTGCTGCGGTCTTTGTCGCTGGCCCGTGATGAAGGGGTTTCTTCGCTGGTGATCTCTCAGCGCAGATCCATATTGAAAGTAGCCGACTTTGTCCTGACGTTGCGGGATGGCCAGGTGGTTTCATTTAAAGAAAACCACGGACAATGGCGCGCGCGGCATTCAGATGACAGACCGGAAAAAGCACCAGAAGTACCCATTGGTGGCATGGTCGAAAAACCCGAGGTTCAAATTCAGGCGCTGAATGCGGCAATGCCGCGTCGCAGTGGACAGGTAAGAGTGGAGGCGGGACAAACGACGTGAACGCACCGGTCAAACATGACATTCATTGGCGTGCCAACGCCAAGACTGACAGCAGCTCGATAATCCGTTCGGGCTATTGGGCTGTGGGGGCCGTGGTTTGCCTGTTCATGCTGTGGGCAGGGTTCTTTCCCCTGGCGTCAGCAGTGATCACGCCAGGTACATTTGTCAGCGAGGGAAAAAACAAACTCGTTCAGCACCAGCGGGGCGGTCGTGTGCGCGAAATTTTCGTAAAGGAAGGTGCCCAGCTGGAAGCCGGGCAACCGATCCTGGCGCTCGATGAGACACAATCCCAGGCTGACCTGACGCAGCTGGAAGCACGGCATGCCTCCTTGACGGCGCTTAAGGCGAGACTGGACGCGGAGCGTTCCGGGGGTCTTCGCACAATGGTGACCTCGGCGATCCCGCAAAAGTCGCTGACATTGCGCGGCGGCGGCAGTTTTCAGCTGCCATCCACCCGGTCACTCACCTTGCGAGGTGGGGAGGGGAGACCTGTTGTTGTGGGCGCAAAGGCCAGCAAGTCGGATCAAATCCCGGCAATGATTGAGCTGGCTTCAGTGGCACCGACAACCCAGCCGGATCCTGCTGTTCAGGAATTTGTCGAAAGTCAGCGTGAAGCCTACTCCTCCGGCCGTGACGTACTGGACCGCCAGACAGAATCTCTGGCCAAGAAGGTTGAGACGCTGGAAAAACAAAAACACGGAGTTTTGGCGCGCGTCCGTTCCCAGCAAACCATGCTGGATATGAACCGACGTGAATTTGATCGTCTGTTGCCGCTTGCTCAGCAAGGATATGTGGCCCGCAATCGTCTGAACGAAAGGGAGCGGGCAGTTCTCGAGCTTGAAGGTACTGTAGAATCGCTCAAGCTGGATGGCGAAGGCATTGATAATCAGATTGAAGAAATACTGGTTTTGATAGAGAAGGCGCGCAGTGAGTATGCCAGCACTGCGGCTCGTGAATTTGCCAAGATTGTCGCTGAACAAGCGGAAATCAGCGACCAATTGGTGGCTGCTCGCCAAAGCGTTGCAGGGTCGACAATTCGGGCACCGGTGTCAGGCACGCTTACGAGACTGCTGGCCACCACAATTGGCGGAGTGGTTGGAGCCGCCGACCTTATCGGTGAAATTGTGCCACATGATGCCCCGCTCGTGGTCCAGGCCCGGGTTCAACCGTCCGATATAGATTATGTTCGGGTGGGTCAGGACGCAAAAATCGCGGTGACGGCTTTTAATCGACGCATTGACGACACGATCAGGGGGCGCGTTGCCTTTAAATCTGCCGATGCTGAAAAAGATGAAAATACCGGAGATCCCTTCTTCACCGTGCGGTTGGATGTGATTGGTACGGAAGGCAAAGGGCGCAATCGGCTTAACGACATACAGGCCGGTATGCAGAGCGAAATTTACATAAATACAGGATCGCGGACATTTTTGACGTATCTGGCGAAACCGTTGATTGACAGTTTTAAGCGGGCGTTCCGCGAACAGTAGAGGAATGAAATTAGGCGGACAGTCCGTGTCCGCAAGGTTGGGTGAAGCGAACAGGAAAAGTCTCCGAAATCGCTCAAAATGTTGCGTAATCCAAAGTTGGGTTTGAGTAGTAGGTAGTAACGTGGGTATTGAAAGCAAGGCGGGCATTTCTGCCGCAAAACCTTCTGGCATTTGTCACAACAATTTTGTTGGCAAACGAGGCTTGCATGTAACAACCGTGCTGACCGTCAGCATGGCAATGTTGCTTGCCAGCGTTCCGTCATGGGCTGGCCAGAGCGGCGGCGTCGTCAAACTGCGTGGATCTTCAAATGATTATCAGGTCGTTGAGTCGCGCCAATTACGCGGGTCTCAGAGCCAGTATGATGCGCAAACTGTTCCAGATTATGCAGATGAAGACGTAATTGCCGAACAGCAACAGCTGGATGTAACAGCTGAGGAAACAGAAATTCAGTATGGGAATGAGACTGAATCGGCAGCTCAAAACATCGGACATGCTCTGGGTTTCTTGCGTCGCAACATCGTGCCTACGCTATTGTTTCGCGGGCCCAAGCGGGCAATATCGGACAGAAGTATCAGCTACACAATTCCGCCACGCGCTTCGTTGCGTAATTCCATGTTGCACAGCGCCAACATGTACGAGGGATTGCGCGGTCCCGAAGCCAGCGTTGGCGATACTGTCGCTCTGGCATTGCGGGGAAGTTATTCGACGCGGGCACAGATTGAACAGGCCGCTGCCGACCGGGCACGCGTTCACGGCGCTCTGGCGAACTTTCTGCCCAAGATTAATGCCACGTTGAATGCAGGCTATAGTTCCGAGGAAGGCTCCGACAGCTATACAGATCGTGTTGAACAAGTCGGCGCCGGCATTGAAGTGTCGATGCCGCTGTTTGCCAGTGGGGTCAATGTCAATACGTACAGACAGGCCAAGCATTTGAGCCTGGCTTCGGATCTGAATTATCTTGCCGAGGAGCACCGTGTCGCGCTGGAGGCGATTGCTGCCCATATCAACCTTCGGTTGAACAGAAAAATCGAGAAAACATTGCAATCCAACGTATCGGCGATGCGCAGGATCGCTCACATTGCTCGAAAACTCTACGAGGCAGGTGACGCCAGTCGCACGGATATCGCAATCGCCCGGGCCAATGTGGAAAGTGCTCGTTCCGAAGTGGATCTGGCGCAGAAAACGCGTGAAGAAACGCTCAGCGATTATGAGAGCTTTACCGGTGCCTACGCTCCGGGGAAATTACTGGCACCGTCATTTGCAACGTTTGTTCCAAGTTCAGTTGATGTGGCTGTGCAAATGGCAGTTGACAATAATCCAACGCTGGTTGCTTCTCTACATTCGGCTCTCGCCAGTGGCTTTGCGGCAAAAGTCGAGCGCGGTAAATTTGGTCCCAAGATCGATCTTTACGGCTCCTATAACGAACCACTCTACACCAGTTCCACAACATCGGACGAAGCCGACTGGAATATTGGTGTTCGGCTGAAAGTGCCGCTGTTTGATGCAACCCTGGCTCCCCGGGTAGGGGCTGCACGTCACGAAGCAGTAGAAGCTCAGTACCGGGCTCTCGAACAGGCCCGGGTGGTTGAACGACAGGTACGCAGGCAGTGGACAGCCTACAAGTCAGCCGAACGTCGGGTGAAAATCGTCGCTCGCCAGGTCAGAGCCGTGACAGCCAGTGTCGATGGTGCGCGGCGTGAGTATGAAGCGGGATTCCGGTCGATTTCAGACGTGCTTAACGATCAGGTGAAACTGGCTCGCGCTAAAATCACGCTGGAAAGTGCGCGTCATGAGCAGATGTTGGCGGCCTATGAAATGGCCTTCACAACCGCCCATCCGTCCATCCGTCACCTTGCGGGTTCAGATCGTCCCTATCGCTGAGACCAGCGATTATCAAAAAGGTCATGCCAGGGATAGCCACAGGGGAATGGTAATCAACGACCCTACCAGCGAGATGACAATCGTGCTGCTGGCCAAACCTTCGGCGATCTTGAAGTGGTTGGCGAACAAATATGCGTTTACGCCGGTTGGACAGGATGCCGCCAGTAAAGCGACCTTGAACCACAACGGTGGCAAGGGAATAATGGTCGACGCCACGACATAAATGACTGCCGGCATCGCCAGAAGACAAATCGCCGCCAGACTGCAGGCTGCCAACAGGTTTCCCCTGACGTCATATTTGATCAATCCCATTCCAAGGGACAGAAGCGCCAGAGGCCCTGTGGTGCGGGCCAACAGGTCAATTACGTGACCCGGAGCCCCACCTATGCCCAATCCTGAAGCCCGCCATAAAAGGCCAACCAAAATACCGATTATGATCGGGTTGACGATCAGATTGCTTGCCAGGTTCCTGGCAATGGTAAGAAGTTGAATTTTCTCGGTTTCAACACCGTCTGCCCGCACCGCATGTTCCATTAAAAACGTTGAAACCGCCATCATGGTCGGCAGATGAATGGCCAGAAGAAACAGCAGAATTTGCAGCCCCGGCTGGCCGTAGGCGCGCTCAACGAGTGGGATGCCGAACAACACCAGATTGGAGTATCCAGCCGCAACTCCGGCAATCACTCCGGCCCGGCTACCGCGTTTGAATACCCAGCGTATCAGCACAATAGCGCCTGCCCAGACGACGGCGATGGCAAAGAAATAGACCAGGACAAAAACCCAGGGATTGATCTCGGTAAATTGTGCTGTCGCAATAGACTTCATCAACAGGACCGGAACTGCCACCTTGAACACGAAGTCGGCCAACGCGTCGCCTGTGGATTCGCTCAAATAGTTCAGTCGGGCGATCAGATAGCCAAGTCCGATGAGGCCAAATGCTGGCAAAACAATGATGAGGATTGAATCCATAGCACCGCCTTATCCCTCAGAACCCCATTGAACAATGCCCGGGCTTTATATTCGCTCGACATCGTTGCCCCTGGCTGTCAAAGAGGCGGCATGTTTGCCAGAGCTGCCCCGATCATATTTGTTTGCCTGTGGGCCACCGGATTCGTTGGGGCACGCATGGGCATGCCCCATTCGGAACCTGGAACATTCCTTTCGCTGCGTTTTGCGATTGCATTTGTGCTGTTGACACTGATTGTCCTGATCATCCGTGCACCTTGGCCTGGGACATCCAACGGGCTGAAATCAATTGCCATTGGGTTTTTGATCCACGGATCTTATCTGGGGCCGGTTTTTTGGGTGATTGATCAAGGGATGCCGGCTGGCGTGACAGCTGTGGTTGTCGGCTTGCAGCCTTTGTTCACCGCATTACTGGCAGGCTGGTGGCTCAAAGAAGTGATAACACCGCGGCATTGGGTCGGGCTGATATTGGGCATGGCCGGAGTTTGCCTGGTGCTTTATCCCGGCATCGATCTTGCCAATAGCGGGGTCAATGTGGTGACCATATGTGTCTCGTTGATGGGAATGTTATCGGTGACGCTTGGCACGGTCCTGCAGAAGTCGCTGGGTGCGAAAATTGACCTTCGCTCCGGCACGGCGTTGCAATATCTGGGAGCATTCATCCCGGTATTCATTCTGGCGCTTGTCTCAGAAACCGGGGCCATTGACTGGACCGGAGAAATGATCCTGGCAATGACCTGGTCGATTATTGTTCTTTCCCTGTTCGCAATTTTTCTACTTATGTGGCTTATCCGGGAAGGGTCGGTGGCAAAGGTTTCTTCGTTGTTTTTCCTGGTGCCAGCAGTCGCAGCATTGATGTCCTATGTCCTGTTTGGCGAGACATTCAACGAAGTCCAGCTGGTGGGCATGGTATTGTGTGCCGCCGCGGTGGCCCTGGCGGCCACACGTAACCCCGGGAGCCGGCAAATGGCGGTGTCGAAATGAACGCGAAAACTCAGACAGTTTCGCCCAACGTGCTGGAAACTACCTGATGCAGATTGTCATACTCATAGCCTGCTTTGCCGTTGCAATTATCCTCATTCGCGGTTTGTGGAACATGATGCAGGGAGGTCCGGGCAACACTTCACAAAGACTGATGCGATTGCGCGTCATTGCCCAGGCAATAACCGTTATCATTGTCGTGATTGTGGTCTATCTATCACGCTGAACTTCATGATGCTGGCCCCCCTTTGCATCTTTGCGGACTGGCTTTGAGTGTTGCGCATTTTGCCTTTCAACATGATCCAATTAATCCCATTCATTGGGTGCAGAATTCAAATAAATTGGCTTTCCTTTTGTGGTCCCGCCTTTAGTGTGCGTTGGCATGTAAGCTAATGGAGATTAGCCATGGTTATTTTGAACAAAATTTATACCAAGACAGGTGATGATGGCACGACGGGTCTCGGCACCGGTGAACGTCGCTTGAAATTTGATCTGCGGGTTGAATGCTATGGCACGGTAGATGAAACCAATGCGGCTCTGGGCCTTGCCCGGCTACATACCCAGTCAATGCCAGCACTCCATGACATGTTGTTACGCATTCAAAACGACCTGTTTGATCTCGGGGCTGATCTGGCCACGCCGGAAGGTGACGAAAAACCGGATTATGAGCCGCTGCGTCTGCTGGATACCCAGGTCGAGAGAATTGAGGGGGATATTGATCAGCTAAACAAGGATCTTGAACCGTTGCGCAGTTTTATTCTGCCCGGTGGATCTGCTGCGGCAGCCACGCTTCATTTGGCCCGTACAATTGCCCGAAGGGCGGAGCGGATTATCGTCGAACTGGCAGAAACTCCAGGCGAGCATGTCAATCCTTCCGGCATACGTTACATGAACCGGGTGTCGGATTTCTTGTTTGTTGCCGCCCGCCATGCAAATAATGGAGGCAAGGATGACATATTGTGGGTGCCGGGTGAAAACCGCTAATTCAACGATTGATCCGGAAATCAAAACAGCGATGATAGGGTAGACAAGATTTTTATTCCGCTGCACGACGGTAAACCTGTAAGGCATATTCGATTGCAGTGGATGACGATTGCGATCATCGGCCTCAATATTGCGACCTTTGTGATCTTCAACCTGCTTGGCACGGGCGCGGATCAAGCCAATAACTTTGCCATTCTTGCCTTCGGGCACATTCCTTCGGTTTCAAATGATATTCACAGCCTTCCAGATGTTTATCAAATCGTCCCGCATGATCTCTATGCACTGACCGCTTTAACCAGCGCGTTCATGCATGCCGATATCTGGCATCTGGGGGGGAATATGCTGTTTGTCTGGGTATTTGGCGACAATGTTGAAGACGCGCTGGGGCACATCAAATTCCTCATCTTTTACCTCGCTTGCGCATTCGCGGCAGCCTGGTTTCATGCATTTGTATTTCCAATGTCTGATGCCCCGTTGGTGGGGGCTTCCGGTGCAGCGGCGGGTATAGTTGCGGCATATTTGATGCTGCACCCGAAAATGAAGATATGGGTTCTGTTTTTGTCAAAGATTCCCCTGCGGCTGTCTGCCATGTGGCTTCTGGGCGGATGGGTTGTGTTTCAACTGATCATGTTTCTGGTAGATTCAGAAGAAAAGATCAGCTGGGCAGCCCATGTCGGTGGGATTATTGCAGGCGTAGTTCTGGTCGGCCTCATGAAACGCCGGAATGTCAGTCTTTTTGATCGCGAAATACAGCCACCAAACGCGGTTGAGGTAGATGGCAAGGAAACCATTCATTGGGGTCGTTGAATGCTGGTGGGTCAGAAACTGTTTGACGTCGGGCATAGATTTTGCTTGTTACCGAAATTGAAGCCGGGTCTTTGCGGTGGCCCCAATTTCCGTCAGAAATCTGGCTTTGCGTGTCGCCAAAGAACAAGTGTAATTTACCGCAATACGCCACTTAATTCCCAATAGTCCCCAAGACTTTAGACAATAAAGGTCTGCACCATGAAAATTATTGTGCCCGTCAAACGGGTGGTTGATTACAACGTAAAAATCCGCGTTAAAAGCGATGGATCAGGCGTTGAACTGGCCAACGTCAAGATGTCGATGAATCCTTTCGATGAAATTGCGATTGAGGAAGCGTTGCGGTTGCGTGAAGCAGGCAAGGCCGATGAAGTCATTGCTGTTTCAATTGGACCACAGCAGTCCCAGGAAACCATTCGCACAGCACTGGCCATGGGTGCTGACAGAGGAATCCTGGTCAAAAATGACGATCTGGTCGAACCTCTTGCCGTGGCCAAGATTCTCAAGGGCATTGTTGACGAAGAGCAGCCTGGTCTGGTGATTTTGGGCAAACAGGCAATTGATGATGATGCCAATCAGACTGGACAGATGCTTTCAGCTTTGTTGGGTTGGGCGCAGGCGACCTTTGCTTCCAAACTGGAGATTGAAGGTGACACTGCCAACGTGACCCGCGAAGTTGATGGCGGTCTCCAGACCATCAAGGTAAAAATGCCCTTGATCATGACAACAGACCTTCGCTTGAACGAACCGCGCTATGCGTCACTTCCAAACATCATGAAAGCTAAAAAGAAGCCGATGGATGAAAAAACTCCGGCCGATTACGGAGTTGATGCAACACCTCGCCTGACCATTGTCACCACCGAGGAACCGCCTCAGCGTCAAGCCGGGGTGATTGTTAGCGATGTTGCAGAACTCGTTGATAAACTGAAAAACGAAGCCGGTGTGCTCTAAGGATTAAGATAATGACCATTCTTTTGATTGCTGAACACGACAACGAAACACTCTCCGATCAGACCCACAAGGCGATGACTGCAGCGTCGGATATCGGCGGTGACGTTCATGTACTCGTTGCCGGTAACTCTTGCGCAGGTGTGGCTGATGCTGCTGCAAAACTTGACGGTGCTGCAAAAGTGCTGCTTTGCGAAGCGGATTATCTGACCAATCGTCTGGCAGAACCAATGGCTGCGCTGATCAGCGGCATGGCTGGTGACTACGACAGCATCGTTGCCGCTGCCACCACCGACGGCAAGAATATCATGCCTCGCGTTGCAGCTCTGCTCGACGTCATGCAGATATCTGAAATTACCACCGTTAAATCTGCCGACACATTCGAACGTCCGATTTATGCCGGTAATGCGATCCAGACCGTCCAATCAACAGATTCGATCAAAGTCATCACCGTGCGTACGGCCGGCTTTGGCGCGGTTGGCGAGGGCGGCTCAGCTGCCGTCGACAAAATTGATGCTGCTGCAAATCCCGGCCTGTCGGAGTTTGTCGGCGCTGCCCTTTCCGGCGGTGACCGTCCGGAGCTGACATCTGCCAAGATCATCATTTCCGGTGGTCGTGCCCTGGGATCTTCAGAAAAATTCCAGGAAGTGATCGTGCCAGTTGCCGACAAACTTGGAGCTGCAATTGGGGCTTCGCGTGCCGCTGTTGATGCCGGATATGCTCCCAACGACTGGCAAGTCGGCCAGACCGGTAAAGTTGTCGCTCCCGATCTGTATATCGCTTGCGGCATTTCAGGTGCAATTCAGCACTTGGCAGGTATGAAGGACTCCAAAGTAATCGTTGCCATCAACAAGGATGACGAAGCACCTATTTTCCAGGTTGCCGACTATGGTCTGGTTGCAGATCTATTTGAGGTTCTGCCGGAACTGGAAAAAGCGCTCTGACCCCACGACAATTAAAATTATCGATGGGCCGGGCAAGCAAGTGCTTTCCCGGCCCATTTTTTTGCGCTACTTCACCTGCAAACAGTCTGGAGTCTGAATTATGAAAACCATCGGTATTATCGGCGCGGGTCAAATGGGCGGTGGCATCGCCCATGTATGTGCATTGGCTGGTCTGGACGTTTTGCTTCATGACATCAGCGCAGAGGCAGTCGAATCCGGGCTTGCAACGATTTCCGGCAATCTTGCTCGCCAGGTGACATCTGGAAAAATTTCTGACAAAGCGCGTCACGCAGCCCTGAAACGTTTGGCACCTGCTATCGAGGCTGAAGCATTGGGTGTGGCAGACATGGTGATTGAGGCTGCGACTGAAAACGAAAAGATCAAACAGTCGATCTACAAGGCTATTTGCCCGGTCCTGTCACCAACAGCCATTCTGGCAACCAACACGTCGTCGATTTCCATTACCCGCCTCGCTTCGGCGACCGACCGTCCCGAAAAATTCCTCGGCGTCCACTTCATGAATCCGGTCCCCGTGATGCAACTGGTTGAGCTGGTTCGAGGCATTGCAACCGATGATGCAACTTTCCAGGCAGCAAAAGCTCTGGTTGATATTCTCGGCAAGGAAGCCTCTGTCTCGGAAGATTTTCCAGCTTTCATCGTCAATCGCGTCCTGATTCCCATGATCAATGAAGCGATCTATGTGCTTTATGAAGGTGTCGGCACCGTATCCGGCATCGATATGGCGATGAAGCTTGGTGCCAATCATCCGATGGGTCCACTGGCCCTGGCTGATTTTATCGGTTTGGATACCTGTCTTGCCATTATGCAGGTGTTGCACGACGGACTGGCTGATACAAAATACCGTCCTTGTCCGTTGCTGGTCAAATATGTCGAAGCCGGGTGGCTTGGACGTAAATCCGGCAAAGGGTTTTATGATTATTCCGGTGAAGAGCCGGTACCCACCCGATAGTCATCATCATCGGCGTATCGTCAGATCACGTGGTCAGATCAGCTGTATTTATTCAAAACTGCAGCTGACTGAGCCAAAGCCGCCAAAATCTGCCTCGATCAACGATCCTGCAGGGGCTTCGATCGGGCGAATGAAAGAGCCCGACAAGACAATTTCACCGGCTTTGATACCATCGCCATATATTGCCAGTCGATTGGCCAGCCATGCTATTCCGAGCGCCGGGTCGTTCAACACGCCAGCCCCGAGCCCGGTTTCCTCGACTTCGCCATTGCAGCAGACTATCGCGCCAATCCACCTCATATCTACCTGTCGGGGGTCGAGTTTGGTGTCGCCCAAGACGATGCCACCATTTGCTGCATTGTCAGAAATTGTATCGCAGATATTGCGGGTCTTGCCGGTTTCAGGATCTACCCGCAAAATTCGCGTATCAAGAATTTCCAAAGATGGGGACACATAATCGGTTGCTTCCAGGACTTGTTTGGCCGTGACATCTGGTCCGGACAGGTCGGACTTCATCACGAAAGCCACTTCTGCCTCAATGCGAGGTTGAATAAACCGACCAGCGGGAATTTTTGCTCCATTGGCAAATAGCATATTGTCCAGCAGAACCCCTGAATCCGGAATATCGATGTTGAGTGCCGCCTGCATCGCCTTCGACGTCAGACCAATTTTCCAGCCGATCACGTGGCGACCACTGGTCTTGTGGTGATCAATCAGTGCTGATTGCACCTGATACGCATCATCCATGACCATGTTCGGATGGGCGGTTGACAGTAACCCGGTCTGTTTGCCTGACTGTTGTGCATCAAACAGTTTTCGAGCGGCAGATTTGATGTCTTCAGGTGTCATGATGATCTCTTGGCCTGTTCGGGTTCCACCCTCTATAGCGGCATTGACTATACTGCGCATCTGGCAAGTTGTAACAATGCTCAAATTGGTGCCGATAGCTGTGGCCATATGGGTAATTTTGGTTCAAACAGCCTGCTATTCTATCTAGCGAATTCCACAGCAGGCGGATCTATGATGACAACTGAAAATTCCGAGCTGATTTCGCAATTGCTACCGGTTGCCCAGAGCGCCGGTGAAGCGATTATGGAAGTCTATCGGGGAGGTATACAGACAACCGAAAAATCTGATGGATCGCCGGTCACTCAAGCCGATCAGTGCGCCGAGAATATTGTTCTGCGAGGGCTGAAGGATGTGGCTTCTGACATCGTTGTGATTTCTGAAGAGAACGCCGACAGCCATAAAATAGAGCCACCATCGCAATTTTTTCTGGTTGACCCGCTGGACGGTACCAGGGAATTCATCAAGGCTGATGGCAGGGGTGCCTTTACTGTAAATATAGCATTGATTGAAAACCGTGTGCCGGTCGCTGGTATCATTTATGCACCGGCACTGAATGAACTCTATTGGGGTGTGGTTGGTCATGGGGCTTTCATGAACGGAAAACAGATTGCCACGCGCGGGCCTCAAAATTCATCAATGGTTGCACTGGCCAGCCGCTCGCATCGCGATGAACAGACCAATCGCTGGATTGCCGACAATGATATTTCAGAAACGGTCTCCATCGGATCGTCATTGAAATTTTGCCTGATTGCCCGGGGAGAGGCTGATATCTATCCCAGATTTGGCCCGACGATGGAATGGGACACGGCAGCCGGCCATGCAATCCTGTGCGCGGCCGGTGGACAGGTCGAACATCCAGATGGACAGGTTTTCAACTACGGCAAGCCGAATTATCGAAATGGAGCGTTTATTGCCAAAGGCTTTTTATAGGGGAACTTCGCGGCCATAGGCGACCAGTCGACGATTGAGTTCCCAGGCTTGAGAATCGCCACAATCCAAAGCGAATATGAATGCCTGTGTCAGATAAAAGCATGTTGCTTCGACGTCCTGCACTTCCTCACATTGATCTGCAACCTGTGCATACAATGAAACCAGCGCTTGATAATCGTCTGTCTCGTGGGCTTGCAGCATTTGCGCGTTCAGATCTTCCATCGCCACATACTCCCCTCACTGTGAACGGCTTTAAACCTCAGTCACCAGTCGATGCGGCAGACATCTGCGTCGCGACCCAATGATGGAAATTATGCGTTGGACTGTCCATGGCCGGTGAAAACTTGCCGCCGTCAAAAAACTGCCCGTGGCGCCCCCTTTGCATGCCTTCCACAACGAAGATATCCTCCTCGAATACTTCTTTCCACAATTTCGAGTTGGCCAGTTTCAAGACCTCTCCATGTTCCATATCGCGTGCAGTCGATGGATAGTAAAGTTCAATATGCTCAGTGGTTTGATCAATAGAGACTGGGTCCAGAATGATTGCAAAAGCATGGTCCCTGTGCACGCCAAACAAAACATTTGGATAAAGAGCGATATATTCTGCACCCTCATCCCACTTGTCCGATAGATTTTCAAAGTCGGGAAATTTAACTCCCATTTCACCTTCCAGTTGACGGTAGACCAGTGTTCCCTGGCCCGAATAAGCTAATGGTAATTCGATATGATAGTGATCTTCCAGACGCGAATAGGTGTTCAACCCCGGGTGAATCCATGGCAGATGATAGCTTTCGCAAAAATTCTCCACCGCAAGTTTCCAGTTGGATTTGATATTCAGTGCAAATGACGAGGCTGCACCGCCTGCATATATTGGCTGGTCAAACTCTTTCCAGCGGTCAAGAAGATCACTGGCATAATCGGTGAATTCGGGTGCGGTTCCAGAAACATTGACAAAAATCACGTCGCGCCAAACATGAGCCCGCACGCGTATCAGACCCAGTTCTTCGCGTTTGATGTCTTCATGGGTGTTGTGACCCGGCCCCCCTACATGGGGTGTCGACTTCAAATCGCCATTCAGCGCATAGCACCAGCTATGATAGGGACAGCGGATTGCTCCGGTGATGTTCTTTGGTTGTTCCACCAAAATCATGCCGCGATGGCGACAGGTATTCTGAAACACGCCAACTGAGCCGTCCTTGTCGCGAACGATCAGCAAAGGCATGCCAAGAAAATCTACCGGCTTTGCATCCCCCGGCTCGGGTATGTCCTTGCCAAATCCAATTCCCGACCAGTTGTTAAACAGCACTTGCTGTTTCTCTTTTTGAAATATTTCTTCCGAGACATAGTGTGCGTTGGGCAAACCCTTTGCCCGGTTTACCGGAGCCAGGACATTGTCCAGGTTTGTTTGATCAGATGCCAACATGAAACCGTTCTCTCTATGACTGCTCGATTGGCGGAGTTTTGGGCATTTTCGATAAGTCTTCAATAGGGCAAATGCTCAACTTGAGTTGAGAAAAACTCATGTCAAGATCAGGCGTCCAGAGCTAAACGTTTTTCAAAAGCCATTCGAGAACAGTTTTTGCCTTTTGGGACAAGTGCTCTTCGGGCCTGGCATGAATGTAATAACAGCCGGGCGCTTTGAGGCTCCAGTCGCCAAAGGAGTTCAATTCGCCGCTCTTTATCAACGGCTCCACCAATGTTTCCCACCCCAGGATCAACCCAAGGCCATCCCGTGCTGCTTGCAGGGCGATTGTATAATTGTTGACGCGTATACCCTTCGCCAGCGGAGCCTTAAAGTCATGCTGGTCAAACCAGGTCCGCCAGGTTGTCCAGTTTGCATCATTTGCATCCAGGTGGATCAATGGGAGGACGGCCATTTCCGCAAGCGATTCAGCCGAGTAGTTTGTTGCAAATTCGCGGTTGCATAGTGGAATCAGGCGGTCATTGAACAACAGGTGATGATCGGGTTTTGGCAGCTTTGGCTGGCCGTAACGCACCACAAAGTCGGTGGAATTGTCGGGTGCGGACTGAGTGTCGGAAACCTGTTGATTTACCGGGATGGTCCCATGCTCTTTCCAGAAGCGACTAAGCCGCGGCGTCAACCAGAGGGAGGATACCGCAGTGGTGGCACCAATGGTAACCGAGCGCTCCTCATCGGCCGTGCGTAACTGATCGATAACATCGGCAATGTCGTTCAGGCTATGGTGCATCACCTGCGCCAAAATTGTTCCTTGATTGGTCAGTTCAACGCCTCGATGCATTCGGTTGAAGAGCGCGGTACTGAGCGCTGTTTCGAGCGTCTTGATCTGATGACTGACGGCACCAGCGGTCACGTTGAGTTCAACTGCGGCTGCTTTAAAAGACAGATGACGTGCCGCAGACTCGAAAGTCAGGAGAGCTGAAAGGGGTGGCAATTGAGGCCGGGAGTGCGCCATATGGTTCAAACAAGATGAAGAAAACTCAAGCGAGTTTGCACATCTGCGAGTTGGATTACCAGAGAGTTTATAAGATTACATCACGGGTCAGCGCGACGAATATCACATCTGTTGATTCAACATCTGCCCGCCACTGGGATGGCTCCACGGATTCACCTATTTGTAGGGATCAGCCGCGTCGCGCAATCCGTCGCCAAGAAAGTTGAAGGCGATGATGACAAATATCACCGGCACCACAGGCAACATCAGCCAGGGAAAGATAGCGACAACGTTGATCGACTGAGCTTCGTTCAGCAGAACTCCCCAGGACGTAATTGGTTCTCGCAAACCCAGTCCAAGAAAGGAAAGGGCTGTTTCACCCAGTATCATCGTTGGAATGGTTATCGTCGCGGAGGCAATCAGATGGCTCATGAATCCAGGTATCAGATGGCGCCCGATGATGCGCGATGGTTTGGCACCAATCAGTCTGGCGGCCAGCACATAATCTTCCTCGCGCAAAGACAGCAATTTTGAGCGCACCGCTCGCGCCAGCCCCGTCCAGTCAAGCAGGCCCAGGATCACCGTAATACCGAAATATATAACTATCGGGCTCCACGAAGGTGGCATGATCGCTGACAGGGTGAGCCAGAGCGGAATCGTTGGAATGGATTGCAGCACCTCAATCACCCTTTGTACAATCATATCAACCCAGCCCCCATAATAGCCCGCCGCACCACCAATGATGATGCCAAGCAGGAAGGAGACAGAAATACCAATCAGGCCAATCGTCAAAGATATGCGTGCGCCCTGGAAAATTCGCGACAGCATGTCCCGGCCCAGACGGTCGGTGCCGAGCACATAAAAGGGCTTGCCCTTGGGCGCGCATACAAGGTGGTTGTCGCCTGGGATCAACCCAAACCAATGGTATTTTTCACCGCTGCAAAAAAACGACAACCTGACCGGTTTTTTGTCGTTGACCGTATACTCGCGTTGCATCGTCTCCAGATTAAGCTTGCGTGTCAGATCGTAGACAAAGGGACCAATCAACTCACCTTTGTGAAACAGATGAACAGCTTGTGGCGGTACATAGATGTGCTTGCTGTGACGGGATTGATAATTCCACGGCGACAGGAATTCGCTGATAAACACGCTGGAATAGAGCAGCAGCAAAAAAATGCCCGACCAGACGGCCACCCTGTGACGTTTAAATTTCCACCACATCAATGTCAGCTGCGACGCGAAATAGATTTTTTCCTGTTCCGGTGTTAATTTTTCAACTGATCGCAGGTCGAATGGCGCATCCGATACAAAATGCGGCAGATCTCTGGTGCCTTCAGGCGGTAAACTGCTTTGTGGACCCTGGTTCACCGTTCGGCTCCTCCAGATAGACGAATGCGTGGGTCAAGAAACCCCAGCGCTATGTCAGAAACCAAAACACCAATGACGGTCAGCGTTGCCAGGAACATCAAAAACGACCCGGCCAGATACATGTCCTGACTTTGCAGAGCGGCAATCAGCAGCGGGCCTGTCGTTTGCAACGACATAACAATTGCAACAATTTCGGCACCCGAAATAATGGAAGGCAGCAGTGAGCCGATATCGGCGACGAAGAAGTTCAGCGACATGCGCAGCGGATACTTGACCAAAGCCTTGAACGGTGGAACACCCTTTGCGCGCGCCGTAACTACATATTGCTTTTGCAATTCGTCCAGCAGATTGGCGCGGATGCGCCGAATCATCGCTGCAGTGCCGGCCGTGCCAATCACGATGGTTGGTACGATAAGATGCTCCAGCACGGATTTGAACTTGCCCCAGCTCATCGGCTGATCGATATATTCCGCCGCCATCAACCCGCCCAGAGTGATGCCGAAAAAGGCATGTAACAAATACATCATCACCAGCGCCAGCAGGAAATTCGGCGTCGCAAGACCAAGCAGACCAAAAAAGGTCAGGCCATAATCGCCCCAGCTATATTGATGAGTGGCTGAATAGATGCCGATTGGAAAGGCGATGACCCAGGTCAGTATGATCGTCGCCATTGAGACCATGATGGTCAGCCACAAACGGTTGCCGACCACTTCAGAAACCGGGCGCTGATATTCAAAGGAATAGCCAAAATCGCCGGTGACAAAGTTGCCGATCCACAGCAGATATCTCTGGATCATCGGCTTATCGAGACCATATTCCTCACGCAGATATTGCGCCCGCTCCAGATCAACGCTTTCACCTGAGGCGATTAACTCGCCAATATAGGTTTCCACATAGTCGCCTGGTGGCAGCTGGATGATCGTAAAAATGACAATGCTGGCCAGCAGCAATGTCGGGATCATCGCCCCGATGCGTGTTATAATATAGCGGAACATGGCCCCGTTTAGATCCTATTCCTCAAGCCAGAATGTATCGGGCAGATATTGTCCGAAATACAAGGTCGGTTCAAATGCCCAGATGCCTTCCTCGGGAACATTGCGCAACTTCTTGCTGACGACGATGGGTTGCAGGCCCCCCGAAACAATGCCGATTGTGTAGACCTGATCGGTAAAGATCGACAGCATTTCATCCCAAATGGCGAATTGTTCGTCGTAATTCGCCGCGCCGCGCCAGTTTTGATATAACTCACTTAACCGAGCCACTTCAGGCAGCGATGGTTTTTCACCGGAAGCGCCTTTGGAAAAGTAATAATTGCCCCAGGATGGCCACTGAGCTGAAAGTGGAGATACGGGGGCCAGCTCTTCCGGGTTCATTTCCGGCGTTGCCAGACCGCGATTGAGGCCTTGCCATGTGGACATGACAGTTTCGCCATTGCTGACCCGTCCGCGCAGAATATCGCGTTGTGACGGTTTGACGAAAAGTTTGACGCCAATGTCTTTCCAGTGATCGGTGATCAACTGAAGAATATCGGTTTCCTGACTGCTTTCCCCGGCAGTTTCAACGATAATCTCGAAAGCGCGGCCATCTGGCAGCAGTCGCACGCCATCACCATTACGTTTGTCGAAGCCTGCTTCGTCCAATAGCTGATTTGCCTGATCAATGTCGTAGTCGATCCAGGCTTCAGCATATTTGTCCTTGTACAGCGGACTGGACGGCAAGACCGTATTTGAAGCTTCACGACCGAGGCCAAAGAAGATGGATTCATTGATTTCGCCACGATCCATACCCATAGAAAGGGCGCGGCGAACACGAACATCCTGAAACGCCTTGCGAAAGCCTTCATCTTTGGTGTTGAGATTGGGTAGGAGCGTCATTTCAGAACCGCGGCCCGATGGCCAGAGCAGCACATTATAGCCGCCATCTTCAGCGCCTTTTTTCAGGAACGTATAATCATCGAAGCGCAGAGAGCGCGCCTGCAGATCACTTTCTCCAGTACCGGTTTTTGCATTAATGATCGACGAAGAGGACAAGTTGAGTATTACTTCATCAAGATAAGGGAGTTGTGTCCCCTCCGAATCGACCCGGTGGTAGCTCGGATTGCGTTTGAAGACGATCCGCTCAGAGGGGAGTTTGGTGGTGTTCATCCAGGCCTGCAGGGTTGGCATATCCGGATTTTCCGGCCGGTACTGACGGCCAAACCTCTTGTGCAATGACGACCAGTTCTGCACCTGTTCTGATTCAACCAGCTCGGCCAGTTTGTCAGCGTCGCCATACTTTTCATGGAACTGTTTCAAATAATGGGCCGGCATATAGATATACATCGGTCGAGCCCCAGCCAATGCTGTCAAAAACAGCGGATTGACGCTTTCCCAAGAGTAGCGAATTGTGTGGCTGTCGATAATCTCGACTTTCGGCAATTTTCCTCCGACCACAATTTCCCGGGGTGGTCCACCTTTAAAGAGCGCCTTATTCTGTGCAACATCTTCCCACCAATAGCGAAAATCTTCCGTTGTAAATGGATGGCCGTCTGACCAATGATGCCCCTTGCGCAAATGCAGTGTGAACGACTTGTTGTCGACATTGTCGATGGATTTGAGAAGATCGGGCTTTAGCTGGAAGGTTTCGTCATAAGCGACGAGACGCGCGCCGGAATAAACCGTCATCCACCGCACGTCTTTAGGCTTCGACATCAGCATTTTGATAGAGCCGCCTCGCTTGCCTATTTGTTTTTCCAGGTTGTCGAAATCGAGAACCCTGGGTTCGTCCGGAGCGCCGGCAAAAGCACTGCTCGCCATAAACAGCAGAGCGGCGCTGGCAGAGATCATCTTCCTGATATTTTGGGTCATGGGCTTACTCAACTTGCTTTTGAAAGGGTTGCGGGATCAGAACCGATAATGGCGCGGACCTGATGGTATTCGGAAATAGATATCATTTCCATGTCAGACCCGTCGGTCTGGCTTGTAAAGGGAAAGTTCCAATTGCGGCCTTCTGCCGCCATATCACGATTGATGCGATCAAAATCCAATGGATGGTCGAGATCTGCGTGCGGTACCACGTCCAACAAGGCTTTGGTGTAAGGGTGTATTGGATTTTCAAACAATTCTTCCCGTCTCGCCATTTCCACAAGCTGTCCTTTGAACATGACGCCAATCCGGTCGGCGATATAGCGTATGACCGCCAGATTGTGAGAAATGAAAATATAGGTGAGGCCGAGTTCTTCCTGCAATTGCTTCAGCAGATTGAGCACCTGCGCCTGCACCGAAACGTCGAGCGCCGAAACCGGTTCGTCACAAACCAGCAATTCAGGTCGCAATGCCAAAGCGCGCGCAATGCCGATGCGCTGCCTTTGGCCACCGGAAAAGGAATGCGGATAGCGGCCAAGAAAGGTCGGCTGCAAACCAACAAGGCGCATCAGCTCGGCAGCATAGGCGGCCTGGTCTTTCTTGGTGCCCATGGAGTGAACTTCCATTGGTTCCTTCAGGATGTTCAAAACGGTGGATCGAGGTGACAGTGAAGAGAACGGATCCTGGAACACCATTTGGATTTTTCGGCGGAATGCTTTGACACCTGCATTGTTCAGCCCCAGCAGATCGGTGACGGATTGGTCATCACCATCCCCCTCCAGCCATTCTACCGAACCGCCACTGGCCGACAGTGCACGAACGATCAACTTCAAAGTTGTCGTTTTGCCGCAGCCGGATTCCCCCACCAGTCCAAAACACTCACCCCTGCGTACATCAAAAGATACATCGTCCACGGCTTTCAACACATTGGCAGTTCCGCCAAACCAACCGGAGCTCTTTTTGGTGGTGAACTCCTTGCGCAGCCCGCGTACCTTCAACAAAACTTCATCCGCATGGGTTTTGCGTTCGGTAATTTCACCAATCATCGAAGCAGGTATTTCGTGGTCAATGTCGCGCAGGCTCTGCAGTTTTTCGTCATACCCCATGCTCAAATCGGGAACCGCGTGCAGCAGGGCTTTTAGATATTCATGTTGTGGGTTGTTGAATATGGCCTCGCGAGGACCAGCTTCCATAATCTGTCCGTGATACATCACCACAACTTCGTCAGCCATATTGGCCACGACACCGAGGTCATGGGTGATTAACAATACTGCCATGCCGAGCTTTTGCTGAAGATCCTTCAGCAGGCTCAAAATCTTGGCTTGCATCGACACGTCAAGCGCAGTGGTCGGCTCGTCGGCGATCAGCAGAGCTGGAAGACAGACCAGGGCCATGGCGATCATGGCACGCTGCCGAAGCCCGCCCGACAATTCCATCGGATACATCGACCATGCAGCGTCGGGATTTGGAAACCCGACTAAATCCAGCATCCGCACAACAGTTGCTTGAACATCGTTCTTGGCGATATCGCGATGCAGTTCGAGCGCCTCGCCGATCTGATTTCCGATTGTGTGCAGAGGCGACAGGGACGTCATCGGTTCCTGAAAAATAATTGAAATCTTGCCACCACGCAGCGCGATGCGTTCTGCAGAATCATCTTTCAGTGCGGCCAGATCGAGGGGTTGGTCGCTGGCGTTTTCCCGGTACCATATATTGCCCGTGGTAATACGTGCCACATTGGGGAGAATCCCAAGAATGGCCTGCGACAAAATGGACTTTCCGGAGCCGGATTCCCCGACCAATGCAACCGTCTTGCCCGCTGGAATGCGAAATGAAGCGCCACGGATAACTTCAATATCCGTGCCCTTCAGGTCAATCGCCAAATGCAGGTCGTCAACGCGAATTATGTCGTGGGAATATTCCCTCGACACACCTCCCTGTTGCTCCCCCTCATTGGTCTTGTTTGCAGATGCGCTTGCTTGCGCCAAGACTGATACCCTTGTTCTCTCCCGTCCCGGTTTTCCGGGTTTATTGAAATTAGTCTGGCACACTTGAACGCGGTCGTTAAGCGCAGAAAGACATTTCTAGTCCTGTCTGTGCAATTTTGCACCATTCCAACACCAAATTGACACATGGGGCGTCACAACACTGGTCGCAACCTGCTCTGCGATGTCCGTCAAGTGGTGGAAAATAATGCGTAAAACGACGCAATGCGTGATCAAAACACTATTCGGTTGAAGTTCGCGAAGGCCATTTTCGATTTCAACAGATCGTTCGGCCATCGATTCACCGCCCTGCGGCTTGAAACGCCATCGATCCAGCTTGCGAGATTTGCGTTCTTCATAAAAACGCTGCTTGACTTCCATGCTGGTCAAACCTTCCCATCTTCCAACCGACAGTTCGCGAAATATCGGGTTGAGCGTGGTCGGTGGCATGGGATCAAAATGCCCGGAAATGATGTCGGTCGTTTGCTGCGCGCGTTTTAGCGGCGAAGACACCAACTGCATTTGGGATAAGTCAACCTGGTCACTCTGTAATCGTGCTGTCAGGAGTTTGGCATTGTGTCTGGCTTCGAGCTCTCCCAGTTCAGAAAGGCTGGTGTCGGTGCTTCCTTGATAACGTGCCCGGGCATTCCAGTCGGTTTGCCCGTGACGCATAAAATACAGGGGATCGGCAATGTCGATCATTTGGCGTGTTCATTCCGGCGGTTTTACGGATGCTAGAGCGCAGTTCGCAGATTGGCGCAAGCCTCAAATTTATTCCATAAAAACGTGAACGGTTCCAGCACCACTATGTTGGAAACAAGGGCGTGACCGAATGACGGTATCCGGCAAAGTCTATTTTGACTGCAATTGCCACACACCGGTCCAGTTTTGCGGTGGTCCGTCACGTTCGATTGCGTCGAGACGATATAGATAGGTCTGGCCGGCCCCATCGTCGGGGTATGCATCATGATACGCCTGAAACGCGGATCGCGCAGCCGCCCAGTCACCCTTGTGAAAAGCTGCAAGGGAATCCTCAAAATCGTTTCTCTGATCAAGAGCAGATTGTCCAATCTCGCCAACTGGACCCAGAGGTTCATAGATCGACACTGCTTCGGTTTTGCCGGTGACGATAATGTTGTCGATCTTTCGGAATTCAAACCGGATTGATGCCATTTGATAAGTCCGTTCGCATACCAGGACATGCGTTCCGTAATTCTTGTTGGCTCCCTCAAGGCGCGACCCCAGATTTACCGTGTCGCCCATCACAGTGTAGTTTTTCGACGTATCAGAGCCAATTGACCCGACAAGGGCTTCACCGGTCGCAAGACCAATGCGCATGCCAATTTGAGGAATATCTTTGCGAAGCCCCATCAGTTCGGGCAATTCAGACTGCAATTCTTTGATCAGTTCAACATCTTTCAGCGCAGCTTCAACCGCCAGGCTCGCCTGATCACCGTCGCGGCAAAACGGAGTGGTCCAGAACGCCATGATCGCATCGCCAATATATTTGTCGATCAGGCCATGATTATTGGTGATCGGTTGCGACATCATGGTCAGATACCGGTTGACCATCTTCACCAGCCCGGCTGGCGTAAAACGCTCTGAAATGCCGGTGAAGTTGACCAGATCGGAAAAGAATACCGAGACAATTTTCTTCTCGCCATTGACCAGTTCCATGTCCGGGTCGCCGATCAGACCCGATACGACGCGGGGGTCAACATACTGGCCAAACTTATCCTTGATCTCTTCGGTCTTGCGCAGGCCTTCAACCATCGAATTGAAGCGGCGGGTCAGATCACCAATCTCATCAGAAGTATCGCTGCGTATGACGCCGGTCAGGTCTCCGGATTCCACCTTGTCCGTCGCCGCCATCAGATTTCTCAGCGGTTTCAACATGCCACGAATGACAAACAGCGACACCACCAGTGCCAACAGGCCCGCCACAATGGTCAACAGAACACTAACCAACAGTGCCTGGCGCTCGTGCTCCTCAGCAATCAGGGCAGAACGTTCGGTGAACCGGGCAACCTTAAGCCATGTGGTTTTGACCGCCGATTGCAGTTCATGGTCTTCCTTTTCGATCAGCTTCTCCAATTCATGCTGGAGGGCGCTGTCTTTCTTCATTGCCTCAATGAGAATGGCTTGCTGTGCGTGCAGGTTTGAGTGCTGCAGATCGACGGTCTTGAGCAGCGGGATGATCGACAAAAGGATTTCGCGCCCCTGTGACGTCGCTACCCGGTCAACCGATTCTTCCACCAGCTTTTCAGCCTTCTTAATGGCGGAATCGACAAAATTTTCCCGCTCGACAAATTCGCTTTCTTCGCTCTTGATTTTGGCTGCGAGAAGCACCCGCTGTTTTTTCAGATGCTCGGTCTGCTGGTCCACCGTGGTTCCTGAAACCGACAGATGTTCAGGCACGATCCCCGCAGCAAGTTCTTTCAATTCTTCATCAACCAGCTTGGCTTCAATAATGTGCTTTTCCGAACGCTCAACATCCAGTTCCTGTTCGACAATCTGGATATCGATATCCGCCAACTGATCCGAAAGAGGAATGAAAATTTCCGCCAGGCTTTTGATCTCCTGGGAGACGCCATAGAGCTTGTAGGTCGAATACAGGATCGTAGATCCCATCACGAGGAACACCAAAATGGCGATGCCAAAAATTTTTTGCGGAATCTTCATAGTTGCAGTTGCCCGGCGAGTTTGCTGTCTCGCGCTTATGCCACAGATGCCAAGGCTATATTGTGTCAATTTGCACGAAGTGTTTTGGGATAATGGGGAATCAATTTGCAGACAATGTGAAGGTACAATTATGTTGATCAGTCAAAATAAATTGGGCCGCTTCCCAATTTCGGATTGAACCGAAATCGAGAAGCGACCCAAAAAACTCAGACGTTGCTGTGGCTGGATCAGTAGCGGTAATGCTCAGGCTTGTAAGGGCCTTCTGTCGTCACGCCGATATAGTCGGCCTGCTCATTTGACAATTTAGTCAGCTTTGCACCGATCTTCTCAAGGTGCAGTCGAGCGACTTTCTCATCGAGATGTTTGGGCAGGATGTAAACTTCGTTTTGATAATCATCCCCTTTGGTCCAAAGCTCGATTTGAGCCAGAACCTGATTGGTAAAAGATGCTGACATCACGAATGACGGATGACCGGTTGCGTTGCCAAGGTTGAGCAGGCGGCCCTGCGACAGCAAGATCATGCGGTTGCCGGAAGGCATTTCATACATGTCCACCTGATCTTTGATATTGGTCATTTTCATGTTGCGCAGATTGGCAACCTGAATTTCATTGTCAAAGTGGCCGATATTGCCAACAATTGCCATGTCCTTCATCGCGCGCATATGCTCGATGCGGATGATGTCCTTGTTGCCGGTCGTCGTGATAAATATGTCGGAATCTTCGACAACATCTTCCAACGTGGTGACCTCAAATCCGTCCATTGCGGCCTGAAGCGCGCAGATCGGGTCGATTTCCGTAATCTTTACCCGCGCACCAGCGCCGCGCAAAGATGCAGCAGAACCCTTGCCAACGTCGCCATAGCCGCAAACCACCGCTGTTTTACCGGCCATCATGGTGTCCGTGGCGCGGCGAATGCCATCAACCAGCGATTCTTTACAGCCATATTTATTGTCAAATTTGGACTTGGTGACCGAGTCGTTGACGTTGATCGCCGGGAAAGGCAGCAAGCCTTTTTCAACCAGCTGATACAGGCGGTGAACACCGGTGGTGGTTTCTTCCGATACACCCTGAATGTCATCACGCTGTTTGGTGAACCAGCCTGGAGAAGCTTTCATGCGCTTCCTGATCTGGGCAAACAGATATTCTTCTTCTTCCGACTGCGGGGTTTCGATCAGGTTGGTTTCACCATTTTCGACCCGTGCACCGATCAAAATATACATGGTGGCATCGCCGCCATCATCCAGAATCATGTTGCAGGTTCCGTCTTCACCGCCAAAGAAGAATATCCTGTCGGCATAATCCCAATATTCTTCCAGTGTTTCACCCTTGATGGCGAATACCGGGACTCCGGTGGCAGCGATCGCCGCGGCAGCATGGTCTTGCGTTGAATAGATGTTGCAGGACGCCCAACGAACATTGGCACCAAGAGCAACCAGAGTTTCTATCAATACAGCCGTTTGAATGGTCATATGCAGGGAACCGGCGATGCGGGCACCCTTGAGCGGCTTTGAGGCGCCAAACTCCTCGCGCAGAGCCATCAGGCCTGGCATTTCGGTTTCGGCAATATCAAGCTCTTTACGGCCAAAATCAGCCAGCGAAATGTCTTTTACGATATAGTCTTGTTGGGCCATGACAGGCATCCTTATCTGCAATTATCCGAAGGAACTGGAAATCACGTGCTCGCATCACCCGAGCACAATACTGGGCGCGGTTTAGCAGCCGGTATCTATCGACGCAAGTCCATATAAAGAATTGTTTATGTGATTTTATCAGTTTGGGGTGTGAGTCACATACTCATTGATGGGTCAGCTGGGCTCTTCTTTTTTCTTGCTCAACATCGCTTTCAGATTGTCCCACAATTCAATCTTCGCGCCCTGACGCTTCATGATCGTCCCTTGTTGCAGGATCGACAGGAAGTTGTTCCAAGCCCAATAGATCACCAGTCCGGCCGGGAAAGTCGCCAGCATGAACGTGAACATCACCGGCATCCATTTAAAGATCATCTGCTGGGTCGGATCGGGTGGAGTAGGGTTCATCTGCATCTGAATGAACATGGTGATGCCCATAATCAACGGCCAGACACCAACGGCAATGATTGCCAGAAAGGCCGGCGTTTCAAACGGCAACAGGCCGAACAGGTTCAAAAACGATGTTGGGTCCGGGGCCGACAAGTCATGAATCCAGCCAAAGAACGGCGCGTGCCGCATCTCAATGGTCACATAGATCACCTTGTACAGCGAGAAGAACACAGGGATCTGGATCAAAACTGGCCAGCAACCCGCCGCCGGATTGATCTTCTCTTTCTTATAGAGTGCCATCATTTCTTTTTGCTGGGCCTGTCGGTCATCAGCATGACGTTCGCGAATGGCGGTCATTTCCGGCTGCATTTTCTTCATGTTGGCCATCGAGGCATAGGACTTGTTGGCCAGCGGGAAGAACAGTATTTTCAACAACACGGTCACGCCAAGGATTGCCACGCCAAAATTGCCAACCAACTGATAAATCCAGTTCATCACGCCAAACAGCGGTTTGGTCAGCCAATAGAACCATCCCCAGTCGATGATTTTATCAAACAGCGGGATATTCAGATTGTCGCGATAGGCATCAATAATGTCGACTTTCTTGGCACCGGCAAAAAGACGGCTGGATGTTTCAGCGGTGCCACCGGCAGCGATGGTGATGGGTTCGCCGAGAAAGTCACTTTGATAGAACGGGCGCCCGTTCGAATAATAATTGTAGTGGGCGACGAATGAACCGCCGGGGATCAGTGCGGTTGCCCAATATTTATCGGTTATTCCCAGCCAACCGCTGTCGGCCAGTTCCTTGGTGACCTGTTTATCTTCTTCAATGTCACCGTAATCGTATTCGTCCAGTCCCTGTTCACCGACAGAGCCGACCAGGCCTTCATGAAGCACATAGATTCCAGCCACTTCGGGCTTTCCATAGCGCGCGATACGGCCATAGGGTTTCAGGGCAATCGTCGCAGCGCCGGTATTTTTCACCGTGTCTGTAATGGTGAACATATAGTCGGCGTCGAGTTCGATTTTGCGGTGAAACTCCAGGCCCTTTTGATTGGTATATTGCAACACGACTGGTGAGGTGGATGTGAGTACTTCCCCTTCGGTCAGCGTCCACACGGTGCTTGGTCCCGGCACGTCACCGGCATCGGCATTTGGAGAAAATCCGAATTCGGCAAAATACGCATTTTCATCATTTACCGGCATCAGCAGCCGGATTTCGGGGCTGGTTGGATCGACGGTCTGGCGGTACAACGCCAGATTCAGATCATCAATGCGACCACCTTTCAGATTGATACTGCCATCCAGTTTTTCAGTGCGGAATTCAACTCTGCCCGCGGTGTCGGTGGTTGAGGCTTGTTGGTCACTACCGCCAGGAACTGCGGATTGCCCAGCCGATGGCGCAGGTACGCCTTCGCCGCCCGAAGAGGGGGCCACGGTGGTTTCCACGGACTGCTTGGTTTCAGCCTGCAATTGAGCCTGCGCTTCGGCGGCGGCACGTTCTTTCTCGATGCGCGGGCTGATGACGAGCATCTGCCAGAAAAACACAACCGCCAGCGACAGTACTGCAGCGAGAATGAAATTGCGTTGGTTGTCCATCAGGAAGCCCGTCTAGTTATCAGAGATTAATTCAACTCATGTGGGGTAGCTCTGTGGCGGATGCCACAGGAAATTTGCTGGCACGTTTTGCCCCGCTCAGGGCTGATTTGCAACATGGCGATTGCGTCGTTTTCTCTTATTGTCGGATTTTTGGTCGAATTTTGCGTGGCGCATGCTGTGGTTGACCGCCGCAACCAGCGAATCGAACGGACAATTCAACGCAACCCGCCGTGCAATCAGCACGGCATCTTTGTTGCGACATTGCTCAGGAAGGTCAGCAAACCTCACCGCTTCGCGCAATCGGCGTTTGATGCGATTGCGTTCAACGGAATTTCCGACTTTTTTCGTAACCGTATAACCGACCCGCAAACCGCCATCACAATGGTCAGTTCGTTGTCGTAACTGCAAAACAAAAGCGCGCTCGTGAGAACGCGCTCCTTCTCTTGCTTTTAGGAAATCTGCCCGGTCTTTCAATCGATTGACCGTGATTTCCGGTCTAGGCTGAGAGTTTTTTACGGCCATGGGCACGACGTTTTGCGACCACGCGACGTCCGCCTGGGGTTGCCATGCGAGAACGAAAGCCGTGGCGGCGTTTGCGTACCAATTTACTGGGCTGATAGGTCCGTTTCATATCGATATGCCAGTCGAAGACCGGCCCTCTTGTCATTCATCAAAGCTTTGTACGGCGTGGCGGGTAAGGAACTTGTTAACGAATTCCGCTCTGGCTTTGCCAGATAGTGCTCACGTCGCGTTGGCGCTGTATAGGCAGAGCTTGGTGGCGAGTCAATCAAAACAAGCCTAAGAATTTACGACAAAATCAAACCGGCCTAGGCCAGTGTCACGCGGCTGTCATGGTACCGTGATCATCGCCCTGTTGAAAGCGGTGGTTCAAGATCGTACCAGTATAACAACGAACTATGGAATATAATCAGGAACCCGCATGGCCACCCTACTGAAACCCGACATCTGTGTAATTGGCGCCGGCTCCGGAGGGTTGGTTGTGGCATCTGCTGCTGCGTCTTTCGGTGTGAATGTCGTGCTCATCGAAAAGGGAAAAATGGGCGGTGACTGCCTGAATTATGGCTGCGTGCCATCAAAAGCCCTGATCGCTGCTGCAAAACACGCCCAATCGATGCGCGATGCGCCGCAATTTGGCGTCACCACCAGTGGAAAGGAAGCAACCGGACCACGGGTAAGTTTCAAGCAGGTTCATGATCACGTTCACGGCGTGATTGATACAATCGCACCCATGGACAGTGTTGAGCGATTTGAAGCATTGGGCGTGACGGTGATTCAGGATGCGGCGCGTTTTGTCGATAAAAAGACCGTTGAAGCAGGCGACTATATTATAAAACCGAGGCGATTTGTTGTGGCAACCGGGTCCGCCCCATTTGTCCCGCCCATTCCGGGTATCGACACGGTTGACTATGTCACCAATGAAACAATTTTCGACAGGACCCGCAATCCGGGCCATTTACTGGTCATCGGCGGCGGGCCTATTGGTCTGGAAATGGCCCAGGCACATCACCGCCTGGGAGCCAAGGTGACTGTTGTTGAAGGTTTGAAAGCGCTCGGAAAGGACGATCCGGAACTCGCTGCAATTGTGCTGGAGAAAATACGTGGCGAGGGCGTTGAAATCCGCGAGGAAACAAAAGTGATTCGGGTGGAAACAACGTTTGTGGGAAAAACCCAGAAAATTCGCCTGCATGTGGAGATCAACGGAGAGGCTGACACGATTGATGGGGATACATTGTTGGTGGCCACTGGTCGGGCTGCAACAGTTGGCGGGCTGGATCTTGAAAAGGCCGGCATTGAATATTCAAGGCGTGGCATAACGGTGAACAAGAAAATGCGGACCAGTAATTCGAAGGTTTACGCCATCGGGGATGTTGCTGGCAGTCTGCAATTCACCCACGTTGCGGGCTATCATGCCGGCCTGGTCATCCGGGCCATTCTGTTTCGCATGAATGCCAGGGAGAACACCCACATTATCCCCTGGAGCACTTATACGGATCCGGAGCTGGCTCACGTCGGGCATACTGAAGAAACCGCTCGTGCCACTTTCAAGGACATTCGAGTTTTGCGCTGGCCCTATGCCGAAAATGACCGCGCTCAGGCAGAGAAGAAAACCAGCGGACTGATTAAAATCATCGCTCGCAAGAATGGCACGATAGAAGGTGTCTCCATTGCCGGTGCCATGGCAGGTGAAATGATGAATATGTGGGCGCTGGCAATATCACAAAAACTGAAGTTAAAGGACATTGCAGGCTACATCGCGCCTTATCCTACAATGAGCGAAATCGGTAAAAGGGCAGCCACCTCATTTTACGCCCCCGCGACAAAAAAACCGCTTGTGCGTTGGCTGGTACGCTTTTTGGCAAAATTCGGCTAGTATTGACCTGATTGCCAAGAGCTTTATTTGAAAAAGACGATTTAGGGTCCTCTGCCGTTGAGCCAATCTGAACCCAAAAGCGAAAATACCGTTCCAGTTGAGCGGCATCGCATGATTCCGCGAAGCCTGTCGGGCAAGCTGCTTATTCTCACCATGCTGGTGATTATGCTGACGGAGATATTCGTATTTATCCCCTCCGTGGCCAACTTCCGCCTGACCTGGTTGTCGGACCATTTTGTTACAGGAGAGGCGGCCTCGCTGGCTCTGGAGCGATTGCCGGATGACGCTGTTCCCGATGATGTGCGGGATCAGTTGCTGTCGCTGACCCAAACAGAAGTTATAGTGGTGCGCCGCGAGGGAGCGCGCCGGGTACTGGCCACCAAAGCCATGCCGGGAAATGTGGCGCGCCATGTTGAGTTGGCCATGCCAGGCCGCATTCAAGCCGTCCGTTCAATTACCGACGCTCTGGATACCCTGATATTGGGAGGAGACAATCGAACTATCCGCGTGTTTGGTCCGATGATGGAGCGAAATGGCACGCTCGAACTGGTGATGAAGGAAAAACCGCTGCGAGATGCCATGCTGAGCTATGCTGGCAATGTTTTGCTGATTTCGCTGGCGATTTCGATTTTTACCGGTCTGGCGGTATTTCTGACTTTGCGCGCGCTGCTTATTCGTCCCCTGCAGCGCATGTCAGGGGCCATGCTCGATTTTTCAAACAATCCCGAAGATGCTTCAAAGGTGATCGAACCATCTGGCCGCCGCGATGAAATTGGTGTGGCCGAAGTGCAGCTCAGCTCTATGCAGAAACAGGTGCGGGGCACCATGGCGCAGCAGCGTCATTTGGCTGATCTCGGGTTGGCGGTGTCCAAAATCAACCACGATTTACGCAATATTCTGGCCTCGGCGTCGCTGTTTTCAGACCGATTGTCGGACCTTGAAGACCCGGTTGCGCAAAGACTGGCCCCACGATTGGTTCGAACCATTGACCGGGCGGCAGATTATACCAAATCTGTTCTTGCTTACGGAAAATCAGGTGAGGCGCTGCCTCAGCGCAATGTCGTGCGCTTGCATCGCCTGTGTGAAGACGTGGCAGAAGCACTGGCACTGGACCGCGACAGCAATGTCGAAAGCCCGGTTGAATGGATCAATCAAACCGATCCGCAACTAGAGGTCACGGCTGATCCCGAACAACTGTTCAGGGTTTTGTTGAACTTGTCGCGAAACGCGGTGCAGGCGATGACCAACACATCTGATGATGCCGTGGTCAAACGTTTGACCATATCGGCTGATCGATTGCTGGATGGTGTGCAAATTCTTGTTTCCGACACAGGTCCCGGATTTCCGGCAAAGGTCCGCGAAAACCTGTTCACGGCGTTTTCTGCGACGGGGCAAAATGGCGGCACAGGATTGGGCCTGGCCATTGCCGCTGAGTTGATCCGCGCTCATGGGGGAACAATTGAGCTGCGCGACGATGATGCGCCCGGATCCAGATTTGTGATAGACCTGCCGGATTGCCCGTCAAGTTGAGCGCGGATTACTGCAACCCGACGGCATCAACAATACCGGCGGGGCAGCCCGGTCGGGTTTCCGGCGCGGCTTGAATAAGGTCGGATAAATTCATCTGTTCGGTAATTTTGCCCTTCAATCCAATGGTCAGCTCGGTGATGATGGTTCGCTTTCCGTCACGCTTGCAGGCCACGCGAACTCGGCGTCCGGCGCCTTGGCCAAAACTGGCATTTACCGCCTGACGTATTTGCCTCCCCGTCAATTGCGCGCCAATGCTGCTGGCAAATAAATCACGCAGCGGTGAATTATTGATCTGTTTCATCAGCAAGAGTGAATCGCGAAAATACGTCTCGGCATCGGCGGAATAGCAGGTGCCGTGCTTTATCCATTCATGCCGATGCAGGAAGGAACGGGCGCCGGGCATGATTTTGAGCAACTGATTCTGCAGCTTTGTTGACAGGCCAAGACCCGGCAGGCGCGACCACTTGCGCGAGGTATCGAGACGTTTTTGGTTTGCGTCAACATTGCAATAAGATTGATTGCGCGGTTGCGGCCAAAGGCCGTGCAAGGAAAAATGACTGGCGTCAAAGCGTTTTGTGGTCTGGCTTTTGCATTCCGGCAATCCTGGGCGAGTTTCGCAAAAACCGGCTTGCCAGGAAATTGCCAAGACCATGTCGCCATCGTATTTTGGTGGTGAACCCGATTCATCATTGCAACCTGCCAGCAAGATCAGGCAGCTCACTAAGATAAATTTGATCAGCGGATTGTGCTCGACGTTCATGGTGAAAAAGCTACGATACACCCATGGCGATTGAAACCGGCATGGTTACGAATCATCAACCTGCAATTGTTGAAACATCAACTGAATTGCCGGCTGTTTTCCATAATTGGTTTGAAGACAAGGGTTGGCAGCCCCGCCGCCACCAACTCGATCTCCTGCTCCGCGCCCGCCAAGGTGGGTCCACCCTTTTGATAGCACCAACCGGAGCGGGCAAGACATTGGCCGGTTTCTTGCCGGCCTTGACGGAACTTACAGTTCGCCCAAAGCGCAAACCGGGGGAACCCCACAAAGGTATTCATACGCTCTATATCTCGCCGCTCAAGGCATTGGCGGTTGATATCAAACGCAATCTGGAAACCCCCATTGAAGAAATGGGGCTGCCGGTATCTGTGGAAACCCGCACCGGAGATACGCCATCGCATCGACGCCAACGGCAAAAACTGCTGCCGCCGGACATATTGCTGACAACGCCTGAACAACTGGCACTGTTGATTGCAGGTAAGGACAGTGATCGGTTTTTCGCTGATCTGCGTTACGTGATATTTGATGAGTTGCACTCTCTGGTGACGTCCAAGAGAGGCCATTTGCTGGCACTCGGCCTGGCCCGCTTGCGCCGCCTGCAGCCGCAACTGCAAACAATCGGGCTTTCCGCAACAGTTGCAAATCCAGCTGACTTGCAGCGCTGGCTTGTGGCTCAGAACCGGGGTGATACGCAGATCGATTATCAAGCCGGCCTGATCATCGTTGACGGTGGTGCCAAGCCTCAGATCACCATATTGGACACCAGCGAACGGCTGCCATGGTCGGGCCATTCTGCACGCCATGCGGTTGGCGAAATATACGAAACGATTAAATCCGCGCAAACCGCAATCCTGTTCGTCAATACAAGGAGCCAGGCCGAATTTCTGTTTCAAAACCTGTGGCGCATCAACGAGGACAATCTGCCGATCGCGCTGCATCACGGTTCATTGGATGTTGGTCAACGACGTAAAGTAGAGGCTGCCATGGCAGTCAACAGTTTGCGAGCCGTCGTTGCGACCTCAACCCTTGATCTGGGCATTGACTGGGGCGATGTCGATCTTGTCCTGCATATTGGAGCTCCCAAGGGGGCCAGCCGTCTGGCCCAGCGCATTGGCCGCGCAAATCACCGAATGGATGAGCCGTCACGCGCGGTGCTGGTGCCCGCAAATCGCTTTGAGGTAATGGAGTGCAAGGCGGCTCTGGATGCCAATTATCTGGGTCATCAGGATACGCCGCCCTTAAGGGCAGGCGCGCTCGATGTCCTGTGCCAGCACATTTTGGGCATGGCGGTTGCGGGTCCGTTTCAGGAGGATGAACTATATCAGGAAATCATAAGTTCCTCAGCCTATGCAGAACTTGACTGGGATACCTTTGAGCAATGTGTGCACTTCGTTGCCACTGGTGGCTATGCGCTTAAAACCTATGAACGCTATGCCAAGATAAAAAAGGTCGATCAAAACAGTGGCGAATGGCGCCTGACTCATCCCCGATTTGCCCAGCAATACCGGTTGAATGCCGGCACGATCTACGAAGCACCAGCCATGACCGTGCGCCTGCTCAAATTTGTAAAACGCGATGGCAAAGGCATTGCGGCAACCCGCGGTGGACGATCACTGGGCAAGCTTGAAGAGTATTTTCTGGAACAAATGGTCTATGGCGACACATTCATGTTTGCCGGTCAAATTGTACGCTTTGAGGGCATTCGGGAAAATGAAGCGATTGTCACCCCGACCGTTTCCAAGGATCCGATGGTCCCAATTTATGCCGGATCGAAATTCCCTCTCTCGACCTATCTGGCGGAACATATAAGGGCGATGATGGCGAACCCCGAGAGTTGGGCCGAACTGCCGGTGCAGGTCTCCCAGTGGTTGGAAATTCAGCAACAGAAATCAGTGATTCCAAAGGTCGATCAATTGCTGGTCGAGACATTCCCGCGGGGTGAAAAATTCTACCTCGTCGTATATCCTTTTGAGGGGCGGCTGGCCCATCAATCGCTCGGCATGTTGTTGACCAAACGCCTGGAGCGGGCAAGAGCACGTCCCACCGGCTTTGTGGCAACGGATTATTGTATCTGTGTCTGGGGGTTGAATGATCTGGGCGCAATGATCGAAGCGGGGAGCCTGTCTTTGTCCGGTCTGTTTGATGAGGACATGTTGGGGGATGATCTGGAAACCTGGATGGAAGACAGTTTCATGCTCAAACGCACATTCCGACAAGTTGTTTTGATCGCTGGGCTGATTGAAAAAAATCATCCGGGAAAGGAAAAGTCCGGGCGGCAGATCACAGTCTCCACCGATCTGATCTACGATGTTTTGCGGGAACATGAACCCAACCATATCCTGATGCAGGCAACCCGCGAAGATGCTGCTACCGGATTGCTCGATATCCATCGGCTGGGTGATTTGCTGGCCCGCATCAAGGGGCAGATCATTCATAATAATCTTGGCCAGGTATCGCCGCTGGCGGTTCCGATCATGCTGGAAATCGGTCGGGAGGCAGTGCCGGGCGAGGCCAATGACTCGTTATTGGCAGAAGCGGCTGAAAACCTCATTTCTGAAGCCATGACCGTGTAAGGTAAGTCAATTGAGTGATTCGCCATCTTCCTATCGCTGGTCCCTAAAGGCCCGCACCAAGTCCAAGCGTATTCCGGCCGGGTCACGCCAACCAGCGCTGGACGACAATACTGTTATGGCTCAACTGCAGACCAATTTGCCTTTGCCAGACCTGTTTGTCGCAGCGTCTTACCAGGGAACCTGTATCCATGCCGTCAATGGTGTCGAACTGGTAACAGATTGCGATGGCGTGGTGTTTTGGCCAGCCGAGCAGGCATTGCTGGTGGCTGACCTGCATCTGGAGAAGGGGTCGTCATTTGCTCGACGGGGCCAGTTGTTGCCGCCTTACGATACGATGGCAACATTGAAACGGTTGGCCATTTGCATCGACAAGTGGCAGCCAAAAAAAGTCATCGCGCTGGGTGATTCCTTTCACGACGATGCAGCGTCTGAGCGCTTGTCACCGCAAAACCTTGAATTGCTGGCGTCGCTGATAAAGGGACGCGAGTGGGTCTGGATCAGCGGCAATCACGATCCGTCACCACCGGTCGGTCTGGGGGGAGATGTGTTCGATAGTATGGCGCTGGGCAGGCTCATCCTTACTCATCAACCTCAAACAGATGCGGCACCGGGAGAGATTGCCGGACACCTGCATCCCAAGGCACGTCTGGTCCGACGAGGACGATCCGTTCGTCGTTCCTGCTTTGCAGCCTCTGCAAGCCGCATGATCATGCCGAGCTTTGGTGCCTATACTGGCGGGTTGAACGTCTTTGATCCAGCTTTTGAAGGACTGTTTGAAGGTCGTGATTTTCACGCTTTGATGCGCGGAGATGAGCAGGTCTACCGCATCGCAGCTGCGAAACTCAGTTGAGCTCCTTCAACCCAGAGCCGTTCACCAGACCCGTCTGATTTCGACTGAGAGTGGGTCTTTCCAGTCAACAATATATCTATCAGGTTCTGGCCCGGAATTGGGCAGGCCGGCGAAAATCTGTTGCTGCATTTCGCCGTTGGCTGATCGATGAAACGATTGTGTTTCGTCGGGAATCTGAATGATCGACTGACCCCGAAAAAAAGGTGCCCGGTTGTCATCTGGCAACCGGGCGACTTCAGTATTGGTTTTTAACTCGGGTCTATCCGGCTGCGGCAATTGCCCGTTTTGCCATCACTTTGACCAGGTTGGCCCGATAGGCGGCTGAACCGTGGATGTCGGAAAGCATGTCGCCTTCATCCACCTTGCAACCGTCAATCGCGTCTGCCGAAAAGTCCTTGGCCAAGGCCTTTTCCATGTCCTTGGCGCGGTAAACGCCTCCAGATGAGGCACCCGTGACGCCAACGCGGATATCCTTCTTGCCGTGATCTGCTACGTAAACACCAGCCATTGCATAACGAGATGCCGGATTTGGAAACTTGGCATAGGCTCCGGATTTCGGTGCCTTGAAGGTGACAGCCTTGATCACCTCGTCGTCCTTGAGAGAGGTTTCAAACATGCCGGTAAAGAACCTGCCGGCTTTGATCTTGCGCTTGTTGGTGACGATTGTTGCATCAAGTGCGACCATTGCTGCCGGGTAGTCGGCGGCCGGGTCATTGTTGGCGATAGAGCCGCCAATAGTGCCCCGGTTGCGTACCGCCGGATCGCCGATATGAGATGCTAAAGCACATAGCGACGGGCAGACCTTCATCAGCTTTGAGTGATTGGCAACCGATGCGTGGGTTGCTGCTGCACCGATGGTGACATCCTTGCGAGATACCGAGATATCCGCAATGCCCTTGATGTGGGATATGTCAATCAGGTCGGTTGGTGCAGCCAACCGCTGCTTCATGGTGGGAAGCAGTGTGTGACCGCCGGCAATAAACTGGCCGTCATCTGCCGCACGCATTTTCTTTGCGGCGTCACTTGCGTCTTTTGCACGTGTATAATTTGTATCGTACATGATTTTTCCTCTTATTCGCCGGCTTGAACAGCTGCCCAGACATTGTGCGGGCTGGCTGGCATGGGAAGATTGTTATGCCCAATGGCATTGGTGATCGCATTGATGACTGCGGGTGGAGAGCCAATGGCTCCGGCTTCACCGCATCCCTTGATCCCCAGTGGGTTGCCCGGACACAGCGTCTCCGTGGTTGATACTTTGAAGCTTGGCAGGTCATCAGCCCGAGGCATCGTGTAATCCATGTAGGAGGCGGAAAGCAACTGACCGGAATCGTCATAAACGGCATTTTCCATCAGCGCCTGGCCAATGCCCTGGGCGAGACCGCCATGGACCTGACCTTCAACGATCATCGGATTGATGATTTTCCCGAAATCATCTGCAGCGACAAATTGTTCAATTGTCGTGGTGCCGGTATCCGGATCGACTTCAACCTCACAGATGTAACAACCCGCCGGGAAGGTGAAGTTGGTCGGGTCGTAAAATGCCCCTTCCTTTAATCCTGGCTCCATGCCCTCAGGCAAATTGTGGCCGGTATAGGCACCAAGGCAGACTTCGTGCCAAAGCAGTTTTTTATCGGTGCCCTTGACCGAAACTTCGCCATCCTTGATTTCAATGTCACCTTCGGATGCTTCCAGCATATGGGCGGCGATTTTTTTGGCTTTGTCTTCGACCTTGTCGAGGGCCTTTTCAATCGCCGACATGCCCACAGCCCCGGAACGTGAACCGTAGGTTCCCATGCCGAACTGCACCTTGTCGGTGTCACCATGAACCACCTGAACATTTTCGCTCGGAAGGCCAAAGCGGTCTGAGACCAGTTGCGCAAAAGTCGTTTCATGGCCCTGGCCATGGCTGTGAGAACCGGTCAGGATTTCAACCGTACCAACCGGATTGACGCGCACTTCTGCAGATTCCCAAAGGCCAACACCGGCCCCCAGCGAACCAACCGCCGCCGATGGTGCGATACCACAGGCTTCAATGTAGCAACTCATGCCAATGCCACGCAGCTTGCCCTTCCGGGCTGACCGCTTGCGGCGTTTTTCAAAATTGGCATAGTCCGCTGCTTCCATTGCGGCATTCAAGGATGTTTCATAGTCACCGGCGTCATAACAAAATATCACCGGGGTCTGATGTGGGAATTCACGGACAAAATTGGCACGCCGCAACTCCGCCGGATCTACATCCAGCTGACGAGCTGCCGTTTCCATCATCCGTTCGACCAGGAACGTTGCCTCTGGTCGGCCGGCTCCGCGATAGGCGTCGACCGGTACCGTATTGGTGTAAACAGTGCGCACGTTACAATGAATGTTGGCAATATTGTACTGACCAGACAGCAAGGTTGCATAGAGATAGGTCGGTACAGAAGACGAAAACAGTGACATGTAAGCGCCGATATTGGCAATCGTGTCGATCTTGAATCCGAGGATCCGGTTATCGGCATCAAACGCCATTTTGGCTTTCGATACGTGGTCGCGACCATGGGCGTCTGTAATAAATGCTTCGCTGCGATCAGATGTCCATTTGACAGCTTTTACGCGAGCTTTCTTGGCTGCCCACAAGCAAACAATTTCTTCCGGATAGATGTAAATCTTGGAACCGAACCCCCCCCCGACATCAGGGGCAATAACCCGCAGTTTGTTCTCTGGTGCCACCTGATAAAAGGCCGACAGCACAAGACGCGCCACATGTGGGTTCTGCGATGTTGTGTGAAGCGTGAAATGATCTTCTGCAGCATCATATTCAGCCAGCGCAGAGCGGGGCTCCATCGCATTTGGCACAAGACGGTTATTGCGAATGTCCATTTCCACAACGTTTGCCGCTTTTGCAAAGGCTGCATCTGTTGCAGCTTCATCACCGATCTCCCAATCGTAGATGGTGTTGTTTTTGGCTTCAGGATGTAATTGTGGTGCGCCATTTTTAAGGGCGTCTTCGGGATCTATGACTGCTTTGAGAACTTTATAGCTCACATCAACGGCTTCGGCAGCGGCCCGGGCTTCGGCAAGGGTCTCTGCGATAACGACGACAACCGCGTCACCCACATAGCGCACATATTCAGTGGCCAGAGCCGACCAGGCTCCCATATTCATGGGTGAGCCATCTTTGGAGTGGATCATCCATCCGCAGATAATGTTACCAATTCCGTCGCCTGTCAGTTGCTTGCCGTCAAAAATTCCGACGACCCCTGACATCTGGTTGGCGGCTTTGGTGTTAATTTTCTTGATCTTCGCATGGGCGTGGGGTGAGCGCACAAAAGCGGCATAATGCATGCCGGCAACTTTGTGATCATCCGTATAACGACCCTGACCTGTGATGAAACGTTTGTCCTCTTTGCGCAACACGCGTGCGCCAATACCTTCAATTCCCATAATATCTCCTCCGCATTGTACAGGCGGCGCTTTGGCGTCGACGACCGGATTGTTGGTCTGTCCAGGCGCCAGAAGTCACCCTAATTTTTATAGAATTATCATTCAGCGGCTTTTTTCATCCCCTTGCCCATGGCTTTTGCACCAGCGGCTATTGACTTGACGATGTTGTGGTAGCCGGTGCAACGGCAAATATTGCCTTCCAACTCGGCACGTATGGTTGCCTCATCCAGCTTGGGGCCAAGACGATTGACCATATCCACAGCGCTCATGATCATGCCTGGTGTGCAAAATCCGCACTGCAGTCCATGGTTGTTGCGAAAGGCTTCCTGCATGGGATGCAATTGATCATCACCAGCAAGTCCTTCAATCGTCCGCACATCACTGCCTGCGGCCTGAACCGCCAGAATGGTGCAGGATTTGACCGCCTTGCCGTCAACATGAACGACACAAGCGCCACATTGCGACGTATCGCAGCCGACATGGGTTCCCGTCAGATTTCTGTCTTCTCTGAGATAATCAACCAGCAATGTACGATCTTCGACATTCGCCGAAGTCATGCGCCCATTGACCGTCATTTCTACTTTGGCCATGCAATCCTCCACTTTATTACATGCAGCCCATGGACTGGCTGCCGCATTTTTATGCCGAAAGTGTAGAGTGCATTGCTCGGATAGCGCAAGGTGTCTTTTGGTCAAGATCGGTTTGAATGGCAGAATTTGGTGTTGAAATTTCGGCCAAGACATGTGCCGGTTTCAAAACTCCAACCGGAATTGCCCGATGCGACCATGCAATAATGCAGACGGAAATTGGTGTTGATTTGTGGGACCAGTTCCCCCATTCCATTGAGGCCATGTAACTTCTTTGTTGCGTTTGCCCGATCAGCGAAACTAAGAGATTCTCAATTTCCATCAATTGCGGAGCAGCACGATGATCCCGACACCCTATTTATTGTTTCTTGGTGATGCGCCTGATGCGCTGGCGGGCAAGGTTGCCCAGGGCATAAAGGACTGGCGGCCAGAACTCTGCATCGGGCAAATCAAGCTCGAAGGCTGCAATGCAGATATGGGTTTGCAAGACCTGACGATTGAAGAAGCAGTTTCCAAAGGCGCAAAAACCATGGTTATTGGTGTCGCCAACCGTGGTGGCTTCATCTCCGACAGCTGGCGTGAGGTCATCAAACAGGCGCTTGAATCTGGAATGGATGTCGCCTCGGGCCTGCACAATCTTTTGCGCGACGACATTGATCTGGTGGAAACCGCCAGTTTGAACGAGCGTGAATTGCACGATGTTCGCATTCCATCGATCAAATATCCGATTGCCAATGGAGTTCGCAGAACCGGCAAGCGCTGCCTGGCAGTGGGAACTGATTGTTCGGTCGGGAAAATGTACACGGCCCTGTGCATGGAAAAGGAAATGCGGGCCCGGAATATGAAAGCCAGCTTCCGCGCCACCGGCCAAACCGGCATTTTGATCACCGGAAATGGTGTGCCATTGGACGCTGTGATCGCCGATTTCATGGCTGGATCGGTGGAATGGCTGACACCTGACAATGATGCAGATCATTGGGACCTTATCGAAGGGCAGGGCAGTCTTTACCATGCTTCCTTTTCAGGCGTAACCATGGCTCTCGTCCATGGCGGCCAACCTGACGCGTTGATCCTGTGTCATGAACCCACCCGCAAACATATGCGTGGTTTGCCGGATTATCAGCAGCCAAGCCTTGAAGAACTGCGCGACACCGCGTTGACGCTGGCACGCGTGGTCAATCCGGATTGTAAGGTCGTTGGTGTTTCCATTAACACAGCCGCCCTGTCAGAGGACGAAGCCAGAGCATTGTGTGAGGAAACCGAAGCGCGCATGGGTCTGCCAACAGTTGATCCATTCCGTCACGGAGCAGGCCGTCTGGTTGAAGCTTTGGGATAATGGTAAAAATGTCAGCGATCAGTCTGTCCGTTGAAGAAACGGTATTTCCACTTGCCGAGGTGTTTACGATTTCTCGCGGTTCGCGCACCGAGTCACGGGTCGTCACCGTAAAGCTGAATGATGGGACCAATACCGGCTGGGGTGAAAGCGTGCCCTATGCCCGATACAACGAAACGGTGGATGGCGTCATAGAGACAATCCGTTGTTTGGAACCTGATCTTCGAAACGGACTTGATCGCATGGCTCTTCAGGATCGGCTGGAGCCCGGCGCGGCCCGCAATGCACTGGATTGCGCATTTTGGGATTTGCAGGCCAAGCAGGCCGGAGAGCGCGCTCATATTCTGGCCGGTGTGCCATTCATGGGCCCTGAGATTACCGCCTATACTTTGTCACTGGCCGACCCGGATATAATGCGCGTCAAAGCCGCTCAACATGCACGTCGACCATTGCTGAAAGTCAAACTGGGTGGTGAGGGTGATCTGGCCCGTCTTAAGGCGGTTCGCGAAGGCGCCCCTGATACCGACATTATTATTGACGCCAATGAGGGATGGGACGCCGATACCTATCGTCAACTGGCGCCGGTTTTGGTGAAACTTGGCGTGCGTATGGTGGAGCAGCCAATGCCGGCGGGAAACGATGATGCCTTGCTGGAAGTTGAGCGGGTTTTGCCGGTCTGCGCTGATGAATCTTGCCACGACCGCACGTCTCTGGAGTCGCTGGTCGGAAAATATGACATGGTCAACATCAAGCTCGATAAGACCGGTGGTCTGACCGAGGCCCTGAAACTGCGGTCCGAGGCAGAAGCCATGGGATTTGATATTATGGTTGGTTGCATGGTCGGTTCGTCGCTGGCGATGGCGCCCGCTACTATTGTTGCGCAGGGTGTCGCCTATACCGATCTTGACGGCCCGTTATTATTGGCCGAAGACCGGACAACGCCGCTTAAATTTGACGATAAATATGTTTACCCGCCTGTACCGGCTCTCTGGGGTTAAGAAAAATTATGAGAACAGTTTACCTGAATGGCGCTTATCTGCCCGAAAATGAAGCCAATATCTCGATATTTGATCGCGGTTTTCTGTTTGCAGACGGGGTTTATGAAGTCACCACAGTCGTTGATGGAAAGCTGATCGGTTTCGAGGGGCACATTCAGCGTCTGCAACGGTCGCTGGACGAATTGAAATTTGGTCACAAGGTCAACCGCGAAGAGCTGTTGGGCATTCATCGCGAACTGGTTTCTTTGAACGGCATTGATCAGGGCATGATTTATCTGCAGATCACCCGCGGCAATCCCGGAGACCGTGACTTTGCCTTTCCGCCTGCCGACACGCCTGTAACCATCGTGCTGTTTACCCAAGAGAAACAGGTTGTTGGCACGTCCGTTGAATCCACCGGCCTGAAGGTCATCTCGGTCGACGACTTGCGCTGGGGGCGTCGTGACATCAAGACGGTGCAATTGCTGTATCCGTCGCTGGCCAAAATGGAAGCCAAGGCGCGCGGAGCCGATGATGCATGGCTGGTTCAGGACGGGTTTGTCACCGAAGGAACGTCCAACAACGCCTATATCGTCAAGGGCGGTAAAATTGTTACCCGCGACCTGTCGAAGGACATTTTGCACGGTATTACCCGCAAGTCGGTGCTCGACTGTGCCGGGCTCCTTCAAATGGAGGTGGAAGAACGGCCGTTTACTCTGCAGGAAGCGTATGGCGCTGATGAAGCATTCGCCACTTCTGCGTCGGGATTCACCAATCCGATTGTCGAGATTGACGGCCACACAATTGGAACCGGCAAGCCAGGTCCGGTCGGTGATAAATTGCGCCAGCTCTATCTGGAAGAGAATCGCAAGGCGGCGCTCTAGTTCAATGTCTGTTGGTCAGAGATTGCGACCGATTGCCAGGAACTTCTCACGACGTTCCTTCAAAATGTCCTCGCCGGACTTGCCATCGAATTCCTTCAGGGCAGCTTCAATGATGTCGGCAGTCGCGGTGATCACCGTGGGGCCATCACGATGGGCTCCGCCGATCGGCTCAGAAACAATGCCATCAATGATACCTAATCGCTGAAGATCCTGTGCGGTGATCTTCATACTGGTGGCGGCTTCCTGAGCACGGGTTGCATCGCGCCATAAAATGGATGCTGCACCTTCGGGTGAAATCACGCTGTAAATGGAGTGTTCCAGCATGTAGACACGACTGGCGGCGGCGATGGCGATGGCTCCGCCGGACCCGCCTTCGCCAATGATCACCGAGATCATCGGCACTGTGAGGTTCAAACAGGCTTCGGTAGAGCGCGCAATGGCCTCCGCCTGGCCGCGTTCTTCAGCGCCAATGCCTGGATATGCGCCGGCTGTATCCACCAGTGTCAGCACCGGAATGTCAAAACGTTGCGCCAGTTTCATGATACGCACTGCTTTGCGATAGCCTTCCGGCCGCGCCATGCCAAAATTGTGTTTTAGTCGCGACTGCGTGTCGTTGCCTTTTTCATGGCCCATAATCGCCACAGACCGGCCTCTGAAACGGCCGATCCCGCATTGAATTGCGTGGTCTTCTGCAAATCCCCGGTCACCGGCCAAGGGTTGAAAATCTTCAAGCAGAGCCGACGAATAATCCTTGAAATGCGGTCGGTCGGGATGACGTGCCACCTGGGTTTTTTGCCAGGGGTTAAGTTTCTTGTAGAGATCCTGCAGGGCCTGTTTGCTTTTGGTTTGAAGTCGCTGGATGTCATCGTCCAGATTGACCGAATCGTCGCCATCGCCCATGGACTGCAATTCACGTATTTTGCCTTCAAGGTCGGCGACCTGCTTTTCAAATTCCAGATAGGCTTGCATACTCTGTGCCCTGATTTGGCGCCTCAAGGGGCTGCATTGACGCCATAATTGTTGGAGAAGTTACTTCGCCCGAAAAGCGGAGTTAATCCAGTAAAATGTGGCGCAATGATCCCCGACCGGTGATTAATTTTCACCTTTAAGCCGCAGCTTCCTCATCATTGCCGTCGCTTTCGTTGTTGTTACTCTCGCCGCTACCCTCGCCGCTGGCCTCGCCGTTGCTCTCGCCACTGGCTTCAGTCTCGGACGCTTCTTCTTCAGCTTTGGGCCCTCTGCGCGGTCCCTTGGCCAAGTTTTCTTCGATCAGATTGACTGCTTCGGTCTCTGATATCTTGTTCACCACCGACACTTCACGCGCCATGCGTTCAAGTGCTGCTTCATACAACTGGCGCTCGGAATAGGACTGCTCGGGTTGATTTTCAGACCGGAAGAGGTCGCGCACAACTTCAGCAATCTGAATAAGATCACCGGAATTGATTTTTGCGTCATATTCCTGTGCTCGACGGCTCCACATGGTTCTTTTTATCCGCGCTCGGCCCTGGACGGTTTTCAAGGATTTGGCAATTTCCTCAGTCTCAGCAATCTTTCGCATGCCAACGGACTCAACCTTTGGCACCGGCACCCGCAATGTCATTTTGTCCTTGGCAAAGTCGATAACAAACAATTCAAGAGAAAATCCGGCAATTTCCTGTTGTTCAATATCAACAATCTGTCCAACTCCATGGGCCGGGTAGACCACATATTCGCCGGTTTTGAATCCCTGTCTCTGCATTGATTTTTTAGCAGCCATATTCACCAAAACTCCTTGTTCCCGATTGCGGGTCTCTAAGACCATTCGGGTGTGTTTACGATCGAAGACTATCGATCATTATGTTTGTTGTTTTAAATAGCCATCAGCACAATCACAATTCCTGCCGCATCGCCAATTTTATGGCGAAGCATTGTCGCTGAATGGGTGCAAATTTATGAAGCGGCGTCGCGCGGTATTGCGTCAGACTAATTTTTCACACTTCGACATATCAAAACTAAAACGGGTGAGCATCTCATACACCAAAAAAGTGCATTTTTCAACGCCGGAGACACAAAATCATTGCAATTTCGCCGGTTTAGACGCGATTTTGACCAATTGAACAGAGGTGAACCGGCTTTAGAGCCGTTCATGGCGCAAAAGCGTCCTTCCCGAAGGGTTTGCGATTGTCGGACGTCCCCATTTGTTGAAGCGAGGGTCGAGCCGCCCTTGCCCGATGCGAGGGCATCGCGCTGTGTGCGTCTCAACTCTGGATCATCTCGCCAATCACAAACAGAATTAGCTCCATTTAATCGTGAACGGCTCTAGCTGCCTTCGCCGGGATTGGTTGAAAAGAATTTTTCGAACTTGCCTTCGACGCCGTCGAATTTTTCACCGTCTGTTGGCGGGTCGCCTTTTTCGATAATGTTGGGCCAGATATCTGCGTATTCGGTGTTGATCTTCAACCATTTGTCGAGGCCCGGTTCGGTGTCGGGTTTGATGGCTTCCGCCGGGCATTCAGGTTCGCAGACGCCGCAGTCGATGCACTCATCTGGATGAATCACCAACATGTTTTCACCTTCGTAAAAACAATCGACCGGGCAGACCTCAATACAGTCCATATATTTGCACTTGATACAATTATCGATGACCAGATACGTCATTTTTGCTCAGACACTTTCCAAAGCACGCGAGGATTCTCAGCCTGATTAAAGGCTCCCTCGGGCGAAAACAAGAGACTCTGTTATCGTCGAACGGTTCGATGGTGAACGAATTTTCCAAGTTGTGACCACCGGATGACAAAGCTTTGGGATTGGCTGCAGAACCGGGCCGGTTGGAGTGTCAATATTCTTCGCCCGCCTGCGCGCGAAAACGGCCCATTTCTCGTCTTTGTTTTTTTGTCGGCCGTCCCGCACCCTCTTCGCGAACAGCCTGCTTCAGGGGGCGGGTCAGTGGCGTGCGTTTAACCGGGGCCGGGGAAAGGTCTTCGTACAAGAGTTGTGCCTCGCTCGCCGGGCCACGACGGGCGCCAAGTTGCAGAATTTTCAAAACCATTATCTGTTGACCCAATGTGACAGTTAAAACGTCGTCAATTAGAACCATGCGACTGGCGGAAGAAATTTTCTCCTGATTGACACGCACCTTGCCAGATTTTACGCAACTGGCAGCCAGGGTTCGGGTTTTTAAAATCCGCGCATACCACAGCCACTTGTCAATACGCAGCTTGGAGTTCGACGTTAGGTCCGACATTCGCTTCTGCTATTTTTTCTCTTTCATGTCATCTTTCAAGGCCATCAGTGCTGCAAATGGGTTGTCAGGATCAATCGGTTTTTCCGCAGCGGGTTTGCGTTTGGCAGCATTGCCACCAGCCTTCTTGAAGTTTTGATTTTTCGGACGCCCGCCGGATTTTTTGTCAAAGCGTTGGTTTTTCCCCGGCTTATCGTCCGCCGGTTTGCGACGCTGGGAATTGCGGGTAAATTTCGTGTCCCGATTCTGGCGCCAAATGTCGAGCCGTTTGGGTTCCTCGGGTTCTGCCTCTTTATCGGTATTTTGAGGAGCGATATCCACAGGAGTGGAAGCCTCGGCTGGTTTAATATCCGTGTCCGGTTCGGTTTCACGCTTTGCATTGTCGGCATCCGCTTCAGGAGCAGGAGCAGGAGCAGGAGCAGGAGCAGGAGCAGGAGCTGGCGTCGCTGCCGCGTCCCATTGGTCAAGTTTGGACTGAATCTCGACCTCAAGCTTGTTTTCGTTGCGATAACCCAGACCGCGCAGAATATCAGCCATATTTTCGTGAGTAGCACCCAAAATGGACAACATGGCCGGGGTGACCAGAAATCCACCGCCATCCCAGGCGCCTTCAGGGCGTTCGTTGGGGGCTTCCGGCTTGAAGCGCCAGCCCGCAGCCGGGCGAATCAGATCGGCCAGACGTTCAAGAATATCGACGCGAACGGCTTTCTTTCCCATCACCCGATAGCCGGCCAGACGATAAACAATCTCGTCGTAGCTTTCTTCAACCGCCATGGATGTACGGCCGCTGGCGAGGCCCGCAAGAATTTCAGCCGGTCCCTCAATATCCAACTTGTCGTTTTTCAGTGACCACAACAGCACCACCAGCCCTGCAGGGGCAGGCTTCAATAAAGTCGGGACAAAAATGTGATAGGCACCAAACCGTACGCCCTTGCGGCGCAAAACTGCCCGTTGATCCTGATCAAGCGAACGCACATCTTCGGCGATCTCCCGGCGATCCACAGTGCCGAGATTCTCTACCAGCCGAAATGCGACGCCGCGGGCCATGCCTTCAAGATCGTCTGTTTGTGATAATTCCAGCAGTGGTTTGAGCAGAGTTTCGCAATGATAGGCAAACCACCGATCAAGCCGGGCCGCGACTTTGTCACGGGGAGCTCCGGTTAACTGCTCATCGGCAAGCAACAATATGCGTGGTTTCAAAACCTCATCCGTTGCCAGCAAGCGCCCCACCGGCGCACCGATCCATCGCAAGGTGCCGTCGCTGTCAACAACGATATCTGAATTGGGTGCCGCGGCAAGGCGATCGGCGCGTGCATCGATCTCGCTTGCCAGAGCTTTCATGGCAGCAGCAGTAGCAGCTTTTGCATCCGGCCCATCGGCTGCCGGATCCGCGGTGAATTGAAATCCGGACAGTTCTCCGACGTGGTGTCCCTCTACCGTGACCGCACCCGTTGATGCAATTTCGGCTTCCAGCATGGTATTTTCCCGTAGGCGCTTCATTAGAACTGATGTCCTGCGGTCAACAAAGCGTTTCGTCAAGCGTTCGTGCAAGGCATCTGACAATCTATCTTCAATCGCGCGCGTCTCCGATTGCCAGTGATCGGCATCTTTTAACCAGTTTTGACGGTGTGAAACGAAGGTCCAGGTGCGAATGTGAGCGATCCTGGTGGACAGGGCGTCGATATCGCCAGACGTCACGTCGCTTTGCTTAACTTGATTGGAAAACCAATCCTCGTTGATGCACCCGTCATCGATCAGGTCCCGGTAGATGGTTGCTAACAGGTCGGAATGATTGGCCGGTGCAATCTTACGATAGTCAGGTACTTGTGCCACCTGCCAGATCAACCGTACCGCGTCAGGTGTTGTACTACGTTCCTGGATTGGTTTTTGTGCTGCCATGGCAGATAGGGCGCGTTGATCAGTCGCAGTTGGTGCCTTCACCAAAACCCGGTTTTTGCTGGGCATTTCGAGGCTATCAACCAACGAATTAATGGTGTCGAAATTCAGTTCCCTATTGCGCCATTGCAGCAATTTTTCAGACTCAAAACTGTGTGCTTCCAGCCGTTCGATCAACTCGTCCTCAAACGGATTGACATTCCCGGTTACTCCGAAAGTTCCGTCGCGCACATGGCGCCCGGCGCGTCCTGCAATCTGCGCAAATTCAGCCGGTTTCAACCGTCGATGCGCATAGCCATCGAACTTTTGATCCTGCGCAAACGCGACGTGGTCGACATCCAGGTTGAGCCCCATACCGATGGCATCAGTGGCCACCAGAAAATCCACATCGCCCGATTGATAGAGTTCCACCTGAGCGTTGCGGGTTCTGGGAGACAGGGACCCAAGAACCACTGCTGCGGCGCCTCTTTGACGGCGAATGAGTTCGGCGATGGCATATACTTCATCAGCCGAAAAGGCGACAATCGCAGAGCGGCTGGGCAATCGGGTAATTTTCTTCTGCCCCGCATAATGCAATTGGCTCATCCGTGGTCGGGTTACGACATTGATGCCTGGCAATAACGCTTCCAGAGCAGGCCGCAGCGTAGCCGCTCCAAGCAGCATGGTCTCGTGGGTGCCGCGCAGATTAATGATTCGATCGGTGAATATGTGGCCGCGGTCCAGACTGGTTGCCAATTGCACTTCATCGATTGCCAGAAAATGAACATCGGTTCGTTCAGGCATGGCTTCCACGGTGCATATGTGAAACCGGGCGTCGCTGGGGCTGATTTTTTCTTCACCCGTAATCAACGCCACCTGTTCTGGACCAATGCGATCGACAACCCGTTGATAAACCTCGCGTGCCAACAATCGTAGTGGCAGGCCAATCATCCCGGAGGGTTGAGCCAGCATGCGTTCGATTGCCAGATGGGTTTTGCCGGTATTGGTCGGCCCCAGAACCGCGGTCACGCCGCGACCGCTACCGGCATTTGCAGGTTTAGGGATTGAATTCAACTCGGGATGGGAATGGAGGTTCATGCTTTGGCTCTAACGCGCCTGAAACGGGTGCTGGAAACTTCTGCTTTCCAAATAGCATGTTACCGTGCTTTTGGCCCGCAAAATCATGACTTGCCCCCAATTTGAAAGAATTATTGCCAAATTTATCTGGAGGAAAACTCGTAAGCAGAACCAGATGCCATGCCGTTGGAAGTGCGAACCCGAAATCCGAACAGAGTGTAAATATTGCTGTCGCCGATCCGCGCCAATGTTACATGCATGTCCCGATTGGCCTTCATGAATTTAATATTTTTCTTGTGCGGCCTGATGCCTGACACCGGCTGATATCGTACGGAACATGTGAAAGTTTTTCCTTCAAAACCTGCCACTTTCTCGGAATTTGCTGCTTTGTAGGAAAATACCAGATTGATGCGCGCACGCCCGTCAAAAATTGGGACAATCCGATTGCAAACCCTGCGGCCGTTGCCGATATCGGCGACGCTGACGGGAAACAAAAGTGAACTTACCGGGTCCAACACATTGCGCAGATGGGCTTTTTCCAGCGGCACAGTACCTGATTTGTATCTGATCTTTGGTTTGGCTTCGATGCTGCGCACCCCATTGGGCGTATATCCCATCTTCAACCGCCCGGATTTTTTACCGCTCCTATATTTCAGATTGTGCTGGGTGGGGATCAATCTGCTACCGGCGATTTGGCCCACACTTGAAAAACTGGCTTTGGCGTCAGAGATTATGGAGACCACTGAATTGGCCTTGGCACTGCCGGAAAACTGATAGCTATCGCCGTTCAACTTGACCAGATGTTTCATCACGCCAATATTTACGCCCAGATAAGCGATGGTGAATTTTGAGTTGTGAGAAATTTCAACCGCATCGGCAGCGCCCAAGGACGGCGGCAGCATGAGAGCTGTTGCCACAACCAGTTTTGACAATGTAAACATTTGATTGCCCATGGTTTTTCTCAATAGAGCCGGAGAATAATACACCAAAAAATATGACTTAACACCGACGGATCGTCCTAAATTGGCGATTATCATTCAATTTGGGGCGAAAGTAGGGTAATTGTTGGTTTGATGAAATGATGCAAAATAGCGCACTTGTGGCACCATCATGCCTTGACGAATTGTCCTTGTCGCCCTATTAAACCGCGACTTTTCCGGATCATCAGACCAATCTCTGAGCGCTCTAATCCGAGGGCGACACGAGAATGCTGTTGAAAGCGACTGATCAGATCCAAAAATTTTTAAGGTGAGACCCATGTCCCGCAAGTGCGAATTGACCGGCAAAGCCGTGATGACCGGCAACAACGTTAGCCATGCAAACAACAAGACACGCCGCAAATTTCTGCCAAACCTGGTAAATGTCACTCTGATGAGCGAAGCATTGAACCAACGCATTCGTCTGCGGGTTTCTGCATCTGCGCTGCGGACAGTTGAACACCGCGGTGGTCTGGACGCTTTTTTGATGAAAGAAAAAGAGACCAACCTGTCTCAAAAGGCAGCTCTTATGCGTCGTCAGGTTGTCAAAAAACTGGCCGAAAACGCCGCTGCGGCCTAACAGCTTACAGACCGGTTAAAGTATAGGTGGGGGTGGCGTCAGCTGCCCCTTTGTGTGTTGGCATTCATGGCAATTCCGATGCCGCAAGACACCCTTGACTGAAAGGCACTCACATGACCGCACCAATTTTCCGATCCGTGGCATCCAACTGGCCGTTCATGCTGGCCATGGCAGCTGTGGTGGTGGCATCAAACTTTCTGGTTCAATTTCCCGTCGACCTCAATCTGGCAGGCATCCAGTTAAAGGATATTCTGACCTGGGGCGCGTTTACCTATCCTGTGGCTTTTTTGATCACTGATCTGGCCAACCGTAAATTTGGCCCTCAGCAGGCGCGACTCGTCGTGGCCGTTGGCTTTCTGCTGGCGGTCGTCTTGAGCGTCTGGCTCGCAACGCCACGAATCGCTATCGCATCGGGCACCGCATTTTTGGTGGCCCAATTGCTGGATGTTTCTATTTTCGATCGATTAAGAAACTCAGACTGGTGGCGGGCTCCGCTGATTTCCAGCCTGCTTGGCTCAGCGCTCGACACGGTCTTATTTTTCGGCATCGCCTTTGCCCCGGCATTTGGCATGTTGGATTTCGGTGGCGAAGATGGCTCGCTGGGTTTTGTGGTACCTTTTTTGAGCGTTGGGACTGATGTGGCGTTGTGGATTTCACTGGCCGCTGGCGACTTCATCGTCAAAGTGTTGGTCGGCATCGCCATGTTGCTTCCTTATGGACTGGTCGCCCGAAAAACAACTCTGGCGTAGTGTCGACTATTCCTGATCAGGGAATCGCTGTAGTTGTAAACCGATGAGCGATGCACCAGTCGACGGGATCCAGGGCAAGGACTTTTTCAGCTACTTTTGCCTGATTACCCTATCGATTTGCCTCGGATCGACCTTTTTCCTTCAAAGTCTCGCGTTGCAGGATATGAGTCCTTTGTATGCTGGATCTTTGAGACTGATTTTCTGCGCTGCCGCGCTGGTGCCGGCAGCCTTGATTGCAGGGCAAGAATTGCCGCGCACAAAAACCCTTTGGACCTGGGCTGCATTTAACGGATTGGTGGGTTTTTTTCTGCCGTTCAATCTGACCATCTGGGCATTGCAATTTATCGACACCAGCATCAGTGCCGTCATCTATTCGGTTATTCCGTTGATGGTTTTGGGCATGTCCCGTCTGGTTCTTGGGGTCCACATAACAGTCAGAAAATGGGTAGGCCTGTTGCTGGGCACGGCGGGCCTTGTTGTTCTGGCTCTTCCAGGTGGTGATGCTGGTCAGATTGTAGGTGGCAGTCTGTTGGCCAAACTGGTGGTTATGATCTCTGCCGTCTTACTGGCTGCGGCAAGTGTTGCAATTCGAAAAATGCCTGCCTCACCGCCCCTGGCCGCAATGGCTGCAGCTTCTTTGATTGCCGCAGTATTCTCGCTTCCGGTCCTGGCCATTGAGAGTGCCGGGTCGGAAATTAAGCCGCTATCATTTGCTGCAATCGCTGCAGCCGGGGTCATATCGACAGCTTTGGGACAGACCCTGCGTTACTTTCTGGTGCGCCGCCGGGGACCGGTTTTCCTAGCGCCAAACGCCTATCTGGCGGCCTTTGTCGCAACAGTATTGGGAATTGTTTATCTGGCAGAGCCAATCACTTATGCGCTGGTAATCGGTTTTACGGTCATTCTGGTCGGTCTCGTCATTGCACAGGACGGCTCAGGAAAGATGACTCAGATCTAAGTGAGAATCCATTGATGTAACGGATGACTTCCATTTCTCCATGCATCCAAGGTAAGAATGGGCGAGTTCGCATATCGCCGCCAAAAAATGAGAAACCAGATGAATGCCATAATCGCCACTTCGAATGCGCCGCCACCATTTTCCAATTACAGTCAGGCGGTTGAGGTGCCGGAAGGCGCTCGCACATTGCATGTGTCCGGTCAGGTGGGCAATACATTGAGCGGCGAACTGCCAGATGATTCGGTCAGGCAGCATGAGCAGGCCTGGATTAATGTCTTTGCCGTACTGGAAGCTGCTGGAATGTCTAAAACTGACTTGGTTGACGTATTGGCAGTCGTCAACAACCACGATCAGGTGGCCATCTATCGCGAAGTTCGGGATCGTATGCTGGATGGCCATCAATGTGCCTCCACCATGCTGGTTTGCGGACTGGCCAGCCCGGACTGGAAGGTCGAAATCGCGGTCAAAGCAGCAAAAGCCCCTTGATGAAAGCATTCGGCAGATGATGGCTTGAGATAAATCAAGGAAAAACGGTTCAGCGACCGCAATAGTGCGAACCGGGCCGCCGCCGCGGGTGCAAAATAGATCACGCAATCACAGGATGAATTTCATGCAAATTGGCAGACTAGATCACGTAAACCTTCGTACCAGCCAGATGGACAAGATGGTTGAATGGTACACCAACATTTTGGGCATGAAAAAGGGGCAACGTCCAAACTTTCAGTTTCCGGGTGCCTGGATGTATAGTGGCGAAGATCCCGTCGTTCACATTGTCCAGGTTGAAGGTGATCCCGGGCACGGTTCGGAAACTCCCCTGAAACTGGAGCATTTTGCACTTGCAGCTACCGGTCGCCAGGAATTTGAATCCCGCCTCCGGGAAGTTGGCGAAAAGTTTGAGATCCTCGAAATCGCCGATTTCGGAATAACCCAGTACAATGTCTGGGATCCTGACGGGAACCACATCCACATCGATTTCACCTGATTATCTAACCACCTTTTTGCGATGATATTGACCCAAGTCAATGCGATGTCGGGGCAAAAAGCTAAATTTGCGGTCAAGGGTAGGCTTGTTGCGTCGACCAAAAGCGGCAATGCCAGCCAGGGCAGCGATTGCGACAGTCTCCCTTTGTGCAAACGTGAAAGGGATAGGCCGTGTCAAAATTGTCAAAATCAGGGGCCGCCATGGTCGGTGCGGCAGTGATAGTTGGAATAATGCAATCTGCCAGTTCTGGCCAAACTCAGCCGATCTGGCTGGACGAATTAAAAGCGCAAATTTACCAGGACGAAGGGTGTGATGCGAACTATTTTCTCAACCTTCATGAATACACATTGGGCAGCGACAAGGTCTATGAAGCCAAGGTTCAATGCGTGGATGGACGTCAGTTTGACGCAACCCGCACCGGGGAGTTTTCGCTGTTCGTCATTCGCACCTGCCAACCGGTTGTTTGTTGAAATGGCGTTTGTCGCAGGCCGATAAATTATTCTCATGAAGGCAACAAGTGGTAGCGCTCTGCGCTGAAATTGTGCCAAGGACAATATCTCAACACACTGAAGCAGTCCCTTCAATGAATTCGTATCAACCATCAATGTTGAAAGCCGCGTTGTGGATGGTCGGCTGGCTCGCTGCCATGGTGACTATGGCGGTGGCCGGTCGCGAATCGGTCAGTCAGCTCAGTGCATTTCAGGTAATGGAATTGCGGGCAATAATCGGCCTGGTCCTGCTGTCGCCGCTGGTTTTCGCCAGTGGTGGTTTTTCGGCGATGAAAACGCAATATCCCTGGCGCCACATATGGCGCAATGCAGTCCATTATCTGGCTCAATATGCCTGGCTTGTAGCGGTAACGCTGATACCATTGGCGCAGGTGATCTCCATTGAATTCACCATGCCAATCTGGACTGCCATTCTGGCAGTTCTGTTTATTGGTGAAAAACTCAATCAATGGAAAATATTGGCCATCGTTTTGGGATTGATTGGCGTTTTGATCATCGTTCGCCCCACCGTCGACAATTTGGATCTCGGTCAAATGTATTCGCTGGCAGCAGCAATTGGCTTCAGCGTGTCGGTGATTATGGTAAAATCCCTGGTCCGAACCGACAGTGTGGTACGCATCATATTCTGGATGCTGATCATCCAGGGCATCATTGGTGCTGTTCCGGCAGCGCTGGTCTGGCAGCCAATTTCCGCAGACCTGTGGCCCTGGATTTTTCTGGTGGCGGTTTGCGGAACATTTTCCCACTATTGCATGGCTCGGGCAATGACCCATGCGGACGCTACCATTGTCGTGCCGATGGATTTTTTGCGGGTTCCACTGACGGCACTTGTCGGCTGGCTGATTTATGCAGAAGCCATCGATGTGTATACCGCCACGGGTGCGGTTCTCATTCTCTTGGGCAATATACTGAATATGAAAAGAACCACCTGAATGGAGCTTGCCTGCAGGTTTTGACTTACCGGACTGGTCAGGCAAGATCGTTTCAATGCGACACTTATTTGCCATGTGGATCATCGTGATGTCGGGGGGACAAGCCCTGGCTGCCGATCACCCCTGCGCATTCGGCAAACATCAGTCTGGGGCGTTGGAGGCGGTTGGCAGGGGCGGCACGTTTAGGCTGACCGGCATTCGACAAGACTTTGTATTGGCTGATATCGTGATTGGAGAAATTGGTGATATCCTCAATTTGCCAACCGCAAAGCTCAGTCTATATTCCCAGTCGCGCGACCTGGATCGCTATGGTCGGCAACCGGTTCATGCCTTCTACAATGGTAGGTGGATACAACAGGATATTCTGCGCCGGGGCGGCGCATTGACCTTCATGGAGACAAATCACGAAAATTGCCGCAATGCTTTGCTTGACGCAGAAAGCAAAAACACCGCAAGAAAGGGCAATTATTGGCGGGCCAAGGGCATAAAATTTCGAGCGACCGAACTTGATCTCCTATCGGAAAAATCGGGGCATTTTGTTTTGGTGACTGGTGTGGTTCGATCGATAGGCGACCGCAGTCGGCGGCTCTATCTTAATTTCGGCGAAAATTGGGCGCATGACTTTACGGTTTCCATCGCCAAACAGGGGGCTGGAAAATTTAAAGGAAGTATGGGTTTCTTGACCCAACTGAAAGGCAAAAAGGTGCAGGTGCGCGGCGTATTGGAAAACAATCAGGGGCCGCTGATCCGAGTGATCGATGAGACACAAATCCAAATCATCAAATAAGTGGTTTTGTTTGCTGGCATGCTTTGGCTTGTCGGCGTGTCAAATATTGTCCAGCGCCGATCAGATTGCCGCTACGGTGGATGCAACTGATCAGAATAAATCACCAATATCATTTGATTCGGTCAGGGCAAAGGATCCGCAATCGAGAATTGGTGCCAAAGGTCATCCAAAAGTGCTCAGCGCCAATGGCGGCGCTTATGAAAGTCAAAAGCTGGACGAGCTTCTCGCTGTCATAGTTGGCCGACTTGTTACCCATACAAATGAGCCGGATCGTGCCTATGACATCACTGTCCTCGATTCCGCGTCGGTCAACGCCTTTGCACTGCCCGGGGGTTACCTCTACGTGACACGGGGTCTTCTTGCGCTTGCCACGGATGCTTCAGAAGTGGCCGCCGTTCTGGCCCACGAAATGGCGCATGTATCTTCAAATCATGGTGTCCTGCGCAGCCGTCAGGCCAAAGCGGTGGATATTGCCGACCGGGTAACCAGCGAGGTGGTGACTAATCCGATCGTTGCCAAGGTAGCCAAGGCATCGACCGAAAAACGCCTTGCAACATTTTCCAAAAAACAGGAACTTCAGGCCGATGCCGTTGGCATCAAACTGTTGGGCGAAGCTGGATATGATCCGTTTGCCGCAGCGCGCTTTCTTGAAGCGATGGAACAATATGCGGCATGGGGTTCAGCTTCCAGCAATGGCGCCGGTGACATGTCCAGTTCACACCCGTCCACTCCAAGACGCATTGAACTGGCACGTCGTCATGCCCGGCTGTTCGGGCCGGAGGGAACCGGTGAGCGGAATGAAATCCGTTACCTCGACGGTATAGACGGCCTGATTTTCGGCGACCGGGGGGGAGATGGCGTGATTCGCGGTAAGACCTTTTCGCACGCCAGACTGGGGGTCACTTTTTCGGTTCCCGATCAATATGATCTGATCAATCGTGACGAAGCAGTGCTTGCCTCGGGACCCAATGAAACAGCCATTCGTTTTGATGCCGAAAAGAAAGGATTGGGATTGTCCACTCCGGCAAAATACCTAAAATCCGGATGGGTCAATGGGCTGATTGCCAGCAGCGTGAAAAGCCTAAGAATAAATGGACTTGCCGCCGCCAGCGCTGAAGCGATTGCCGACGATTGGAAATTTTCAGTAACGGTCATTGAATTCCAGCGGCGCTACTATCGATTCATCATGGCGGCGCCAAAATCGACCCCGGATATTGTGCCGATAAGCGCCGCGGTTTCCGGCAGTTTCAGAAAAATGACGGCAGCTGACAAGGCTGCTCTGAAGCCGCTACGTCTGAAGATTGTTGAGGTGCGGCCTGGAGATACGGTGGCCAGCCTGTCTCAACAAATGCGCGGGGTGTCGCGCGAAGCCGGACTGTTCAAAAGTCTCAATGGACTGGCCAATGGCAAACATCCGGTGGCGGGCAGCCGTGTCAAGCTGGTGGTCAACTAGAGCCGCTCACGTTTAAATGGAACCATTCTAAAGGCGCCAAGCAACATTGTATTCAAGCGGATTTGGTCTTCAGCCGTGCCAGAGGATGGGCTGATTCCACCAGTTGCTGAAGCCGTTCTTCCAGCACATGGGTATATATCTGAGTCGTGGAGATATCTGCATGTCCCAGCAATTGCTGGACCGATCGCAAATCAGCACCATTCTGCAACAAGTGACTGGCGAAAGCATGACGCAGAACGTGAGGTGAAATCCGGTTTCCCGGCAATCCGGCCCGATTGGCCAACAACTTCAGGTCACGGGCAAAATGCTGTCGGGTCAGATGCCCCGAACTCCCCGACGATGGAAACAGCCATTTGTTGCTGGCATGTCGGATCTTCGATTTTGGCGAGGCCTGGCGCGCTGTCTGGTAGGCGGTAATAGCCTGTTTGGCTTTTTCTCCGAAGGGCACGATGCGCTCCTTGTTGCCCTTGCCGGTAACCATCAGAAAACGCGCATCTTTGCGGGTCGCAGAATCCGGCAGGCTGACAAGTTCTGAAACACGAAGGCCCGTGGCATAAAGCAGTTCCAATAGCGCCAGCAGACGCGTGGCGCGGACCCTGGTAGCCACAGCGCTGGCAGAATCAACTGCCCTCTGCGCAGTCTGCAGCAATTGGTCGACATCGGCTTCGCTCATCACCTCGGGTAAGGGACGGCGGGTCTTGGGGCTGTCAATGGAGCCGGTCGGGTCATCCTGACGCAATCCTTCGGAGAAGAGGAAACGATAGAATTGGCGCAAAGCCGATAGCTTACGAGCTTGTGTTGAAGCCGATGTTCCAAGCCGTTCCAGTTCGATCAACCATTGGCGCAATTCATCCGAAGAGGCACAATCCATGGTCGAAGCCGACGCTTGAAGAAACCTCGAAAAGTCTGACAGATCATTCGAATAGGCTGCCAATGTATTAGCAGCGGCACCCCGTTCGGCGCTCATCATTTCCAGAAATGAATCAATTAGCAGGCTGTCATTCATCTGATCATGCTAACCGGACCAGGTTTCAGATCAGTGAACGGTCAGAGTACTCAACCCGGGGATTTGCAGTGAGTTTTATTGATTGATTCGTTTGGACGGTATTTTTACTCTCATTTCCCGCTCTTCAGGCTCAACAAATGTTGCCAGCGCGAACATCCCGGCATAGGCAAGCCCACCCAGGATTCCGCAAATTAATAAAAAACGAATGAGACTTGGCACGTTGTATTTCCTGCTCATATATCGGGTGCTGGAAAGTAACCCAAACCCTCAACATTTGATAGTTTATGGAAAAGCTGAACGGCAATAGCAAGGCAGATCGGTTTCATTCCGCTAAATCAACCCCTATATGATGGACTTAAGCGCCTACACCACTTGACGCTGGGGCGATTTTGCGGTGTTTGGCTTTGAACACCAAAACAGACACTCGTAAAGAAGACAGAAAACAGACATCGTGAACACTGCATCCACTCAAGACATTAATCGCGCCGTCATTGCGGACCGCTCCAGCACCATCAGACGCGCCCTCGGTGGGCGTTCCATTGTTCTGGTCGGTATTATGGGTGTCGGCAAATCGACCATCGGCAAACGCCTGTCCCAATATCTGGATATTCCGTTCGTCGATGCCGATAAGGAAATCGAAAAAGCCGCCGGCATGGATATCCAGGATATATTCGATCAATTCGGTGAGGAAGCTTTCCGTTCGGGCGAGAAAAAAGTCATCAAGCGTTTGATGAATGAGGGTCAAAAAATTCTCGCAACAGGTGGCGGCGCGTTCATGAATGAGGATATCCGGGGTGATATTGCTGAATCAGGCGTTTCTGTCTGGCTCAACGCAGACCTCGATATTCTGATGAAGCGTGTCCAGCGCCGGGCCAATCGCCCGTTGTTGAAAACCGAAGATCCGGAAGGCATCATGCAGGCACTGCTGGACGAGCGGAATCCGGTTTATGCGCTGTCTGACATCCACATCGAATCGCGCACGGTATCTCGTGACGTGATCGCTGGCGAAGTGGTGGATCTGTTGGCTGAAAAACTGCCCGCAATTGCCGAGGAACGGGACTGGCGCTGATGAGCAGCCTTTCTGCTGAACTAAAGTCCATCAAAGTTGATCTCGGTCAGCGCAGTTATACAATTGAAATTGGTGACGGATTGTTGCCTCAAATTGGTGGCCGGATTGCCGATCTGCATCCCGGCAGTCGAGTTGTTATTGTTACTGATGAAACCGTGAATGGACTGCACGGAGATACTGTCAGGCATTCTCTGGCGGATGCCAATATCGATTCTGCGTCTGTCGTGGTGGCGGCAGGTGAAAAATCGAAAAGTTTTGCTGATCTCGAAATTGTTGTTGATGAAATACTGGCCGCTGGCATGGAGCGCGGTGACGTGCTTGTGGCGCTGGGTGGCGGGGTCGTGGGTGATTTGGCTGGATTTGCCGCTGGAATCACCCGCCGTGGCATGAATTTCGTTCAGGCGCCAACATCGCTTCTGGCGCAGGTCGATTCATCCGTTGGCGGAAAAACCGGGATCAACACTGCACGTGGCAAAAATCTTGTCGGCCTGTTCAATCAACCATCATTGGTTGTCGCCGATACGTCGGTACTGAACACGCTGAGTGATCGCGAAATGCGTGCCGGATATGCTGAAGTTGTCAAATATGGGCTGATTGACCGCCCGGAATTTTTTGACTGGCTGGAAGACAATCACTCCAATGTATTTGCCGGGGGTGCCGCACGCGCACATGCGGTAGCGGTCAGCTGCCAGGCCAAGGCGGATGTGGTCAAGGCAGATGAGCTGGAAACGGGCAGTCGGGCATTGCTCAATCTGGGACATACTTTTGGCCATGCGCTGGAAGCAGCCGTTGGATATGACAGCGAACGGCTGGTTCATGGCGAAGGCGTGGCTATTGGCATGGTTTTGGCCCATGAAATTTCTGCCCGAATGAATCTTTGCGGTCCGCAAGCTGCTGAACGGGTTGTTGCCCATTTGAGAGCAGTGGGCCTGCCGACTTCAATTGGTGAGATACCGGGTGGACCATTGCAGCTACAACAATTGCTGTCTGCGATTGCGCAAGATAAGAAAGTTCAGCGTGGGGCGCTGACATTTATTTTGACCCGCGGCATTGGGGAAAGTTTTGTTGCAAAGGACGTTCCATCCAGCGAGGTCGAAGCCTTTTTGCAACTCAAGCTGGCGGCCTGACCAGTCAGCGATTAGGGTAGGTGGAATGGTCCGCCCCAAATTCTGGATAGTTTAATGCTTCTTTCGCTTTGGATAATTGTAATAGCAATTGTATTTCTGTTGTTTTTATCAGCGTTTTTTTCGGGTTCCGAAACTGCACTGACGGCGGTTTCGCGCGCCAAGATGCACGCCATGGAAAAGACCGGAAACAGGCAGGCAGCCCTGGTTTCCAGCCTGCTTGGTACTCAGGAGAAGCTGATCGGCTCATTGCTGCTCTCGAACAATCTGGTGAACATTTTGGCGTCAGCGCTGGCGACCAGTTTGTTCATCTCTTGGTTTGGAGATATTGGCGTTGTTTATGCGACCCTGGGAATGACCGTTCTGGTGGTAATTTTTGCCGAAGTGCTGCCCAAAAGCTGGGCGATCTCCAACACTGAACGATTCGCGTTGACCGTCGCACCAGCGGTAAATGTGGTGGTCAAGGTTTTCGGCCCTGTCACCAATATTGTGACCATTATCGTGCGTGCGGTCCTGCGCGTGTTCGGCATTAATCTGGATGAAAACTCATCGCTCCTGTCAGGTCATGAAGAGTTGCGTGGCACCGTCGATGTGCTCAATCGCGAAGGCGTGGTGGCAAAGGATGACCGGGATAGAGTTGGCGGTGTACTCGATCTTCATGAGTTGGAAATCGAAGACATTATGCTGCACCGAACTGCGATGAGCTGCATAGACGCCGACGACAAGCCCGAAGAAATCGTTTCGCAGATTTTGGCAAGCCCACATACCCGGATGCCGGTATTTCAGGGTGAAAACGACAATATTATCGGAATCATACATGCCAAGGACATGCTGCGCGCATTGGCTGAAATCAACTATGACACCAAGGCATTCGACATTCAAAAAACCATGGTCGAGCCGTGGTTCGTGCCGGAAACAACTTCACTTCAGGATCAACTCAACGCCTTTTTGCGGCGTCAGGCCCACATTGCCCTGGTGGTCGATGAATATGGCGAAGTGGAAGGTCTGGTAACGCTGGAAGACATTCTTGAGGAAATTGTTGGCGAGATTGCTGATGAGCATGACGAGGAAATTTCAGGTCTGCATCTGCAGGTAGACGGATCGGTTATCGTTGATGGAACTCTGCCCATCCGCGATCTCAACCGTGCGTTGGACTGGCAATTGCCGGACGAAGAAGCCACCACGGTTGCTGGTCTGGTAATACACGAAGCTCAGATGATCCCCGAAGAAAAACAGACTTTTACTTTTTACGGAAAGCGCTTTGTCGTCCTCGGGCGGGAGAAGAACCGAATTACCCAGCTGCGCATTCGAAATTTGAGTGTATTGCAGATACCTGCTTAGGGTCAGGACTCATTAATCTGGCCGCAATTACTGAGTGCCTTTGACGTCGATTGCCAATGCGTGCAGCCCGGCGGCAATTTCCTCAGCGCAAATCTGATTGATCGCACGGTGAATATTGACCCGGCTCATACCATTAAAATGGTCAGCCACCATGCGAACGCGTATGTGACTTTCACCACCGCCGTCGAAACCGGGCTGATGACCGGCATGCAAATGACTTTCGTTGATGATCTCTAAAGATAGGGGATTGAATGCTTTGCGCATTTTTTCTTCCAACTGCGAGACCAGCGGACCTTTGTCGCTCATGGTGAATGTCCAATTTTCAGTTCATGACTGGCTTTTCATACGATAATGCGCTATTAACTTGCACTTCAAATTCTCGCAACCTTATTTCGGTGATTGACCCTTAATCAGGGTTGCCCACACGTTTGTCACGGGTTGAACATATCTAAAGGTTCCATGGCTTCTAATTCCGACATATTCGACAAGATCCGCATCAAGCCCCGTGGGGCAAAGAAAAAGGAAGCGGAGATCCGGGCTGCCAATGAATGCGCCTGGGAGGGGTGCGACAATCCCGGTGCTCACAAGGCACCGATGGGGCGCAATCGTGAGGGAGAGTATATCAATTTTTGCCTCGATCACGTGCGTCAGTATAACAAAAATTTCAACTACTTCTCTGGTTTGAATGACGACGAGATTGCCAAATACCAGAAAGAAAATATCACTGGCCATCGCCCGACATGGCGCACCAGCAACCGCAAGCCGGGAGACCAGGTCGATCCTTCAACCTTGCGCGCGACACCGGGATGGCATTCCAAAATTCGGTCACGGTATACGCCGGAAGGCAAGCGTATTTCGACAAGCAGCGGTCCACGCAAGCTGAAACGGCTGGAAGAAAAGGCGTTGCACGATCTGGGATTGCCATCGACGGCGTCGAGCGAACACATCACCAAGAAGTACAAATCTCTGGTCAAGCAGAACCACCCGGATGCCAATGGTGGCGACAGGTCTTCGGAAGATCGCCTGCGGCAAATTATCCAGGCTTATAAGCATCTCAAGCAGGCTGGTCTTTGCTAGGGTCAGGACCCATTAATCGGATGAATTCTGCGCTGGTGAATTTTTGTTGCTGGCAAGGAGCAGAGACGCAGGAAACCTGTTGGTTTTCAAGGTTCTGCGACGATGTCCAGCGATAAAATTCACCCCGCCCACCCAAAACGGAAGGGGGTGGGCCATGAAACGCCCGCCTAAAGCAAACCAATGCTCGAAAGGACCACCAGTCCTTGCTTGTGCTTGTTTTACATTATTCGAACGTGTCATGACCAACACAATACACCAGATTAATGAGTCCTGACCCTAAAACCTGTTCAAAGTTGAATCCACTCACATCTGCAGGGCTTTGGTGCATTTTACGCCGCAAAGGTGGCGGTAATTTCACTCTCGGGGTTTGTACACGCTGCCGGTTCTGCTAAAGCAAGCTGAATTCAATCCAACTGCAACATTGCGGGTCGTTGACAGACCCGAAACCACAAGAGCCTTTTTCATGAGCGATTTTGATAATTTGCCGGACCGCGAGGTCTCGGTCAGGGACGTTTTTGGTATCGACAGCGATTTGATGGTGCCCGCTTATAGCGAACCAACCGATCATGTGCCGTCAGTCGATGAAAACTATTTGTTCGACAAGAACACCACTTTGGCCATTCTTGCCGGCTATGCCCACAACCGCCGGGTTATGGTTACGGGGTATCACGGCACAGGTAAATCGACCCATATCGAGCAGGTCGGCGCTCGCCTGAACTGGCCAACCGTCCGGGTTAATCTGGACAGCCACATTTCGCGTATCGATCTGATTGGTAAGGACGCAATTGTCTTGAAAGACGGTCAGCAGGTCACCGAATTTAAGGACGGCATTCTGCCATGGGCGCTGCAAAATAATGTTGCTCTGGTGTTCGATGAATATGACGCCGGTCGTCCGGATGTGATGTTCGTCATTCAGCGCGTACTGGAAGTCGCCGGGCGTTTGACGCTGCTCGACCAGAACCGGGTGATTCTTCCGCATCCGGCATTCAGACTGTTTGCAACAACCAACACTGTCGGTCTTGGTGATACGTCCGGTCTCTATCACGGTACCCAGCAGATCAACCAGGGTCAGATGGACCGCTGGTCAATTGTCGCGACGTTGAACTATTTGCCGCACGATCAGGAAACCGACATCGTGGCTGCCCGGATTGCCGATTGGCAAAACACCGAAGACAAGGAAACGATTTCGCGGATGGTGCGGGTTGCTGACATGACGCGTGCGGCGTTTATCAACGGCGATCTTTCTACCGTGATGAGCCCACGTACGGTGATCACCTGGGCTGAAAACGCGGTAATATTTGAAGATATTGCATTTGCATTCCGTCTGACATTCTTAAACAAATGTGATGAGCTGGAGCGCGCATTGGTCGCGGAATTTTACCAACGTGCATTCGGTGAAGAATTGAAGGAAAGTGCAGCTAATGTTGCGCTTGCTTGAAGATTGATTGGGGTCACCGTAATACACAGGTTACACTCTTAGCCCAGAGCAAAAGAGATTGGGCTCAAGGTATAACAGCAGGATGAGCGATTATGGCGCGCATTGGAGACAATTCAGGTAACAAGGCTTCCATTGCAGATGTGGAGCCGTTGAAGACTTCTGTTGCCTCGTGCATGCGTGCCATTGCACAGGACCCCGAGCTTGAAATTTCCTATGGTAAGGACAAGCCCGGTATTGCTGGCCAGCGGGTGCGCCTGCCCGAGCCGGGTAAAAATCCGTCAAAATCCGATATTGCGGTTACCAGAGGTCTATCGGACTCCATGGCCTTGCGATTGGCAAAGCACGATTCCTCCGTCCATGCCGATCACTTGCCTGCAGGTGACAACGCCCGCGCAGTGTTCAATGCAGCCGAGCAGGCGCGCGTTGAAGCGATTGGCTGCATGGCCATGGACGGTATGGCAGAAAATCTCGACCATATGTTGGAAGACAAGTTCTTGCGCGCTGGCCTGGATGATGTGACATCGCGTGAAGAAGCGCCGCTTGGCGATGCAGTTGCGATGATGGTTCGTGAAAAAATCACCGGCCGGGCGCCTCCGAAATCGGCGCAAGCTGTTGTCGAAGTCTGGAGAGACTGGATTGAGGAGCGGGCCGAAGATTCCTTTGAAAATCTCGGCGAGCGTCTTGAAGACCAAAAAGCCTTTGCCCGTGCTACCCGCGACCTGATTGCCCAACTGGAGATGGCCGACGAATTGGGTCAGGATTCCAATGACCAGGACAATGAGGATAATCAGGACGACGATCAGAATCAGGAACAACAGGAAGACATGGAACGGGAGTCTGAAGAGGCTACCGGATCGGAAGAAGCGTCTCCCGATGATCAGGACGCTTCTGGAGAGGAGCAGGAAACCGGTGAAATGGAAGCTTCGGAATCCACCGGCGATGAGATGCTGGACGATGATGAAGCGGCAGAATCCCCCGGCGAAGCCCAGCGGCCGGATTTTCCATTATCCAACCTGCCGCCCACATCCGACTATAAGGCATATCAGACGAACGATGATGAAGAAATCAAGGCAGAAGAACTTTGCGATGATGCTGAGCTGGAACGTCTGCGGTCTTTTCTCGACAAACAATTGGCCCATCTGCAGGGGGTTGTCGGGCGTCTGGCCAACAGATTACAGCGTCGATTGATGGCACAGCAGAACCGGGGCTGGGATTTTGATCTTGAAGAAGGTTATTTGGATAGCGCCCGACTGACACGAATCGTGACCGACAGCACTGCGCCACTGTCTTTCAAGATGGAGCGTGACACGGATTTCCGGGACACTGTAGTCACCTTGCTGCTTGACAATTCCGGTTCGATGCGGGGGCGCCCGATTACCGTTGCTGCCACGTGCGCCGACATTCTTGCCCGCACGTTGGAACGCTGTGGCGTGAAGGTTGAGATTCTCGGTTTCACGACAAAAGCCTGGAAAGGCGGGCAAGCCCGCGAGACGTGGTTGAAGGCTGGCAAGCCTGCTAATCCCGGTCGTCTCAACGACTTGCGGCATATCATCTACAAAGGTGCAGATGCTCCATGGCGGCGGGCCCGTAAAAATCTGGGCCTGATGATGCGCGAAGGCCTGCTGAAGGAAAACATCGACGGCGAGGCTCTGGATTGGGCACATCAGCGGCTGCTGACGCGTCCCGAACAACGCAAAATCCTGATGATGATTTCTGACGGGGCGCCGGTTGATGATTCAACTCTGTCGGTCAATCCCGGAAATTACCTGGAACGTCACTTGCGCCACATAATCGAAGAGATTGAAACCAGTTCTCCGGTTGAATTGCTGGCGATTGGTATTGGCCATGATGTCACGCGTTATTACAAACGTGCGGTGACTATTGTCGACGCCGAAGAACTGGCGGGTGCCATGACGGAGCAGCTGGCGTCTTTGTTTGATGAACAGCCAGTAACACGCAAACGACGCCCCAAGCGCCGCCGCGCTTCGGGAATGATCGGCTAGCTTCTTTCGGCCTTGAGATCGCTGAGCTGAAAATCTTTGTAACTATTTGAAGTGTTTAGACAGTTTTAGACCCTGAGCCTGATAGTTTGATTTCAAATCCGCCCCATAGAGTGCTTTTGGCCGTTCCAGCATATTCTCGTATACCAGCCGCCCGACAATCTGGCCATGTTCCAGAATGAACGGGACTTCGTGACTGCGAACTTCCAGAACAGCGCGGGCACCTGCCCCTCCTGCGGCAACATGGCCAAATCCGGGGTCGAAAAACCCGGCATAATGAACCCTGAATTCTCCGACCAACGGATCGAATGGCACCATTTCAGCGGCATAGTTTGGTGGCACGTGGACGGCTTCACGAGAGACGAGGATATAGAATTCGTCGGGGTCCAAAACGATGTCGCGTGATCCACGATTGTAAATGGGCTCCCAATAGTCCAGCACTTCGCAGGCGGCCTTTTGGTCAACATCGACGACGCCTGTATGACGTTTGCCTCGGTAACCGACAAGGCCGTCCTCGTCGCCGGTCAGATCGATTGACATGGCGATGCCACGCTGGTCGATATTCGGCTCATCGGCAGCGACCAGAGTTTCTGCCTTATGCAACGCCAGCAGGTCATCCCTGTTGAGGGCTGAATTGCCGGTGCGAAAACGAATTTGTGAAAGCCGCGAACCTGTGCGGGCAACGATGGGGAATGTGCGGGGTGAAATTTCCAGATATAGCGGTCCGCGATAGCCTGCCGGCACCATATCAAACTGCTGGGCGCGATCGGCTATGACCCGGGTAAAAATATCCAGCCGCCCGGTTGAGCTTTTGGGATTGGCCGATGCCGAAATTGTGTCTGGAAGATTAAAACTCTCAAGCAACGGCACAATGTAGACGCAGCCGGTTTCCAGCACCGCCCCATTGCTGAGGTCGATCTTGTGCAGGGAAAAGCGATCCAGCTTATCCTGGACCAGAGCCTGTTTGCCGGGAAGAAATGAGGCTCGCACCCGCCAGGCGAATTTGCCCAGCCGCAAATCCAGACTGGCGGGCTGAATCTGATCGTCATCCAGTGGTCGTTCGCTGGCCAGAGCGCTGTTGTCGAACAGATCACTGATCTGCGCGTCGTTGAGGATGCCGGACGAAGGTGTATTTTGTTCATTCATGATATTTTTTTAAGGCTCCTGACGATTGACGCAATGGGCCAGCTGGTTTATCCAGTCATTGTTCGTGGTGATTTGGCCGGTCGGCTTGCAGCCACGTTAAACAAGTCGCTAAAGGACCGAAACCGAAGCATCCAAGTTTCGATTTAGGCAACCGATTTTGCGACCCGTGCAAAGTCGGTTTTTTTATGTGCTGATTTTGCTCCGGTTACTGATTATTGGAGACAAAAATGACTAAATCACGCGTCATGCATCCATCGGACTGGAAGCCTGCTACCCGTCTGGTTCACGGCGGCATAACCCGCTCGCAATTTGGCGAAACTTCCGAAGCCTTGTACCTCACTCAGGGGTTTGTCTACGACAGCGCAGAAGCTGCCGAGGCGCGTTTTGCCGGTGACGAGAAAGGCTACATCTATTCGCGCTATGCCAATCCGACGGTCTCGATGTTTGAACAACGCATGTGTGCACTGGAAGGCGCGGAAGCGGCACTGGCCACGTCAAGCGGCATGGGTGCGGTTACTGCTGCAATCATGTGCCAATTGCAGGCCGGGGATCACATAGTTGCGGCACGCGCCCTGTTCGGTTCTTGTCGCTGGGTCGTTGAGAAGCTGGCGCCGCAATATGGCATCGAATCCACTTTGGTGGACGGTACTGATCTTGCCGCGTGGAAAGCGGCAATTCAGCCAAATACCAAGGTGTTTTTTCTGGAATCCCCCACCAATCCAACACTGGAGCTGGTGGATATAGCCGCCGTCGCTGATCTGGCCCATGAAGTCGAAGCCAGCCTTGTGGTTGATAATGTGTTTGCGACCCCACTTTATCAAAAGCCGCTTGAACTGGGCGCTGATGTCGTTGTTTATTCGGCGACAAAACACATTGACGGCCAGGGAAGGTGCCTTGGTGGTGTCGTGCTGTCAACGCAGGAATGGATCACCGAAAAAATGTATGATTTCTTTCGGCATACCGGTCCAAGCCTGTCACCTTTCAATGCCTGGACTTTGCTTAAAGGACTGGAAACATTGCCATTACGAGTAGCGCAGCAGACACGTAATGCAGCGAGTGCGGCAGACTTTCTGGCCCAAAGCAATAAGGTCAAGCGAGTCATCTATCCCGGTCGTCCGGATCATCCCCAAGCCGAATTGGTGCAGCGTCAAATGGTTGCGGGATCAACTCTTGTGGCGTTCGAACTGGATGGCAAATCGCAGGCGTTCGGCTTTGAGAACGCGTTGGAGATTATTCGAATATCCAACAATCTGGGAGACGCCAAGAGTCTGATCACCCATCCGGCGACAACGACGCATAAGAATCTCAGTGACGACGACCGCGAGGCACTGGGGATCTCCGATGGTGTCGTGCGATTGTCGTTGGGTCTGGAAGACATTGATGATCTGCTGGTGGACTTGGATCGGGCATTGGCCGCGATTTGAACGTTTGTCGGACTTTCGCCCGGTGGCAATGGCTGATAAGTCAGAAATTGGGAAATTTGAAACTGGCATGATGGTTTTCCGCTGGAACATCATTGGTTGAGACGCAATTTGGTGGATATTTGAGTGTTTGGAACAATTCGCAAAAAACCTGTCATTCTGGAAGCGTCCTCGACTGATCACGGCAGCATAGCCGAATTGCATTCCCTTTCATTTCCGCGCGGCTGGTCGAAATCGGAATTTGCCAATCTGGCACTGCAGAACAATGTCACATTGCTTGTCGCCAGATCGGTCGGAAATCCAGATGGACCCATATTGGGGTTCAACATTGTTCGGCAGGCCGAAGATGAGGCAGAAATACTGTCGATTGCCGTTGATCCCAAGGCACGGGGCCGGGGTCTTGGCGAAAGTCTGATGCGTGAAGCCATATTTCGGCTTCGTGCAGACAGGATTGAAAAACTGATTCTTGAGGTCGATGGATCAAATAAAGCAGCCATCAAACTGTACAACAATTTGGGTTTTCTAACGGTCGGAAACCGCCCGGGTTATTATCGAAATGAAGGCCCAGTTGACACCGCAGATCGGTCAACCGCGCTTGTGATGCGTTTGGACCTTGTTTAGTGTCGGGACAAACAGACCCGGCTGCAATCACGTGTCATGGAAAAACCATCAACCAAGCTAGCACCTAACGACGCTACTTCCCTTGTTCAGCGTTGTATTGATATGGGCATGAGGATGACGGAGCAACGGCGGGTCATCGCCAACGTTCTGGAGGAAGCAATCGATCATCCAGATACCGAAGAATTGTATCATCGTGCCGCAAAAATCGATTCACGTATATCAATATCAACCGTCTATCGCACTGTCGCATTGTTTGAAGATGCCGGCATCATTGAGCGGCATGATTTCCGAGATGGCCGGGCACGCTATGAACCGGCACCGGAAAGCCATCACGACCATCTCATCGACATGAAAACCGGCAAGGTCATCGAATTTCGCAGTGAGGAAATTGAGGTTCTGCAGGAGCTGATTTCCCGTCGCCTGGGATATCGACTGGTAGACCATCGGCTGGAATTATATGGCGTGCCGCTTTCGACGATCGATACCAAAACCAGCGAAGATGATCCGTGATCGCCAATCTGCGATTAGTCTGGGTGATTTTGTTGGCCGGGCTGGTTTTACTTCTGCTCGCGCCGCTGCAGTTGATTGGTCTTGTGTTGGGAAAGCTGGGATGGACCGCGCCGGCAGGTCTGATTCCGGTGATTTTTCACAGGGCAATTTTGAGAATATTCGGTATTCGGCTGACACTGGACGGCAAAATTGTTAAAGACCGGCCGTTGTTGCTCGTTTCCAATCATGTGAGCTGGTTGGATATTCCGGTCTACGGGGCGATTGCTCCGTTGTGTTTCGTTGCAAAATCGGAAATGGGCCGCTGGCCGTTGTTTGGCTGGATGGCCAAACTACAAAGGACTGTGTTTGTACATCGTGAAGATCGCCGTAATTCCCATCAGCAGGCCAATGAAGTTGCCGATCGACTGACCGCTCGCGAAGTGATGGTTTTGTTTCCGGAAGGCACGACAACAGACGGCAACAGACTGAAACCCTTCAAGACATCCTTGTTTGAAGCGGCAAAAATCGCATTGAACAAATCGCCCGTGGAGACTGCGGTGGTTCAGCCTGCAGCAATTGACTACACCCATCTGCACGGTCTGCCATTGGGACGGGCCAAGCGACCGCATGTCGCCTGGCCGGGTGAACTGAACTTGCCGGAAAGCTTTATTCCGCTGGTCAAGGCCGGAGCGCTGGATGTTACAATAAGGCTGGGCGAGCCGATTATTTTGACTCAGACCAGCAATCGAAAAATTATTGCCCGTGATGCGACAAACAGCATACGGACAATGCTCGACTCTTCCCGCACAGGCGGTTAAACACCGCCAATCATTCAAACTCCAACCGATATTCTTCCATGCAACCTGATCTGGAAAACCCCAACTCTCCCAAAAAGGTCTTCATCAAGACCTGGGGCTGCCAAATGAACGTCTATGATTCCACCCGCATGCAGGACGCGCTGGAAAGCGATGGCTATACGCCAACGCTGGATCTGCAGGATGCCGATCTGGTGTTGCTCAATACCTGTCATATTCGCGAGAAAGCGGCAGAGAAAGTCTATTCAAATCTTGGCCGTATTCGTCAACTTAAGGAAAAGAGAGCCGCAACCGAAAGGCCTTTAATGGTTGGTGTGACCGGTTGTGTCGCACAGGCCGAGGGCGAAGAAATTATTCGTCGCGAAAAGGCGGTTGATCTGGTTGTCGGTCCCCAGACCTATCACAATCTTCCAGCCATCGTCGCCAGGGCAAAGGTTGCCGGGCCTCAGGTTGAAACCGAATATTCGGTTGAAGACAAGTTTGAGCACATGCCGCTTGCCACCAAGAAACAGATTCAGTCCAGAGGTGCAACTGCATTCCTGACGGTTCAGGAAGGGTGCGACAAATTCTGCACTTTCTGCGTTGTACCCTATACCCGTGGCGCAGAAGTCTCTCGTCCTCAAAGCCAGATCATGGATGAGGCAAGATCGTTGGTTTCCGCCGGAGTCCGGGAAATTACTCTGCTGGGCCAGAATGTAAATGCCTGGCACGGTGCCGGACCTACAGGCACGGAGATGCAGCTGGGGGAATTGCTGTTCGATCTGTCGAAAATTGATGGTTTGAGCCGCCTGCGCTACGTCACCAGCCACCCCAAAGACATGGATGATGGTTTGATTGCGGCGCATCGGGACAATGACTGCCTGATGCCTTATCTGCATCTGCCGGTTCAGTCGGGTTCTGACAAAATCTTAAAGGCCATGAACCGCAGTCATACGGCGCGCGAATATCTTCACATCATTGATAAAGTTCGTGCGGTGCGGCCCGATATTGCCATTTCCGGTGATATGATTGTCGGTTTTCCCGGAGAAACCGAGGAAGATTTCCAGGCGACGATGGATATCGTGCATCGGACCAATTACGCCCAGTGTTATTCCTTCAAATACTCCATGCGCCCTGGCACACCAGGCGCAGAAATGGACGATCAAGTGGATGAAGAAGTCAAAAATGATCGCCTGGCCAGGCTCAAAACGCTGTTAAATGAGCAACAATTGGCCTTCAACAAGTCTTGTGTTGGAAAAACAATAGAAGTTTTGCTTGAAAAACCCGGCCGTAATGCCCAACAATTGATTGGTCGGTCGCCATGGTTGCAAAGCGTCGTCGTACCCGCACATTGCGGTCAGATCGGTGATCTGGTGACCGTGGTGGTGACCCAGAACAACGCCAACAGTTTGCTGGCCCAACCGGTCGGCGCATCAAGTTGAGAAAGACCCTTTATTGAGCACACCCCATGAACTGCCCGCTTTTGTCACCCAATCTGCCCGGAAATCCGGGGAAAATCCGGTGAATAAGGGGGCGTCAGACATGACCCATGTGGCGCTGGTCTTTGAAGACAATGCCAAGGCCCGGGCGCTGTTTGGACAATATGACGAATTTCTTGCGATCATTGAACGTGACTTGCACCTGGAAGCCAGCGCCCGTGGCAACGAGGTCAATCTGCGTGGCTCTGCCGTGGCCACCGATCAGGCCCGCCGGGTCCTCGACGCGCTCTATTCGAGGCTGGACAATGGGGCTGACATTCAAGCCGGAGATGTTGAGGGCGCAATCAGACAGGCCATCGCATCCGACGCTCAAATGACGCTTCCGACCATGGAAAAAAATGGCAAGTTGGCGATGGCAGCAATCTCCACCGCAAAGCGGACGATTCACGCCCGCACACCAACTCAGGACGCCTATATCAGGGCGATGGACCGGGCCGAAATGGTGTTTGGCACGGGTCCGGCGGGGACCGGAAAAACCTATCTTGCCGTTGCCTATGCCGCGTCGCTGCTGGAACGGGGAGCGATTGACCGGATTGTCCTGACCCGCCCGGCGGTCGAGGCAGGAGAAAGGCTCGGATTTTTGCCTGGTGACATGAAGGAAAAGGTCGATCCTTATCTGCGACCACTTTACGATGCACTCTATGACATGATGCCTGCCGATAAGGTGGAAAGAGCGATAACCTCGGAAATTATCGAGATTGCGCCGCTTGCATTCATGCGCGGACGGACCCTGTCCCATGCTGCGGTGATTCTCGATGAAGCCCAAAATACCACTACCATGCAGATGAAAATGTTTCTTACCCGCTTGGGCGAAGGGTCAAAGATGATCATTACCGGAGACCCCAGCCAGGTCGATCTGCCGTCAGGCCAGATGTCTGGATTGGTGCAGGCGCTGAACATTCTCAACCCGGTTGAGGGCATTGTTTCCGTCGCGTTCACGGCCAGCGATGTTGTACGACACAAGCTGGTTGGCCGCATTGTCGAAGCCTATGACGAAGCAGGACGGGAACGCTCACAAACACGCTCCAATGATTATTGATTGCGCAGTTGAAACTGATTGGTGGGCCACACAGGACCACCTCCAGAGGCTTGCAAATCGCGCCATTGAAATGGCAATTAGCAATCTAGATCAATCATTTAGCGCCGAGTCCGAAGTAAGTCTTCTGTTTGCAGATGATGCTCTGGTGCAAGATTTGAATTTTCAGTGGCGGCAGATCAACCAGCCGACAAATGTGCTGTCATTTGCCGCCCAAGAGGGTGATGGACCCCTGACGCCGGTGCTGGGCGACATCGTTTTAGCCCGTGAAACCATCGAACGGGAGGCGGCACTACAGGAAAAGTTGCGAGACGATCATCTGAGCCATTTGATTGTCCATGGATTTCTGCATCTTATCGGATTTGATCATCAAGATGATGCCGAAGCTGCGAAAATGGAATGTCTGGAAACAAAGATACTTGATGAACTCGGCATTGCCGATCCCTATATGTCAGCGTAGACTCGTGGCATCGATCTTCCTTTTACCGAATTTCAATGGAAGATATGTTGAATGGACGCCACGTATTTGCGTTACCTGCAAGACCATTCAATCAGATTATTGTGTCAAAGGAGACACCTGAAATATCATGAACGATCGATCTTCCGAGCCTGCATCAACACGACAGTTGGATGCAGGCAGCCATCGAGCCGACTCGGACGAGGACAGTCCGACCAATCAATCAACCTCTTCGACCGGTCGTGAGCTGGTCGTCATCGAGCGTGAAGACCGACAGGAAAGCTGGTTTACCCGGTTCATGATCCGTCTTGGACTGCGTTCTGGTGGAACATTGCGTGACGATCTGCATGAAGCCTTGTCTGGTGAAGGGGAGGCCGGTGACGTCTTCTCGCCCGAAGAACGTTCGATGTTGCAAAACATCCTGCGGCTGCGTGAACGGCGGGTGGAAGATGTCATGGTGCCCCGCGCCGAGGTGCATGCTGTCAGCATGCACGATACGCTGGGCGAGGTGCTCCAGGAATTTGAAGATACCGGTCATTCACGACTGCCGGTCTACGACGATACGCTGGACGACCCACGGGGCATGGTGCTGGTCAAGGACCTGTTGCTGCACATGACCAAGATGGCCCGGCGCAAGAAGCGGCGCGGCGCCAAGAATTCGGACGATTCCAATTCGGATATTGATCTTTCCCGCGTCGACCTGTCCAAAAAGCTGTCGAAACTGGACGTGACCCGCAAAGTGCTGTTCGTGCCACCATCTATGCTGGCTTCTGATCTGATGGCACGGATGCAGGCCACCCGCACTCAGATGGCGCTGGTTATTGATGAATATGGCGGCACAGACGGCCTGGTAACCCTGGAAGACATTGTTGAGGAGGTCGTTGGTGAAATTGAAGACGAACACGATGACGACGACGACAATGAAAACCAGATCAGCGCTTCCGGTGACGGTATCTGGACGGTTGATGCGCGCGTTGAAGTTGAAAAGCTGGTGGAAGAAATTGGTGCGTCATTTGACCCGGGCGAGTCGGCTGAAACTGTTGATTCACTTGGTGGACTGGTATTTGCCCTGGCAGGTCATGTACCGGTGCGCGGCGAGGTTGTGCGCGGAGTTCCTGGCTTTGAGTTCAGGGTTCTCGACGCCGACCCCCGTCGTATTCGCCGCCTGCAGGTCGTGCAAATCAGCCAGCGCGACAAACGCCGAAAAGCCGCTGCAAAACTGGCTGAAGAAGCAAGCTGATGTCGCCATCGCCAACCGGCCATGAGATTGAGCGACTGATCCAGCTATTGGCTCGTTTACCAGGACTTGGGCCGCGATCAGCGCGCCGCGCTGCGCTCCATCTGATCAAGAAAAAAGAAACGTTGATGGTACCGCTCAGCAATGCGCTGACCGATGCTGTTGACATGATCAGTGTCTGTGGAACCTGTGGCAATATCGACACCAGTGATCCCTGCTCGATGTGCATTGATCCGCGGCGCGACACCTCAACTTTGGTTGTTGTCGAGGACGTATCTGATTTGTGGGCACTGCAACGGGCAAATGTGATGAATGCCTCTTATCATGTTCTGGGGGGCACGCTTTCTCCACTCGATGGGATTGGTCCCGACGATCTTTCCATAGACAAGCTGATTGATCGTATTTCTACTGGCGAGGTCAAAGAAGTGATCATTGCAGTAAATGCGACGGTAGAGGGCCAGACAACGGCTCATTACATCACCGATCAGCTGGACGGGATTGAGGTCACCATCTCCCGGTTGGCGCATGGTGTTCCAGTCGGTGGCGAGCTGGATTATCTTGACGAAGGCACGTTGTCAGCTGCCATGCGCGCCAGAACGCGTTTCTAGAGCCGTTCAGGGCTGGGTGCCGGACTTACGGGTGCGCATCAGAGCGAGCATCAGTCCGCCACCCAGCAATCCCCAAAATGCGCCTGAGATACCAAGAATGCTCATGCCAGAGGCGGTGGCGAGAAATGTTACAGCTGCGGCGGGTCTGGTTTCGGGATCTGAAAATGCCCCAACCGCTGAAGCCGAAAACGCAGCGATCAGCGCCAGCCCGGCGACGGCTTCGATAAGGACTGCAGGCGCAAGGCTGACGAAACTGGTTGTCAAACCGGCAAACAATCCAAAGATCAAATAGCCAAAGCCGCAGACAATGGCAGACGTATAGCGCTTGTGTGGGTCAGATCCGGCCTCTTCACTGGTCAGCATGGCGGCGGTGATTGCTGCCAAATTGACCGTGTGTGCGCCAAACGGTGCCCCAAGCACCGAAAATATGCCGGTGACGGACAGCAGTGGTGCAACCCGGGGCTCGTAGTTATTGGCTTTCAGCACCGCAATGCCCGGCACATTTTGTGATGCCATGGTCACAATGAACAGCGGCAAGGCGATGCTGAGCAGTGCCTCGACTGAAAAGACCGGGGTAATCCACAATGGTTGAGGTGTCAGCGAAGTTTTCAACAGATCCTGCCAGCCATCAGGAAATTCGACACCGAATAAAACAACCACGCAAAATGCCAATAATGCACAGGGAACGCCCAAAAACCGGTTGATCCATCCTCCGGCGATCCATGCCAGCAGGATTGGCAGGCCGAGCAGCGGATCGAATGCGATGGCTTTGAAAGGGGCAAGGCAAAGTGACAGCAGGATGCCTGACAACAGGGCGTTCGCCAACGGGCCGGGAATGGCTGAAACGGCACGCTGGAAAGGCTTCCAGATGCCGCACATAATGATCAGGCAGCCGCACATGATGAAGGCCCCGACAGCCGCCTGAAATCCACCGGTTGCCACCGCAGTGCCAGCCAGCAAAGCGGCCCCCGGCGTCGACCAGGCAACACTGATTGGCTGTTTTGTGCGCAGGCTTAGCAGAATCCCGCACAGGCCCATGCTGATACTCGCCATCATCAGGCCAGACGCGGCTTCAGCTTCGCTGGCGCCAACGCCACGCAATCCCTGCAGAACTACCGCAAAGGAAGAGGTAAAGCCGACAAAGGCGGCAAGTGAGCCGATAAAGACGGATTGTGCGGAAAAATCACTCAGTTTCATTATTTCGGTCAATTCAATGAAATTGCAGGCAAGACGGGCTCAAGCAGAACGACATACGGCGACAGTTAGATCAATAATGCGGAGGCTTTGTATTTTCATGGCCGCCGCCGCCGCCGCCGTCGCCGCCGCTGGATTCTTCCAACTCGGTCAATCGGTCGCGTTGGCGCAACAGGGCCTTTTTGAGAATATCGATCTGCTGCCATTGTTCGCGAACAGCATCGGACAGGGTTTCGATCTCAGCGCCCTGATAGGAGCAGAGTTCTTCAAGCTTCTGGAGCCGTTCTTCATCTGGACGTGTCATGACCAACACAATACACCATATTAATGAGTCCTGACCCTAATGACCCGGTTGCATGTGTAAGTCGAGCTTTGGCTCTCGATAATCCAAAAATACCGTGTTAGCGTTCCAGGCATGGAACAGGAAACTCACCCCGCAATAGAGCTTTCGGGCATCAATAAAAGCTTTGGCCCCGTTCAAGCCAACAAAAATATCGACCTGGTCATTCAACCCGGCACCATTCACGGAATTATAGGCGAAAACGGTGCAGGTAAATCCACTCTTATGTCGATCCTCTACGGATTTTATCAGGCTGACAGCGGCTGGATAAAAATGAAAGGCGAGAAGGTCACGATCCCTGACAGCCAGTCGGCGATCAGTCTGGGCATCGGTATGGTGCACCAACATTTCATGCTGGTCGACAATTTCACGGTTCTTGAAAACATCATATTGGGCGCCGAAGGAGGCAATATCCTCAATTCGGCAATGAATCGGGCGCGCGGTGAATTACTGCGTCTGGAAGAGGAATATGGCCTCAAGGTTGATCCCGATGCGCTGATCGAAGAATTGCCAGTGGGATTGCAGCAGCGCGTTGAGATTCTCAAAGCCCTTTATCGGGGTGCCGAAATTCTCATTCTTGATGAGCCAACCGGGGTACTGACCCCTGCTGAAGCCAATCATCTTTTCCGAATCCTTGAACAGCTTAAAGCGCAGGGAAAAACGGTGTTGCTGATCACCCATAAGTTGCGGGAGATCATGGCGATTACCGACGAGGTGTCGGTAATGCGGCGCGGTGAAATGGTGGCGACACGCCAAACTGCACAGACCAGTCCCGAAGAGCTGGCCGAGCTCATGGTCGGTCGTCGGGTTCTGCTGCAGGTTGAGAAGCAGCCGGCGCGGCCCGGAGACGTCAAACTCGATGTCTCCAATGTAACTGTGCGTGATTCTCGCGGGGTCAATATGGTCAAGTCGGTATCCCTACAGGTGCGGGCTGGCGAGATCGTCGGCATTGCCGGAGTTGCGGGCAATGGTCAATCAGAATTGCTACAGGCGATTGCCGGCATGCGCGGCATTCAAAGCGGTGAGATTACGCTGGATGGTGAGCCGCTCGAATTCGATCCTGCCAAACTGCGCAAACGTGGCCTTGCCCATGTGCCGGAAGACCGCCATCACGAAGGTTTGGTATTGCCGTTTGAAGAAAACGAAAATGCCGTTCTGGGGTATCATGGCGACGATAAATTTATCTCGGGGCCATTTTTGCAGATTGACGAGATGCGCGCCGATGCCGTTGAAAAGATTGATAAATACGACATCCGCCCACCCAATCCACGTCTCAAAACTGCGAATTTTTCTGGTGGCAATCAGCAGAAGATCGTTCTGGCCCGCGAAATGGAGCGGGATCCGGTGGTGTTGCTGATCGGTCAACCAACCCGTGGGGTTGATGTTGGTGCGATTGAATTCATCCACAGGCGCATTATCGAAATGCGCGATGCCGGCAAAGCGGTGTTGCTGGTCAGTGTGGAACTGGACGAGATTCGCTCTCTGGCGGACCGTGTTCTGGTGATGTTTGATGGCCACGTTGTGGGAGAACGGTCACCGGAAACAAGCGAAAATGAACTCGGCCTGTTGATGGCCGGGGTCAGTGAAGAGACCGCGGCCTGACGAGATGTAATCAGGGCTGTTCGAAATCACAATCCACGTGTGTTCAACTGAACAGACTGTTGAGTTCTACTGAACCGCTTCCACGGCTTCGACCTCAGGAATGAAATGTTTCAGCAGGTTTTGAATGCCGTGCTGCAGGGTTGCCGTTGAAGACGGGCACCCGGCACATGCGCCACGCATTTTCAAAAACACTCTGCCGTCACGGAAGCCATGGAAAGTGATGTCACCACCGTCCTGTGCGACGGCCGGACGTACGCGGGTTTCCAGCAATTCCTTGATGGTAGAGACGATTTCCTCGGAACCTTCTTCGATAAAGCCCTCACCATCAGGCATATCGCTGGCCGATTGGTTTTCTGCCATAACCGGCAGGCCAGACATGTAGTGCTCCATAATGACGCCGAGAACCGCCGGCTTCAGATGTTGCCAATCCGTGTCATCGCTTTTGGTGATGGTTACGAAATCAAATCCGAAAAACACGCCGGTGACCGAGGGAATTGAAAACAGGCGTTCAGCCAGTGGCGATTTTCCCGCAGCTTCTTCAGCCGAGACGAATTCAAATGGGCCTTTTTGCACAACCGTTTCACCGGGCAAAAACTTCAATGTAGCTGGATTTGGCGTGGCTTCAGTCTGGATGAACATGGTTTCGTCCCATCGAATGAAATTCGGAGCTTGTTTAGAATAACTCTAAAATAGGTCGCTTGTAAGGCCAAATCAAGCACAACATGGTTTGGCCAACCGATTAAACGAGATCGTCGATGTCCTGATCCGTCAGGGTGTTTGGCACAACGGTTACCGGAATGGAAAAGGCACCATCATTGCCAGCAATGGCAGATACCAACGGACCCGGGCCCTCATTGGCATCCCCGGCGGCCAAAATCATCAGTGCAATATCATGATCGTCTTCAATCAGCGATTCAATGGCCGCGGCGGGTCGTCCTTCACGGATGACCAGTTCTGGCGTTATACCACCAAATTCGACCGCCCAGGCGCTGGCCTTGGCCAGGGCCTGGTCAGCAGCGACTTTTGCTTCCGCGCGCATCACGTCTTCGACACCCAGCCAGTGTTGAAAATCTCCCGGTTCAATGACGAATATCACCACGAGATCAGCATCGATAGCGGCGACGCGTCTGGCGGCATAATGAATCGCTTTTTCGCATTCGGGGGTCGAATCAACCACTGCAAGAAATTTGCGACGGTGACCGTCCTGCCGAACTTCCCGCTTACTAACCATGATAATCCGCCATATTTGTCATTGGTAAAATCAGACTAGCGACGCGCACCAACAAAGCCAATGATTTCCTTCACGTCGACCAGAACCCGGGACGCAATTTCTCGGGCACGATCGGCACCCTTGGACAGGACCGCGTCGATTTCGGCAGGGTCGGCTTGCAAGCGGCGCATTTCTGCAGCGATTGGCCCGATCTTTTCGACGGCCAGTTCAACAAGAGCCGGTTTGAAAGTGCCAAACTGAGACCCTGCATACTCGGCCAAGACTGACGCCTTATCTGTATCAGCCAGTGCTGCATAAATGCCGACCAGATTGTCAGCTTCAGCACGACCGGCCAATCCATCTACGGTTTCTGGAAGTGGGTCGGGGTCGGTTTTCGCTTTTCTGATTTTCTTGGCAATGGCGTCTGAGTCGTCTGTCATCACGATGCGCGACAGGTCGGATGGATCAGATTTTGACATCTTCTTTGCACCGTCACGCAGGCTCATCACACGTGCTGCGGGACCACCAATAAGAGGCTCGGTCAGGGGAAAGTAGCCCTGCACCTTTTCATCGCCAACCATCATAGCCTCCCCCAGGCCCAGGTCGGAGATGCGCTGAGAATAGTCGTTGTTGAATTTCTGAGCGATGTCACGGGTCAATTCCAGATGCTGTTTCTGGTCTTCTCCAACAGGCACATGCGTGGCCCGATAGGCCAAAATATCGGCCGCCATGAGCGAAGGATAGGCAAACAGACCAACGGACGCTTTTTCCCGATCTTTGCCAGCCTTATCCTTGAATTGGGTCATGCGTGACAACCACCCCATGCGGGCGACACAATTGAAGATCCAGGCCAGTTCGGCGTGTTCTGCCACCTGGCTTTGGTTGAAGACTATATGTTTTTCAGGATCAATACCGGCGGCAAGGAAAGCTGCGGTAACCTCGCGGATATTGTCGGCCAATTCGGCAGGGTTCTGCATCGAAGCGGTAATCGCATGCAGGTCGACGACGCAATATATGCAGTCATAGTCCTTCTGCAGCGGCACAAATCGTTTAATTGCCCCGAGATAATTCCCGAGGTGCAGGTTGCCGGTCGGCTGAATACCGGAAAAGACGCGTTCTCGAATTTTAGACACGGTTTGGACCCAGGCTTTGAAAATTTCAGCGGTGTATGGGGGATGAAACCTATCGGCGCAAGAGCCGTTTTAAATAAGTCGCCTGCATTGCACCGGTTGCCAGTGAAAAGCCGAAATAAAGCAGCGCGCCTCCGCCGATCATCACGGTCACCGCGAACAGCTGCGAGAGGAATGATGCATCCAGCATTTGCACTAATTGGCCGCGCATCATCAGGATGGCACCCCCCATTAAAATGCTGGAGATCAGCAGCAGCACAAGCCGTCGGAGTGTCGCGGTATCGGGTTTAAAATCACCTTTCCGCCAAAGTGTCACGGCGAGCAGCATCAGATTGACCCAGGCCGACACCGATGTGGCAACGGCGATTGCCACATGACCAATGATCGGAAACAACAAGAGGCTGAGAACAACGTTGACGCAAACCATGATGATCGAAAATAGAAACGGGGTTCGCATGTCTTCGCGGGCAAAAAACGCAGGTTGGAACACTTTCAACATCACATAGGCAGGCAATCCGGAAGCGAAAGCGGTCAGGGCGAGTGCCGTTTTCACCGTCGCTTCAGAATCAAACGCCCCACGTTCATAGATTACGGCGATAATATCTTGTGGAATGACCATCAGACCGACCGCCGCTGGCAAGGTTAGTGCCAGGGCAAATTCTAGCGACCGGTTTTGCAATTGTTCGGCCTGATCACGATCACCTGCCTTCAATGCCCGCGATAATTCTGGCAACAGCACCACGCCAACGGCAATGCCAATCACCCCAAGCGGCAGTTGATTGAGCCGGTCGGCATAATTCAACAAGGCGTTGGCACCATCCTGTTGGGTAGCGATGATGGTGCCGATCAGCAGATTGATTTGCAGCACTCCCCCGGTCAACAGAGCCGGAACCATCAATACCAGCAATCTTTTGACCGGCCCCGTCAGACGAGGCAGGGTGAGTTTGAAGCCAAATCCAACCCGCCATACACCCCAGGCCAGAATTGCAAGCTGGACAATGCCGCTCAGCAGTACGCCCCAGGCCAGCGCCAAACCAATTTGCCGGTCCGGCCAGTCGAGAGCGATGCCGAGTACCAGGACAGCAATCAAAATCACGTTCAGCATGACTGGCACGATCGCCGCCAGAAAATAGCGCCGAAGCGAATTCAAAACCCCAGAGAACATGGCTACAAGCGACATGCACAACAGGTAGGGAAACATGATCCGTGTCATCGACACGGAAAGCTCAAATTTTTCTGGCGTGTCGGTGAAACCCGGAGCAACCACATTGGCAACCAGAAACGGCATGGTCAGCAGCGCCAGGGCCGTGAACAGGATCAGCCAACTGGCCAGAACCGAAAAAACCTGCTGCCCAAACTTGCGCGCAGCTGCGTCGCCTCCGTCTTCCAGTTGCTTTGCGAAAAGAGGAATGAATGCAATGTTGAATGCGCCTTCAGCAAACAACCTGCGAAACAGGTTTGGAAAGCGAAAGCAGGTATAGAATACGTCTGCCACCGGGCCGGTTCCAAGCGCCGCGGCCAACAAGGCTTCACGTCCAAATCCCAGTATCCGGCTTGCCATGCTGGCACTGCCAACGGTGGCAAATTTTGATATCAGGCCGCTCATGCAGCGCTCTTTGATGGGTTGGAACGTTTGGTTGGTGCTTTGGGGCCTTCCACAGCATTCCCCCCAAGTGCTTTCATCAGCTTGCGCCTGATTGCCGCAAGTTTTTGTGGGCTGGTAATTTTGAATCCCACCAGATCGGTCGCATAGAAGGAATCAATTACCTTCTCTCCAAAAGTTGCGATGTGAGCAGAGGCAATGTCGAGCGACAAATCCGCCAAGGCGTCGGTGACGTCCGACAGAAGCCCGGGCCGGTCCAACCCCTCAACTTCAATTACTGTGAATTTATCTGATAATTCGTTGTTGATCATTACAGATGGTTCGACCTTGAAGGCCGATGACCTGCGTTTGGGTTTTGATTTTTCAGCCAGCAAGCTGGCCAAACGGCATTCGCCGGACAAAACTTTTTTGATGGTATCTGCAATGTTCTGGGCCCGGCGGCGTTCATCCACTGGGTCATCATAGAGCCGATTGATAAAAATGGAATCCAGCGCGCGGCCATCACGGGTGGTAAAGATCTGTGCGTCAACAATATTGGCTCCGGCAGCAGCGCAACAACCAGTGATTGTGGACAGCAGGCGCGGATGATCCGGTGCCAGAAGGGTGATCTCCGTTACCGCCTCAAAATCCCTGGTGGCAATTGTGGTAGCGGTCGACAGGCCCTGAGCATCACTGTCCCGTATGAAGTGAAGATGCCGGATCTGGCTTTCTCGAGGAACGGTCAGCAGGTAATTGTCATAGTTTAAATCAATGACCTGTTTGCTTTCATTCTCCGGCCAGTGATCAAGTGCCTGCTCAAGTTCCCGGCGCACTTCGGCAATCTGTTCACGACGCGGAGCCTGGGTAAATCCACCGGTCAGTTGCGGTTCGCACATGTAGTAAAGGGTCCGCAACAACTGCCCTTTCCAACCGTTCCAAACGCCGGGGCCTACGGCCTTGATGTCGCACACGGTCAGTACCAGCAATGCCTTCATTCGTTCAAACGTCTGCATGACATTTGAAAAACTGGCGATGGTTTTTGCATCGTGCAAATCCCTGGACTGTGCCGTATTTGACATCAGCAGGTGATGTTCCACCAGCCAGCAGACCAGTTCAGTTTGCTGTTTGTCCAGTCCCAAACGTGGGCATACGCGGCGGGCAATTGCAGCACCAACGATGGAATGATCCCCGGGGAGTCCCTTGGCAATGTCGTGCAGCAACAGGGCGACATAAAGAACCATTCTGTTGGACGAATTTTTCATGATCTCGTTTGACAGGGGATGCTGTTCCCCCATCTCGCCATGTTCGATTTCCGACAGGATACCAATTGAGCGAAGCAGATGTTCGTCGACTGTGTAGTGATGATACATGTTGAACTGCATCATCGCGACGATCTTGCCAAATTCCGGCAAAAAACGGCCTAAAACACCGGATTCATTCATTTTCCGCAATGTGCGCTCAGGTGTCTTACGAGATGTAAGTGTCGCCAGAAACGCAGAATTTGCTGCAGCATCGTTGCGCAGGTTTTTATCGATCAGTTTCAACGAGCGCGACACAAGGCGCATGGCGTCGGGATGAAACAGCAGGCCATGTTCTTCTGCCAGCTGAAACAGTTTGAGAATATTGACAGGATCTTTGACAAATACGTCGTCGTCGACCAATTGAATGCGATTGTTCAGATTAACGAAGTCGCTGGTACCACGAATTTTTTTTGTGCGTTTGGTAAAAGAACGGAAAATGCCACTGATACCAGACGCCTCTTTGGCCTGCTGGGCCTCCAGGGTGGCGCAAAGAATGCGCGTCAGATCACCGACATCCTTGGCGATCAGAAAATAGTGTTTCATGAACCGCTCAACAGCGCTGAGGCCGGGATGGTCTGAATATCCCAATCGCTCGGCAAGTTGCGCCTGCAGATCAAACGAAAGTCGCTCTTCGGCGCGTCCGGTCAAAAAATGCATATGGCAACGGACCGCCCAAAGAAAATCTTGTGCCTTCATGAATTTGCGAAATTCAGAGGCTGGAAAAACCTTCTTCGCCCGCAGTTCATTTTGGGTTCGCACCCTAAAATAGTATTTCGATATCCAGAACAGCGTGTGCAGGTCCCGCAATCCGCCCTTGCCGTCTTTCACGTTCGGCTCAACAAGGTAACGGGACTGACCGGATTTTTCGTGGCGCGCGTCGCGTTCAGCAAGCTTTGCCGCAATGAATTCCGGCGCCGTTCTTTGCATCAGTTCCTGGTCAAAGCGATCCGCCAGTTCGTCGTAGAGTTGTCGCTCGCCCCACAGAAAGCGCGCCTCCAGGATAGATGTACGTATCGTCATGTCGTCCTTGGAAAGCGATATGCACTGGTCAACATTGCGTGTTGCGTGTCCAACCTTATAGCCCATGTCCCAGAGCATATAGAGCATGTATTCAACGATGCTTTCACCCAGGGCGGTCTGTTTATAGGGTAGTAAAAAGAGCAGATCTAGATCTGATCCGGGTGCCAGAGTTCCCCGTCCATATCCGCCCACACAAACGATCGCCATGCGCTCACCGGCAGACAAGTTGGACGCCCGGAACACATGGGTCATGGCAAAGTCATAAAGGCAACGAATGATTTCATCCTGGAGATGGGACAGACGGCGGGCACATTCATTTCCGGCACCGTCTTGCTTCAATAAAGATTCGGCGATTTTTCGACCATCAGCAGACACCTGCTTTAACAATGCGAGTACTTGTTGCCGAATTTTTGAGTCGCTCCCATCGCCATCGGTCGTTGCTGTCAACCCAGTGAGGTCTCGGCGCAACTGCTCAGAATCTATCAAAGAGTTTAGATGAGGATCGGGTTTGGCCATTCCGGGTTTCTACGTCAGGACTGTTGGCGACACCAGAGCAATATTTTTCTCTCGCTGGTTCACATGGAGGAGTTGGAACTGCACCCTACCAAAGTGCCAAGCGAAGCGCGCCACGGGTAATTGGGCCGGTTGGCACCAACATAAATTCGACCATATTTTTGAGCACAAGGGCAATCATCAAAATTGTTTTAGAGAAATCAATTGTGTTAGAACGTTATGACAAAAGTGTGAGCCTGCCACTGCTTGTCAAGACAATAGCAACCTTACTGATGTATAAACAAACATCGAAACAATCGTAACAATGCGTAGCACGCCGATGATCTGCATCTTTACCAGAACCAGCCGCATTGCCTTGACCATGGCATTGTTGTTGATTTTATCGGCGTGTCAGGGCGCGCTGGACGGCATCAATCAAAAGGCCAACAAACCGGTACCCAGAAAACTTGTATCCTCAATGAAAGCGCAAGGCATGGCGCTGACTTCACCGATCATGTTGAGAATTTTCAAGCAGGAAAATACCATGGAAGTCTGGAAGCGCAGGAATACCGGGCGCTATGCGTTGTTGACGTCCTATGAAATTTGTAAATGGTCGGGCAAACTCGGCCCCAAGTTCAAGGAAGGTGACCGCCAGGCACCGGAAGGCTTTTACCGGGTTAATAAGCACCAGATGAACCCCAATTCGCAGTATCATCTCGCCTTCAATATGGGCTTCCCCAATGCCTATGATCGTTCACATGGTCGGACCGGTTCGCATCTGATGATTCATGGCGCCTGTTCATCTGCCGGATGCTATTCGATGACCGATGATCGGGTGGAAGAAATATATGCGATGGCACGCGACGCGTTTAAAGGGGGTCAGAAGGCCTTTCAGATTCAAGCGTATCCGTTTCGTATGACCGCTGAAAATATGGTCAAACACCGTGATCACAAGCATTACCGTTTCTGGCAAATGTTGAAGCGCGGATATGACCATTTCGAGATCACCCAAGTCCCGCCAAAGGTCAACGTCTGCGAAAAACGCTATGTATTCAACACAGATTCAACGCAACGCTATCCGTCGTCCGGCCAGTGCCCGCGTCGCAACATGCCGGTCACATTGGCCTCTGCGTTTGTTGACACTCAGACAAAATACAATGAACGCTTCGAGAGTTTGCTGGCCAAAGTCGAAAAGCGCGACCCTTTACCAATTACACCCATTGACGTGGCAGACATTCTACCTGGAGTAACAGTGTCACCAAAGATGTCTGATATTCAGCCAGCGGAAGCTTCCGCCTCGGGTGGAAATTGAGGGGCGCATAGCGCCGACATTGCGAAATTCTGAGTGAGGCAATTGTATTGCAAGGGCTCAGCATCCAGAAGCGCGATCTCTTTGCCAGTTGAGATATGAATCTCTCACAAGCACGAAAATGGTCGATAAAAATAAGCCTACAATGCCAAAAATAAGCACCAGCGGTATCGGTCCCGGTCGCTTGCTCACATATTCAACTTCACCAATATCGGCGAATGCGGTCCCGTTATTATATTGGCTAATCTTGTGATGCTGTTTCAGCATTTCACGAACCGCAAATCCGGTAGCATTTAATTCGTCTCGCAAAGACCTGATATAGGCCATGGTTTGGGTCGATTCGTCAAAAATCTGCTTCGATTTCGGGCCGATCAACCCCTTAAGTGCCACAACCAACTGCTCGGCCTTAGGCAGTGTGACCGTCTTGTTTTTATCACGCAGAATAATTTTGTTTGATTTGATGCTGAAGTCAGCAAAATCAGGATTGTTGGCAAAGTCAGTATTCTGCTTGCATTGTTGCAGATTACGCGAACCGCTGCACATTTGCTCAGCCATTATTGAATGGTAGTTGGAGGTAAACGAGATTTCCAGGCGATAAGTCTGTGGAATTACAAAGCTGGCAATCACACCGAAAATAAAGCCAACGATTGTCCAGCGCACCAGGAGAGCTTTGTTGGTCCAGAGTATATGAAAGATATCAAACACACTGACTTCATCAATCTGGGAGCGATCAGATGTTTAGCGGGCAGTGGATCGCTCACTCATTTTGGGTTAACCGTTGCTTGTGGCTTGTTTGGACTTGTCCAAAGCTAACAAGTTGGTTCGCGGCAGTGAACAGCACAAATATGCAAAAGCGGCAACTATCTTGGATACCGACATACGCCGCCGGTCGCCAGCCAGGTCAAAAACAGTCAGGACCCATCAATTTGATGTATTCTGTTGGACATGTCGCGCCGCCGAGTGCAACCCAATGCTTGAAAGGGCCACCAAAACTACACGGCAAAATTTACCGTCACTAAGATATTTTTCCGTGACAATGCTTGTATTTCAGTCCTGTTCCGCACGGGCAGGGTTCGTTGCGTCCAACACGACCCCAGGTTGCAGGATCTTCGGGATTACGGCCTTCGGCGGCCTGGGCTCGTGATGGCGTGACAATTGCCTGGCCATACTCTTCGCCCTCATAGTCCTGAATCCCATCTTCGCCGGTGAGCGGGTCGACATGACTGGCATGCATTTCCAGCGGTTCATATTCTTCCTGCGCTGCTTGCTGAACCAGCTCAACACGCATCATCTGTGCCGTCACCGCTTGCCGTAAATTGCCCAACAGCGAATTGAACAGTTCAAAGCTTTCAGATTTGTATTCGTTTAACGGGTCACGCTGGCCATAGCCGCGAAAGCCGATGACCGACCGCAGATGTTCGAGATTTTCCAGATGCTCGCGCCACAAGTGATCCAGCGTTTGCAAAAGAATTGATTTCTCGACCATGGCATTGACTTCCGGTCCGAAACGTTCGGTGCGTTCAGCCGCCGCCTCGTTGGCAGTCTTCAATATGCGTTCCCGCACTCCCTGATCATCAATGCCTTCTTCTTCGGCCCATTCCGCAATCGGCAGATCTAGGTTCAGATATTGCTGGACGCCTTCCTTGAGTTCCTCGGTCTTCCATTCCTCCGGATAGGCTTTTTCTGGCATCGCCGTTGTAACCAGTCCATCGACGACCTCTTCACGCATCTCGCCGATGATTTCGGACATATCTTCGCCCTCCATCATTTCAATGCGCTGATCAAATATCACCGTGCGCTGGTCATTCATCACGTCATCAAATTTGAGCAGGTTCTTACGAATGTCAAAGTTGCGGGCTTCCACCTTCTGCTGAGCTTTTTCCAATGCCTTGTTGATCCAGGGGTGAACGATGGCTTCACCTTCCTGCAGGCCGAGTTTCTGAAGCATGCCGTCCATGCGGTCAGATCCGAATATGCGCATCAAATCATCCTGTAGCGACAGGAAGAATTTTGAGCGGCCCGGGTCGCCCTGACGTCCGGATCGTCCGCGCAACTGATTGTCAATGCGGCGGCTTTCGTGGCGTTCTGTGGCGAGGACATAAAGCCCACCGGCGGCCAGTGCCTGCTGCTTCAACTTGTCGACTTCTTCGCTGACAGCCGATTTGATCTTTTCCGCTTCCTTGCCAGATTTTCCCTCAAGTTCGATATCCAGCCGCATGTCAAGATTGCCACCCAGCTGGATGTCGGTTCCGCGACCCGCCATGTTGGTGGCGATCGTGACGGCACTGGGCACACCAGCCTGAGAGATGATTACGGCTTCCTGCTCATGGTAACGGGCGTTGAGGACCTCATGTTTTATGCCACCGGCCTTGATGGCCCCATCCAGAGCTTCTGTAGTGCCTTCCAGATAAGTGCGCAGTTCAGGCTCCTTACCCTGCTTGATGCCGTCAATGCGTTGCTGCACCGTATCGCGCATCGCTGTCAGTTTGGTCTTGTCAGACAACATTGAAGAAAGCAGTTCAGATTTTTCGATCGATGTCGTACCAACGAGTACGGGTTGTCCGGCGTTCTGCGCCGCAACGATATCCAGCACCACGGCGATGTATTTCTCGTCTACTGTCCGATAAACCTCGTCGTCTTCATCAGCACGGATAATCGGCATGTTGGTTGGGACTTCGATCACATCGAGCTTGTAGATATCGGCAAATTCAGCCGCTTCGGTCATCGCCGTTCCGGTCATTCCGGCGAGTTTTTCATACATGCGGAAATAGTTCTGGAAAGTAATTGACGCCAGAGTTTGGTTCTCCGGCTGGATGTCGACATTTTCCTTGGCCTCCAACGCCTGATGCTGGCCGTCGGAAAAGCGGCGGCCAGCCATGGCGCGGCCAGTAAATTCATCAATGATGACCACTTCGCCATTACGAACCATGTAGTCCTTGTCTTTGGCGAACAGCTTATGAGCTTTCAGAGCATTGTTGACGTGATGAACAATGCCGACATTTTCAACGTCGTAGAGCGAGCCGGACTTCAGGATACCAGCTTCCTTCAGCATGTTCTCAAGTTTCTCAGTTCCATCATCGGTGAATGAAACCGAGCGCTGTTTTTCATCAAGCTCGTAGTCTTCGTCGGCAACCCGGGGAATAAATTTGTCAATTGTTGTATATTGATCAGACTTGTCATCAACGGGCCCGGAAATGATCAGCGGTGTACGGGCTTCGTCGACAAGGATCGAATCTACTTCATCGACAATCGCAAAATGATGTCCCCGTTGAACCATCTCCTCGATTTCCATCTTCATGTTATCGCGCAGATAATCGAACCCAAATTCGTTGTTGGTGCCGTAGGTGATATCGCAATTATAGGCTTCCTGGCGTTCCCCATCATCCAGATCGTGGACGATGACACCCGTCGTCAGGCCCAAAAATCCATAAAGACCACCCATCCATTCGGCATCACGGCTGGCCAGATAGTCATTTGTTGTGACCACATGGACGCCTTCGCCGGACAGGGCGTTGAGATAAACAGCAAGAGTTGCCACCAGTGTTTTACCTTCGCCGGTCCGCATTTCGGCGATTCTTCCTTCGTTCAAAATCATGCCGCCAATCAGCTGCACATCAAATGGGCGCATGCCCAGCGCCCTTCTTGAGGCCTCGCGGGCAACGGCAAATGCTGGAACCAGCAAATCGTTGATGGCAGTGCCATCTTCGATCATCTGGCGAAATTCGTCAGTTTTTCCAGCAAGTTGCACATCATCCAGCGTTTCCATTTCTGGCTCGAGCGCGTTGATCGCGTCCACCATGGGCTGGTATTTCTTCACCTGACGTTCGTTTTCCGAACCGAAGAATTTTCGCGCGATACCGCCAAAACTGATCATAAAATTTTTCCCTAAATCTCCCGGATCAAGGCCCGCCAGGGCAAATCAGGGAGAATATGCTATCGATTTAAAATGCGTCGATATATGAGTTTGTACCCGACATCAGTGGACGCTGACTTCAGGGACAGATAAGAGGGGTATCAAGGCTTGTCAACGGACCCAAACACAGTGATTTGACCCTTCAATCGCCAGTTAAAATTCCACACCAGCTATTTATCGTATATTGAAAATCTGATTGTGCATCGATCTCAACTCTTATGGAACATCAAATGAACACCAAAACATTTCCGAAATCCCGTCTGACCAATGCATTCAGCATGGCACCTGCGGCTGCCTTTACCGGTGCCCTGTTCCTGTCACTGGTATGCCTGCCACATGGCGCTGCGGCACAGGACAATAAAGTTCTTGCCAAAGTCGGGGATCGCGAAATTACAGCCGCTGATGTAGATCAGGCCGGTCGCGATATGGCACAGCAGTTTCAGAATGTTCCGCAGGCCGAACGCCGCGCGCGCGTTCTGGATTCACTTATCGATTTCACCACTCTGTCGGTGCTTGCCGAACAATCTGGCCTGGACAAAGGCGCGGAATTGAAACGACGCTTGGTTTTATTGCGATCACGGGCACTGCACAATGAATATTTTTTGAAAAACATTCAGCCGTCGGTAACTGATGAGATGGTCAAGGCACGCTTTGATACGGAAGTCGCAAAAATGACTCCGGAAAAACAGGTCAGGGCGCGCCACATTCTTGTCAAAACCGCCGATGAAGCCAGTGCAATCATCAAGCAACTGGAAAGTGGAGCTGATTTTGCTGAATTGGCAAAGTCAAAATCTACCGGTCCCAGTGGCCCAAAGGGTGGAGATCTCGGCACGTTTGGAAAAGGACAGATGGTTCCGGCATTTGAAGCCGCGGCATTCGCGCTGGAAAAAGGTGCATATTCAAAACAGCCTGTGCAGACGCAGTTCGGGTTTCACATCATCATGGTGGAAGAACAGATCAATAAGCCATTGCCGACATTCCAACAATTGCAGGAGCAGATGCGACAGCTATTGCTGACCGAAGCCTATACTGGCGCCATCAAATCCGGACGTGAAAAGCTGGGCGTGAATTTGCTTGATGAAAGCTTGAAGCTGCCCGAAAAAAAGTGATGGGATTGGAAACGTGAAAGTGTCGCCTCTTGCACCGAAGGATCCGGCATCATTGCCACCGTTGGAAGGCGTGCGCATTGCAACCGCTCAAGCCGGCATTAAATATGCGGGTCGAACCGATTTGTTGCTGTTGGTGTTTGACCAGCCGGCAAGTGTGGCGGGGGTGTTCACCAAATCCAAATGCGCCTCAGCTCCCGTAGACTGGTGCCGGGATGCAATGGCTGGCAATGCGTCGCCGAAGGCATCTGCGGTTGTCGTAAATGCGGGCAATGCCAACGCGTTTACCGGCATAAAGGGTCGTCAGGCGACGGAGTTGACTGCAGCAGCAGCAGCGCAAGCCTGCGGCTGTTCCGCAGGTGACGTTTATCTCGCTTCTACCGGTGTAATTGGTGAGCCGCTGGACGCTGCGGCGTTTTCCGGCCGCCTCGAAGCGATGCAGCAGGAAGCCTGCGAGGACCAGTGGCAAATGGCTGCCGAAGCCATCATGACCACCGATACATATGCGAAACTGGCAGGCACGAGTTTTCAGCTTGACGGCCAGGAATGCCGCATCAACGGGATCGCCAAAGGGTCGGGCATGATCGCCCCTGATATGGCAACCATGCTGTCGTTCGTCGTGACAGATGCCCCGGTTGAACCGGGTCTGTTGCAGACGGTTTTGTCTGACCTGGTGGGTGGTAGTTTCAATGCCATCACCGTTGACAGCGATACATCAACCAGTGACACCGTATTGCTGTTTGCAACCGGCACAGTGAACGCCGCTGAGTTGGATTCAACTGATGATCCGAGACTTGCACAGTTTGTTGAAGCGCTGCGGCTGGTCCTGCACGACCTGGCCCTGCAAATTGTGCGTGATGGGGAGGGTGCAACAAAACAAGTCGAAGTGGCGGTTTCCGGTGCTGAAAGCGACGCCTCCGCCAAACGGATTGCCTTGTCGATCGCCAATTCTCCGCTCGTCAAGACTGCTATAGCCGGGGAGGACGCCAATTGGGGTCGTGTTGTGATGGCTGTTGGCAAGGCAGGCGAACCTGCTGATCGTGACCGATTAGCAATTTCGTTCGGTGGCATTCAGGTTGCAGTTGATGGCGTGCGGGATGTTTCCTATGACGAAGACGCCACAAATGCTGTCATGCAGGCTGACGAAATTAAAATTGGTGTCGATATAGGTCTGGGAACGGGCCGGGCGACTGTCTGGACCTGCGATCTGACCAAGGAATATGTAGCGATAAATGGCGACTATCGGAGTTGATGTTCCGCATCGACACGCAATTCGCCCACATGTTTGCTGAGGCTGAACAATTACCCGACTCCGCGGATCTCAGAGTGTACCGATATGATAGGATCATCAAATACAACTGAACTGCCGGTGGTTCGCCGCCTGGAAGCGGTGAGTTTTCGCTCGTGGCCAGCAACCAACACCATTTTTGATGGCACCTGGGCCATTCGTCTCACCGCAAGTCATCCCTCAAAACGGGTCAATTCGGTCAATCCGCTGGATCGCGGCGACCAGTCGGACTTGAAAAACCGGATAGCCAGAGCCGCCCATCGATTTCAGAGCTTCGGGCGCCCGCTTGTTTTTCGTCAGTCACCCCTCGCACCGCCCCAGCTCGATCATTTCTTTGATGCCGCCACTTGGCGACGGTTTGACGAAACCAGAGTCATGACACTCGATTTGGACAAGGCCGACTTAACCGGAGCTGTCGACCAGTTGCCGTTGCGAAATATCGGGCGATGGATTGATCAATGTGTGGTGATGGGCAGCATTTCAGACACCGTCAAACCAGGATTATCGGAGTTGATAGGTCTGGTCGAAGGGGACGTTGGATTGTTTTTGCAGGAAGACGGCCAGGGCGTTCCGCTGGCCGCTGCCATGGCAGTGCGTTTTGGCGACCTGGTCGGGCTGTTCGAGATTGTATCAAATCCGGACATGCGCCAGCTCGGTCTCGGCAGGCGCATCGTTCGAACCGCTCTCTTGTGGGCGCGCAATCATGGTGCTCGCCAGGCTTGGCTTCAGGTCGTTTCCGACAATCAACCAGCCAACAGACTTTATGAAAGTGAAGGGTTTTCAGAAGTCTATCGTTATGAGTATAGACAAGCACCAGATGGATATCTGGCATAGACACCTGACCTGTTTTGCAAGGCCATTTAATTGTGAACGACTCTAATATGTCCAAGAAGCTTGTGCTCGTTGTGGCCTGCGCATTGATCGATCCCGATGACCGTATTCTGCTGGCTCAGCGGCCTGACGGAAAACCCATGGCTGGCCTGTGGGAGTTTCCTGGTGGCAAGGTTGAATCCGGAGAAACTCCAGAAGCGTCGCTCATTCGTGAACTCAAGGAAGAACTCGATATCGAGACGAAGATTGCTTGCCTGGCACCGCTCACTTTTGCCAGTCATGCTTATGAGGACTTTCATCTGTTGATGCCGTTGTTTATTTGCCGACGTTGGTGGGGCACCGCCCGATCGAATGAAGGGCAAAGTTTGAAATGGGTACGAGCGAAAAACCTGCGGGACTATCCGATGCCGGAAGCTGATCTGCCCCTCATCCCCGCACTGCAGGAACTGCTATAGGTTAATTAACCTTCTCTTTAGTGCTGATCATTAGGTTTTACCCGTGGATTTAACAATCGGGTGACCATGATGGCAACTTTTAGCAAGCAGAGAGAAGCGCAACAAATCCAACTGGAAATCCTGGTTGGTGGCGGCGCAAGGCGTATGGCGCTCGCATTTGGGATGCTGGGTATCGCGGCCGGCCTGGTGCTCACGCCTGCCCTGAATCAAGGTGCATTGCAGGTTGCATTTAATCCAGAAGCCGGATTGTCAGATCAAATCGACCGTACCGTGACCGGTTCGGTTGTCCAATCCTCAACCGCGTCCGAGATGACGAGTGCCCGTTCCACATTGGCGCAATCGACAGAGTTCAATTTGCCCAATGGGACGTCACGTTACATCATACGGCGCAGCGTGATCCAAAAAAATCCTGCAACGCCCTGCTACATTTTTGAAGACGGCTCCAGCAAGGGTGGTTGCTAAGGCCTGATCCTAAGGCCCGATCTTAAGGCCCGATCCTAAGGCCCGATCCTAAGGCCGGAGCAATTATTTTTTCAGCCTGACTTCCTCAACATTCAACGCATCAGCCAAGCGTGCCTTTGCCGAACCGGGGCGCAGCGGTTTTTGCTGACTTTCATGTGGCGCCCAGCCAGACATGGAAACCGTACTGAACGTTGCGCGGATGCGCCCGTCCGGGTCGCAAAAGCGTTCGGAATAGATTTGCGCCATGCGGGCGATTATTTCCCTGCTGAGCATAGGATTGCTGCTATCCCGCAAGTGCAGCGTTGCGCCGAAACAACGCAAGTCACCGATCAGGTCAAAAGCTGAATCATAGCGCACGGTGACGACATCCTGATCGACAACCGGGATTGAAAATCCGGCGCGCTGCAGCAGTCCGCCAGCCTCGCGGATATCGGTAAACGGGTCCACCCGGTTGGCAGCCCCACCCCGCACATCGCTTTCAGCCTGTATCAGGCATTGGCGCAATTCGTGCAACGTATCCGGGCCCGGCAGACTGGCCAGCAAAAGACCATTTGGCCGCAAACTGCGTCGCAGCTGGATCAAACTACCAGGCAGATCATTCGACCAGTGCAAAGTAAGCGGGGCAATGATCAGATCTGCTGATTCAGCTGCCAAGCCGAGAGCGTCCGGCTGGGCAATCCTGTCCGCATGGCCCTGATGAGTAACTTCTTCAATTCGCAGCAGGTTCTTGATTTTATGACACTGGCGCAACTGATCGGCAACGGCGTCAGTTCGGCCAAACATCAAAATGGCCTCTTCGAAATCAAGTTTTATAGTCGAGAGGCGCTCGACCATGTCTTCCACTCCACGCCGCAGCAGGAAGTCGTTGCCGCTCGAGAAACGTGCGGCCGCCCGGGAAAGTCGCAACTGATGTTGGGAATCGCTGAACACGCGCTTCCTCCGGTTTGGGTCTGAGTGGTATCGAAATCAATTCTGAGAGACTTCTACCCCTTTTGCCAAAATGGAGTCACTATGGGGTGATGGTAAATCTGGTCCCACATTCAATCAGCGGATTTGTTTCTGGCACTGGGGCGGAAAGACTGGCTCGTGCGATGATCGATCTGGTCATCCCTCCGACCTGTCTTGGATGTGATGTTGCAGTTGGACAGGCGGGGGCATTGTGCGGTTCCTGCTGGTCCGGTTTGAGGTTTATTGAACGCCCTTATTGTGCCGTGTTTGGCACCCCGTTTGCCTATGATCCTGGTGACGGCACCCGGAGTTTGCAGGCAATTGCGCAACCCCCGGATTTTGACCGCTCTCGCTGCGTGGTTCTTTATGACGATGTGGCCCGAAAGATCGTTCGCAGCTTTAAATTTGGCGATCGCCCGGAACTGGCACCCTGGATGGCCAATTGGATGTTGCGGGCCGGTGGTGATGTTCTGTTGCCCGGCGCACTCGTTGTTCCCGTGCCGTTGCACCGCAACCGATTGCTGAAAAGACGCTACAATCAATCCGCAGAGCTTGCCCGCAGTCTCACCCGGATAACCCAACAAGCCTACCGGCCGGACCTGTTGCAGCGCATTCGCCCTACTCGCCAACAGGTAGGTCTGGGTGCCAATCAACGTGCGCGTAATGTGCGGGGAGCATTTAGGGTTCCCACTCCCGAGCAAATTCACGTAAAATCCAGCCACATTGTTCTGATTGATGACGTCTATACAACGGGCGCGACCTTGCAGGCCTGTGCGCGGGCGCTTCGGCGTAAAGGAGCTGCAAAAATCGACTGTCTCACCTTTGCCCGTGTCGCCAATGGGGTTGCGATCACCGACCTTTGACCCCACTATTTAGGCAACAATGCAATTTAGGGCTTATCCATGACCGCAGTGACGATCTACACGCGCCAGATGTGCGGCTATTGCACCGCTGCGAAAAATTTGTTGAAAAACAAAGGTGCAAAGATCACCGAACATGATGCGACGTTTGACCCGGACCTGCGCCAGCAGATGATGAGCCGATCACAGGGCTGCAGCACATTTCCGCAGATATTTATTGGTAATGATCATATAGGTGGATGCGATGATCTGATGGCGCTGGAACGTGCCGGTCACCTGGATGGTCTGCTGGGAGCATAGGACAAACCATGTCGAAGTTTATTGCCGCAGTCGTACAACTCAGTTCCGGCACTGACATCGCCACCAATATTGCGGCGATGGAAGCCGGAGTTCGGCAGGCCGCTGCACAGGGCGCAACCTATATTCAAACTCCTGAGATGACCGGACTTGTGCAGCAAAACCGCCAGGCTTTCTTTGAAACTGTCTGCAGTCAAGATGACGATCCGGTTGCCCCTGCTGCGTCTCGTTTGGCAAGGGAGCTTGGAGTGACGGTCCATCTCGGCTCAACACCGATAAAGATTGCCCCTCAAATGGCGGCCAATCGCTCCTATCTGTTTGGCCCCGATGGCCAGCAGCGCGCAAGCTATGACAAAATCCACATGTTCGATGTCGATTTGGCGAATGGTGAAAGCTGGCGGGAATCAGCCGTTTATCAGCCCGGCAAAAATGGGGTAACTGTCGAAGTCGAAGGCGTGCTTCTGGGCATGGCAATCTGTTATGACTGTCGTTTTCCCGAGCTTCACACCGCATATGCACGCCTAGGTGTTGATATATTGACCGGACCATCGTGTTTTACCCGCCAGACCGGTCGCGCTCACTGGCATGCCTTGTTGCGGTCGCGTGCAATTGAAAATGGTGCCTATATGATCGCCGCAGCCCAGGGCGGGGACCTGGAAGATGGCCGCGAGACCTATGGCCATTCCATTATCATCAATCCATGGGGAGAGGTGATCGGTGAGGTTGCAGGCGAAGAGCCGGGAATTGCGTTGGCAGAAATCGATACGTTGCAAGTTGCCAAAGCGCGTGAGAGAATACCTAACCTTGTGAACAATAGGGTTTTTTCAATCGTCAATATCGGCAGCAATGCGGAGAACGTAGCTTGATCAACTTCAGTTTAATTTGCGATCATGAGCATGAATTCGATGGTTGGTTCGGATCATCGGGTGATTTTGACGCGCAATTGGAACGGGGTTTTCTCACCTGTCCGGTTTGTGATTCAGCCAAGATTTCCAAATCGCTGATGTCGCCCTCTGTTGCGACCGGGCGTCAAAAAGACAAAGTGGCTCTGGCCAATATGGCAGCCGGTAAAAAAGAAGTCGCCAATCAGCTAAAAGTGCTGCGTGATAAAATGACCGAAGGCTCCGAGCATGTGGGAAGCCGCTTTCCAGAGGAAGCCCGCAAGATTCATTATGGCGAGTCGGAAAAGCGCGGCATTTATGGTGAAGCAAACCGCGAAGAAGTGGCATCCCTGGTTGATGAAGGTGTTGAGATCGTTCCCCTGCCAACGCTGCCGGACGAAGCTAATTAAGCGAAAGCGGTCTCCCGTAAGGCACGGTTTCAGGCGACTTGAGTTTGTTCAGTCACCTGGGCGTTCTGCAAGTACCATGTAATTCACGTCCAGATCGCGCGAACGGTTCCAACTATCTGATAGCGGGTTGTAAAACATACCAATACGGTCGATCAGTTGAAGGCCCGCGCTGTTCAGTGGAGCTTCCAGTTCTTCCGGTGTGACCAGTTTTTCATACTGATGGGTTCCGCGTGGCAACCAGCGCAGCACCTGCTCGGCCAGGAATATCGCCAGCGCCCTGGCCTTGGCGGTACGGTTGATTGTCGCCACAAACATCAGCCCACCGGGTTTTACCAAATCGGCACAGGCCGTCATGAAAAGGTCGACATCTGCCACATGCTCAACAACTTCCATGTTCAGCACAACGTCAAATTTTTCTCCCGAAGCCGCCAGGGCTTCAGCGGTGGTGGCGCGATAGTCCACAGTAACGCCAGACTGTTGTGCGTGAAGTTTTGCGATTTCGATATTGATCTCTCCGGCGTCGGCGCCAATAACATCGGCCCCCATCCGGGCCATGGGTTCGCTGAGCAGGCCGCCACCGCAGCCAATGTCTAGAATGCGCAGTCCTTCCAGAGCACCAGGTGAACGATCGTCTCGTCTAAAATGCTGGCACAGTTTTTCGCGAATATAAGCAAGTCGAACCGGATTGAACTTGTGCAGCGGCTTAAACTTGCCGGTTGGGTCCCACCACTCTTTGGCGAGCGAAGAAAAGTGGTCGATTTCAGATTGGTCAACAGTGCTGTTTTCGGAAATCGGCGTTCTCTTTGCGGTCACTGACATGTCGGGCTCCTGGGTGAAGTCTATTGTGTCGGTTTTTGAAGGTAAAAAGGCAAGAGCAACAATGTGCGGCAAATGATTCCTTGTTTAAAATTAAATCTGAATTCGGCATTTCGTTTGACTCGTCGGTGACTTTTCTGGCGAATGCCCAGGAATATTGGAAGGGGAGCAGCAGATGCCCGTAGACATATTGAAAAACCCGTTGCGAGGCGATGGCCTGTCCAGCACAGACGGCCTTGCAACAGGCAGCGTCGCAACCGATGCACGCGCCGCGCTTGCGCTTTACGCAAATTGCCCCGTCAAACATCAAACCAAATTACAGAAATTCGACGACCTTGCCGCTCGAATTCAGGTTGAAGAGGTTTGGCTGAAATTGGAAAGTGAGCGCATGGGTCTTGGCAGTTTCAAGGCACTTGGCGCTGCTTATGCGATTGCCAAACAGGCCGCCAGCCGGGCCGACAGTGGCGATACAGACGCCATGTCAAAAGCCCTTTGCGGAGAAACTTATATTTGCGCCAGTGCGGGCAATCACGGTTTGAGTGTCGCCGCAGGTGCTCAACTGTTTGGCGCAAACGCAGTTGTGGTTCTTGCCGATACCGTGCCGGAAGGTTTTGCCGACCGGTTGCGGACTAAAGGCGCTGAAGTCGTGCGGGCCGGAGCTGATTATGAAGCCAGTATGGAAGTTTCCAAGCAGATGGCGGCTGAAAACGGCTGGAACTTGCTGTCCGATGGTAGTTGGCTTGGCTATTGGCAACCGGCGCAAGACGTGATGGAGGGTTATTTGATCATGGGTCACGAAGCTGCCGACCAGATGGACCAGCCGCCGACTCACGTTTTCTTGCAGGCCGGCGTTGGTGGGCTGGCCGCGGCCTGTACTGCGGTCGCGCGGGAACGTTGGGGCGATGACGTGACGGTCATCGTTGTTGAACCCTCCGCAGCACCCGCCTTGCTTGAAAGCATCAAGGCCGGAACCAGCGTGGATACCACCGGACCGGTTTCGTCGATGGGACGACTGGACTGCAAGACACCTTCTCATCTGGCGCTTAAATACCTTGCCGCGGAAGCCGATTATTTCACGACCATAGATGATCAAACTGTCGAAGCCTGTGTGGGGGAATTGGGCCAGATTGGCGTTGCCACGTCTCCATCGGGCGGCGCGGGAATTGCTGCGCTGCTCAATCTTGAAGATCTGCAACATTTGGACCTCGATGCTAAGTCGCGTGTGCTGTGTTACATTTCTGAAGGCCCCGCCTGATGGACTTCGACACTGCTGAGTTCGAGCAACGCACTGCCCGGGCGCAAGAGCTGATGCATACTGCGGGCCTTGATGCGCTTTTCTTGATGAGTGAGCCCGAGGTGCGTTACATCACCGGTTTTCGCACCCTGTTCTGGCAGAGCCCGACACGTCCCTGGTTCGTTGTCGTCCCCGCACAAGGCAAGCCCATTGCTATCGTTCCGGCCATCGGTGAACCGCTAATGCGCACCACCTGGCTGGATGATATTCGCTGCTGGTCATCGCCAGACGCGGATGATGACGGTATCAGCCTGCTGCGGTCCGTATTGGCAGAATTTTCAAACATCGGCGTGATGATGGGGCGCGAAAGTCAATTGCGCATGCCATTGTCAGATTTTCAGAAATTGCAGGTCGATCTCGCCGGAACAAGCTTTGTCGACGCGTCGCCGGTGATCGCAGAACTGCGGTTTGTAAAATCTGAAGCAGAAATATCGGTCCTCAGTGAAATTTGCACAATCGCGTGCAACGCATTTGATCAGGCAGGTCACTTGTTCCACATCGGCCAACCGCTGAACGAAGCTTTCAGGGCGTTTAAAATTGAACTGTTGAAGCAGGGTGCTGAAGATGTGCCTTATCTGGTTGGTGGCGTTGGGCGGCTTGGCTATGCGGATGTGATTTCGCCACCTGATTCGCGCCAGCTGAATAAAGCGGACGTGTTGATGCTGGACACTGGCGCAACGATGAAAGGTTATTTTTGCGATTTTGACCGCAATTTTTGTCTCGGCGATCCCGAAAATGCAGTGAAACAGGCCCATGAAACTCTTTGGCTGGCGACCGAGGCCGGATTGCAGACTGCACGTCCGGGTGCCAGCTGTGCCGACATATTCAACACCATGCGCGAAGTTATTGGCTCCCGGGGTGGCAATGTTGGCCGCTACGGTCATGGGCTTGGAATTCAGCTGACTGAGACCCCGTCACTGATTGACTGGGATGAAACCATATTGCGAGAGGGTGCGGTGATCACCCTTGAGCCGAGCATGAACGTGGCGGGTGGTGATATGCTTGTGCATGAGGAAAACATCGTTATTCGCGACGGGGCACCGCAAATGCTGACCCGCCGTACGCCGCAACAAATGCCGTCGATCTAGCGCCATTTAAACGTGAACGGCTCTAAAGCCGTTCAGGTGACCTTATCTGCACCCCTGGGTGGCACTGGCTGACAAAAGGGCGGCTCATAATCTGCGCCGGCTTCACCACTCTCGTCGCTCTCGTCGCTCTTGCCGTCGTCGCGTTGCCAGACGTGAAACGGAGCCATGCCGGGTCGCACATTGAGACTGGTGCGTAATTCGTCGGTCACCCCGTCATTTATCGCGAACCCACCTTGGACACTGGTATATACGTCGTAGAAGTCTGGCCCAAAAATCTTGATATGTTCCGGCATGCCAAATTCAAAAATGCGCTCTTCATCTGTCGCCATGAACTCTCCGCCTTCGATCGTTTCAACACCACTATAAGGTCCGGGAAATGAGAAGATCATCCGCCCTCCCGGTGCCAACAGCCTGGCGAATTCCTTCAAGTGATTCCCAAAATGACCGGGGATATGTTCCAATATGTGGTTGTGAATAATGCCGTGGAAATAACCGTCGGGAAATTGCCTGAAATCTTTTGGGAAACTCAGCCGCAGACAGGGAGCGTAGGGATAGCGTTCCGGTTCCGCATCGCTGACGGTGTAAGCTGCGCCCAGTCTTTGCGACAGTACTGGAAAAAGCGAGGGTTCAGGCGCCATATGCAAGACGCGGGCTCCGGGACTGGCGTCAATGATGGGAAACAGCACATTTTCATAAACCGCCAGGCCCACCCTGTGCCGCGCCTTGGCTTTGCAGGAAAGACACATTTCGCCGGGGCGACCTTTGTAGTCACGAAATTCCTGACCTCCACATATATTGCATTTTGGCGTCATAGTGTCGTTCTCCTGCGCTGAGCCAGGCCGGTTTCGTCAATGATATGGCTGGTGGGGAAACCAGATCCAATGATGCTAATCAAGTAAATGCAGCAAGAGCCTGCTTCAAGCAATTCAATGAACTGCAAATTCTGTTGAACCGCTGGTCTCGATTATTGCTTTGGAAAGTAATCCCTACATTGCCCTTCTGTGCAGCTTGGGTTAAGGCACCACCAGATACAAGTTCGCCACGACAAGTGGACTGATTTTTCAACGCAGGTGACTTTTCTTGATGGCCCGGTTGGTGATGAAATTTGGCGGTACGTCGGTGGCCGATCTGGAGCGTATCTACAATGTAGCGCGCCACGTTAAGCGTGAGCATGAAGCAGGTCATGAAATCGCCGTTGTCGTCTCCGCGATGGCCGGCAAAACCAACGAACTGGTGGGTTGGGTCAACCAGATGCCGAAAGTTACCGGCACGAATGCACCAATCTTCGATGCTCGAGAATATGATTCCATCGTCGCTTCCGGTGAACAGGTAACCAGCGGCCTGCTGGCCATTGCCCTGCAATCTATGGGGGTCGATGCGAGATCGTGGCTTGGCTGGCAAATACCGGTCAGGACCGACAATTCCCACGGTGCTGCCCGTATTGAAGATATTGACGGATCCGACCTAGTCGACCGCATGTCCAATGGTCAGGTTGCCGTGGTGGCGGGATTTCAAGGGGTTGCGCCGGATAATCGCATTGCCACGCTGGGTCGCGGTGGGTCTGATACAAGCGCTGTGGCACTGGCTGCTGGTGTGAAGGCAGACCGGTGCGATATCTATACAGACGTGGACGGCGTATACACCACCGATCCACGCATGGCGCCATCGGCTCGCCGCCTTGATCGCATTACCTTTGAGGAAATGCTGGAAATGGCCTCGCTCGGAGCCAAAGTGCTTCAGGTAAGGTCGGTTGAGCTGGCTATGGTACACGGGGTACGAACATTTGTGCGCTCCAGTTTCGATGACCCCAATTCTATCGATTCGAGCAACGGCGCAAATCCGCCGGGAACTCTGATTTGCAATGAGGATGAGATTTTGGAACAGCAAACCGTAACCGGCATCGCCTATGCCAAAGACGAAGCCCAGATTTCGTTGCGCCGCGTGTCCGACAAACCGGGAATCGCTGCTGCGGTTTTTGGGCCGCTGGCGACTGCTCACGTCAACGTTGACATGATCGTACAAAATGTTTCTGAAGACGGAAGCGTTACCGATATGACCTTTACCGTGCCAGCTGGTGATTTGGGTAAAGCTTTGAAAACACTAGAGTCTTCCAGAGATTCTATCGGTTATGAAGTGGTTCAGTCTGATCCGGGAATGGTTAAGGTGTCGGTTATCGGTATAGGTATGCGCAGCCATGCTGGCGTTGCTTCGTCCGCCTTTCAGGCTCTGGCTGACAAGGGCATCAACATTCGAGCGATCACCACGTCTGAAATAAAAATCTCAATCCTGATTGACCAGGATTATACAGAGCTGGCTGTTCGCACTTTGCATTCGGTCTACGGTCTGGATAAAGATTAGCACACAGATTTACCCGGGAATCCGCCATGTTTGACCAGAATACTGGTCCGCGGGTTCTGCTGAAAAACCTTCGTGAGGCGATGGCGGAACCCCTCGGGCCCCAGGAGCGGCTCGATCGCATTGTGCAGCAGATTGCTGCTGCAATGGCGGCGCAGGTGTGTTCAGTTTATGTCCGCCGCGCGGATGATGTGTTGGAGCTGTTTGGTACCTATGGTCTGAAAGCCGAAGCGGTTCACCAATCGCAATTGCGGGTAGGCCAGGGGCTGGTGGGAACGATTGCAACCGCAGGTCGACCGCTTAATCTTGCGGACGCTGAAAAACATCCAGCCTTTGCTTATCTGCCGGAAACTGGCGAGGAATTGTACAAAAGCTTTCTGGGCGTGCCGATGAAGCGGGCAGGTCGGCCTCTTGGCGTGCTGGTTGTCCAGACAACCGAAACCAAAGTATTCGACGAAGAAGAAGTTGAGGCATTGGAAACTGCCGCGATGGTGTTGTCGGATTTGGTCGCATCCGGCGATTTCAAAGGACTGGCGCAACAGGGAACCCAGCTCGATCAATCTGGACCGTTTAGCCAGACCGGCATCCGGCTGTCATCGGGTATTGGTGTCGGTGAAGTGGTTCTGCATGAGCCGAGGGTTGTTGTTGAACATCTGTTTGGCGATGACGCAAAGGTGGAACTGAACCGGCTTGCCGAGGCAGTTCGCAATGTCCGGGCTTCTGTAGACGAGATGCTGACCCGCAGCATTGATCGAACCGAAGGCAATAGCAGCGACGATCATATCGAGGTGCTGGAAAGCTACCGGATGTTTGCCAACGACCGTGGATGGGTGCGGCGCATTGAAGAAGCGATCAACCAGGGTCTGACCGCAGAAGCGGCGACTGAAAAAGTCAGCCAGGAAAACCGGTCCAGACTGCTGCGTTCCAGCGATCCCTATCTGCGCGAACGGATGACCGATTTGGACGACCTGTCGCGACGCCTGATGAAAGAACTGATCGGTGATACCGTTAATCCGGCAGCAGAAGGCAAGAATTTCGTTATCGTTGCGCGCACAATGGGGGCTGCCGAATTGCTGGACTATGACAGCGATCATCTGCGCGGATTGATTGTTGAAGAAGCCGCAGCAACAAGTCATGTCGTTATTGTTGCCCGTGCTTTGGGTATTGCCGTTGTTGGCCAGCTTCCCGGATTTGTTTCCCGTGCGGAAAATGGCGACCGGGTGATCGTTGATGGAGACGACGGCAGCGCCCATTTGCGCCCCGCCGAAGAAGTCAATGAAAACTACGTGGAACGGGTCAAGTTTCGCGCCAAGCGCGAGGCGCGTTTTGATGCTTTGCGGGATTTGCCTTCGGAGACGACGGACGGGGTGAATATAGACTTGCTGTTGAATGCTGGTTTGACCATGGATCTGGCGCAACTGGAACATACGGGAGCGGCTGGAATTGGGCTGTTCCGAACGGAACTGCAATTCATGATTGCCAGTCGTTTGCCACGTCTGGCGGAGCAGAAGGAATTTTACAAATCAGTAATCGACGCCGCCGGTGATAAACCAGTGACATTTCGTACCCTTGATGTCGGTGGCGACAAAGTTCTGCCGTATCTGCACCCGGTCAAGGAAGATAATCCGGCGCTGGGATGGCGTGCCATCCGATTTGCAATTGACCGCCCGGGATTGCTGCGAATGCAGATCAGGGCGCTGTTAAAAGCGGCTGACGGCCGCAAGCTTAAGATCAAGTTGCCAATGATCACGGCGGTGACTGAATTTGATCAGGTAAAGGCAATCATCGACAAGGAGATTAAGGCGCAGGCACGGTTCGGACATACTTTGCCAAGTCAGATGTTACTGGGTTCGATGATAGAGGTGCCCAGCATGTTGTTCCAGCTGAACGAATTGATGCAACGTGCCGATTTTGTGTCAGTCGGTTCCAACGATTTGTTTCAATTCATGGCTGCCAGCGACCGCACCAACTCCTATCTGTCCAACCGCTATAATCCGTTGTCGCGGCCATTCCTCAGGGCTTTGCGAGAGATCGTCCGGGCAGCGGACCGCCATTCAACACCTCTGCAACTGTGTGGCGAATTGGCCGGCGACCCGTTGTCGGCGCTGGCGCTATTGGGCATTGGCTATCGGGCAATTTCGATGCCACCTGCATCAATTGGCCCCATCAAAGAGCTGGTACGTTCGATTGATCTGGCGACGGTATCTCAAACTGTGAACGCCGCGCTCGACGAGCCAATAGGCGGGCAGACCATTACCGAAATGCTGACAGATTTTGCCGACCAGCACGGCATTCCATTGTAGCGCCGGCCCATTGCCGTTCAACGCCTCAGACAAATTGCACCAATCAATTAATTTCCAAACAGAAGATCGCCATGCTCCCCCAAGAAAAAATTGATCAGATCCTGAATCGCCACAAGGATATTGAAACTCAAATGAGCTCCAATCCCGATCAGGAAACGTTCGTCAAACTGGCCAAGGAATTTTCTGATTTAGGACCAGTCGTTGAGAAAATTCGCGAGCTTGAAATGGCGAAGCAGGAACTGGGCGACCTGGAAGAGCTGCTCACCGACAGCGACATCGATGCTGAGATGAAAGGGATGGCGGAAGAAGAAATGCCGCCACTGAAAACAGTGATCGAGAAATTCAGCGACCAGCTGCAGGTCCTGTTGCTGCCGAAGGACGCAGCAGATGACAAAAACGCAATTCTGGAAGTGCGGGCAGGGACTGGAGGTTCGGAGGCAGCTCTGTTTGCCGGTGATCTGTTTCGCATGTATCAACGACATGCTGAAACTCATAGATGGAAGATTGAGATTCTTTCAGAAAGCCCCGGTGAAGTGGGTGGGTATAAAGAGATTGTAGCCTCGATTACCGGTAAAGGTGTGTTTGCACGGCTCAAATTCGAATCCGGAGTTCACCGTGTTCAACGTGTGCCAGAAACAGAATCCAGCGGTCGGGTGCATACATCTGCGGCAACTGTGGCGGTTCTGCCAGAGGCCGAGGATGTCGATGTTGAAATTCGAAATGAAGACCTCCGCATTGACACTATGCGCGCGTCCGGGGCTGGCGGTCAGCATGTTAACACCACCGATTCGGCAGTCCGTATCACTCATATTCCGACCGGCGTTGTGGTGATGTCATCTGAAAAAAGCCAGCATCAGAACCGCGCCAACGCGATGAAGGAACTGCGCAGCCGCCTCTATGACATGGAGCGCCAAAAGGTTGACCAGGAAAGAGCCGATTCCCGAAGAGGTCAAGTCGGATCAGGTGATCGTTCCGAACGCATCAGAACCTATAATTTTCCTCAGGGGCGGGTCAGTGACCACCGCATTAATTTGACGCTTTATAAGCTTGATAAGTTGATTCAGGGCGAGGGACTTGATGAATTATTTGACGCTTTGATCGCCGACTACCAGGCCAGTCTGTTGGCAGCACTTGGAGATGATGAGGCGTCCTGATGTGGACTGGTCAGCAATGATGACAGAACCCGTATCTTTCGCCGATATTCAATCCTGGGCGCAAAAAGAAGTTGTTCGGCCTGGATTGACGGTTTCTGGTGGTGAGATCGAATTGCTTTTAATGGCGGCGGCTGGATTTGACAAAGCGACGTTGATTGCTCGTCAGCGGGATCCATGCCCTGGGCAGGTGGTTGAAGTTTTTAGTGGTTACATTGCCCGGCGGATTCAAAGAGAGCCGGTCTTTCGCATTGTCGGCAAGCGTGAATTTCACGGGTTGGAACTTGAACTCAACGAGGCAACTCTGGAGCCCCGTGACGATACCGAATGTCTGGTCGAGGCGGTGCTTCAACAGATTTCAAATCGCCAGGACACAGTGCGAATTTTGGATTTGGGAACGGGAACTGGCGCCGTTGCGTTGGCATTGCTCACGGAATTGTCAAACGCAGTATGTGTTGCGGTGGATGTCGAGCAACACGCGTTGCAGGCAGCGCTCTCCAATGCACGCAGGTGCAATTTGCGCACTCGATTTGAAACTCTGCACAGCAATTGGTTCGATGGGGTTGAGGGTATTTTTGATATTATCGTTTCAAATCCGCCGTATATTTCCAGTTCAGAAATTCAGGAGCTTGGTGAGGAAGTTCGTTTGTTTGATCCCCAAATCGCATTGGATGGCGGCGATGACGGCCTGAATGCCTACCGGGTCATTTTAGCAGAAGCCCGCAACCATCTAGCGACGGGTGGATTCCTCGGCCTGGAAATAGGCCATGATCAAAAGGCAAGTGTTGGTCGGTTGGCCAGAATGTCGGGTTGGAATGAGATAAGTTCTTTCACAGACCTTGCAGGTTTGGATCGTGCCTTGATCCTGCGATAGGGGCGCGTTGGAAGATTGACTTTGGAAGTTTTTAAAAAGGGCTTGCAATTTTCGCTCCAAAGCGTAGGTCTATAGGCAGAGAAGCGCTTGGCGCTTATGCGTTCCCACAAATCAGTTTTGTTTTGTTCGTTAGAGGCGATCAGGTAGTTGAGGGAAATTGGAATGTGTTACGCGGTGATTGCAGGGAGCCACCGCTGATTTGATAAACAGGACCCAAATTCGCTTGAGCCCGGATAATTATCTGTGTGGCACGTGAAAGTTGGGCTCTCGACCAGATCGCCGATGCTGTGAAACCAGGAAGCATTGATAAGTTTAGTATTTGCGAAATATCGCAATGTTTTTGGCGGATTACCGCTATTAGCCGGGGGCTTGTCCCCTTAAAAGAGAGAGCCCGAAACAGGGCATGTCAAACCAGATTGGGTCGATTGCATTCATTGCGATGATCGCGATCGGTTATTCAAAGAAGAAGTGTTGAATGAGACAAGGTCAACCGCAAAACAGACAGCGTTCGCGCGGTCGCGGAAATAACAACAGAAACTCTAATAATAGAAACCAGCTTAATCGTTCCATGGAGTCCAATGGACCCGACGTTCGTATTCGCGGAACGGCGGCCCATATTGCGGAGAAATATTCGCAATTGGCCAATGACGCTCAAACGGCGGGGGATACCGTAGGCGCCCAGAGTTATTGGCAGTTTGCTGAGCATTACAACCGCCTTGTTGCGGTCGCTCAGGCGGCCCAGCAACAGGCCCGCGACGAGCAGCAAGCTGCACGAGAGGCCCGTGGCGAACGCGGCGAGCGCGGTGAGACTGAAGCAGACGGTGATGAAAACCGTCGCGACGACAGAGGTCGCGGGCGCAATCGCGGGCGCACTCGCGGGACCCCTAACGAGGCCGCTGCCGAAGCCACCGAATCGACTGCATCAACCGGATCCGCGGATGGTGATGCAACGGCTTCCCCGAAAGAAAAAGTAAACGGCGAAGGCCCACAGCCGGTGTTGCAGGATACCCCCGCAGAAGTTGCGCTCACGGATAAATCTGGTTCAACCAATGATACTGGCGACGAGGGAGTTGCTGCCAAACCTAAAAAGCCCAGACGCCCACGCAAGCCAAAGGAAGATGCAGCTGCATCTGATGAAGCAAGTGGCCTGCCAGCATTTGTCACCGGCGCCGAGTAATTCCGACCTGTTCCAAAATTGCAGGTTCGTGTTCGGGCCGAAGTTTAATCGGTCAATAATCATCAGACCAGCCGTCAACTTAGATGCAATTTTATGCTTTATACGGCTGGTCCCTTAAAAATCTGAATTTTCGACCTACATTATCGTTGTACCGGGTTTGCCATTTGGGAACCCATTTCTTTGTAAGCTGGTTTCGCTTCGGGTTATCGGCACTGTGAAGGATGACGACCATGAATTTGGAAAACTATACAGAACGCATGCGCGGCTTTATCCAGTCAGCGCAGGCAAAAGCGCTGGCCGATGGCCACCAACAAATTACTCCTGAACATATTTTGAAGGTTCTGCTTGAGGACGAGCAGGGCCTGGCCGCATCGTTGATCGACCGGGCCGGCGGTGATGCCAAGAAAGCATTGCTCGCGACCGAAGCCAGCCTTTCCAAATTGCCGAAGGTGACTGGCGGTAGCGGAGTTTACCTCTCGCAATCGCTCGCCAAAGTATTTGAACAGGCCGACAAGATCGCCAAGAAGGCTGGCGATTCCTATGTCACAGTCGAGCGGTTTCTTCTTGCCTTGGCCGTCGAAAAAGCCGCCGCTACAAGCGACATTCTCAAGAAAGCCGGAGTGACACCGGCGTCTTTGAACGAAGCCATTGAAACCATTCGCAAAGGCCGCACCGCCGATTCAGCTTCTGCCGAAGAAGGTTATGATGCTTTGAAAAAATACGCCCGCGATCTGACCAAAGACGCCCGCGAAGGGCATCTTGATCCGGTAATTGGTCGCGATGAGGAAATTCGTCGCGCGGTTCAGATATTATCGCGCCGCACCAAGAATAATCCGGTGTTAATTGGTGAGCCCGGGGTCGGGAAAACCGCCATTGCTGAAGGGCTGGCATTGCGCATCGTCAATGGTGATGTTCCTGAAAGCCTCAGAGACAAGCAACTCTTGTCTCTCGACATGGGCGCACTGATCGCCGGAGCAAAATACCGCGGCGAATTTGAGGAACGGTTGAAGGCGGTATTGTCGGAAGTGACGTCCGCTGCTGGCGAAATCATTTTGTTCATCGACGAGATGCACACACTTGTGGGTGCTGGCAAGTCGGAAGGCGCAATGGACGCCTCCAATTTGCTGAAACCGGCACTGGCGCGTGGTGAATTGCACTGCGTTGGCGCGACTACACTGGATGAATACCGCAAACATGTGGAGAAAGATGCAGCCCTGGCGCGGCGCTTCCAACCTCTGTTTATTGCTGAACCCACAGTGGAAGATACGGTTTCGATCCTGCGTGGTATTAAAGAAAAGTATGAGTTGCATCACGGTGTCCGCATTGCCGACAGTGCGCTTGTTGCATCAGCAACTCTGTCCAACCGCTACATCACCGACCGTTTTTTACCGGACAAGGCCATCGATTTGATGGATGAGGCCGGGTCACGTTTGCGCATGCAGGTGGATTCCAAACCAGAAGAACTGGACGAACTTGATCGCCGCATCATTCAATTGAAGATTGAACGTGAGGCATTGAAAAAGGAGACGGACAAGGCCTCCAGGGACCGACTTGAGAAGCTCGAGATCGACTTGAGTGAGCTGGAAGAAAAGGCACAGGTTTTATCGGCAAAATGGCTGGCAGAAAAAGATCGCCTTTCCGGGACGCGTGATCTTAAGGAACAGTTGGATCAGGCCCGTTCAGAATTGGAAATTGCCCAGCGGGAAGGTAATCTTGCCAAGGCTGGAGAACTTTCCTATGGCGTCATTCCCGGACTGGTAAAACAAATCGAAGATGCAGAAGGTGCCGAAGCCGAAGCCGTCATGGTAGATGAGGCCGTTACGCCGGCCCATATTGCTCATGTTGTTTCGCGCTGGACCGGCATTCCCGTCGACAAAATGCTGGAAGGCGAGCGCGAAAAACTTCTCGCCATGGAAGATGTTCTTGCCAACCGAGTCGTTGGACAGGGTGAAGCCGTTGCGGCTGTATCCAAGGCGGTACGCCGCAGCCGCGCGGGACTTCAGGATCCGAACCGACCAATGGGGTCGTTCATCTTCCTGGGGCCAACAGGTGTTGGGAAAACCGAGCTGACAAAGACCCTGGCGGATTATCTGTTTGATGACGACAGTGCCATGGTGCGCATGGATATGTCCGAATTCATGGAAAAACATTCCGTGTCTCGCCTCATCGGTGCCCCTCCTGGCTATGTCGGCTACGACGAAGGCGGTGTCTTAACCGAAGCTGTTCGCAGGCGGCCATATCAGGTGGTTCTGTTTGATGAAATTGAGAAGGCACATCCGGATGTCTTTAATGTGCTCCTGCAGGTGCTCGATGACGGCCGTTTGACCGACGGACAGGGTAGAACGGTCGACTTCCGCAACACCCTGATCATCATGACCTCCAATCTGGGTTCTGAATTCCTTGTCAATTTGAAAGACGATGAAGACGTTGACAGTGTGCGGGATATTGTCATGGACGTGGTCAAGGCATCTTTCAGGCCGGAATTCTTGAACCGGGTCGATGAGACCATTCTTTTCCACCGGTTGAAGAAGTCGAACATGGCGGCGATTGTCGCCATTCAACTGAAGCGTTTGGAGCAATTGCTGGAAGAGCGAAAGATTGCACTGGACCTGGATGATGATGCATTGGCCTGGTTGGCCGACAAGGGTTATGACCCGGCATACGGCGCGCGACCATTGAAGCGAGTCATCCAGACTTTCGTGCAGGATCCGCTGGCCGAAATGTTGCTCGCCGGAGAAATATTTGACGGCGCAACAATTGCCATAACTTCTGGCACCGACCGATTGCAGTTCCGCGTCAAAGGTACCAAACCCCGTCCCCTGGACGGTACCTTTGAAGTATCATCTGAAAATGGCGGCGGCATTGGCGACGACGATGATGGTGAGTTGGACGCGGAAGTTGATCAAAGCGACCAGAACGCGGCCTGACCCTGCAGCAGTTTAATCACCACCAACCCCGGCAACACTGACCCTTTGCCGGGGTTGCTTTCATGCTGCGTTCATGTTGCCGAACTTAATCTCAAAATTACCGGATATTGGTATTTTTGGAGTTGTATGCATGTCGCGACTGTCGTCCACCCTATTATTGTCTTCCTGCATTTTATTGGCCGCATTCGCTCCTAACTCGGCCCAGGCCGAAAGCAGGAGCGGCTACGGTAATTCGGACTATCAATACGAATTGTTCGTTGACCACAGAGGACGGCGTTTCCTCGTCGACATACGTACCGGAGAAATAGTCGGTCGCACCAATCGCCGCGCCCGCTTCACCCGCCGCGACAAAATTCGGGCCCAACGGGCATTACGGCGCAGTCAAAGGCGCGATTTTTTTGATCGCGACGATGATAGCTCTTTTGCAGATGACCCATTTTTTGATACTGAAGATCAGCAATTCCAACGTCAGCGCGATCGTCACAGACGGGCATATCGTAGAGGCCGGTTCCTCGATGAAATTGAAATCGACAACGGATATGTCGGCAGTACACGACGGTACGACGACGCTGATATTCCTCAATATCAACGCGAGCCCAAAGAGCGCGGTCAGCAAGTCGCGCGATTGCCACAGTCGCAACAACCGACAGGCCGACGCAGGTCAATTGAAGGCGCCGCCAAACCGAATTTTAACACCACCCAAATGGCAGCGCTACAGATTGTTCTGGATCGGCAAGGGTTTTCGCCCGGGGTGGTTGACGGTGTTTGGGGAAGTAATGTTGCCAGAGCTCTGGCCGCCCGTAACAAATCCCGCCCGGGCAGCCCTGATTTGAGCAACGCATCTGTGCTCGATAAGCAAATCAATAAGTCAGGTGGCGAAGTCTTCACGACCTATACAATCACCCGCAGCGATGTGGCTGGACCATTTGTGAGCACAGTTCCAATTGATTATGCCAAAAAGGCGCGTCTGGCTGCTTTGTCCTACTCTTCCTCCGCAGAAATGCTTGCCGAAAGATTTCATATGAGCGAAGCTTTTCTGCGCAAACTCAACCCCAGCAAACGGTTTGGTCGTGCTGGTACACGCATCAAAGTGGTCGCACCGGGTGGTAATGTATCTCACAAAGTCCACTACATTGTTGCCGACAAGGGGCAGAAACAGGTCAGGGCCTTTGACCGAAACGGCAAGCTTGTCGCCAGTTATCCTGCCACTATCGGCTCCGCGTCGACCCCTTCGCCATCAGGCACTCACTCGATCCAGCGCATCGCGCTCAATCCAGAATACACATATAATCCGAAAAAGAATTTTCAGCAGGGGAACAACAACAAGATCCTGACAATTGCGCCGGGACCAAATGGCCCGGTTGGGTCGGTCTGGATCGCTCTGTCAAAACCCAGCTACGGCATTCATGGAACACCCAACCCCCGCACCATCGGAAAAACCAGCTCACACGGCTGCATTCGGTTGACCAATTGGGATGCTCAGGAACTGGCATCCGTCGTGCGTGAGGGAGTTACCGTGCAGTTTGTCGAGTGATCACAGGGGTGTTGGAGGCCAAATTATTCTGCGGTTTCGAATGATGATTGCCAGCTTCGCACAGTGAACGTACACCGGAGTTAGTTGCAAACCCGTTTTCACCGCTCTCATGCCAACCCCACGTCATTACTGCCCGCCTGAACTGCGCAAATTTGTGCTGCTGTCGGCGATCCTCGCCAGCGCCATGGGGTTTATCGACTTTTCGATCATCGCAGTTGCATTGCCCCAGATTCGCACGGTCCTTGGTGCCGACTTTGCCGAAGCTCAATGGGTGTCCAATGCCTATATGTTGTTCTTGTCATCACTGATCTTGCTCGGCGGTGCTCTGGGGGACCGCTTTGGTCTGAAATTGGTTTTTGCGACAGGTATTGGCATATTTGCAGCGGCTTCGCTGGCCTGTGCCATTTCCTGGAACGTGGAAAGCCTGATTGCTTTTCGCGCAATACAGGGAATGGGGGCCGCGGTGATGATCCCGGGGAGCATGGCCATCATATCGATCAACACGCCAAGGGCCGAGAGGGGCAGGGCGCTGGGGATCTGGATTGCCGCAGCCTCGATTACAACGTCGATGGGCCCGCTGCTAGGGGGTATTCTGTTGACCTATGGCGGTGAGTTCGGTTGGCGCTGGATATTTGCTATCAATCTGCCATTCGGTGCGCTGGCTATTTTCGTCCTGTGGCGGTTTGTACCCCGTGATATTCCCAAACATAGTGGCGGTCTGGCATCGATTGACTGGGCCGGTGCTGTTCTGTTGACCGTCTCGCTCGCAATGATGGCCGCCGGCCTGACGTATCTTGGCGAACTGGATGGCTGGAAATGGGCCGTTGCCTTGCTGATTTCGGGGTTGATTCTGGCGACTGTCGCAATAATCTGGGAGCTGAAACACCACGCTCCGCTGATCAATATGCGGTTGTTCGCCAATGCAGCCTTTGCCGGTGGCAACGTCCTGACTTTCCTCGTCTGGACTGGGGTTGCGGCGATTATTTTTTTCCTGCCCATGTTGATGATTGTTGCCTGGAAATTGCCGCCCACCTATGCCGGAGCGATGTTTTTGCCTTTCAGCCTGATGATCGCAATTCTGTCACCCATATCCGGACGCATGGTTGACCGGTTCGGTACCCGGCTGTTTTTGACAATCGGTCCGATTATTATGGGTCTGGCATTTCTGGCAATGGGGTGGGCCATAATTCGACAAGCCTATTGGTTGGGCATTCTACCGGCAACACTGTTGATTGGTGTCGGATTGGGGCTGACGGCTTCGCCCATATCAACCGCCATTATGAACGCCGTGGATGACGACCGGTCCGGTGCAGCATCGGGCATCAACAATATGGTCGCACGCATGGCCAATCTGTTTGGCGTTGCAGGACTCGGTGCCTTCGTCTCATTTATCTATGCGCTGGTTATTCAAGGTGGCGAGATTGACCCAGATGTCGCACGCTTGATGATCGATTCTGGATTTGGTGAACGTCTTACCGGCGCGCTTTATCAGATCAGGACAGAAGAATTGCAACTGGTGGCCATGAATCATGCGATCATCGCGTTGTGTGTGGTTATGTCGGTCATGTGTTTTTGCGCGGCCATTACGGGCTGGTTGAGCCAACCGAAAACACCGCAGAAATGAGTCCTGACTCTAATTCAGCGATGCAACGGTCTGTTCGTCGCCGCGACCTTTGGCGACCAGCGCATCAATGCGATCTCGTTCCGTCGTAAACGCAACAAGGGCTGAGCCCGAAAGCACCCGACCCTTTGGCAATCGAATTTTCATCGGGTTGACCTTGCGGCCATTGACGATCACTTCGTAATGCAAGTGAGGTCCGGTCGAATATCCTGTTGAGCCAACCTGTCCGATGATCTGACCCTGGCGGACCCGGGTGCCGGCGCGGATTCCCTTGGCAAACCGATGTTGGTGATTGTAGGACGTCTTGTAGCCATTGGCGTGGCGAATTATCGTTTGCCGGCCATAACCGGAATTCCACTTGGCATGTTCCACAACACCATCGCCAGCGGCGATGATCGCGGTACCTCGTGGTGCGGCATAATCGACACCCTGATGCATTTTGACCACCCGGGAAATCGGGTGACGGCGCTGACCAAAGCCACCGTTGAACCGGCCGTTGGGTACAGGCTTGCGCAATAGGAATTTCTTGGCGCTCTTGCCGTCTTTGTCATAATAGTCGACCCGCCCTTTCTTGCCGGACCGGTACCGATAATATCTGCGCTTCTTTCCGGTCAGGGTCAGGCCAATATACAAGATTTCCGATTTCTCGCTGGCTTCTTCCAAACCCTCTTCCATGGAAAAGAATACTTCCAGCCCGTCATCCGGTTTGATGACTTTGCGAAAGTCCACATCAAACGCCACCGTCCGGACGATCCGCCGTGCCTGCTTGACGCTGAGACCCTGCGACATGGCCGCGCGATACAACCCATCATAAACATTTGGCAGGTTGGAGCTTGTCACACGGGCAATTTCAGGTTCGGCATCGTTTTGGTCGGGCTCTTCGATCGCCGGAATCGGTGCCGGAGTGGTGGCCCAGACCACGTCACCACCGTCATTCAGTGCAACCGAGCTCATATGCTCCCCCGACCGGTAGACGCTGATGCGCCGGACTTCACGTCGGTTGGCTCCTTCGGAATCACCTGCAAATTGCTCAAACGCAACGCGCAATTTGGTGCCTGTCGGCAATGCCCCGCGACCCAGTTCACCTTTCAGTGCCGCCATCATGTCATTCAGTGGTTCTGGCTCCAATTGCAGTCCGGCAATTGCCTGATCAAGGGTCTGCTCCGTCGCCACATCGATGACGTCTTCCGAGAAGTAGCGTTCGCGGTCGGTATCCGCTTCAACCTGCGGAACCGTTGAAACGTTTTCCGCAACGATGCGGATATCAAGTCCCGTGGTTGGCGCTATCTCTTCTTCCTTCAGGGCAAAGCGAGACGTGTCGAGATAGGGCAAAGCGCCAATCTGAAGTTCACCATCATCGAGAGAGGCCCGAACCTCCCGCACAAGAGCTTCGGCTTCCTGCGTGGAAATCTGGGTAGATTTGTCGAATTCAGTTGTATCCAGCGGAAAAGGCACCTGCTGGATGCGGACTTCGCTTTCAATGTCAGCTCCATAAATCACGTCGCTGGACGCTACGGTGGTATCAACACCGGAAGCGCGAAACACGGTTAGCGGATTGAATCTGGGATGCGAGGTCTTGCGCTGCGGCGCCACGGCAAGTGGAGCCGACACAAAGGCAAATGGACGCTTGCGAATTACATCGTTTTCGCCAACGCGAGTGACGGTAGGAACCTGAAAGATCCGTTCCTTTGCCGGTTTCAGCGCCACGACAGCGATCGGGCGATCCCCCTTGACCACTTTGCCTCGGGCGCCGCCGGCTGCCTGTGCAGTTAACTTGTCTAGAAAATTGGCGGGTTTGGCCAATTGTTGGCGGCCATCCAGTGCCGCATAGAGGGCTCCTCCCATAAGCAGCAGCGAAGACACGCCAGTCAGGATCGACCCGGACATCCATCTCATGCTGACGCGTCGTTTATCGGGAGCCCGTCGGCCGTTGCCGCCAATCAACGGGTGTTCATGCCCCAGATCCGCCTTGATGCCAGCCTGAATCGATGCGTTGAGGCTGGCCCGCATTGCTGCGATGCCTGTTGCAACCGATTTGCGCTGTTCAGGGCGATTAGGCATGAGTGGAATAATTGCCAATTGTTGGGTGAAGTCTTTTCATTGGCACATATAAACCGCATTTTGCATCAAAAAAGCAATGGCATAGATAGCCCTCTTGTCATTGGGAACAATTTTTCCATATAATAGGAGAAGGCTGGCATTTTTGGGGCGAACCCTTAAAAATTGCAGCCGACTGATGGATGCGCATATTTTTCCAGAATTGGTCAAAAAACGTCGATTTCTCTGTTGACGTTTTATGTTGATTGGTTTTATAAGCCGTTCACCGACGACGCAGCAGTCGCTTTGGAGCGTATTATGCTGTTTTGTTTGTTACCCCGGAAAGGCGTCGCATTTAGCGGAAACCTACCTTGAATTGGTGGATGATTTGCATTTGCGGATTGTTGCTGGTTCGACGAAACGCG
>JABABQ010000068.1 GCA_014238155.1 Rhizobiaceae bacterium
GACGGCTCTTCGCCGTCTGGAACGGGCACATCAGAGTTCGCCGTCATCGTCGACAGACAAACTCCACAACCTGCGTGTCAAGCCGCGAAGAGCGGCCCGCTCCCAATGGCGCGCCCCCGCGGAGCGGCGGCGAAGCCGCCTGCGTGAGCGCAAACAAAAAATCACTACCGGAGGCATCGCTGCGGCGGCGGCGAGCGCTGCAGCGGCGAAAAACCTCTGGTAGTCAGGGAGTTTAGAAATCGCCAGAAGACGACCGCGATGGCCTTTAGATTATCCCCGTGGAGGGAAAGCTCCTGAACATGCGCCAAAGCCTCCCCGACCCGAAGGTTGAGGAGGTGTCGTTACGGTCAACACCTGACCGCTTCTGGAGAGGTTCTAACGCCCCGAAGCATGCGAGTGTCGCAGGCTCTGCGGGGAGTGTAGACGGGATTGCGGATGGGGGAAAGAGTGTACGTGGGAGCAAATTTTGGTCCGTACCGAAGCTCGGTCAGATTCAGTATTTGCAATGGACATTCCCGAAAGCTGCCGATTGGAATGCAGTTCGAAATTCGGCATCCAATGTCAGGAGTGCGGACTTAGTACCATTTTTATTAAATTTTGCTGTCTCACCAGCGCCAACACATTCCAGTTTTTGATTATCCGTTGCTAGCCCCCAATCAATGTTGGCGAGTTTCTAATGATCTGAACAATTGGGAAGTTACTGGTCGCTGTCACACAATCTGAATGCGACGAGAAAAGACAAAAAGGAGGACCATCAAACTAAGGCGCTTGCAGCACGCCGGATCGACTGCTTAAATGAAACATGATGAGCCGAAACTCCTGTAATTCAAAACAATTACTGTCTCAAACTATTTGATGATGATCCCGGATAGAGATGGCCAATAATTTACAAAGAGCGCACCTGTCCTATGGCAAATTTGAAACGTTTGCGGCGGTACGAATTAATTGGTTTGGAGACGAATTGATCGCAAAAGACCCCACTTCATGAACAAACAAAAGAGGACGAAAGGAGCTAGATACTTGGTGCTGGAAGAACGAACCGACGTGCGCGTCAGTCCACCGATAAAGAAATCTGCAGCGGAAGCTTGGTCAGCCTGCTTTGACGTGGCGATGGCCAGAACCGAGGTTGCATGAAAGCCGCCGCACTCTGGTACATACGGGCCGTTGATGCGATGAACTACCGCATCGGGCGTGTCATAATGTACGGCATCTTTGTGATGATGGCGATTTTGTTGTGGTCCTCGATCAGCAAAACATTCTTTGTGCCGTCGCTCTGGACGCTGGAAGTGGCGCAGTTCGCGATGGTTGCTTATTACATGCTTGGGGGACCGTATTCGATTCAGATGGGTTCAAACGTTCGGATGGATCTACTGTACGGCGAGTGGAGCGACCATCGCAAAGCGCAGATCGATGCGATGACAATCGTTTTTTTGATCATTTATCTTATCTTCCTGCTTTGGGGTGGATGGGAGAGTTTCCAGTACTCGATCAGTTATGGCGGCGAACGAAGCCCTTCGGTCTGGCGTCCTTATCTTTGGCCGATAAAAGCAATCATGCTGGTCGGACTCTTTTTGATGTTGCTTCAGGCATTCAGCGAATTCGTCAAGGATATCCTGCGTATTCAAGGCCATGACTTGGAAGAGAAAGTCTGATGTCATATGAGGCTATCGCCATTCTCATGTTCTCGTCGATGATGCTGATGCTTCTGACGGGGCAGCGTGTTTTCGGTGCAATTGGATTTGTTGCAGTCGTCGCGGCGTTTTTCCTCTGGGGTGATCGAGGCGGGTACGATCTTGGTTTTGCCGCAGCGATGAAGCTGATGAAATGGTATCCACTGCTGACGCTGCCGATGTTCATTTTCATGGGCTATGTGCTCTCGGAATCCAAAATCGCTGATGATTTGTACAAGATGTTTCATGTCTGGATGGGCGGCCTTTCGGGGGGGCTTGCCGTCGGGACGATCGGCTTGATGGTCCTTATCTCGGCAATGAATGGTCTGTCGGTCGCGGGCATGGCGATCGGTGCGACTATCGCGCTGCCCGAGCTCTTAAAACGCGGATATGACAAGCGCATGGTGACCGGGGTGATCCAGGCGGGTTCATCGTTGGGCATTCTTGTGCCACCGTCTGTTGTGCTTGTACTTTACGCCATGATTGCGCGTCAGCCAGTGGGGCAGCTTTGGTTGGCGGGGGTGGTGCCGGGTTTGCTGATGGCTGCGATGTTCGTGATCTACATTGTGATCCGATGCCGCATCAATCCGGCGCTTGGCCCGGTCCTGCCGGCGGAAGATCGTGCGCTACCATTGGATGAAAAAATCAGACTGTTGGGCGCAGGCCTGCTGCCGCTGTTCATCTTCTTTGCCATGATGGTGCCGTTTGTGAATGGCTGGACATCGCTCGTCGAAAGTTCAGCGATTGGGGCAATTGCGGCATTTCTTGCGGCGGTATTTAAAGGTCGCATGACCCGCGTGGTATTTGACACTTCGGTGCGCAAAACACTCGGCATTTCCTGCATGTTTATGTGGATTATTCTTGCAGCACTCGCGTTTGGCGCCGTCTTCGATGGGCTAGGCGCAGTGAAAGCGATCGAAAGTCTTTTCACTGATAAGTGGGGTTTAAGCCCCTGGATGATCCTGATTCTGATGCAGCTGAGTTTTATTCTGATGGGGACATTTCTTGATGATACGGCCATGCTCGTAATCGTCGCTCCCCTATACGTCCCCCTTGTCGGTGCGCTTGGTTTTGATCTCATCTGGTATGGTGTGCTTTACACAATCACCACGCAGATCGCCTACATGACGCCGCCATTCGGCTACAATTTGTTCCTGATGCGCGCTATGGCGCCACCTGAGATAACCTTGAAAGATATCTATTCTTCAATTCTGCCCTTTGTGTTGGTGATGGTCGTGGCGCTAACCACAATCATGGCCTTCCCAGAAATTGCGCTTTGGTTGCCGGGCTATATTTATGGAAACTAATAAATGAAAAGAGCCCGGAACGCGGGCCGTATAATACGAAAACCTTCAACTCAGAGGAAAAACTCATGACAACAAGACGTAAGTTTTTAACAACCGCAGGTATTGGCGCCACTGCCGCACTCGCCAGCCCATCGATTGCAAAAGCGCAATCGGCCATCAAGTGGCGTTTCCAGACCTATGCAGGTAGCGCGCTGGGGGAGCATGTGACCAAACCTGTCATCGATTACATCAATGCCAATTCGAATGGCGAACTTGAGGTCGAGTTGTTTTACTCTGATCAGATTGTCCCCACCGGCGAACTTTTCCAGGCTCTTCAGCGCGGCACAATCGATGGTGTCCATTCAGATGACGACTCCATGGCGTCACCCACACCGTTGCGCCAATTCGGTGGCTACTTCCCATTTGCCACCAAGCATATCCTTGACGTGCCGGTACTATTCAACCAGTACGGGTTGAAGGAAATCTGGGAGGAGGAATACGCCAAGGTCGGTGTCAAATGGTTGTCGGCAGCTGGCCAGGACCCGTGCAATTTTAACACAAAGAAGGAAATCAACAGTGTTGCCGATCTCGATGGCCTGAAACTGTACACCTTCCCAACGGCAGGTCGCTTTTTAGCGAAATTTGGCGTGGTGCCTGTGAACATCCCTTATGAGGACGCAGAAGTCGCGGTTCAGACCGGCGAGCTTGACGGCATGTCGTGGTCGGGCATTACCGAAGACTATACCGTCGGTTGGGCTGACGTCACCGACTATTTCCTGACCAACAATATCTCAGGTGCGTGGATTGGGTCGTGGTTTGTGAATGAAGAACGCTGGGCCGAACTGCCAGATCATCTGAAGTCGGTCGTGATGGCCGCGACTGAGGCGGGGCATACCTACCGCAACCAGTGGTACTGGGGCGGCGAAGCGGCTTTGCGCGCAAATGGTGACAAGCTAAAGCTGCGCTCGGTACCTGCAAGCGAATGGACCGTAGTTGAGGATGCCGCGAAGGAATTCTGGGAAGAGGTCGCTCAGGAAGGCGAAGTGCACCAGAAGATCGTCAATATCTTCAAAGAGTACAACAGCGTCATCAATCAGGCCGGCGCCCCCTACAATTTCGAATAGGATTGTACATAAACCATTGGGTGTCCCGAACTGCGGGGCACCTGACCCAAGGAATCGATATCGCCGGTGGTGCCAGATTTGAAATTGCCCGTGGCTTTCAGAGGCCTTGAATCATCATACAAGGTTGCCTCCGACAAAATACCAATCACAAATAGGACTTGCAAAAGGGAGCATCCGCACAGGACTTGGCGACTTGGCATACCAAGAACGGGTATTCAAGCAACGACATCCTCAATTTGGTAGAAGAGGGCTCGAAGCGGAACTGGACATAATTTCGAGGGCCGATAAACGAACGGCTGCTTTTGTTAAAACTGACTGAATAAGTTCAAGCGGCCCAAATCCCGCTTTCCCCCAAAACCACCCAAATAAATTAAATCTCAAAAAACTCATCCCCGCCCTCGGACCCCATCGTATACTCGCCGCACATTCCCCGTTCGGTGGTGTTGCGGGACGTCGATTGCATGTCGGTGCCCGGTGGCTGAGGTTAACTTGAGCGCCGCCGGGAGGCGCAATTTGGCTTTGTCTGTGCTCTCCCGACTGCTCGCCGCTCGCCGCTCGCCGCTCGCCGCTCGCCGCTCGCCGCTCGCGCTCGCCGCGTTTGGCCGGAGAAAAGGTTCCGCACTTTGGGCGGTCTCCAAGCGCCGAATTGCAAGCTGGTCAATGGAAATTTCAATTGTCAAATCAGGCTTCGAAACCGGCTGCTCAACATTCAGGTCGAGGCAATAAATTCGTCATGAAAAAAACAGGAAACAGCCATGAATTAAGGGAAGCCCAAATTTCCAATCAGCTCAACGCCTTCATAATTTTGACATAAATCAAATCAAAATCTGAACTTGGTTAATAAACCGTAAACATTCTCCGGGGGGATGCAGACGGAATTCTACTCAACCCACTTGGAATAGTTGGGCTTGAGCGCGGAGGTTTTAAACCTCTAGGTTAGTAATGTAGTTGGAGTAATGTTGTGACAAAATTGACAGCCAAAAATAATCTTTCTTCGAATTTATATCAGTATTTCTATAGAAAAAATCCCGGCACCTTTTCATATAGAAACGAAGTCAATCGCGCGCGATTCTATTCTGCCGCACTGCTGACTTTTATTGGATCTTTATTGATAATCGCTTTGTCTGCGGATGCCATGGCCTCAAGTTCTCAGATCATTGGGCAAATTGATGCGGTCGTAAAAAGAAATATTGAGAGCCCATTGATCGATGCCAAGGGCGCTCCGCCCAATAACGGCAATTGCGGCAATAACGGCAATAACGGAAACAACGGAAATAACGGCAATAATGGGAACAACGGCAACAACGGCAACAACGGCAATAATGGGAACAGCGGCAATAGCGGCAATAATGGGAACAACGGCACTAGCGGCAATAGCGGTGATAATAGATCTTCTGATGCGAGCGATCACAATGAACAGCCGATAGTTTGTGTACGCCTCGACAGAGATGGATATGTCATCCGCCGTCTGGGACCAAAATTTTTAGTCCGCACTGGCAGCTGTCCAAATCGTTACGAAGAACTGAGGATAATACAGAGTCGCAACAGCCGCTTGGCGGTGCTGACTTCCCGCTCAGGCTATACGCGATTTAAATTGGTCGGTGCTGGCCGCAAAACCCAATTGGTTCCACGCCATAAAAACAAATCTTTCAGAGGTGTTCAGACCAGTACATACGCTTATTTGAGCAGCGAAACTCGCACCAAAAAGCGTGCCCGCAATCTCGCCGGCATCGAAACAAAAAAAGCCAAACGGGCAAAAAAGGTCGCCAGACAAAATGCTTCAACCTGCGCAAAAATTAGCCGGACGGGTAGAATCATCTATATGTCCAGACGCAGCAAACGGCAACTCCGGGCCTGCCCACGTGGTTATGGTGACCTGAAATTTTACTATCGCAAGCAGCGGGTTAAGCTGGTCAGTGCGGCTGGTGGGGTCACCTATTACGATGTGCATAAAGTCGACGGAAAGACACGTCTTGTACCTCGCGAAGGCGGCAAACGGAAAGAAGCTGCACTGCGCGCCATTGGCAAACACAATGATGCAGTGTCTCGTAAAATCCGCAGAACCAACAGGGCCAGCACCACGGCAAAGAAATCGAAATCCAGAATTGCGCGTAAATCCAACAGGGTATCTCGCTGGACTTTGAGACGTCACATCAAATTCTGTGAAAATAAATACCGAAGCTACGACCGCAAGACCAATAAATACCGGACCTACCGGGGCCGGAGACGGAATTGCTCATCGCATTTCATCCAGGGATAATGAAACTTGAAGTCCCGGCCCACACGCCGGGACTTTATCTTTGACACACCGATTGCTACTTCTCAATTGGATGGGAAAACCGGGGCCAAGACGCGATTGAAAAGCGCCAATTCTGCTGACAATGAATCCCAGCAAAAATTTGAAACTGCTTCGCCGGTTTGGCTGGGTCTTTGCTGTGCCTTGATGGCCTGCATCTTATTGGTGATCCTGGTCGAATACAGCGACTATTCATCAGCAAAAATCACCATACTGACTTGTGTTGCTTACGCGTTCCCCGGCATTGCCTACGAATATCGACGGCTGCATGGATGGCGACTCCCTGCCTACAGACAGCAAACCGAATTAAAGAATGCGCTTGTCACGTCTGTGTTGAAAACCTTGGGGCTGGCGCAAATTTTGGTGGTTGCGTATTTTTTCCTGACAATTCTGCCTGAATATTCAAAGGAATTATATCTTCTTTGGAAGGAGGTTTACCTCACCGGAGCAGCGGTCCTGATTTGCGTTGCGCCATTCTATTTTTTTCTATGTGAAACTACCCTTGGTCCAAAACACGATATTTATGGCTATCTGGGACGCTATAGCCTGATCAGATATTTGTTGCGAGTCTGGACTCGCCCAGTATTGCGGCAGGCCGGCCTGATGTGGATGGTCAAGCTGTTTTTCCTGCCGATAATGCTCGGGTCGCTGCTTTCCAGCGTGGTATATTTCAACAACAACATGCCGTTGGTGGCGGCCCACGGTTATTATCGGTTTTTCAATCTCGCCTGGGAAATGATCCTGGCCATGGACGTTACTCTGGCGGTCGTCGGGTATCTTTGTTCACTGAGAATTTTGAATACAACGGTTGTTTCCACGGACCCGACTTGGCGGGGTTGGGTAGCGACAATCATCTGCTATTCCCCCTTCTCTACGGTTCTGTACGGCAGCTATCTATCCTATGAAGATGGCCTCAAATGGGGCGACTTCTTCAGCGGTTATGATACGGCCTATTATATATATGGCAGCATTCTTATCACCATGCATCTCATGTATCTCACGGCCTCTTTGAACTTTGGCATCCGCTATTCTAATCTAAGTCACCGGGGAATATTGACTGACGGATTGTTTAGACTGACCAAGCACCCTGCCTATCTGTTCAAGAACATTGTCTGGTGGATGATTGGACTGCCATTCATCACCAATATGGGCATAAAAACTGCCATCGCTAATTGTCTGCTGCTGTTTGGCGTCAACGCGGTTTATTGGTGGCGCGCTCGAACAGAAGAGATGCACCTTTCCCGTGACCCTGCCTATGTGAAATATGCTCTTGCGATGAATGATCGTTCAATACTGGCATTTTTGGGCAGGCTGCATCCTGCTCTGTCTTATAAACAACCGGTGCCGCGTGTGATGGCTGAATACAATCTTTGAACTTGCGATGGGCTTGCTTGGTGTCCCACCTTCGGGAGCAAGCTCCAAAGTGACGCAAACCACTTCACTATCAGGAGTTTGAAGCACAGCGCGACCAGCGGTTGGCATTTAGAGCCGTTCGCGCTTAACTCACAACCTGGCAGGGGCGCCATTTTTGCCCTGGCTGGCCGCCAACAGAAAGCTCCATCAATTGCTCGCTGAACTGCTGGATGACGATCGACTGCCCGGCCTGCCAGTCTCCATCGGGAGCCGTGTAGTCAAAACGATGGCGACCATAATTGCCGGTCACGCTTTTGCCGCCGGGCGTGATAATGGTGGAACCGTCGACGGTCAGCTTGCCATCAATTGGGTTGCACCAGTCACCATCAAGTGAATCGGCAAATGCCGCACTGGTCGACATCAGAAATAGCGAAATAATAGTCAGCAGCGAACGGGTCATCCGCCAAGATTAGCAGCAAACCGACAGTTTCGACAATATCTCCTGGCGCACCGCCTGCCGGGCATCGTTCCAACTGGCGCCACGAGAGGCAATCAAATTGGCCTGACTCTGCAGGATCACGCCATCATCAAGCACTTTGAGATTGTTGGCGCGGATCGTGCTGCCGGTGCTGGTAATGTCGACAATGGCATCAGCACTGGCAGCCGCCGGTGCACCTTCGGTGGCACCGAGGCTTTCGACAATCCGGTAGACACCGATGCCGTGCTGCCCGAACCAGTTTTGCGTCAGCCGCCAGTATTTCGTCGCAATGCGAAGGCGGCGGCCATAGCGGGCACGATAGTCGGCAGCAACATCATCAAGATCGGCCATGGTCTCAACGTCGATCCAGGCATCCGGCACAGCAACCACCACATCCGCCTGTCCAAAACCGAGCTTCAGGTCGAATTCAACCACCGTGTCGGTATCGTGAATTGTTTCTCGCGCAAGATCTTCACCGGTCACACCCATATGAACCGACCCGGAAGCCAGTTCGCGAGCAATTTCGGAGGCCGACAGAAAGGCAATCTCGATATCGTCTCGGCCACGAATTCTGGTTTGATAACTACGTGCGTCTGCCGTCTCCTCGATCTGCAGACCGGCATTGCTAAAAATCCCAAGTGTCTGGTCTTTGAGGCGGCCCTTGGAGGGAACAGCAATGACAAAGTTCATTTTGCATCCTCCAGACGATCAACAGAGATTGAAAATCCAACAGCAGGAATGGATTCAGCAGCCCCCAAGAGAGTGCATAACCGATCATATCGGCCGCCCCCCGCCACCACCGCATCGCCAATCGACGCTTCGATCAAAATGCCGGTGTAATATTCAAGGTTGCGTCCCAGAGATGCTCTATAGGTTATTCGACTCAGATCGAGACCCGCCGCTTTCATCGCTGCGGCACGGCGAAAAAACTCTTTGCCGGCGAGGCCAAATGTCAGGCCCGTTTCATCGGCAAAGCTTTTCAGCACCTGGGGAGCCATGCCCATTGGCACGTCCATCGCCAGATAACGACGCAGCAGATCAGCGCTCCTGGTATCGAGCTGAAATTGGCTTTCCTGCATTTTGTCTATCATTCGCTCGGCAATTGCCTGCGGTGACCGACCCGCCAGAACAGCCAGATTCCCGGCCCGCATTTTGTCCGTCACATGATCGACGAGACCGGCCAAATCACCGGCCAGCGCCAATTCATCGGCCCGCCGTTCGCCATTATTCACCACGCCCTTGCCGGTCAGTCTTTCGATTTGCGCCTCGACCAGAGCGGGAGCACCAAAACTGCGAACCAGACGTCTGGCAATTGCCTGCGGTAATTGCAGGCTTTCCACCACCACGGCAAACAGGTTCTGGTCACCCAAAGCTATCTGCACATCTTTGATGCCGGTTTTTGCAAGTGAGGTATCCAGATCCAATAGGCAAGCCACATCGGCTTCGACGCGATCTGGGTTCCCGAGATCTTCCAGACCAGCCTGCAGGAATTCGCTGGTGCCGTGACGGGCTTGTCGAAAGACTGTACCGCCATAGGCATAACGAGCTTTCGGACTGCTCGTATCCGGCGTAGCAACATGATGCAGGCAGATGGGAATGGTGAATTCCGGCCGCAGACAATGAACAACACCGTGCATGGATTCTGTAATGAAGATGCGGCGGCGCAAGTCTTCACCCGCTGTTTCCAAAAACGGATCAGCAGGTTGCAAAATATCAATTTCAACCGCGTCTGGAGCAACCTGACGCAAATGAGCCAGCAGGGTCTCGAGCATGATCACGAATTCCGTTCGGTTTCCTGCGCCGTTAAGACAGACTGAACCGTCGAGACGAGATCGACCCGCTTGATGGTCTGCTGGGCCGGGCGGGAAGCACGCCATTCCTCATTATCCGAAATCTGTTGAGACAGGCGCATTCCTTCAACCAGGTCTTTGACCTGCACCTCACCAGCTTCGCGTTCATCTGAACCCTGAATTATTGCGACAGGTGAACCGCGCCGGTCTGCATATTGAAGCTGTTTTCCAAACTGTTTTGGATTCCCCTGATACATTTCAGCGCGAATGCCAGCATTGCGAAGTTCCTGAACCATCTGCTGATAACCGGCCAGGGCGTCATTATCGCGATCCATCACACAGACAACTACAGGCGCCAGCACCGTATCAGACTGGAGCTTGCCCAGATTTTTTAAGGCCGTCATCAATCGCGAAACACCAATTGAAAAGCCTGTGGCCGGGATATCCTGGCCAGTAAACCTCTTTACAAGACCATCATAGCGCCCTCCCCCGGCCACCGAACCGAAGGTCACTGTTTCGCCCTTCTCGTTGGTCACGGGAAAGGTCAGTTCACATTCGTAGACCGGGCCCGTGTAATATTCCAGACCGCGTACAACGGAAGGATCAATCTTGATTTGATCAGCGCCATATCCGGCACCTTCTATCAAAGCCTTGATCTGGCCGAGTTCAGCAATCCCGGCCTGCATGGAGGGATTTGGTTGCGACGTCTCACCGGAAATTTGGGCGAGCACGAACTGCGCCTGATCACCGTCCAACCCAGCGCCTTTGGTAAAATCTCCACTGTCATCCATGCGGCCATCGCCCAGCAACAAACGCACGCCTTCAATGCCAAATTTGTCGAGCTTGTCGATTGCGCGCAGCACTCCCAAACGACGTTCAGCATATTCATCACCTCCGATGCCAATCGCCTCCATCACGCCGTCCAGAACTTTCCGGTTGTTCACCCGAACCACATAGTCTCCCCGCGCAATGCCCAGGGCTTCCATCGTATCCGCCATCATCATACACATTTCAGCGTCCGCACTCGGATTGGGGGCACCAACAGTATCTGCGTCAAATTGCATGAACTGGCGGAACCGCCCGGGTCCGGGTTTTTCATTGCGAAAAACATACCCTGCACGATAGGTCCGATAGGGCGTTTGCAGATCATTGATGTTTTGAGCAAAATGACGTGCCAAAGGGGCAGTCAGGTCATAGCGCAGGCTCATCCATTGCTCATCGTCATCTTGCAGAGAAAAGACACCTTCATTGGGACGGTCAGTATCGGGAAGAAATTTACCCAGTACGTCTGTATATTCAAACATCGGTGTTTCAACGGGATCAAATCCATAGCGTTCATAAACGCCGCGGATTTTTGACATCATCTGCTCACCGGCCCGAATATCGTCTGCATCGCGGTCGACAAAACCACGCGGTTGACGGGCTTTCAGACGCTGTGGTTTTTTCTTCTTTTGTTTTTTTGATTGCTTGGGAGTTTCAACGTTCTCGGACATGTTATTCACCTGAAAAGTTTTTGAATTCAACGCGGGTACACGCCCCGCTCGCAACATTGCTTGAGCCGGAGAGCATGGTCGACTTGTCGATACAAAGACCTGCTCCGGGATCAAGTGCCGGTATGTCGGTGGAAACAATGATGATGCAGGCATATATTCATGGCTGCTCTTTACGGCGAAAAATGAGCGGGGGCAAGCGCACACCGGCCCGGACTTTGCCGATGCAGTGTTTATCGATCGTTTCACCAACATCTGTGCTATGCTGACGCTCCTGTCTGTGGGGAACCTGCTTTGCAACTCTCGCTATTGACCGCTCTGACGATGATTGCTTTTGCAGCAAATTCGGTCTTTGCCCGGTTGGCACTGGCCGATACAGCAATCGATCCAACCAGCTATTCGCTGATCCGATTGGCATCAGGTGCGCTGATATTGTCATTGCTGACATTTCGAGCCGGTTTCGCAGATGTTGTCAGCAAACACGGCAGTCTGCCGGCAGCGGCGGCGCTATTTGTCTATGCTGCGGGTTTTTCCTTTGCCTATCTTGCTTTGGATACGGGCATGGGGGCTTTGATCCTGTTCGCCTGTGTTCAGGCCACAATGATCGGGTGGTCGGTTTTTAAAGGTGACCGCCCCAGTCCGCTGGAATGGCTGGGGCTGGTAGTCGCATTTGCAGCCTTTATTGGGCTTGTATCCCCCGGATTGACCGCCCCCGATCCTCTCGGCACGGTGTTAATGGTCGCAGCAGGCATAGCATGGGGAATTTACTCGCTGATTGGCAGAAGCGCCGAGAACCCGCTTTTGAATACCGCAGGCAACTTTATCCTCGCTGTCCCGATGGCGATTGCCCTGATGATCATTTTCTCAGATCAGGTTTCGGTCACCCCGTTTGGCGCGGCAATGGCGATTGCCTCCGGCGCCCTTACCTCTGCCTTGGGCTATGCCCTTTGGTATCGTTGTTTGCGCCAACTCACCGCAACCAAAGCGGCAGTCGTCCAATTAACTGTTCCGGCAATCGCGACTTTGGGTGGCATTGTCTTTTCCGCCGAAGCCCTCACGCTTCGCCTTGCCCTGTTTTCGATACTTATATTGGGTGGTGTTGCAATCACGATCCTGGCCAAGCAGAAACGGCTTTAAAGTCGCTCTCGACGCTAGGGACGCGCAAACTCGGCACGAGCGCGTTCAATCTTGTCGCGACAATAGCAGCCTTCAACATGATCATTGACCATGCCCATTGCCTGCATGAAGGCATAGCAGGTGGTTGGACCAACAAAACTCCAGCCGCGTTTTTTCAACTCTTTTGACAGTGCAGTGGAAATATCGGTGTTTGCCGTGCTGGCAACTTTCCAGGTGATTTCACCGGGGCGCTGCAATTGCGAAGGTTCCCAGGACCAGAACCATCGCCCCAACGAGCCCTCCTGTTCAACCAGATCGATTGCCCGTGCAGCATTGTTGATGGTGGAATTTATTTTGCCCCTGTGTCGGACGATCCCGGCATCATTCACCAGACGTTCCACGTCGTTTTCATCAAACTTCGCCACTAAATTGAAATCGAAATTCGCAAAAGCGCGACGAAAGTTCTCCCGCTTGCGCAAAATTGTCAGCCATGACAGTCCGGACTGGAAGCCTTCCAGGCAAATCTTTTCAAACAGTTTGAAGTCATTGTCCTGGGGAATTCCCCACTCTTCATCATGATAGGCAAGATAATCATCGTGGCCGGTTTGCCAATTGCATCTGATCAGACCGTCGTCACCTCGGATCAATCCATCTGCCAGTTGGTCGGTCATGAGCGTCTCGTTGTAGTGTTTAACATTCGCGCAGACCATGCGCATCAGGTTCATCGGGGTCAAGCTTCCCGACGGTTGAGAGCGCTGCAGTATGTTTAACAATATGTGACGTTAACCATGACCGTTAGCAGCAACTTTACCAAGCCTTTAGGTAAACGGGATCTTTCAAACATATCAACAATTTGATTCATCTTTCCGTTGGTCTTCGCCGCCATGGTGACCGGGAAACCCGGTTTTCGGGCGAAGATGATTTCTGCCAATAAAGTTGTGAGTGTGTTGATATGAATCCGTTTGCTAAAACCATTGCGCTGGTTGTCGCGCTTTCCGCATTTCCTGTCGGCGCGGACGCCGGACAGCGCTATGGAAAACAACCCAGGCTAATGCTTTCCCCCGACCTCGCCTCCCCTTGGATGTTGCAGATCAAACCACGCCATTTGCGCAACCGCCGCAGAGCTTTTCTGCAACCAAATCTCAACTACCGTAACAACCAGCAGGTTGGAATTGATCAACGGCGCAGCGGAATCACAACTGCATCAATTCAGCGCGACAATCAATTACGCGGTTCGGTGGAGAGCGGATTCAAACAGGAATTGCTGCCAACAATTGTCAACTACGGTGGAAATGTTGCCCCTGGCACAATTGTCGTCAATACGATCGAGCGCCGCCTGTACCTGGTTCAGCAGGGTGGCAAGGCCCGTCGCTATGCGGTGGGCGTGGGCAAACCGGGATTTGAGTGGGCGGGAAACCACAAAGTATCGAGAAAAGCAGAATGGCCCGCCTGGCGGCCTCCTGCCGAGATGATTGCGCGTGAGAGAAAAAAAGGCCGCGAGCTCCCAGCTTTCGTAGCGGGTGGTGTAAAAAACCCGCTTGGTGCACGCGCCCTTTATCTCGGCTCGTCGATCTACCGAATCCACGGCACCAACCAGGCCTGGAGCATCGGCAAAGCAGTATCATCGGGATGCATACGTATGAGGAATGAAGATGTAATGGATCTTTATGACCGCGTACCAGTTGGAGCAAAAGTTAAAGTCATCTAGGTGACGCGAATCCTACTTAATCGAGACTCATAATTTCGCAGTAAATCGCGACACTTCCTTGGTAGGTAACGATAAATCCGTCACATTTTGGCAACAAGGAGCGAGAAACGAACCTTCAATCCTTCGATGACGTGTCCCTGAGCAATGATCGCCACCTAATGATGTCGACTCTGCGATATCAAATACTGTATTGCACTTTTATGCATTTATAACTCCGTGGAACCGCCGCAATGTACCGGGCAACGAAAAAGACATCTATCACTCTGCTTGCAGCGTTTGTTGCAGCAACCGCATTTGGTGCCGCTAGCCAGGCCTACGCCGATGCGACTTTATCGGTCTATGGTGGAGCTAATTTCTCGCCGCATTCCAAAGTAAAAACCAGCGGAACGGCCTATGGTGGCACCAGTGATACGGTGAAGTGGGATGGTGCATCCTTCGAAATGCCTCCCTATTACGGCGTCCGGGCCACCTGGTGGTTTGAACATATGCCGGAATTTGGTCTGGCTCTTGATTTTACCCATGCAAAGGTAAAATCAGACCCGCTACCGACCGATTTCACAACGCTTGAATTTACGGATGGGATCAATTTTCTCACGGCAAATGCCTTGTATCGAAATGATATGGGCAACGGCTTCACTCCCTATGCAGGAATTGGGCTTGGACTTGCCATCCCTCACGTTGAAGTAGAAGGCCTCGCAGTAGACGGTACAAAAACTGAAGAATATCAAGTCACCGGCATTGCCGCCCAAGCCTTCATCGGCGTTGATTACAAAATCGATGAGGATTGGTCATTGTTTGGTGAGGTGAAGACCAATTACGGGCAAGTTGACGCAGACCTGACCGGTGGTGGCAATTTGGAAACGAATATTATCAGCAATCAGATCATTGTCGGACTGACCTACAAATTATTCTGAGCCGATCGGCCAAAAACAATCCTACACCGGCTAACGTGAGGTAGTCCGCAGCTCTTGTGGTTTCGCGCCCCCATGCGCCCAGTTTAGCAGTTTGACGGTATGCACGACGGGAATACCTGTCGCGCTGCCGATTTGTGTCAGGCAGCCAATATTGCCTGCGGCAATGACGTCGGGCTTAGTGCTCTCGATATTCCTGATCTTTCGACTTCGCAAACTGGCGGCAATCTCAGGCTGAAGAATATTGTAGGTGCCCGCCGATCCGCAACAAAGATGTCCTTCAGGTGGCTCCTTGACGGTGAATCCAGCGCCTTTGAGCAGGTCCTTTGGCGGATTGGTGAGCTTTTGACCGTGCTGCAGCGAACAGGCCGAATGATAAGCGACCGTGAGTTTTTCTGGCGGCGTAACAAATGGCAGATCCAGGCCCGCCAAATACTCGCTGATATCGACAGCAAGACATGAGACTGTGGACGCCTTTTCGGCATAGTTCGCATCATGGCGCAGCATATGACCATAGTCCTTGATTGTGGTGCCACAACCAGAAGTGGTGATAATAATGGCGTCCAGTCCCTGTCCCTGAATTTCAGCTGTCCAGACATCCACCATGTGACGCGCTGCTGCTAACGCCTGATCTTCTCTTCCCATATGATGAACAAGCGATCCGCAGCAGGCTTCGCCTTCGGGAAGAACCACCTCAATTTTCAAGCGATTGAGTAATTCAATGGTTGCGCGGTTAATTTCGGCGTCAAGCACCGGTTGTGCGCACCCGGTCAGCAGGGCAACGCGACCAGCCGATGCACCAGAAGGGGTGAACGTCCCTGCAGATATATAGGGTGAATTCGCAGAAATTGTACCGGGTGCCAGTCGCAACATCGCAGCCAGTGGTTTAAGCGAAGCGATATTTTCGAACATTGGTGCAAATGGCCTGCCGAATTTGGCCAAACGGATCGCTGCCGCAAACCGCCCGCGATACGGCAATATCTGGGCCAACATATTTCGGACCAGGCGGTTGAGAAGCGGCCGCTTATAGGTGTTTTCGATATGGGTACGCGCGTGATCAACCAGGTGCATGTAGTGAACACCGGAAGGACAGGTAGACATACACGACAAACAGGACAAGCAGCGGTCGATGTGTTTGGTCACTTTGGCATCAGCCGGTCGATCATTTTCCAGCATGTCTTTGATCAGGTAAATGCGTCCCCTGGGTGAATCCAGTTCATTGCCTAACATGACATAGGTCGGACAGGTTGCCGTGCAAAAGCCACAATGGACGCAGTTTCTAAGGATTGCATCGGCATCGGCGATATTGGGATCTGCAAGCTGCGCCAGAGAAAAATTGGTCTGCATATCAGGCTCCCATACGTCCGGGATTGAGAATGCTGAACGGATCAAAATTCTCCCGATATCGCCTGCTTAAAGCTGCAAGCGGTGTTGCTTGTGGCTCAAACACCGGCACGGTCTGACGAATTGATGTCGGTGCGCGGACCAAAGTTGCATGGCCACCTCCATTTGCCCGCACAGCGGCTCTCACAAGGTCGGCTTTAGAATCTCCGGCTTGTTCGACCTGCACCCAGATCAATCCGCCTTGCCAGTCGTAAAAATGTTCTATGGACGTAGCATTCGAGATTGCCTGGACAATCTTGTGCCCTTCACTCGGCGTGCAGGATATGCGCCACACACAACGCTGCTGATGCGTAGAAAACGGGATGCAGTCACGTATCTTTTGCCATTCAGGCCTGGAAGAGGATGCGTCGAGCTTTTGCTGACGATCAAATTCTTTGAGTAATTCGGCCAAATTGCCAATGCGATATTCAACAGACGGAGCGAAACCCTCCAGTCTAAGCAATGTCATTGAGCTGGTTCCGCCAATTCCTGCTGGAAGGTGGGCTGCGCCAGACACTTCTGCGTTGGACCCCATGGCGAGCGACATGGCATGACTTGCCTGCTGGTCGGTGAGACCTTCAAGCACCAGTGTTTGTTCAGTTTCCGATTTTGGAAGCACCTTGACGATGACATCTGTCAGTACAGCAAGCGTGCCATAGGATCCTGTTACCCCTTTGGACAGGTCGTAACCTGTTACATTTTTAACGACGCGCCCGCCAGATTTGAACATTTCTCCGCGACCAGATACTGCCGTCACACCCAATATGTGATCTCGCGCAGACCCAGCCTTTAATCGACGTGGTCCACAAAAATTGGTGTTGATCAGACCGCCAAGAGTGCCCTGCCCGGACGGCCTGCCGAGCAAAGGACCGAGATCCATTGGTTCAAACTGCAACTCCTGATTATGCTCTTCCAGCAACTCAATAATTTCCCATATCGGTGTCCCCGCTTTGGCAGATAGGACAAGCTCCTCTGGCTCGAACAGAGTTACCCCGGTAAGGCCAGCCAAATTCAGGGTATGGGCAGTTTGCATGGGATGACCGAGCCCTCGCTTGCTCCCCTGCCCAATGACTTCTAGGGGAATTTTTGATCCTGCCGCCCAGGCAACAGCATTCAGGACATCTTCATTGGTCCTTGGGTGCAAATCAGCGCTTGTTGTATCTTTCGATTTCGGCATCAAAATCTCGGCAGGTCTGGATACGGCAAATTGCCTTTATGCACATGCATACGGCCCAGTTCCGCACAACGATGAAGTTGTGGAAATACCTTTCCCGGATTGAGCAGTTGGTCTGGGTCGAACGCACATTTAACTCTTTGCTGTTGTTTCAAATCATCTTCGGTAAACATCTCAGGCATCAGGTCACGTTTTTCCACGCCAACGCCATGTTCGCCGGTCAGTACGCCGCCAACTTCGACACACAATTTGAGAATCTCTGCTCCAAATTCTTCGGTTTTCTCAAGTTCTCCGGGAATATTGGCGTCATACAAAATAAGCGGATGCAGGTTTCCGTCACCGGCGTGAAACACATTTGCCACCCTCAAGTCATACTGCTCGGACAATTCCCGCATACGCGCCAGAACAGTCGGCAATTCCTTGCGTGGAATTGTGCCATCCATGCAATAATAGTCCGGTGAGATACGGCCGACTGCCGGGAACGCAGCCTTGCGGCCTGCCCAAAACGAATTGCGTTCTTCCTCATTATTCGAGATTCGCAGCGTTGAGGATTTGTTCTTAAGGGCAATCTCTTCGACCCGCCCGATCAAATAGTCGACCTCCGCTTCCGGTCCGTCCAATTCAACAATCAACAGCGCTTCGACGTCCAGTGGATAGCCGGCATGGACAAAATCTTCCGCGGCCTGAATGGCGAGACTGTCCATCATTTCCATACCGCCGGGGATGATTCCGTCCGAAATAATATCGGCAACACACTGTCCGCCATCTTCCGATGTTGGGAAGCCAACGAGTAAAGCCCTTGCGGTTTCGGGTTTCTGCAATATGCGCACCGTGACTTCCGTGACCACACCCAACAGCCCCTCAGACCCGGTAATCACTCCCAGCAAGTCGTAGCCTTCCGCTTCCAGATGTTTGCCGCCCAAACGAATAATCTCGCCTTCAATCGTCACCAATTCGACGCCCAGAACATTGTTGGCCGTCAATCCATATTTCAGGCAATGAACACCGCCTGAGTTTTCTGCAACATTCCCGCCAATTGAACAGGCAATCTGCGAGGAGGGGTCGGGCGCGTAATAAAAGCCCTTCGATGCAACAGCATCCGTGATGCCCAAATTGGTCACCCCCGGTTGAACAATCGCACATCGGTTGGAATAATCGATTTCCAACACCTGGTTAAACCTGGACATGACAAGGAGAACCGCATCCTCCAGCGGCAACGCGCCTCCGGACAAACTTGTCCCGGAACCACGCGGAACGACCTTGATACCCTGCTGATGACAATAGCGAAGAACTTCTGCCACCTGTCCAACAGTTTCGGGAAGCACCACAATGAAAGGCAGGGCCTTGTATGCCGTCAGCCCATCAGATTCGAAAACCCGCATTTCGTTTTCATCAAAAACAACACCTTCACCCGGCACAATTCGAACCAGCGCCGAGATAATCTCCAGGCGACGCTTGAGGACCTCCTGGTCCAATTCGGGCATTATAAGTCCGGACATGGCATCTCTCCCAAAAGTGGTAAATAAACTTTACCACTTTTGGATTGGTCCGTAAAGCTGGCAAATATCCGCGAAGGCCAATTGGATCAGCGGCTAATCGAGAAGCACTCGCGGCAACCACAGAGCCAGTTCTGGAAAAGTCAAAACGAGACCCAAACCAGTCAACTGAAGCAAAACGAAAGGAATGATCCCCCGGTAAATCGCCTGAATTTTGATCTCCGGCGGCGCCACTGCCTTCAGATAGAAAAGCGCAAAGCCAAAGGGTGGGGTCAAGAAGCTCGTTTGCAGATTGACCGCCAGCAATATTGCGAACCAATAGACAATCTCAATCCGGTCCACGTGAGTTCCAAAATCCAGCAGTTCGATGATCGGCGAGAACACCGGCAAAACGATCAGGGTTATTTCTATCCAGTCGAAGAAAAAGCCAAGGAAGAACACAATTCCCAATATCAGGAACAACAGGCCCCAGGATCCCAACCCCATGGATTCAACCAGATGAATCACCAGTTCTTCACCACCAATGGCGCGGAATACGAAAGAAAACAGTGTCGCACCAATAAAGATGCCGAAAATCATCGCATTGGTCAGCGCGGTTCTGTAAGTCACGTCTTTCAATGTTGACCAAAAATACCTCCAGGGTCCGGCATCGCCAGGCCCGTCATCAGCGCCGGTATCTCCTTCAACTGAAAAATCGATATCATCGAAGCGATGAGGGTCATTGCCGGCTGACCTGTCCTGAACGGCTTTTGCAAATCCGACGACCATGACAATCAGGCCAACGATCAGAGCCGACATACCGGCACCAAATGGCCAAACACCTGCTTGACCGGCAATTGCAAACAGTGCGGCAAATATCGCCAAAGCCGAAATGCCTGCATAAAACGGAGCGATCCAGACTATCCCGATGATTGGAACGAGAACAAGGTTCAACAGCCCCAAAAGGATCGCCCCGGCAGCGCCCACCCCCGCGGCTTCCGTTGGTGTTGCATACCCTGCCAGAATTGAACCCAATACCAACCCGATCAGGATTATCGGTGGAACGAAGGACCGAAGTACCATCATCCAAATTCCGGCTCGGCCCTGCGGCCCGACATTTTCCGGCAATGGTGGCGCCATTGAAGGCGTCAGTTTCGTGCGGAAGATGATATAAATGACATAGAGGCCGGACAGCATAAATCCCGGAACCACCGCCGCCACGAACAAATTGCCCACCGACCGTGACAGCAAATCAGCCATGATGACCAGCATGATGGACGGGGGAATGAGTATTCCCAATGTCCCTGATGCGGCAATCGTACCCGATGCCAGTGATGGCGAATAATTGCGCGCCATCATGACTGGCAAGGCCAGCAGCGACATCATCACGACAGAAGCACCTATGATACCCGTTGTTGCTGCCAAAATGGTCCCCATCAGCGTCACCGCCAAAGCCAGACCACCGGGAACCCTGCGCAACAACACCTGGAGGCAATTAAGGAGGTCCCGGGCAATCCCGGATCGCTCCAGCATTGTCCCCATGAAAATAAACATTGGTATGGCAGTCAGAATTAAACTGACAGATATGTTGCCATAAATCCGTGACGGGATGGCTCCAAACTGCCCCCAGTCAAACAGAAAGTCGTCAACCTGGATGGTAATCAGCGCGAATATCAGCCCAATTCCACCAAGCACGAAAGCAACCGGGTAGCCAGAAAACAGGAATATCGCCAGCCCTGCAAACATCAACAGCGGCATCGCTTCCGCGAGAGCTTCCATTTAGTGTTCTCCCCCAATGGTCTCGGCAACCATGTCATCGGGCAATTGTCCCATCAATCCGGCTAACGATTTTAAGATAATCGCAATTGCAGCAAGGCCTAGCAGCAAAAACATTATCGGCATCAGCGACTTAAGAACCCAGATATGGCTAAGCCCGATGGTCGAATTGGAAACTTCGTTTTCCAAATAGGAGACGTACGCATATTTTGCGCAATAATTGATTCCGATGGCCGCGTAGGGAAGCAGAAAGAACAGGCATCCAAGAATTTCGATTATATATCGAGCACGCAGACTGAGGCGTTCCCTCAACAGATCAATGCGCACATGCGCTTGACGCAGATAGGCCCAGCCTAACGTTAATGAAAACAATAAGGTGTGCAGCCAGTATTCGGTTTCCTGAACCTGTGTTGAGTTGAACCCGAATACCTGTTCCTTGTTGACGCCGAGTTTTCGGGTCACCACGTCGAAACAAACTACCAGAACAAGCGCAACTCCAAGCCATGCACCGATTTTGGCAAGGAATGTGAGCAAGCGGTCAATGTACACCGCAATATTTGCCATTGGCGACACCTAGAGCCGTTCACGATTAAATGGAACCATTTTGAATGAAAAGACGGGGTGAAAAAATTGTTTCCACCCCGTCCAATCACATCTTATTTAAGGTATCCGAGGTCTTTCCAAACCGCATATTCAGCGCGGAATGCTTTGAGATTTTCCCAGGTTTCCTTGAACGAAGCATCGCCAGCGGCGATCTCTTCGGCCAGACCTTCCCAAGTTGTACGCAATTTGGCCAGATCAGCATCCGACCATTTGTGAAACGTTACACCCTTGCTTTTTAGTTCGACCAAAGCTTTGCCTTGAATCGCCTCGCCTTCAGCCATGCCCAGCGTGTAGTTCGCCTTACAGGCAACGTTCAATTGCGCCTGCTGCTGTTTGTTCATACCATCCCATTTGGCTTTGTTAATGATCAGCTCAAAAGTCGTTGCTTGCTGATGCCATCCAGGGAAATAGTAATGTTTTGCGATTTGATAGAAGCCAAGATTCAAATCGATCGCTGGCATTGAAAATTCGGTTGCGTCAATGGTGCCACGCTCGAGCGCTGGATAGATATCAGCGGCCGCCAGCAGTTGAGTATCAACTCCAAGCTTCTGCATCACCTTTGCACCAAGACCGAAGAAGCGCATCTTTTTGCCCTTCAGGTCATCGATCGAACCGAGCGGTTCGCGGAACCAACCTGACGCTTCCGGTGCAATAACACCGCAGATCATGGCATGGATGCCATTACGCTCGTAGATCTTCTGGTACATCTCTTCGCCGCCGCCATTAAACAACCAGGCAGCGTATTCTCCCGCTGCCGGTCCAAATGGTACCGCAGAAAACAACGCCAACGCGGGCTCTTTGCCCTGCCAGTAACCAGAGGTCGACCAGCCTGCATCAACCGCCCCGGACTTCACCGCGTCAAATAGCTCAAGTGCTGGAACCAGCGCGCCGGGTTCGAAATATTTCAACTGAATATCACCACCAGAAATTGCTGCCACATTGGCCTCGAGCGTTTTCCCCATGCTTCCCAGCTGGGTCAATTTTGACGGAAAAGTTGCGCCCATTTTGAGTCTAACTTTTTCGGCCGATGCAGCGCCTGCGACCAGCGACATTGCCGCAGTTGCCAGGATCGTAGATTTCAAGATGCGTTTCATATTTAAACTTCCTCCCATGGAGTTCATTATCTCTTTGTAGAGACTATTGGTGATCGGCGATTTCCTCCGGTCAATCCTTTCCCAATGGTTCGACAACGATTGGAGTGAGAACCTAACCGGATGGCCACCCATTTCGCAAGCGCTGTAATATTTTGTCGTTCAAATCGAGAAGAACCATCATCGGATCATCCGCAATAATTCAATTTGCACCGAAGTAAAAGTGGACAACATTCTTGACCACTTACTACAATGAAGGATACGCTGCAACCTGGAGCCGTGAACGGTTCTAGTCAAAAGTGGGCTGTTGAAACTCGTTGAAACGGGCAAATGATCTATTCACAAATCGACCATGATAAAACCTCCCGCGAGATAGAGCGCCAGATAGAATCTCTCATTCTTGAAGGGGTGTTGAGGTCTGGTGACAAGCTCCCCGGCGAGCGGGAATTGTCGAAATCGTTTAACGTTTCGCGTCCAATTGTTCGAGAAGCCCTCTCGGCTCTGGAGGATAGGCAATTGCTCATCGCCAAACATGGCGGTGGCACATATGTTGCTGATGTCATTGGAACGGTTTTCGCCGCTCCTGTCGTGACGTTGATCGGGTCCAATCGCAAGGCAAAATCGGACTATCTCGAATATCGGCGCGAAGTTGAGGGAATCACGGCCGCCATGGCTGCGCAGCGGGCAACGGCGGCAGACAAAGTGTTGCTTGAGCGCATCATGGACGAGATGCAGGAAGCTCATAAGGCCGATGATCCTCAGCTTGAAGCAAGGGTTGATGTGGAGTTTCACAGCACAATTGGAGAGTGCGCTCACAACATCATCTTGTTGCACACACTGCGCTCCTGCTACCGATTGCTTTCTGATGATGTCTTTTACAACCGGGAAAAAATTTATGGTGGGTCCGGTGCACGCAACAAACTTCTTGAACAGCACAAGGCCATTTTTAATTGCGTGATGCAGGCTAAGCCGGAAGCGGCCTGCGCCGCTGCTCAGGATCACATCCGTTATGTTGAAATTGCAACCCGTGAAGTCGAGCAGAAGGTTGACTGGAGCACGATAAGTGAGTTGAGGCTGGCGCAGCGCAATGACGCACCGAAACCAAGAGCAACACGCAGCAAATCGACTAAGCAACAAGAATCGTAAGACAGTCCAAAGCGCCTGTCCCAACTGGAGTAATTCTGTGAACCAACCGAAAGTCGGTCTGTTTGTAACCTGTCTGGTCGATCTGTTTCGTCCCAATGTCGGTTTTTCAGCGGTAGATCTGTTGGAACATGCCGGATGTGAGGTATTCGTACCACCAGCACAAACCTGTTGCGGGCAGCCGGCCTATAATTCTGGCGACCGCGCAGACACGCGTGCCATCGCCGAGCAGGTTATCACTGCATTTGAAAAATTCGATTTCGTTGTAGCTCCGTCAGGTTCGTGTGCTGCAATGTTGAAAAAACACTATCCGGAACTCTTCCAGGGTGATGCGGATTGGCAAGAACGGGTCAAGGTCTTTTCAGACAAGGTATTTGAGCTGGTCAGCTTTTTGACCGACGTCATGTTCGTTCAGGATCTGGACGTAAAATTCGAAGGCAGCGTCACCTATCATGATTCCTGCTCCGGGCTGCGCGAACTGGGCATTTCACATCAACCACGAAAACTGCTGGCCATGGGCAAAGGTGTTGAACTGCGCGAAATGAAAGAGCCGGATGTTTGCTGCGGATTTGGCGGCACATTTTGTGTCAAATATTCGGACATCTCCAATTCGATTGTCGAAAAGAAAACTGCCAATATTGAAACCACAGAAGCCGAATTACTGTTGGCAGGCGATCTTGGATGTCTGATGAACATGGCTGGTAAACTGTCGCGCGAAGGCAAGACCATCAAGGCCAGGCATATAGCAGAAGTCCTGGCAGGACGGCTTGATGGGCCAGCGATTGGAGAGGCCAAGTGAAAATAACCACGCCTGAATTCAAATCCAATGCGGTGGAAGCACTGGCCAATCCAAACCTGCAAAAAGCCATGGGTCATGTGCAGGTTGGCTTTATCGAAAAACGTCAGACTGCGGCCAACGGCCTGCCAGAGTTTGAAGCCTTGCGCGACAATGCCCGCGACATCAAAAACCACACACTCGCTCATCTCGATCTTTATCTGGAGGCCTACAGCGAAAAGGTTGAACAATCCGGTGGTCACGTGCATTGGGCACAAACTGCTGAAGATGCCCGCAATACTGTGTTGGACATATGCCGCAAGGCCAATGCAAAAACGGTTACGAAAGGCAAGTCGATGATTTCGGAAGAAATCGGCATCAATGACTTTCTGGAAGAAAATGGAATCGCGCCCATCGAAACGGATCTGGGCGAATACATCATTCAGCTGCGTGGCGAAGCTCCAAGCCATATCATCGCGCCCGCCGTTCATGTTCTCAAAGAACAGGTGGAGGCAGACTTCCGTGCTGAACACACCCACCTGGATGCCAACAGAAATCTCGAAGAGCCCGAGACCCTTCTCGATGAAGCCCGCACCGTGTTGCGGCAAAAATTCATTGACGCCGATGTTGGCATTACCGGTGCCAATTTTCTGATCGCCGAAACCGGAACTTCGGTCATCGTGACCAATGAAGGCAATGGGGATCTCACTCAAACTCTGCCGCGGGTCCATATCGTGCTGGCCAGCATCGAAAAGATCACACCGACCCTGGAAGATGTCAGCCAGATATTGCGTGTACTGGCACGCTCGGCAACTGGCCAGGAGCTTTCCGTTTACACGACGTTTTCGACCGGCCCCCGGCGCGAGACCGATGTCGACGGTCCCGATGAGTATCACGTTATTCTGCTCGATAACGGTCGCACCAACATGATTGGAACGGAATTTCAGGAAATGCTGCGTTGTATCCGCTGCGGTGCCTGCATGAACCACTGCCCGGTCTATCATGCGGTGGGTGGGCACGCCTATGGCTGGGTATATCCCGGTCCCATGGGTGCCGTGCTGACCCCGTCGCTGGAAGGCATCGAAAAGGGTGGAAACCTTCCCAATGCTTCGACGTTTTGCGGGCGCTGTGAAAGCGTCTGCCCGATGCATATCCCTTTGCCCAAGATGATGCGCCATTGGCGTGAGCGGGAATTTGAAAGAAACCTCAATCCAGCCGCACAAAGATGGGGCCTTAAAATCTGGGCATGGATCGCCCGTCACCCCGGCCTTTATTCAATTGGAGCACGGGTAGCGGCCAAAGGCATTGCCACTCTGGCCGGGAAAAATGGACGCCTGTCATCCTTACCGCTGGCTGGAGGGTGGACCAAATATCGCGACTTGCCAGCACCAGAAGGCCAAACTTTCCAACAACTATGGCGCGCCAGGGGAGGCAGATAAGATGACCCCACGTGAAGCTATTTTGGGAAAAATCAGATCACAAATATCGGTCGGATCAGATGATACCAACAGGCGCGCAGCAGTCGCCAACCGATTGAGCAACGCACCAAGGGGCGTCATTCCCGAGCGGGGACAAGTCACGCTTGCCAAATGCGTAGACTTGTTTTGCAAGAAAGCAGAAGCCGTTCAAGCGACCGTTGACCGAGTTTCAACCTACGATGCGGTAGCAGATGCGGTAAGTTCCTACCTAAGGGGCAGGAACTTACCCCAGTCAGTTCGCATGGGCGAAGAAAACCGGCTGGAGACCGTCGACTGGTCGAAAACACCCAATCTCACCCGCTCTTTTGGCCCCAGCGACGGATCTGATCCGGTCGGATTGAGCCATGCCGAAAAGGCAGTTGCCGAAACCGGCACGTTGATCATGACTTCTGGTTCGGCCAACCCTACAACAGTCAACTTCCTGCCCGAAACCCACATCGTTGTGGTACATTCCCAAGATATATCAGGAGATTACGAAACGTCCCTGAATCAGATTCGCAAGCAATATGGCAAAGGTCGCATGCCGCGCACAGTCAACATGATCACCGGCCCTTCCCGCTCCGCCGATATTGAGCAAAAACTTTTGCTGGGTGCCCATGGTCCCCGGTCCCTGCACATCATTGTTGTTGATGACTAGCTCCAAAGCAATTGAACTGGGAAAGGCGCATATTGGCAAAAATATGCGGGTCTATGCGGTCGGCGATATTCACGGCTGTCTTGCCGAACTGAAAAAACTTTTCAAACTCATAAAAAAAGACCTGAGCGAGCGGCCGATCGAGAAGCACCGCATCATCTTCATCGGAGATTATGTCGACCGTGGTCCGGACTGCAAAGGCGTGATCGATTATCTTATCGATCTGCAAAAGCAAGGCGAGAATGTCACGTTCCTGCTTGGCAATCATGAAGAAAAGCTCATTCGGGTTTTCACCGATATCGACAAACGATCTATGTCCGGCTTCACCAGATATGGCGGTTTCGAGACCCTCGCCAGCTACGGACTTCATCAGGAAACAGTTGAGAAAATCCTCGGCCAATCTCCCCGACCAAAGGACTTTGAAAAATTTTCTGCCCGCGTAAAAAAACACCTGGGCAAAACGCATGTAAGGTTCCTGTCAAAGCTGAAGACAAGCACGACCCAGGGAGACTACTTTTTCTGCCATGCCGGAATCGACCCTTCGAGAAAGTTGGACGACCAGGACGACTATGAGCTGGTCTGGATGCGTGAGCCATTCCTGTCATGGCCAAAGCCACTGCAAAAAGTTGTAGTACATGGCCACACGCCACGCAGCGCACCGGAATCTCTTCGCCACCGTATCAATGTGGATACAGGGTGCGTTTATGGCCGAATGTTAACCGCCGTCGTATTGGAAAAAAAATCCCACCACTTTTTGCATGTCAAGGCGAAGACCAGATATCGACGGGGCGATTGATGAAACGAAGTCCTCTGCAAAACCGGGTGCATCCCGACGGCTCCATTGTTGCCACCGCCCATCGAGGTCTGTTTTATGGCAATCGCGGCGGCAAAATACACGATACGGCTTCATCAAAACTGCTTCCCAAAAGACGATGGGCCTCACGTCAATGGATCTGCTGCGTATTACGATTCAAAGACCGCAAACGCCCGCTCATGGGTACTGGTTACACAGAGCTCTTCTTTATGGACGAAGTTGCCGCGCTGGCTGCTGGTCATCGACCGTGTTTTGAATGCCGTCGCGCTGATGCAGTTCGGTTTGCCCGGGCATGGCGCAATGATGGAAGCCGTGAAACCGCTCCCGAAATGGATCGGATTCTGCACCAACAACGCCTCGACGGGAAAACCAAACGCACATTCAAAGCTGATTGGCACAAGCTCCCGGTCGGTGCCATGCTGCGCAATCAGCATCAGATCATTGCAAAATCACCAACTGGTCCACTGCTGTGGTCGTTCAACGGTTATACGCGGCTCGCCTCAACACCTGCGGCGGTCCTCGACCAGCCTCTTGATTGTCTCACACCCCGCGCCATATTGAAGACATTGTCGAACGGTTACACGCCACACTGGCATCCATCTGCCAATTGCTGAAGAGAACATTACGGGCCATGCCAAGATATGATTTTATCAGCCAAAGACTTTTTGTTGACCACTCCATAGGTTCCCGAAGCGTTGTCGAGCTTGACCGGACACAGTCAAATTATTTGATCAACGTTATGCGGTTAAAAAACGGCGCACCTGTGCTGATGTTCAACGGTCGAGACGGCGAGTGGGAAGCGCGATTGCAAATATTGGGACGCAAACAGGTTGCTCTGCAAGCGGTCTCCCAAACCCGGACACAAACACCTGCCTATGATCTGCATTATCTGTTCGCTCCGCTCAAGCAGGCTCGGCTGGAATATATGGTGCAAAAGGCAGTGGAGATGGGTGCCGGAGTTCTTCAGCCGGTATTGACCCAATACAGCCAGGTCAGGAAACTCAATACCGGGCGAATGACAGCCCACGCCATTGAGGCCGCAGAACAATGCGGAATATTGACCATTCCGCAAATCAACAGGCCAATATCATTGCCGGATATGCTGGCCGAATTTCCGACCGACAGGCAGCTGATCTTTTGCGACGAAAGTGAAGAAAGCCAAAACCCGCTGGTCGCTCTGAGGCAAATCACTCAGGGTCCTGTATCCCTGTTGATCGGTCCGGAGGGCGGCTTCTCGCAAGACGAGCGAAGTTTGCTCAGATCCCACGCAAATGTTACTCCGATTCCTCTCGGTCCACGCGTTCTGAGAGCCGACACTGCCGCCGTTGCGGCAATCGCTGTGATACAGGCCACGATTGGCGATTGGCATGACTAACTTGCAAAACTTACCGATAGTTTCAATTTTCCACTTGCACAACATGACCAGTCGCTTGTAGCGATTTGGTAAGAGACCAATTGGAGCCTGTCTCATGGCCCGCGACACAGTTGACACCACGCCGCTTGAAACACGAGAACAGCTGCTTTCCGCTCTGGAAGGGGGATGCAAGCCAAAGGATCAGTGGCTCATCGGTACTGAACATGAAAAATTCGGTTTTTATAAAACGGATTTCTCCCCCGTTCCTTATGAAGGTGAAACCGGTATCCGCGCGCTGCTGGAAGGCATGCAGAATAAAACCGGATGGGATCCGATCATTGATGCGGGCAACATTATCGGATTGGTGGCAAACGATGGTAGGGGAGCCATATCTCTGGAACCAGGCGGTCAGTTTGAATTGTCGGGAGCGCCGCTCAAAACGATTCACGAAACCTGTCGGGAATCAAATCGTCACCTGGCCCAATTGCGCGAAGTCTCCGAACCCCTGGGCATGGGATTTCTCGGACTAGGCGGCAGCCCTAAATGGAGCTTTGCCCAAACCCCGCAAATGCCGAAAAGCCGTTATGACATCATGCGGGCCTACATGCCAAAGGTCGGCAGCCATGGCCTCGACATGATGCATCGTACCTGCACGATTCAGGTTAATTTGGATTTTTCATCCGAAGACGATATGCGCACCAAAATGCAGGTGTCTACCAAATTACAGGCTGTCGCTTCAGCCCTGTTCGCCAATTCACCATTCACGGAAGGGCAACCGAACGGTTTGCTGTCCTGGCGTTCGGAAATCTGGAGAGACACCGACAACCAGCGCGCCGGCCTGCATCAATTCATGATTGAAGACAGTTTCGGTTTTGAAAAATATGTCGACTGGGCACTCAATTGCCCGATGTATTTCATCATGCGCAGCGGCACTTATCTGGACTGCACCCACATCACATTCCAGCAGTTTATAGATGGAGCGATAGAGGGAGAAGTCGCCAATGAAGGGGATTGGACGAATCATCTGGGCACGCTATTTCCCGATGTTCGCCTGAAAAAATTCCTGGAGATGCGTGGAGCAGATGGCGGTCCCTGGCGGCGTATATGTGCCTTGCCGGCGCTTTGGGTTGGCTTGCTATACGATGGTTCGGCGCTAGCCGACGCTAAAACAATGACCGATGAATTGTCATTTGAAGATGTGCGCGCCATGCGTGATGCTGTACCAACATTGGGTTTGAACGCACCTGCTGGCGGCCGTACCGTGCTGGAACTGGCTCGCGACGCCCTGCAAATATCCCATAAGGGCCTGACTGCCCGGGGGGAAATGAATGATATGGATGTTGACGAAAACCATTTTCTCGCTCCTCTCGACGAAGTCGCAGCATTGGGCGAAACACAGGCAGAACGTCTGCTCAAACAGTTTAGCAGTAACTGGGACGGCGACATCGACCATATTTTTGAGGAATATGCCTATTGAAACCGGTCCTGCCAGCAAATGGTCGATGCCTGTGCGGTGAGGTAACCTATACCTGCAAGGCGCCTCCCCTGTGGACCGCCTATTGCCATTGCAAAAGCTGCCGGTTGAACACTGCCTCCCCGGTGACAGCCTATTTCGGCATGGCTGGTGGCGCCTGGGCATGGACCGGACAACTTCCACAATTATTCGACCGCAATCCCGGCGTGCGTAGATACTTTTGCAGTTCCTGCGGCACGCCCGTCGCTTACGAAGCCGACAAATATCCCGACGAAACCCACTTTTACACTGCCGCATTGGATGACAGCTCCGGATTTGAACCCAGGGGGCATGTCAATTTTGGTGAACATCTGGAGTGGTTTGATACCCAAGATACGCTCAATCGGATGAACACCACAGCCGGTACGGATTGATTTTTCGCAACCGACGATGGTCGCTCAAAGGCGACGGCCATCATAGTCTGCGAATAATTGAGTGGCGATTTCGGCTTTGGTTGCAGACAATTGTGCATTCGAAATACAACATTGATCCTGCTGCACGCAACTGTCATGCTGCTAATTCAGGCGATAAGGAGTTTAAGATGAATCTTACCCAGCTTCTGGTTACCCAAGACAATGTTGATGAAATCAGCACCAGATTTGGATTGACTGAAGAACAGACATTGGAAGCCATGGCAGCGGTCATACCGGCCTTTTCGGAGGGACTCAAACGACAAACAGGCACGCCTCAAAATGCCGCAAGATTTATCGAGGCTCTGGCATCTGGCCGTCATGCCCAATACGCCAACGATCCCGGATCAGCGATTGGAGAAGGCGGCATGCAAGAGGGCAATGCAATTCTTGGCCACTTGTTCGGCAACAAGCAGGTCAGTCGCGCCGTTGCCAAACAGGCCGCCGCGGAGACCGGCATCAGCGACCGCATGTTCAAAAACCTGTTGCCAGCCATGGCATCGATGGTGATGGGATCGTTGTTCAAGGGCGCAACCAACAACAACGTTGCACCTGCCGCGCCAAGCTCAGCGGGCGGACTGGGCGATCTGCTGGGGGATGCCCTGTCGGGCGGCGACAACGGCGACAACGGCGACGAAACGGCCCGCGACAGTGGTGGTGGCGGGATACTGGGCCAGATCATTGAAGGCCTGGCAGGCGGTTTGCTTGCAGGTGCAGGAAGTGCCACCAAACGCAGGCGCAGCCCGACGAGACGCCGCAGAACACAACAACCAGGATCTCTGGAAGATCTCCTTGGAAACATCTTGGGTGGTGGAACAACAAGGAAACGTCGGCGAAGCAAAACGACCAGTTCCAGATCAAAACCAGCGCCTCGCCGCCGTCGGCGTAGCAGCGGTGGCAACACAAATTCCGGTGGCGGTATGCTGGACGGTCTGCTTGATGAATTCCTCGGTGGTGGAAACACTCAATCCCGTTCGCGACGTCAACCGCCGAATACAACTCCCATGCCTTCACCAAGACGGCGAACCAGACGCGCTCCGCCAGCAGACCAGTCGACCGGTGGAGGGTTAGGTGATATTTTTGGAGACTTTTTGGAACCGGGTGGAAATTCCAGCGCCAAACAACGTCGTCAAACCGGTAGTATTTTTGACGAGTTTCTGGAGGGCTGATCAGTCTTCGGTCAGATAAAATCCGGCGCTGCCTGGCTCTAGGACAGGCAGCGCCGGATTTGGAATTTCAGAGATCTGGGCGACGTGCAGGCTGTTGGGCCAATATGAATATTGCGCTTCAACAATCTTAACCAGTTTGCCTTTACAGGCGACTTGATTGGCGCGCCCAAAAACGACGACGCGCTGCCAAAGCGCGCAAATGAAGCGACGCATCTCCTTTGAAGGACAGCGCTTCACGAACATCGCCGCGTGAAATACCCATATCCATCAACGCCCAGTCTTCCTGTTTCAGCAATTTAGCAATTTCACGCCGTTTCTGGTGACGGCGCGCCCATTTTTTGGCAGCGCGTATCAGGTCCTGTGGGCCCGGAACAAGGATTGAAGTTCTTGTGCTTTGTTCGGTGTAGGCCATCGTCTTTCTCCGTGTTTGATGAGGCAACAGGACCTATATGGTTGTCCATGATGCATTTGACCAACGAATGTTATTCATGCTATCCATCAATATCTTTGATGAGTAGGAATTTACCTCATGTACTCACTCGACACCGATCAATTACGAACATTTTTGGCTGTAGAACAGACACTTAGCTTCACGCAGGCTGCTGATATCGTTCACAAGACCCAGTCTGCTGTCTCCATGCAGATCAAAAAACTCGAAGAAAATGTCGGCAAACCGTTATTTCACAGGCTTGGCCGTTCGATTGAGTTGACTGACGATGGTCACAAGCTGGTGGGCCATGCCCGCGAAATCATCGAAGCCTCCAATCGGGCCATGGCTGCCTTTGACGAAGAAGCGTTGCGCGGAAGTGTTTATCTGGGCACTGCGGATGATTACGCAGAACGGTTTTTGCCGGTCATTTTGGCCGGATTCTCAGAGTCAAATCCGTTGGTGGAGGTCAGTGTTGTTTGTGAAAGCACCTATGGATTGCGCCAGCGCATCAAATCCGGCGAACTCGATGTTGCCATTGTCACCCATAACGAGGCCCGTGAACATTCCGAGCTGATCCGTCATGAACCCTTGTTGTGGGTCACTTCAGCGCGCCACAATACCCACAAGATGGATCCGCTGCCCCTGGCGCTTGGCAGTCCCCAATGTGTTTGGCGGCAAACAGCCATGGAGGCGTTGGAAGAGAAAAGCCGTGACCATCGCGTGCTCTATACAAGCTCTTCTGCCGCGGTGGTTGGTGCCGCAGCGTTGGCCGGGCTTGCCGTGGCGATACAGCCAGAATCCGCCCTGCGACCCGGTATGCGTGTGCTGACCGAGCGCGATGGGTTCCCTACTCTTCCCCACGCTGAAATCGGCCTGTTGCGAGGCCGGCGGGAGACCAATGCCGTCACTGAGGCGTTGATCAACCATATCCGCCATAGTCTCGAATGCATGTCGGTCCCCGACTACTCCATTTCTCCCACAACCGACCAGCTGGATTCAATTGCATACCCTCCCAGACTGACACCAATACCCGACATGGCCTTGCGGAAAACTGCGGTGAATAGTTAGCTCGACCGATGGACCATTGAACTCAGCATGGTAGAAGATGAAATGAGCAGATCCGGTTCCCCCTCGCCGCCTTCCAACGCCCTTGAGGTGACGGTCACAGAACTGTCCAGCAAGCTTAAAAAAACCGTAGAAGACACGTTTGGATATGTTCGGGTTCGTGGCGAAATATCCGGGTTCCGGGGACCGCATTCTTCCGGGCATTGCTATTTTTCGCTGAAAGATGAGCGCGCGCGCCTGGAAGCTGTCATCTGGCGTGGTCAGGCAGCAAAGCTCAAACACATGCCGGAAGAAGGTCTGGAGGTCGTGGCCTCTGGTAAATTGACGACTTATCCGGGCTCGTCGAAATACCAGATTGTTATCGACAATCTGGAACCGGCTGGCGCAGGTGCATTGATAGCACTGCTTGAAGAACGTCGCAAAAAACTGGCCGCTGAAGGCCTGTTTGAACCAGATCGCAAACAGTTATTACCGTTTATGCCAAAAGTGATCGGTGTGATTACGTCGCCGACGGGCGCCGTCATTCGCGATATATTGCACCGTATCAGCGACCGCTTCCCGGTTCATGTGATCGTCTGGCCGGTGCGTGTGCAAGGCGAATCGTCAGGTCGCGAAGTCGCAAACGGTGTATTTCAGTTCAATCAATTGCCGGAAGACGGGCCACTGCCCAGACCCGATTTGATCATCGTCGCACGCGGTGGTGGTTCGCTGGAGGATTTGTGGGGGTTTAATGACGAGGCGCTGGTCAGAGCGACTGCCAGTTCGATGATCCCGCTGATTTCAGCTGTCGGCCATGAGACGGATTGGACGTTGATTGATCATGCCGCGGACTGGCGCGCTCCAACACCAACGGCAGCAGCGGAAAAAGCTGTTCCGGTAAAGGCTGACCTTGAGGCACAAATTGCCGATCTTGGTGCACGGTTGAGGGGAAGTATAAGCCGTCTCTCAACCAAGCACCGGTCTGAGCTGCGAGCACTCTCCAGAGGATTGAAAACACCTGATAATTTACTGGCATTGCCGCGACGACAGTTTGACGAGGCCAGTGGACGGCTAAATCGCAGCCTGGTGATCAGAGTAGACAGGGCGCGCAGCAGATTTGTTCAGGGGGGTGGTCGCCTGTCGCCCCATAGCCTGACCCGTCTGCTGAACCATAATCGCGAACGATATTCTGCCTTAGCTCCACAATTGTCGAGGCGCATTGAAAGCCGATTAACGTCGAGCGCCGAAAAATTTGAACGCAATACTCGCCTGCTTAAATCCTTGTCCTATCAGAGTGTTCTGGATCGTGGATATGCGGTTATCCGCAATGCAAAGAACGCACCACTCACCGGCATCAAGTCGGTCAAAACTGGCAGCAATTTGACAATTGAGATGGGTGATGGTCGTTTGCAGGTGGTTGCGGCACAAAAATCCATCAACCCAAAAACAGTTTCAAAAACATCCCCTGCAAAAGATCAGGGCTCACTGTTTTAGCAGCTTTTTCTTCGATTTTCCCATGGTCCATTTGTCGACCAGATTGAGCCGAAAGGGATAGAAAATGGTACGGCTGGAAGGAGTTGAACCATCGACCTCTGGCGCCACAAGCCAGCGCTCTAACCTACTGAGCTACAGCCGCACATTTCTAGCCCGCCAATTTGGCGAAGCACGCGTGTCATAAGACCAAATTGCATCAGGAGCAAGTCTGATCATGACGTGATGATCGGCATTTTCGAGATAATTCAGCGGTTGGGACGTTCCCTGCAGATTAACTTTGAATTCGGAAAGTTGGCCAGTCCCGATCAAGTATGTGGATTGTACCTGCAAAAACCTGTATTTACACTTTGTTAACAAATTCCGGGCCTCTGGGTGCACCCCGTGACTTGCAAAAGCTACCCAAAACGAATGGTTGAGTATGGCGCAGACAAATTATCCCTATCTTGATCTAACAGTCCTGCCCGAAGTCAGACCGCACGTCATCTCTTCCCGGGCCGTCGTGCTTTATGACGAAGCCTTTGAATCCATATTGTGGGCCAATGGAGAGGGTACCAACCTGCTTGGCTCATCGGGTTTGCGCGACCTCCTGGATGGAGCCCATTCCATCAATCCGGTCATGCTTCGCCAAATCCGTGGCGCAATCGAACAGTTGGATGATGAAGACCAGGTGACGGCCGTGATGCGTTTGCGGCGGGGGGTGAGTTCCAATCTCGTCGGATTCAGCGTTCGGCACATTGAACTGCCTGACAGTGGCAGAGCCGTACTAATGGTTACAGACGAATTGCACGGACGTGGTCATTCAGATACGGGTATGGCACGGGCTGCGGTTGATTGCCTCGACGGATACAGCCACGCATCTGCCATTTTGGGAGGGCAAGGAGAATTACTTGCCACGTCGAAACATTTCGACACTTTGAACGTTTCCGATGGTGAGCTGGCAAAACTGGTCAGCGAAGTAGCAGGCGAAGACGATCGTCTCGTCAAGCGACTCATCACCACCATAAATGGATCAGTTGCCGCTGGAATTGCCCGTCTGAGCGATGATCCAGCCATTCACATACTGATTATTGCCGATTCCAATACAGAAGAAACCGAACCGACGGGTACTGTCTCAGAAACAGAAACTGATGATTCGCCTCCGCCAGTCGAAGAAACTGCCGAAGCCGAAGCAGATGACACCGCAGCAAGCGCCGGGCCCGTTGTCGGTGCGTTTTCAAACAAACGCCGGGGTGGGAAAAGTGGAGTCCCCAGATGGTATTATAAACAGCCGCCTGAACTGGAAAACGATCAGCCGGATGGAGATGTCGAGACTGATGAGACTGTGACGTTGGCTGAGGTCGCTGAGACTGTCGAAACTGACGAAACAGCTAATCCGGATCTGGATGATGTTTCCACTGCAGACGTTATCCCGTCGACGGAAGAGCAGTCGGCGCAAAGTGGCGGGTTGATACAGGAAACCACATACACAGATGGCTCTTCAACCAAAACGGAGGTTTCCCGGGAAGATGAAGATCAAGGACTGCATGACGCCGACGTCTCGCAGAACGAGCTCCAGCCATTTATCGACAGCGAATTTGAATTCACTGCCGGCCCAAAACCAATTCGCTTTGTTTGGGACATGGACACAAACAATGAGTTCAGGTCAATTTCCAGCGAATTTGCCACCGCCGTTGGTCCCAATGCTGCAGACATTGTCGGCCTGACGTGGTTGGAATTGTGTCAGATGCATCAAATTGAGAATGGTGAGGACATCGCCGTTCTTTTGAGAAAAGGCGATACCTGGTCTGGAAAAACCGTGCTCTGGCCGGTTGAAGGAACCGATTTAAGAGTTCCAATCGATCTGGCGGGCCTGCCATCGTATGGCAGAAATCGAGCCTTTGAGGGTTTCAATGGATTTGGCATTGTTCGAACCGCCGATGCGGTCGTTGATCCGCACGCTTCGGGTTTGAAACTTACTCCGATGGGCGAGAACATCGAGCCATTGGAGGACGAAAATCCTGCTCAATCCACTGCGGCTGATGAGCAGTTCCCGACCAAAGATCTGTCATCCCAAACGACCAAAGTCGTTGACCTGCAGTCACGCCGTGACTCGACAAACGAGCGTTCGCTCTCTTCTGATGAACAGGAAACCTTTGAAGAGATTGGGGAAAAACTTGGCGATGAAAAACAGCCTTCGTCAAACAACAGCGGTGGTGAAGCAAAAAACCGCGATTCTGATGCCGAATCTGGAGGTCAACAATACACTCCTGCAGCCTTTTCAGGGCCATCTCGAAAGTCTCTGACCACACCTGACATTCCTGATGCGCCGTCAAACGCTGTGTCCACACCCGATCACAACGTCGATACTTCAATTCTGGCGCGATTGCCTATTCCGGTTTTGGTATATCGTGAAAATGACCTGTTGTTTGGCAATCAACAATTCTTTCAACAAACCGGGTATGAAGATCTGCAGAATCTGGCACAGGTGGGAGGGATCGAAGCCCTGTTTGGCGAAGCCCGGTCTGATCAAGCCGGTAACCGCTCGACGATTTATCATGCCAATGGCAAACAATTAGACGCACAGGCCAATTTGCAGCGCGTGCCCTGGGACGACGATCGGGCGATGCTGTTGACGCTTCGGCATGATCAATCTGGAAGCCGTAACAACGACCCAAATCAGCAAGGTGAACAAATCGGTGCGAACACCGGCGAACGCCCTGACGATAGCGACGGCGGGCCTGACCAGTCTTCAAACGATACCAGCGTTAGACCGGCGAAAGAGAGATCGGATCAGGCGGATGTGGTGTCGTTACACGGCAACGCCAATCGCTCCGAACATGCATCCAGACCCGCCTTCGGTGGTCTCGGCTCGGAGGACTTGCGGGATATTCTCGACACAGCCACAGATGGTGTTGTCATTCTCACCGACGAAGGCATTGTCCGGGCGCTGAACAAATCGGCAGAAGCACTGTTTGATGTCGATCCGGACGACGTTCTCGATCAGTCCTTCACCAAAATTCTGGCCCCCGAAAGCCATCGGTCTGCTTTGGACTATTTATCCGGCATTTCCGGCACCGGAGTGGCCAGTCTGATGAATGATGGGCGTGAGATCATCGGAAAAACGACCAAAGGTGGCCTGATCCCTTTGTTCATGACGATTGGCAAATTACAGCAGACGGACGCCTGTTGCGCTGTGGTCAGAGATATTACCCAGTGGAAAAAGGCGGAGGAAGAGCTGCTTAGTGCAAAAGGTATTGCCGAGTCAGCCAGCGCTCAAAAGACCGAATTCCTTGCTAAAGTCAGTCATGAAATCCGTACGCCGCTGAATGCCATCATCGGATTTTCTGACATGATGATCGAAGAACGGTTTGGCGAAATCGAAAATGACAGATATCGCGGTTACCTTCGCGACATTCATCGCTCGGGAAATCATGTTCTGGAACTGGTCAATGACTTGCTCGACATATCCAAAATTGAAGCCGGAAAGATGGAGCTTGAATTTGATGCCTGCGATTTGAATACGACGGTATCGGAAACCGTGGCGCTCACACAGCCTGACGCCAACAAAGAACGTATCATCATCCGCACCAGCCTTTCGGCGGTGGTTCCTAAAATTGTTGCCGATCCGCGCAGTCTGCGGCAGATCATTTTGAACCTAGTTTCCAACTCAATCAAATACACCAAACCAGGTGGCCAGGTCATTGTCTCAACCGTTTACGAAGAAAGCGGAGAAGTGGTGTTGCGCGTTCGCGACACTGGCATCGGCATGAGCGAAACGGAGCTGGCCCGCGCTCTAAAACCCTTCCAGCAAGTGAATACCGAAACAGATACCCAAGGCACCGGTCTGGGTCTGCCACTCACCAAAGCCATGGTTGAAGCAAACCGGGCGCGTTTCGAAATTGAAAGCAATCCGGAAGAAGGCACGCTCGTCGAGATTTATTTTCCAAATCAACGAGTGTTGGCGGACCGATAGGGGGTCGCCAAGCTCAAATCGACCGCACCATTCACACAGGCAAGCCTTTGAACTCATTTGAGAAAGCTAGAAACAGAGATTGAACCTCGCTCATTTTAGAATTTTTCTAAGGTATTGGTTTTTAACAATATTTTCTTGACGCTAGCGGATGCAATTTCTATGCACTAGACGGCAATTGCCGCAAGTAACATCTCATCCATGCAGCCGACGGCATGTTGGTTCCGGGAACCCAAAACGAAGGGTCACATGCCTGACACGGTCGCTTCTTCTACCCCATTCATCTGGCGAGACCGGTTAACAGCTATTTTGCCGATTGGCGGACTGGTGATTCTTTTGATGCTCACCCTATTGCCGGTCCTGGCGTTGATTTGGATCGCTGCAGTTTCAACGGGTGAAAGCTGGCAGCACTTGCTGAATTACGTGCTTCCCAGATCCCTGTGGGACACGGTGCTTCTGCTGCTGGGTGTTGGTCTGGGAACAACGATCATCGGAGCCGGCTGCGCATGGCTGACCAGCATTTACGACTTTCCCGGTCGCAAACTATTCAGTTGGGTTCTCGTATTGCCGCTGGCAGTGCCAACCTACATTGCCGCCTATACTCATGTTGAATTTCTGGATTATTCCGGCCCCATACAATCGACGCTCAGAAATGTCTTTGGCTTTACGACATCGAAGGACTACTGGTTTCCAGACATCCGGTCATTGGAGGGTGCCGGATTTGTATTTTCCCTTGTCCTGTATCCCTATGTCTTTTTGACGAGCCGGTTGGTGTTTTCCATGCAGGGAGCTTCGGCTCTTGATGTCGCGCGCTCCTTGGGTGCAGGAAAATTGGAAGTATTCTGGCGTATCGCCTTGCCAATGGCCCGTCCCGCGCTGGCTGCGGGCGTTGCACTTGCTCTGATGGAAACACTCAACGATATCGGTGCTGTTGAAATTCTTGGCGTCAAAACCCTCACCTATGCAGTCTTTGAGACTTGGTTAAACCGTGACAACCTGGCTGGTGCAGTCCAATTGGCGCTTTTCACCCTGGTTATCGTTGCCTTGCTGGTCTGGGTGGAACGCCGGGCTCGTCAACACCGCTCCTACGCGACAACGTCCGGGGAACGCCCGCACTCAAAAATAAGCCTGTCTCCCATCAAACAGGCCTTGTGCCTGCTGGCTTGCGTCACGCCATTGGTGCTGGGACTTGGCATACCGCTGTGGGTACTGGGCGTGTACGCCGTCCGTCGTCTCGATAGCGCGATTTCACCAGACCTCATTTCAGCGGCAGCAAACAGCTTTCTGGTAGCAATTTTGAGTGCCGTTCTGGCCACTGCTTCTGTTTACTTTATCCTGCAATATGGCCGCATGACCCAGCGACCGGCAATTGCAACAATTGGCCGAATTGCAAGCCTGGGCTACGCCATTCCCGGCACGGTTCTGGCTGTTGGGTTACTGGTGCCACTTGCTGGCTTTGACAACTGGCTGGACAGCCTGATGCGCGACAGGTTCGGCATGTCAACCGGTCTGCTTTTCAGCGGGTCCATTGCAATCGTCGTCTACGCGTGCAGTTTGCGATTTGCCGCAATTGCGTATGGCACGCTGGAAGCCGGTTTTTTGCGAGTCTCCCCCAATATCGACATGGCGGCGCGCGCGCTTGGCCGTAACCCCAGAGAAATGGCCTGGCAAATTCACAGACCAATTCTGGCGCGGGCTACGTCAATCGCCTTCTTGCTGGTTTTCGTCGATTCCATGAAAGAATTGTCTGCAACATTGCTGCTACGGCCCTTCAACTTCGATACGCTTGCCACGTTCATTTATGACAGAGCATCCCAGAGTGCTCTGGAAGATGCGGCTCTGGCATCGATTGTTATCGTTGTTATAGGAATTGTGCCGGTTCTCTTTTTGACAAAGCTCTCAAAAGTTAATTGAGAACAAAAAAAACGCGGGCACCAAGGCCCGCGTGAAAAAGTTAGTTAATTTGCTGTCAGGATGTAGGGGTGTGTGTCTAAGTGAGCTCCGGATAAAAATGTGAGATGATCGTAATGATCATGCGCTTGTTGAGGCTAGTGTGAAGCTCAACCATTAAGCTCTACTTGCCAATTCTGTTAAAATTTTAACAGTCGGGACTTCTTGGATAGCAGGGTAAATTTTCTGATTACTTTTGGTTAACCAGAACTGTTAAGATTTCAGCTCCGGCAGATTCTCATACAACTGCAAAGCTTCTGGATTTGCCAGCGCCTCACGGTTTTTCACGCTTCGTCCGTGGACAATGTCTCGAACCGCCAATTCCGTGATTTTTCCTGATTTTGTGCGTGGAATATCAGTTACCGCAATGACAATCGCTGGCACATGGCGCGGCGAGGCACCGGTTCTGATCTTCAACTTGATCGCACCAACCAAGTCTTCATCAAGCACACTCCCCTGGGCCAACCGGACAAACAGAACCACGCGGGTGTCATTGTCCCATTGCTGGCCAATGCACAGCGCCTCATCGACCTCTGCCATCTGCTCCACCTGATTGTAGATTTCAGCAGTGCCAATGCGTACCCCGCCCGGATTAAGGGTCGCATCAGAGCGTCCATGAATGATCATCCCTCCGGTGGAAGTCCATTCGGCGAAATCGCCATGGCACCAGATGTTGTCAAACCTCTCAAAATAGGCCGAGTGATATTTTGCCCCCTCAGGGTCATTCCAGAACATGATTGGCATTGAGGGAAACGACTTCGTACACACCAGCTCGCCTTTTTCCTCGGTTACAGGTTTTCCATCGTCGTTCCAGACCTGGGTGGCCAAACCCAAGATTGGGCCCTGAATTTCACCCGAATAGACTGGTAGCCACGGCACCGCGCCGACGAAACATGCGACGATATCGGTTCCACCGGATACCGATGCCAGGTGAATATCCTGTTTGATACCCTGGTAGACAAATTGGAAGTTTTCAGGCGACAGGGGAGAACCCGTAGAGGCGATCGTCTGAACGCTCGACAAATCATGAGTGTCTATCGGGCGGTGACCGGAATTGCGGACCGCATCGATGAATTTCGCCGACGTCCCAAAGAACGTAAATCGTTCTTCACTGGCGTAGTCGAATATGGCATCGGCGTCGGGATAGAACGGCGAACCATCGTACAACATCACTGTTGCTTCCGCGGCCAACGCCGTCACCAGCCAATTCCACATCATCCACCCACAAGTAGTGAAATAAAACACCCGGTCACCCGCCCGAACGCCGCAGTGCAGCATATGTTCCTTCAGGTGTTGAACAAGTACGCCCCCCTGACTGTGCACGATGCATTTGGGAACGCCGGTGGTGCCGGAGGAAAACAAAATATACAAAGGGTGGTCAAACGGCAGTCGGTCAAACGTGACTTTATCGGCTTCAACACCGCTTAGGAACGTCTCCAGGGTAACCGCCCCCTCAATATTCCGGCAAATTTCTTCTCCACCGTCAACATACTGCAATATCACGGTTTTTGTTGATGTGAGTTTTGGAGTGACGGCGGCAATTTTTGCTGCAACATCAATCTTCTTGCCGTTATACCAATAACCGTCACATGCGATAAACAATACCGGCTTAATCTGACCAAAACGATCGACAACTCCCTGCTCGCCGAAATCGGGAGAACACGAAGACCAAATTGCACCGATAGAGTTTGCAGCCAGCATACAAGCAATAGCCTCGGCCATGTTCGGAACCATCGCCGCTATACGGTCACCTTGCTTAACCCCGTGCGCCCTGAAAGCCTGCTGCAAACGAGACACCAGCCTGTGCAATTCATCCCATGAAAGACTCATTTGCAGTTTGTCTTCTCCGCGAAATATTATCGCTGGATCCGTTCCGGTTCGACGCAACAGATTTTCAGCGAAACTGAGACTTGATTGGGGAAAGAATTTGGCACCGGGAAGCTTGTGCGCATCACGAATGATGACCTCTCCCTTGTCTCCGATGATTGCTGAATAATCCCAGATAGCATCCCAAAACTCTTCGGCAGATGAGACGGACCAATCGTGGAGACTTTGAAAATCCCGGAATTCACGGTCGAAACGTGCGCTGCAAAAATCTGCAAACTCTCGCATGCGGGACTTCGCAATTCGCTCGGCACTGGGCGTCCATAGTGGGGATCTTTGCGAAAAAGAAGTCTGGGTCATTTCAAACTGCCAAAATTACATTTTGACGGTTCTATTCGCCCTTTGAGTCCCAATTGGCAAGTTCATAATTCCTGGCCGTTCCAAATTGAGCACCTTATCTGGCCTGGCTTTTGACTGGGGTCAGGGCCCATTAATTACAGCAATATTTTATTCTTGCTGTTCTCAAACATTGCCTTGCCACCTATGATGGCATTATCCGCATAACTGCCAGCCGCAAAATCAACATGTAACGACGCGACAAGCGGTTCAAGGGCCAAAAGTATATGACGACCAAAACCGGGAAATTTGCAATCGCGCTAACGATCTTCGTGATTATCGCCATTTTTGCCATTCCAAATCTACTGTCAACCGCATTCGTCAAACAACGGATTGCTGATCAACTTTCTCAGGTGATCGGCCGCACTGTCGCCATTGACGGCAGCAGCAGCATTTCAATTCGACCCTATCTGGGCGTTTCATATGACAATGTGATTATCAGTGACCCGGGAGATGTGGCTGGAAAGCCGTTGGTCACAATCGACGAATTGCGGGCCAAATTGGGCTTGTTTGCTGCACTCATTGGCGACGCCGAACTGACAGAAGTAGAATTTATCCGCCCAAATTTTCAGTTGCGTATTGACCAGGAAGGGCAGCGAAACTGGTCCTTGGATAAGGGATATATTGGCGATCATATTGCTAACCCTGATGCCAACAAAACATTGAAGCTGGGAACCATAAAAATTGAAGACGGAATTCTCGAACTGACAGACGAGGCAAAGCGTCAATCCGGCGAATTGACTGCCATCAATGGGCAGATCTCCTGGCCTGACAGCAATTCCGCAGCCAATGCACAAATGTCAGCAGTGTGGCACGGAGAAATAATGGAATTTTCAACCAGCATCGCCGAACCCGTTGCTTGGTTGCGCAATGGCAAGTCGGAAATATCGGTAAAATTTGCATCGAAACCACTGAACCTGACGTTTGACGGGACTTCGGACGGCGCCATTGATCAGTATGATGGAACATTGGCATTATCGACACCTTCTCCCAAACGGCTGACTGACTGGATCGGTTGGCGATTACCGGCAGCCCAAAAAATCGGCGGTTTTTCCGCTACCGGTATTGCCAGCCTGCAAAAATACAACCTCGAATTTCCGGATGCTTCCGTATCCCTGGAAAAACATCGAGGCATGGGCAGACTGCAGATGAGCCTGCAGGATGATGGCTTGTTCGCTGTCAACGGAACTTTGGCGTTCGAGACCATTGCTTTACCCAACCTTCAAGATTTATTGCAATCAACACCCGGCACCTCCGAAGAACCTGCAAAAATTGATTTGTCCTTCCTCGAAGGGCTGGCATTGGACGTACGGCTGTCATCAAAAATCGCCACAGGTGCGCCATTTGAAATGAACAATTTGGCCGCAGCCGTCATCGTCAAGGATGGACGGGCCAGCTTCGACATCGGCCGGGTTGAGACTGTGGGTGGAACTGTCTCAGGTTCGGTGAATCTGCAAAGTCAGGAAAATTCGGTCGCCGTTTCAGCTGACATTGTCGCCAACAACACGGATCTGGCAGAATTGACGCAAATCTATAAAGAAACCGGCGTCTCTCTTCAGGGACAGGGCGACGTCGCGATAAAATTAAAATCAATAGGCCGCAATCTTGATGGACTTTTGTTGCGTTTGAACGGTGAAGGGCACATCCGGGGAAACGAAGGATCGCTCACCGGACTGGATCTGCCAGAATTGTATAAAAATACGATTGCGGGCTCGGATTCGGTCGCCCGTGTATCGTCAGGTACCACCCGATATTCCGCAATAAACCTTGGCTATTTCATTGCCAACGGTACGGCTTTTATGCGGGACAGTTATATCACGAGCGATGTGATTGGAGTCACTTTAAAAGGACGGGTTGATCTGGTGCGCAGCACTCTTGCGCTGCGCGGACGCATCAACTCTACCAACAATGCTGCGGGTGATCGAACGGAAGTGCCCTTTTTCGTTGGCGGAACCGCCGCTTCACCTCTGTTTGTGCCTCTGCCAACCGCTGGCAGACCCGGTTCAACAGCACCCAAATCGGAAAAAACCACCGCCGGCCAGTAGTTGTGTTCAGCACCATTCACCCGTGAACGGCTCTAGAGCCGTTCAGGTTTAAATGGAACCATTCTGAAGGAGCGCTTTTGTGACAGAACCAAGTAAAGGATCGCCGGTCGTATCGGGGATACGTCCAAGAGACTTTGCGCCGGTCATGGCGCAAAAGCGTCCTTCCCGAAGGGTTTGCGATTGGCGGACGCCCCCATTTGTTGAAGCGAGGGCCGAGCCACCCTTGCCCGATGCGAGGGCATCGCGCTGCGTGCGTCTCAACTCTGGATCATCTCGCCAATCACAAACAGAATTAGCTCCATTTAATCCTGAGCGGCTCTAGTTCAATAACACGGCGTCCTCACTGGTGTTCATCGAAGTATCAGTAATCGCTGCTGTGACTTCATTATACGCAAACAATTCAGTTTTTCCGGCCACGCCTTTCAACTGATATTTACCGATGCTCGTCCAATCTTCAGGTTGCAGATTGGCGACTTCCCTGGTTGCAAGTGCTTTCGCATCAACGGCTTTTGTCAACGTTTCAATACGCTCAACTTCATTGATTGTCGGGCCAACTACCGAGAAAGACAGGCGCGAGGCGACGCCAATGTTACCAAACATAACCTTGCCGGTGTTCAATCCTATTCCGAAATCAAATTCCGTCATTCCTTGCGTTCTTCTGCGCTCATTTGTCTCTCGCACGCATTGCATCGAACGTTCCATGGCCAACGTCGCACACCGAACCGCCTGAACCATGTCTTCATCGTTTTCAAACGGAAAAATCACCAATACGGCATCACCGATAAAGTCCAGAACTTCTCCACCGCATTCAATTGCCGGCCCGGCTGTGCACTCAAAATAATCATTGAGTAGTTGCAAAAAGTCGTCAGGTGACATCGTATCGGCTAGTTCGGTAGATCGCCTCATATCGGAATACCAGACCACCGCCTGCGTTTCGCGACCGTCACCAAGTTTGATGGCCCCCTCCAATACCTGCTTGCCAGCATGCTGGCCAAGATAAGTTTCGGTGATGTTGAGGGCAATACGATTTTGAACGACGTTCTTGCAGGCCGCCGCAAACCGACGTTGAATTTTTTTCAATGTGGCCAGATCATCATCAGAAAATCCACCCGGTCGGTCGCTGGACCACATGACCAGAATTCCACCATTCATCTTGGTATTGCGCACCTGGCTGTCGCTGAATGCCGTGGAAATCAACATATAGTCTGTGTGCCCCAGCTCGATCAGCTCTTCCAATATGGCAAAGTCGACCATCTTGTTTGGGCCATCGAGATTGCGTCGAAGCGTATCGAGGTTGTTTTCGATTACGAAGTGCATGGGGCTGCTCAGCCACTCGTCTGAAATGTCATCTTGATGTGCAAACTGGTTGAACTTGGTTTCCTGACCGCGACTCCATAATACGGTTTCGGCCTGAAAAAGAGGATGCAGGGTCGGCCACATCAGTCGACAGCGACTGAGCGGGACCCCCGCTGCGGTCAAACGAAGGCATACCTGCGTAAACAGATCAACGATATCGGGCTGCGCTAACGCCTGATCAATTAGCCATTCGCCGATTTCTGTAATGAGAGTGTTGCGGTTCATAGTATCTTTCCAACTGTGGCCCGCCCCTATGTCGGGACGAGACAGGCATTTTTCAAGACACAAATTGTTAAACAGTCAGGCTTGGGCGGCGAGTTGTTCGGCGCGCATTCGCCGTACTTCTTGCCGCTTCAGCAAGACCGAGGCAATGATCACGCCACTGGCCACCGCTGCCACCAATATCGCACATACAGCATTGATCTCAGGAGTTACGCCAAGCCGGACCTGGCTGAAGATTTTCATCGGTAGGGTGGTGGCACCCGGCCCCGAATTGAACTGCGCAATGACAAGGTCATCCAGCGATAAGGTGAAGGCAAGCATCCATCCGGCAAATATCGACGGTGCAATGATTGGCAAGGTTATCTGGACGAAAGCTCGGGCCGGTGTTGCCCCCAGGTCCAGCGCAGCTTCTTCAAGCGACCTGTCAAAACTGATCAATCTCGACTGAACAACGACCGCAACAAAACACATAGAAAACGTGATGTGAGCCAGAATAACGGTAACTATGCCGCGATCCATGCCCATGGAAACAAACAGCAATAATAAGCTAAGGCCAGTAATGACCTCAGGCATGACCAAGGGTGCATAGATCATGCCGGAAAATAAGAACCGCCCTTTGAAAACGTTGTACCGCACCAGCGCCAGTGCTGCCATCGTTCCCAAAACGGTCGCAATCGTTGCCGAAATCAAACCAACCCGGATGGTGACCCAGGCAGCATTCATCAAACTCGTATTCTGGAACGCCAGGGCGTACCATTGGGTTGAAAACCCTGCCCATACCGTGACCAGTTTGGATGCATTAAAGGAGTAAATTATCAATATGATGATTGGGATATACAAAAAGGCAAAACCCAACACGACAGACGAAATATTAAACGGTGACCAGGATCTGTTCATTGTTCCCGCTCCTTGGCTCTACCTTCACTGCGTTGGAACAGCATGATGGGCACAATCAGGATCAGCAACAGGATAACTGCTACTGCTGACGACACCGGCCAATCACGATTCTGGAAGAACTCATCATACAAAGTCCGCCCGATCATCAATGTGTCTGACCCTCCCAATAGGGAGGGAATCACAAATTCTCCAACAGTAGGAATAAAAACCAAAAAACATCCGGCTATGACGCCGGGCAGCGACAGGGGCCAGGTTACTTTCCAAAACGCCTGACGATTGGTGCAGCCAAGGTCATTTGCAGCTTCAAGCAGAGACACATCCTGTTTTTCAAGGTTTGCATAAAGCGGCAGCACCATGAAGGGCAAATAGGAATAGACGATACCAATATAGACAGCGATATTTGTGTTGAGGATCGTCAGTGGTTCGCCAATGACACCAAGCCAGAGCAAAAACTGGTTCAGCAACCCCTCCTTTTTTAAAATGCCAATCCATGCATAAACGCGTATCAAAAACGACGTCCAAAACGGCAAAATGACCAACATCAAAAGAGTTGGTCTCCAGGCACGGGGAGCGCGGGCCATGCCATAGGCCAACGGGTATCCGATGAGCAGCGTCAGGCTGGTGGCTATGATGGCAATCCTCAGGCTCGAAAGATAGCTTTTCCAATACAACGAGTCTTCCATGATGAAGATGTAATTGGAGATTGAAAACTGTCGTATGTCTTCCCACCAACCTGGTGGACCGTCCCAAAAGTCCATCGCCGGCAGATAGGGTGGCTGAGCAATTGCCGGTTCCGAAACCGACAATTTGACGACCATTAAAAACGGCGCCAGAAACAGCAGCAACAACCAGAAATATGGAACCCAGATTGTGCTCCGCGCGGCGATGGACTGAAGCACCCGCTTCATTTGGTTTCATCCTGCAACCAGACGCGGCCGGATATCGCACCGAATAAATATATCAGAACCATCAGCCCTCCAACCACCAGAAGAGCCATTACAGGCAGTGTCAAAGACAGGACAGCAAACATCGCAATGCCAACGAGTGCTGCCCGAAAAGAGCTGCCCTTTAGCACCGGAGATTGACCGCGCAAGCTCGCTGCAAACCGAACAATCCCTCCAATCACATGCACCATTATTGCCATCCAGCCGAGGAACGGAATCGCCAACGGCTTGTGCCAGAGTGCCAATGGTACGAATACAACCATGGTCAGTACGACAATGGGAAACATGTCAGTTTGTCGGAAAAACGCCGTTCGCTCCCGGCCGCGTTCTGCGCGTTGTTTGGGATCAAGCGGGTCAAAATTCTCCATCTGCATCAGGACGCCAGGACCAAAGCTGCGTCCGGTTCAAACGACAACCAAACCTGATCTTCCCAGGTAATATCGCGTGTTTCAGCAACGGTCCGGTTGAGCACAGAAACTTTGGCAAAATCTCCACTGTCCAGCTTGACCTTGTAAATCGTTAAGTCCCCCAGATAGGCGATATCCCAGACTTCACCGGGCAGGCAATTTTCTTCCCCCGGCTTTTGAAGTCCAATTAACAGCTTCTCTGGTCGTGCAGCCATCCAGACCTTGTCTCCAGTTGAACCACTGCCGGTGTGATTTACCTTCAACACATTTCCAGATGGCGTGGCGAGGGTAACCTGGTCGTTGGATATCTTATCAATCGTCGCTTCCACCAAATTGATATTACCCAGAAAATCAGCCACATAGCGGTTATTGGGACGCTCATACATTTGTATGGGCGGGTCGACCTGGACTATCTTGCCATGCTCCATTACTGCAATCCGGTCGGCGACAGTCATGGCCTCTTCCTGATCGTGGGTAACAATCATAAACGTGATGCCGAGGCTTTCCTGAAGATCTACCAACTCAAACTGGGTTTCTTCGCGCAGTTTTCGGTCAAGCGCTCCCAATGGTTCATCCAGCAACAGCAATTTCGGTTGTTTTGCCAGTGATCGGGCAAGCGCCACCCGTTGCCGTTGCCCACCGGACAATTGATCGGGTTTACGGCTGGCAAAATCCTGCATTTTTACAAGGCTCAGCATTTCAGCAACCCGGTCGGCAATTTCAGCCTTTGGCATGCCTTCCTGTTTAAGGCCAAATGCAATGTTCTTTTCAACGTTCATATGCGGAAACAAGGCATATGATTGAAACATCATATTGACTGGCCGTTGGTAGGGAGGCGTCGAGGACAGGTCCTCTCCAGCAAGATAGACCGCCCCTTCGGTTATTTGTTCAAACCCCGCAAGCATGCGCATCAACGTGGTCTTGCCACAGCCAGACGGGCCAAGCAGCGCAAAAAATTCACGCTCATAAATCGACAGCGATAGATTATCCACCGCAGTCACCGCGCCGTAGCGCTTGGTCACATTGCGAAATTCAATAAACGGTTTGGCCTCAGCATCTTCCCACGGCTGATATGCGCGACGCTGCTGGCTGGATTTCACATTCATGAAATTTATATCCGATTGCCAAAGGGCCGTTCACACGGCCCTTTGATTTTATGATGATGACTTGGGCTACTGACCAGTTTTAATTCTGGTCCATTCACGGTTCACCAGACGCTGATTACGAGCACCCCAGGGAGTCGTGACATACAATTTGGCCAGAGTTTCTGCGTCCGGATAGATCGCCGGATCTTCAACAACGTCTTTGTCCAACAGCGCCGTCGAGGCTTGATTTCCGTTGGCGTAATAAACGTAGTTGGAGGCTTTTGCGATGACATCAGGCCGCATTATGTAGTTCAGGAATTCATGAGCTTCATCAACATTGTTTGCATCAGACGGAATTGCCATCTGATCAAACCACATCAATGCTCCCTGCTCGGGTATTGAATAACCGACTTCGACCCCGGCATCAGCCTCAGCAGCGCGATCACGGGCCTGAAATATATCGCCTGACCAACCGACGGCCAGACAAATGTCTCCATTGGCCAATCCATTGATATATTCTGATGAATGAAACTTTTGAACACTTGATCGAACCGTCTGCAACAGGGCAGCCGCCTGTTTCAACTCATCGGCATCTTTGCTGTCTGGATTTTTGCCCAAATAATTCAACGCGGCCGGGATAATTTCTGCTGGTGCATCAAGAACATGGATTCCACAATCCTGCAGTTTCGCAAGTTTTTCCGGGTCAAAAAAGACGTCCCAAGAGGTAATTTCGCCCCCCAAACGCTCTTTTACTGCCTTGACGTTGTAGCCGATGCCGGTCGTGCCCCACATATAGTTGATCGAGTGTTTTTGACCCGGATCATAGGCATCCGTACGCCTTTGAATTTCCGCCCACAAATGCTTGGCGTTCGGCAATTTGCTCATGTCCAGCGGCTGGAACACGCCGGCCTGGATCTGACGCGCCAAAAAAGTACCGGAAGGTACAACCACATCATAGCCGGTACCGCCAGCCAATAGCTTGGTTTCCAAAATCTCGTTGGAGTCAAACACGTCGTAGACAATCTTGATGCCTGTTTCTTTGGTGAACTCACCCAGAATGCTTTCGTCGATATAGTCAGACCAGTTATAGACATTAACGACCCGTTCCTGGGCCTGCGCAACGCAGGTTAGTGCCACTGCAATCGCAGGCAGCACCATGGATTTGGCTAAAAATTTCATTGATTTACTCCCGATTATCAATTTTTTTGTGGTTATTTAACACGTCCGATTTGGACATTAGGTCACAGCAACGGCGATTGGCAAACAGAAATCCTGCTACAAGACTGCTACAGGCCTGCCACGGGCCTGCTACGGGTTTGCTACAAGAATGTGCGCCTTTCCAGGGGAGAAATGTCATCGCGGAAACCGTCGATTTCCGCCTGCTTTATACCTGCAAGATTATCTCGCATCATCTGGCCCAAGGCGCGCGCCGCAAATTTGCTGTTTCGAAAAGCTTTCAAAGCTGCAGTTTGAGAGTTTGGCAAACCTTCGCCGCGATTTGGCGTGGCGTCATCATAGGCATTTCCGATCAACTCCGGTGGTGGTTGCTGCTCTGTCTCGAGGCCTTCGATTATACCTTGCAGGATTGTTGCCAAAACCAGATAGGGGTTCGCATCGGCTCCGGATACGCGGTGTTCAAGGCGCTTGGCAATATCCGGTGCTGCAGGTAGCCGCACGGAAACGGATCTGTTATTTGCTCCCCAATTCACCCGGGTCGGAGCATAGGAACCCGGTGCCATCCGGCGAAATCCGTTGTGAGTGTTCACAAAAACCAACGCCATTTCCTGCATACTGCTCAACAGACCAGCAACCGCGTGGCGCAGCCGATTATCCCCTACCTCTCCTGAAAAGATGTTCTTGCCCTGGGCATCCAGAATGCTGGCATGGACGTGCATACCGTTGCCAGGCTGTCCAATGACTGGTTTGGCCATAAACGTAGCATCGAGCCCATTCAGTCGCGCGCATTCTCTAACTATGCGTTTTAGAAGGATGACATCATCGGCAGCTTTGAGTGCGTCAGCGCGATGGTTCAAATTTACCTCATACTGACCGGGGCCGGCTTCTTTAACAATTGTATCCACCGGCAAGTCCGCCCATTTCGCTGCAGTGCGAATGTCAGCGAAAACGTCGGCCTTCTCGGCGAGCGCATCCAACCCATACATAAATTGGGCGTCGGGTGTTTCGCCGTGGGAGGCCATTTCGAAGGCCTCACCAGAGCTTGCCGGCGACCGTAAGAGGTGGAATTCCAATTCAAATGCACAAACCGCCGACATGCCCAGGGCTGATAGACGGTCGATCACCTGTACCAGCACGCTGCGAGAACAGCCACCAAAATAGCCGTGTTCCGCAGTTAACGTTTGAAGCAAGACTTGTGCTGTGGTTGCCTCTTTTGCGGTTTCGGCATGACCCGCTTTGCTGGACTTTCCCCAGGGCACCACGCTGAGCGTCTGTGGAGCCGCAACACAAAACCCATCAAGGTCTCCGCTTGAAATATGCAGACCTGTTTCATCTACTTCATTGCCCCAGACATCCAGACCATGGAGGGACAGAGGGAAGTTGACCCCATCTGAAAACGCCTTCTTGAGTGCCGATACCGGAGCCCATTTGCCGCGCGCAATTCCATTTGGATCGACCAACACAAGTTCAACATGCTCAACTTTGGGATGGTTTTTCAAAAAGTCATCAAGGTTCGACACTGACATCACATGATTTGGGTTCGTTGTGATCCGTCATGGCGCGCATACAAGGGCAGAGTCAATTGCATAAAAAAGGCCGCCCGAGGCGGCCTTTGGTCTTTATGGAGATTGCCTCACAGAGAACCGGCAAATTTGGCAATAGCCCGCTGATAGGCTGAGGAAGCATTCCACTCGTTGAGCACCGCAAAATTGTGTGTCCCAGGTTGGTAGCTCTGTCCCGCCTGCCAGCCATAGGACCTGAGATAGTTGGCAGTCGAGGCCAACACATCGGGTACGGACCGGATCAAATCACGTTGACCGTTACCATCAAAATCCACACCAAAACGAACATAGTTTTTCGCCATGAACTGGGTTTGTCCGATCTCACCATGGCGTGCGCCGCGCATCCGTTTTCGAGAAATCCAGCCCTTGTCAATAATCTTCAGTGCCGCCATCAGGTTGGGTCGGAAAAAATCTGACCGTCGGCAGTCATGGGTCAGCGAGGCAAGCGACGTGACGATATCGTGTTTGCCGGTAAAACCGCCAAACGCGGTTTCCATTCCCCAGATGGTTGCCAATACTTCGCGCTGAACGCCATACTTTCTCTCAACTTTATCAAACAAGCTTCTGTGCCGTTTGAGCTTCGAGAGAGTAGGTCTTTTCAAACCACGAGTCTTTTTTGCGTAAAACTTGTTGAAATTCGACTTCGCTCTTTTAAAACTGCGGTTGACCCGGCGGTCGTATTTAATAACGCCGGATGAATATTTGGTGCCAGCCAGGGCGGATAGACCCCTTTTGCCTATGCCAGCGGCTTTTGCTTCCTTGGCGAAGTCTCGCTTAAAAGCTTCAAAGCCTTTTCCAGAATTGCTGCAACTTGCTGCCACAGCAGGTGCTGATGACAATCCCGCCAAGATCGCTCCAACAATCAAACTATTCTTACTAAACATCCCAACCTCATTGCCCGTGATTCCTTTGAAATCATTACAAAGCAAAAGTGAATCAGTGATAAACTCATGCCATTATCAGCATAACATTGTGACATGACAATGGTGGACTAGAGCCGTTCACGTTTAAATGGAACCAGATCACGTCAATCCGAATGCTCCAAATCCCTGTACCAAATCATCCAGACCAAGTGGTCGGGTCAGAGGTGGCGCCGATCTGGCAACGCAGTCTTCTCTTTCGCACAGACGACAGGAAGGGCCAATTGGAACCGGACCATGTATTTGAGGATCTGGAAGCAATTGTGCATGGATAATGCCGCGTGCATGCATATCTGTATTGTCGATCACCAGCGCACCGCGCTTTGGTTTTTCCTGAGCCCTGGCATGTAACAATGCTGCAGCGTGATGATCTTCAATACCCAGCAGAATGGCCGTTCTTCTGGGTCGTTCTCCGGGCCCGACGGACGGTCCTTCAACAGTGCAGGAAAGGCTTACATAGACGTCTCCCTGAGGATTCATCACCCGTTCGGCGAGCACTTCATCTGGCGAAGCAAAAGCCGAGTGTATCGCCAATTTTGGACAATTTCCACCAAAGTGCGAAACCGGAAACCCTTTTGACCCCAACCGTCGAATTACATGACCGGCCTGGTCAACTTCCATCATAAAAAATGGCAGGCCAGCTCGTTTGTCGCCACTCTTGTCCTGCAGCGAAACCAATCGCTGGGCCACCTGGCCAAAACTGACCTCGAAGCGGGTCGCCAGCGCCATCATGTCATATTGCAGGCGCTCGGCGATGCGTTGAAATCTGTCATAGGGCATCAGCACCGCCAGCGCCGTGTAGCGGGCAAGTTCAAAACGCGCCAGCCGAATTGCTTCATCTCCCTTGATTTTGAGCAATTCGACTTCCTCATCCAACAAAGCCGATTCTCTCAACATAACCAGTTCCTGAGCCAGCAATTCGGCGCGTTGGGCGCGTGGCAATCGTTCTGACAGGAACAAACGGTGCGAATGACGATCAAAGCGCTTGCGCCAAACCGGCATGGTTTCTACTGGCAATATCTGGACCGCTATGCCGTGATCTGTGCGCAATAAATTATAAAGCGCAGCCAGCGTGCCGGTGTATTCGCCTAGCGAGTCTTTGATCCGGAGCGCCGCCCGTTCCAGTGCAGGAAAGCACCAGGGAATCGTTTCAAACTGTCTGCGCACGATATCGACCGGCAATTGTTTGCTGCTGGCCTCAAAAGTCCCCCCCGCATGTCCCGCCTGCCCCATCAATTGCGACAGGTCACTTAACCTGTCCTGTTGTTCGCGATAGGCCCGATAAAGTTTGACAATCCCGATAGCCGCGTTGGGCGCCCCATCGGAAATTTCCAGCAATTCGGTGTCTCCCGGCAGTTCTCCCGACAACAGCGGGTCGGAAAACACTTCCTTTAGAGCAGCCACCGACCCCGCCTCACCCGTTGGCTGCAATTCGTCGACATCAATCTTGAACGTCGACACCAGCTTCATGACCAATTGCGCCGTCAAAGGCCGTTGGTTGCGCTCGATCAGGTTCAGATAACTCGGCGATATGCCCAGTTCCGCTGCCATCGACGTCTGGGTCAGCTCCAGGCGATTGCGAATTCTGCGTACCCGTGGACCAACAAATATCTTGGTATCTGCCATAAATTTACAACTTTCGTCGCGGTTTTTGGAAAATTCTATGACATTTGTGACAAAATTACAAATCACGTTGGTCAAATTTCCAACAATCGCACCCGAAATACGGCAAAATGGACAGAATTATTCTGATTTTGGCCAGCATTCGGGTCATACAACAATCACAGGCCTAAATGATCGCATGATTTACAAACTTAACACCAGCGAGAATTTAGCTCTAAATGACTGCCGGCGCCAAATGTCGGAAACCCATCAATGAAGGAGAAATGCCATGACTGACACCGTTACGCCAATCAAAAAGGCCAAACAGCGCGCTGCTGAAATGTCCACCGAACGCAAGTCGGTTGTGGACGCCGACCAACAGTCTGCCATTCGCCAATTGGCCAATGATCTGCACCGGTTGAACCATGCGGTCATGAAGGCAGTCGATGCCGGTGTCAGTGTCGAACTGGTTCGCTCCGCCCGCCACCACGGCGGTCAGGGCAATTGGGGAGACATGATGGTTCCGGTCATTGTCAAGGGCTGAATCTACCCAACAATAATATTCGACGACGACCAGTCGCCAATCGGCGGCTGGTCAGCAACGCAAAAAGGAAGACCCAATGTCTTACACGCAAACCATCGCTGAAGCTGCCTCAACGGTTTCTCAAAACGGCCCCTCCTGGAATGCGATCAGCCCAGAATATGTGGCGCGCATGCGTTTACAGAACCGCTTCAAAACCGGTCTGGAGATCGCAAAATACACTGCCGGTGTGATGCGCAAAGACATGGCCAACTATGACGCCGACCCGGGGAAATACACCCAGTCGCTGGGATGTTGGCACGGATTTATCGGTCAACAGAAGATGATTTCTGTAAAGAAACACTTTCAAACGACCGACCGAACCTATCTCTATCTTTCAGGCTGGATGGTTGCGGCTCTGCGTTCTGAGTTTGGCCCGCTGCCAGACCAATCCATGCATGAGAAGACAACCGTGCCCGAGTTGATCGAAGAATTGTACACGTTCCTACGCCAGGCAGATGCCCGCGAAATGGGCATATTGTTCCAGCAGATTGACGCTGCCCGGGAAACTGGCGACGAGATGGCCGCGATGCGCATCCAGAAGGATGTCGACAATTACCAAACACATGTTGTCCCGATCATCGCAGACATAGATGCCGGTTTCGGTAATGCTGAAGCAACCTATCTGCTGGCCAAGAAGCTGATCGAAGCGGGGGCCTGCTGCCTGCAGATCGAAAATCAAGTGTCAGATGAAAAACAATGTGGTCATCAGGACGGCAAGGTAACGGTGCCGCATGAAGACTTCCTCGCCAAAATCCGCGCCATCCGCTACGCATTTCTCGAACTCGGCGTCGATGACGGCATCATTGTCACCCGCACCGACTCGCTTGGTGCCGGTTTGACCAAGCAGATTGCTGTCAGCAAACAACCAGGCGATCTCGGCGACCAGTACAACTCATTTCTCGACTGTGAAGAAATCTCGATGGATCAAATGTCCAGTGGCGATGTTGTACTGAAACGTGATGGCAAGCTAATGCGACCGAAACGTCTTCCTTCCAATCTTTTCCAGTTCCGCGAAGGAACCGGGCAAGATCGGGTTGTGCTCGACTGCATCACATCACTGCAACATGGAGCCGATCTTCTATGGATTGAGACCGAGCGCCCAAATGTTGAACAGGTCGCAGTTATGGTTGATCGCATCAAAGAAACATGTCCCAACGCAAAGCTCGTCTACAACAATTCACCGTCCTTCAACTGGACATTGAACTTCCGCCAGCAGGTCTTTGATGAATGGAGTGAAGCGGGTCGTGACACGTCAAGCTACGACCGTGCCAAGTTGATGAGCGTTGATTATGACGAGAGCGAACTGGCTGTGGAGGCCGATGAAAAAATTCGCACTTTCCAGGCTGATGCTGCCAGACGCGCTGGTGTTTTCCATCATCTGATCACATTGCCCACCTATCACACCGCTGCATTGTCGACCGACAATCTTGCCAAAGAGTATTTCGGTGATGCGGGTATGTTGGGCTATGTCAAAGCGGTCCAGCGCGAAGAAATTCGCCAGGGCATCGCCTGCGTCAAACACCAGAATATGGCTGGTTCAGATATGGGAGACGACCACAAAGGTTATTTTGCTGGTGCAGCTGCTCTAAAAGCGTCCGGCAAGGATAACACCATGAATCAGTTTGGCTAATTCCGAAACGCCAGGCCACCGTGATATTCACGGTGGCCTTTAGAGCCATTCAACGATCCGCAATCTAATTAAAATTGCACTATGGCCGCGGAGGTTTGTTCAGCCCGATCTGACTTGCCGGGCGTTGCTCACAGCGTTTCAGCCACGCCAATATGTTCGGCAAAGAGTCGAGTTCCAGCGCCTCCCCGGCATCATAAAAATCGCGGGCTCCTCGAATCCATGGGAAAATAGCGATATCGGCAATTGTATATTCGTCCCCCATAATCCACTGACGATCAGCCAGCCGCTGCTCGACAACGTTCAACAACCGTTTGGCTTCAACGCGGTAACGTTCGCGCGGTCGAGGGTCTTCTATATCCTTGCCGGCAAATTTTGAAAAATACCCATATTGACCCAACATCGGTCCGATGCCCCCCATTTGAAACATCACCCACTGGATCGTTTCATATTTCAGGGCGGCATCCTGGGGCAGCAAACCCCCATATTTTTCAGCCAGGTAAATCAAAATTGCACCCGATTCCCAAAGTCCCATCGCTTCACCATTGGGGCCATCGGGATCGATAATTGCCGGGATCTTGTTGTTTGGGTTCAGCGACAGAAACGCTGGTGTTTCAGTCTCATTGAGCATCACCAGATGGGCTTCATATGGAACACCGAGCTCTTCAAGAGCAATCGACACTTTTACGCCGTTGGGGGTCGGAAACGAATAAAGCTGAAGCAGTTCAGGAGTTTCCGGCATCCAGCGTTTGCTGATCGGAAAGTCTGCGAGAGTTTTTTGTGACATGAATAGCGCCTGGTTCATCGTAATTAGACGATGAATATGGTGACTGATCCATGAATTACCAGAGGCAAGTCGCAAGTTTGTGTTTATTCACCTGGCGCCGTCGCGCCATTGATTGAACACTTCATGAGCCTGTTGCTCGGTCACAACAGGGTTTGAATTGCCAAATACGTCAGCTTCTGCGCCGGGCAACCATGCATCAGGCAGTCCGCGAAAACATAGCCGCATCGGGGTACTCATACCTTCGCCAAAGGCAATGCATTCACGGTTTGCCAAAGAGGATATGAATGAAATTGTGCTCGCCGAAGACGAAGAAATGGCGCGGCGAATAATATCCTGGTCAAAATCATTGGTCAGGCGCAGAGAGAAAACGGTTGAACACTGGGACAGAATTGTTGGATCCAGTTCGGAAGGGCGCTGAGATATGATCGCCATAAACGCCCCGTATTTACGACCTTCCTTGGCAATACGCGCAATCGCCCGTCGTGTAGGTTCAAAACCGTCCTTGTCCGCGGGCACGTATCTGTGAGCTTCCTCGCAAACCACCAGAACCTTCAGATTTCCCTTCGCAGCAATGGCCAGTTCAAACGACACGCGGCATAATACCGATGCGACCGAATTTACCACTTCAGATGGTGTTCCAGCCAGTTGTATAATCGTCATATTGGATCCGTCACCGGGCAGACTGAACAGGTCTCCTATGACCCGATCAGCAATATCATGAATGGTACGATGGCGGAACATGAATGCGTAACGCGCATCATTGCAATGAGCCACAATTCGCCCTTTGAGTGACTTGAGAATGGTACGCTCGTAACGGGGCTCGAGAAATCCCATTTCTTCGTCAATTTCTGAAAGCAGGTCTGCCATTCGATAGGGTGCAGCAGTGTCGGCAGTCATGATCGAAGAGGACGAATCTGTTCGCAATGTCACACGATCTTCACCGTCTCTAAACTTAATTTTGGCCTGAGGAATAAATTCACGGAGCGCATCGACTTCTTCATGAACCAGCGGTTTGCCGCGAAACAACACCTCAACATATTCATCAAGCTGAAACAGCCAAAATGGGATATCCATTGTTGTTGGTGAAACTGTGTTGGCCATTGGGAAGGCCTTGGTAAATTCATTATGAGGATCAAGAACGATCGTGCGCAGTTCAGGCACAAGTTGCTTTGAAGCATGCAACAGCAAAGACACAGAAGCGGACTTACCGGATCCGGTTGAGCCCAACACAGCAAAATGCTTCGACAACATGTCCGGAATATCCACCAGAGCCGGAATTGATGAATCCTGTGAAAGGCTGCCCACATGCGCATTCACCGTACCTGTTGCCGCATAGATGGAAGCCAGATCGTCTGATCTGATCTGACGAACCATTGATCCTACACCAGGATAAGCACTGATGCCCTTGACGAAACTGCGGCTACCATCAGAGGACATTTGCACTTCGCCTTGCAGTTCAAGGTTAAACCGCATTTCGGCATTTTTGCCTGGTTCATAAGAGCCAACCGGCATATCAATATCGCAGATCATGCCGACAATTCGATTTTGCCCGACTTCAATCGACAACATGCGTCCAACAGCCCAGGTCAGGCCGGTTATTGTATCGACACAATTGTTATTGCCCTGCACCACGGCCATTGTGCCATTACAGGATACTACATACGCCTCGCTTGGTTCTTCCTGAAATTTAGCACTGACGCTATCGCCCTGATCCACTGAGTCTGGTGGATAAAAGGACATTCCAATGTCGCCGGAAGCTTCCATCACCGCACCGGCTTGGGGTGCCTGTTCGGACTGGAGGTTCGCCTGAGCGGTTTGAGCGGTCTGTCCAACTGATGCTCCTCCCGGCTCCTGCAACTGAGATGTGGCAGCCACAGGTTGAGCCGCACTGGCGATTCCATCGTCGAGTTGCGCTGTTGGCTGAGAATATGGGGCTGTCGCCGGTGTCAGTCCACTGGTAGCGTGTGGAACAGACGGGGAAAATCCGCTATTGCCCGAATTTGCCAGAGGTGCGCTCCCAGCGCTTTGATCATATCCGCCGGTGGCCGACATTCCGCTTGAATTCTTTGATCCTGTTGCCAAGGATATTCTCCGTAACAGTGCTTCATTGTCCATTGGTTCGCCCCAATCTAACCCGAGTGACCCATTGATTGCACTACCCGGTTAAGAATCCGTCATTTTCACGCAGTTTGATACTTTCTGTTGTTCTGCTAAGCAGCACATAAACAAAAAATCAAGGTAACCAGATGTCAATGTCCGACCAACCCGCAAGTGCCTTGCTGCAGTATCCGGCTGCGCGCGGAGTGGATTCGATTGAAGAAGCCCGTATTTGGCTTGCCGAACGCGGTATTGAGGATATCGAATGTATCACCCCCGATCAGGCTGGTGTGGCGCGCGGAAAAATGATGCCATCGTCGAAGTTTCTAAGCACTTCTGCCTTGGCGCTTCCCAGTTCCATATTCATGCAAACCATCTCCGGCAGCTACCCGGAGGAAAGTGACAGTTTTCAGTATCCACCCCATGACGGCGATTTACGTCTGGTCCCGGACTTGTCAACATTGTCAGCTGTTCCGTGGGAAACTGACCCCACAGCTCAAGTCATCTGTGACATGCACGACTACCAGGGAAATCCCACCAATTATACGCCCCGGAATGTGCTGCGACGAGTCATTGAAGCCTATCATTCCAAGGGCTGGAAACCCGTGGTTGCGCCTGAAATCGAGTTTTATCTGGTTAAGACAAACGATGACCCGGACATTCCGCTGCAACCACCCATTGGCCGTTCTGGCCGGGCCATTGCAGGTGGAAACGGATATTCCATTGCCGGGGTCAACGAGTTCGACGAACTGGTTGACGACGTCTATGATTATTCTGGTGCCCAGGGTCTGGAAATTGAAACTCTGATTCACGAAGAAGGTGCAGCACAACTTGAAATCAACCTGAATCACGGGGATCCACTGGAACTCGCGGATCAGGTATTCATGTTCAAGCGCACGATCCGTGAAGCTGCATTGAAACATGGCATGTACGCGACCTTCATGGCCAAGCCGAACCAGAATCAGCCAGGCTCAGCCATGCATGTCCATCAATCGGTTGTGGATATTAAAACGGGAAACAATATTTTCACCGATTCCAACGGAGAAGAGAGCAGCCATTTTCGCCATTTTATAGGTGGCATGCAGCACTATCTGCCAAAAGCTCTGGTGATGATGGCGCCCTATGTGAACTCCTACCGACGGCTAACCACGAATACGTCGGCTCCGGTGAATGTCCGCTGGGGATATGACAATCGAACCACCGGATTGCGCATACCAACTTCTGAACCGCAGGCACGGCGTGTAGAAAATCGCGTCCCCTCATCTGACGCAAATCCATATCTCGCTCTTGCGGCCTCGCTGGCCTGCGGGTTTTTGGGGCTGGAACAGCAATTGGCGTGCGAGGATTCGGTTGCACTGGCCGCAAACGAAGGCAACAACGAGCTTCCAAGGGGATTGCTCGACGGCCTTGAACTTTTTGAAGGTGAAAACAAGCTTCAGGAGATTCTGGGGCGCGATTTCATCGGAGTTTATGCGGCCATCAAGCGGGAAGAATACGAAACTTTCATGCAGGTGATCTCTCCGTGGGAACGGGAATACCTGTTGTTGAACGTGTGAGACCTGATCATGAGCCTCTATCAATCTCCAATCTCACCTGGTCGTTCGTGGTATGAAGACAGTTGTGGCCACCGACCTCGATATCATCAGCTTGAAGGCGACATTGATACTGACGTTGCCATTGTTGGTGGTGGATTTTGCGGGCTGAGCGCGGCTCTGCATCTCAGCCAGTCGGGCACAAAAGTTGCGCTGATCGATGCTCACCGATTTGGCGATGGAGCTTCCGGTCGCAATGGTGGTCAGATGGGCTCCGGTCAACGCGGCGACCTGATCGACCTGGAAAAAGAGCTTGGCTTTGAAAGGTCAAAAGCTCTCTGGGACATGGCCGAAGACGCCAAGCGCTCATTGCTCGACACTGCCGCGCAACATGGATTTGAGGCCGACTACCAGGAAGGTCAGCTCACACCGATGCACAGGCAAAGGTATGAAAGGAAAGCCCGTCACGAAGTCGATACTCTCACCACGCGCTATCAATATCCTCAAATCGAATATCTCGACCGCGGCCAGATGGCTTCTGCTCTTGGCAGCGATGCCTATCATGGCGGAACGGTGGATTCAGGCACCGGCCACATTCACCCCATGAAATACGTCATTGGGCTGGCACAGGCTGCCAGCACATGCGGTGCGGAACTTTTCGAAAACTCTGCCGCGACCTCCGTAAACAGTAACGGCCGATTTCAGGTAAAAACCGAAAACGGAACCATCACAGCCGACAGGGTATTGCTTGCGCTCAATGGTTATCACAATGACTTTCGCCCGGAACTGGCTTCACATGTTCTGCCAATCCAAAGTTTTATCGGAGCAACCACGCCTCTGGATAACAACTCCTCGGTATTGCCCGGACGGCAGGCAGTTGACGACAGCCGTTTTGTTGTTCGCTATTTCCGTAAATCGAAAGATGGGCGCCTGCTTTTTGGAGGGAGGGAAGCCTATGGCAAGACCGGCCCCGGCGATATTGAGCGCGCCATTCGTCGCCAGATCACCGAAATTTACCCCGACCTCGCCAATGTCGAGATCAGCCATGCTTGGGGTGGAAATGTCGCAATCACCATGCCGCGCCTGCCTTACATTCGAGAGCTGGAACCGGGCTTGTGGTCAGCTGGTGGATTTTCCGGACATGGAGTGATGATGTCAAACTATACGGGCCGGCTGATTGCAGAACATTTCATGGGTCGAAATGACCACATTAAACATCTGAAAGAATTGAATATTCCAGGGTTTCCAGGGGGAGCACTATTCCGCAATCCGTTGAAGATCTTGGCCCTGACCTGGTTTGCAATGATGGATCGAATCTAAGATCTGGAGATAATTTTGTTATGCAATTTGCTGGTCACCGTCACAATTTCCTGACGATGATATTGCCGTCCGAATAGCCCGCTCCGAAAGAACATATTATACCCAGATCGTCAGCGCCCAGACCGTCATGGTATTGTGAAAATGCAATTATCGAGCGGGCTGAACTGGTATTTGCATAGACTTGCAAAAAATTCGGCTGCTCCTGCGGTGTTGGTAACCTGCCTAATACCTTGCGCCCAATTAGAGCCGTTCTTCGTTTGAGTAGTCCAGGGCGTCACGCCCACCAGCTGAAATGGCATTCGCATGAAGTGCATTTTGATTATCAACGTAGCTGTTAAATACGATCACCAATTCTTCATTGGTGATGATTTCTTCTGGTGTGAACACACCTGTCCGGCTAATGACGACTTGTCGCAAATTTTTGACAATCTCCCATTGTGCTCAAGCCATAACTAGATGCACAAATATGGCATACCAAGCACCTTCAACGCCAAAGCGAGTTTCGACCCCAATGCTGCACCCCGAACCCACCGCCCAAGACTGTATCGCCGCGCTGGCGGAACTAGTAAAATTTGACACCACTTCGCGCAATTCCAACTTGCAACTGATCGAGTTTGTACAGTCCGAACTCAACGCGATCGGCATCAAGTCACGTCTGACTTTTGACGATGAAAAGACCAAGGCAAATCTGTGGGCTACAATCGGACCGGATATTGAAGGTGGCGTGGTTCTGTCAGGTCATACCGATGTGGTTCCGGTGGATGGTCAGGACTGGTCGAGCGATCCGTTTGAACTGACCGAACGCGACGGGCGTTTGTTTGCCCGCGGCACCTGCGACATGAAAGGTTTTGTGGCCTGCGCCTTTGCTCACGCACAGGCTATGGCCAATGCGGATTTGAAAGTACCTGTCCATTTTGCATTTTCCTACGACGAGGAAGTTGGTTGCGTTGGCGTTCAGGGCCTGATCAAAGATATGGAGGAAAACCTGCCACAACCCCTGGCCGTCATTGTTGGCGAGCCCACCAGTATGCAGATTGTTGGAGCTCACAAGGGTGGGCATTCCTACGTCACCACCGTGCGTGGACTGGACGGACACTCCAGCGCACCGGATCTTGGTGCCAACGCAATTTTTTATGCCGCACGAATATTGACTTTCATTGAAAAACTGCGTGAGCGGATCAAAGCAGATGGGGACCCTACAAACGGCTTCAGCCCGCATTATACAACGGTGGATTGCGGCGTAATTCACGGTGGAACGGCGCGCAACATCATTCCTGCAGCTTGCGAATTTTCATGGGGTTTTCGCAACGTGCCCGGAGATGACACCCACGCTTTTGCCCAGGAAGTCTTCGATTACATCGAAAAGGAAATTGAACCTGAACTCAAAGCCATATCACCGCATTGCGGCGTGAGCCATGTGGAGCAGCACTATCTGCCAGCCATGATTCCCGACGAACAGTCACCGGCCGAAACCCTGTTGCGGCATTTAACAGGTCTCAATCAATCCGGGCGGGTGGCCTATGGAACCGAAGCCGCACATTTTCAAAATGCAGGCGTTCCAGGCGTGATATTTGGACCTGGCAGCATCAAACAAGCACACCTTCCGGATGAGTATATCGACATTTCTCAAATGACGGCCTGCCACAATTTCATGCTGAAACTGACCGAATGGGCAGCTTCAAACGGACAGGTTGGCTGATGAATTACAGGCCGCTGCTCATCCTCTGCGCGTTGGTTTTTTTCTGCACCGGCTCGGCTACCTGGGCGCAACCAAATTTGATCTTTCCCGAAACCTGGCAGTCCGATCACAATAGGGATCATCCTCTCGTCGGCCAGATTTTCACGGCCCAAGGCCAAGCCGTGCCCGAAAGCTTCATGATGCGGCAGGCGCGGCTAACGCGCTTTGTGTTGTTGGGCGAAAATCACGACAATCCTGACCACCACATTATACAGGCCAATATTATCACTGCGCTCGCTGATGAGCATCACCGGCCTGCCGTGGTATTTGAAATGGTGCCAATGCGCTTGGCCGATCAACTCAGCAAATTTGATCTTGTATCGGATCCCCAGCTCGATGACTTTGCCAAGCGCCTGGAATGGGAAAAGCGAGGTTGGTATTCTTGGAGTATTTATCGACCGATTGCCCTGGCCGCAGCTAATAACAATTTGCCGATGATCGCGGGTAATCTGGACCGCATGACGACACGAGAGATATCCAGCAAGGGATTATCGGTCTTGGAAAGCTCAAAACAGCTGGCATTCGGTTTAAAAACACCATTTTCAAAAGATACAGAAGAAGAATTCATGGAGGAGCTGCGCCGCTCTCATTGCGATCTGTTGCCGCAAAAGGCCCTGCCAGCCATGGTCAATGTGCAAAGAGCCAGGGACGGTTCCATGGCAGATGCAATGATCCGGGCGAGCCAAAAATTCGGCGCCGTGCTGATTGCCGGCAACGGGCACATTCGCAAGGATCGCGGTGTCCCCTTTGTATTGCGACAAAACAAGGCTCGCATTCAAGAATCCCATAATCTTGCCATTGCCCTGGTAGAAGTCAGCCCGGAGCAACCGTCGTTTGCAGACTACGAATTTATTAGCAAAAGCGGTGCAGCCCACTATGATTTCGTTGTCTTCACACCAAAATTCGACACCACAGATCATTGTGCCGCAATGCGAGAACAGTTCAAGAATATGAAAAAGATCAAACCATGAGCGACCACAAAAACACTCCATCTCTGGACACCCTGTTTGCTCAGGCAAATGGTGCCATTGATCCACAGACCGGTGGGGTAGTTCCGCCAATTCAATCGGCCACGACATTTGTTCGCGATGAGGCAAATGTCCCTCTGTCGGCAGATCACATCTATGCCCGTGACGACAATGATCTGGTGCGATTGGGGGAAAATCTGCTCAATCGGGCGGAGCATGCGGAGGCCGGTCTTCTGTTCCCGTCTGGTATGGCGGCAGTCGTTGCGGTGATGCGTACCGTCCCAAATGGTGGGCGGATCATTCAGCAAACGGGTATCTACTGGGGGGTCACAAAATGGACGCGAGACTTCTGCGCCCGGCGCCAGATCGAACTGATCGAGGTGGACTGTGCTGATCTGGAAGAACTGCGAAAGGTAGCTACAACTGCTGATGTGTTGTGGATTGAGACACCATCGAACCCCTATCTAAAAACGGTCGACGTAGCGGCGTGTGCAGATATGGCAAAGTCTGCTGGCGCCTTGCTCGTCGTTGATTCAACCGCGGCAACGCCAATCCTTTCTCAACCGCTGGATCTTGGTGCAGACATCGTGATGCATTCTGCAACCAAGGCGATTAACGGCCATAGTGATGTACTGGCGGGCTATCTCGGTTGCAGGGATGCGTCATCTCACATCTGGGAAATGATCGTGACAGACCGCCATGACGCCGGTGCCATTATGGGTCCATTTGAGGCCTGGCTGTTGATCCGCGGCATGAGAACCTTGCCATTGCGGGTCGAGAGAATGAGTTCAAGTGCTCTCAAAGTCGCAGAATTTTTGGTAGCCCACCCCAAGGTTAACACTGTGCTCTATCCAGGATTATCCACAGATCCGGGACACCAAATCGCCTTGCGGCAAATGAGCGGTGGCTTTGGCAGTCTGCTTTCCTTTCAGGTGGAGGGCAACAAGCAATCCGCGCTCACGGCTATTGGCCACCTCAAACTGTTTAAGCGGGCCACATCGCTGGGCGGTGTGGAAAGTCTGGTGGAACATCGCCACACGATCGAAGAGGCCGTGCCTGGTAATCTGTTGAGATTGTCTGTCGGCATCGAAAACGCCACTGACCTGATCGCCGATCTCAATGACGCTCTGGCGCAAGTTTAGACGCAGCGCCCTCCATCGACTTCAAGAGCCACACCAGTGATGAAATCTGCTTCATCCGAAACCAGATAAAGCGCTGCATTGGCCATGTCGCGAGGCTGGCTGAACCGCCCCAGCGGAATGACACTTTTGAATTTTTCACGGATTTCCGGCGTGTCCTCCCCCATGAAGTCGGCCAACATGCCGGTCTCGCCAGCCACGGGACAAAGGCTGTTTACCCGAATATTCTTCGGCGCCAGTTCCACCGCCATGCACTTGCAAGCATTTACCACCCAGGCTTTGGATGCATTGTACCAGACAAGGCCCGGACGCGGACGCAGGCCAGCGGTCGATGCTGTTGCGAGAATTGAGCCGCCGCCCTGTTCTTCCATGATCGGAACAACGGCACGTGATGCATGATAGAGCGCTTTCATATTCACATCGCCGATTCGGTCAAAGCTTTGCTCATCGACCTCGAGCATTGAAGTGTTTTTGTGGGTTACACCTGCATTGAGCACAAAAATATCCAGGCGTTTAAAGTGGCTCATCGCTGCAGCGGCCATCGCCTGATTGTCCTGGGCCCGGGCAACATCGACTTCCAACGCAACGGCCTGGGCACCAATTTCCCGGGCAACCCGCTCCGCCTTGTCGCCAATAAGGTCGGCAACCACGACATTGGCACCCTCTTCGGCAAATCGTTTGGCCATGCCCTCTCCAAAACCCGAACCAGCACCGGTGACAATCGCCGTTTTTCCTTCAAGTCGCATATTTTTCTCCCGATATTATGTCCGCACGCTATGATGATGCAGGAGCGTCTGCAAGTGTCGCCTTAAGATCAATTGCGCAAAAGAGTTTGCCATGAAAAACATCTTGCTAAGACCTGCCCAAGCAGAAGATCTCGAGTTTGTTCGTCAATGCGCCAGCCTGGCTTATGAGATGTATGTAGAGCGCATCGGTAAACCACCAGCCCCAATGATCGCTGATTTTGACGCGTGTTTGGAATGCCAGGAACTGGACATCGTGTGCGTCAATGGGGAGCCCGCTGGCTTCCTGGTGAGTTCCAGTCGCACCGATCACCTGTTTGTGGAAAACGTCGCGATTCACCCCGGCCATCAGGGTCAGGGGATTGGCAAAAAGCTTTTCGGTCTTCTGGAACAGAATTGCCGACAAAATGGATTATCGTCCATCGAACTCTACACCAACGAACAGATGACCGAAAATCTGGTTTTTTACCCAAAACTGGGTTTCTTGGAAACCGCCCGTCGCAGCGAAGCTGGTTTTAACCGGGTCTACTTCAAAAAGGACCTATGAACGCGCAACTAAAATTAAACTAAATCGATTGAAATTCATATCAGAGAGTGCCATATAGCCCCCATGACCAGCAAGATTATTCCCGTTGAGCCTTTTGACTATGTCATATTTGGTGGCACTGGCGACCTCGCCCAGCGCAAGCTTTTGCCTGCGCTGTATCACCGTGATCACGATGGTCAATTGCCTGATGGCGCACGTTTCATTGGCGCATCACGTGGTGAGTACACCCAACAAGCCTATCAGAAATTTGCCCATGATGCCTTGCGCAAACACGTAGCTGAAGACCAGCGCAGTGACGACAGTCTGAAGCGATTTCTCGCGAGATTGGATTATGTCCAGATTGATGTTCAGTCAGATAAGGGCTGGGACGTTCTGAAGGCAAAACTTGATGACGGTACAGAACAGAAAATTCGCGCCCACTACCTGGCCGTCGGCCCGGCTCTGTTTGGTCCCATCACCAGCCAGTTGGAAAAATTCGATCTGATCGACGACCGTACGCGGCTGGTCATTGAAAAACCCTTTGGACGGGATTTGCCAACCGCTGAAAAGCTCAATGGTGAAGTCGGGTTGCATTTTCGCGAGGATCAAGTTTTCCGCATAGATCACTATCTGGGCAAGGAGACCGTCCAGAACCTATTAGCCTTACGCTTTGCCAATGCGCTGTTTGAGCCTTTGTGGAACTGTTCCCACATCGACCATGTCCAGATCACTGTGGCTGAAACTGTGGGAGTGGGCAGTCGCGCCGGATATTATGATCAATCGGGCGCCATGCGGGACATGGTTCAAAACCACCTGATGCAGCTGCTCTGCCTGGTCGCGATGGAAGCTCCGGCAACCGGTGATGCCGATTCAATTCGCGACGAAAAGCTCAAAGTACTTAAATCTCTTAAATCCATTCCAGCCGAAAACACTGTCCGGGCTCAATATATGGCCGGTGCCGGACCTGAGGGAAAAGTCGACGGCTATTTGGAAGAACTGGGGGAGGAAAGTGACACAGCAACATTTGTGGCGTTGAAAGCCGAGGTGGAAAACTGGCGGTGGTCTGGTGTGCCGTTTTACCTGCGCACCGGCAAGCGCATGGCCATGCGCATGTCGGAAATCGTCATTCAGTTCAAGCCGGTTCCCCATTCGATTTTTGGTGAAGGTGCCGGATCACCGATCTCAAACCGGCTGGTGCTTCGCCTGCAACCTGATGAATCGGTAAAACAGTGGATCATGATCAAGGATCCGGGTCCAGGCGGCATGCGTTTGAAGCATGTGCCTTTGGACATGAGTTTTGCGGATAATTTCGATGGTCACAATCCCGATGCCTACGAACGCCTATTGCTCGATGTTGTGCGCGGCAACCAGACCCTGTTCATGCGCCGTGATGAAGTCGAGGCTGCGTGGAAATGGATTGACCCGATATTTGAATCATGGAACGAAACCAATCAGCCGGTTCGCAGCTACACTGCTGGCACCTGGGGCCCGAGTCAGGCCATTGCGCTGATCGAACGTGACGGACGCACATGGAATGACGGAGATGAATAATGCCGGTTGAGGCATTCAACAAATTTGAGTCCCGCGACCTACTCGCAGAGGCGTTGTCGGACCGCATCGCCGAACTTCTGGATCTGGATTTCGCATCTGGAGCTTTCGCCTCGATTGCCTTGTCCGGTGGATCGACTCCCAAAGGCGTGCTTGATCGCCTCGGCTCCAAACTCGGAGCCAATAGGGAAATGATCTATTTCGCAATGGTCGACGAGCGAAATGTGCCGCCTGATGATGATCGCAGCAATGAGAAGATGATCCGCAATCATCTGGGACTGCAGCAACATCCATCATCTGAATTTCTATCACTTTATGTGGACAAACAGGATGCGGCTGGTGCTGCAGAAATAGCCCATGAAAAATTGCTGGCCGATGAGGAACTGCCGTTTGATGTGGTGACACTGGGCATGGGAACCGACGGTCACACGGCATCATTCTTTCCCGGCGGTGACAACCTGAAAGCCGCAACAGATCCCGGTACTCAAAAACTGTTTATGCCGATGCTGGCACCGGGCGCAGAAGAGCCCCGCATTACATTGACATTGCCGCCGATTGCCACTGCCAAAAACCTGTTTCTACACATCGAAGGTGATCAGAAACTTGCCGTGTTCGAAGAAGCTCTTAAGGACGGGCCAGCCGACGACATGCCAATTCGCCACATATTACGTCATCCAGATGTCAAATTGCAGGTCTACTGGGCTGGCTGACCGGTCGCCAGCCATCATAAATATTTCAACAACGCTGAAAGCCCATCATGACGATTGCTGCTATCTCCGCCGTTACAAACCGCATCATCGAGCAAAGCAAACCCAAACGTGAGGCCTATCTGGATCGTGTCCGCTCGGCCGCAGATGGCGGGCCACACCGGTCTTCCTTGAGCTGCACCAATCTGGTCCACGGATTCGCTGCCTGCAATGTGGGCGACAAGTCGGCATTGGCCGCAGACGTCGTTCCCAATCTCGCGATCATCACGTCATACAATGACATGTTGTCGGCTCATCAACCGTTCGGGAGTTACCCCGATCTGATCAAGCAAGCGGCTCGAGATGCTGGTGGAGTTGCCCAAATTGCCTCTGGCGTCCCCGCCATGTGCGATGGTGTAACCCAGGGCCAAAAAGGTATGGAATTGTCGCTGTTTTCACGTGATATCATTGCCATGGCGACAGCGGTTGGCCTGTCTCACAACATGTTTGATGCTGCAATGTATCTCGGCGTCTGCGACAAAATCGTTCCCGGCTTATTGATCGGCGCGTTGACTTTTGGCCACTTGCCAGCGGTTTTTGTTCCTGCTGGCCCAATGCCGTCAGGGCTTCCCAACAATGAAAAAGTTCGGATACGTCAGCTTTATGCAGAAGGCAAAGTCGGTCGAGACGAGCTATTGAAGGCAGAAAGCGCTTCCTATCATTCTCCTGGCACTTGCACATTTTATGGCACGGCCAATTCCAATCAAATGCTGATGGAATTCATGGGGCTTCATTTGCCGGGCTCAAGTTTTGTCAATCCAGACACGCCTCTGCGCGATGCGTTGACAATAGCGGCAACCGAAAGAGCTTTGCAGATCACCTCGACCGGCAATCAATTTACGCCAGTCGGCGAAATGATCGACGAAAAAACCATCGTCAATGCTGTGATTGGTTTGCACACAACCGGGGGATCGACCAATCACGTGCTGCATCTGGTGGCCATCGCAAAAGCTGCCGGTATCACATTGACCCTGGAAGATATGTCCGAGCTCGCCGAGTGCACACCGCTGCTTGCGCGGGTTTATCCAAACGGGTTGGCTGACGTTAATCATTTTCACGCCGCGGGCGGCCTGCCCTTTGTGATTGGCGAATTGCTGCGCGGCGGACATTTGCATGAAGATGTGATGACGATTTCGGGGCGCGGATTAGGGCACCAGGTGAAAGAGCCCAAACTGGATGGGTCCAGGGCCGTCTGGGAAGACGCTCCAAGCATTCCCGGCAATGACAAAATCGTGGCGACGGTTGAAAAGCCCTTCTCTAAGGACGGTGGATTAAAAATTCTGACCGGCAATATCGGTCGCGCCGTTATAAAAATTTCGGCTGTTAAGAAAGAACATCATGTGGTTGAAGCGCCGGTAAGGATTTTTGACACCCAGCACGGAATTCGCGAAGCATTTGAAGCTGGTGAACTTAACATGGACGTTATTGCGGTCTGTCGCTTTCAGGGACCACGCTCCAACGGCATGCCGGAACTCCACAAGCTGACGCCTCCTTTGGGGGTCTTGCAGGATCGCGGTTACAAAGTTGCATTGGTCACTGACGGCCGTATGTCTGGCGCATCCGGCAAGGTTCCCGCCGCCATTCACCTGACACCCGAAGCCGCTGAGGGAGGAGCGATTGCAAAACTGCGTGATGGGGATGTGGTCAGACTGGACGCAACAACCGGCGAACTGAAGGTGCTGCTCGACGAAACCGACTGGCAGAGCCGTGAGGTAATCACAGCCGATCTGTCTGGCAATCAATTTGGAATGGGGGTGGAACTGCTGTCATCCTTGCGCACCAATGTCAGCTCCGCAGACACCGGAGCAAGTGTCTTATAGGTTCAAATTGAACCCAACCAATCAGCAATTTTGACAGTGTCCGCAATTTAGCCTCCGAAATGGCATTGGTAAGGGTAATTTTACCGACTTTTACTTGCTTTTTTGCGGATTGTGGCGTCAAAACGCATCGCGCCTAAAGCAATGACGCGTCTAGCCGGTTCGGTGGAGACTGAATGGAAAGCCTGGGTCTAACAGTGGAAATGGTGGCAGTACTCAGCCTGCTCACTTTGACCGTGATTCTCTTCGTTACTGAGATCGTCCGCGTTGATGTTACCGCCATCATCATTCTGGTTGTATTGGGACTGCTTGGCTACACGCCGGGTCTGGAAAATATCGGCGATACCAGCACGCTATTCGATGGATTTTCCTCAAATGCGGTTATCTCAATTATTGCTGTGATGATCATCGGCGCCGGTCTCGACAAGACGGGAGTGATGTCTGCCGTTACTGCTGTAATCCTGCGTTTCGGGGGACAAACCGAAGAGAGAATCATTCCCATCATTGCTTCCACAGTGGGGGTGATATCTTCGTTCATGCAAAATGTTGGTGCTGCGGCTTTGTTCTTGCCGGTGGTTTCGCGGATATCCTCACGTACGGAAATTCCCATGTCGCGCCTGCTGATGCCCATGGGCTTTTGCGCCATATTGGGCGGCACGATCACGATGGTCGGCTCGTCTCCCCTGATCTTGCTCAACGATCTGATGGCCAGTTCAAATGCCAGCTTGCCCGCTGACGCACAGATGCAGCCATTCGATTTGTTTTCAGTTACTCCAATCGGGCTCAGCCTGGTGGTTTCCGGCATATTGTATTTCATCATATTTGGCAGATTTCTGCTTCCCGGATCCAAGGAAGACGGACCAACGGCTGCCGATATTCGCGCCGACTATCTGAGCCGGCTTTATGGTCTTGATTCCGGTTATACCGAACTCAGCGTTCCTGAAGATTCTCCAATCGTCGGGCGTCCGCTTCTCGACATTCACTCCGAGTTCAACATTTATGTGATCGCCATACATGTGAACAACAAATCCCATCTGGCTCCGATTGTTCTTGATACATTGGAGGCGCCGTGCCGTTTGGCCGTGATGGGGCAACCCAGCGCCATCCGCCGGTTTGCGGTACAAAACGACCTCATCATTCATCCTCGCATCGATAAATTTGCTCATGACCTAGCCGCCCATCGTTGCGGTGTCGCAGAGATTGTTATCCCCCCCGACTCTTCCATGATCGGCAAGTCTGCTCGTGAAGTACGCGCCCGAGAACGCTATGGCTTTTCCCTGCTGGCCATCTATCGCGGAGAAGATGTTCTCAGCCACATCAGTACCGACGATCATGATCCGACAGTGATCGGTTTTGAGCCACTCAAGGCGGGCGACACCATATTGGTTCACACAGCCTGGAGGAGTTTGAGCGCTCTGAAACGCGATCGAGATTTCGTCATCGTCACAAGTGATTATCCGCAGGAAGAGCTCCGACCCAAAAAGCTCGGCTGGGCATTGCTGTTTTTTTCAATTTCAATTGGCATGATTCTTTTGACAGATGTGTTGCTGTCTTTGTGCTTGTTGACGGGAGCGGCCGGAATGATTGTCAGCCGCGTATTGCGTATTGACGAAGCCTATGCGGCGGTTGGCTGGAATACAGTGTTTCTGCTCGCCAGTCTCATTCCGCTTGGCAGTGCGGTGCAGACAACCGGCACCGCAGAATGGATTGCGACAGGAATTCTATCGGCACTGGACGGCGTGCCGATTTGGGGTCTGCAGATTGGTGTCGCAGTCCTGGCAACCGTATTTACGTTGATCATGTCCAATGTCGGCGCCACGGTACTTCTTGTCCCGCTGGCGGTTTCAATTGCCGTGGCCGCTGGCGGCGACCCGGCGATCTTTGCTTTGACCGTGGCAATATCCACATCAAATTCGTTTTTGATTCCAACCCATCAGGTGAATGCCCTGATTATGGGTCCTGCAGGCTATGCAGTTCGCGATTTCATGCGGGCCGGTGTTGGTATGACCATCTTGTTTTTGATCGTCTCAATCACAATGATGAATGTGGTTTTTTAGGACCGGCGCAAAACCGTAACACCCGCAACGTCGAGCATCGCACTTCCCAACAGGATTTCATCACTATCCTCAATCAAATGGCCAGCATCACGACTATCTGGTGCATAATTGACGATTGTGCGCAGATTACCGCGATCTCTTATGCGCAGATCATCTCCGGTATCCATCAGCTTCAAACCGGCGTTCTTGAGTTGATGATGCAGGACATGCCGGAGCAGGTTCTCATCTGGCCAGCCGGCAAGATAAGAAATGCCCTTCTGGCTTAAATAGGCTGGTGTACCGTCTACGTTTGACAGGTGCACAGTGATATCGTCAGTCGCCTCAATGGTTTCGGACCAGCGTATAAATGCGCCATGACTTTCAACAGGCATGGTCGTTCCGGGGCGCAGACTTTCGGCGCGCAAAACCCGCAAGTTGATCAGTTTCTGCAATGCCCCAGGTGCGAGATTGTCGGGAATGGCATGATTTAAAGTCCGTGATCCGCAACGTGGGCCGAACACAAATCGCGCATTCGATTTTGCCACCCGCTGCGTAAATCTATCGTCCAGCATCACCAGATGCGGCACCACCACCAACTGATATCCATCGAAGTTTGCCAGCGACGGTACAATATCCACGCTCTGCCCGGCTTTTCTAAGTTCCGAATACCAGGCCAGGGTCAGTGCAAAACCGTCATAGTCCTCGCCCTGAGGTTGAGCTTGAGTTGCCCATTGCGACGGATAGTCAAACACCAACGCTACCGGTGATTGTGTGGTCTCGGTCTGGGGCAAAACAAGCAGATCCGAAGCAACCTGACTGGCCTCCGCATAGGCCACATCAGCGCTGCCATCAGGACGATTGAGTGCTGCATGGAACTGTTCTTGCGCGAAGGGCGCCTGCCGCCATCGGAAGTAACTGACGACTTCAGCTCCATGGGCAAACGCCTCGTGGCTCCACAATCTCACCATGCCCGGATGAGGTGCGGGGTTCCACGGCGCCCAATTGACCGGCCCCGGCTGCTGTTCCATCACCCACATGCGGCCGCGGCCGCAACCACGATACAAATCATGATGGAAGGCTTGAAAATCCGGATCACCAGCACGCAAATACCAGTTTTTCCAGGCATCATCGCGTCCAAACCGCTCCAGATTTCCCAGAGGATAAGAATCCCAGGAGGCAATATCGAGATCTTCGGCCACATCAAAGTGGTCGAATTCAAGAAACTTGCCCATGAAATTGTGGATCAAATCACGGCCCGGAGAATGTTGCCTTAAGAGATCGGTTTGAACTTTGTTGAAAGCTACCACCTGGTCGGAAGAAAATCGCTGGAAGTCAACAACATGTGACGGGTTGGGTTCCGTCACAGTCAGATTGGGCAGTTCAACCTCGCTGAAGTCGCTGACCTCCATGGACCAGAATACGTTGCCCCATGCCCGGTTGAGTGCATCCGGTGATTGATATTTTTGCGCAAGCCAGTTGCGAAAGCCAATCAGCGCATCGTTGGAATAGCTTAACGTCGTATCGTGACAGCCATATTCATTATCCACCTGCCAGGCTTCCACAGCCGGGTGACTGCCGTATCGCTTAGCGAGAATTTCAATAATCCGCGCAGCTTCGCGACGATATCCTGAATGTGAAAAATCATAGTGACGACGCGACCCCCATTTTCGAGGTTTGCCGCTGGCGTCAATCGCCACCATGTCCGGCCACTCATCAACCAGCCATTTTGGTGGCGTGGCTGTTGGGGTGCACATGACAATCTTCAACCCTGCACCCGCGAGGATTTCAATTACCTTGTCCAGCCAGTCAAAATCAAATTCATTACGGGTCAACTCAAGTCTCGACCAAGCAAATTCAGCAATCCGCACGTATTGAATGCCGCACTCAACCATGCGCCGTGCGTCAGTTTCCCACATGTGTGAAGGCCAGTGCTCAGGATAGTAGCAAACACCAAGTGCCGGATTTATCTTACTCATTGATGGACTACTCAAAGAAATGTCATGGCTAAAATGTCGGATCCCTGCAGACAAACACCTGCAAAAACCGCTCTTTCGTATCTTACTCCTCGAAAATCAAGCCCAGAGCAGCGATTATATTCGCAGTCCGTCGTTTCCAAACATCATGGCTGTGGCGGGATCGACGCCCACCGAAGCAACTTGTCCATCCTGCACGGAAGCATGCCCCTTTTGTTCGACGGTCAATGGCAAACTGCCACCTATGTTGAGATATAGATAAGAATTCCCACCTAACTGCTCGACAACACTCGTTGGTGCTTTGAATTTGTGTTTCGCCCCTTCGGCCGGAATAAAATGCTCTGGCCGAATACCAACGAGAACGGATTCCCCCTTTTCCGGGGTCCGGTCGCGAGTGGCTACATCAAACTTCAGATCGCCAAGCGAAGGAATATTAATTTTTGCCGTCCCCTGTTTGGAACTGGTGACTTCGGCATCCAGGAAGTTCATCCGGGGCGACCCGATAAAACCAGCAACAAACTCATTGTCCGGGTTGTCATACAATTCCAACGGCGATCCATACTGTTCAACAATACCAGCACGCAGCACAACGATTTTGTCGGCCAATGTCATCGCTTCCGTCTGATCATGGGTGACATATATCATGGTTGTGTCGAGATCGTTGTGCAGCTTGGCTATTTCCAGACGCATCTGAACGCGCAATTCTGCATCCAGATTGGAAAGCGGCTCATCAAACAAAAATACCTTCGGTTCGCGAACAATTGACCGGCCAATGGCCACACGTTGCCGCTGACCACCTGACATGGCGGCGGGCTTGCGATTCAGCAGTGGTTCAAGTTCGAGGATTTTTGCAGCTTTTTGCACACGGTCGTCTATTTCCTTGGGATCGGCACCGTTCATTTTCAGACCGAAAGCCATATTCTCGTAAACGGTCATATGCGGATAAAGCGCATAGGATTGAAACACCATAGCGACGCCGCGTTCGGACGGCTCCACATTGGTGACATCGATATCACCAATTGCGATCTGGCCAGACGACGTGTCCTCCAGCCCGGAGACGAGTCGCAGCAAAGTTGATTTACCACATCCCGACGGTCCGACAAAAACGATGAAATCTCCATCATCAATTTCAAGATCAACGCCATGAATGACGTGAATATCACCAAATGACTTTTTCACATTTGTGAGCTTTACACCGGCCATTAATTTCTCCCGATTTACCTTTCAATGGCACAGGGCTGCCGCCCAAGCCTGATTAACTCAATTACTTCAATTTATTCCTGGGACCGCGGTCCCAATCTTGCTTCCATATCACTCTCAATTGCTCTGGCGGTTTCAAGCACCAGCGATTTCCAAGCAGTCATTTCATCCTGCGATATTCGGAAAGCCGGTCCAGTGACCGAAACTCCAGCAATAATTCCGCTCTCCAAACTACCCAGTCCGGCTGCAATACAGCGAATGCCGGGCTCATGTTCTTCACGGTCATAGGAAATGCCGCTGGATCGAATCTCGGCCATTTCCCCCAAAAGCAGTTCAGGTGTGTATAATGTAGTCTCGGTGTGGCGAACGTAGTCGAACTCAGCAGCCCGCGCGGCACAGTCCTCCTCGGGCAATAATGCCAGCATCGCTTTGCCGACGCCTGTGCAGTAGAGGGGTGACGCATTACCCACCTGCGAGTGCATGCGAACGGTTTGTTTTGATTCAATCTTGTCGAGGTAAATCACTTCCAGTCCGTTCATCAGACCCAGATGAACCGTCTCTCCGGTCTCATCATGTAGCCTAGCAATATGGGGCTCGGCCAACTGGCGAAATGAATTTCCAGACCATGACCGCGCGGCCAATTTCAGCAACCTCAGGCCGGGGACGTAAGAATGATCGGCGTTGACTGAAACCAGCCCTTCGGCAACCAGATTTGAAATTTGTCGGTGTAACGTTCCCCGGGGTTGATCGATCAGCCCCAATAAATCAGTAAATCGTGGCGGCTTTTCTGACAGAGCAATTACGTCGAGAACTTCCAATGCCTTGCCAAGCGTTCCTGTTTTCGGCTTGCGACGCGAAATACGAAGTTCATCGGACGCAGAGGCGTGCGATGTATTGCGTTTCATATCATCCTCTTGGCTGTCCACTCGATCTACATCACATTCTGATTGGCGCACAGCCGGAAAACTGGCGCTTGACATTTGCGCAGTCTAGACAAATAATTCTAAATAGTCAAATCGAGTTCCAAATAACGGAACTCTGAATTGCCGCTTTGTCGCGCCTGCCTTGCTTGCAAGGTTGGAGGCGATCATTGATTGTAATCGACTTAACCTGCCCCGCAGATTGGGACAGGCTCCCGTCTTTGACACGAAGACGGGTTACTCAACTGGGAGGAATATTATATGTACAAGTCGCTCATCAGAGCTACCACTGCAGTAAGTGCTGCAGCGTTGTTGGCCACCTCGGCCTGGGCTAGTGATCTTGTCGTCACATTCGACGATTTGAATCCAGCCCCCAAGAAAGCATTTGAAGCCGTTATTGACGCCTTCAAAAAAGCCAATCCTGACATCAATGTCACAACCAACATCACCGATCGTGAAGCGCACAAGAGCGCAATTCGTAATGCATTGTTGAACGATGCACCCGATGTAATCACATGGTATCCCGGCAACCGCATGGGCCCATTTGTTGATGCTGGTCTGTTTTCGGATATTTCTGACCTTTGGGCCAGCGATCCGAACCTTTCCGACAAGTTCAATGCCATTAAGGCAACTATGACTCGTGACGGTAAGCAATGGGGTGTGCCCTACTCATTCTATCAATGGGGCGTATATTACCGCAAAGACATTTTTGACAAGTTGAGCCTGTCCGAACCAAAAACCTGGGGCGAAATGCTCGGCGCTTGTGACAAGATGACAGCCGCTGGTGTGACACCGTTCACAATCGGCACAAAATATCTTTGGACTGCTGCCGGCGTGTTCGACTATCTCAACCTGCGGACCAACGGTTATGATGTTCATAACGAGTTGACGGCCGGTAAAATCAAATACACCGACCCGCGCATTCGTGCGACATTCGCCAAATGGGGTGAATTGCTTGAGCGTTGTGCTCCTGTGAAAAACCACGCAACCATGTCTTGGCAGGATGCAATTGCACCTTTCGCCAAAGGTGATGCTGCAATGTATGTGATGGGTAACTTCTCCGTTGCTGCCTACAAGGATGCAGGGTTGAAAGACGATCAGATCGATTTCTTCCAGTTCCCTGAAATTACTCCTGGCCTGGCACGGGCTGAAGAAGCGCCAGCTGATGCGTTCTTCATCCCCGCAAAAGCCAAGAATGTAGAAAACGCCAAAAAATTCATGGCGTTCATCGCAACACCTAAGATCCAGGGTGATTGGAACAAGGCCATCGGTCAGTTGCCGCCAAACTCGGCTGCTGAAGTCAACAAGGACGATAAGTTCATTGTTGAAGGCATGCAGACATTGTCTACCGCTTCCGGTCTGGCACAGTTCTACGACCGTGATGCACCTGCAGCTATGGCCAAGGCCGGAATGGAAGGTTTCCAGAAATTCATGCTGGACCCCTCAACATTGGAAGAAGTTCTGACGAACCTGGATAAGGTTCAAGCCGAAGTCTACTAAGACCGTCGGAGCGGGTGACCAGACAGGTCATCCGCTTCAACTCTGCCGTCGCAGATCAATTAGAATAACGGTGCGGGCGGCACTTCCAACACGACAGGCCCCTGCCCCGTCCAAATTTGCACTTGCCGAAGATCGGACCCTTAATGACCGTATCCGGACAGCCAATTTCAAAATATGACACGTCGATGCCACGGGTTATCTCGGGAGCAGTTTTTTTCCTGGTGGCGTTATTGGTCATGCTGTCCATAGACGTATCCTGGGTGGCCGAGACCTTGGGTTATCAAAAAAGGGTTGATGCGCGCGTTCCCACATTCTTCATTCGCATAGTTTTTCTGATTGCAGTGCTGGCCGGTGCCTTGATCAGTTTCACCAGCCTGTCTTACTATAAACGCAATCGCGTCAAGTTGGCTCCGTGGCTGTTTCTGTCCATCGGGCTGGCATTTTTCTTGATCTACGTGATCATTCCGATTTTTCAATCGATCTCCTATTCTTTCACCAAATGGAACGGCCTTTATGACGTCACCGGGACGTGGACCGGAGAATGGGTTGGCTTTTACAACTATCGGCTGTTGCTGGACGATCCCAACTTCTACACGTCGCTGGCCAACAATGTTCTGTGGCTCATATTGTTCATGCTGGCCATTCCCATCGGGCTTGGAATTGCACTGTTTTTAAACCAGACCGTCACCGGTATCCGCCTTTACAAGTCGATGTTCTTCTTTCCCTTCGTGATTTCTCAGGTAGTGGTCGGGTTGATATTTTCCTGGGCCTATAATCCGGAATTCGGTCTGCTGAGCGAAATCTGGGGCTGGTTCTTCTGTGAGCAGAAACTCAACATTGTCGGCAATCTGACGACATCATGTTCCATTGATCCGCCTTCCATTCTCGGCGAGGCCAAATATGCAACCTACGGCATCATTGCCGCGGGCCTGTGGCCGCAGATCGCCTATTGCATGATTCTCTATCTCACCGGCCTGAACAATGTTTCGCCAGATCAGGTTGAAGCGGGGCGATTGGACGGTGCCAAGGGCTGGAAAATGCTGCGGCATGTCATTTTGCCTCAACTGCGCCCGGCGACATTCATCGCAATCGTGGTGACGGTTATCGGTGCCCTGCGCTCCTTCGATATGATCGCGACCATGACTCAGGGGGGGCCCTTCGGCTCCACCAATGTGCTGGCTTACTACATGTATGACCAAGCTGTTGGCGAAGGCGTTGGTCGCTATGGCTATGGATCGTCCATCGCAACGGTGCTGTTTTTCATCATGCTGATCTACATCAGCTACTTCTTATGGCGCATGTATCAAGACGAAAAGACGGAGCACTGATATGTTTCCAGCACCGATCGAAAAGTCGACATCAGCTGTTCAGACAGCTTATAAAGTGGCCCTGCCAGTGGCCTTGCTGCTTTGGCTGCTACCGCTGATCGCAATCTTTTTGACGTCAATTCGTCCAGCGATAGACATCAACACAGGCAACGTCTTCGGCATTCCCAGCGAGTTCAATCTGATCGAGAATTATTCAGCTGTCTTTCAGCAGACCGATGCATTTCGCTATATGGTCAACACGTTGATCATCACCTTGCCGACCATGATCATATCAGTTGGTCTGGCCTGTCTGACTGGTTACGCGCTGGCGATTTACAAATTCAAATCGGCGCTGCCTATTTTCTTCATCTTTGTCGCCGGTAACTTCGTTCCTTTCCAGATCCTCATGCTTCCTGTTATCGACCTGTCCAACAGATTGGATATTTACAATACCGTTCCCGGTCTGGTGATGTTTCACGCTGCCTTCCAGACAGGATTTTGCACGTTGTTCATGCGCAATTTCATGAAGGCCCTGCCGTTTGAATTGATTGAATCTGCCCGCATTGAGGGTGTCGGTGAATTCAGGATTTTCTGGCATCTGGTCTTACCGCTGGTTCGCCCGGCCATCGCCGCGCTGGCAGTGCTGATCTTCACCTTCATCTGGAACGATTTTTTCTGGGCCACCGTGATGATTCAGGATGATGCATCCCTGCCAATAACGGTTGGAGTTCGTTCGTTGAATGGAGAATTTGTTCAGCAATGGCAGCTCATTTCCGCCGCATCGCTTCTGGCTGCCGTACCACCAGTCATCATGTTCTTTCTTATGCAAAAACACTTCATCGCCGGGCTGACGCTTGGTGCGACGAAGGGATAGAGGCCCAATTGGGCGCTTTACATACCCACCGTCTTGACACGTTGGCGACGACAATACTGTTTAGTTGGACCGATGGTGTTCCCGAAATCATATATTTCGGATCACCAATCACCGCAGATATTGATGTCGAATTGTTTGCCCGTTCGCGCGCGCGCCCTCAGGGCCATGCAACGCTGGACGATAGTGCACCTGTTTCCATGCAACCCGAATTGTCTCGCGGATTTATGGGACATCCCGGACTCATCGCCCATCGCAGCAATATCCACCCAGAAGACGGAGCGGGTGGGGCGGCATGGGCAGGACTTTTCCTGTTTTCAGAGCAACGCGACATTCCCAATGGCGTTGTGTTTGTATGTCTCGACAAACACCGGGAGCTGGCGCTGGAAATTACCTGTACTCTGTGTCCGGTATCGAGTGTAGCGGTATTCAAGTCGCGCGTGACCAACCAAGGCAACAACCATTGCTTAATTGACTGGCTGAGCGCGCCCGTTTTGCCAGTTCCACAAGCGCTATGTGAATATATGCATTTTCATGGCCGCTGGTGCGCGGAATTTGCAATCGACCGCCGCGCGATACCAACGGGTCTGGTGAAATCGGAAAACCGGCGTGGAAGAACCAGCCACGAGGCATTCCCGGGAACCATCTTGCTCACCCCTACCACTGATGAAAGTGCCGGCAAGTGCCTGGGTGTACATTTGGGCTGGAGCGGCAATCACCGCATGGTTCTGGAGCGTCTGACAACCGGCGAGTGCCAGTTGCAAATGGGCGTGCTTCACTTTTCCCAGGAAGGCGATCTGCCGCCGGGAGAAAGTCTTGATACTCCCGAATTATTTATTGCTCAGTCCGATTTGGGATTGAACGCGATGAGTCAAAAATTCCACACCTATATACGGCACAATATTCTCAAGTTTCCTGCGCCACAAAAACCCAGGCCCGTAACGGTCAACACGTGGGAGGCCCTTTACTTTGACCACGATCTGGATCGGCTAAAGGCACTCGCTGGTGCTGCAGCTGACATTGGTACAGAACGCTATGTGCTCGACGACGGCTGGTTCAAGGGACGAAACGACGACACCACATCACTGGGTGACTGGTATCCGGACGCAAAAAAATATCCAAACGGACTGCACCCGATTGTCGACTTTGTGATTGATGAAACGGGCATGGAATTTGGCCTTTGGGTTGAGCCTGAAATGATCAATCCAGACAGCGATTTATACCGACAGCACCCGGACTGGGTATTGAAACTCGATCCTTACCCTGTGATGACCGGGCGCAATCAGCTGGTTTTGGATCTGACGAATTCCGAAGTCCATGACTATCTGTTTGACCGCATCGGTAGCCTGCTGAATGAATATCGTATTTCCTATTTGAAATGGGACATGAATCGAGACCTTGTGCTGCCTGGCGACCGCTCTGGCAATGCGGCAGCACATCGGCAAACAATGGAATTGTACAGACTGATTGATCGCCTGCGCTCGAGTTTTCCAAAAGTAGAAATCGAAAGCTGCGCCTCGGGCGGGGGTCGCATCGATTATGAAATACTGAAGCGCACCCATCGATTCTGGACCAGCGATTCCAACGATGCTGTAGAAAGAACACGCATCCAAACTGGTTTTTCCTACTTCTTTCCTCCTGAAGTCATGGGCTCGCATATCGGTCCTGCGTGGTGTCATACGTCCGGTCGTGGCTTCCATCCAAACTTTCGAGCCCTGGTCGCCGGTTATGGTCACATGGGCTTTGAGCTTGATTTGACAAAAGTGGATGAGACCGACACCGCCATATTCAAGGACGCGGTCCAACGCTACAAGGCCAGTCGGCAATTGTGGCACAGCGGAGAATTCCATCGCATCTTGACGGTCGACAACAATCTGACGGGCGCCGCCACAATCAGCCAGGATCAAGCCTCCGCCCGAATCGTGATGATGCAGATAGATCGTCCGCGTTCGATCGTCCCACCAACCATCGCGGTTCCAGGTCTTGATCCCGACAAACAATACCGTGTGATGCTGGAAAGTCCTGTCGATGCAGCGGGCCGGGCCAGCCGCTGGTTTGACAATCCGTTGATGGATGATGGATTTGTGATGCGTGGTTCGGTAATCGGATCAGCTGGTATTCAGTTGCCAGCCCTGTATGCGCAATCCGGCGTCGCGCTCGCGCTGGAGGCTGTGTGATGGTGTCAACAAAGTGGACGACCGCTGGGCTAATCGCGCTTGACTGGGGCACGACAAATGTCCGACTGGCATTGCTCAGTTCAGATGGGTCGATTGTTGATGAACGCCGTGGCCAAAGTGGTGTCGGAACCTTTTCGAGAGCTGAATTTGAAAATCATTTTGATGAACTCACCAAGGGCTGGCCGCTGGTCCCGGCAATCGCAGCAGGCATGGTGGGAAGCCGCCAGGGCTGGCGTGAAGCCCAATATCTGGCCTGCCCCGCCTCAACAGATGATCTGGTACAAAGTCTACATCATTTCTGCCACAACGGGCGCTCAGTCACCGTCGTACCAGGATTGACCCTGGCTGACGGTCAGCGGTTGGATGTAATGCGCGGCGAAGAAAGCCAGATTGCCGGATTTCTTACTCAAAAGCCCAATTATTCCGGCACCATATTAATGCCCGGCACCCACAGCAAATGGGTGCGCATCAGTGATGGCACCGTTGTCAATTTTCAGACTTACATGACGGGAGAAGTGTTTGAAGCACTGAGTGAGCATACGATTTTGCGCCATTCAATGTCCAAACCAACTGGAGAAACAGGCCATTTCTTCGCAAAGGTTAAACAACTCGCCAACCAATCAACTTCTCTTGAGGGGACATTATTTGGATTGCGGGCGCGCCATTTACTCACCGACTGCAACACCGGCGAACTACATCAGGAACTGTCGGCGCTGCTGATTTTATCTGAGCTAAGCGCCGGGCAAAGAGATGGTTTTCACCTGGGCGACAATGTCATTCTCATCGGCAGCGAGGGACTGACCGATTTATACAAGGGCGCACTGAACGCCTTGAACAAAGATGCAACCTGCATCCGGGGGTCCGGCCTTGTCTGGCCGGCGCTGTTTGAACTGGCATGCAAATCCAAACTGATAACAGGAACAAAAGCATGAAACGCCAAATTGAAGGTCACCGCCCACTCGTCGCGATTTTGAGAGGTGTCCAACCATTTGAAGTTGAAGAAATCGGGCAAGCCCTGATTGATGCCGGATTCGGCATTATTGAAGTCCCTTTGAACTCTCCCGATCCCCTGCAAAGTATCGCGCTTCTGGCGCGCGAGTTTGGCGACGATGCAATCATCGGAGCCGGAACTGTCCTGACGCCTGATCAGGTCGATCAGGTTATGGACGCTGGCGGTCGCCTGATTGTTTCACCCAACATGGATATCAATGTCATTTCACAAACCAGAAAACGCAACGGATTATCATATCCTGGCGTCTTTACGGCGACCGAAGCCTTCGCCGCCATCAATGCTGGCGCTCATGCATTGAAATTCTTCCCCGCCAGCCTGCATGGCCCAGATGGCATCAAGGCAATAAAAGCTGTTCTCCCGGAAAATATGCCTGTGCTGGCTGTAGGAGGAGTTTCAATCCCGACAATTGGTGCGTGGTTGGAAGCTGGATGTGACGGATTTGGCATCGGTTCCAACGTCTATAAGGTTGGTTGGAACGCGCAAAAAATAGGCCAGCAAGCTGCCGCTTTTATCGAAGCGTATGATAAGGCTGACACCTGAGAAGACTGACCTGCCGTCCGGATTGATCAGATCACGCTATAGCCGATTTCAGCACTGGCTTTCTCAATCCAATGCCAGAAACTGCGCACCAGGCTGGTGAATACATAAAGATCAAAACTGTTTTCACCAACGCGGTAAATGGTCAGCCCAATTTCATGGTGATGGCTCATCTGAGTCGTACCAATTGGAAAGGCCGTCACATCAAAATCCAGTGCAATACCAGAGGCCAAAACCCAAGTCGCCTTCTCGCCACTGATCGACACGACCACCCGAGCGTGTGTAAGGCCGGTCACCGCTCCAAGCTCTGCACCAATTTTCTTGCGGAGCTTTTCTTCAAGACCTTCGCTTTGATCATCAATCAACCAGCGTCCCGGGCCGGTGGGCATGACATTGCGCTTGCCACGAGTTTGCTTGATCTGTTTCTCAACCTCCCCAACACTGTCCGGCCAGGCCTGAACCTGCACCAGTGAATCGCAAAGTCGTTCCGACAGGATCACCTTATCGGATCCGCTGCGCGGCATTGCCAGCTCGTGCAAAGGCGAGAGTTTTTCTGCCAGATCAGCCACGCATTCTTCCTCCTTCAGGGTCCACCATATGATGACTTATCACTTCAACAGCAACATGCGCATTGCGAACCGGGTTGGTTGCAAAAAGCTTTTCACCATGCCGTTTATATCCTCCTTCAAGCAGGGCCAGCGATATATAACTGCCCAGTTCTGGAGAGAAACACGTGGAGGTTGTATGTCCTTGACTGCCTCCCGGCTGGACCTTTGATCCTGCAACCAGATGAGAGCCACCGCGAATCCGCTGACCATCCAATGACTTGACAGCCACTAATTGCAGGCGGTCTTCCTTGCCGAATGTTTCGCGCTGCAATAGCACCGACCCGACGAAATTCTTCTTGCTGGAAACCATACCACTGAGACCCAGGTCATGAGGTGTCGTGCGGCCATTCAATTCCGGGCCCGCCACGTGGCCCTTTTCAATCCTCAGGGTGGACAGGGCTTCCAGACCATAGGGGACGACATTAAATTTCTCACCAGCGCTCATCAGCGCATGCCAAAGCGCCGACCCCCAATGGGCTCCACAATAAACTTCGAATGCAAGTTCGCCAGAAAACGACAAACGCGCAATCTTCACGGGAATATCACCGATAACACCGTCCACAATCCCCATGAAGGGCAATCCCTTATCGGTGACTTCACACTTCTTCACGCAGGCCTTCAGCAAATCACGGGACTTCGGACCTGCTACCGCAACACCAGCCCATTCATCCGACACCGAAGCCAATGCAACCTTGAGGTCTGGCCAGACAAAATCGCGATAATATTCCAGATGTTCCATGACACGCCCGGCACCCGCCGTCGTGGTCGTCATCAGGTAACGATGTTCGTCCAGCCGCCACGTGGTTCCGTCATCAAACAGGAATCCATCTTCACGCAGCATCAATCCATACCGCGCTTTGCCGACAGGAAGTTTGGCAAATCCGTTGGAATAAACACGATTGAGGAATTCAGCCGCATCCGGGCCTTGAACATCAATCTTGCCAAGCGTTGAAACATCCACCAGACCAGCTCCGGCACGAACTGCCCTGGTTTCACGAATGTAGGCCTGTTCCACGGTTTCGCCCGGCAAATTATACGTTTCCGGCCTCATCCAGGGTCCATTGGCGTACATATTGGCGCCCAAATCGACATGAATATCATGCATTGGAGTCAGACGCTCAGCCGCCAGGTGCCCGTATTTCTCACCGGCAATAGCGCCCATGGCAACTGGTGTGTATGGCGGGCGAAAGCGTGTAGTTCCCGTATCAGCGATCGGTTTGTTGCTGGCCGCGGCCATGATCGCAAGACCCGTAACATTTGAGGTTTTACCCTGATCTGTTGCCATGCCCAAAGTGGTATACCGCTTCAGATGTTCAACAGAAACAAACCCCTCACGATGTGCCAAACGAACGTCTTCAGCCGTTACATCATGTTGCAAATCAACGAAGGATTTGCCACCGCTGTTAATTTCAAACACCGGCGCCGGGGCATAGTCGATTTCGTCACCGTCAATATCGGGACCGGACCCAGCCTTGGCAGCCTGTTTAGGTATTGTAACCCCGATATCGGCCAAAGCCTTCAGCGCCGCTTCTTCACCTGACCGGAACGCCCGGGTCAAACCAAACTCGCCCGCCATGGCCCCTGCACCATGCCACTTTTGCAAAGGTTCTCCGGGGAGGAACGCCTGAAGCTCAGCATCCCAGGTCGGTTTGCCGCCCTGTTGAGATGTCAGGTGAAATGCCGGTGACCAGCCGCCGGATACAGCTACACAGTCACATGCAATGGATTTGCTGTCGTCACCAAGTTCACCGGTCAACTCGTTATAATTTGCAATAACGATCCCGCTGACGCCACGCATTCCTTTGACAGATTTAATCGCCGAACCGCTGTGAATGGTTGCCCGACACTCCTCGCCGATCGATCTGATGGATGGCTCAATGTCGGCACGCACATCAACTATGGCGGTTACGATAACTCCCGCCTTTGCCATGTCCCGCGCAGCCAGCCAGCCGGTATCATTGTTTGTGAATACTGCGACTGCTCTGCCCGGCGCAGTTCCAAACTCAATTGCATAACGTCTGGCAGAATCTGCCAGCATTATTCCGGGGCGATCGTTGCCTGCAAAGACCATGGGGCGCTCAAGTGCTCCGGTCGCAATGACTGCAGATCTAGCCCGGATATTCCAGGCACGCTGACGCGGTGAAGTCTTATCCTTGTGGGACAGATGATCAGTGACCCGTTCGACGGCGAAGAAAGTGTTATCATCAAAATAGCTTTGGACCGTGGTGCGGGTAAGGACACAAACATTGTCCATTGCAGATAGTTCCGAAATCTGATCAGCACTCCAGTCACGGGCAGGTTCCCCATCGATAAAATCTGGGGTGCTAACAAGCGCACCACCGGCCCTCGCCGATTCTTCGCAAACAATGATGCGGGCGCCGGACGCGGCTGCACGGCGAGCAGCAGACAGACCGGCGGCGCCGGAACCAACCACCAAAACGTCGCAAAACGCATTCATCCGCGCATAATGATCTGGATCGGGAATAGTCGTTCCCCGGCCAAGTCCGGCGGCTCGGCGGATTAATTGCTCACACAGCCACCAGAACCGGGTTGCCTTGTGACCCTGCAAGGCGGGGCCCATAAATGTCTTGTAGTAAAACCCGGCGCTGAACGCCTTGCCTGCCAGTTGGTTAACCGCCATCAAGTCAAAATTGACCGATGGCCACCGATTTTGAGAACGGGCCACCAGGCCTTCGTAAAGTTCCACTTCTGTGGCGCGTATGTTAGGCTCTGTTCGCCCGCCACTGTGCAGAGTTATCAGAGCATTTGGCTCTTCTGATCCAGCGGTGAATACGCCCCGCGGCCGATGATATTTGAAGGATCGTGCAATGATCGAAACACCATTGGCAAGCAATGCAGACGCCAGTGTGTCGCCCTCCAATCCTCGATAGTTCTTTCCGTCAAATGAGAATGAGATGGCGTTGTCTGACAGGTTTGCACCCACTCCGTCACGCAGATTTAATCGAAATCCGCTCATTTTAGCTGCTCCGCAAAGGGACCAACTGGTTCGCAGGAAACAACATCATGCGTAATTGTATTGCGTTCGACGATAATGTGGGTGCGACAGCCGGACGTGTGGTTCCACAACTCGCGGTGCAGCCCGTCTGGATTGGTGCGATCATAAATATAAGCGTTGTGGTCGTCGATCGATGTGTTGTCCAGTACAGGACGAACCGCCGAGGCATCGCCACGATAGGTGAACTCCTGATGATCGCGGGGGCCACAATACGGGCAGGTTAATCTCATCGTCTGCGCTCCTAATGATACCAGGGAGTTGGCCCGGCGCCCAACTCATCAATCGGGTTGCCATCCTTGAATCGTTCAAGGGTAAACGCTTCGTTCAATCGGTGGGCTTTGTCATTGGCAATTGTATGGGCAAAGCACCAGCCGCTTGCGGGCGTTGCCTTGAATCCGCCATAACACCACCCTGCATTAAGATACATGCCCGGCAATGGTCCGGTTGTAATAATCGGAGAACCGTCCATCGACATATCCATAACCCCGCCCCAGCTCCGCAACAGGCGCAGCCGTGCAAAGGCCGGGAACATGGCAATTAACTCAGCAGTGACCTCTTCCCATACCGGCAGATTCCCCCGCTGAGCGTAGGAATTGTAGTAGTCAATATTACCACCAAAGACCAAACCACCCTTGTCCGACTGCGAAACATAGAGGTGTCCGGCCCCAAATGTGGTGACCGTTGGTATGATGGGTTTAATGCTTTCGCTAACAAAAGCCTGTAACACCGTGGTTTCAATAGGTAACTTGTCGACGCCGGCCATTTTCATGACCCGACCCGTATTTCCCGCAACTGCAACCGCCGTTTTCGCAGCGCGAATTTCCATAGGTTCACCATTGCGCATCACTTCCACACCGGCAATGCGGTCGCCGTCCTTTAGAAATCCGACGACTTCGGTATTTTCAAGGATGTCGACGCCCAATTGATCGGCAGCACGAGCATAGCCCCAGGCGACCGCGTCATGCCGGGCATTACCCGCATCCGGTTGCAACAATCCACCATGGACTGGAAAGCGGGCAGATCCTGAAACATCCAGACCTGGATTCAGCCGCGCAACTTGATCACGATCCAGCAGTTCAGACTGCACACCCATCAGCCTCATCTGATTGCCGCGCTCAGCGTGGGTATCCATCTGTCCAGGAGTATGGGCCAGATTGAGCACACCTCGGGGCGAGAACATCACATTATAGTTCAGCGAATGAGACAGTTCCCGCCACAAGTCCATCGACTTTTCGTAAAACCCGGTATTCGGGGTCAGGCGGTAGTTGGACCGGACAATCGTCGTGTTTCGCCCAACATTTCCTGATCCAAGATAGCCTTTTTCGATCACCGCAACATTGGTGATTCCATGAACGCTGGCCAGATAGAAGGCCGTCGACAACCCGTGTCCACCACCGCCAACAATAATGACATCATAGTTGTTTCGAGGTTCCGGTTTCCGCCACGCGGGGGTCCAATCCCGGTTTCCCCGAAGGGCATTTTTTAATATGGCAAAGGCGGAATACCGCATTGTTATTTCAACTTTCAACTGCCGGATATTGGGCAAAACTGCGCTTGTTCAAACTTTACCATACAAATTTAGTCTGATGATTCCAGTAGGGCATAATAATTGCGACAAACCAGTCACACCAAGCGACAATCTGACTGAAAAAAAGTCACTCAACAAGATGCTTGCGGTGACAGATTTTGCTTGCGCTGCTGTAAAATTTCTACACAGATACGAACAACAGAAACTCAAACTACTCTAAAGGGCTGTCGGGGCCATGACAGGGTCGAACCAACCATTACCATCAAATTTGGCCGCACTGAACCTACGCCTGCTTCGACAATGTGTCGGCCGCTCGCATTTATGAGGACGTGAGATGATACGCAACGCGGTAGCTGGTGAAGATGAATCACGGCATTTGTCGTTTTTGATTCTCGACCAGTTTTCCATGCTGTGTCTGGCCGCGGCCATGGATCCATTGCGTTCTGCAAATCGCATGGCTGCTTCCAATTATTACAAATGGAGCATTGTATCGCTGGACGGTAATCCGGTCACCGCATCCAACGGCATGCAGGTATCTGTCCAGCATTCGATCGATGACATGGCCAAATGCGACATCCTGTTTGTCTGTGCGGGTTACAAACTGGAGGTCCAGGGCCAGTCTCACATGCTGGCACGACTGCGCGAGAGAGTCCGACGCGGAGGGGCTATTGGCGGCCTATCGATAGGGTCACACATTCTTGGCCAGGCAGGGCTGTTAAACGGCTATGACTGCACCATTCATTGGGAAAACCGAGCCTCATTTCAGGACGCGTTTCCAGAGGCCAATTGCACAGGACATGTGTTTGAAGTCGACCGAAATCGCTATACATCAGCGGGTGGCACCACATCGATTGATCTGATGCTGCACATTATTAGCGAAGATTTTGGTGCGCAGGTGGCCAATGAAGTTGCCAATCAATTTCAGCACGAACGAATCCGAACCAATATGGACCGACAGCGGGTAGGCCCGGAACGCGATCTCGCCGGCAAATCCGAGAAACTGCAACGGGCGGTTGAAATGATGTCGGAACACCTTGAAGAGCCGCTGTCTGCATTGGAAATTGCTCGCCGTGTTGGACTATCACTGCGTCAAGTCGAGCGTCTGTTCCTGCGACATTTAAGCTGCACGCCGGGGCGCTATTACATGACAGTACGCCTGGAAAGAGCGCGCGAACTGCTGCGTCACACAAACGCGCCTATTCTTGATGTGGCTCTGTCGACCGGATTTACCTCCCATTCCTATTTTGCACAGAGCTATCGCAATCATTTTGGATGTTCCCCATCCGAAGAAAGACGCGCCAATGCCTGAACCGGGGCCGCTCAGCGGAATCAAAGTTGTCGAACTGGCCTCAATTGGCCCAGGCCCGTTTGCGGCGATGATGCTGGCAGATCATGGAGCAGATGTTGTCCGCATCGATAAACCCGGCGGGAGAAACGTTGGCACGTCAAAATCAGACAGTGACCCAATGTTGCGTGGCCGGCGGAAAGTAGAGCTAAACCTAAAAGATCGCGACGACGTGGAAAAAGCCATGGCATTGATCGAAAAGGCGGACGTGCTGATTGAAGGATATCGACCAGGTGTTACCGAACGGCTGGGACTTGGGCCTGAACAATGTCATGGACGCAATCCTGGGCTTGTTTACGGACGTATGACCGGCTGGGGCCAAGACGGCCCACTGGCACAGCGGGCCGGCCACGATATCGATTATATCGCCATAACCGGAGCGCTTGATGCGATCGGCACACCCAATTCCGGCCCAGTCCCTCCAATCAACCTTGTCGGAGATTTTGGTGGCGGCGGCATGTTGATCGCCTTTGGAATTTGCGCTGCACTGCTGCCTGCCAAACTGTCGGGAAAGGGCACGGTGGTCGATGCATCCATGGTTGAGGGAACTGCATTGCTGATGACCATGCCCTATTCGTTGAAAGCTCAGGGGCTCTGGCCCGCAGGTCGCGGTGAGAACCTGCTCGATGGAGGTGCGCCATTTTACGGAACCTATCCTACTTCGGATGGTAAGTGGGTCGCTTTGGGTGCCATTGAGGAACCATTCTGGCAACAATTGATCGATTGTCTTGAGTTGAATTCAGATTTTATGAACCGGCGCATGGATCGACAAAATTGGCCTGAAATTCGCCAGTTGATTGCCGAGAAGATCGCCCAACATTCAAGGCGGCATTGGGAATCGGTTTTTGAAGGCACTGACGCGTGTTTTGCACCAGTCCTGACTATGGACGAGGCTCCCGGGCATCCTCACAACATCGCACGTGGTGTTTTTCAGTCGGTGAATGGTGTCATGCAACCAGCACCAGCCCCGCGTTTTGATGGAAAAGCGGCTGCCATCGCGGCCACCGATACCACGGCCATTGACTATGAGTCAGTCTTGGAGAGTTGGCGCTAACCGTCTTGCATCTTCGTTGAACGTGTTGGATCAAACTTTTGGGTCACCAGATTGCCCTTGATTTCCCGTAACAGCTTTTTTTTGAAGGCTCGTTTGAAGTCGAAATAGTCTGCAGCCCTCTCAACGAACGCACCAGGACCGCCGATGACACGGTTGCGCAGGTAATAGTGTAAATAACTCACCTCATTGATCACCGCCAGGGCGTTGATCGTGGTGCCTTCGCCCACCACTGAATCCCGCGTGGTTTCAACTCTGTTGCCATCGTTGTTTTCGCCGTCCGCGATCACGTCTATGACCCGACGGTCTGCTCTGGTCGGGGCTGTTTCAAACGAAAGCTGACTGAACTGAAGCGCCCCGGAAATTGAAGTTCCACCGTTTACAGTCTGACGTCCCATGCGAGCGGCTCGATTGGCAAACCTTATAGCATCCCCGGGATTGGCGATCGTGGTCCAGTCAATCGCTACTTTTTGTGTGCCGGATGTTGACCAATGTATGACCAGAACGGAAATCCGTCCGTGATAACCGTCAACGATTGCCTTCAGAACTTCAGGGTCAGAAAACGCCGCGGCCACCCCACCTGCCTGCAGCGCATATTCGCTGCCATTGACGCTCCAGGAGCAATCCATTGCGATAACCAGATTGAGGTCCGCTCGCGTCGATTGCGCATGAGCAACGGAGAGCAACAGCAAATGCAAAAACAATGCTGTTGCCAGACGTTTCATCAGCCGGGAGACAAACCGCGCAGGCGTTCAGACCGGCGACGCAGCAATTCAACCGTAGTTAGCAGAAGGATCGACATCAAAACCAGAATTGTCGCAACTGCCAGAATCGTTGGGCTGATCTGCTCTCGCAAACCAGAGAACATCTGGCGCGGAATAGTTCGTTGATCGACGTTTGCCAGGAATATAACTGCCACAACTTCATCGAGTGATGTGATGAATGCAAACAGGGCGCCCGATATCATGCCTGGCGTAATCAGTGGCATGATCACCTTGGTAAAGGTCGTCCAGCCATTGGCACCCAGTCCTTCGCTGGCGCGAATGAGCGAACGATCAAAACCCGACAGTGTTGCTGTCACGGTGATGATGACAAACGGCACACCCAGCGTCGCATGAGCCAGAGTCAATCCCAGATAGGTATTCGCCAATCCCTTTTCATAACCTGGGATAATGCCCTGCATGGTACCGCCGTAGAAAAAGAACATGCCGGTCGCGGTGATCACAAGCGGAACGATCATTGGCGAAATCAGCAAGCTGGTAATAGCCGATCGGAATGGCATCTCCGGACGCGACAGGCCCAATGCGGCCAATGTACCAAATCCGGTAGCAAGAATTGTCGATACAATCGCCAGGAAGAAAGAATTGCGCATGGCGCGAATCCATGTGGCGTTGTTCCACATGTCGCCCCACCAATTCTCGGTGCCATCCGGTGCGGTCATGCCAAAACGCCAGATATCCTCATACCAACGGGTGGAATAGGCCTCCGGATCCAGTGACATCATGCCTTCAGTAAACGTGAAATAGGGTTCGGCGTTGAACGACAGCGGGATGATGATCAAAATTGGCGTTATCAAAAAGATGAAGATCATCGTGCAGACGGCCAGGAAAATATATTTACCTATCTTGTCCTTGGTCGTGGCATAGAGCGGCAAATCATGCATCGCAAAATAGGGAATGCCAAAAATTATCAGGAATCCCACCATACCAACGAAAGACTGGGTATAGACGAGAAACAACAATGCTGCGCCGATCAGGGTATAAAAGCCGCGGGTTTTACATTTTTCTGTAAAAGTCATATCAGCGCCCTCACCCGAACTTCAGATTGTCGACGCCGACAAGCTTGTTGTAGATCCAGTAGAATACCATCACGACTACCAGCAAGATCGTTCCCAGAGCAGCGCCAAGTGACCAGTTCAAGGTCTTCTTGATGTGATCAGCAATCAGATTTGAAATTAACAATCCGTCACTGCCACCGACCAGCGCCGGGGTAATATAATAACCAATGGCCAAAATGAATACCAACAGCGTTCCCGCAGCGATCCCTGGAATGGTTTGCGGGAAATATACCTTGGTGAACGCATAGGTGTTGCTGGCGCCCATCGATCTGGCGGCCCGCATGAAACTTGGCGGAATGGTCTTCATAACCGAATAAAGTGGCAGGATCATAAACGGTAGCAGAATATGCACCATCGCGATCACGGTACCGGTGATATTGTAGATCATCTGGATTCTGCTTTCATCCGCAATGATCTGAAGATAGACCAGAACATTGTTGATGATACCGGACTTTTGCAGCATCGCGATCCAGGCACTGGTTCGCACCAACAGTGAGGTCCAGAACGGCAGCAGCACCAGGATCATCAACAAGTTTGATGTGCGCAGCGGCAGTGTCGAAAGCAGATAGGAAACCGGATAAGCGATGATGAAACAAAGCGCCGTGATCAGCGCAGACATCCATATCGTCTTCCACAATATCGGCAAATAGATCCGATAGAGTTCATCGGCCAACACGATACTGCCTGTTTCATCATATTTTCGATCGGTCGCCGCCAGATAGAATGACAGCGTATAATCCTCTGTCACCCGTTGCAGCGTACGCCACAAGTTCGGGTTGTCCCAGCGTTTGTCGATCTTTACCAGGGCATCGAAATACGGGCCTTCGGTAATTTTTCCAGCTCGCCGCGCCGTTTTGGTAAACAGGCTTCGCGAGCCGGGGATTTCGTAATTTACACGGGTTGCCAGATTACCAATGGTCTTTCCCACTTCCCGATTCTTCCTGGCCGCGGCCATATCGGTCACGAAAATTTTGATGATATCGTCGCCAGGCGTGCCTTGTTCGGCATCCCAACCCTTAATCGCCTTCGCAAAGTTGGGCATCACATTGGAGCCGGCAGGATTGTGGAAGGATCTGTAGAGCATCTGCCCGATCGGCAGAACAAAAGACAATATAAGAAACAGCACCAATGGCACCGTAAGAAGGAAAGCACGCATTTTCATGCGGCGGGTCGTGAGGGCCAGTTTTTCTTTCAGCGGCGTTCCATCGGCCGCCAGCAAAGGCGCGTCAGCGTTGCTTATCGTAGCATCGGTCATCCAGAGCTCCCCAGCCGTGTATTTAGTCTAAAAGGGCGCGGAATTATTCCGCGCCCTTTGTCGTTATGGATTATTTAGCCAACCAAGCGTTGAAACGCTCGTTCAGCTGATCTGCATTATCTGCCCAGAACTCAAAATTGGACTGTACAGCATTTGCAAGGTTGGTCGGATTGGTCGGCATCTGCGGACCCATGTCGATATCTTTATTGTGATACTTGCCGACAAGTGGGCTGGAAGACTTACGGGCTGGGCCGTAAGAAATGTAGGACGCCTGGGCTGCCAACTGCTCGGTCGCAGTCGAGAACTTCAGGAAGTCAAACGCAGTGTCCTTGTTGTTTGCACCTTTTGGGATAACCCAAAGGTCAAGATCCCAGATCTGACCGTCCCAGACGATTTCAAAGGGCTTACCTTCGCCAGCAACAGCATTGAAGATACGACCGTTATAAGCGGTGGTCATTGTCACTTCACCGTCAGCCAGCATCTGTGGAGGTTGCGCACCAGCTTCCCACCAGACAACTTCTGATTTGATGGTGGCCAGCTTGGCAAATGCGCGATCCACACCTTCGGGTGTCGACAGCACGTCGTACACGTCTGCAGCAGCAACGCCGTCGGCAATCAAAGCAAATTCCAGATTAACCTTGGCACCTTTACGCAGACCACGCTTGCCTGGAAATTTAGCCAGGTCAAAGAAATCACCCATGGTTTTTGGGCCGTCAGCGATCTTTGAGCCATCATAGGCAAAAATAGTTGACCAGACGATGTTGGCAACAGCGCAGTCATAAAGAGTTCCTTCCAGGAAATCTTCAGTGGCTGGAGTACCATCTGCACCAGCAGGCAATGTTGAATGATCGATGGTTTCCAACAAGCCTTCGTCGCAGGCGCGGACCGCGTCGGAAAGTTCAACGTCCACGATATCCCAGGTTACATTACCAGCTTCAACCTGAGCTTTGATCTCAGCGATGCCGCCGTTGTAATCCTCGGAACGGACATTTGTGCCGGTCTTGGCGATGTAAGGTTTGTGATAAGCTTCAACCTGGGACTTGGTGTAAGCACCACCCCAGGACACGATTGTCAGATCGGCAGCTTGAGCCGCAACCGAACCAAGTGCAATTGCAGCGCCAACGGCGGTGCTTGCAAGCAGTTTTGTGAGTTTCATTAATATTCTCCCTTTTCGTTTGACCTGACCTCGCGGCCAGATTTATTTGCAGAAATACAACATCAAAGTGTTGCTGGTTCTGAATTCGATATATGTTTTTAGGTTAAAGGATCCAGAGCGCGACAATCGGTGGCTTGCCACCCGACTTTAACCTTTGCACCTTCAGCCAATGGCTTGTTGCCCGCATTGTTGGGCACCTTGACGATGAATTCGGTATTACCGGAAACATTCATCCGGGTACGGATATGATCGCCGAGATAAATCAGCTCAAGTATCTCTCCGGTTATCGCGTTATCCGTTGCACCTTCGGCAGGCTCAATTTCGACCCGTTCGGGGCGCAATGACAAAGTCGTGCGATCACCGACACCACCGACATTGATCGCCGCAGCTCTCACCGATCCACCCCCATCAAGATCAACAGACGCTATGTCGCCGTCGATCTTTGACACTTTGCCATGCAGCTTGTTGTTTTCACCAATAAACTGGGCAACGAATGAATTTTGCGGCCGTTCGTAAAGATCGTCAGGTGTCGATAATTGCTGAATAACGCCATCTTCAAACACAGCGATGCGGTCAGACATCGTCAGAGCTTCCGCCTGATCGTGGGTAACGTAAACAACGGTAACACCCAAATTTTCATGAATGTGCTTGATTTCATACTGCATCTGTTCACGCAGTTGCTTGTCCAGCGCTCCAAGCGGCTCATCCATCAATATGAGTTTCGGGTCAAACACCAATGCTCTTGCAACAGCAACGCGCTGCTGCTGTCCGCCTGACAATTGTGCCGGACGTCGGCCACCCATTGCCGGGAGCTCAACCATTTCGAGAGCACGCTGGACCTTGGCCTCAACTTCCGACTTGTTCATGTTGCGAACATGCAGCGGAAACGCGAGGTTCTCTGCCACCGTCATATGCGGAAACAGGGCGTAGTTTTGGAAAACCATACCGATGCCGCGCTTATTCGGCGGTACATTGTTGATTGACTCACCTCCGAGATAAATCTCGCCATGGGTTGCCGGCTCAAAGCCAGCAAGCATCATGAGTGATGTCGTTTTTCCCGAACCGGATGGCCCCAACATGGTGAGAAATTCACCTTCTGGAATATCGAGGTTGAGATCTTTTACGACGAGAATTTCACCATCGTAACTCTTCTGGACCTTTTCGAAGCGAACAAACGCCTGCGTATCAAGATCTGCGGACTGCTGTGCGGCCAAACTCAAACTGGCGCTCCCATTTTATTAGTCAGATATTCTTTATCTGCCATTTTTTTGCGGATGCTTTTGCATCTCATTTTGAGACCATAAATCCCAGATTGCAATCAACAACGGTTCGTTTGCGACGTCAACAGTTGCAATGGTCGGTAAATTGAGATTTTTTGGCTTTTTTGCAACTTACCGATGAAATTTGTGCCAACAGCGCCTCAAATTATGGCAATTTCACGACAGATTTAGCGCTGGCCGCTTTCATGAAAAATATAGCCGAGGAAGTTCAACAGAACCTGAGCGGCCAAGGTACTCGTTGAGCCACCATGATCATAGTCCGGAGCCACTTCAACCAGATCGATACCGACGACCCTGTGGCGTCGGGTCAGTTCCTGCAAAAACTCCATCACTTCATAATAAAGAAAACCGCCATGGCTCGGGGTTCCAGTTCCAGGCGCAACCGAGGGATCGAAACCATCAATATCGATGGTCACGTACACCGGCACTCCCTCAGGGATACGTTTTGCCATTTCCGCGGCGCCAATTGCCCGGAATTGACGGACAGACTGAATATCAGATCCAACTTCTCGCGCATCATCATATCCGTCCTTCGCTGTCGATGAGACATTGCGGATACCAAATTGTGACAGGCCCGTAACATAGTCCTTTTCCGATGCTCTGCGCATCGGGTTACCATGCCCAAAGCGAACGCCATGGCGCACATCTACAAAATCGAGATGAGCGTCAATCTGAACAACATGGAACGGGGGCTGATCACTGAAAGCATTTATGCACGGTATATTGACCGAGTGATCCCCACCCAACACTACGGGCAGCGCCCCGGCGGCCAAAATCTTACGTACTCCAAATTCGATATTTGCATGGCTTGTGGCGGTATCTGTATGCACGATATCGGCATCGCCCATATCCACAATCTTCACCGAACCGGGCAGATAGGTCACGTCGTCTTCGTGGTCATAAGCCCCGGCATGCCCAAAAGAAAAGAGCGTCGATGCCTCACGGATCGCGCGCGGTCCAAATCGAGCACCAGCACGAAATTGAGTACCGAAATCAAACGGAGCACCTAATATTGCACAATCTGCATCCAACGCATCCCAGTCCGTGCAGATCGGGCGTTTTCCAAAAGTCGAAATCCCAACGAAAGGCAGGTCCAGCCGACCCGAATCATATCCATGCTTGGCCATTTAGTTCTTCGCTTTACCTGCTCAAGACACGGCAATCCTTGCAACAACTGGATTGAAATTGCACGAACTAACGTAAAATCCACATCGACCGGCGTAGCTTCACTTTACCCATGCCAATGGTGCCACGGGGTTTCGCTCCTGCAAGTACGACAAGCGACGACCGACGCTGGCGTTTTCTGCTTCTGGTCTGGGAAGCAACCCTTGTAACACCTGTTGCTGGCCTGATCCGCTGTTTGCGAAGCGGTTTGGTTCGCCGCATTCCAGCATAAGAAGCTGCCTGATGTTCATCTCTGGAGAATACACCAGACCGAGTTGATGGCTTTTTTTCCACCGAAGCGACGAAATATGTTGAGCTGACTGACCGGCTGACCGAACTGGCAAGCGAAGCCACAACAACAGGTTTGGAGGCAGGAGTTTTGCGCAATTTGGGTACCATGTGCACAACCCGGTAACCCTCCGATTTCAGGCTGCGTAGCAAATCGGGCAACATTTTCGCGGTGCGCGACTGGATATCGTGCATCAGGATTATTCCCCTGCCCTCTTTGCGCAATCTTCGCATGATCCGGTTGTGGACCTGTTTGGGTGATTTCTGCTTCCAATCCAAAGAGTCAATATTGGCACCAAATGCAATCATCCCCTTTTTTGCGAGCATCCTGTCGGTGCGTTTGCTGCGGGCCAGGTATGGGTAGCGAAAAAAAGGTGTCCTCGGCGTGGTCGATGGGTCGCTGTAGGCGATCTTTTGAAGCCTGCTGACACCTTTATCAATCAGGCTGGAAGCCTTGGCAGATGAATAGTTCGGCAAACGATTATGACTGTGAGTGTGATGCGCCAAGGTATGTCCCTGATTGACCACTTTGCGGACCAGTTTCGGATAGGCCCTGGCCATGGTTCCGACGTAGAAAAATGTCGCCTTGACGCATTCTTTTTTCAGGGATTTCAGGATGCGGGATGTTTTTCCGGCAATCGGTCCGTCATCAAATGTCAAGATGACTTCCTTATGTCGCAGTCCCAGGCTGGCCTCTTTGCCGGTTAGAGCGCGATGCTTTTTGGGATCCAACATGATCGTGCGTGATGTACCCAACGCCTCGGGACCGCATTTTGCGCTAACCAATCCGGGAAAAGATAAGACAAGGCCAATGCCAATCAGGCAAGACAAGATACGCACAACCAGAACCCATACTCATTACACAAAGGGCTAGACCGAACGCTACTGCGTTATGGTCGATTCAGATTATGGTAAATAGCAATGGTTAATCTGCGATGAAGGCTGGTTGCAGAACTGATTTGACAAGGGGCCACCGTTTCCAGCAGCCCCTGATCGAATAGTCGTGTTATGCGTTGGCTACCCGCGGCCTTTCCAAGGCACGAGCTTGCTTTCAGCAACACGCATCAAAACATCAATGCCAAAACCGATCACACCGATGATAATGATACCGATGATGACGATATCGGTCAGCTGAAACTTTGATGCAGCAATAATCATCTTACCGGCACCCTTCTCAGCCGCCACCAGTTCAGCAGCAACAACTGTTCCCCAACAAACACCCATCGCAACACGAGCCGCGGTGAATATTTCGGGCAATGAATTGGGCAGGATTACCCTGCTCAACAGTTGCGACTTGGTCGCACCCAATGAATAGGCAGCGTGAACCTTGGAGATATTCACCCCCGACACGCCAGCACGGGCTCCGATGATCATAATCCATAGGGCTGCCAGAAACAGCAGACTGACCTTACCCTGCTCTCCAATACCAAACCAGATGATTACCAGCGGGATCAGAGCAAGAGGCGGAACTGGGCGCATAAATTCGACGATTGGATCGAACCATCCGCGCAACCATGAATTGAGCCCCATGGCAAATCCCAGCGGAATACCAAACAGGCAGCCGAGAAAAAAGCCGAGCACGACACGGATCAGGGACCACAGGACGTTTTCCCACAGACCAACACCCTGATAGCCTTCAGCATTGAGCTGTAGAAACCGGCTCCAAACCTGCTCAGGAGGCGGCAGATAAAGCGCTTCCATCGTCGGTCCGGTATAAGGGCGAACCTGCAGACTTCCGGCGCCCGTCATCAAAACAGTGCCGTTTTGAATTTCGACAATTTGGTTTTTGTCGATCGCCTGCCCGTTAATCGCAGTTACCCGGTAACCCTTTTCTTTTCCACCGTCATCGTTGTTTTGCGCCCGCAGCAATTTGGCACGACGCTCCAGCACCGTCACAACATCGTCTTTGGCAAAACCGTCCGACGTTTCAGGTGCAACCAGCTTTTCAATACTGGTATCGCCGAACTTGCCCACCCGCACTTTTACAGTGGCGTTATCGGTCTCACCGGCAGCATTGGTTGCGGTGTACTCAAATTGGGTATCCCCCACAAAAGCCACTGGCAGCACATTGAACGGCAACAGGTTTGAACCCGTTGCAATCATCCAGATCAGGAATACGGTTACCACACCAGCAATAGAAGCCGTCCGGTTTGCAGTCACAGAACTTTCATCACCGAAAGTAACTGTCTTGAGACTGGCATAGCCGCGCATTTGGTCTTTTTTGCTGTTCAGATAATTCCAAACTAAATAGACCAGCCCGCTGATGGCGAGGAAGAGAGCGAAGATCGCTGTTATGCCGAGGACCATCCAGAAAGTTGTCATCAACACGTCGAATAATTCTTGAGCCATTTTACCGCCCCCTAAGCTGTTTCAGTCCGGCCCATGATTTCCTCTTCCATGTCCCAGATCATGTTAAGGATTTCATCGCGCTTCGGACCAAAGTCTTCATGTTGTTTCACTTCACGCAGGTCAGCACCAACGCCGAGCTCTGCAAAAGGCAAATAGTATTGTTTGTGAATGCGCCCCGGACGAGGTGCCATCACAATCAAACGCTCTCCAAGAAGCAAAGCTTCTTCCACCGAATGGGTAATCAAAATAATGGTCTTACCCGTCTTCTTCCAAATGTCGAGAACCAGACTCTGCATCTTTTCGCGGGTCAGAGCATCGAGCGCACCCAGCGGTTCGTCCATCAGGATTACGTCAGGATCGTTCGCCAGACAACGCGCCAGAGCAACACGCTGTTGCATGCCACCAGAAAGTTCATAGATCATTTTCTGGCCAAATTCCTGGAGGCCTACAATGCCCAGCAATTCAGTGACACGGGCGTCGATTTCGCTTTGCGGCGTGCCCTTCATTTTCGGACCAAAACCAATGTTTTTGGAAACGTTCATCCATTCAAACAGGGCGCCCTGCTGAAACACCATACCTCGTTCGGAACTTGGCCCGGTGACGACATCACCGCTCAAGGTTATCTGTCCACCGGTCGGAGCAAGAAACCCGGCCAATATATTGAGCAAAGTCGTCTTGCCACAGCCGGATGGGCCGAGCACCGAAATCAATTCGCCCTCGTTGATTTCTAATTCAATATTCTTGAGCGCTTCGACATTGCCGCCCCCCGGCAATTCAAAGGTCATTGAAACGTCGTCAATTATGAGACCAGCCATTTAAACACAACCCCCCTTGGATAGTGGACAATTGGGAAAAAAAAGGCGCAACGAAAACCGGTTTCGCTGCGCCCGTTTTAACCGTAATTCAGAACCTACATTTTTGATGCAGCTTCCAAGTAGCTTGAGTTAACCACAGCGCTATAGTCTGACAAAGCTTTAATTTTGCCGTCAGATTCAAGGCTTGCTGCACCGTCGGCCAGATACTTGGCAACAAATCCACCCATCCAGTCAGCCGAAAGCTGTTCGGCAGCCGTTGGAAAAACGAAAGTACCGATTACGGCCTTTGTGCCCTCAAGATCCATACCTGCAGATTTTTGAATGTCGCCCATCATTGCATCTGCTTCTGATGTGTATTTGGCGTTCATGTCAGCTGTGACTTTAAGGAACTTGGCAAGCAGTTCTGGGTTCTCTTCACCGAATGAAGTCGGAATTGAAGTCACGTCAAACACCTTGCCGACCACGGCTTCTTTTTCGCTGCCTTCAATGATTGGGTTGCCGTGTTCTTTCATTTTACGCAAAGAACCGCCCCAGCCACATACCATGGCAAGGTCGGTGTTCGGCTGTGAGAACGCAGCAGCAGAATCGGACGGAGACATGTCCACGATGGTCAGATCTGATTCAGCAATATTGAAGTGCTTAATCTGCTTCAGGAAGCCTGAATGAGCAGCCGTTCCCAACGGGACAGCTACTTTCTTGCCTTTCAAGACAGAAGCCGCATTTTCTTTATTTACTTCAAGCTCGGCGCGAACGACGCAGTTATCATTGTCTGAATAGGATACCGCAATATCAACAACTTGCAGGTCCTGGCCAGCAGCGGTTGCAACGAGGAACGGTGTCACGCCCTGTGAGAACGAAATATGGACGTCTCCGGATGCCATGGCAGCGGACATGGCTGTTCCAGCATCAAATGACACCCAGTTGACTTTAACACCAAGTGCTTCTTCGTACATCTTATTGGTCTGCGCGAATTGGTTTGGTGTGGGCCATTCCAGAAAATATGCAACAGTAATTTCTTTCAGATGGCCATCAGCAAATGCCGCAGAACCAGTTGCGACGAGAGCAGATGCTCCCACCAATGCCGCAGTGAGTGACTTAAGAATTTTCATTTTTTTCTCCCATGTGGCAATGGCCACGACTTTTTTGATCTGAGTTTCGTCCAACAAAAGGACACCTCAAACCTGATTGATGTTAATCGACATCAGATTCCGACCAACGTCAAATGCAGACGACGGCAGTCGCGTTCAGACTACAGCAAGATGATCAAAATCACAGCAACCAAGAGGCATTTTTTGGAGCCAGATTTTAAGTTGCATTGAATCCAGCAACAATCTGCAACCACTCTCCAGCGTCCAGAATTCAGACAGATCCGGCCAAAAATTCTATCGATCAAAAATTTTGGGATCCTTGGTAATCAATAATGCACACATTGCTTGCGCGAACTCTTCGATGGCATTACCTGTTCGACAACATCCGCTGACAACCCATACGTGAAAGACAAAGCATAGCCATGTCTGAAACTCTCAAACTGATGGCGCTGGATGCCGAAGACTTGCTGGTCATATCAGCCCATGTACAAGACAGCGTGTTGCGCAGCAGCGAAATTGAATATTCTCCGTCTAATGGTCAGCTGATTATTCCCATCAATCGGTTCGCGTGGGATGCCCCATCAGCGCGTCGCCTGTTGTTTAAGAAGTACCAAAGACGGCGCAGCGTCCTTCATTTCTCTCGGGTCACTTTGTTGAAATCCAACATGATCGATCGTCGCGATGACGCGGAAGTGAAATCGCTGCTGTCGGTGACATTCCACGCTGCCGCCGATGAAAATGATCCCGGCGGCCAGATTATGTTGAATTTCGGAGGTGGAGGTGGATTGTTGTTGGAGGTAGAATGCATCGAAGCCCAGCTGACAGATTTGGGAGCCGCATGGCAGGCCAGCAGCAAACCGGAGCACCATTTGTGATCGTGCAATGAGTGACAACAGCATCACATCGAGGTTGATAGATGTCGTTCTTGATGAAGCCACGATTGGGCGCGCCAACGCCGACGTAGAGCACGAGCGAGCTGTTGCCATATTCGACCTGATTGAAGAAAATGCGTTTCGTCCGGTGGGTCACGCCGTCGCCGATACCAATGGCGAATATCGGTTGAAACTTGGCTTGCTTGAACAGCGATTGGTGTTCTCGATCTCAGACAGAGATGCACAGCCCGTCGCCACCCATATCTTGTCGCTGACCCCGTTTCGCAAGATCGTCAAGGAATATTACCAGATTTGCGAAAGCTATTATGAAGCCATTCGATCCGCCACGCCAAGCCAGATCGAAGCCATCGATATGGCCCGGCGTGGATTGCACAATGAAGGGTCAGAAACCCTGAAAGATCGCCTCAACGGTAAAATCGAAATTGACTTCGATACGGCACGTCGACTTTTTACCCTGATCTGCGTCTTGCATTGGCGCGGTTAATTCGATGAGCATTGATCCCTCCAGCACTTCAAACCGACAACCCAGCTCGGTGCTGTATATTTGCAACCACAATGTTATTCGCTCACCAATGGCCGAAGCCATCACGCGGGCTCATTTTGGCAATACAATATATACGGCCAGTGCAGGAATCCGGGCGGGCAATCCCGACCCGTTTGTGGAAGTGGTCATGGATGAACTGAATATAGACATCCACAATCGACAACCCAAAACGCTTGAAGACCTCAACGAAGGCTTTTTTGATCTCGTCGTTACCCTGTCGCCGACAGCGCATCATGTTGCGCTCGAAATGGCTGGTGTCGACGCCACCGAAATCGAATATTGGCCATCGGCCGACCCGACCGTTGTTCAAGGATCGCGGGAGCGAATGCTCGATGCTTATCGAGATGTTCGTGATCGGCTGCTTGAGCACATACTTTCGCGGTTGGGCCATTCAACCGACAAAGGATGGAAGGGGCCTGGTTGATCCGTTCCCTGTCGAAATTTGGGGCTACCAAACCGGTGACGAAACCGATTTTTTGAAATCGCGGCTGCCAGATCGCTGTTGCTGTATTTGGTCAAATCAGCAAATCGAACAAACCGTGAGGCTTGTGGTTCACAAATGCAGCAATTGCGGTTAGGTTCGCGCCAAATTGACGGCTCCTCGAAGTTTGAGGGCACGGATAATCAGCTTACAAAGGAATTTGGATACGCATGGCGAAAGAAGAAGTTCTGGAATTTCCAGGCACTGTGAGCGAACTGCTCCCCAATGCAACATTTCGAGTCAAACTGGAAAATGAACACGAAATCATTGCTCATACCGCGGGACGGATGCGCAAAAACAGGATTCGCGTTTTGGCAGGAGACAAGGTGTTAGTTGAAATGACACCTTACGACCTGACCAAAGGCCGCATTACATATCGTTTCAAATAGGTTCGCGGCAGCAGTCTTCGCTGCCAGGCAGGCATGAGGGTTGATTGATGGCGTCACGCCCAAAACTTGTACTGGCTTCCGGTTCGCCCCGCCGTTTGGCGTTGTTGGAGCAAATCGGTGTCGAACCGGATTTACTTTCGCCAGTCGATGCAGACGAAACACCGCTAAAATCTGAAGCCCCCAGATCGCTGGCCAAACGGCTGTCCAAAACCAAAGCCAGCCTGGCTCTGGAAAACTTAAAGCGCAGCGGTGATGCCGAGCACAGTTTCATTCTGGCGGCCGACACTGTCGTCAGTGTTGGTCGCAGAATTCTTCCCAAGGCGGAATTATTGGATGAGGCTTCCAGCTGTTTGCGTTTGTTGTCGGGTCGTGCCCACCGCGTTTACACCGGGATCACTTTGATGACACCCCACGGAGCGACCCGGCACCGCTTGGTCGAAACGCGGGTTCGGTTCAAAAAGCTGTCGAATGATGAATTTGAGAGTTACCTTGCGTCGGGCGAGTGGCGAGACAAAGCCGGGGGTTACGCGATTCAGGGAATTGCTGCGGCATTTGTTGTCAAACTCATTGGATCATACACCAATGTTGTCGGCCTTCCGCTGTATGAAACGTCGACGCTTTTGCAGGGAGAGGGATTTCCGGTACATTACAACTGGATCACCCGGGGTTAGCGGCAGATGGCAGATCCCAAGCTCTCCAGCGTCACACCGCTGCGGCCCCAGATACCTTGCCCTCAATGCAAAAAACCGAGCGATCGAACCGCATATCCATTTTGCAGCAAACGCTGTTCCGACCTCGATCTTGGAGCCTGGCTCGGGGGAACTTATCGTCTGTCCGACGAAGATGATCAAGGGATTGATGTCCGGATCGACAAACCCTGAATTTTCATTCACTTCAGGGTCAAATTCATGTGGACAGGATGATCTTGGTTGACTATACCAGCCGAGCTTTCACGGCAGAATTGCTGTGAAATTACCCCCGGATCGGTTTTATTGCCCGATCATGTTGCCCGGGTAGCTCAGGGGTAGAGCAGCGGACTGAAAATCCGCGTGTCGGTGGTTCGATTCCGCCCCCGGGCACCATCTCATAAAACACAATGAAACCAATATATTACTGCCAAAACGAGAGGTGGTTTTATCAATTTTATGGCTTATTTGCGACCTTGTTTATGTATCAAATGTATCGCTGAGAACCGCCAGAAACCTTGGAGTCCCTCCGGCGTCCTACGAACGCTGATACATTTGTGATACATTTTTGGTGGTTTTTAGCTGCCGCCGCCGTAAAAATTGATTTCAGCCAGTTTAACGCCCTGAGATGCCAAAAACTCGGCGGCGCTGGTATTACACATCGAAGTCTTGATTGATATGTCGGGAGTGTTGGGGACTGTTGGCTTAGCTTTGGCTTCGGCTCCCGTGGGGGCAACTTCTCCCATCCAGTGCTCAATCATGGCCTCAATGACATCTGAGCGCACGCGGCGCTTTCTGGCGATTACCTTTGCCGGGATGAGACCGCGATCAATCTGGTTCTGTATCCATTTCGGAGACAAGTCGACCAGTCCAGCATCATGAAAGAGTTGGGTCGCCTGTTCTGCTGTGAGGAGTTGAGGGCCTGTCATGGCGCTGAGTGTAGGCTGCGGCGGTTAATTGCCGTTTAAGGAACCAAGTCAGTCACCTACAAGCGTCCAAACTCGCTTGAGCGGGATGTCTTTTTGAATGTCTTTAGGCAAATCGTCGTATGCAGCCACCAACTGACCAATAAGCTCATCGGGTCCCCAAAGTCTGATCTTGAAGAAGTTGCGCCGCGCCTCTTTGTCGGCTCCGCTGCTGAAACCACCCCAAGCCACAATGAGGCCGAGGTCAGCGCCGAATGAATTCAGGACGCCTTGCAACTCCCTCACGACTTTAACATCGATGGGTTTGTCCTGGGATTTGACTTGAACACATAGGCGAGGAGGTTCGAGTCCCAAGCGTCCTTTGCCGCACAGTATGTCAACGCCGCCGTCTGCGCCTTCATCAGTTCGGTCTGTAATGAAACCTTGTGCGAGTAACACAGCTTCAACCAATCGCTCCAGTTCATGGCCACGAAACTTGCGGCTGATGTGGTCGCTGATTTGATCAAGAGCAAAACGTTCAATATCTGGGATAGGCGTGTCGGATGCATCGTCTCCATCGCCAGTCGCCTTGGTATCTTGCCCCAATGGAAGTGTTTTTCCATCTAACATGGCCCTGATTCGATCTTCGGCTCTGTTTCGGCTGACCTGAAATATGGTCATTGATGCACCCAATGAATGACGCAGATCGATGTCGATGCTTTGGCGGGATAGGTCTCTTTCCTTCCACGTTACGGGTATTTGGTGGCGGCAACCCGAAACAGCCTTTGCGTCGTAGCGATATTCTCCTTTAACAATCCCGATGGCCACCGTCGAAGTTCGCTTTCTAGGAAGTATCAATACGTCTCCCTTTTCGATGCGATTCGAAAATGCCCAAAGCTGGGTCTCCCAATTCTTCAGAGTGTTTTCTGCCTCCCCCGGATATTGCTTGTTGAGAATTGGCAGCAATTCTGAGCGCTCATTGAGGCTGCTGAGGTCGGGAACATCATGCCACCCGGCAACAGCGATGCTGTTGTCCATGACGAATGCTTCGTTTTCTCCATTACGTCCCGCTCTCGCAACCCAAACTGGCATCGTGATCTTTCAATTTAGTTTTGTGTTGGCCGTAAGAATACTTGAAATTACTAGACACGGAACCGCAATTCTGAACAAATTGCGTCACCGCCGATATTTCAAATTTGGCGTGGAAATCATTGATCTAGGGGAACAATTAAGTTGAACGTTCAGGCGCACGAAGACCTCAAAGGGGATATTTGGGAAATAGCCAACCGCCTTCGCGGACCTTACCGACCTCCCCAATATCGCCTTGTCATGCTGCCGATGATTGTTCTTCGCCGTTTGGACAGTGTGCTCGAAGAGACAAAAGATGCGGTGTTGGAAGAGCACAAGCGCTTGATAGCCAACAACACGCCTGAAGGAGCTGTGGCCAAAATTCTCGGTAAGACCGCGCGCCCCAAACGTCAGTACCCTTTGTACAACACCAGCCCATTCACATTTAAGCGGCTACTCGACGACCCTGAGAACATCGCCCCCAACCTCGTGGCCTACATCAACGGGTTCTCGACAACAGCGCGGGAGATATTCGAGCGCTTCAAGTTCAGTGACCAAATTGAGAAGTTGGATGCCAGCAACCGGCTGTTCACCATTGTCAGCTCAATGGCGCAGGTCGACCTTCATCCCGACCGAGTCGACAACATTCAGATGGGGTATCTGTTCGAACATCTCGTGATGCGATTCAACGAACAGGCAAATGAAGAAGCCGGTGACCACTTCACTCCCCGCGAAGTCATCAAGCTGATGGCAAACCTCATCTATACCGGCGAGAAGGACGTTTATAAGCCAGGTATTTATCGCACGATTTACGACCCGGCATGTGGCACTGGCGGGATGTTGTCGGAGTCTGAAAACTTCATCCTCGCTCAAAATGACGCGGCAAATCTCGCGCTGTTCGGTCAGGAATACAACGACGAATCCTGGGCCATCTGTTGTTCAGATATGTTGATCAAAGACGAAGACACCAGCAGCATTGTCCTCGGCGACACATTAGGTGATGGCAAAACGAGCGACGGCTTCGAAGACAAGAAGTTTCACTATCTAATGGCCAATCCTCCCTTCGGTGTGGAGTGGAAAGACCAGAAGACAACCGTCGAGAATGAACACCGCATCCACGGGTTTGATGGACGTTTCGGCGCTGGTGTGCCTGCAATCAATGACGGGTCGTTGTTGTTCCTACAGCACATGATTTCCAAGATGCATCCCTCGCCAGAAAAGGGTGGTGAAGGCTCGAAGATTGCAGTCGTATTTAACGGGTCGCCATTGTTTTCAGGAGACGCCGGTTCCGGCCCTTCGAACATCAGGCGGTGGATTATCGAGAATGACTGGCTCGATGCAATCGTCGCGATGCCAGACCAGCTTTTCTACAACACCGGCATTTTCACGTACATCTGGCTTGTGACAAACCGCAAGCCCGAAGAGCGGCGCGGTAAGGTGCAATTGATTGACGGCACGCGGTTCTCCCAGAAGATGAAGAAGAGCCTGAACAATAAGCGCAATGAGATCAGCGAAGATCAAATCAGCGATCTGACAAAGCTCTATGGTAAATATCAAGACGGCGAGACCGCTGAAGTCAAAATCGACAGTAAGCCTGAAGAGCGCGTCGTGTCGCGCATCTTCGAGAACCGCGAATTTGGGTTTCTGAAAGTCACCGTAGAGCGCCCATTGCGTATGAACTTCGAAGCGACACCAGAGCGGATTGCTAAATTGGATGAGCAGAAAGCTTTCATCAATTTAGCCGTATCGAAGAAGCACAAGGATGCCGCAGCAGTGGCGGCAGAAATTGCTGCTGGTAAGGAGCTTCAAGATACCATTCGCGACTTAGTGGCAGTTCTAACCCCTAAAGGGCGCTACATGGACCGCGACATCTTTGAACGCGACTTAAAAGCCGCTGCCAATGGCATGGACATCAAGCTGACGGCTGCCATCAAGAAGATGGTATTCGCGGCATTGGGTGAGCGAGATCAGGACGCCGAAATCTGCCGAAATAGCAAAGACGAACCAGAAGCTGACGGCGAACTGCGCGACACTGAGAACATCCCCTTGCCACAAGGAACGAAATTGCCGTTGCCGATGGCATTCGGCCCAGATCAATCAAACGACGATTTGGTTGATCAATTCCGGGGGGATATTGACGACTACATTGCTCGCGAAGTCCTGCCTCACGTACCTGATGCGTGGGTTGATTATGGGAAGACAAAAGTTGGCTATGAGATACCCGTAAACCGCCATTTCTACGTCTACAAACCACCTCGTCCACTTGATGAAATTGAGGCTGAGATTGGTGGTTTGGAAAATGAGATAGCCGAATTATTGAAGGGGCTGACAAAGTGACCGATGGTGTCGACTGGCTGGACGGTCTTCCTGCTGGGTGGGAGATCAAGAATCTCCGTCATCTAGGTAAAGTTCTTTTGGGGTTAACGTACTCACCGGAGGATGTTTGTGAGGAGAATGAAGGGACTCTGGTAATTCGAGCGTCAAATATTCAGAACGGGCAGCTCGTTCACGCTGATGACGTATTCGTAGATCGAGCCATCCCAGCAAACATAATAAATCGCAAGGGCGATCTGGTTATTTGTTCCAGAAATGGGAGCCGTCGCCTTATCGGGAAGAGCGCCATAGTCGACGATGATTGGGAAGGTGTGACATTTGGCGCATTCATGACGACCGTTCGGACCGAATATGCTCAGTGGATGCGCTGGGTTCTTGCCTCATCATTATTCGAATTTCAATCAGGTCGCTTTATGACCTCTACGATCAATCAACTTACGATTTCAACGCTCAAAAGTTTCCCCGTACCGTTCCCTCCCATCGAAACCCAAAATCGCATCGCGCAGTTTTTGGATGAGAAGACGGCGCAAATTGATGGGCTGATCGAGAAGAAGCAGGCTCTGTTGGATAGGCTGGCTGAAAAGCGTCAAGCACTCATCACTCGTGCAGTCACCAAAGGCTTGAACACAGATGCACCGATGAAGGACTCAGGGATTGATTGGCTGGGAGAGATACCGGCGCATTGGGAAGTGAAACAAATGCGCCGATTGCGGGATTACATGACCAGTGGCTCTCGTGGATGGGCAGCATATTATGCCGATGAAGGGGAGCCTTTCTTAAGAATGACTAACGTCACGGGTTGGGGTACTGAACTCGACTTGCGTGAATTACGCTTTGTCGATCTTCTAGGTGTTACCGAAGGCACCCGAACGGCAGTTCAGGAGGGAGACGTTTTAATTACAATAACGGCTGAACTTGGGACGGTTGCAATCGTTCGAAAGGAAGCAGAAGGGGCTTACATAAACCAACATCTTGCGTTGTTCAGAGCTAATAAGGCCTCCTGCTCACCTGAATTCCTGGTGAATTATCTTACAACCAAAGTTGCTCAAGTTCAGTTTCAATTAAGCGGACAAGGTGGGACCAAACAAGGTCTTGGATTTGAACAAATAAATAGCATGATCGTGGGTGTGCCACCTGTAGAGGAACAGATTTTGATTGGAGCATATTGCAAGGACATTTGGATCAATTTTTTGGAGTTGGAACGCAAGTTGAAACTGTCGATTGAGCAACTCGCCAAATATCGCTCTGCGATAATATCGTCTGCGGTTACTGGTCAACTCGAAGGCCTACAATGACGCTTGATGCAACCAGCTATTTCGATCACATCCAAGCCTATATTAGCGACGAGTACATCGTCAGCGATGGTGGTGGTGGAGAGATAGTGCTGAAAGAAAAGTATTTTCGGGAGGGCGAAACAAAGAAGACAACTCGAACCGTCGAACTGCCGTTCAAAGGCAAGGCATTCGCGATAAAGTTAGATGGGATGAACCATCCTTTATTTCATTTCTTGGATGACAACGGCAAAGAATGGTCAAAGCGATGCGATTTCGTCGTGTTCCAATGCTACAACCGACGGGTTTCCGGTTACCTTATTGAGTTCAAGACCAAAAGCCTCGATGCAACCTCGATTATTTCACAGTTGAAATCTGGACTTCATTGGTGTGCTTGTTTGAGGAAGGTGGTTCAACAGTACACAGGAGACAGTAAGCCGTTAAAATTGAAGAAATTCGTGTTCACTGAAAACAACAAACCTGATGCGTATTTGGACGCCGACAACAAATATCTGGCTCGCGACCCGTCTGTTCGGCATTATCACTACGACGACCTTGTCGGGATTGGGTTGGATGATCTGGAAAACGCTTCGGTAAACACTGTCTAGGATCGATATGGCTGGCCACACAGAACTAGATTTCGAGAAAGCGATTGAAAGCGACCTTGTAACCAAGGGCGGCTATGAAACGCGGGACCCAGCCTCTTACGACGAAGAGCGTGCGCTGTTTCCAGATGATGTTACGGAATTCTTGAAGTCCAGCCAGCCCACTAAGTGGGGGCAACTTGAGCAACTGCTCGGAGAGAGTACAGAGAAAACGGCGCTCGAAAGTTTGGTCAAAGAACTCGACGTCAAAGGTGCGCTCCATGTTTTGCGCTATGGGTTCAAGTGTTACGGCAAGACGTTTCAAATGGCGTTCTTTCAACCGAACACCAGCCTGAACATCGAAGCAGCGGAGCGCTACGCTACAAACATTCTGACCATCACTCGGCAAGTAGCCTTCACATCAGTGTTGAAGAAGGCCGATGGCAAGAACCGCAGATGCATCATTGATGTCACCCTCGCGGTAAACGGCATCCCTGTCGTCACTTCAGAACTGAAGAACCAACTTACAGGCCAGCGAGCTGCGGATGCCATCAAGCAATATATGACAGACCGGGATGGGCGTGACCTCCTGTTTGATTTCAAAAAACGTGCGCTGGTTCACTTTGCTGTCGATCCCGATGAGGTCTGGATGGCGACGCGCTTGCGAGGCAAAGAAACGTTCTTCTTGCCGTTCAACCGGGGCCACAACTACGGCGCTGGTAACCCGCCAGTCGAAGGCAATTGGAAATCACACTACCTTTGGGATGAAGTCCTTCAAGCAGATAGCTTGCTCGATATTCTCCAGCGCTTCATGCATCTGGAAGTGAAGGAGACACAGGTCAAATCCGGCAAGGGCATCCGCACCATCCGCAAGGAAACGATGATATTCCCGCGATATCACCAGTTGGATGTTGTTAGGAAACTGGTGGGCCATGCACATGACAACGGCTCTGGACGTAATTACCTCATTCAGCATTCCGCCGGTTCCGGTAAGTCAAACTCAATCGCTTGGTTGGCTCACCGTCTATCCAGTCTTCACGATGCCGACGACGAGAAGATTTTTCACTCTGTCGTCGTCGTGACCGATAGGACCGTTCTCGATCAACAGTTGCAGGACACCATTTATCAATTCGAACACAAAACCGGCGTCGTCGAAAAGATTGATGAAAATACTCAGCAATTGGCAACGGCCTTATCCAAAGGCACGCCGATTATCATCACGACAATTCAGAAATTTCCGTTCATATCTCGTGCTCTGTCTACGATGGAGAAACGCGGCGACGGCATTTCCATCGACACCAAAAACAAGCGCTTTGCCGTGATCGTCGACGAGGCGCATTCGTCGCAAAGTGGGGAAACCGCGACTGAGTTGCGTGGGATGCTGAACAAAGATGGGATCGAGGCAGCCATTGCCTCACAGATGAGCGAAGAAGAGGACAACGACCTCTCAGATGCCGCTAAAGAAGCAATTCTCAGGGACACACTGAAACGCGCGCGACAACCTAATTTGAGTTTCTTTGCATTTACTGCAACGCCGAAATTCAAGACGAAAGCCCTGTTCGATGAACCTGGGCCTTCAGGGACCTCGCCATTCCACGAGTACACCATGCGGCAAGCCATTGAAGAAGGCTTCATCATGGATGTGTTGCAGAACTATACGACCTACAAGCGCTATTTCGGCTTGATAAAAGAGACTGAGAACGACCCCGAAGTTCCCCGCAAGAAAGCCGCAAAGGCCTTGGCGCAGTTTTTAGAATTGCACCCGGTGAACATCGATCAGGTTGTTTCGGTCATCATTGAACACTTCCGAAATAACGTGATGAGCGAGTTAGGTGGGCGAGCAAAGGCCATGCTGGTGACCAGTTCCCGGCTTTCGGCTGTGAAGTACAAGTTGGCCTTCGATCAATACATCAAAGACAAGGGATACAGCGGTATCCGTTCGTTGGTGGCATTCTCTGGTACCGTCGAGGACCCTGACAACCCAGGTCCTACCTACACCGAAGTTGCGATGAATGACGGATTGTCAGAAAGCGCATTGCCTAAGACTTTTGAGCGCGATGACTATCGAGTTCTGATAGTGGCCGAGAAATACCAAACTGGCTTCGACCAACCGCTGTTACAGACAATGTATGTAGTGAAACGCTTGGCCGGTGTTCAAGCCGTTCAAACATTGTCACGCCTCAATAGGATGGCTCCGGGTAAGTCGCGGACCTTCGTTTTGGATTTCGTGAATGAAGAAGATGACATCTACGAAGCCTTCAAGCCGTATTACGAGACTACACCAGTGGGTGAGAATGCAGACCCCCATAAGCTCTCGGAACTGCAACACAAGCTGCTTGAATGGGCGATATTTGACCCCACTGAGGTCATTCGCTTTTCTGAAATTTGGTATCGCCGCAAGCGCGATCACTCTGCAACAGACCATCGCGAAATGAATGCAGTGCTGGATGTCGTGGTGGAGCGTTTTGGCGAGAGGGAAGAGCCAGAACAAGAAGAATTTCGTGGGCAACTCACGGCCTATCGCAACCTGTATTCATTCCTATCGCAGATCATTCCATATCAAGACAGTGACCTCGAACGGTTCTATGCCTTTGTCCGCAGTCTGATTTCGAAGTTGCCACCACCGGGAGATGGCAAGGGCTTTACACTCGATGACGAAGTCGCCCTGCGCTTTTTCCGCCTTCAACAAATGAGCGATGGATCAATTGACCTCTCAGATGGGGAGGCTGACCCTCTCAAAGGGCCAACTGATGTTGGTACCGCTGGCAGCAAAGATGAGGACGTTGTTCTTTCCACTCTTGTGGGGAAGTTGAATGAACGCTTTGGCACCGATTTTACAGAAGCCGACCAACTGTTTTTCGATCAAATCCAAAGGACAGCCGAGGAGGACGAAAAAGTCGTTGAAGCGGCAATCGCCAACGAGTTTTCAAACTTCTCGTCATATTTGGACAGGACACTCGATGAACTCTTCATTGATCGAATGGAAGGCAATGAAGAGATTTTTTCTCGCGTGATGTCGGATAAACAATTCAGGTCATCGGCCCACGCACACCTTGCTAAAGAAATCTTCGAGCGCATTCGCCAGAAACACTCTCATTGATGCGTGGGTAGCGCAATTTGGCCAACATTTTTAAATTGGCTTTTTTTCCAAAGTATATTGGTAAAATGCTGGCACAGAGTGTGAAATATGTAGCTTCACAAAATACTCTCCTCGCAATGAATATTTCTTATCTGATCTGTGTTTATAAAAATTAGACACATTATCTTTTTTTGTAATAATGCTTGTCTGAACAAGGCACATTTCTGCGTTTACATCAACAAATAGCGGAATTGTTGTATTTTTTTCATCTGATATTACATTAAAAAACTGGCTGCATCCAAAATTCTGATCATCAATTTCATTTTGACTAAATGTTACATCTATTTTGACAAAGTTTCCGACATTATTTGAAATAAAATCAAGTAAAGATGTATTTCCCTCTTTGCATTTATCTCCCAAATTAATGCAAATATTCTCATTTTTATAAGTTTTAGCGGACAGTGTTATTGCATCATACACTTTGTCATAAAAACTGTATATTGTGACCAGAGAGCCAAATAGAGCTGCGATGAATAACAGAATTGCAATTGGGGGCCACTTTTCTAATCTTTCCTTTAACGGCGTGGACATTTGTGTTTGTGGCTCCCCATTAATGCAAGATCGCTGGTTGCATATTGACTCAGCTTAGCATTGGTAGACCCAATTCGATGTGCGCAAAAGTGCTTTGAGAGCTTGTACCCTTCAGTTTGCGCTCTTGAGATTGATGTTGGCTGCTTCAATCGCTCTTTGCATATGCGGCGCTTACGCCAAGTAACTTGCCACAACCCAAATTCGAGATGCTCTGGTCAGGTTAGTATGCGGTTATGACGAGCACAAGCCGCCAGAGAGCCGCCAGAGAGGGGATTGGGACCCTTCCAGCGTCAATTGGCGTCAAACCCTTCTGAGGGGCTTAATTTAGGGATTAGTAGTTGTCGCGGCGCTTCGTGCGTTCAAGCTGGCGACCAATTTCACGCGTGATGTGAGATTGCTTCTGTCTGAAGCTATTCGCGTCAGTTGCGTTGATGGTCATATTGACATTCTGGGTGACGTTGGCCCCACCAGCACCACGACCGCCATTAATCTCAACAGGGATAGCGCCGCCTTTAAGTGGCACGACCGATTCATTGCGGTGGAGGATGGCGGGGATGGGACCGCCGCCCATGCCCTGAGTTGTTCCACCGTTTGCGAAGTGAGGTGTTCCCGGTCTTGAGAATTCTGACATTTTGGCATTCAGCATCTGAGTTGGATTGTGCGAAATTCCGCCATTGCGGAACCCGCCGAAGATCGACGAAAACATCGAGCCAATACCGCCGCCGCCACCGGAGCCGCCAAAGAGGCCACCACCACCGGAGAACAATTGCTTGAATGTGTTTTGAGCTGCGAGCTTGATGAGATCGCTGATCCAGCTCCTCACCATCGAGCCGAAATCAATTTTCCCCTTCATTACGAAATCGCTGAGCGCCGTGCTCAAGTCACCGCTGATTTTGCTGCCAAGGCCTTCGAGACCCTTCTGCATTTCGCCGATGCCTGACTTGAAACCTTCAATGCCGGATTTGTCTTTGAGGACGTCATTCAGCTTTGTTTGATTTTCGATAGCTGCAAGGGTTCCCGCGTTCGCCGTATTCTGAAGGTCGACACCTTGCTGAATGAGACCGTGCCGCGACTTGCGAAGTGTCTCTTCAACCCGGCGCTCTTCATTCGACATCGACAACAGGATGCGCTCTTCAGCGAGTTTTGCTTGTTGGCGAGCCAATGGGTCAGATGCATTCTTGATGGCTGCGTTGAGGCGCTGGCGAAGCGTGATGGCTTCTTCAGCCGTGATCTTACCGGCAGTCTGTTGCTGGTGTAGCAGCTCCAGCGCACGGCGGAAATCAGATACAGCCATAGCAGCTTCTCGGTGAGCTGAAGCGGTTTCGCGCGCTGCGTTCGTGGCTGCCGTTGCATCTCTGCCAGTAGTTTTCTTCTTCTTTTTCTTGACGACTGGGTCACCCAGCTCGACCAAACCGTCAAATTGGTTTGTTGATGCTTCAACCGCAACAACTGCCGTTGATTCTTTTTTCGCAGCTTTGACTACGGCTTCTTTGCGCTTCTCGATTTTGACAACTTGCTTTTCGAATTCATCGCCGACTGCTTTCGTTGCAGATGCAGCGACGTCTTGAGCACTCTTTACAGCAGTGTCGAGACCGCCCCGAATGGTGTCGGTGAATGCCGATGCGCTATCAGTAACTTTCTTGGCGAGTTTGTCAGCACCGCCTTCAAAGTTTGCGCCGAGATCGGTGTTACTCTTTTCATAGGCATCCATCATGTCGCCGGGAACCTTCATGAGTTCACGACCAGCGGCTTTAACACCTTCAGCCCTAAATTTATCCCATGCCGAACCAACGCGGCTAAACATCGCGTCGAATGCCCCTGCCATTTGGTCAGCAATATCTTTGGCAGATGCAACCAATCCATAGAGGACATCGACAACGCGTTTGACCCCGCTCTTTGCTGAGGCAACCATACTGTCGAACGAAGTGTCGAAATGAGCGAGAAAACCGTCAATGCCTGCTTCCGTGTCAGTCCAAGCTTGAGAGAAGGAGTCGCCAATACCGCCAGCAACTTCTTTGGTTTTCTCCCAGACGTTATTGAGTGAAGTCTTCGCAGCATCCCAGACTTTGCCGAAGATGGCAGTGACGGTATTCCATGAAGCCTCAAGAATTTCGGCAGTCGATAGACCACGCGCTTTGAGTTCTTTGAACTTGGCGATTGCTGAGTCGAGGACCCCCGTCAATTTCAGGAAGCCAGTAACGAGACCAGCGACAACCAAACCCTTCAAGCCAATCTTGAGGAGAGCACCAGCGGCAGCAGCGCCTGCCGTGGCAGTGCGCAAACCGACCATCGCCCCAGCCAGTCTGCCAACGTTGGCGATGACTGAGCCAGCGGTTGCCAGCGCAATTCGTGTCCCCATGAGTGTGGCTTTAGCCGCGACAGTTGCAAAAGCGATCCCCATCTTGCCGAGTTCAACTACAACTCCCAGGGTCCATCGTGTCATGCCCAGCGCGATAATACCGGCGATGCCTGCGCTCAGCGGTGCGATGTTCTGAGAGGCGAATAGGATGGCTTGAGCGAACCTAGCAGTTGCGCTGGTGGCATCAGATGACGAGCCAATCATATCGGTGAATGAAGTTCTGAAGACAGCCGCCGCCGACGAGATAGTCGGGGCGAGCCTTGCGAATTCCGCGTTTAGTTTTGGTGCTTGGTTGAGGAAGGAGTCGGTCAAGACTTTACCCGTCAGTTGACCCGCCGTACCCAGCGCTTTCAACGAGCCTATAGGAACACCCAGAGCGTCCGCGAATACCTGCATAACGCGCGGCGCGTTCTCGGCGAGTGATCTGAATTCGTCGCCGTTCAAGCCCTTGATGAGCGACTGGCTAAACTGTGTGGCAGCCGATGCGGCCTCCTGAGCAGTTGCACCGCCGAGCTGCATAGCTTGCGCAAATGACTTCACGATTTTGACGTTGTCTTGCTGGGTCAGGCCCAATGACTTCGAGCGCTGGGTCAATCGCTGGAAGAGACTGACATTGCCTTCGAGCGAAGACCGCGTTTCTTTCGAGACCCGAACCATCGCAGCCCATGCATCATTTAGTTGGTCGACGCCGCTGGTAACGATTTTCAATTTATTACGCATATTATCGTACGCGTCAGCCGTGCGGATGACGGCGCTGAGGCCGAGCAAGCCGACGAAACCGCCAAGCGAACTTTTGAGGAAGGCGAGTGCACCACTGGTGCGCGTCATAGATGCGGAGAGGGTAGCAAAACCAGCCGTGGCAGTGCCGAGACGTAGTTGCTGGATGGATGCGTTGTACGTGAGCTGAGCGCGCGCCAAATCGCCGGTAGTCTTCGACGTCGTGAGCATCTGGGTCTTGAGGGTCGCCAGCGCCCCATTAAGGCGGGTGATGCCGCGAGTATCCCCGACGAGCGCCAATTTGGCTCGAAGTGAGGCGGCAGAGCGTTCAACTGATAGGAAGCGAGATTGTGCAGTCGTGGCAAAACGGTCGAAGGCCCCCGTATTGAGACCCTTGCCAATGTTTTTCGATTGGGTTGAGACGGCTGCCATCTTCGTGCTGAGTTTGCTGAATGAAGAGCTGGCTCGCTTATCAAACCTCTCGGCTGAGCGGCCTGCTGCATCAACGGCAGCTTGAAATTGTTTGGAACCTTTGACGGCTTTGGTGGTGTCAATTGCCCAGATGAGGGTTTGGGTATTTGCCATAATATTATTACTCCCTGACCTCATTTAGCGGGTCAGTTTTTTGGTCACTCAGGCTAGTTCAACCTAGCCTCTTGTTCTTCGAAGTGCGCGTTCATCCAGTCGCGGATTTCTGCTTGAGTTGCTTTCTTGGGGAATGCCTTGTTCACCAGACCTGAAAGCTCGATGAGCTTCGCAGGGTCAATCGAGCGCGTTGAGGTTTCGAAGACTTTGGCGAATTTCTTCTCGATAGCCGTTTGAGGCTCGATGATTTCGGCGATCTTGACGGCGCGTTTCTTGTAGTGGCTCACGCTTTGAGCGCGACGGCGCATCTTGTCGAGATCGGCGGTAATGATACCACCCAGCGCCGGTAATGGTTGTGAAGAAGTTTGGAGCAAATCAGTTACCCCGTTCTCAAAGCGTGTTCGCGGCCTGCAAGGGTGAACTTGGCTCTCGCGCTCATGCCGTCATAAACGTCTCGGGGGACGCCAGCGACGCTTGAAAGTTGATCATCCAGCCAATTGGCGACAGGACCGCCGTTAGGGGTCGTGATGCGGTTCTCGCGGCAAACGAGTTGCGTCAGAGCAGATGAGAGAATGGTTTGAGCTTTTGCGCCGCCGATGTTCCGTTCTTTCAGGGCATCCTTCACGACTGAATGAATGAGGGTGTCAGTCATTACAGGCCAGCCTGACGAGCCAGCTTGAGGCGATCTTTTGCAGGGAGTGTATCGAACTCTGAGCGCGAGACCCCGGCGATTGAACCCGGCGCTGGTTTACCCAGAAGATGAGGCGCTGTTGATTTCAATTCAGTGAGCCACTGAGAGGCCGTCTGAGCGCCTTCGCCAAACAGGACCGTCGAACCGTCAGCCGAGAGCTTAGAAGCCTTCAGGGCGCGTCTCTTGATGTCAGAGAGGGCAGTCGGCGGTGGTGTGAGGGTTGCGTCTAAAGCAAGGGCAACTGAAATGGCGTCTTCGGTCCCCATCGTGCGGATTTTGTCGTTGGCAACCGCTTCGCGTTCGGCGGTTCCGGCAACCTCGGCTCGTTTAGCAGCGAGGGCAGCGTCGTTTGAATTTTTGAGGTCAGTGATTCTTGTATCAGGCATGATGTGTTCTCCAGAACGATTAGGTGCGGGGTGATGCAAACGCTCCAAAGGTGAGTGAGGAAAGTGCCGCCGAATTCAAAGGACCAATAAAAATTCGACGGCAGCACTATGTCTGGAGGGACATGCATAATTGGCAAGGGTGGAAGTAAAAAGGAAAACACCCCTGTCAAAGCGCATTATAGCAGAAACCATTAACCATGTCAATCATTATGTGCACGAAAGTCAATAATAATGATGATTTCTTGCAATAAACTCCAGAATAACGCTCAAATCATGCACACCGCAACAATCCGTACATAAAACCGGCAATTTTGAAAATTTTCTGAAGCCGTTTCTATTCTGGATTCTTGAATCGCCGTTTCCGTTGGGTCCCCTATCGACTGTTTTAGGAAGTTGGAACGCATCACCCCCGCCTTAATGAAACTGGATGTGATTGCGTAAAATGATAACCACCCAGCGCAACCGGCATTAAACGGCAGGCGTTACGATGAGAGCTGAGGAGCTAGATGAATATGTTGAAAATGATCAAGATAGCCGCCGTCGTAATGATGACGACAACCAGCGCCGAGGCTTTAGACCTCACCAAACACCCGCGCCTAGTTGTGGCGATAGAAAGTGTTTGGACCACCGCCAATGATTGCGCGGAGTTTGGCGAGCCATACGCCGGGACCGCTGAGGGCTTCAGGAAGATTTTGGTGATGATGGGTTATGATCAGCGCTTCTTCGATTTTCGAGATGGAGGAGCCGAACGATTTCGCGAATACCTCAGAGAAGCCAGATGTGTGAGTGATTATAATCGCCGCCTTGAGCGCATGCTTTACTTACGGGGCGAGGCGAAGAAGCGCGAAGAGGGGTGAATCATTCGAAGCGGTAAGGGCCAGATGGAAGTGGTGAAGTGGCGAAGGCCTCAGGCGGTCTGGCTATGGGTCCCCGGCGTGATGTTTGACGAGGTGACTGGGTGACGGTGACGGTTACGCCGGTTGGAGGGTGCGACGGTTGCGTTTCAATGTACCGAGGCGGGTAACGTTAATTATTCAGGTTGCCGAACTCGGTGACAATTACGTACAATTTTAACCAGTTTTTTGATCATGCGTCTCGCAGGGACTAGCACCGATATCTCTCTCTTGGTAATGCTACCGATTGGGTCCCTGAGGACTTTTTATTTGGCAATTATGTCGAGATGATTGAGTGATATTGATTGATCATTTGTGCTGGCGACCATGTCCCTATCAATCCTGGGAGTCGCGATCTTATCGAGGCGTGGGCTGCCGGGTGGGGGCTATGTGCCTACCGTCGTAACCGTCAATTTGTATCGCGATGTTGTCGAGATATTGTTGATCATTGAGCGAGATGATGTTCGGAATATTCATTCAATGTTCGTCGAGGCGCTGGGTCATGGCGATCTGCATTGCGATTTGTTATTGCGTTGATGTGGGTGGGGTGACCCCTCCTATTTGTAAATGATCGCATGCATAGAAGGGTACCCCCTTTCAAGAAAATGACCGAGGCCCCGGGCTTAGATATGTCGTTGATGTTTGGGATTTGGAATCGGATACCCCAACCACCTCCCATTTCCCCAGCCCCCACCAGACCCCAAAGCTGTAGCCAAAGGCGGGGTATATGTTCGCTCATACGTGGGGTGTTGGGTGCGCTGGGTGTGGCGTGGTAGGTGGTGGGGTGAGTGGCGAAGGGTGGCGCTTCTCAAATTTGTACAGCGTGTTCTCTGATACAACGATACCATGCTGGTATTTCAATACGTTCGACTGCACCCTCTTCGAAACGCCCAGCCCCCTGACCTCAGTCAATGCCTTCATGATGACAGGGTCGCGTTCAATGTACTCTTTGCCAGCTCGCTCGGCGATCTGATAGCCGAAGGGGATAGTGCCGCCTAGATAGCGCCCTTCAGCCGCCTGTTCACGTTTGATAGTGCGCACGCGCTCGGCGATCTGATCACGCTCGAACTCGGCAACTGAACTGAGAAGGTTGAACACCAAGCTGCTGACACCGTCACTTGTTACATCGCCACCCAGTGCTTTGATGTAAAGGATGACGCCCTTCTTCTTCAAGGCCTTCAATGTGGCAACAGCATCGCCAATATCACGAAACAGCCTGTCGAGCTTCAGTGTCACGATGATGTCGCCTTCTTCGACGATATCAAGCAACTGTTGCCCTTGCGGCCTTTTCTTCAATGGGGTCGAAGCCGAGACGCCTTCTTCAGTATAGATGTGGCCCAGCTCATAACCCTCAAGCTCACAGATCAACCGAACCTGCTTTTGCTGGTGAGGAAGCGAGTTGCCTTTATCGACCTGATTAGAAGTCGAGACCCTGCAATATCCGTAAGCTTTAGCCATTTTCTGTTCTCCATTTCTTGCCCAGATTGTAGCATTTTCTCCCATCCGTTTCCACGCCTGCTAGAGCAGTTTGTGAAGCTATAGTTAACGTGAACTTGAGATATGGTGAATCATTCCTTAATATCGGGGTCGGCAATTAATTAAAATTGTATTGATCCGTGCCATTCGCCTCTAAACAAGGCTGCCGGGGCTAAAGTGTGATATATTTGCAACAGCTTTGCTCTGGTCGCCGGAAACTAGGGGTTTTCGAGCATTTACGTACAAACGGGGCATAAATAATACAGCTTCAAGTTGTATTGCAATCAGTTGCAACCTAAGGTAAAAAAGTGTCCCATTTTGGCACATTTCGTACCAGACGAGCATTTGACAAATCATTCGCCTGAGGGCCACCGGGAGAGGTCATTCAGGATGATGTCATAGAAAAAAAACCACTCGAAATGAAAAAGGGTCTTGATGAGGTCGGATAATGCGAAAAATCCTTCACCAAGGCCATGGTGAAATTGGTGAAGGTATTACCCTTTTATTTCAGTGGCTTAAAAATCCAAAACCCCGATTCACCATGATCACCATGGCTGGGAGTAGATAAACCCCTAAATGAATGAGACGTAAAAAAAGGGGGCCGGGAGTTATCTATTCTGAGGCTTGGTGATCATGGTGAAAGAATGACTATAACTATATACTAACTATGTGATATAATTGAGAAAAGGCGTTCTTTAAGCAAGGTGATTCTATGGTGAAAGCAAAAAGTGCGAAAAGGAGTTATCTTATTGAAAACAAAGGAAAAAAGCTTCACCAAGGCTTCACCATGGCTTTGGTGAAGGCTGGTGAATCGGGATAAATATCTTGTAAGCCATTGAAAACATTGAATAAAGGGAGTATTACAAAAAGACCATTTTGAACGGCTAAATTACTAACCTATTGTTATTATAGGGTTATTTCTTTCACCATGGCTTTGGTGAAACGCTCAATCCCTTTTTTTTTCTGACGGGAAATTCTAAAAACACACTTCATCTAGAATATCCGCTAAAATGGTCTGGTGAAGCTGGTGAATCCATTTTCATCATCTGCGCATTCATCTCGACCGCCGCAACCGTCGTAACCGTCAAGTCGACGCCCTGTCAGCTCCGGTACCTCTACAAACAAAAAGACCCGCAAACGACGGTTAGGTCATCGACGGGTCATAAATGCGCTGGTGAGGCTCGCTGAGGGCTTTTAATGCCTTGTGGCGTGTTCTGGGTGCGCTGGTGTCGAACGCTGGCTGACGAACCTCTTAGGCTTCTTCTTTTTCGTGTTGGCGCGGGACTTCTTCTCTTTCTCACCGCCTAGAAGATTGTCGAGGTCAAGGCGGTAGTGATGCGCACCCCTATTCACTTTGGGAATGCCTTTATGTGTCGTAAGTGGGCTGGCATCTGAAGGCACGACCAACGCACCCATGTCATTGAGTTCGATCAAAGTTTCCTCACGCGTTCCGCCCTCAAAGAAGTTGTCGAAAGTTGTAACAGGGATGAACAAGAGGTTGGGGAGGTTCCCCTGTCTGCCTTCAGTGTACCCCCAGCAATCATGATGTAGGTCTTCAGTTGCTGCCCCATCCGCTGTGATATCGGCGATGTGCTTGTGACTCCATTTCATGTAGTTGTCGATGACTTGATGAGCAGTGCTCTTGCCTACGTCCAAAACAGCGCCTTCACGACTATTGATGAAGTTCAACCATGACGTCGTGAAAGCTTCATCAAGACGCGTGTCAGCAGGAAACAGGCCGAATTCAACGGCGAGCTTACCGGCAGCCATAGCCACCCCCAGGTTCTCGGCAGCACGTTTGAAAGTACCACTCTTCCTCTCTGGATTGGCGTCACCCGCCAAGATGATATCTCGGCATTCTTCAATCAGCTTTTGAACTCTTTCAGGTTGAATTGAATACCCCTCAGCGATCATGCCCTTGATGAATGCAGGTCCTACGTGACCATAATTTTGTTTTGCTTTGCCGATGAGTTCGAGTGTAGCAGGGGGCAGCTCCTCCCGCGTCAATGAGACATTTACCGAAATCATCCTCACCGCCCTACCGGCAACATTTTCGCCCCCAGATTTGGCGATGGCAACGAGTGGGCTTTTTTCGACTGAAGCGGTGATCCCATTTCGCCAAATACGGAGTCCTTTTTGTTCGGCTCCACTTCTGGTGAGACGGCTTCGCCCTTCATTACTCGACACTGAGAACGCCATGCGAGCGAGTTCTTTGTCGTGGTTCCCCATCTCGTCGAAGTTGCAAGCCGTTGCCGACGTGTTGGCAACTTTTACAATGGCTGAATTCTCTGTCTTGTTTGCGTTTGTGAAGACCCCGCCACCCGGTTCCAACGTCGCCCACATAGAAGCGCCGAGCATTTGACCAGTCGACTTGCCAGATGAACTCCTGCCGAAGAACAACATCATGAAACTGTCGCGCTTCAAAAGGTCAATCAGCGGACCTGCCAAATTCATGCAGATGGCGAGGGTGATGTGGTGGTTGCCAGTCGTCAGGACTGAGGCGAGAATACTTTCTGACATTTCCTTCGTCCCGGCAGGTTTTCCATCAATGTAGCCATGCCCTTCTTTCAGGATGAGGTTGCGGTCACTCGCGGGGGTACCTTCGGCATAAAACACTTCGCCAGTTGGCGAGACGAAGTCGCCGTGAGGTGACCATCCCGCCGCATCGAGTGAGCGAAGGCGCAAGTCAGTATTAATAAGTTCCAAGAGGGAGATGAATTTTTCTTTGTTCACAATCTCCATCCCCATGTTGAGGAGTGAATAGACAACCCCACTCCGAGGGTCGTGAATGTCTCCCAATGAAAACGTGCACTCGGCGGCTTGCCCGTCTCTGTCATTGAACTGGATCAAAAGCGCCCAGTTGTCGTTGTTCTCATCGCGCACCAATCCCGGCACCTTAAACGAAGCAGACAACATGAAAAATTCAATGTTCTTTTTCCCTCTTACTGCATACCAAATGTAGCCTTTGTAATCGACTGCTGTAGAACGCAGCCAATCAGGTTGACCCTCACGACTTTTGAGAAGCTTCTCCATGATTTGTCGATCTTCTTGCTTAAGCGTTGCACCTTCAGGTGCTGCTTTTTCAGGTGCTGTTTTTTTCTTATCAACTTCCTTATTCAGGACGGCTTTCACCTTCTCAGCGTCCTTACCGGCGACACCTCGCTTGATGATCAAGTTGATAGCCTTCTTCCGTTTCTTTCCTTTGGGCATTGCCTTGACTGCCTTCGAGAGGCGTCGAAAGTTTGAGAAGTTGATTTCACCAGTCGTCTCGTTGAGTAGGTCTTTGAAGTCATTCAGATCACCGACGCTACCGACGCTCACGGCGTCAGCCTGTTCGGCGCTTTTCTGATTGGCCTTTTTCAATTTATCGATTGCTGTAGTCATAGTATTTTACTTTCTCACACTTATGCTTGTGCGTTTTGGTTTGCTGTTCTGATTAGTCCCTTGATGTAAAATGCCGAGCTGTATTTCTCGACATCACCGCGCCAGTCACGCGGCCAGTTCTCAGATTTGTTTTTGTCGCGCACTGCATCACCCACCATCTCGACGATGATTTCATCAGGTGTACCAGCTTTAAATAGGACGCCGACTAAGTTCCAAACGGGACCATACAGGCCGCGCCCGTTACCCTTTTTGGAAACACCTAAGTCGGTCTCAACGATGTAGTTAAACAGGCCTAAGACATTCCTACCGCCACCTATTGATCTGGCGGCTTCAGTCCACGTGTTACTTTCACCTCGTTCCTCACGAATTCTGGCAACGCGAACTTTCGTCTGGTGAGCGACGAAATCCAACTCAGCTCTACACGCTGGCAACATGTCAGCAGGGCCTTCGCCTGAGAGCATCCCAGTTCGATTATCTGGGAAGGGGTCTTCGAGGCCGTTGCGCAATTCAGCGAGAGCCGTGAAGTGAATTTGAACCGTCTGAGCCAGCGCCTTATCGAGTACCGGCACGTATTTCTCATCGGCGAACGTAGCGCGATGACAGACGCCCCAAGCCTTCAACTCATCTGAATTGATGGGGGCTTTGTTCCACCAATAGAGATGCATCTTGATTTTGTCGGTACCGCCAAGGCCAGATGACGAAGAGAGTTTGTAATAAACTTGAGCGTCGTGAACTTCAATCGGCAGATGAGCGCGCGCGTATTCGGCCAACTCCATCGGGTCATCATAACTCATGCCCTCAGGTCTCGGCAGTTCGTCGATATCGCCGCAACTCCAATCAAGGGGAGCGTCTGCGAAGGTGCGCTTCACCAGCTTGCCATTCTCTTTTGCATGGGAAGTTTTCAACCGGCGCACTCGGCCCCAGTTGGTCGCGATGCAATGGCCGCGTATGATTGAGCAGTTACGCAATCTCGACGAGATGAATTCGACAACAGCTTTGTGTTGCTCAAGGTTTTCAACCAACACTTGAAACGTTGAGAAGTAGCGAGAGTTTGGTGGGTTGGGACACTTCTCCGCCTTGCCGTTTTCGAGGGTGTATGCTTTCCCCTGAGGCTTGTCGGCGACGAGAACAGTGATGCGGTTTGTGAAGTGGCGGCCATAGGTATAATTGACGCTCAAACGAGCAAGTGGCGACACGATGACGGAGACCTTGCCACCAAATTGCCAAGCAATGGCCATCGCCTCACGGGAGGTATCCAGCGGACGCCAAACACCGTCTTTGTCTTTGACGTGAGAGGCGCGCGGGTAAATCCCTTCAGGAATTTCATCAGGGTCGTCGAGTCTTAGTTTGTTTTTCGCTCCCTCCAATTCATAGAGATATTCCGAGAACGTCATTGGAGCCAGCCACATTTCTTCGCCGTCATAAATCTTCGGTTTGTCTTCGTTCTCAAACTTGAAATCGCCGAGCAAAGTTTCCTCACCTTGCATTCGCCCTTGCATATCAGTGACCCATGGGTCGTTATTCGGCACGGGTTCCTTCAATAGCCAGATGCCGACTTCATGCACTGTCTTCAGCGTAGGTGGCATCGCGTCACTATCTTGGAATGCAGAAGCAAACGCCAAGCGCTCGCCTGAGCTGGTCGTCAGCTTGATGGTGATGTAATTGCCGTGAGTTTTGACGAACTTCGTGAGGCGCTTCTTCTTGCGCGATTTGATTTGATCGCCGGTCTCTTTGCAAGTCAGTGTAACTTTACCCGATAGTTGATCAGGCAAGATGAGTTCGAGAAGTTTTATATCTTGTTTCATTGTATTCTACTTTCGGTTGTACAACATGATTGTTGTGGTCAGTCGTTCGACATGGCCTTCGCCATATCAAATTTGTAATTGTTATTGGCCCTCAGCTTGAACAGGATTTCCACCCCATCGCATCCCGGCATTGGCACTGATTTCATCCCGCCTTCGTGGTGTTCATAGAAATGCAGAAACTCGACAACGCCATTTCTGCCGATGCCCCAAGTTGGGTTGACGTTAATGTGCCGCGCGTCTTCAACGGCGAAGGCGGTCCCCCGCGTCAATATTTCGAGTGAGCGGCCTTGTTCGGCTGCAACCTTGATTGTCGAAATTGCGGTGTTGATGTCGAAGAACATCCTCGGCACGCCATCAATGAGGACCTGAGGGGCATCAGTGCCGAAGAGTGTTTTCAGGGCAAACTTGGCAGCATTGATATCGAAAGTGCTCATGCCCCTTCCACTTCATAAGCGACGTTGACCATGATTTTCAGTTCGACGGTATTGCCATACACACCCGGCGCGCATGCCACTTCGACACCACCGTCAATTTTATCAGACTTGATGATTTGCTGTTGAGTGTTGTCGCCTTCTTGCGCTGGGTTTGTGGTGAACACCTTGCCCTGCACATTGAGGTATATGGATTGACGTTTGCTCACCGCCCCGCGTATGGCGTCGAGAGCAGACTCCAGGTTTGTGTGAAAGGTGTCGCCATCGTCGACGCGTAAGCGATATGGACCATCGCCGAAGATGGTGGTGAGTCCGAGCTTTGCTTCATCATACGAAAACCCCATGAGATCATTTTGATGGGTCATCGCAAGTCACCGTCATCCGGCGTCACCGATGACTCGGCGCGCAGCTTATCGAGCCAAGATGGTTTAGGGTCCATGGATGGGACGGGTTTCTCGACCAGCTCTCTTCGACCAGCCATTTGGGCCAGCCTTGAAAATGGTGATGGGTCTGTGGCATTTGCCATTTGTCGTACTCCTAAAAAAAGAGCGCGCCTGAGGGTGTGACGACTCAAGACGCGCTCAAAGGCGCACGCAAAAAAGCACGCGCAAACAAATGCAAACAAAAATCACACCAAATATATGGAAGGAGTTTGACTGCCCCAGCAGTCCCACGACGCTCCGCTTGCGCACCAGTCGCTCCGGCGACTACGACCCAATATTTGCAGCGGTTAGCTATAAGAGGGGCGATTTTTAACTAACGAACGAAGTGTTCGTCATGTTGTGGACAAAGTGTTGTGGCAGTCCACCCGTAAAGCCGTTGTCGTGGCCCCACTAAACTCAAGACACAACTGTATCAAGAGCTTCTGGGGTGAATTGTAGACGCTTTTTTCCGATTTGTCAAGTAAAAAAGATGTTTGGTCAATTCTTTGACCCTCCAAGGGGCAGCCTCGACGCGCGGTAAAAGATCGCCCATGAAGGAGAAATAACTTGACAAATGGTAAAAGTTAATGTATACTAAACGCAATATATGATAGCAAAAAAGCTGCATACCCGTCAAGAGGTAAAATAATGAAAAAACTCACCCCCAAAGAACCCTTTAAAATCAAGCGCAACATCAACCTGACGAAAAGCGCAGATGCGGCTATTGTCAGGCTTTCGAAGGAAAGTGGCACGACCTACCCCGTCGCAATGCGTTATTTGATTGACGTTGGCTTAGACGCTCAGAAGCAGGCGGCTTGAGCCATGCTGACCATCCCGAAGAAGGCTAAAAAGCCAGATACCATTCTCACCTCGCTTGTGATCCCGGCAGCCCTGCACGCTGAAGTCAGGAAAGTCGCCACGCACAATGATACGAGCATCGCCACCGTAATCAGGCACTGTATCTCGGCAACTCTCGAACAAGCGGAGGCTGCGTAATGGCGTCACTCGAAGAACAAATCGCTCGCCTGACATCTGAGAATTCTCAGCTCAAGGCGAAACTCACAATGCAAAACAAGTCAGTCAACGGGGTGCAATCGGTATCTGTTATTGATCGGTTGAGCCAAGAACTGGTGAATGCGCAGGTCGAACTTGCTGTTGTGCATCGAAGGATGACCGTCAGTCAGCGTGAAGACCTGACGGCTCAAATCTGGGAGCGTGTCGGTCCAATGCTCTATGATGGCGGTTGTTTGCTGGACAATGAAATCGCCGATCATGTAGCGAATATTTTAATCGACAATCCCCATCTCGTCGAAGCAGACAAACGCCGGAATCTCTTGGAGACGCAGCGCGCTGACGAATTCTGCATCCCTGAGGAGTTGGTCGAAAACGACAAGCTCTTGAAAGAGAGATTGCGCGAGGCTTCGAAAAGTTCAAACAAGCGCTTCATGGTTGTGAGCAAAAACGACCCCACCTATTTGGCTGATGACTATCGAGAGAAGTTCGATACAGCCCAACACCGCCTTGCGGCTGCCAATCGTGCAGCACAAGAAAAGGCAGCCAATAAAGAAGCTGCCGCATAAAAACCGTTGCTCGCTGGCCCATGACTAACCCGACCCAGCGCGCAACAAATCGAAAACTGGACAGCGCAACCCGTGGGAGGGATGCTTTGAATAGGACTACAGAAAGGCCAACCCATGGCCGAACCACTCAACGAATTAGAAGAAGAACAACGACTACAACTCTGCCACATCTTGGACGCCTACAACATCAACGCACTTGGCTCGCGCCGGGGTGGGATGGATGAAGATGTCCACTTCGCCCTCATCGACAAGATCACAACGCCTGACAAAGTCCGCGATTGGATTGCGCTGGTTGAGTGGCTTGATGAGAACCACGAAGATGTCGACGGCAACGAAAAACATTCATGGCATGAGTTGTTCAATCTGAAATACCGAGGGCCTTTCGAAAATGGTCAGTATATGGCTGCCTTGAAATACCTGGGCCTTGTCGAGACAGATGAGGGGTTGGAGAGAACGGCCAAACCAGTCAGGCGACCAGATGACAATCTTGTTTTTCATCTCAGCGAATATTACGCAAAAACCTCACATCGATTTGATAACAACAAAGCCCTGTCGCTGAAGAAGATCAAGAAACAACTGACCGCCGATCACTCCGAAGATGAACTCTCTGAGGCGTTCAAGGCGCTGGGTTTCAAATGTCGTGATGACGGTGCTGTTTTCTGCAAGCCACTATCTAGCTGCCAGCGCGAAGCGGCCTAGCGGATTGAGAGGGCGGCAGGCCCCCAGCTTGTCGCTCTCGTCATTATTCAAATCAGTTTTGTGGGGTTTTTCGGGCGAACCACCTCACAATAAGCACTGGGGGTGATAGACAACGGCTCCATGCTACTTGCTTTCATCCCCAGCGCCCTTCAACAATGCTCTCAGCTCATCCAGCGCCAACAACATGGCGGCGGTGTTTGCTGGTGATGCCTCTTCGGCTCCCAGCTCTTGCAATTTATTACCCAGAATACAGCGTTGTGCATCTTTATGGTCGCTCATGGTCTTCTCCAATGGTTGATGTGAAGGCGAAATCAGCACACCTCGAAAACAGAGTCAACACGCTGTTTTTACTTACTAAAATAGTAAACATTGCTTACCTGCGTCAACCTCGCTTACCCCCTAAAATGAACCCCCAGAGCAACCAGCGCACTCGACATCCCCTCCCCTCCCCGGCTATAGAGCCAGCATGTCGACCATTACAAAGCGAACATGGAAAACGGGTAAAAAGGGAGAGGAAGTCGAGAAGACGGCTTATCGCTTGGCGTGGAAAGATGCCAAAGGCAAAAGACGTTTCAAGCAGTTCCCACGCCGTTTAGATGCCTTGCGCTATGGAAATGAGATGAGCCTTGATGAGCGCGCTGGTATGGCAGATGGCGGCAAAATGACGGTGGGAACGGCGGCTCGTCTCTGGCTCGAAGCTTGTGCGGCACAATCTCTTACGCACGACGCACTTGAGCCTCATACATTGCGAAGCTACAAAAACCACGTCACCCAATTCCTCCCGCACATCGGGACCCTGCGCCTCAACGATCTGAAGCCGAAGGTTGTGAGGGCATTCGCCGAAACTCTAATCGCGGAAAACAACAGGCCCTCGGCTCACGCGATATTCGGAAGTTTCAAGTCAGTATTGGCATTCTGTCGACGCCAGGAATTTATGCAGACCAACCCTGCCGAAGGTGTGAAGATCAAGAAGACAACGTCTCGCGACCCAAAGAAAGTCGAAATCCCCGACGCAGACGACATCACCAAGATTTTGAATGCCGCTGACAAGCTGGCTGCATCAGATATCCCCAAAGTGCGCCGTGCATGGGTGAGATATCGGCCTTTGATGTACACCGCCATTTTCACCGGGATGAGAGCTTCGGAACTGCGAGGCCTCCCGCGCGGCAACCTCGATTTCATTGCGAACACAATCACAGTTGACCAGCGCGTCGACGAAACGGGGATAAAAGGTCAACCAAAATCTCATTCTGGATATAGGGTGATTCAAGTTGCTGCCGAAGTTATGGAGATAGTCGAAGCCTATTTGAAAACCCATGACCACGACCTCGTCTTCGCTAATGGCAGGGGAAACCCTGAGAGCCACGGCAACATCACAAATCGCTGCTGGCGTGTCGTCTTAGACGCCGCTGGGGTCCAGTGGTTCAAATTCCACGACCTGAGGCACTACTACGCCAGCGCCCTCATAGCGGTGGGTGCAGACCTCAAAATGCTTCAGTCGACCATGGGTCACAACTCGGCTGCCTTTTCCGTTAGCGTGTATGGCCACTTGCTCAATTCAGACAAGGTTAGGCGTGTTGAGATCGCTGAGAAACTAAAACTGGTGATACATAATTGATACATTTGCGTTTTGAGTGATAAAAAAACCTTTAATTACAACGGGCGAATAGCAAACTGAAAATCCGCGTGTCGGTGGTTCGATTCCGCCCCCGGGCACCACTTTAAGAAATTGATATCATTAAATTATATTGCTGGTGAACCAATTCGAACTCAAATTAGGCCTTCCAAAAGTCCACAAAAATTTATGAAAAATATCAACTGCTTACAAATTCTCCAGATATTCCGTTGCACATGAATTGCGCATAAAAACGCAACTTCGTACCTTCCTTGGTCTTCAAGGAGATCTTAAAGACCAAGGCTTTTTTCAACCCGGCTAGCAATGTCCTGGTCCGAAGCATGATCTTCCCAAAGATGGCCATATCTATCAAACGTGAAGTGGATATTGGCATGACCGGCCCACTTCTTTACTCGGTCGGCCTTCGCACCTTGTTCTATCCATAGTGAGCAGGCGACATGTCGAAGCATATGAGGAGAAAAAATAGGGCGCGATTTCTCACCGAATTCGCATTTTTCAACTTTCATCAAACCAGAACCTTCCATTAAGGGGCGCCAAATACGATTGTAGATGTTCGCATAGTTCTCCGGGTTTCCTGATCCACTGGGAAACACCAAATCCAGTTTGGTTATCGGCGATGCAATTCGCCATTTTTTCAATGCCGAAATGGTTGTGAGTGGCATTGGTATCCCTCGTTTCGCATTACTTGTCTTAACCGCACCAATCTGCTGCCAACGATCTGCGCGTTGCCTGACTTTCATTCTGCCATTTTCTAAATCTACGTCCTGCCAGCGAAGACCTCTTAGTTCCGAAATTCGCAATCCGCAAAACATTAGAATGCAGATCATCCCGTGGCATTTGTGTTTTTCGTCGAATTCTACAGAAGCATCAACAAGCGCTCGAAGTTGCTTCTTAGATGGAAACTTGATTTTGCTATCAATAGACCTGGCTCCAGACGTTCTTATCTTTATGCTTTTTGCAACATTTGCAGCAATCCAACCTTGAGAAACCCCAAAATCAATTACTCTGCGAAACGTGCCAAACACACGACGCGCCATTGCATCCGAAAGACTACTTTCAAGATATCTAGCAAAGTCTGAACAGTCAGGCCCAGTAAACTCTGAGAGCAATTTCCCTGACAACGGATAGGGAGCCAGATGTAAGTTCACATGTTGTGCATATCCGCGCAACGTCGATCGTTCTCGTTTCACGCTGTCGACCAAAGCTTGATAATCCGCCAAAAACAAGTGTGCGGCATCTAAGACCGATTTGGAATTGTTTGCAGATATGAACTGGCCAGCTGACAGTACACCTTCAATGAACACGCGTCGTTCTTCGGCATCTCGCTTTAACTTAAACTGCTCGCGATGTTGTTTGCCGTTTCGGTCCACGAAATGGAGAAGCCAGGCGGATCTATGTTCACCCTTACTGGTTTTCCAGGTTCGTTTTGAAATGGAGGCCATGCAAGATTCTAATCTGGATCGCTGGCACAGTCTAGCATCTGTTCCTAATTTGTTCGCATCACTTTTACCAGCGAGAATTAGCTTGACGAGCGACGCAAAGCCGACCTGATTGGCATCAATTTAGGGTGGCTAACAAGCGAACAGGCACAAGAAGTGTAGGCACATTTATTCATTCTACATGGGTCGACCGCGAGCAATGCCGAAGTCAGAGAAGATTTCAAGTCTAATGCGGATGATCGAAGATATGCGCATCCGTGGCATGGGTGACAGAGCACAGAAGTCGCACATTCGTGCGTTGAAGGATTTTGCAGATTTTTTTAAAACGACCGCCGGATACTGCCACGGGCGAAGACCTGCGTGGCTATCAACTTCACATGACTGATAGCGGGGTAACTCCGCCGACTTTCAATACGCGGATTGTATGTATGGACCGACTGCGGTTGCTTGGGTAAAACTCGAGCAGGTCTATTCCAGCGGCCAAAAATATCTGATCAAAATTATGGCCCTTGTAGCCGCCCCTTTGCCGAGTGCTTACAAAACAATAGCTACGATGGGCAACAAATGACCCGCAGTTGTGCTTCCAACAATCATAAATGATGTGCTTGTATTGCGGCTCAACAAAGTCACAGTTCTTTCGAAGACCACCATAAATCTCGGCGGCCATAGTTTGCTTATGATATGTTCTGCATACCCCCCTGAGTCTGATCAAAAACCGCCCCCTGAATCGCTGGTTTTAGAACCAACATTTCTTTGGTGAGAAAGTCGACGAACTTTCGAACCCGAGTCGTTCTTCGTAAGTCCGAGTGAAGCAGTATCCAAAGGTTCCTGTCCAATTCCAGCTCATTGCCAGGAACGGGAACCAGTTCCAGGTCGTTCTCTGCAAGCAAAGGCATCGTATGAACGATGCCGAACCCTCTTCGTGCCAGGTTCAACTGAAGCACGTGGTCAGTCGTCGCATGGCGAACCTCGGCGAGTGCGAACGGGGTTTGAGCTAACCAGGCCGGACTCCGGTCAATCTGGTCCCAGCCGATTAAGTGCAATCCCTGCCCCTTCGGACCAATACCTGGCATGTAGCGTTCCAGGTAGGCCGGACTCGCATAGTAGCCAAGTGCAAGAGGGTAAAGTTTGCGCGCCACTACGTCATCCGTCACCTCGTATGTTACCCGAAGTGAGACATCCGATTCCAGGCGGTTGATGTCTTCCATCCTGTCGCTAACAAGGACGTCTATGTCGATGCCCGGGTATTGTTCAAAGAACTTCAGCAGAATCGGTGACACGACTTCGTAGGCCATCGTGCCAGTCAACGAAAACCGAATTGAACCGGCCTCCTGACGGTCCAGACCCGTCAGCTTTTGCTGGGCGCTCAGGAACAGGCTCTCGGCTTCCGTGGCCACGGGCAGCAACAGTTTCCCGGCCTCTGTTAGTTCAACCCCGTTTCGTGAACGTCGAAAGAGTTGCATCCTGTATGAGGCCTCCAAGGCATTGATATGGCGCCTTATTTTTGCATGCGTGGTGCCGAGTGACTCTGCCGCTCCGCGCAAGCTGCCAAAGCGTGCCACCGCAATAAAGTACGGCATCTGTTCCCAATTTGTCGCAGCAATCTGCATTCTTTACTCCCGATTTTGTGGATCGATTATGAACCATGATGGTGCAAATCTCCATCTATTTGGCGCGAAATCAAAAATATAAAGTGTCGGCGTTATGTGAAAGGAAACCAAACATGCGACGTAGAACATTTCTTCTCTCCTCGACGGCAGCAGCCGTTATGGGAAGCTTCCCGAAGATTTCTTGGGCGGGCTCCGACGGCGTCCTGCCGAAATCCCGCATGGAAGTTTTGGGTCAGGAGATGGCCTACACGGACATAGGCGAAGGCCGCCCGGTAGTCTTCCTTCACGGAAATCCGGCGTCCTCCTACCTGTGGCGCAACATCATTCCCTATGTGTCTGGAACCCACCGCGCGATTGCCCCGGATCTGATGGGAATGGGAGACAGCGACAAACCCGCCATGACTGAGACGTACAAGGAATCCCGCGACTATTTGTTTGCCTTCCTCGATGCGCTCGACCTTAAGGATGCGATCCTCGTGATACACGATTGGGGATCCTGCCTTGGATGGGAATACTCGCGCACCCGATCAGAGCGGATTTCAGGTGTCTGTTTCATGGAGGCCATGTCGCCGCCATTTATGCCGATTGCCAGTTTCGACGCACTGGGTCCCTTTAAAGACTTTATTACTGGCGTCAAAACGCCAGGTGTCGGTGAGGAAATGATCCTCAACCAGAACCTGTTTCTGGATCAGTTCATGCGGCATGGTAGCCCGAACGGTGCTTTGCCGGAAAATGTGATGCGGGAATACAACCGGTATTATCCAACACCGGCAAGTCGCCAAATCCTGCTGGACTGGCCCCGAGAAATCCCGATCGCTGGTGAGCCATCCGATGTCCACGCTGTGGTTGAAGCCAACAGTAGCTGGTTGCCCACGACGACCTTTCCCAAATTGATGTTTCACGTCGACCCGGGCGCGATCATCAACATGAACACAGCGGCCTACCTGAAAAAGAACCTGAAAAGCCTCGAAACGGTTTTCCTGGGCCCCGGCAGCCACTTCCTTCAGGAAGAATATCCCGACGAGATAGGGAAAGGCCTGGCGGACTGGCTGACGCGGGTCTGAACTTGATTTTGACCGTTCCGTCAAACTCTAACTGAAAGATAATTTCATGCTAAAAATCGCTCAAATCCTTTCGGGGATGCTGGCCTTGTTGCTGTTTGCCTTCGGCGCATTCTACATCTTCAATCCAGCCGGTGCGGCATCAGCTCGCGGTTTCGAGTCCATCGGCGAATATGGGATGACAAATGTGCGACTCATGGCGGCAACATTCGTGACGCTGGGGATCTTGACAGCCATAGGAGCCATAAAAAAGGACTTTATTTTTCTGGCTCCCGCGGCAGTGTATTTCTTGGCCTCAATCGTGCTTCGTATCTTCGGGATCATTGTTGACGGGGCGGATCCATCGACGCTTCGCGTGATGGTTCCCGCAGTTGTTCTCTTCGCCGTCGCCGAGTTTGCTTTGCAGGTGTTTAAGCGTGCGGCCAAGAATCCCTTGCGGGCCCAACCTGCCTGACCCGACCTAGCCGGGGTCGACCACTGGCCTCGGCTGCTTACACGGAGACCCTACATGCCTTACCTGGTGCAAATTGTACGGACCGGACCTGCTTTCCTGATCAGAACCTTGGTGTCGGTCTTGGAATTCGGTGGTCTCGACCCCGTTCTGGCTACTCGTCAGGACCCCAGGCGCTTAAGAAACGCCTAGGCCGTGTCAAGCTTCATGGCACAACTCCCGGGTGACAGCATCCACGACCCCGCTTTGCCAACGCATTTCATGTGGCTGCAATCGGTCCAACGCCAAGTTAGTGTTTATTTCGAAAACCAGGTGCTGGCGGTGACCTTCGACGCTTTGCGCGTGATTGAAGTGGGCAGCAATGTGCTTGAGCCGGCACTCTATCTTCCCCTAACGGACATCTGCGCCGAGTTGCGACCCAACGAGAAGACGACCTATTGCGACCTCAAAGGTACCGCGTCCTACTTCGATCTTTTGCACATCCAAGGCGGGGTGGCCGTGGTTGACGCGGCGTGGGCCTATCGGGACCCTCTTGAAATCGCGGCCCCCCTCAAGTTCCGCGTTGCGTTTGACTGCTCTCGTTTTGCCGTCGAGGCCGCACCACTTTGAACCTCATCATCAGGTAGAGTCCAGAGGATCCCTGCAAATGAACCAATTCCCTTCACAACTCCCGACTGGAGACATTCTTGAAGTGCTCCCCAGTATTTTTGTTGTCGCCGGGCAGATGTTAGTCGGAGACGGCGCCGAAGCTATGAGCTTCAGCCGAAACATGACAATCGTCCGGGATCGCGATGTTCTCACGTTGATCAACACGGTCCGCCTTGGCGATGAAGGGCTTGCGACGCTTGACGCTCTTGGTACAGTGCGCAACGTCGTCAGATTAGGTGCGATGCATGGACGCGACGATGCATTTTATTTGGATCGATACGCCGCCGCGTTCTGGGCCATGCCCGAAATGGATTTGAAGCGCGGTGAAAAGATTACAGACCCCCTCATCGAAGGTGAACCCGGTCCGTGCCTCCAGTCGTCTGTATTCGCGTATGAGACCACCAGCAAACCTGAGGCAATTCTTCAGATCCAACGGCACGGTGGAGTGCTTGTGGCCTGCGACAGTCTGCAAAATTTCGTTGGCCCTGACAGGTTTTTTAATCCAATCGCGACCGAAAAAATGCGGGCTCACGGTTTCTTGCGTCCGGCTAATGTTGGACCAGGGTGGCGACGAGTAACAGAACCGGAACCGAACGACTTTTCACGGTTGAAGCAGTTGGAATTCAAACACGTTCTAAGCGCCCATGGAGAGCCTTGCCTAGACACTGCTCTGGATCAATTCAGCGACACATTCGCCGAGCTCTTCAGCGTGTGAAGATGTTTGCCAGCGGAGTTAAAAAAACACTTTTTTACAAATCCCGTGGGCAGAAGCACGTCCAGCCAAACAAAAATACTATTCAAATGCGCTTCGTTAAATCCGGATTGATCCTTGTCACGCTTGTTGTATTTGTCGCCATCGGCGAGCTGTTGGCGACGCGGATTGGATTTTCCGACATTGATAGTTTGGCCGAGCTGGCGCTTCCCGTCGCGCTGATAATTTTCATCTTGGCCGCGGCGGTTCCCTTCGTGCCAGGTGCCGAGATAGGCTTTTGTTTGCTTGTGGCTTTTGGAACTGATGTTGCTGGAGCCGTCTACGTTGCGATGCTCTCAGCACTTTTTTTGGCGTTTTTCGCGGGCCGGCTTCTTCCGCCAGAATATTCAGCTCGACATTTGAAGGTCCTGGCCGCCAGGCAGCGACTGCTTCAGTTCAGATGCCGCAGCGGAAAATTCGGAAAATCCGGCGGGGTCATCTCCAATTTCCTTTGGCTCATGACAACGAATAAGTACTTGACGCTATGCATTGCATTGAACACGCCAGGAAACACGATTCTTGGTGGTGGCGGCGGCCTCGCCCTTTTCGCAGGTGCGAGCAGGAAATTTTCCTACCTTGGCTTCGGCTTGACAGCGTCGGTAGCCGTCCTGCCAATTCCCCTTGTCTTTTTTTTCCTGGGATGAACAACGCGATGACATGACTTCAAACGCTCTTGGATATTTCGTATATTCTGGAGCAGACGTCCATTACTTGATGGGTTCATATTTGTCGTTGGCTTGCAGAGCCGAAGGAATGTGCAGTAGCAACCTGCCCTTTGGTCCCCACGCGCAGAACACGCAAATGTTGGTGCGAGGGCAATCACCGGATGTCAAGTCTGGCGTGTTATAGCCTTCCAGTGTTGCATATTACCGGAAAATTGTTGGCCTTCGTGCACAGCCTCCCGCTTAATGACTGCGCACGGACACCAAACCCGCCTGGTTAGTCTGAACTCCCATCATCAAGGTAACATCAGTCCCAGGTGAACGGGATGTTCAGTTGAATGTTACCGCCATATATCTGGTGATCTTCTACCCCTATACCGCCATAGAATCCGGAGAACTTAAATGTAGAACCTGAGGGTCCTTGCATTCCTATGCCTAAATCAAGTCGGGCACTCAGTTGGTTGTCTCCAATCGCAAAGCCGCGGCTTTCATCATCGTCAGTTGTATTGAAGTTGAAGACACCAGACAGGCCTAAATTGGGTTGAATGGTCATTCCCCCTTCCAATTTGTGTTGCCACTTAATTGAAGGGCCGAACCGGATCTCACCGAGCGATATGGTCTGAGACGGTATGTAAATGCCATTGGTATCAGTATAGCTATCTTGTCTTTCTTCAAAATACGCA